>NZ_JAUHHB010000001.1:0-444386 GCF_030410475.1 Arthrobacter sp. YD2
CCCAGCGTGAACCGGAGTCTTTTCCGCCGGCCCGGTGAAGGGCACGGGAGTTGGACTCTGATTTTCGAAGGGGTTTGGCCGCCATGCTCGGGCGCTTTTTCAGCGTCCCTGCCGCGGCGACTTAGAAGACTTTACACAGGTTCGAGCCCACGTGCAACTCGGATCCGGGGTGACCCCGGACACCCTCTTTTTGCCCCATTCCAGGTGCTGGCTTGTGCGCCGTCACGAGGCATTCGGCCCGGCATGTTCGAGGTCTGTCCGCGCGATCGAGGCATGGATGAACCCTTGAATCCCCCGCCACGGGTCGCTCGGGTATACCCTCCCCTGACGGGACTGTCCGGGCTTCTCCGTTCCGACGCCCCATATCCATTTCCCCGGCACTTCTTATTGGGCTGAACCCGCCATAAGGCAGAACCGTCTATAGGGCTGCCCTCTCTACACGGCAGGACCGCCTCCAGTGCACTGCCGCCGACACTGACGGGGGTAGGACCTCACCGGCGTCGGGGCAACTTGGCAGCGGCAGGCAATCCGGGCCCGCGCCTGACCCCTTATAGGTGCCAGTCCGTATAGGTGCCACTCCTTATAGGTGCCACTCCTATAAGGCCGCTCGCCCGAATGCCGAATCCGAATGTTCCGTCTTATAGGGATGCCCCCGGCAGACGGGGCGCCCAGGCCCTGAGTCCCCTACCTATGGGCGCCCTGTGAGCGGGCGACATATAGGGGACAGATAGGGGACACCTCTATAGCTGCCGGCCCTACGGCAACCGTCGCCCTGTATGTGCTGCCCCGTATGTGTAGACCCGTATGTATACCGTTGCCCCGGTGTAGTAGTCCCGCAGATGTGAGGGCTTCCGCCGAGATCCGGGCGGCAGCACCTGGTGCGCCTTCCCATGGGGAGGTCCACCAAAGCGGCTCGGGAGCGGGCCCCCGGCACCCCAGACCAAAGCTCGGGAAATTTCGGGTAGACTTGTTCGCGGCCCCTCATGTGGTGTCATCCTGTGAACTCCCCCAGGACCGGAAGGTAGCAAGGGTAAGCGGGCTCTGGCAGGTGCATGGGGGGTCTTTAATTTTCCCCGGATAGTGCTTCGTCACCGCGCCGGGAGCCGGAGTGAAAACCGTCAGTGCCAACCGATAGGCTTCTATCTGTGAGTACAGCCCTTTACCGCCGCTACCGTCCCGAAAGCTTCGCGGATGTGATTGGCCAGGAGCATGTAACGGAGCCGCTGATGGCGGCCCTGCAAAAGAACCGCGTCAATCATGCGTATCTCTTCTCCGGACCCCGCGGCTGCGGTAAAACCACCTCCGCACGCATCCTGGCGCGCTGCCTGAACTGCGCCCAGGGCCCCACCCCCGTCCCTTGCGGCGAATGCGACAGCTGTGTCGAACTTGCCAGGGACGGATCCGGCAGCCTGGATGTCATTGAGATTGACGCGGCAAGCCACGGCGGCGTCGACGACGCCCGTGATCTGCGGGAGCGGGCCACCTTTGCACCCGTCCGGGACCGCTACAAGATCTTCATCATTGACGAGGCCCACATGGTCACGTCCGCCGGATTCAACGCGCTCCTGAAGATCGTTGAAGAACCGCCGGAACACATCAAGTTCATCTTTGCCACCACGGAACCGGACAAGGTCATCGGGACCATCCGCTCCCGTACGCACCACTACCCCTTCCGGCTGGTTCCGCCGGAGCCCCTGCTGGCCTACCTGGAAAAGCTCTGCACACAGGAGAACGTCAGCGTGGCTCCCGGCGTTCTCTCCCTGGTTATCCGCGCCGGAGGCGGGTCCGTCCGTGACACCCTCTCCGTACTGGACCAGCTCATGGCGGGAGCCGGCCCCGAGGGCCTGGATTATGAGCTGGCCGTGTCGCTGCTGGGCTACACACCTGTATCGCTGCTTGACGACGTCGTGGACGCCGTCGCCGCCGCGGATTCAGCCACCGTTTTCCGTGCCGTGGACCGGGTTATCCAGACTGGCCAGGACCCGCGCCGGTTCGTGGAGGACCTGCTCGAACGCTTCCGCGACCTGATCATTGTCAACGCCATGCCGGACAGCGCCGCCGCTGTACTCCGCGGCATGCCGGAAGACCAGATCAACCGGATGCAGAGCCAAGCTGCGCAAATGGGCGGCAGCGAGCTCTCCCGTGCTGCCGACATCACCAATACCGCACTCACCGAAATGACCGGTGCGACTTCTCCGCGCCTGCATCTTGAACTCCTTTGCGCCCGCATCCTGCTGCCGGCGGCTGACCAGACCGAGCGCGGCACCGCTGCCCGGGTGGACCGCCTTGAGAGGCGGCTCAGCTACGCCGGTGATCCCACCGAAGCCATGGGCCGCGCCGCAGCCGCAGCTTCACCGGTAAACACAGTCCCCGCGGCGGCGCCCACGGCGTCCCAGGCCGCTTCCCCTGCTCCGGCTGTGGACGAGGCGCCCTCAGCCCCGCGGGGAACTGATGTTGCAGCCACTCCGGCCCCCGGCAGCGAATCGCGGGCATCAGCAAACCGGAGCGACGACAGCTCTGCGGTGTCCTCCGGAAGCCAGTCCTCCGGCAGCTCCCTGGACTGGGGCGGCACCTGGTCCACTCCGGTGGAATCCCCGGCCGCATCTGCTTCCCCGACTGCAGCGTCCCAGGCTGCACCCGCCCAGCCGGAATCACCTCGCTCCGGCGCCGATCACAACAGCGCCTCACCGCAGGGCCCGGGGCAGCAGGGCCAGGGGCAGCGGGCTCCTGGACAGCACAGCCCGGCGCAGCAGGCTCCCGGACAACAGACGCCGCCAGCAACAGCTCCGCACCAGCCGGCAGCACAGCAGGGCCAGTTTCCCGCGCAGGCACAGGCTGCACGCCAGCCGGCATCTGCTGCCGGTGGCGGCGGCGGTCAGATTGAGATGATCCGCCGCGCCTGGCCGGAAATCATGGATGCCCTGACCAGCATCCGCCGCGCCACCTGGCTGAACGTCAGCAAGAACTCCAGCCCTCGGGCTTTCGACGGGAAAGTCCTCGAACTGGCGTTTACCAACCCCGGCGCTGCAACCAACTTCAACCGCCCAGACCATTTGGAGAACCTGCGTAAGGCCATCCACCAGGTCCTGGCGCTGGACTGCCAGATCAATCCGATCCATGACAGCTCGGCGTCAGCGGGTGAGTCGGGCCCAAAAGCCGATAGCCGGCGCGCGCCGGCATCCGCACCGGCAGCACAAGCCCCGGCTGCTGCCACCGCGCCAGTAGCCCCGGCTGCACCGGCTCCGATGGCTCCCTCGGCTCCCACGGCTCCCCCGGCCGGTGGAACCTCGGCAGCTGATTCAGCAGTGCGCGGAGCTTCCGCATCCGCACCTGCTTTCCAGAACAACCCGGGCCAGGCACGGACGGTTCTGGCTCGTTCGGACCAGAGCGCGCCGGCAGGGGCGGCGTGGGATAACCCCGCGACTCGGCCTGCGGCACAGGGCGCAACAGCGCGGACAGACGTTACAGCACCCGTTCCTGCTACCCCGGATTCCGCCACCCCGGCCAGTACGGCAGGGGCGAATGACACGGCGCGGAAAGCTTCTCCTGCGGCCGGCGATACCAGCGGCGCGGCATGGCCGATAGCCGCTGCGGGCACCACTACGGCGGGCACCCCTGCGGCCGGCGATACCAGCGGCGCGGCATGGCCGATAGCCGCTGCGGGCACCCCTGCGGCCGGAACCACTGCTGGAGCACCGGCGAACGGCGCACCGCCGCAAGCAGGCCCCGCGAACGGCGCGACCGTGAATGCGGCGTCCGCAGCACTTCGCCGCCGCTCTGGCGGTGCCCCCGGCGGTTCCGACCCCGCAGGGCCCGGCTCCGGCCGCAGCGGCGGGCGCCCCTCCCGCGGCACCGGCACCGACGGACCGCCCGACGCGCCATGGCCGGACGAGCCCTCCGATCCGTTTAACGACGCGCCTGAAAGCAACGCCTGGGAAACCGCGGAAGCGCCGACTGACGTGTACTCCGGCGGCCACCTGTCGGACTCCGAGTGGGCCACCACCAACTGGGCCGGCACCGGGTCCACCACCCGGCCGGGCGCGGCACCGGCACAGAACGCACCGGCGCCGTCCGGTCCTGCTTCCGTGCCCGGCACGCCGCGGGGGACCCCGGATGCCCGCGGCACAGCGGCTCGGGGCACAGGGGCTCAGGGCACAGCGGCTCACGGCCCCGCAGGACAGGGTGCGGGAGGACTGGGTGCGGCAGGTCAGCGATCCGCGGTTCCCGGTTCACCGGCATCAGCGGCAGGAGCCAGAGGGTCCGTTGCCGCGCCGTCTGCCCCTGCAGCACCTACCGCACCGGCGGGCAACAACCCGAACCAGCCGCTCAGCCGCTACCAGAAGCTGCTTAATGAAGCAGCCCAGCGCGGTGGCGGCGCCCCCGTGCGTGGAAGCCGGCCAGTAGAATCGTCCTACGTTGAAGACGTTCCCAGTGCTGATGACATCACGCTGGAGGATTCCGGATTGGTAGGCCGCAAGGCCATTGAGCGGATCCTGGGCGGACGGCTCATCGAGGAACGTAGCCTCGACGGCCGCTGACCGTCGCGACGGTCAGCCCACGCATCCGGTGCCGGCCGGCAGCACCCGCAGCAGCGCTTCACCGGCCAGGCGCCGGCAACAGGCTCACCTGAGCTCCAAACGCAGATCAACCCAGCAGAGAAGGTTACGTGTACGAAGGTGCGGTTCAGGAACTTATCGACGAACTAGGCCGGCTTCCCGGCGTAGGACCGAAGTCTGCCCAGCGCATCGCGTTCCACATCCTGGAGTCCGATCCCGACGACATGAAGAAGCTGGCCACCGCCATTGTCACCGTGAAGGACCGGGTGAAGTTCTGCAGCGTCTGCGGGAACGTGACGGAGCAGGAAACCTGCAGCATCTGCCGCGACCCGCGCCGGGATCCGACCATGATCTGCGTGGTGGAGGAATCCAAGGATGTCATCGCGGTGGAACGTACCCGCTCCTTCCGCGGCCGGTACCACGTGCTGGGTGGCGCCATTAATCCGATTGCGGGCATCGGCCCGGACCAGCTGCGCATCCGTGAACTGCTGAGCCGGCTCTCTGATGAACAGATCTCGGAAATCATCATCGCCACCGACCCGAACCTCGAAGGCGAAGCCACCGCCACCTATCTGATGCGCATGCTGAAAACCCTGGGCATCACGGTCACCCGCCTCGCCTCCGGGCTGCCGGTGGGCGGCGACCTGGAATACGCCGACGAAATCACCCTTGGCCGCGCCTTCGAAGGCCGCCGGAACATGTCCTAGCGGTCCGCCGGGGGCTAGGCGATCCGCGTTCCCACTGACAGCCGGCGTACCGGCGTGACCAGCCGCCGTCGTCCGAGGGCCAGGAGCAGCGCTGCCAGGGCCGCCTGAACCGTCAGGCCCAGCGGCCAGATGGGCAGGACGTCGGGCGCACCGGCTTGCTGTTCCTCACCGTTGAAGCAGGGAACGGAGTAGGCGGGGCCCGCCTGCGCGTAACGGACCAGGGAACTGATGCCCTCCATGACGCCGGTGGAGCCGTTCCGCTCAGCATCGGCTGATTCTGCGGGCATCGCATCGGCAACAATGACAAACGGGTTCGCGGACAGCATCCAGGCAACCCGTTCGGTGTGGACCACGGATATTGGCGTTAGCGGGCCCTCGCAGGTGTATTCGCCCAAATCCTGGTCTCCGGAATACAGCTCGTAGTTATACCGGGGACTGTTGGATGAGCCCGTACCCTCCGTCAGCGTGACGCTGAGCCCGAAGCCGATCAGTGTGCCCAGACCCAGCAGTGCCACGAGCATGTACGTCACCACAATGGAGAACAGCGGGCGGGAAGCCAGGACGGAGACACCCACCCCAATGGCGCAGACCATCCCCAGTTCCACCGCCAGCATCAGCACCGCCACCAGGGCGGAGAGCGGGCGCACCCCGCCCAGGGCCAGGGCCCAGAGCAGGAAGGGAATGCTGGCAACCAGGAACCCCAGCGACGCCGTCCAGGACGCGAGCCATTTCCCCGCAAGGATCTGCCCGGGCCGCAGCAGGGTCACCTGCAGGATGGCCAGGGTCCCTGCAGCCCGGTCCCCGTTGACGGCATTGGCGGAAAACGCGGGCGCCACCAGCAGGCCGAAGAACAGGACAAAACCGACCATCAGTTCAAACAGGACCGGCCCGCCCTCCCCCGCCCCGGCGTTCAGCGCGGTCAGCACGGCCACCAGGCCGATCACGAAGAACCAGACGGTCAGCAGCACATACCAGCTCCGTGAGCGCACCCGCTGCTTGATCTCGAGGAAAAAGACTGACCGGACCCCGTTCCAATAGCCGAGGGACGGTGCGGCCATGCCGGGATTCTGCGTGCTCATCGGCGATCGGTGTCCAGACTCATGTAGGTTTCCTCCAGTGCCCCGCTGGCCGGCGCGAAGGCCGTGACCGCGACGTCGGCCAGTACCAGGGTGCGCAGCAGGTCCGCCGCGGCGTCCTCACCGGCCAGCCGGACCTGCACCTGCGGTCCGTGCCGGTCCCCGGGTTGGCGGTACTCGATGCGCTGCTCATCGATCTGGCGCAGCAGGGACCCCGTGTTCAGGGCACGGATGGTGTACCAGCGCGCCTGGGCGCCGGCGTCGGACAGGGACTGGGCCTTCACGGTCTCGCCGCGGGCAACAAACACGGCACGGTCGGCCATTTCATCCAGCTCGGACAGGACGTGCGAGGAGACCAGCACCGTTTTGCCCTCTGCGGCCAGCCGGCGCAGCAGCACCCGAAGGTCCACCCGCGACCCCGGGTCCAGGCCCGACGCCGGTTCATCCAGCAACAGCACTGACGGATCGTGGATCAGGGCCCGGGCCAGGCTCAGCCGCTGCTGCTGGCCGCGGGAGAGCACTCGGGCCGGCTGGTCGGCGAAGTCTTCAAGGTGGACGGTTTCCAGCAGTTCGGCAGCACGGGCCGCGGCATGGGTGCGGGTGAGCCCGTAGAAGGTGCCCACGGTGGCCAGGATTTCCGCGGACGTCAGCGCCTCCCACGTGCCCAGTGTGTCCGGCATCCAGCCCACCGCTGAACGGACCTCCGCGGGATGGGTCAGCGGATCAAACCCGTTGATCCGCACCGATCCGCTGTCCGGGGCCAGCAGGGACGCCAGGATGAGGAGCAGGGTGGTTTTGCCGGAGCCGTTGGGGCCGATCAGTGCGGTCACTTCGCCCGCAGGCGCAGTGAAGTCCATGTTCCGGACCGCCTGCACATTGCCGAAACTGCGCTGGATGCCCTCGGCAACTATGCCGGTACCTGTCTCGGCTCTCTTCCCCATGGCGCCAGCCTAGGTTGCCGGATTGCAGCTTGCGGGACAGACTCACCACAACGTGACGTTAAGTGCATATTTCCCTTCTGTTTCGGCACTGCAGCAGACCGGCTATAGACTTTTTGGACGGACGCAGTGGGTCCCGCGGTCCGGTTTCCCGGGAAAAGACCCGGAACAATCCTGCCGCGCCGAAGATGCCGGGCACCAGCAACCACAACGAAATTTGGGAAAGTGTACGCATGAGCCTGATAGTGCAGAAATTCGGCGGGTCCTCCGTGGCGGACGCCGAAGGCATCAAGCGCGTCGCCAAGCGCGTGGTGGACACGCACGCTGCCGGAAACGAAGTTGTGGTGGTGGTTTCCGCCATGGGTGACAGCACGGACGAGCTGCTGGACCTGGCCGGACAGATCACTTCCCTGAGCAACGCGCGGGAAATGGACATGCTGCTCAGCGCCGGCGAGCGTATTTCCATGGCACTGCTGGCCATGGCCATCAACGAGCTGGGCGGCTCCGCGCAGTCCTTCACCGGCAGCCAGGCCGGCATGATCACCGACGCCATCCACGGCAAGGCCCGGATCATCGACGTCTCCCCGCACCGGATCAAAACGGCCATCGAAAAGGGCGACATTGCCATTGTGGCCGGTTTCCAGGGTGTCAGCCAGGAAAGCCACGACATCACCACCCTGGGCCGCGGCGGCTCGGACACCACCGCCGTCGCGCTGGCCGCTGCCCTGGAAGCGGACGTCTGCGAGATCTACACGGACGTCGACGGCGTGTACACGGCTGATCCGCGCGTGGCCCCGAGCGCACAGAAGATTGCCACCATTTCCAGCGAGGAAATGCTCGAGATGGCGGCCTCCGGCGCGAAGATCCTGCACCTGCGCTGCGTGGAATACGCCCGCCGCTTCGGCGTGCCCCTGCACGTCCGTTCGTCCTTCAGCCAGCATGAGGGAACCTGGGTACTGCCCAGCCCCGATGACAAGATCAAGATTCAAGAGGGAGAACCCTTGGAACAGCCCATCATCTCCGGCGTCGCCCATGACCGTTCCGAAGCCAAGGTCACCGTGGTGGGTGTTCCCGACATCCCCGGCAAGGCCGCGGAGATTTTCGGCATTGTGGCCGGGGCCAACTCCAACATCGACATGATTGTGCAGAACGTGTCCACCAAGGGGTCCGGCCGCACGGACATTTCCTTCACGCTGCCGATCATCGACGGCAAGGAAGCGATTGACGCGCTCAACGCCGCCAAGGAACAGGTCGGCTTTGACGCCATCCAGTACAACGAGCAGATTGGCAAGCTGTCGCTGATCGGCGCGGGCATGCGTTCAAATCCCGGCGTCTCGCACCGCTTCTTCGAGGCACTGCATAATGCCGGGGTGAACATCGACATGATCTCCACCTCCGAGATCCGCATCTCCGTGGTGACCAGCGCCAAGCTGCTGGATACCGCAGTGCGTGCGGTGCACGCGGCGTTCGGGCTCGACGGCGACGACGAGGCTACGGTCTACGGCGGCACCGGGCGCTAAGCAGACATCAGAGAAAGAGGCCGGCACCCAAGGGTGCCGGCCGCTTTCCGTTCTGGCATACGGTGTGCTGTTATCCGCTATTCCGGCTTGCGGGAGACGATGTAGCTGCTGCCGTCGGCCCGGGTGACGGTTTCCCACATGGCCTTTTCCTGCTCCTGCTGTGACTTGAGCAGCGCCTTGTTTTCCTCAGTCATCGGATGGTCCAGGGAACCCTGCTGCGCGGGCCCGAAAATCAGCCGCACCTTGCCCGTGGCCCGCATAAACCGGGATACGAAGCTTTCCTTCTCAACCATGCTGCTTACCTCTCCGACGGGATTCTGGCTCTATAGTACGCTAATAATTAGTGCACTAATTATCTGTTTCACCACCCCCACCTGCCTACCCAAAGGGGCGCATCATGGCAATCAATACAGCTCCTTCCGCAGAAGATGACCTGCTGCTCGAGCGCCAGCTTTGCTTCGCGCTCTCGGTCGCCTCCCGCTCCGTGGTGGGTGCCTACAAGCCGGTACTGGAGCGTCTTGGGCTGACCCACCCCCAGTACCTGCTGATGCTCGCACTCTGGGAAGAGAGCCCGCGCCGGGTCCGCGACCTGAGTGAGACCCTCCTAATGGAGCCGGCCACCCTCTCCCCCATGCTCAAACGCCTGGAGGCAGCGGGTCTGGTGAGCCGGGACCGCGCGCCGGGCGATGACCGGGCACTCGCCGTCGAGCTCACCGATGCCGGCCGGGCCCTGCGTGCTGCGGCACTGGAGGTTCCCGGAACCATGATGGATCGCCTGGGCCTGGACCGCACCGAGGTCGAAGAGCTCAACCGCAGCATGCACCGGCTGATTGCCGCCGCACAGGCCGCTCCGGCATCCGCCCCGTAGCAGCACAATTAGGCCTATCAAAATATTCGAAACGGTAGCCTGAAAATGGCTACAAACCGGTAACAATTGATGTGTGATATATACAACCCACATTTTTCCGGCATGCGGAAAAGTCGGTTGGAATTGATCCGGAAGCGCCACTATTCTCCCTAAGGTCCTGCTTAGCGCACACCCAAGGGCGCCGCACAGCGCCCCCGAGGAGAAGAGTCACGTGGCAACACGGCCAGCACACCAGCAGCACGATCCGAACGATTCCGAGCGCGTGAGCGGCTCCGGAACAGGGAAGCAGCAACCCCCGGAACCGGGCAGCGGCAAACCGAAACCGACAGTACGCGAACGTGCCGCCAAGGTCCTGCGCCGGGAACCGCGGTATCCGCATGACATGCATCCGGGCCTTGTACCGGGCATCGGCGTGGACGAGCAAAGGGTGCGCTACGGCACCGACCGTCTGGTGTTCGGTGTGGCAGCCACTCTGATCCTGGGCTTCGTGGGCTGGGGGATACTCTCCACGGAAAGCCTCAAGGCCGTTTCGGATGTCGCCCTGGCCTGGGTGGTGGACAATACCGGCTGGCTGTTTAACGCCCTGATTGCCGTCATTGTGATCTTTATGCTTTTTGTGGGTTTCAGCCGCTACGGCAAAATCCCGCTGGGCGTGGACGGCGAAAAACCGGAGTACTCCAAGTTCTCCTGGATCGCCATGATGTTTTCGGCCGGCGTGGGAATCGGCCTGTTTTTCTTCGGCCCCTATGAGCCGCTGACCTACTACCTCTCGCCGCCGCCGGGCACAGCGGAACCGGAGACCGCTGAAGCCATGCACCAGGCGATGGCCCAGTCCTACTTCCACTGGGGTTTCCACGCCTGGGCCATCTATGCCCTGGTCGGCGCCGCCGTGGCCTACGGCTCGTACCGTCGCGGCCGGGTGCCGCTGATGAGTTCGATTTTCACCCCGCTGCTGGGCCGTACCCGCACCGAGGGCCTGCCGGGCCGGGCCATCGATATGTTCGCCATTGTTGCGACCCTCTTCGGTACGGCAGCCTCCCTGGGCATCGGCGCCCTGCAGATCGGGCGCGGGGTCGAGATTGTCGGGGGCATCGGCCGGCTGCCCAACGCGGCGCTGATCGGCATCATCGCGATCCTCACTGCCGCGTTTATTGCTTCCGCCGTTTCGGGCATCGGCCGTGGAATCCGCTGGCTCTCCAACATCAACATGTCCCTGGCCCTGGTGCTGGCAGTGTTCATTTTCCTGGCCGGCCCCACACTGTTCCTGCTGAACCTGATTCCCTCCTCCGTGAGCACCTACTTCTCCGAAGTCCTGAACATGATGAGCAAGGGACCCTCCTGGGGCGAGGAGTCGGCGGCCTTTTCCGAGTCCTGGACGGTCTTCTACTGGGCCTGGTGGATTTCCTGGTCCCCGTTTGTCGGTATCTTCCTGGCCCGGATTTCCCGCGGCCGCACGCTGCGTGAATACGTCCAGTACGCCCTGGTGATGCCCACCCTGGTCTGCATCCTCGCCTTCGGCATCTTCGGCGGCACGGCCATCTGGATGCGCACCCAGGGCCAGCCCGGCATCAACATTGACACCTCACCGCAGGACCTCTTCTTCCAGGTCCTGAACGGGCTGCCGCTGAGCCAGTTCACCCCGTTCCTGGCCATGTTCTGCATTGCGATCTTCTTTATTACCTCTGCAGACTCCGCCTCACTGGTCATGGGCACCCTGTCCCAGCGGGGCAAGCCCGTGCCGGACCGCAAGGTCACCGTGTTCTGGGGCCTGGCCATGATGGGCATTGCCGTGGTGATGCTGCTGGTGGGCGGAAACACCGCCCTGGAGGGGCTGCAGAACCTGATCATTGTCTCGGCCTTGCCGTTCGCGGTGATCCTGCTGCTGATGATGGTGGCGTTCACCAAGGACCTGCATACCGATCCGCTGATCATCCGCAGGGAGTACGCCGCCCACGCACTGGAAAACGCGGTGCGGGCCGGCATTGACGAACACGGTGACAACTTCGCCATTGCCGTGGAAAAGGCACCGGACGGTGAAGGCGCCGGCGCGGGCTTCGACTCCTTTGACACCACTGTCACTGACTGGTACCAACGCACCGACGAGGAAGGCCGGCCGGTGGACTACAACTACGAATCCGGTGAATACGCTGACGGCTGGACCGCCGAAGGCGCTGCTGAGGAAGCCGGCAGCGAACGTTCGGCGCCTGGCACCGGCGAGCTGGCAGACGACGGCGAGCGCGCGGACGACGGCGACGCCGACCGGAGCCCGGCACCGGTGCGCTAGGTCCATGCGGGCAGGGGCTGCGGGAACTGCTGCGGGCGGGATAATGGACCCGTGAGCGTTTCCGTAGCCCCTGCCGTCCTGTCCCAGGAGCACTGGCGCGCCCGCCAGGCCGCCCACGAGGCCAGGGTCCGCCCCTTTACCGAGGGATACCTGGAGCGGCGCTCCGCGGGGCGGAAGCATCCCGTGGAGGACTTTCTTTTCACCTACTATTCCCAGAAGCCCGGCCAGCTGCTGCGCTGGCACCCGGGCGCCGGCGTCGTCCTGACCGGGGAGGCTGCCGCCGAACGGGCAGGCTGGAAGTTTTACCGCACCCTCACCGCGGACGAAGCTGCCGCAGCCGGCCTGGATGCCGGGACACCGGCGGTCACCGTGGACGTTGCCGCCTTTGCCGCTGCACGCGGCGACGCCGCAGCGTTTACCGCGATGCTGCTCTCCCGCACGGCCGCCCGGAAACCGGTGCTGGGGTGTTTCGGCATGCATGAATGGGCCATGGCGTACAAGTCCGAGGACAACGGGATCCGGCATGACTATCTGCAGCTGCGGCTCGGGCCCCAGGGAACTGACGAGCTGGTGGAGCGCAGCAAAATCCGCTGCACCCATTTTGATGCGTTCCGGTTCTACACTCCTGAAGCCGTTCCGCTGAACGAGCTCACCCCTACCCGCGAGAACCAGCGGGACCTGGAACAGCCCGGCTGCCTGCACGCGAACATGGACCTGTACAAGTGGGCGTACAAGCTGGTGCCGCTGCTGCCCAGCGAACTGGTGATGGACTGCTTCGAGCTGTCCTGGCGCATCAGGGCCATGGACATGCAGGCCTCTCCCTATGACCTCGCGGACTGGGGATATGAACCCATCCAGGTGGAAACACCACAGGGGAGGGCGGAGTACGCGGCGGCCCAACGGGCATTTGCCGAGGAATCACAGCAGTTGCGGACCCGCATCCTGACGGCCCTGGCGGCGTGTACGGAGCTACCGACCGAGCGGTGAGGCGATCTCGGACAGGTCGGCCACCGCGCGTTCATACAGCTCGGCCGGGTCCGCATCAGCGCCGCCGTCCTGCTCGTGGGCAAAACACTGCCAGGCCACGCGCCACGTGCACGCAATGACTTCCGCCACCAGCAGCGACTGCATCCTGTCCAGGAGCTTCCGCTCCATCAGGGAGTTGCTGAGTTCGGTCACGAGCTGAAGCTCCTGGCGCCTGACCATCTGCAGGATCTTCGGCTCACGCAGCACCAGGCGGGAGATCTGCAGGAACTCGTAGTTCTCCAGGTCATGGGCAAACTGTGCCCGGCAGACATCCATCAGCTCATCCCTGATCTGTGCCGGGGACATGTTCCGGGCCAGATCCCGTCCCACCAATGCCTCGATCAGTTCATCCTGGCCCGGCAGGGCGGCAGCTTCCTTGGAGACGTAGTACCGGAAGAATGTCCGTTCGGAAACTCCGGCACGCTCCGCTATCTGCGCCACAGTGGTCGCTTCCAGCCCGGCAGCCTCAATGAGGTCCAGCGCCGCCGCCTGGATATCCCTCCGCGTTGCCGCCTTGCGTTCAGCGCGTACGCCCATACCAGTCACCTCGGCTTTCCTTACTTCTACTTTGCCATGCCGCGAGCGCTGGGACCTGACTTGTTTTCTGTCACATTCTGCCAGGTTCTGACATCAAACCTGGCAGTCTGTGACAGAATCTTGCAGTTCACTCCACCAGGAAGAGGAAGTTTTGAGCCAAGCAAGCTCCGCAGCAACAGCAGGGGAAAAGCCGCACGCCGCCGAGGCGCCCGCACTCTCCACCAGGCAACTCACCGGAATCATCGGAGCCCTGGCCCTGGCGGCCTTCCTGATGATCCTGAATGAGACCGTCCTGACCGTGGCCCTGCCATCGATCATGGCGGACTTTGAGGTCTCGGCAGCGGCCGGCCAGTGGCTGACCACAGGCTTCCTGCTGACCATGTCCGTTGTCATTCCCACCACGGGATACCTGCTGCAGCGCTTTACCACCCGCAGCCTGTTTATCTTTGCTCTCTCCAGCTTCCTGGTCGGCACCCTGATTGCGGTCTTCGCTCCGGGGTTCGCCTTCCTGCTCGTCGCCCGCATCATCCAGGCCGTCGGCACCGCCATCGTCCTGCCCCTGCTGATGACCACCACCCTGACACTGGTTCCGGTACGCAGCCGCGGCGCCATCATGGGCCTGAACTCCATCGTGATCTCGGTGGGACCGGCCATCGGCCCCACCGTCTCGGGTTCGATCGTCAGCTCCTTCAGCTGGCACTACATCTTTGTGCTGATGCTGCCGCTGGCGGTCGTCATCCTGATCCTGGGCATCATCTTCATCAAGATCCCGTCCGCCACCCGCAAGCTCCCGGTGGATGTACTCTCCGTCATCCTTTCGGCCATTGCCTTCGGTTTCCTCGTCTACGGCATCTCCAGCCTCGAACACGCCGGCGACAACGTGGCGCTGACCATCGCATCCTTCGTCATCGGACTGGCAGCGCTGGTCCTCTTTGTGCGGCGCCAGGTGCGTCTGACACGTTCCGGCCGGGAACTGCTGAACCTCACCCCGTTCAGGAACCGCACCTTCACCTTCAGCGTCGCTATGATCATGATCGCCATGGGCACGCTGCTGGGCACCGTGGTCATTATTCCGATCATCCTGCAGACCGGCGGCGGCCTGAGCACAATGAGCATTGGCCTGATGCTGCTCCCCGGCGGCGTTGCCCAGGTGCTGGTATCGCCCATCTTCGGCCGGATCTATGACCGGTTCGGCCCCCGCCCGGTGCTGATCCCCGGCGCAGCCATGCTGGCGCTGGGCCAGTGGCTCTATGTCACCGTGGATTCCGATACGGAACTCCGGGTATTCATGGTCATCCATATTGTCTTCAGCATCGGCCTGGCCCTGCTGATGACCGGGCTGCTCTCCTCGGCGCTGTCCGCCGTGGAACCCCGCCTGTACGGGCACGGCTCGGCCATCTTCAACACGGGCCAGCAGCTGGGCGGCGCCATCGGCACCACCATCTTTGTGACCGTTATGTCCCTGCTCTCGGCATCGCGGCTGGAGTCCGGCTCGGACCTGGCCCACTCACTCTTTGCGGGTGCACACGTTGCCTTCATCATCGGCGGCATCCTGGCCACCATCGGCCTGGTGCTGGCACCGTTCGTCAAGGTACCCCGGCAGCACTAGTACTGCGCTTCGGTGCGGAAACGCGCCGCGGGCCCCGGAGATGGGAATCTCCGGGGCCTTTCGCATACCGCGGGGCGCCCCCGCGTACGGATGGGTTTACACGGAGCTGTTTGCACGGAGCTGTTTACAGGCTCCCCTCACGAGGCTGAAGCTGATAACGGTATGCGGCAGACTGCCGGCGCCGACCGCTCGGAGGATCACCATGCAGCCAGAACCAACCGGGCGGGTCCTCCGCACCGGAGACCAGTCCTACCAGCTGATTCTCACCCGCGGATTTCCCGTGCCGCCGGCGGACATCTGGGCGGCCCTTACCGAGTCGGAGCAGGCGGCAGCGTGGTTTGGCCGCTGGAACGCCGCCCCGGACCATAGCGGAGCCCTTGACCTGCAGATGCTGTATGAGGAGGGACTGCCCTGGAGCCGGGTGCAGGTCAGGGACTGCGTTGCTCCCGAACTCCTGCGGCTGCTGGTGGGCGACGACGAAGGGGTATGGGATGTGGAGGTCCGCCTTCAGGCTGCCGCCCGAGGCACAAGGATGGAATTCATCCAGCACCTGGCCGACCCTGCCGCTGCCGAAAGTTACGGTCCGGGCTGGGAATACTATCTGGACCGGCTCAAGGCAGCCCTGAACGGCGTCCCCGCACCGGAATTCGGGGATTATTATCCGGCGCAGGGCCCGTACTTCGAGGGCCAGGCGCGGACCGCCCGCGGCGGTGACGGTGGTGGCGGCGCAGGTAGCGATGGCGCAGGTGCCGTTGGTGGCGGCGCAGGTGCCGGTGCCGGTGCCGGTGCCGGTGCCGGTGGCGCAGGCTGAGCCCGTGAGGTCCGGGGTCACAGGTCCTGGGTCCACTACTGTCCCTTGACGGGGGAACTAGGCTGGGTGCCACCAACTGATGGAGGTCTCACCGTGATCCGTGCCCGCCATACCCGTGCCCGACGCAGCACTGTCCCGCTGCTCCTGCTCTGTTCCGTGCTGGCCCTGGCCGCCTGCGGTGCCGACAACGCAGGCAATCAGCCAGCAGACCCGGCGTCGCCGTCTGCCTCCGGCGCTGCTTCCGCCTCCGACGCTGCTTCTGCCTCCGGCTCCCCCTCCGCGGGGGGCACACCGGGCCCGACGGCGTCCCCCTCCCAGCCGGCGCCGGCCAGTGCGGCCGCAACCTCGCTCACGGTGGATTTTATGGCCGATGGCCAGAACACCACCGACACCTGGACCCTGCAGTGCGACGGCGCCGCCCCGCTTCCCGGCTCGAACGTGCCGGACCCTGCAGCCGCGTGTGCAGCCCTTGCCGAGCAGGGCGCGGCGCTGTTCGCCGAAGCGGACCGGAATGCCATGTGCACGCAGAACATCGTGGGAATGCAGCGCGCTCATGTCACGGGCACGGTGAACGGGGAAGCAGTCGACACATCCTTTGCCCTTACCGACGGTTGCCAGATTTCCCGCTGGGAGCGGCTGACCGGATTGCTGGGACCGGCCGAGGGCACCTTCTAGCGGCGGGCCCGCCTGGCCGTGGAAGACCTGGCAGCAGAAGACTTGTCAGCAGGGGACACAACCCGCTGGTCCCGGTGCCGCAACAGGGCAAGGGTCAGCACCGGCCCCAGCAGCGGAACCACAAGACAGAACAGCAGCAGGCCCAGCCGTTCAGCGGCCGCTACGGCCTGCGACCGCGCCAGCCGGACGACGGCGACCACGAGCAGGATGATCAGGGCCGCGGAAATCCCGGTGACCAGGAACTCCCAGCCCGTGGGGATCAGTGGGTTCTCTGCGTTATTCATTGCCGTTTCCTTCCGTAGCTACCGCCCGGTCGCGCTTCAACCGCACGTAGACCTGTTTACGGACCCGCGCCACAACCTCGCCGGAACCGTCCCGCACCTCCACCGAGAACCACTCGAGCACTTTGTCCCCGCCGGCCGCGAGCTTGCGCAGGCGTCCGACGTCGGCCGGGTCCAGGGTGAAGCGGGCGGTGAGCTCCCCGCGGCCCGGTTTCACGAAGTCAATCTCCGCCGCCTTGTCCCAGACAACATGGTCACGGCCCAGATGGTGCAGCAGCATCATCATCCAGAACGGGTCCGTCATTGCGAACAGGGACCCGCCGAAATGCACGCCCGCCACATTGCGGTTCCACCAGTGCTCGCGCAGCCGCACGGTGACGTTGAAGTACTCCGGGTCCAGGTGGATGATCCGGATGCCGGTGAAGGCAAACGGCGGCCAGAAGTTCATGAACCGGCGGAGAGTGCCCGGTTGTACTTTGAGGAGTCTCACCAGACCACTGTAGCCAAATGTGATCTGCATCATTTGCCTTGCTGGCCCGGCCGGCCACCGGAGCGAATATGCCGTATTATGAATAAGCATGCTTAGTATCCCCTCCGGACGAAGGCATTCTCCGTCCGGAGACCCGTGAACTGGAGGCGCACTATGTCAATCGAAGCAAGACCCGAGGACCTGTCAGGGGCAGACTCTGCCGGTCCGGGTGAGTTCGTCCCCTGGTGCAGCTACTGCGGCACCGATGAGTTCCTGATCATCGAATCCGTGGAACCGGCAGCGAAGCCGGGCAGCGGAGAATTCCTCGAAATCAACTACACGTGCGCGGAGTGTGACCGGTTCTACGGCCACCCCATCCGCCATTCCTCCGTCTGGGCGCGCTGCACGGTCCGCTCCGAAGACGATGCCGCGGACTACATGCATTGCGGTGAACCCATGCAGCCGCGGGACCACCGCCAGCAGTCCATCTTCGAGCCGCTCACCACCTCTTCCATGCAGGCCCAGGCGCCGGCGGAGGTTCAACTGGACACCACCGTGCTGCGCTGCCACTGCGGCTTCCAACTGGAGATTCCAGCCTGAGGCGAACGGCGTCCGCGTAACATACGCAACGCCGTTAGAATGGGCAGTGCAAGCTCGCGGAGCGCTGAATCAGCGTGAGACGGCAGGGTCCGCGGCCACCCATTTCACTCACAGGAGTTGCCGGATGCCCCGGATCGTTGTTGATGTCATGCCCAAACCTGAAATCCTGGATCCGCAGGGCAAAGCCATTGCCGGGGCTCTCCCCCGGCTGGGGCTGAGCGGATTTACCGGCGTCCGCCAGGGCAAGCGCTTTGAGCTGACCGTGGACGGTGACGTCACTGAGGAAGTCCTGGAACAGGCCCGCACGGCCGCGGCCACCCTGCTGTCCAACCCGGTGATTGAGGACGTCACCCGCGTCGAAGTTATCCCGGAGGCCTGATCTTGAGCACTCCCCTGATCGGCGACTTTTCCGCCGCTCCCGAAGACGCCGCCCTGCGGGCGGTCCGGATTGGTGTTATCACCTTCCCCGGCACCCTGGATGACCGCGACGCCGCCCGCGCCGTGACCATCGCCGGAGGCACCGCCGTCGGCCTCTGGCATGCCGACGCAAACCTGCATGACGTGGATGCCGTGATTGTTCCCGGCGGGTTCTCCTACGGAGATTACCTGCGCGCCGGAGCCATCTCACGCTTTGCTCCGGTCATGGAAAAAGTAGTGGACGCCGCGGCCGGCGGGATGCCCGTGCTGGGCATCTGCAACGGTTTCCAGATCCTCACCGAGGCACACCTGCTGCCCGGCTCCATGATCAAGAACAACCATTTGAAGTTCTCCTGCGCGGACCAGCTCCTGCGGGTGGAGAACAACAGCACCGCCTGGACCTCCGGGTACGAGCAGGGTGCAGGCATGGTCATTCCGCTGAAGAACCAGGACGGCCAGTACGTCGCGGATGAAAAAACACTGGACGAGCTCGAAGGCGAAGGCCGTGTGGTCTTCCGCTATGACGGGGAAAACCCCAACGGCTCCCGCCGCGGCATTGCCGGCATTACCAATGCGGCAGGCAACGTGGTGGGCCTGATGCCCCACCCCGAGCACGCCGTGGAACCGGGCTTCGGTCCGGATTCCTCCGCCTACGGGCAGGTCGGGCTGGGCTACGGCACCGACGGGCTCCGCATCTTCAGCTCAGTTCTCAACACGCTCGTTGCCGGAGGCAAGTCATGACCGTTTCCCCTGCCGCGCAGAAGTTCAACATCGACACCGTCGAGCACGCCGCCGCCACCCCGGACACCGAGCTGCCCTGGGCCGAACTCGGCCTGAAGGAAGACGAATTCCGCAGGGTCGTGGAGATCCTGGGCCGCCGCCCCACCGCCGCGGAACTGGCCATGTACTCGGTCATGTGGTCCGAGCACTGCTCCTACAAGTCCTCCAAGGTGCACCTGAAGCAGTTCGGGGACAAGGTCACCGAGAAGATGAAGGAACACCTCCTGGTGGGCATCGGCGAGAACGCCGGCGTGGTGGACATCGGCGAGGGCTGGGCCGTGACCTTTAAGGTCGAGTCCCACAACCACCCGTCCTTCGTGGAGCCCTACCAGGGCGCCGCCACCGGCGTCGGCGGCATTGTCCGCGACATTATCTCCATGGGCGCCCGTCCGGTGGCCGTGATGGATCCGCTGCGCTTCGGTGCCATCGACCACCCCGACACCGCCCGCCTGGTGCACGGCATCGTCTCCGGCATCGGCGGCTACGGCAACTCCCTGGGTCTGCCGAACATCGGCGGTGAACTGGTCTTCGACTCCGTGTACCAGGGCAACCCGCTGGTCAACGCGCTGGCCGTAGGCGTGCTGCGGCACGAGGACATCCGGCTGGCCAACGCCTCCGGCGCCGGCAACAAGGTGGTCCTCTTCGGTGCGCGCACCGGCGGCGACGGGATTGGCGGCGCCTCCGTGCTGGCTTCGGAATCCTTCGACGCGGACAAGCCCTCCAAGCGTCCCGCCGTCCAGGTGGGCGATCCGTTTGCCGAAAAGGTGCTCATTGAGTGCTGCCTGGAACTGTTCAAGGCCTCCGTGGTGGAGGGCATCCAGGACCTGGGCGCGGCCGGCATTTCCTGCGCGACGTCGGAGCTGGCCTCCAACGGCGACGGCGGCATGCACGTGGAACTGACCAACGTGCTGCTGCGTGACCCGTCCCTGACCCCGGGGGAAATCCTGATGTCCGAGTCCCAGGAACGCATGATGGCCGTGGTCACACCGGAGAACGTTGAGGCGTTCGAGGCAATCATGGATAAGTGGAACGTCGAGTACTCCTGGCTGGGTGAGGTCACAGGCACCGGCCGCCTGATCATTGACTGGGACGGCGAGACCATTGTCGACGTCGATCCGCGCACCGTGGCCCACGAGGGTCCCGTCTATGAGCGGCCAATGTCCCGCCCGGCCGTACAGGACAGCATCCAGGGGTCCTCCTTCGACGGGGAGCGGCCCATTGGCAGCGCCGCCATCAGGGATGCCATCCTGGAACTGATGGCCTCCCCCAACATGTGCGACAAGTCCTGGGTGACCAACCAGTACGACCGCTATGTCCAGGGCAACACCGCCCTGGCCATGCCGGATGACGCCGGCGTGATCCGCGTGGATGAAACCACCGGTCTGGGCGTGGCCATTTCCACCGATGCCAACGGCCGCTACTCCTACCTGAACCCCTACGAGGGCGCCAAGCTGGCCCTGGCGGAGTCCTACCGCAACGTAGCCACCTCCGGTGCCACCCCGCTGGCCGTCACCGACTGCCTGAACTTCGGCTCCCCCGAGGATCCCGAAGTGATGTGGCAGTTCGCCGAGTCCGTCCGCGGACTGGCCGACGGTTGCCGCGAACTCGGCGTCCCGGTCACCGGCGGCAACGTTTCGCTCTACAACCAGACCGGCGGCGTCGCCATCCATCCCACCCCCGTGGTGGGCGTGCTGGGCGTGTTCGACGACGTTGCCCGGCGCACGCCGTCGGGCTGGCGCGAGGACGGCCAGGCCATCTACCTGATGGGCGTGACCCGTGACGAGCTGGACGGTTCCGAATACGCGAACCTGCGCGGACACTTGGGCGGCCAGCCGCCGAAGGTGGACCTGCAGGCGGAGAAGCTGCTCGGCGAACTGCTGGTCAACGCCTCACGTGACGGCATGATCGACGCCGCGCACGACCTTTCCGAAGGCGGCCTGGCAGCGGCACTGTCCGAGATGGCACTGCGCTTCGGCGTCGGCGCACGGATAGGCCTGGATGAGGTCTGCGAGCGGGACGGCGTGGACCTGTTCACCCTGCTCTTCTCCGAGTCACAGGCCCGCGCCGTGGTTTCCGTGGCCCGCAGCGAAGAAGTCCGGTTCAAGGACATGTGTTCCGCCCGCGGCTTCGCCCACAGCCGGATTGGCGTGGTGGATACCGAGATTGGCGCACTGGACTTCCAGAGCCGGTTCTCCGTGCCGCTGAACGAGCTGAAGGCGGCCCACGAAGGCACCCTGCCGCGGCACTTCGGCTAAGCAGAACGGCAGAGCGGCACAGGCCCGGCGGGATTCTTCCGCCGGGCCTGTGCCGGTCCAGCGGCCGTGTAGGGTCACGAGTCATGGTGACAGCTAAGAAAAAACCGCGGGCACGAATCCTCTGCGCACTGGTGATCGCGGCCTTCGGCGCGGTCCCGCTGGTCGTGAACAACCCGTATCTTTCCAGCGACAACCAGGATCAGCTGATTTCAGCCTGGATCGGATCCGGTGCCGGCTTGCTGGTCCTGGGTTCGGCCCTCTGGCTGCTGAGCGGACCGCGACGCCGCGGTGAGCCGCTGGTGCTTACGGAAAGCACTGGCCGCCTTGCCTATGCCGGCATCATGGTCGCTGTTTGTGCACTGCTGCTGGCCGGAGCGCTGGTTAGCCGGCAGCCCACGGTGATGACCTCCCTGCCCGGCCTGCTGCTCGTGAGCCCTTTTATGCAGCTGTTCGTGGACGGCAAGGCTGCGGAAACAACCCCCGGAGCGGCGCGCCGGAGGGGCGTCTCCGGTCACTAAATACGGCAAATCGGGGAAGAAGAGGCAATATTAGCTCGTGAGCACAATCCCCGAGAACCTTGCAGCCAATGCAGGCATTCCCACTCAGCGGCTGCTGCTGGACCTCATGTCCGTGGCCGAGGTGGATGCCCTCATCATTCAGAAACGGCTGCCGGACTGGGCCGAGGACTTCCCCCAGCCCGCTGATTACGACGCCGCGCGCCGGTTTTTCGAGGCGGGGCTGCTTTCCCCCGCAGCTGCCGCCTTCGGCACACGGATGATCCGCGAACGTGCCACCTCCCTGGTGGTGGGCACCATCGGTTTCGAAGGCATTCCCGTTGAACACGCGGTGGAAATCAGTTACAGCGTGGCGCCCTCCAGCCGGCGGCAGGGCTATGCGTCGGAGGCGTTGATTGCCCTGTCCCGGTTTGCCTTGGCGCAGCCGGGGGTCGAGGAAGCCATTGCGTACACCGATCCGGGCAACACCGCCTCCAACTCGGTGCTGCTGACCGCCGGGTTCCTGCCGGAAGAAGAAGGCGACATTGCCCTGAAGTTCACGCTCCGGCGTGATCAGCTGCCGGAAGCGAGCCGGTAGGCCGAGGCGAAATACCGGTTGGTGTAGAACGCCTGCACGCGCACATTGACCCGGTCCGCGGCGGCAATGATGCGGTTGGCGGGCGTGCTGTAGGCAGCCACGCGGAAATAAAGCCTGCCGTCCTCATCCAGCTCGGCGTAAAACCCTTCCTCGCCACGTTCCGGATGCCCGGGCAAGGTGCCGTACCCAAACCCCGCGCGCTGGCCGGAGACCGGCTCCCCGCCGTCGTCGAGCAGCGCTTCCGTAGCCCACAGCACCCGGCACGGCGCGTAATAACGCACCCGCCAGACTCCGACACCGGAGGCCATCTCCACCCCGGGGGCGGCCCGGGGCGTACCGGGACGGACGAACAGTCCCGCTCCGCGGTGCAGATCCCAGTCCAGCAGGCCCTCCGTCAGGCGAAGGAACCCGGCGCGCGGGTCCGGCACCTCGAGCTCCTCCTTGCGCAGCACCAGCCGGTACCCGGCGGGCCACCGGTCAGTCATCGGCACCGGGTATGGCCGCTCGGTACTTCCCGTGTCCGGGTAGGTCAATGCACGCCGGGCCCCGCTCATCCGTCCGCCAGCCCCTTCCAGCGCAGTGATTCCCGGTCCTTTCGCGGCAGCGATGCCACCACCAGGTCATAGGAATCCTCCACCATGTCCGCCACCATTCCCGCAGGGAGCCCGGCGGCAACCTCCACTTGGTTCCAGTGCGTTTTATTCATATGCCAGGCCCCGCTGATTTCCGGATGCGCGGCACGCAGCTGGACCGCCAGCTCCGGTTCACATTTCAAACTGATCATCAGGGGCTCGGCTGCCAGCGCTGCCAGCGCGAACATCTTGGCCCGGCCGCCCGCAGCCCGCACCTTGAACACGGACGATTCCGGTCCGAAGGGAAAATCCTCATACGTCCCCGGCAGCGCCAGGCACACCCGGCGGAGGGCCTCTGCATCCATGTCTGAAGCCTATCCCCGCTTTCGGTGCTGCGGCACTGCCTGCTGATATGGATGGCAGGATGGAGGAAGAGGCATGCCAGCCGGCGTGCCGGAGACCAAGCAGAGGATGGACGGTTTGGAGCACAGGAACCGCACTGATAATTCCGTGGCGGAGACAGCCGGGCGCGCAGCGGACTCCAGGACCTTCGAACGGGTTGCCCGCCTGGGGTATGTAGCCAGCGGTATTGTCCACGTGGTCATCGGCGTCATTGCCCTGCAGATCGATTCCGGCGGATCCGGCAATGCCGACACCAGCGGCGCCGTGGCAGCCCTGGCCGAGCAGCCCGGCGGGGCGCTGCTGCTCTGGTTCTGCTTCATCGGCTGCTACGCCCTGGCCCTGTTCCAGCTCTCCCGCATCGTCCTGGCCGGACGACGGCTCAAGGACAAGGAGCTGTGGAAGGACCGGGCCAGCAATGCCGGCCAGGCCATTGTCTATGGAGCCATCGGCACCATCTTTGCCAGCTTCGCCCTGGGCCGCGGCAGCGATAACGGCAGCTCATCCTCGGTCAGCTGGACGGCCCGCCTCCTCGCCGTCCCTGCCGGCCAGTGGATCCTCGCGATCGCGGGCCTCGTGGTGGTGGGTGTGGGCGGCTATTTCATCTTCAAGGGTGTGACACGCCGGTTCCGCCGGGAACTGACGGGCATCCCCGGTTCGGCGTGGCGCCGGGCAGTGGACGTCACCGGCGTAGCCGGTTTTACCGCCAAGGGAATATCCCTCGCCGTGCTGGGTGTGCTGCTGACCTTGGCGGCGGTCAACGCGGATCCCGAACAGTCCACCGGACTCGACGGCGCGCTGCATACCCTGCGGGACCAGCCCTTCGGGGTGGTGGCCCTGGCCGCGGTAGGCATCGGATTGATGCTCTACGGCCTGTACATCGGCATTATCCGGGCCCGGTTCGCCAAGCTGTAGGCCTGCCGGCAGGATGGCTCAGAGTCCGAACCGCGGGGCCTCGATCACCGGGCAGGTGTCCATCACGACGTCGAGTCCCGCGGCCCTGGCCCGGGCCGCTGCCGCTTCATCCACCACGCCGAGCTGCAGCCACACGGCCTTCGCGCCCACCTCGATGGCCTGGTCCACAATGTCACCCACACGCTCCGAATTCACGAAACAGTCCACAACGTCAATGCTGCCCGGGATCTCGCTGAGCTTTTTGTAGCCCCTGTTGCCGTGCACGTCGTCTCCCTTCAGGCTTACGGGAACGATTTCCATCCCCAGATGGTCCTGGATGTAGCGGGAAACGCCGACGGCGGTGCGCATCGGGTTGTTGGACAGGCCCACCACGGCCCAGCGGCCGGGGGTGGCCATCAGCCTGCGGATGACCTCGGGATCATTGGCGTGCGCGGTAGCGGTGCCGTTGGAGTCTGACATCTGCCGTCCTTATGGGAAGCCGGGATGGGAGCTCCAGCTTACCCGGGCGTGCGTCACTGAAGGAAAGACTCAATGGCCTCGGTCAGCGCCGAATCGGGCAACCCGCTCGTGTCCGTCTCCAGCAGCCGGAATTCACCTTCGTCCAGCGCATCGGCGGCCCGCCGGGCAAGGTCCTGGGTTTCCCCGCCGCTGGCACTGCCGGCCAGGATCAGCACCGGAACGTTCACCCCGCCCAGTCCCTCAATCTCGCTCTGCAGCACCAGCAGCTCATCCTCCCCGTCGCCCGGCGAGAGGGTGGGCTCGAGCGCCACGACACGGCTCACCACCGTGGATTCCTCCGCCGCCCGCAAGGCCAGGAAGGCGCCGTCGTAAAATCCGTAGAGGTCCGTGGCCCCGCCTGCCACCTGCAATACGGCCAGCAGGTCATCGACGTCGGACTCCGCAGTGTATTCCTCGCCAATCCCGCTTTCCCCGATCCCCCTGCGGTCATAGGTATACACGGTGTGGGTTTTTGAAAGAGCGTCCGCCAAAGCCGCCGTGGCCCGGCTGCTCCGGTGTGCCAGCAGCGGTCCCACGATGGCCAGCGGCGGTCCGCTGCCCTGCCGCGACCACGCAATGGTTGTGCCGTCAGCGGATAGAACCGTTCCCGATGCGTTCGCTGCTTGTTCCATGGCTGCTCCTGCTCGTTGATCCAGGCTCGTTTAACCGAAGGCTCGTTGATTTCCTCAAAGAGACCGGCCGCGAAGAACGGGAATGGGCTCCGGCTGGCCTCTTCCAACCTTGGAGCCGGTGGCGCGTCAGGTCAATGCTCCGGGGTGTTCATGGCGGGGGCGGGCACCAAGAGCGTCCGCGTGAACATTTCCTTCTGTGAATCGGCTGCAGGGCCGGGACTTGTCCGATCCGTAAATCCGGCGTTTAGTAGTCCTTGACCATCCCGAGCGGCTGAGAGACCTGGATCGATGAAGCCGCAGCAACCCTGGTTGCCGTATTTCCTCCTTGAAGTACGGCAATAACGAGGCTGGTGTCGCAGGAAGCCGTTACCCCGGCTCAGGACACCTTCCGTAGGGTGCTACTGCCAGGACCGATGGAGTGTTTTCTATGACAGCAGTGTTGTCTCCTTCCACGACCGCGTCCGGCACCGGTACGGCAGCGCCGGCCGATCCCGCCCTGCCAGTCACCTTCGACGCCCTGGGCCGCAGTTTCGGCACCGGAGCAAATGAACACGTAGTGCTCCGCGACGTCACTTTTGACGTCAAACCCGGAGAGGTCCTGGCCATTCTGGGCTCCAGCGGCTGCGGAAAATCCACACTGCTGCGTGCCGCGGCCGGTCTGGACCGCCCCACCGCAGGTGACGTCCTGATTGGCGGCCGGCCGGTCCGCGGCATCGATGAGCGGTGTGCCTTCGCCTTCCAGGAGCCGCGGCTGCTGCCCTGGCAGACCCTGCAGGCGAACATCGCCATCGGACTGCCCAAGTCCGCGAGCGCCAGCCGGGGAAAGGCCAAGGTAGCCGAACTGCTGGACCTGGTGGGTCTGGCTGCGTTTGCCAAGCACCAGCCCCGGGCAGTGTCCGGCGGCATGGCCCAGCGCGCGTCGCTGGCCCGCGCCCTGGCCCGCGAACCGGGTGTGCTGCTCCTGGACGAGCCTTTCGGCGCCCTGGATGCACTGACCCGGCTGAAGATGCAGGATCTGCTCCTCGCCGTGCACGAGGCTGCCCCGGCCACGGTGATGCTGGTGACCCACGACGTTGATGAAGCCCTGCAGCTCGCGGACCGGATCATCGTCCTGGGCAGGGAACCCGGACAACCGGGCGCCACCATCACCAACGTGGTCACCGTCCCCGGTTCCCGACCGCGGGACCGCGCCTCGGCGGAGCTGGCCCGAATGCGCGGCGAGCTACTGGCCCTGCTCGGCGTCGACCGCCACTAGGCCTTCCTTTCACTCCGCAGGCACCCCTTTCCGGGCGCTGCCTGACCCAGCCCTTCCCGCTCCGGGGAGAGCTTCCCCTGTTTTGCCCTGATCCGGCCGCGCCCCTGGCGCCTGCGCCTGGCCCCGGCTTCCCCTTTTCCAGCCTGACCCTTCCAAAGGAACCATCATGACTTCCCCTGCACCCCGTACCCGACCGGCCTTCCTGCCCTTCCCCCGCTCCGTCCGCGGACGCACAGCACGTACGTTCGCCGGTCTGGCCGCGGTGGCCGGTTTGGCCCTCACCGGCTGCGTCGCCGGCGAGGACACTGCCGGCGCTGCCGCCGTCAAGGACGCCGACGGCGGCACCCTCACCCTCGACTTCGCCACCTACAACCCGCTCAGCCTGATCATCAAGGACCAGGGCTGGCTGGAGGAGGCACTGGCGGAGGACGGGGTCACCGTGGAATGGGTCCAGTCCGCCGGCTCCAACAAGGCCAACGAAAACCTGCGCTCCGGTGCCATCGACATCGGATCCACCGCAGGGTCCGCTGCCCTGCTCAACCGCGCCAACGGCTCCCCGATCAAAGTCATTGACGTGTTCTCCCAGCCGGAATGGGCAGCCCTGGTAGTGGGCCCGGACTCGGACATCACCTCCGTGGCAGACCTGGCCGGAAAATCAGTGGCTGCGACCAAGGGCACCGACCCGTACTTCTTCCTGGTCCAGGCCCTCGAGGAAGCCGGACTCAGCCTCTCCGACGTGACCGTGGAACAGCTGCAGCATGCCGATGGCCGCACCGCCCTGGAAAACGGATCCGTGGACGCCTGGATCGGGCTGGACCCCATCATGGCCGGCGCCGAGCAGAACGGGGCCAAACTCGCCTACCGCAACCTGGACTTCAACACCTACGGACTCCTTGCCGCCAATGAATCCTTCCTCGCCGAGGAACCGGAACAGGCCCAGGCCGTGGTCAACGCCTATGCCAAGGCCCGGGCCTGGGCAGCCGATAACCAGGAGGAGACCGCGCAGATCCTGGCCGACGTCGCCGGACTCGATCCCGCCGTCGCCAGCACGGTCATCCTGGAGCGAAGCAACCTGGATACGGATCCCGCCCCGGGCGAAGCCCAGCGCAAGGTCCTGGAGAAGATCGGACCCACGCTTGTGGAAACCGGAGACGTGGCCGGCCAGGATCAGATCGATGCGGCCCTGGACTCCCTGCTGGAGGACAGCTACGTCCTCAAGGCTGATCCGGACTCGCTGGGAGCCTCCTCATGAGCAGCGTCCTTCCCCGTGCAACACGGACCAACGAAACCACCCCTGTGACCAAGGCCCGGGGATCCCTGCTGGAGAACCGGTTCACCCGGCTGGGTCTGGGCCTGGTGGTCCCTGCCCTGATCCTGGCCGCCTGGCAGCTCACTACCGCCGCCGGGGTGTTCAGCCCCGTCCAGCTGCCCTCACCGGCAGCGGTCTACAGCGCCGCGGCGGATCTGGTGGAGCGCGGTCAGCTGGGCACCCACATTGCCATTTCCACTCAGCGGGTACTGACCGGGTTTGCGCTCGGGGCAGCGCTCGGACTGCTCCTCGGCGCACTGTTGGGGCTGTCCCGGCTGGCCGATGCCCTGCTCGGGCCGGCCGTCGGTGCGCTGCGCGCGGTGCCCTCACTGGCCTGGGTGCCGCTGCTGATCCTGTGGATGAAGATCGGTGAGGATTCGAAGGTCACACTGATCACCATCGGTGCCTTCTTCCCCGTCTTCACCACCGTGGCCCTGGCGCTGCGGCACGTGGACCGGAACCTGGTGGAGGCCGCCCGGGCCTTCGGCCTGCGCGGGGTGAAGCTGCTGACCACCGTTCAGCTGCCCGCCGTGGTTCCGGCCGTGTTCTCCGGTCTGCGGCTCGCCCTGGCGCAGGCCTGGCTGTTCCTGGTGGCGGCGGAACTGATTGCTTCCTCCATGGGGCTGGGGTTCCTGCTGACGGATTCCCAGAACAACGGCCGGACGGACCGCATGTTCCTGGCTATCATCCTGCTGGCCGTCATCGGCAAGACCACCGACGCCGTCCTGGGTATCGCCGAAAAGCAGGCGGTGAAGAAATGGGCGTAATCACGGACCTGGAAGCCGGACACCGGCGCGTGACGGAGGACGTTGCGGAGCCGGCCACGGAAGCCGAACGCATCGCCTTCTGGGAAGCGGCTGCCCGCACGCTTCAGTGGGAGCAGCCGTGGCAGCGCGCACATACCTTCCGGAAACCTGAACGCATCAGCGGGCCGGAGGTTCCCGAGGAGGACGCCGAGTACACCGTCCCGTCCATTGAATGGTTTGCCGGCGGCCGGTTGAACGCCGCGGTGAACTGCGTGGACCGCCATGTGGCCGCCGGGCGCGGTGACACCGTTGCCCTGCATTTCGAGGGCGAACCCGGAGACCGCCGCACCGTGACCTACGCGCAGCTGCAGCGGGAGGTCTGCCGTGCGGCCAATGCCCTGCAGTCCCTCGGCATTGAGGCCGGGGAACGGGTGGTGATCTACCTGCCGGTACTGGTGGAAACCATCGTCATCACCCTGGCCTGCGCCCGGATCGGCGCCGTGCATTCCCTGGTATTCGGCGGTTTCTCCGCTGAAGCACTGAAATTCCGGGTGGAGGACACCGGCGCCAAACTGCTGGTCACCACGGACGGGCAGTTCCGCCGCGGCGCGGCCGTACCGGTGAAGGACAATGCCGACGCCGCCGTGGCCGGGACCAACAACATTGAGCACGTGCTGGTCATCCGGCGTACCGGATCGGAGATCAGCTGGGTGCCCGGGCGTGACGTGTGGTGGCACGAGAGCGTGGAGACGGCGTCGGAGACCCATCAGGCACAGTCCTTCGACGCCGAAACGCCGCTGTTCATCATGTACACCTCCGGAACCACCGGCCGGCCCAAGGGACTGGTCCACACCACCGGCGGCTACCTGACGCAGGCGGCCTGGAGTTACGAATACCTTTTTGCCAACCCGGATCCCCGGCAGCGGGCTGCGGACGTGCACTGGTGCACCGCGGACCTGGCCTGGGTCACCGCACACACTTATGAGATGTACGGGCCGCTGGCCAACGGTGCCACGCAGGTGATTTTCGAGGGCACACCGGACACCCCGCACCCGGGCCGGCACCTGGAAATCATCGAACGCTACCGGGTCACCAGCTACTACACCGCCCCCACCCTGGTCCGGGCGCTGATGGGCTGGTTCCCTGACGGCGTGCCGCAGGACTATGACCTCTCCTCGATCCGGCTGCTGGGCACCGTGGGCGAGGCAGTGAACCCCGAGGCGTGGCGCTGGCTGCGCGACCAGTTCGGCCGCGGCGAAGTGCCGGTCCTGGATACCTGGTGGCAGTCCGAGACCGGCGCCACCATCCTCTCCCCGCGCCCCACAGACACCACCTTCAAGCCCGGCTGCGCCACCAGGGCACTGCCCGGGGTCTCCACCCGGATTGTGGACGACGCCGGGAATCCGGTGCCGGCAGACACCCAGGGCTTCATTGTGGTGGACCGGTCCGGGCCGGGCATGGCCCGCACCGTCTGGGGCAACCCGCAGCGCTACCTGGAGTCCTACTGGCGGCAGTATGCACGGCAGGGATGGTTCCTGGCCGGCGACGGCGCGCGGTATGACGACGACGGCGACACCTGGATCTTGGGCCGGGTGGATGACGTGCTGAACGTCTCCGGACACCGGCTCTCCACCATCGAAATTGAATCAGCCCTGGTCTCCCACCCCTGGGTGGTGGAGGCCGGCGTCTGCCCGGTGGCCGATGCCCGGACCGGGCACGCCGTCGCCGCGTTCGTGGTGCTCACCGCTGCGGCGGACCCGGACCGCGTCCGCGAGGAACTGCGGGCACACGTCACCCGGGAGATCGGCCCGATCGCCCGGCCATCCGCCGTCGTCGTGGTTCCGGACGTTCCCAAAACCCGGTCCGGAAAGATCCTCCGCCGGCTGCTCACCCAGCTGTTCGAGGGACGTCCGCTCGGGGATACGAGCAGCCTGCAGAATCAACCCTGCATCGCCCGGATTGCCGCGGTCTGTGCTGCCCGGCGGGCAGACAGGGAGGCTAATGCCTGCGCGTAAGGGTCACCCGGTCCAGCACCACGGATCCGCCCATGTTCTGCTGCACCTGGACAAATTCGGTGTGCGAAACCTCCAGGATGAACCGGTTGGTCCGGAACGGCAGCAGCTCCTCATGCCGGCCGTCCATGATCTCCAGGAACATCGTCTCGGCCTCCCGCCGCGGCATGGGCTCCGTGAAGGACACCCGGTGCGCTGCCGAAGCTTCCTTGTAGCCCGTTTCCACCACAATCACGTACTCGTCCACGCCGGCCTCCCTGAACGCCGTCAGTCCGTGTCCTGTCTCTGACCTCACTCCGCCTACCGCCACCTAAACCCATACCGGGGCCAAACCGCAACGCCGCAAGGCCTGATTCCCCCGGCCCCACCCCAGGAAGGAGCACTCAGCCAATGAGTGACCACCAGTTCGGTTTCCGTACCCGCGCCCTGCACGCGGGCGGTACCCCCGATGCGCTGCACGGCGCCCGCGCCGTGCCCATCTACCAATCCACCTCCTTTGTCTTCAAGGACACGGCCGACGCCGCGAACCTGTTCTCGCTGCAGAAGTACGGCAACATCTATTCCCGGATCGGCAACCCCACGGTGGCTGCGTTCGAGGAACGCATCGCGTCCCTGGAGGGCGGGATCGGTGCGGTGGCGACGGCGTCGGGCATGTCCGCGGAGTTTGTCACCTTCGCGGCGCTCTGTTCCGCCGGAGACCACATTGTGGCCTCCGCACAGCTCTATGGCGGCACCGTCACCCAGCTGGATGTCACACTGCGCCGGTTCGGCATCGACACCACCTTTGTCCCCGGCACGGATCCGGCGGACTATGCCGCCGCCGTGCAGGAAAACACCAAGGCTGTCTACGCCGAGGTGGTGGCCAACCCCAGCGGTGAGGTGACCGACATTGAAGGGCTGGCGAAGGTGGCACACGACGCCGGTGTGCCGCTGATCCTGGACGCGACACTGAGCACGCCCTACCTGGTGCAGCCCTTCGCGTACGGTGCGGACATTGTCATCCACTCCGCCACCAAATTCCTGGGCGGGCACGGCACCACCCTGGGCGGCGTCGTCGTCGAAAGCGGGAAATTCAACTGGGGCAACGGGAAGTTCCCGGCCATGACCGAACCGGTGCCCAGCTACGGCAACATCTCCTGGTGGGGGAACTTCGGTGAATACGGTTTCCTGACCAAACTGCGCTCGGAGCAGCTCCGGGACATCGGTCCCACCCTCAGTGCGACGTCGGCGTTTGCCCTCCTGCAGGGTGTGGAAACCCTGGCACCGCGGATGGACGAGCACCTGGCCAATGCCCGGGCAGTGGCGCAGTGGCTTGAGGCGGATCCGCGGGTGTTCTGGGTCAGCTACGCGGGCCTGCCCTCGCATCCGCACTATGAGAGGGCCCGCAAATACCTGCCCAAGGGCCCCGGATCCGTGTTCAGCTTCGGTGTGGCCGGCGGCCGGGCGGCAGGACAGAAGTTCATTGAGTCCCTGCAGCTGGCATCGCACCTGGCCAATGTGGGAGATTCCCGCACCCTGGTGATCCACCCCGGGTCCACAACGCATCAGCAGCTCTCCCCCGAGCAGCTTGCCGGAGCGGGCGTTCCGGAGGACCTGATCCGGATTTCCGTGGGGCTGGAGGATCTGGCGGACATCCTCTGGGATTTGGACCAGGCCCTGTCCGCCGCCGCAGAACCGGACCTCCCGTCCGCAGCACCGATTCTCGAGGAGAGCACCCATGTCCGCTGAAACTTCTGCCCGCACGGGCACCTGGACGGGGCCGACGGCGCCGGAGCGGCTGGCGCTGCTGCGTTCGGCTGAGTCCATCGCCATTGTCGGCGCCTCGGACAAACCGTCCCGGGCCTCCTACTTCGTGGCCACGTATCTGCTCTCTTCCTCCCGCTACCGCGTCTACTTCGTGAATCCGACGGCGAAACAGATCCTAGGCCGGCAGGTTTACGCCTCGCTGGCGGACCTGCCGGAGGCACCGGACATCGTGGATGTTTTCCGCCGCACGGAGGATCTTCCCGGTGTGCTGTCCGAAGCCGTGGCGGTGGGTGCGAAAACCCTATGGCTGCAGCTGGGGTCCTGGCATGAGGAGGTGGCGCGGGAGGCCGAAGCAGCGGGCCTGAACGTGGTGATGGACCGCTGCGTGAAGATTGAACACGCCCGGTTCCACGGCGGACTGAACCTGGCCGGGTTTAATACCGGCGTCATTTCGTCCAAACGCCAGCTGACGGCCTAGCGGTCCCGTCCGGGCCCGCCGTGGCCCGGGTGGGACTGGCCTTCGCCCGGGTGGAACTGGTCGTTTCGGCCGTGCTCCTGTGAGGACTGCCCACGGCCCTTCTCCGGAACCACTGCGCGGTTTTTGGTGTTGGGGACGCCCGGACCCATGGTGTCCCGAAGACCGCCGCCCGATCCCCTGTTGTGACCCGGGATATGGCCGGTTTGGGGGCCGGGGACTGCGACCTTGCCGTTTCCCGGGCCTGTGCCGGGAGCTCCGGGCCGCCCGGGGGCGGGCACCGGTGCCGGTGCGGGTTCAGGCGCTGCGGCGGGTGCGGGGACGGGCGCGGTCACCTCTTCCTCCGGGGCTTCGGCCGCCGGCGCGTCCTCCGCCACCGGCGGCACGGTTGGTTCCGGCAGCGGGGCGGCCGGAACCTGGACCTCGGCGCCGGACTCGGCTTCGGGCTCCTGCGCTGCCTTCTCCACGGTGGGGACGTCCTGCGGGGTGAAGGTGACAGAGGGAAGCGGATCGGCCCGGATCAGGAAATCGGAGTTCGCGGCCACACCGGTGGCACCGGCGGCCATGGCACCTACCAGGGCCGCGCTGAGGATGATTCCCCGGGTGCGCTTGGACTTGCGTGCCAGCGGCACCGGGGTGCCGGCGAGCAGTCCGCCCAGCTCCCCTGTTGTCTCGGGGGCTTTGCAGTGCGACTCGCTGCGCAGCGCCAGGAGGGCAGCAACCAGCTCGGGGGATTCCTCGATCCCGGCTTCCGTCAGGAGGCCGCGGACATAGAGTTTGTCGTCAGCTTGCCCGCTCATCCGCTGCCTCCTCCTTCCGTTCCAGTTGCTCTTTCAGTGTCCCCAGGGCCCGGCGTTGAAGCTGCTTTACCGCTCCCGGCGTTCGTCCCATGATCTTCGCCGATTCGTCGATGGAAAGATCAGCAACCACGCGCAGCAGGAGGACTTCCTTCTGCTGGGGCGGCAGTCCCTCCAGCAGGTAGGCAACACCGGCAGCGCCGCCCAGGACGCTGTCCTCAGCGGATTCCGAGGCCCGTGTATCCTCGCCCGGGTCAAAAGCAGCCATTCCCGGTTCACGCTCGCGCCGGCGGGTGTCATCCACCATCCGCGCATGCGCGACGGAGAAAGCGAAGGTGCGGGCGCCGCGGAGGCCGCCGTCGAGAGTGTCCAGCTTGGAAAACAGGGTCAGGAAGACTTCCTGGGTCAGCGCTTCCGGATCCTCGCAGCCCTTGGACCGGAGATAGCCGAGGATGCCCGGTGCGAAGTCGTCGTAGATTTCCCGCAGGGCCACCGGTTTCCGGGCGCGCGCATCACGGAGCGTTTGCTCGGTAATGGGGGCGGCCACGGCGGATCACTCTCGTAGGGTGCGGGGTGGTCCAAATGCTACCGTGCCCGTGCCTGTAAGCGCATGTGCAACGGCCGCACCGATGCTCGTTGGGGGGATAAGCCTCGGCGCGGCCGTTACAAATAGGTAATCGCCGGCGGGTACGAAAAGGTTACGCACCGGCGAAAAAAACTTTTTCCTGTTTACTGCAGGGCCTAGTGGGCCTCGACAATCCGCGGGTTTTCGGCGAAACGGCGGTTCTTCAGCACCGGCAGGAACTGGCGGACATCGTCAATCCGCCGTCGGGTGACGTCGGCTGTCACCACTGCCTCCCGTTCGTCAGCCAGGCTGGCCTGCGGCACTCCCATGGGGTCCAGGATCGCGGAGTGTCCCACCGTATGCCGGCTTGATGTTCCCGCCGCCGCAACCCAGAGCGTGTTTTCAATTGCCCGGGCCTTGAGCAGGGTTTCCCAATGCTCCACCTTGTGTTCGCCCTTGAACCACGCGGCCGGGACGGCCAGCAGGTCCGCGTCGAGGTCCGCGAGCGCGCGGGCGAGTTCCGGAAAGCGCAGGTCATAGCAGGTCATGACCCCCACCCGCAGGTCCCCCACTTGCATCACCATGACGCCGCCGTCGCCGGGCTTGATCCGGTCCGATTCGGCATAGCTGAACGCGTCATACAGGTGCAGTTTGCGGTATGTGCCGGCGATCCGGCCGGTGGCATCTATCAGGACCAGGGTGTTGTAGGGCCGTTCCTCATCGCTTGACTCGTACCCGCCGGCAATCACCGCGATGCCGAGCTCAGCTGCCAGCAGGGAAAGCTGCTGAACAAAGGTGGACCAGGACGCGGCGACGGCTTCGGCCAGCACACCTTCGACTTTCCCGATGCTGAACATGGATTCCTCGGGAAAAATGATCAGGTCCGAGCCCTCCGCCCGGGCTTTCCCAGCGAGGGTGCGCATGACGTCCAGATTTTCCCGGACGTCCCCTGAGGGGCTGAACTGGCCGACGCTGACTTTCACCGGAGAACCACCTTTGCTAAAGCACGTTTGCTGCCCAGCCTAGCCGAGGTCATCGCCGGGGCGCCGGGCCGGTTCGAGGATTACGGGCGGCGTGCTGCCGGACTGCCGGCCCGGTTCCCGGCCTGCGCTCCCCTACACTTGGGGCGCATGGATGAAATCACTGCTCCCGTTGATCTCGGCTCCCCTGCCGGAGCCCTGAATCCCGCTGCGGTGGGCTTTGCCCGCAGTGCGCTGCACCGCCCGGTGGTTCCCTCCGGGGCAGCCGGCGGCTGGCGGACCAAACGCTGGGAATACTGGGGCATTGTGACGCCGGATCTGGTGCTGGGCATGACCATCGCGCACCTGGACTACGCCTCGACCCTGCAGTTTTATGTGCTGGAGCGCGCAAGCGGGAAGGAAACCAGTGCCGAACCGTTGAAGCTGCTGCCCTCCTTCGCGGATGTCTCCGTCCCTGATGCGCTTCCGCCGCTGACCGCGTTCGGTTCCTTTGGCGGAGCCACCCTCCGCTTCCACGACGCCGACGGCGGCACGCATCTGCACGCCTCCTCCGCACGGATTTCCGCGGACCTGTTCGCTGCTGCTGACGGAGATGTGCTTGGTGTGGTGGTCCCCTGGTCCGAGCGCCGCTACCAGTACACCCTGAAGGACGTGGCACGCCGCGTCTGCGGCAGCGTCACGGTGGACGGCCGGGAATACACGGTGGGCGGCGAGGATTCCTTTGCCGTGCTGGACCGCGGCCGCGGACGCTGGCCGTACTCCCGCCGGTGGAACTGGGGCGTGGGTTCGGGCACCGTGGACGGCACACGGCTGGGACTGCAGTTCGGCGGCAAATGGACAGCCGGCACCCCGGCGACGGAAAATGCGCTCATTGTGGACGGCCGGCTGCACCATTACGACGGCGAACTGGAGTTCGAATACGACCTCACCGATCCGGCGTCGACCTGGCGGGTGCGCGGGCCCTGGATCGATGCGGTGCTGACGCCCTTCCACCGGCGCACCTCGGCAACCAACGCCGTCGTGATCAAGGCGCAGGTCTGGCAGGCCTTTGGCACCTGGGCGGGCACCGCCCGGACACCGGACGGGACGGAGTATTCGCTGGACGGACTGACCGGCTGGATCGAGGAAGCCCGGAACCGCTGGTAGGCCCGCCGGCCTACGGAACGCTTCCCGCTGCCAGCAGCCAGGTGCCGGCCGCCAGCATCAGTGCCGGAACAAGCAGCACCGCCACCCCCAGCAGCAGGACACGGGGCGGCGGTTTTCCGAGCCTGCCCGGCCGGTCCGTATCACCGGGATGACCTTCCGGCGGAGTCCGGTGGTTCAGGAGGCGACGGTTCAGGTGGCGGCGCAGCGAGAGTTTCACGACGCTGAAATGCACCGCTTCGGCCAGGACGAAGGCCCCGGCGAAGGCACTCGCGGCACCGGCAAACACAGTGTAGGTCTGCTGCAGCAGGGCCAGCAGGCCAAGCAGGGTTCCCAGCACACCAACCCAGAGGGCCTGGCCCGATCGGTCTCCGGCGTACCGGTCCCGGGCGGCCGCGTACTCAGGCGCCGCTTCCTCGGTGAAACCCTCCAACGCCCGGTAGGCGGCCCGGTGCAGCAGATACCGGGCAGCCAGCACGAGCACCGTTCCACCCATCAGCAGAACCAGGGACCATCGAAGGCCGTCGCCGGCAGCGGCGAGACCGGCACCAAAGCCGGCGGCCAGCACCCATGCCTCCGCAGCGATCAGGGCCACCACGCCCTTTCGGGCGTCCGGGGATTCCCGCAGCACGTCCCGGAGGAACCCGGCCGGAACGGCGCGGGACAGGCGCCGAAGCAGGAACCGTGCCCGGAGGATCACCGCCAATCCCAGCCAGAGCGCGAGCGCAGCGGCACCGCCCGCCGGGACCTGGGTGATCAGCGGCGCCAGGAAACAAAAGAGAACTCCCTGCAGCCAGGGCAGCAGGGCCAGATGCCGCCCCCGGGCCAGGACTTCCTGCTTCAGCTGGTCCAGGGGCCCGCGGTCCGTCGGGGACGCCGCCAGCATTCCGCTCAGCAGCTCAACCTGGTCCCCCACCACCTCTTCACCGTGGGACACGCGTCCGCTGAGCAGCAGCAGCTGCCGGTTCTGCGGGTCCGCGGCCAGCCCGTCCGCGAGCGCCCGGCGGGCCTGATCATGCTGGCCCATGCTGATCCGGATCTCGGCGAGCAAGGCGAAATTATCCCCCGAGGGCTGCAGGCGGAGGGCTTCCTGCACGCCTTCCAGCGCCTCCACGTAGCGGCCCTGCTCGTGGTGCACCAGCGCCAGCCACGCGTGTGTTCCGGCCTGCTGGTCGTCTAGGTCCCGGGCCTGCGCGGCGGCCGTTTCGGCTTCGGCGAACCTGCCCTGCAGCGCCAGTCCGCGGGAGAGGTTGATCAGTGCCGAGGTGCTGCGCGGCTCCAGTTCCAATGCCTCACGGGCTGCGGACTCCCCGTCCGTCCCCTCCCCCAGGTTGTTCAGCGTCTGGCTCAGCAGGGTCCAGACATACGGCTCCGCACGGTGGGCGTCAAGGTGTGCCTGAATCAGTTCCAGCGCATCCCGGTGGCGGGCCGCTGCGGTCAGGACCTGCCACCGGGCGCCTATCCGGTCCAGGTCAGCGCCGGTGCTCACAGCATCTGCCTCGCCCGCAGGTATTCGGCGAGGTCGTTATACCTGCCATGCCGGTTGCTGAACTTCACTACGTTGACCGCCGATTCGAGCCACGGCAGGGTGGAGGGCCGCACCTCGGCAAACGCGAGGTTGATGTGCTCCATGGTGACGGGCCGGATTTCGTTTGCCTCGATGGAGCGCATCATCGCTTTCTCCGCGGCGGTGGTGCACAGGTGGGCAAGGTCGGCGCCGGAGAAACCGTCCGTGCGGCCCACTATTTCCTCCAGGTTGATCCCGGCAAGCGGCCGGTCCTTGAGGTTGTGGTTCAGGATGGCCCGGCGCGCCGCCGGATCCGGCGGAATCACCAATACCGCGCGGTCCAGCCGGCCGGGGCGCATCAGCGCCTCATCCAGGTCCCAGGGATGGTTGGTGGCGGCCAGCACGTAGAGGCCGTCATTGTCTCCGGACATGGAGTCCAGTTCCAGTAGCAGCTGGTTGACCATCTGGCGCAGCCAGACCGAGCTTCCCACCATGGAACTGCGCTTGAGCCCGATGGCGTCCACCTCGTCAATAAACAGGACGGTCGGCTGGTGTGCACGTGCTGAGTCGAAGATGGCTTTGAGGTTCTTCTCCGTCTGGCCGATCAGCGGGTCAACCACGTCCGTGATGGACACGGACATAAACGCGGCGCCGAGCTCGCCGGCAACGGCGCGGGCAAGGAACGTTTTGCCGCATCCGGGCGGCCCGTACAGCAGCAGTCCGCCACGCAGGGATTTCCTAAACGTCTTGGCCACGTCGGCGTGCCGCATGGGCACCAGGAAGGATTCGTTGAGCCGCTGCTTGACCGGCTCAAGACCGCCGACGTCGGCCAGTGTCAGGGCCGGCACCTCGGGTTCGGTAATGGCGACCGGCTCGCCGTCCTCCCCCATGCTGATCCGCCCGGGTTCCACGAAGGGCGGCGGCAGGGTGGAATCGATGTCGGATTCCGCCCGCTCCCAGTCGAAATCCGGCCGGTCATCGCTTCCCGCGTCGGGGGCGGGCGTTTCGGGGGCGGGAGCGACGTCGGGGGCGGACGCGTCGGGGGCGGGAGCGACGTCGGAGGCAGCGCCGTCGGGCACGGTGGAACTCAGTGCGGCAGCTGCCCGGTTGAGCAATGCCAGGGCGGAGGCACTTGCGGGCTCGGAGCCCAGGACGGTGTTGATCTGTCCCAGTGCTTCCACGGCCCGGTTGCCGTCCAGCAGCAGCTGGGCCAGATGCAGCCGCAGCGCCGTGTCCTCCGGGGCTGCCGTGACGGCACGCCGCAGGCTGGCAATGAGTTCTTCACTGATTCCGTCCATGGTCCAAAACTCTAGCCCAGCGGCTGCCATGGCCCGGATGTGCCCGTCCGACGCGAGCGGCGTTTCCATTGACGGTGCCTCCTGCGTGCTGTTAGCTTCGGGCCACCCATCATGCGAAGTCAGGAGCCCCTCCATGAGCAGTGTCATCTCATCCATAGCCCTCGACGCAGCCGATCCCCGGCGGCTGGCGGAGTTTTGGACCCAGGCGCTCGGCTACCGGATCGAGGAAACCAACGACGCCGACGTCATTTCCCTGGTTGGAACGGACGGGGTGGGACCGGACATCGACATCATTCCCGTGCCCGAGGGCAAGACGGTCAAGAACCGGCTGCACCTGGACCTTCGTGCCTCCGAGGGCAGCACGCAGGCCCAGGAAGTGGACCGGCTGCTCTCACTCGGTGCTGCCCGCATCGACGTCGGACAGGGGTCCGAGGTGGACTGGGTGGTGCTGGCCGATCCGGAGGGCAACGAATTCTGCGTGCTCAGCCGTTCCGCCGAGGAAGTCGCCCAGGGCTGATCGTCCGCCCGTTAACGGCGAAAGCCCCGCAGCTTTGCGGGGCTTTCGGACGGAGCGTGCGGACCTAGTCGTTGATCAGGTCCCGAACCACAATGGTCTGGTCCCGGTCCGGGCCCACGCCGATCGCGGAGAACCGGGTGCCGGACATCTTTTCAAGCGCCAGCACGTAGTTGCGGGCGTTCTCCGGCAGGTCCTCCAGGGTCTTGGCGCCGGTGATGTCCTCGGTCCAGCCGTCGAAGTATTCGAAGATGGGCTTCGCGTGGTGGAAGTCGGTCTGCGTCATCGGCATTTCGTCGAAGCGCACGCCGTCGACGTCGTAGGCCACGCATACCGGGATCTTTTCAATGCCGGTGAGCACGTCCAGCTTGGTGACGAAGTAGTCCGTGAAACCGTTGACGCGGGACGCGTGGCGGGCCAGCACGGCGTCGTACCAGCCGCAGCGGCGCGGACGGCCGGTGTTGACACCGAATTCGCCGCCGGTCTTCTGCAGGTACAGGCCCATGTCATCGAACAGCTCGGTGGGGAACGGTCCGGCGCCCACACGGGTGGTGTACGCCTTGATGATGCCCACGGAACGGGTGATCCGGGTGGGGCCGATGCCCGAGCCCACGGACGCGCCGCCGGCGGTCGGGTTGGAGGAGGTCACAAACGGGTAGGTGCCGTGGTCCACGTCCAGGAAGGTGGCCTGGCCGCCCTCCATCAGGATGACCTTGCCCTCGTCCAGGGCGGTGTTCAGCTCGTACGTGGAGTCGATGACCATGGGCCGCAGCCGGTCCGCGTAGGAGAGGAAGTACTGCACCATCTCTTCGGCGTCGACGTCGCGCCGGTTGTAGACCTTCAGCAGCAGCTGGTTCTTCTGCTTCAGGGAGCCTTCGACCTTCTGGCGCAGGATGGACTCGTCAAAGATGTCCTGCACGCGGATGCCCAGACGGGCCACCTTGTCCATGTAGGCCGGGCCGATACCGCGGCCGGTGGTGCCGATGGCACGCTTGCCCAGGAACCGTTCCGTGACCTTGTCCATGACCTGGTGGAACGGCGCCACCAGGTGGGCGTTGGCGGAGATGCGCAGCTTGGAGGTGTCCGCACCGCGGGATTCCAGGCCGTCGATCTCGGTGAAGAGAGCTTCGAGGTTCACCACGCAGCCGTTGCCGATCACGGGAATGGCATTGGGGCTGAGGATGCCCGCAGGCAGCAGCTTAAGTTCGTATTTTTCACCGCCGACGACGACGGTGTGGCCGGCATTGTTGCCGCCGTTGGGCTTGACGACGTAGTCGACGCGGCCGCCGAGCAGGTCGGTGGCCTTACCTTTACCTTCGTCGCCCCACTGGGCGCCGACGATGACTATAGCTGGCATGGGATCCTCCCCCATTAGTTACGGCGGGAACCTGCTTGGTTGCAGATCCGCTACCGTGCATGAGAACGCCCCTGAACTTGCCGGTGCTGCCGTAACGGCCTACCTCAGCGCAAGTTGCGGGGCTCTTACCTGCCAAGTTTAGCCGATCATGCTTTCGCTCACCCGAAAATACGCTCTCCCGCAGGTACCGTGGGCGTCATGGACCGATTCCGCGGCTATATCGCCGGACTGGGCACCGCTTCCGGCACCCGTTTTGTGGTGGGGCACTGGCAGGATTCCCCGCTGGGCGCGTTCACCGATGTGATGGTGGAGGACGACGCCGGCCTCCGCACACTGTTGGCCCCCTCCGACACCGTGGCGGATTATGTGAACGCTACCTACCGTTTTGACCGGACCGTGGTGGCACCGGTGCACGCGGAGCTGGCGCCGGGCACCCTGCGGGTGGCCGCGGGGCCGCTGCGGCTGGACGTGCGGCTGGGGCCGGTAACGGTTCTGGGCCGGCTGCTGGAGCACGTGCCGGCGCCGCTCGCCGTCGCGCCCTGGTGGCTGCGGGCCATCAGCCCGGTGGCGGCCCTGCTGGTGCCCGGTGTGCAGACGGCAGGGTCTGCGGGCGGCGGACGGCGCGAGTTCTACGGTGTCCGGTCCATCCGTTCCCTTACCGGCGTGGACGCCGCATGGGGCGGGGCGGATCTGGGTCCGCTGCGGCCGGTTGATCCTCCGGTGAAGTTCGGTTTCAGCTCCGTGCCTGCCGCCCCGCAGATTGTCGCGGTCACCACCACCATCCTTCCGTGAATTACACCGGCGCCGGGAACGCTCAGACGGGCCGGACCGGCTGGCGCAGCACGGTGCGGAGCTTCTCCGGAGCGGTGCGGCGGGGATCGTTCAGGTAGATCTCGTGATGGTCGCCGTTGAAGGCCAGGTCCCGTTCGGGCATCCAGGTGTCGTGCAGCCGCGCGAGGACCGGCGCCTCGTCGTCGTAAGGACCGATAAACAGGATCTGCGCCGACAAGCCTTCATGCAACGGCAGCAGCCGCACCCTAGCCGCTTCCGGCAGTTTCTTTTTCGCCGCCACCTCGGCACCTGCCTGCTCGACCATCTCCGCCGTGATCCATTCCGGTTGCGGGATCAGCATGGTCCAGTCCCAGGAGTCCTTGTCTCCACTGACAAACGCCTCCGGGTTCTCCGCCCGCCAAAGCCCTTCCAACGGGCCCACGGTGAAATCCTGTTGCAGTTCCCGCTTGGACCGGAACTTCAGCGTATAGGCCACCGGATACAGGCACTCCAGGGCGCTGGCGTACTCGGGCGAGGTGTTCGGATTCCCGTGCCCGTCCACGGCCAGGTACTGCAGCGGCGGAACCTGTACCAGAGTGAAATCCCTGCGGCCGGGCGCGTAGAGCTCCGGATAGGACTTCCGGAATTCGAACGTGTCCATAAGAACGGTGCCCCTTCCCCTCCGGACTTCAGGGTAGGCGTTCCGGGCCGGCTTGGGCAGGACAATCGGCCCTGCACAACAAAAAACCGGCAGCCCCCGATATGGGGACCGCCGGCTCTCACGGAATGCAGTTAGGCGAGCTGGCCTTCGATGGCAGCCTTGGCCTGCGGATCGGAGTCATCCAGGAACTTCCGGATCCGGTCCACTTCGTCAGCTTCACCGATGGCGGCCGCCGCACGGCCCAGCGCGTACAGCGAGCGCAGGAAGCCGCGGTTGGGGACATGCGACCACGGGATGGGACCGACACCGCGCCAGCCGGCACGGCGCAGGGCATCCAGTCCGCGGTGGTAGCCGACGCGGGCGTAGGCGTAGGACTCAACATTCTGGCCCTCTTCGAACGCCTCGTCCGCCAGGGTGGCCCACACCTGCGAGGAGGTGGGGAATTTCGCGGCGAGGTCCACGGCTTCGTCGCCTGCCTCCAGGCGGGCGACGACGTCGGTTTCCTCGGGCAGGTAGGTGGCGTCCGGGCCGAGCAGGTTCTTGCGGAATTCGTCTGACATTAGAGCGCCTTGCCTGCCGATCCGAGGTTCTGTGCAGCTTCCACCACGCGGGCGGCCATGCCCTTTTCTGCGGAGGCACCCCAGACGCGCGGATCGTACTGCTTCTTGTTGCCCACTTCGCCGTCCACCTTCAGCACGCCGTCGTAGTTGCGCAGCATGTGGTCGACCACCGGGCGGGTGTAGGCGTACTGGGTGTCGGTGTCGATGTTCATTTTGATGACGCCGTAGGAGACGGCGTCGGCAATCTCCTGGGCGGAGGAACCCGAGCCGCCGTGGAAGACCAGGTCAAACGGGCGTTCCTTGCCGATGGACTCGCCCACCGCGTCCTGGATTTCCTTCAGGATTTCCGGGCGCAGCTTCACGCCGCCGGGCTTGTACACGCCGTGTACGTTGCCGAAGGTCAGGGCCGTGATGTAGCGGCCCTTGCTGCCGTCACCGAGGGCTTCGATGGTTGCCATGCCGTCTGCGACCGTGGTGTAGAGCTTGTCGTTGATGGCGTTCTCCACGCCGTCTTCCTCGCCGCCCACGGTGCCGATCTCCACCTCGAGGATCATCTTGGCGGCCGCGGTGCGGGCCAGCAGGTCCTGGGCGATGCGCAGGTTGTCCTCGAGGGTTTCGGCGGAACCGTCCCACATGTGCGAGTTGAAGATCGGGTCTTCGCCGCGCTTCACGGCGGCTTCCGAGGCGGCCAGCAGCGGCAGGACAAAGTCGTCCAGCTTGTCCTTGGGGCAGTGGTCGGTGTGCAGCGCAATGTTCACGTTGTAGCTCTTGGCTACTTCCTTGGCGTAGGCGGCGAACGCGAGGGAGCCGGTGACCATGTTCTTCACCGAGGCGCCGGACCAGTAGGCCGCGCCTCCGGTGGATACCTGGACAATGCCGTCGGATCCGGCCTCGGCGAAACCGGCCAGTGCCGCGTTGAGCGTCTGCGATGAGGTGACGTTGACGGCCGGGTAGGCGAAACCCCCTGCCTTGGCGCGGTCAATCATCTCGGCATAGATCTCCGGGGTTGCAATAGGCATGCTGACTCCAAGGTCGATTGTGGCAGGGCCTGGCGCCCTCGTTGGCTTCCTACATCCTAGCCATAAGTATCCTGCCGGCAGCAGGTGATGTCACCGGATAACGTGCCGCGGCGGACGGAACCGGTGCCGGTCCCCTAGTTCACCTTCTGGCCGAAGACATGGCGGCGGATCCAGCCGTGCATGGCAATGGCGGCGGCGGACCCGGCGTTGATGGAGCGGGTGGAACCGAACTGGGCAATGGACAGCGTCGCATCCGCCGCAGCGTGGACTTCCGGGCTGAGGCCCGGGCCCTCCTGGCCGAAGACCAGCACGCAGTTTTCCGGCAGTTCGTAGGTTTCCAGCGGCACGGAATCGGGGAAGTTGTCGATCCCGATGATGCTCAGGCCCTCGCCGCGCGCCCACTCGACGAAGTCCTCCACCGTCGGGTGGTTGCGGATGTGCTGGTAGCGGTCGGTGACCATGGCGCCGCGGCGGTTCCACCGGCGTCGTCCGATGATGTGCACTTCCTTCGCCATGAACGCGTTGGCGGTGCGGACCACGGTGCCGATGTTGAAGTCGTGCTGCCAGTTTTCAATGGCGACATGGAACGGATGCCGGCGGGTGTCCAGGTCCGCCACGATCGCATCATGCTTCCAGTACCGGTACTCATCCACCACGTTGCGGGCATCGCCGTTGGCCAGCAGTTCCGGGTCCCAGTGACCGCCGTCGGGCAGCGGGCCTTCCCAGGGGCCCACGCCCACTTGGTGCAGGGGAACGGCGGCCGGGTCTGCGGCGTCAACGGGGAGTTCTTCGGGGCTGTCTATCACCCTTCCAGCCTAAGGTGAAAGACTGGCAGGGTCCGCCGCGTCCCCTTTGACTCCGGTCCCTGGCGCGGCGGCAGGTAAGCAAGGCAACAACGATGTATGCGAGAAATGGGAGACCGTGGGCGAAAACGAGAACATTGAGTGCTGGCTGACGGACATGGACGGCGTGCTGGTCCATGAGAACCATCCGATTCCCGGAGCCGCGGAGCTCATTGACCGCTGGGTGGCAACCTCCAAGCGGTTCCTGGTGCTGACCAACAACTCCATTTACACCCCGCGGGACCTGGCCGCCCGGTTGCGGGCCTCGGGTCTGGAGGTGCCGGAGGAGAACCTGTGGACCTCCGCCCTGGCCACCGCCGAGTTCCTCAAGGACCAGGTCAAGAACGCCGGCGCGCCCGGCCGCTGCTTCGTGGTGGGTGAGGCCGGGCTGACGACGGCGCTCCATGAGGCGGGCATGATCCTTACGGACACCAACCCGGACTATGTGGTGCTCGGTGAAACCCGCACGTACTCCTTCGGCACCATCACCAAGGCCATCCGGCTGATCCTGGGCGGCGCCCGGTTTATTGCCACCAACCCTGACGTTACCGGCCCCTCGCAGGAGGGTGTGCTGCCGGCCACCGGCGCCATCGCGGCCCTGATCACTGCGGCCACCAACATGGAGCCCTACATTGTGGGCAAGCCGAACCCGATGATGTTCCGCTCCGCGATGCGCAAGATCGACGCGCATTCCGAGACCACCGCCATGATCGGTGACCGGATGGATACGGACATTGTCGCCGGCATCGAAGCCGGGCTGCACACCGTGCTGGTGCTCAGCGGCATTACCCAGCGCGAGGATGTGAACCGGTACCCGTTCCGTCCCACGCAGATCATGAATTCGGTAGCCGATCTGATCAACACCGTCTAGGCCGGACATCCGGGGACACCCGGGCCGGCTATTCCAGCGGCTCCGGGCCATCCGTCGGCTCGGGCGGGTCAACGATGCGGAACACTTCCGCCAGCGCATCCTGATACACCCCCGGACTCCACTGCGGGCTGGCGTGGGCGGGGCTGGCCCCCTCCGTGACCGTGGAGTCGGACACCAGGTTCGCGCCCAGGGCTGCCTTCCACGCGGATCTGGTGGAGTAGTAGTTCACTGTTTTGTCTTCGGGGTTGCCAATGAACGCCACCTTGGTGTCCCCGAGGGATTCGCCGAACCGCGGAGCGGTGAAGTGGTAAATATAGGACGCCTGGGACTGGATGAGCGTGGTGGAGGGCGCCAGCGGGGAAAGCTGGGCCAGCGTCTGCTCCCCGATGGTGCGCCAGGAGCGTTCGTTCTTGTGCATCACCCGCTCCCCCAGCTCGTATCCGCCGCGCATGCCCATGGGAATCCGGTAGCCGGCGTCGTACAGGAATACGGTGCCCTCAAACATTGCCCGGTCCCGCACATCGTTCTTTCCGGCCGGGCTGGAATCCAGAATGATCAGTTCGACGGCGATCCCGCGTTCCCGCAGCCCGGCAGCCACCTGCACGGCCAGCATGCCGCCGAAGCTGTGCCCGTAGAAGTAGATGCGTTCGAGCCGGTGTTTCCGGATGTAGGCGTGGACCGCCTCCAGGATGTCTCCGGGTTTCAGCCCGAGGTTGGAGTAGCCGATGCCCGCGAGCTGGCCGCGGGTGGTCAGGGCGGGGCGGAGCGATCCGAGGATCCAGTGCGCTTCTTCCCAGCTGGTTTTGTATCCCGGGAACAGGAACCACATGGCGCGCGGGAAGCTCCGCTCGGCGTCTTCATCGGCGACCCGGAGGATCTCCAGTTCCTCGCGGTACCGCTGAATCCGGTGCGTGATGCCCAGATCGGCGCTGAGGAGAAGCCCGGCGAGGGAACCGGCCAGAAAGCGGCGGCGCGAGACCCGGTGCAGCTCGGCAGCCTTGCGGAGGGTTTCCGCTGCCTCCCGGGCGGGTTCCGGAACAGGAAGGTCTGCGCCGAACGGTGCGGCGCTAGTCGAGTCCGAGTTCATCCTTGCCGAACGCGAACAGGTAAGGCACTCCGGCTTCAGCCTCGATGCGTTCCTTGGCTCCGGTGTCCCGGTCCACGATCACTGCCACGGCCACCACATTGCCGCCGGCCCGGCGCACGCCCTCAACGGCGGTCAGTGCGGACCCGCCGGTGGTGGACGTGTCTTCCAGGACCACCACGTTGCGTCCGGCGACGTCGGGGCCTTCCACCTGCCGGCCCATGCCGTAGGACTTCTGTGCCTTGCGCACCACGAAGGCGTCCACGGCGCGGCCGGCGCGCGCAGCAGCGTTCATGACCGCCGTGCCCACGGGATCAGCCCCCATGGTCAGGCCGCCGGCGTTGGTGAACTCGATGCCCGCTTCATCGAGCAGGTTCAGCATCACGTCGCCGACCAGCGGGGACGCCTCGTGCTGCAGCGTGACGCGGCGCAGGTCAATGTAGTAATCCGCTTCGGCACCGGAGGACAGCACCACTTTTCCACGGACCACCGCCAGTTCCATGATCAGGTCGAGCAGGCGGGTACGGGCCGGGGCGATCGCGGGCGATGTCATGCCTTAATCCTATCCGGCAGCCCCTGCGGCTCCCGATTTAAGCCGCTTTGCGACGCCGCCCGCCGGGCAGGTGCCGCACCTCAATCCCGTCATTTTCCCGGGCGCCGGAGAAGAGTGGCATATAGGCTGAGGTCCATGCGTGAACTACAAAAGGAAATCATTGCCGAATTGGGAGTTCAGCCCTCCATTGACGCCGCCGGGGAAATCCGGCGCCGGGTGGACTTCCTCAAGGAGTACCTGCGGGCCTCACATACCAAGGGCTATGTCCTGGGCATCAGCGGAGGCCTGGATTCCACCCTGGCCGGGAAGCTCGCCCAGCTGGCCGTGGACGAACTGACGGCCGAGGGCACCGAGGCCAGGTTCATAGCCCTGCGCCTTCCCTACAAGGTCCAGCATGACGAAGAGGACGCCCAGGCAGCCCTGGCGTTCATCAACCCGTCCGAGTCCCTGGTCTACAACGTGGGCCCGGCCGTGGACGGCTTTGAAGACGAGTACGTGAAGATGACCGGCGAGAAGATCACCGACTTCAACAAGGGCAACATCAAGGCCCGGGTCCGCATGACCGCCCAGTATGCTGTCGCGGGCCAGCACAACCTGCTCGTTATCGGCACCGATCACGGCGCGGAGTCCGTCACCGGATTCTTCACCAAGTTTGGCGACGGCGGTGCGGATGTCCTGCCGCTCTCCGGCCTGAACAAACGGCAGAACCGGGCCCTGCTCACCGAGCTGGGCGCACCGGAGCGGCTGGTGAAGAAGGCACCCACCGCTGACCTGCTGGACGGTAAGCCCGGCCAGACGGATGAGACCGAGCTGGGCCTGAGCTACGACACCATCGACGGCTACCTCGAAGGCGAAGATGTTCCGGCTGAGGACGCCGAAAAGATCGAAGCGCGGTTCCTGATGACCCGGCACAAGCGCACCGTACCGGTCATGCTGAGCGACACCTGGTGGAAATAACGCCGTTGCACCCGGCCGGGCAGCTCCGCTGCCCGGCTGCGGGGCAGCAGGCGGAACGGCCCGGCCGGCCACGGCCACAGTGTGGGAGCTGGCCGGATTCGGTAACGTAGCAGTTGTGAAGATAGCTACTTGGAATGTGAACTCCATCCGCGCCCGTGCCGACCGCATCGAGGCGTGGCTGCAGCGCTCCGACGTCGACGTCCTGGCCATCCAGGAAACCAAGGCCAAGGACGAGAACTTCCCCTGGGAACTGTTCGAGAAGAACGGCTACGAGGTGGCCCACTTCGGGCTGAGCCAGTGGAACGGTGTGGCGATCGCGTCCCGGGTGGGGCTCGACGACGTCGAACGCACCTTCCCGGACCAGCCGCACTTCGGCAAGACCGAGGAAACCACGGTGGCCGAGGCGCGTGCCATCGGCGCCACCTGCGGCGGGGTACGGGTGTGGAGCCTGTACGTTCCCAACGGCCGTGCCGTGGATGATCCCCACATGCCCTACAAGCTGCAGTGGCTGAAAACCCTCAAAAACCATGCAGCCGAGTGGATCACTGCGGATCCGTCCCTGAACCTGGCGCTTATGGGTGACTGGAACATTGCCCCGCAGGATGACGACGTGTGGGACATCGACTGGTTCCGCGCCCAGAACGCCACGCACATCACCGAACCCGAGCGGCAGGCCTTCAACGAGTTCCTGGACGCCGGCTTCACCGACGTCGTCCGCCCCTTCAACCCGGGGCCCGGCGTATACACATACTGGGATTACACCCAGCTTCGCTTCCCGAAGCGCCAGGGCATGCGCATCGACTTTGTCCTGGGCTCCCCCGCCCTGGCCAAGCGCGTCACCGGTGCCGTGATTGACCGGGAAGAACGCAAGGGCAAGGGCGCCTCGGACCACGCTCCCGTGATTGTGGAACTGGACTAGCCGTGGCGCGGCCGCCGCAGCAGTCCCTGTACCGGACGTTCCCGTTCGTCTCCTACCTGCGGGTCTACGAGCCGCTGGATGCGTTCGACGACGCCGCGCAGCTGGCCATCATGGAACAGCGCGCCCGGGGCCGGCACGAAACCGAGATCCTGGAGCGCACCGACGCTGTCCGGCGGCTGGTCCGGGTGGTCTCGGACCCGTTCCCGCACAATGCCACCGATCTGGTCCGGGTGCTGCACTTCCCGGCCGAGGAAGGCATCACCAACCGGCTGTACTGCCCCAACCAGCTGGCGGTCCGCGCCTCCCTGGCCGCCGAATCCCTGGGCGAGTCCATCCGCGGCCCGCTGGTGGACGTCCTGGTTCCCGAGGTGGCCCGCGAGGCCCACGCAGCACGGCTGGACCCGGATTCCTTCGCGGACTCGCTGGCGAAGCTGCACACCCGCTCCGCCACCTGGGGTGTTCCCTTCGGCTGGTTTGTCCTGCTGCACGAGGATGATCACACCGAAGTGGTGGAGGATGACGGGCGGGTCCAGACGGTCAGGCTGTCCGCCCCCGTGCCGCAGGCCATCGAACGGGCACGCGCTGCCTCTGCTGCCCTGGCCCTGGCCGCCCCGGAGCTGGACCTGCTGGATGAGCTGGCAGCACTGACCGAGTGGCTGGAGGTCTTCGATCCGGAGGCGGTCGTGGAACTGGACTACGGCCCGGTGGCGGACCTGGTTTTCCCCGACGATTCCCCGTCCGACGTGCGGCTGGGCATTGAATCCCTGGCCGAAGGGGACATGGGCGGGGCAGCTGCCGCCTACCGCCGGCTGGCGTCCCGGTGGATCCCCATCCGCCAGCTCGCCCGGGCGTCCTAGGCGGGCACCGCGTTTAGCGGACCCGGTCCTCGCGGCTGAACCGCAGGCGGCGGCCGGACTCCAGGCTCAGCAGGACCGGGGTCTGGCAGCCCAGGGCGGTGTCCAGTGTTTCCACCAGGGCAGTGGCATCTGCGGCAATAAGATGCGGAGCTGCGCCCTGCCGCGGGGTGATCCGGACGCGCAGGGCGGTGCGGCCCTTCATGGAATAGGTGCTGACTGCGGCACCGGCCACGTCCGGGTCCTCCTGCAGTGCACTGCGCAGCGCCTGTTCCGCCACGTTACCGCTGAGGGCCACGGTGCCGGGAGCGCCGTCGTCGTTGTACTCCGAAATCAGTGTTGACGTGCGCCCGCCGCCCTGGGCCGCAATCCACAGGATCATCAGCACAATCCCGACGAAACTGAGCAGCGCCAGCCCCACCCACACCCAGCTGCCGCCGAGCCCCGGAATGGCGGTCCTGCCCAGCACGGCGCCAATGGATGCCATGGCATCCGGAGCATAGGCCTGCCAGGCCCGCGCCGCAGCCGGCCAGGCGGAAATCAGCAGCAGGCCGGCTCCAACCCCGAGCATGATCAGCCCGAGCAGTCCCAGCAGGAGCCGGTTCAGGGCACGCGGTGTCGCATTCACTGGCCGATCACCCCCACCGGGGCAATGCGTACGCGGACGGCCGGCTGCGGATCGAGTTTGGTGAGCAGCAATTCGTCCTCCACCGCCGCGCGGATGGCTTCATCGTCCACCGGGATGCCGGAGGTTGGCCGGATCTGGACATCAACGGCGGTCCGGCCCACCGTCACCAGCACCTGCTGGGGGGTCACACCCGCCTGCAGCCGCGCGCACCGGGCCAGCGATGCGGCCAGCACCTCGGCGTCCACTACGACGGCGGCGCGCGGGTTCGGCAGGGCATAGCGGGCGCGGCGGCCGGGCAGCACCGCCTGCAGGAAGAACAGGAGGCCGGCGAAGAGGATGAGTGCTCCGGAGAGTCCCAGAATGAGCGGATCGGTGCCGGCGGGCAGACCCGCCAGCCAGTGCCCGAAGGTGGGCGGATCAATCAGCCAGGCCGGCTGGCCGAGTGCCTGGAGCACGGATTCAAGCAGCACGTAGCCACAAAAGAGGATGCCGAGGACGGCGGCAGCCACGGCCGCGGGGGTCCGCGCCGAATGGGTTTCGCGCCGCAGGATCCGGCCGGTCAGTTCCCTGTCCGCCCGCTTCACTGCACCCGCCGCCCTTCGGACAGGAGCGCACCGGTGATGCGCACATCAACCCGGGACAGCATGGACCCGGTGAGCTCGGAGATCCGCTGCAGCAACACGGGCTTGGCCGCATGTGCCCGTTCCCACACGGTGCCTCCGGCACGGTGCAGCATGCCGGGGTGCTGTTGCAGGACCTGGAGCGGGGGCAGGGCAATGGGCAGGGACACGGTCAGGGCCAGCAGCCCCCGGTCATCAGCCCAGCGCACGCGGACCTGCTGCGCGGGGACGCCGAAGTATTCGGAGGCGGCTGCCTGGGCGGTGCTGGTCAGCGCCTGGGTGCTGATCCGGTTATGCCCGGATAGCACCGCGCCGGTCTCGGCTGCGGTCATCACGGCGGTGCTCACGAAGAGGAGCGGCGGCCCGTGAGCGCATCAGTGACGCTGCGGAAGTCGATTTTGCCTTCCGCTGCACGTCCCAGCAGCGCACCCACCGCTATGAACAGGGCAGTCAGCATAAAGCCCCAGAAATCGAAGATCAGCGCGGCGAAGGCCAGTACGGCCCCGGTTGCCATTCCCACCACTGTTGGTTTCATTTCCCCTGCCTCATAATCCGCTCGCGACCCGCGCCTCCTGCGAGGAACCTGCTTTCGACCCTATACCGCTTTGGCGCCGGTCACAGGCTTGGCGCCGGGGTCAGCAGATTCGGCAGGCAGGTGGACGTCATTGATTTCCACATTCACTTCCACCACGCGCAGGCCCACCAGCTGCTCCACCGCTCCGTAAACCGCCGCGCGGACGTTGTTGGCCACCGTGGTGAGGGCGGTGCCATAGACCGCCACCAGGCTGATATCCACGGCAACTTCACGTTCACCCACCTCCACATGCACGCCCTGGGTGGCGCTGGAGCCGCCGACGGCGTCCCGCACGGCTCCCAGCGCGCGTCCGGTGGTATTGCCGAGGGCATACACGCCGGAAACGGAGCGGGCGGCTATCGCAGCGACCTTGGCCACGGCCTGTTCACTGATCGCCGTCCGGCCGCCGATTCCGGTGGCGTCCGGGAGGCCGGCTGTGTCCGACGGCGGCACGGCAGCCGCGGAGGCGGGTGTGGTGACGGGGGCGGCGTGCGCGGGGGCAACGGGCGCTGGTGTGTTCCGGAGCTCATCCATGGGTTCAGCGTATCCCGGCGGCCCCGGGTTGTGCAGGGCGGCGGGTGGGCGGCTGCTCCATGCAGGGCGGCGGGTGGGCCTGCCATCTGCCCGGACACAAAGAAAAACCCCGTCCTGCCTCTTCCGAGACAGCTACGGGGTTTTAGCTGGTGGCTCCGACCGGCGTCGATCCGGTGACCTTTCGATTTTCAGTCGAACGCTCTACCAACTGAGCTACAGAGCCTGGCATCATCAACCGATGATCACCGAGATCTTCCAAATCGCTTCAGAAAATCCGAGCGACCCTGACGGGACTTGAACCCGCGACCTCCGCCGTGACAGGGCGGCGCGCTAACCAACTGCGCTACAGGGCCTTGCATTTCACGAGTGTCAACTCTACCAGATGAAATCCGGTTGAATTACCACTCCTGAGTACCCCCAACGGGATTCGAACCCGTGCCGCCGCCGTGAAAGGGCGGTGTCCTAGGCCGCTAGACGATGGGGGCCAACAGAACACACATGGATTGAAGCGGCCGGTGAACCAGTCGTTTCGCTCCGTTGTGGACTCTAAAACTATAGGGCCTATTTCCGGAATAAACAAAACGCCTCCGGTGAGGCACACGCCACTACAGTGGAGGGGTGCCAATTCAGATGAGTGCCGACGAGTTCGAGGCCTGCGTGGAAGCCGCCATCGACACCATTCCCGCAGATCTCTCCCGCGCCATGAGCAACGTGGCCATCTTCATTGAGGATGAGTACGTACCGGGCCCGCACGAGGATCCGGACACCGAGCTGCTGGGCGTGTACGAAGGCACACCTTTGACCGAACGGGACTCCTGGTGGGATGCCGGCTCGCTGCCGGACCGCATCGTGGTGTTCCGCGGACCCCTGCTGCGCATGTGCGAAAGCCGGGATGAAGTAGTGGATGAAGTCCGCATCACCGTCATTCATGAGGTGGCCCATCACTTCGGCATCGATGACGAGCGGCTGCACGAACTCGGTTGGGGCTAGCCTTAAACCATGAGTGACCATTCCGGCCACAGCCACGGCCTCAGCCCCGTCACCGCCACCGGGAAGCACCGCCGCCGCCTGCTGATTGTTTTCATCATCACTATGTCCGTGGTGCTGATCCAGGTGGCCGGCGCGCTGCTGTCCGGTTCACTGGCGCTGCTTGCCGACGCCGGGCACATGCTCTCGGACGCTGCCGGTGTCTCCATTGCCCTGGTGGCTGCGTGGATTGCGGCGCGCCCGCCCACAGCCCGGCGGACGTACGGCTACCAGCGCGCCGAGGTCCTGGCAGCGCTGGCCAATGCGGTGCTGCTCATCGTCATCGCGTCGGTCATCTTCATCGAGGCCCTGCGCCGGCTGGGGTCCCAGACGGAGGTCCACACCGGACTGATGCTCATCGCGGCGATCGTGGGCGGGCTGGCCAACCTGGCCTCCCTGCTGGTGCTGCATTCGGGCCGCAAGGAGTCCCTGAACGTACGCGGGGCCTATCTGGAAGTGCTCGGGGACCTGCTGGGCTCGGCGGCAGTGGTGGTTTCCGCCGTCGTTATTATGCTCACCGGCTACCAGCAGGCGGACACCTGGGCCTCCATCCTGATTGCCCTGATGATCCTGCCCCGGGCATGGTCGCTGCTGAAGGAAGTCATCGACGTGCTGCTTGAGGCCACCCCGGCCGGCGTGGATATTGCGCTGATCCGGGACCATATCGTCTCGGTCGACGGCGTAGCGGATGCACATGACATCCACATTTGGACCATTACCTCAGGGGTCCCGGTGTTCTCCGCGCATGTGGTGGTGGACGAGGAGCACCTCACCCCGGAAGGCATGGACCGGGTGCTGGACGGGCTGACCCGGTGCCTCAGCAGCCATTTCGATACTGACCACTGCACCTTCCAACTGGAGCCCGCCAGCCACGCGGTCCACGAAGGGCAGCAGCACGCCTAGGGCTGCGGGTTACTCCATCACCATGGGGCCGAAGTCCCGCCGGTCCAGCAGCCGCGGGTCCTCATGATCAGGCACCACCATCACCGGTCCCTTGGCATGGTGCAGCACGCTCTGGCTGGTGGAGCCCAGGAGCATTCCGGCGAAGCCGCCGCGGCCCCGGGTACCCAGCACCAGCAGTTCCACCTTCGCGGTCCGCTCCACCAGAATCTCCGGCGGCGCCCCATCCACCAGCTCCACGGTCATTTCCAGTGACGGGAAGTGGCTCTGCAGCCAGTCGCGGCCGGCGTCGAGCTGTTCGTGCAGTTCCGCATGCAGGGCCTCGATGTCCAGCGGCGCGGGCACCCAGGCCAGCGAGCCGCTGAAGGGCGGAAGTGAGCACAGGATGCGCAGCGGGAGGTTCATGCGCAGGGCCTGTTCGGCCGCGACCAGCGAGGCCGCGCGGCCCTGCTCCGAGCCGTCCACGCCCACCACCACGGCCTGGTGCACGGCATCAGGATCCGGTGAGTTGGCCGGCGGCTTCACCCCCGAATCCGGCAGGCGCCCGGCGGTGCGCAGGGGAACAATGACGGTGGGGCACTTTGCGTGGGCGGGCAGTGCGCTGGACACGGAACCCAGCAGCCGGCCGACAAATCCGCCGCGTCCGCGTGAACCCACCACCATCAGGTCCGCATCCTCGGACAATTCCAGCAGGACCGCGGCGGCGTCGCCGGTTTCCACGCGGGGAATGATTTCCAGGTTGTAGTGGCTGATCCGCGCCACGGCGTCATCCAGCACCTGCCGGGCGCCGTCGCGGATCATCTCGTCATCCACCGTGGTGTATCCGGCGTCCATGGAAGAGGCGGCAAAGATCGGCACCGTGTATGCCGTCACCACGTGAAGGGGGCACTGCCTGCGCCGGGCTTCACGGGCGGCCCAGAAAAGGGCGCACATGCTCTGATCGGATCCGTCGATGCCCACCACGATGCCCGCGGGCCCGTCTGCGCCGGGTCCGGTTCCCCAGGTCGAATCAGTCACGTGCTGCTCCTTCCGGTACCCAACCGGCAATCAGCGTCCGGCTGTCCTTAGCAGTAGCGTACCGCGCTGCGGCAACAGAACACGCTACCGCTGCGACGAGGTCCGCTATATGGTTCGCTCCCAGAGCCAGCGGCCTGTGGGGAGGTTCCGGACCCGACGGAAGGACAACACCGGCATGAACCCTGATCGCAACGGCGCGGGGCGTCAAACGCCGATTCCCGAACGGACCCGGACGGTGGTGATTGGCTGCGGACTCAGCGGGATGGCCGTAGCGGCCGAACTGAGCAGGCAGGGCGTGGACTCCATTGTGGTGCACGGGCCGGTTCCGGATGCGGAGGCCATCCGGGGAGCGGCGGCGGAGCCGGAACCCTACACGAAGCGGGACCAGCTGCGCCGGATTCTGCAGGGCTACGCTGCCAGCCACCAGCTGGATATCCGCGGCGACTCCCCGGCGAGGGATCTGCGCCGGGCTGCACCCTCAGGGCTACGCCCCTCCCCCGTGGCCGGCACGGGGAGGTGGGCGGTGCGTACGGGACGGGGGGTGCTGCTGGCCGACACCATTGTCCTCACCAGCTGCTCCCGCTCCGATCTGCGGAAGATGACCAAAGCCGCCGGGGTGGCCACCTGGCCCGAAACGGTAACCGCCCTGCGGGAGGCCGGCGTCTATTTTGTGGGCGTGGGCGGGACCATGCTGCCCACGGTCAGTGAACTCCTGCGTCAGGCCAAAGCCGCCGGCGAAGCCATCGCGGGTGTGATTCTGCCTACGGACGGGCCGAAAGTCAGTCCTCGCGCAACCGCCGCCGGACAATCAGTGCGATCAAAACGGCGACGGCGATAAGCACGACGACGGCGGGGACGGCTACCTGCCAGGAGAGACCGGTGTCCTCCCCCTGGTTCAGCACCGGCGTCTGCGAGGAATCGCCCGGCTCGGACGGCTGCACGGACGGGCCTGCAGCAGGGGCCGTCTCAGCTTCGCCTCCCGCGGCGGTGAAGCCGAAGGTCCCCTCAATCGGATGGGCATCCGAGGACACTACCCGCCACTGCACGGTGTACGTGCCCGCCGGCGCGCCGTCGCGCAGCCGCTGGGTGGCAGTGTTGTCCAGGATCCGCACATCACCGTCCGCCCAGTCAGTGCCGTCTTCGGCCAGTACCCTGACCTCGGAGCCGATTGCGGCCGGAGTGTTGGAGAAGGTCAGCTCCACCGCCTCGGGTGCGGAGTCCAGCACCGCACCGTCGGCGGGAACCGAGCCCGTCAGCTCATCGTGTGCTGCCGCCGGCGGCGCGGACAGCAGCAGCCCTGCGAATACGGCGAACAGCAAGGCGGCGAGCGCGGTGAAACCGGACAGGGACGGTCTGTTACGTACGAAGTTCCTCACTGTTTCAGCCTAGCCGCCCCCGGCCGGGGACGCCTCCGGGGCCGCGATAAGATCAAAGTGCAGGATTTCCCTCACTTCATCCCACCGTCAGTTCAGAGGACGCGTCATGCTCAAAAAAGGTTCAAAGCTGGACCGCTACTTCGAGATCACGAAACGGGGTTCATCCGTTGCCACCGAAGTGCGCGGCGGTCTGGCCACCTTCTTCGCGATGAGTTACATAGTGGTACTGAACCCGCTGATCCTTGGCGGCGAAGACTCCATGGGCAACACCATGCCCGGGCCGGCCATTGCCGCCGGAACGGCCCTCGTTGCGGGCATCCTCACCCTGATTATGGGCATTTGGGCCAAGCACCCCTTCGCTATCGCCACCGGCCTGGGCGTAAATGCCTTCGTGGCCGTGACTGTGGCTTCCAATGACGGCCTGACCTGGCCGGATGTGATGGGGCTGGTGGTCATTGCGGGCCTCGCCATGGTCATCCTGGTGCTGACCGGCTTCCGGACAGCCGTATTCCGTGCCGTCCCGCCCAGCCTGAAAACCGCGATTGTTGTGGGCATCGGTCTTTTCGTAACGCTCGTGGGACTGGTCAACGCCGGTTTTGTCCGGCGCAACCTGGACGAGGCCGGCACCACGGTTCCGTTGGGCCTGGGCAACGGAGGGGAACTGCTCGGCTGGCCTACCCTGGTGTTCGTCTTCGGCCTGCTGCTGACCATTGTGCTGATGGCACGCAAGGTCCGCGGCGCCATCCTGATCGGCATCCTGGCCTCCACTGTTTTCGCCGTACTCGTCGAGTGGCTGGCCAGCCCGGGCAGCCAGGGCGCCGGCGTTGCCACCGGCTGGTCGCTGGTAACACCCAGCGCACCCGAATGGGGAGCCCCCGATCTTTCCCTGATCGGCGATGTCAGCCTGGTCGGATCCTTCCAGACCCTGGGCGGCATCGCCGCCTCGCTGCTGGTCTTCGTGATCCTGCTCAGCATCTTCTTCGACGCCATGGGCACCATGGTGGGCCTGGCCGCCGGCGCCGGATCCATCGACAAGGACGGCAACATCCCCAACGTGGAGCGTGTACTCCTGGTTGATGCCGCGGGTGCGGTGGCAGGCGGCGGCGCCGGTGTTTCCTCCAACCAGATCTTCGTGGAATCCGGTGCCGGTATCGGTGAAGGCGCGCGGACCGGCCTGGCCTCCGTGGTGACCGGCCTGCTCTTCCTCGTGGCCATGTTCCTCACCCCGCTGATCTACCTGGTTCCGTTTGAGGCCGTGGCCCCCGCCCTGGTGGTTGTGGGCTACCTGATGGTTTCGCAGGTGGGCAAGATCGATTGGAACGACATCGGGCTGGCCCTGCCGTCCTTCCTGACCTTCGCGCTGATGCCGTTCACCTACTCGATCGCCAACGGCCTGGGCGCCGGGTTTATCTCCTTCACCGTGATCCGCCTCTTCCAGGGCCGCGGCCGCGAAGTGCATCCCCTGATGTACGTGGTCGCCGCAGCTTTCGCACTGTACTTCGGCGTAGGCCCGATCACGGAGCTGCTCGGCGTCTGAGTGACCTGATCCGGGTCCGCCGTTAGACACGGACCATAGCCAAAGAGGGGATCCCCGGCGTGAGCCGGGGATCCCCTCTTCTATTTCCCGTACGGAAACGCAGGCCCGCAGGCTAGGCGGCGACGGTGCGCTCCCAGACCCGGTGGCCGGCCAGCAGGCCGGTCAGTCCGGCAGTCACCTCAGCAGCTTCCCCCGTCACAACACCGGGGGCGTCAGTGGGGATGCCTGCTGCCATCAGGACGGAACTGCCGTCGCCCCAGGCGCCGATGGCCTTTGCATGGCGGAAGGCTTCGGCCAGCATCAGCGTCACCCTCGGGTCGAGGGAGGGATGACCCTCCGGATTGCCGGCCTTCGCGTCCAGGCTGCCGACGGCGTCGGTCGCCGGAGCACCCGAGGCCGCCACCACCACGGCGTCGAACTCAGTGGAACGGGCCGTCAGGTAGGTCCGCTGGACGGTAATCTCTCCGCCCAGCTTCCCGCCGTGGGGAGCCACTACCAGCGGAACCACTCCTTCCGCCTGCAGGGTGGCAAGCACCTCGGAAAGCGCACCGAGGTCGGTGGTGTCATCCGCCACCACACCGACTATCCGGCCGGCCACCGGCCAGGAGCCGCCGATCTGGCTCAGGGCAGGGCTGGGTGCGGTGTCTTCCACGGCAAGCTCCGGTTCCGGTGCTTCGAGGCCCAGTCCCATGGCGACCTCTGCGGCCAGCCGTGCGTCGATATTGGCGAGCGACTGGAGCTGGCGCAGCCGGATGTTCTCCTCGTAGCACTTGCCCAGTTCAAAGGTGTAGGCCTGAACCACGTGGTCCTGCTCCACCGGGGTCAGCGAGCGGAAAAACATCCGTGCCTGGCTGTAGTGGTCATCAAAGCTGGCCGGGTTTTCCCGCACCTTCCGGGACGCCGGCACTTCGGCCGGAACGTCAATGAAGGCACCCATGTCGGCGCCGGCCATAAAGGGGCAGCCGCCGTCCAGGGAATTGGGCTGGTACGGGGCCACACCCGCATGGTCGGCATCCTGGTGGAAGCCGTCGCGGAGCATGTCGTTCACCGGGGCGTGCGGGCGGTTGATGGGGATCTGGCTGAAGTTCGGTCCGCCCAGCCGGGTGAGCTGGGTGTCGATGTAGGAGAACAGCCGGCCCTGCAGCAGCGGATCATTGGTGACGTCGATGCCCGGCACGAGGTGGCCGGGGTGGAAGGCCACCTGCTCGGTTTCCGCGAAGAAGTTGGTGGGGTTGGCGTTGAGCGTCATGGTGCCGATGATCTGCACCGGAGCCAGTTCCTCGGGCACCAGCTTCGTCGGGTCCAGCAAGTCGATGCCCTCGAACATTTCATCCTCGGTGTCCGGGAACACCTGGATGCCCAGATCCCACTGCGGGAAGGCGCCTGCTTCGATGGCATCGGCCAGGTCCCGGCGGTGGAAATCAGGATCCATGCCGTTGATGATCTGTGCTTCCTCCCAGACCAGGGAGTGCACGCCCTGACGCGGCTTCCAGTGGAACTTCACCAGGGTGGTTTCCCCCTTGGCGTTGACCAGGCGGAAGGTATGGACGCCGAAGCCTTCCATGGTGCGGTAGGAACGCGGGATGCCGCGGTCGGACATATTCCACATGGTGTGGTGCTGCGCTTCGGTGTGGAGCGAGACAAAGTCCCAGAAAGTGTCATGAGCGCTTTGCGCCTGGGGGATTTCACGGTCCGGGTGCGGTTTGCCCGCGTGGATCACGTCAGGGAACTTGATGGCGTCCTGGATGAAGAAGACCGGAATGTTGTTGGCAACCAGGTCATAGTTGCCCTCGTCCGTGTAGAACTTGGTGCTGAAGCCCCGGGTGTCCCGGACCGTGTCGGCGGAGCCGCGGGATCCCAACACCGTGGAGAAGCGGACAAACACCGGTGTTTCCGTTCCCCTGGCCAGGAAACCGGCGCGGGTCACCCCTTCTGCGGCGCCGTTGGCCACAAATACGCCGTGAGCTGCGGCACCGCGGGCGTGGACTACACGCTCCGGGATGCGTTCATGGTCAACGTGGGTGATCTTTTCGCGCAGGTGGTGGTCCTGCAGGAGTACCGGCCCGCGCGGACCTGCCTTGAGGGAATGGTCGGTATCCCGCAGCCGTGCCCCCTGGGCGGTGGTCAGGTACCGTCCGCTCTGGGCGTTGGAGGACTTCGGCGCGCCGGTGGGAACTCCGGTGGGGGACACGGTCTCCGGTCCGTCCTGGTCCGGCTTGGGCGGCAACGGCTCGCGGGGTTCGATCGGCTCGGCCAGGGACGGGGCCGAGGCTGCCGGTGCGCCCGGAATGGGCAGGTCGGGATCGGATGTGCTCTTGTCAGACATGTAGCCTCCATCGTGGTTCAGACCAGCTGCCGGGAGGCGGCAGCATCTTTCCACCCTACTAAATTAGTAAGCAGGCTGACACTTAAGGGGAGGTTAGCTACTCACCGGATCATGCAGGATCCGGGCACCGGCGGCGAAGCTGCGCAGTTTCGCGTCATCCCAGAGATGCGCCGGCACGGCTCCGCCGAGCAGTGCACGAGGCAGGCCGGGATCCTCGGCAAACGGTGCATCGCTGCCGGCCAGGATGATGTTGCCGTAGCGGCGGCCCTTCAGCATGGCCGGATCGGCTATGGCTGCGGTATACCGGAAGGCTGCACAGATGGTGGCCGCCTCCGCACGCGCACCGCGCAGGTCCGGAGTGTCCCCGCAATTCACCACGTAGACCCCGTCCGGCGCCAGCACCCGCCGGGCATGCGCAGTGAACTCCGCCGTCGTCAGGGGCACCGGCGTCTTCGCGCCGGCGAACACATCCCGGATTACCAGGTCCCGGCTTCCGTCATGCAGGGTCTCCGTGACGGCCCGGGCCTCACCGACCCGGAGCCGCAGCAGCGGCGCCCGGGGCAGATCAAACCAGCCGCGGACCAGCTCGGCCAGGCGCCCGTCGAGTTCGACGGCGACCTGCCGCGCACCCGGATACACGGCGGCAAAATACCGCGCCAGGGAACATGCCGCACCGCCCAGGTGCAGGGCACGCAGGGAGGCATCCGGGCGCCAGCGGGATTCCACCAGGGCCGCAATCCAGCGCATGTACTCGAAATCCAGGTGCCGCGGGTCTGCCAGGTCAATGTGCGAGCTGTGCACCCCGTTGACCATGAGGATCCAGCTGTCGGAGGCGAAGGAGTCCGGCACCAGCTCACAGGTTCCGGTGTCGATGGGGTAGGTTCCAGCCACCGGCCCCGCTCCGGGCGCGGACGTTTCCACGGGGTCCTTACCGGGCCGCTTGCGCCCCATCAGTTCCTCACCATGCGGATTTCCACCATGCCGGTCCCGGCCCAGACCTGGGGCAGGTCCTTGACGGTTCCGTCCGGCACAAAGCCGTTCCGGCGGTAGAACGCCTGCGCCCGGACATTGTCTTCCAGCACCCAGACATAGGCCGGTGCGTCTGCCACGGCGTGTTCCAGCAGGGCCTGGCCCACTCCGCTGCCGTACGCCTCGGCCAGGATGTAGATGGACCACAGCTCCAGCGGCAGGGCAGCACGGATGTCTTCGTCCCGGGCCGGGCCGGCGGAGGCAAAGCCGAGAAGCCTGCCGTCCCCGGCATGGGCCAGCCAGGTCCGGATGGCGGGATCCGAGGCCTGCTCGGCCAGAGCTGCGCGCCGGTGTTCGACGGCGGCGCTGCGGTCCGCTTCCCGGCGCCGGAAGACCTCCTCGCCGAGGACGTGTGCATAGCTTTCGCGCCAGGACTGCAGATGTACGGAGACGAAGTCCGCGGCGTCGTCTGGCGTGGCACGCCGGATGCTAAAGTTCATGCCTCCAGCTTAAGCGCCGGGGCTGCCAGCACCCGCAGCGGGCTTCCGGGGCCGCGGGCCGCGGGCAGAGCGGTAGCTCCGGCTCGCTGACCGCCGCGGATCCCGTGTCATGGCAGATTTCGTCACCGCACTACCGCCATCGCGAAGCCGTCCCAGCCCTTGGACCCGACCGTCTGCAGTGCGGTCGCCTGCAGGCGCGGGTCCGAGCCGAGCAGATGCAGGACTTCCCGTGTCCCCTGCACCGCGGCGTCGCCGTCGGGATCCAGCACGCTGCCGCCGCGAACCACGTTGTCCACCACTATGACGCTGCCGGGTCGGGAGAGCCGCACCGCCCAGTCAAGGTAGACGGGATTGTTCACCTTGTCCGCATCGATGAAAACCAGGTCAAACGGCCCGGCGAGCGTGGGCAGCGTGTGAAGGGCCTCGCCCACGCGGATGGTGACCAGGCCGCCGAGCCCGGCCCGTTCCAGGTTGGCGCGGGCAACCTCGGCATGCCGGGGTTCGTATTCACAGGTGACCAGCTCGCCGTCGGGCGGCAGTGCCCGGGCGAGCCAGGCCGTACTGAAACCGCCGAGGGTGCCGATCTCAAGGATCCGCCGGGCACCCCGGATACCGGCCAGCAGCATCAGGAACTTGCCCTGGGCGGCGGATACCTCAATGGCCGGAAGCCCGGCGTCCGCCGTTGCAGTGACAATCCCGGTGAGGGCGGCGTCCGGTTGGACCACTTGGCCGTCCAGGTAGTCCTGCACCTGTTCCCAGTCCTGCATCGCTGCCGCTCCCGCTCTGCCGTATCCGGCGTTAGGCGTGCCCGCTCCGGTCATCCAGTTTTGTGAGGGCGCTTTCCAGCCGCTGGACCTTGCCGGCCAATTCGCCCGTATGGCCCGGCCGGATGTCCGCCTTCAGCACCAGGGAGACCCGGCTGCCGTACTGTCCCACTGCTTCTGTGGCCCGCCGGATCACGTCCATGACCTCATCCCACTCCCCCTCCACCGTGGTGAACATGGCGTCGGTGGAATTGGGCAGGCCGGAATCCCGGACAATCCTTACGGCTGCGGCGACGGCGTCATGCACCGAGGCATCTTGGGCAGGTCCGCCGGGCCGCGTGAGCGGGCCGGCACCGGACGGGGCAACAGAAAAGGCAACAAGCATGCGCCCAGTCTGCCACCGGAGCCGGTCCGGCGCATGCGCAGGGCTCAGGCCCCGGAGGTGTCCGTGGCGGATTCGGCAGCGGCAACACTGCTGAACTTCTCATTCAACCGTGAGTGGCGCTGGCCGTAGGCGAAGTACAGCAGGAAGCCAATCAGCAGCCAGCCGGCAAAGTAGATCCAGGTTTCCACGGCCAGGTTGGTCATGAGGTACAGGCAGAGCAGAGCGGAAAGCACCGGGATTACCGGCCCGAACGGCACCCGGAATGCCGGACGGAGGTCCGGGCGCTTCCTCCGCAGCACCAAGATGCCCAGGCTGACCACCACAAACGCGGACAGGGTGCCGATGTTGATCATTTCCTCCAGCACGTCCACCTGCGTGAACCCCGCCACCAGGGCTACCAATGCGCCGCACAGGATCTGCAGGCGGGCAGGCGTGGCGTGCTTGTCACTGGTCCGGGACAGGGCACGCGGCAGCAGTCCGTCGCGGCTCATGGCCAGCACCACGCGGGCCAGGCCCATCAGCAGCACCATGATCACGGTGGTGAGTCCAATCAGGGAACCGACGGCAATCACCGCAGCCGCCCCGTTGTTGCCCACCAGGGAGAAGGCGGTGGCGAGGTTCGGGGACTCCACCGACGCCAGGTCGGTGTAGGAGACCATGCCGGTCAGGGCGAGGGACACGCCGATGTACAGCAGGGTCACCACGGCCAGGCCGGCGAAGATGCCCCGCGGGAGGGTTTTACCCGGATCCTTGACCTCTTCGGCCGAGGTGGCAACAACGTCGAAGCCGATAAAGGCAAAGAAGACGACGGCGGCACCGGCAAACACTCCCAGGAGTCCGTACTGGGCCGGGGCAGCTCCGGTGACGAAGGAGAACAGGGACTGCTGCAGCACACCCTCGCTGCCGCTGCCGGAGGTAGGAACGGAGTCCGGGATGAACGGGGTGTAGTTCTCCGCCTTCACGTAGAAGAACCCGGCCACGATCACAAACAGCACCACGCCCACCTTGATGATGGTGAAGACGTTGCCAACCTGGGCGGAAAGCTTGGTGCCCATGACCAGCAGGATGGTGAACACGGTAACAATCAGGAACGGACCCCAGGTCAGGTCAATCGGCCCGAAGTGCAGGGTCGCGGGAACGTCCAGCCCTATCAGCGCAAACACTTCGCTGAGGTAGATGCCCCAGTACTTGGCGATCACCGCCGCGGCGGTGAACAGTTCAAGGATCAGGTTCCAGCCGATGATCCACGCCACCAGCTCGCCCATGGTCGCGTAACTGAACACGTAGGCGGAACCGGCCACGGGAATGGCCGTGGCGAACTCGGCGTAACACATGATGGCGAGCGCGCAGGTGATGGCGGCCAGGATGAAGGAGACCGTCACGGCGGGTCCGGAGAACTCGGCGGCGGCCTTCGCCCCCACCGAGAAGATGCCGGCGCCGACGGCGACCGCGACACCCATGATCATCAGGTCCCACGTGGTGAGCGAACGCTTTAGCCGGCGCCCCGGCTCATCGGCATCCGCCAGGGAGTTCTCAATGGGTTTGGTACGGAAGAGACTCACGGGGGTCCTCGCCTCGGGTTTTGAGGAAATCTAACCATTTAATCGTAGGCTCGGCGCTCTGCGGCACTTATGTCAGTCTCACATGCTGAGACGGGAGAGTCCACGAAGAGCCGGCCGGCAGGGTCCCTCCACGGTGTCCGCTGGCAAGTCCGGGATGCTTTTGCGACTATTGATGTGATGCACGCCACGGGTCGCCTCAGGCGCCCGGGCGCGTGCCCTCCCGGCAACGAACGGAAACGCAGCTATGGCCCGTGGAATCTATGTCAGTGCCATGACGCCGGGTTCCGGCAAGTCCCTGATCAGCCTGGGGCTGGCGGACATGCTGGGCCGCCATGCAGACCGGGTGGGCTTCTTCCGGCCGATTGTTGAAGGTGATAATCCCGCCGCAGACCCGATGGTGGAACTGATGCAGCGCCGGTTCAATCTTGGCCCGGCCACCTGCCGCGGCGGTTTGACCCGCGCGCAGCTGCGCGCGCTGCTGGTGGCAGGTGAGCGGGGCGAAGTGGACGCCCGCTGCCTTGCGGTTTACAGCGAGATTGCCGCCCACTGCGATGTGGTCATTGTGGAGGGAACGGACCTTTCCGGGCACGACGTTGCACTGGAGTTCGATCTCAACGCCAGGCTGGCCAATGACCTGGGGACCGTGGTGCTCGCCGTCGTAAATGCCCAGGAAATGACCGCGGCGGAAACCGCGGACGCCGTGGATGTTTCCCGCCGCCAGCTCGCCGAGGCGAAATGCGACCTGCTGGCCATGATGGTCAACCGTGCCGCGCCGTCGGAGCTTGATGACATCAGTGCTGCCATGCGGCCGGGCAACAGCGGACGGCCGGTCTACGTCCTGCCCGAACAAAGCGAGATCTCCCAGCCGTCCGTAGCCGAGGTGCAGAAGGCCCTGCAGGCGCGACAGGTGGCCGGCAGCCCCTCCCTTGAACGCGACGTCTCCGCAGTGAAGGTCGCCGCCATGACCGTGAGCAACTTCCTTCCCCAGCTGACGGACGGCACGCTGGTCATTGTCCCGGCGGACCGTGCCGACGTTATGGTGGCCACCCTCGCCTCCTCCATCTCCTCCGACTTCCCGGTGGCCAGCGGCATGATCCTCACCGGCGGCCTGCCGGTGGAACCAGCCATCCTGGGGCTGCTGGCCTCCGCGCCCTTCCCGGTCTTCGACGTCGGCGCGGACACCTACACCACGGCCCGCCGGGTCAGCCAGGTCCGCGGCGAAATCTCCAGCGGCAATCGGCGGAAGGTCGCGGCGGCACTGGGCGCCTGGTCCAGGCATGTGGATGAGGCTGAGCTGCTTGAGCGGCTCGCCCTCCCCCGCCCCGCCACGACCACCCCGCTGCGCTTCCTGAATGAGCTGATCATGCGTGCCCGCGCCAGCCGGCAGCGGATTGTCCTGCCCGAAGGGCTGGACGTGCGGATCCTGCAGGCCGCGGAAATCCTCAGCCGCCGGGACGTATGCGCCCTGACCGTCCTGGGGCCGGAGGCGCAGATCCGGGAGCTGGCCGCCAGCGAGGGCATTGACCTGTCCAATATCAGCGTCATCAATCCCGCCACCAGTGCCCTGCGGGATGAATTTGCCCGGGAGTACGCCTCCTTGCGCAAACACAAGGGCGTCACACTGGAGGACGCCGCGGAACGTATGCTGCACGGGGCATACTTCGGAACCATGATGGTCCAGCTCGGCCGGATGGACGGCATGGTCTCCGGGGCGGCCCACACCACGGCCAACACCATCCGCCCCGCCCTGGAGTTCATCCGCACACGGGAGGGCGTGAAGATCGTGTCCTCCGTGTTCCTGATGCTGCTCTCTGACCGCGTACTGGTGTACGGGGACTGCGCGGTGAATCCGGACCCGGATGCGGAGCAGCTGGCGGACATCGCCTTGGCATCCGCCGCCACCGCCGCACAGTTCGGCGTCACGCCCCGCGTGGCCATGCTGTCCTACTCCACCGGATCCTCCGGCAAAGGCGGCTCCGTGGAGCGCGTGCGCCAGGCCACTGAGCTTGTCCGCGCCGCCCGCCCGGACCTGCCGGTGGAAGGGCCCATCCAGTACGACGCCGCCGTGGACGCCTCCGTGGCGGCCTCTAAGGTGCCGGGCTCCTCGGTGGCCGGCCAGGCCACGGTGTTCATCTTCCCGGACCTGAACACCGGCAACAACACCTATAAGGCAGTCCAGCAGTCCGCGGGAGCCGTGGCGGTGGGGCCGATCCTGCAGGGACTGCGCAAACCCGTCAACGACCTCAGCCGCGGCTGCACCGTTGAAGACATCGTCAACACCGTGGCCATCACCGCGGTCCAGGCGCAGGAGGACTGATGCTGGTTCTGGTAATCAATTCCGGTTCGTCGTCACTGAAGTACCAGGTGCGGGAAACGGAGACGGAAGAGCTGCTGACAAAGGGCATCATCGACCGGATCGGGGATGTGGTTCCGGATCATGCGGCTGCCCTCGAAGAACTGGCCGGCCGGCTCCGGGAGGAACTGGACGGGCGAAGCATCGACGCCGTGGGACACCGCGTGGTCCACGGCGGCGAGCGCTTCAGCGAGCCCGTGCTGATCAACAATGAAATTGTCCGCTCCATTGAACGGCTGAGCCCGCTGGCGCCCCTGCACAACCCCGCCAGTGCCATGGGCATCCGGGCAGTGCATGACAAGTGGCCGAAAATCCCGCAGGTGGCGGTCTTCGACACCGCATTCCACCGCACCCTGCCCGAACGGGCCTGGCACTACGCCCTGCCGAACACCCTTTACCGCCGCTACGGCATCCGCCGCTACGGATTCCACGGCACCAGCTACGGCTACGTAGCCCCGACGGCCGCCCGGTTCCTTGGCATCGATCCCGCCAGGTTCAACGCCGTGATTGCGCACCTGGGCAACGGCGCTTCCGTAGCGGCTATCCGGAACGGAAAGAGCATTGATACCTCCATGGGATTCACCCCGCTTGAAGGACTGGTGATGGGCACCCGCAGCGGCGATGTGGATCCCTCAATCCTCATCTTCCTGGCCCGGCAGGGCTACGACGCGGACACCCTCGATGACCTGCTGAACCGCGAATCCGGCCTGCGCGCGCTGGCCGGAGAGTCCGACATGCGCAGCATCGAGACAGCTGCGGAGCAGGGCGATGAGCGCTCCCGGCTGGCGCTGGACGTCGCCGCCTACCGGCTCGCGAAATACATCGGCGCGTACCACGTGGCCGTGGGAGGCGCCCAGGCGGTGGTGTTCACGGCCGGAATTGGCGAGAACGGCTGGAAATTCCGGCAGCTTGTGCTGGACCAGCTCGGCCCGCTGGGTATCCGGCTCGATTCCGAAGCCAACCTGGTAACGGGAAAGCAGGCCAGGCGGATCAGCACGGAGGATTCAGCGATCCCCGCCCTGGTGGTGCCCACGGACGAGGAGGAAGCGATCGCGGAAGCCACCGCCGCCGTCGTCGGGAACCTGGAACAGGAACCCGTCTTCTAATGGAAGGTGTTTCCCGATAACGGATCCGCCCTGCGGGGCAGGCCAAAGACCGGGCACCTGCTGACAGGCCGCATGGCGCGTTGGTACGGTGGCAGACCCGGTTAAGCAGTGGCCGGGACCCGCGTCTCCGTGGAGATGACATGGAAGAGCCGCTTCGCGTACTGGTACGCGTGGATACCAGAGATGCCACCGCATCGGTGGAAGTACGGGGATCGCTCACGGGCTCCAACTGCGAGACCCTGCTCCGGATCCTCCGGCACACAGCCACGCTGGGGGCCAGCATCTGCGTCAACCTCACCCGCGCGGTCCGGGTTGAATCCGACGCCTTCACCGTTCTCGCCGCAGCCGTCCGTGAAATCGACGGACCGGTGGAAATCACCAGAAGGCCGGGCGGAACGGAGGACGGTCCGGCGCCCGTCGGAACCGACTCCCTGGACAGCAGGCCGCAGGACAGCAACCCGCAGGACAGCCGTGCGCTGCAGCGCGATCCCCTGGACAATGCCCGTGCACTTGAAATGATCCTGGCCCGGGACCGGAGCGTGCTCGCCGCACCGCGCATTCAGCCCGGCGCCGGGCGCCCCCGCCCCGCCGGGCGTGCTGCCGGACACAGCCCCGGTTCCTAGCGGCCTTCCCGGTCGATCCAGACACCGCGGCAGACCTGTGGCAGGCCCTGTTGAGTAGTTCCGAAACGCAGCCGTTTTGTCAGTACGCTTATCAATTGGCAGAATGGGCCTTAGTTCTTTCAACGTACTCAGCATGCAACCAGCAGGAGGATCGCACGTGAAAGCAGTTACTTGGCAGGGAAAAAACTCCGTCAGCGTCGAGCAGGTTCCGGATCCGGTGATTCAGGAACCGACTGACGCCATCATCCGCGTCACCTCCACCGCAGTCTGCGGTTCGGACCTCCACCTCTACGGGGTGCTGATGCCCTACATGAAGCCGGGCGACATTCTCGGCCACGAAACCATGGGCATCGTGGAAGAGGTCGGCTCCGCCGTCACCAACCTGAAGAAGGGTGACCGCGTGGTTATCCCCTTCCAGATCGCCTGCGGCGACTGCTACATGTGCCGCCAGGGCCTGCAGACCCAGTGTGAGGTCACCCAGGTCCGCGAGAAGGGAATGGGCGCCGCGCTCTTCGGCTTCTCCGAGCTGTACGGCTCCGTTCCCGGCGGACAGGCCGAGTTCCTGCGGGTGCCGCTGGCCGACTACAACCCCATCAAGGTGGGCTCCGAACTCCCGGACCAGCGCTACCTCTTCCTCTCCGACATCCTGCCCACCGCCTGGCAGGGCGTCCAGTACGCCAACGTGCCCGACGGTGGCACCCTGGCCGTTTACGGCCTGGGTCCGGTGGGCCAGTTCGCGGCCCGCATCGGCACGCATCTGGGCTACCGCGTCATCGGCGTGGATCCGGTCGAGGAACGGCGGAAGCTCGCCTCCCAGTACGGCGTGGAGACCCTGGACCTGCACAAGGAAGTCGCCGATGAGCTGCGCAGCCTGACCGACGGCCGCGGCCCGGACTCCGTAGTGGACGCCGTCGGCATGGAAGCCCACGGCTCCCCGGCCGGCAAGGCCGCCCAGACCGCCGTCGGCCTGCTGCCGGACAAGCTTGCGCAGAAGGCCATGGAAACCGCGGGAACGGACCGTCTCTCCGCCCTGCACGGAGCCCTTGACGCGGTCCGCCGCGGCGGCACCGTCTCCCTCAGCGGTGTGTACGGCGGCACGGCCAGCCCCATGCCGCTGATGAACATGTTCGACAAGCAGCTGAACCTGCGGATGGGTCAGTGCAACGTCAAGCGCTGGACCGATGACCTGATGCCGCTGGTGGAGGATTCCGCGGATCCGCTGGGCGTCACCAACCTGGTCACCCACCAGGCGTCCCTGGAAGATGCCCCCGAGCTTTACGAAAAGTTCCAGAAGAAGGAAGACGGCTGCATCAAGGTGGTCTTCCAGCCGGGCGTCCGCGACTGAATGCCGGCCGCTTAGCGGCTGCTTCGCATGCACGGCCAAAACGCCGGGCCTGCCCCCACGGGGCAGGCCCGGCGTTTTTTGTTGTCCCCACCGGTGGCCGGAGCCGGAGGCTGCGGGCCGCTCCCTGCCTAGCCGGCTAGCGCCGCCGGACCTCCCGCAGCGGAAGCCGCCGCAGCTCGGGCGTGAGGGCGCTTCCGCTGATTTCCAGGCGCAGGTAGGTGCAGAACGGCTGCCGGCGGCGGTCCGTGGGCGAGCCGGGATTCAGCAGGCGCATACCCGCCGGTGTGACCGAATCCCAGGGGATGTGGCTGTGTCCAAAAACCAGCAGGTCGGTGTCCGGAAACTGCTCATCCATGCGCTCTTCCCGCCCGGCCGCCGGCCCGGTTTCATGCACGACGGCGAGCCGCACCTCCTCAACCAGGGCCCGCCCCACCAGGGGCAGGCGGGCGCGCAGGCCGGCGCCGTCGTTGTTGCCGTAGCAGGCCACCAGCTTCCGTGAGCGTTCCGCCAACTGGTCGAGCAGCTCCTCGCTTACCCAGTCACCGGCATGGACCACAATGTCCGCGGCGTCTATTTCTGACCAGACTTCCTCCGGAAGGGCCTTGGCCCGCTTGGGCAGATGCGTGTCAGCGAGGAGCAGGAGCTTAGTGGACATTTACTTCCGCAGGCTCCAGGCCCAGAGGATCAGCGGAAGCTGCAACGGCAGGCGCAGGCTGTGAATCAGCTTCTCCCGATCCCCGCCGCGCGGTCCGAAGGACCGCTGCAGGGCACTGATATGGCCGGCGATAAAAGCAACATACATGGCAGCCGTACCGGTGGCCGCCGTGCGCCGGGTTGCCGGCAGCAGCAGGGCGGCCGCCGCCGCGAACTCCAGGACACCGCTGACATGGGTCCACTGCCGCCGGGTCATCACACCGTATTTGCCGTCGGTGTCGGTGCTGATGCTCCGGGGCACCACGGCATTGTAGAAACGGGGGTTACGGAAGTGGTTTACGGCGCTGGTAGTCAGCAGGGCAGCCATGGCCACAGCCGAGAGGCTCTTGCGGTTCATCGGTTTCCTTTGGTCGGTGAATGCTTCCGGTTACCCGGACGGCGGCCGCGCCGCAGCGCCGGCCAGCGCGTCCGCGGCCCGGACCAGGGCCAGGTGCGAAAACGCCTGCGGGAAATTCCCTGCCATATGTCCGTTGGATGCATCATATTCTTCGCTGAGCAGTCCCAGTTCATTGGAGTATCCCACCAGCTGGTCCATCAGCCGGCGGGCTTCCGGCAGCCGCCCGGTGTACGCGTACTGCTCCACCAGCCAGAAGCTGCAGGCCAGGAACGGGTTCTCCCCGGCGGGCAGCCCGTCCTCACCGGTTTCGGTGGCATAGCGCAGCAGCAGGCCCGAGGGGTGGCGCAGCTGCTTCTCCAACTGCGCCACCGTGCCCAGCATCCGCTCGTCGTTGTAGCCGATGAAACCTACCTGCGGCAGCTGCAGCAGGGAGGCATCCACGCCGGTGCCGCCGTAGTACTGGGTGAAGGAGTTCAGCTCCCGGTCGAAGCCGCGTTCCAGGATTTCGCGCCGCAGTCCGTCCCGCAGCCCCTCCCACACTTCCACCGGGCCCTCGAGCCCGTGTTTCCTGGCCGCATCCGCTGCCCGGTCAAACGCCGCCCACATCATCACCCGCGAGTGCGTGAAGTGCCGGGGCTCCCCCCGCATCTCCCAGATCCCATGGTCCGGTTCCTCCAAATGTTTTTCGAGGTAGTTCAGCAGCGCGCGCTGCAGGGGCCAGGAGAAGTGGTCCTCGGGCACCCCCCGGTCCCGCAGCCGGGCCAGCGCCACCATAACGTGGCCCACCACGTCCGCCTGGTACTGTCCCACGGCACCGTTGCCCAGCCGCACCGGCGCCGCACCGCCGTAGCCGGGGAACTGCGGAAGGACCTGTTCGGGCAATTCCCGGCCGCCGTCCACCGCGTAGAGGATCTGCAGGTCCTCGGGATCTCCCGCCACTGCGCGCAGCAGCCAGCTGCGCCACTGCAGCGCCTCTTCCTGATAACCGTGCGTCATCATGGCCACCAGGGTCAGGGCGGCATCGCGGAGCCAGCAGTAGCGGTAGTCCCAGTTGCGTTCGCCGCCTGCTTCTTCAGGCAGTGAGGTGGTGGGGGCTGCAACAATGCCGCCGGTGTCCTCATGCGTCAGGGCCCGCAGCACCAGCAGTGAGCGGCGGACCGCCTGCTCGTAGCCGCTGGATTCCAGACGCCGGTGCCCCCACTCCTGCCAGTAAGCCGATGTGCGCTTCAACGCCGCGTCCAGGTCCTGCGGCGGCGGAACCGGCCGGTGCGAGGGGTACCAGGTCAGTTCCAGGTCCAGGCACTCGCCCGCGGAGACCTCGAATTCTCCGATGTGGCTGTGGTTGCTGGCTACGGGCAGGTGCTTGCTCCGCAGCACCAATGCACCGGGACCGGCAATGGCTGAGAGATGTTCCCCGCCGCTGTCTGTACCGCGGAAGACCCAGGGCATCACGGTTCCGTAGCCGAAACGGATTTTCAGCTCCTGCCGCATGGCAACCGTGCCGCTGATGCCTTCGATTCGGCGTACCAGTGAAGCCCGCCGGTCCCCCACCGGCATGTAGTCGGTAACCCGCACCGCCCCGCCGGGTGCCTGCCAGTGCGTGCGGAGCACGAAGGTGGACTCGAGGTAGCCGCGGTGCGTCACGGTGGCCGCCGGATCGCTGGGGGCAAGCAGCCAGCGGCCGTGTTCGCTGGTACCCAGCAGCGCACCAAAAACGGACGGCGAATCGAACCGGGGCAGGCACAGCCAGTCCATGCTGCCGGTACGCGAGATCAGTGCGCCGGTGTGCAAATCGGAGACAAGCGCGTAGTCCTCGATGGGGCAGGGCAGCTGGGGCGGCACGGTGGCCGCCGTGACGGTATCCGGGAGGGGGAACACCGCAGAAAACTCTACCGGGGATGCCATGGCACTACTCAACCACACCGCTCCGGCCGGATCCCGTGCTCGTAGCGCACCCGAGCCAATCACTGATTAGATTGGGTCAGGGTCGTTCCGGTGTTCAGCTGCCGGCCGCGGACCCCTCACTGGATTAGGGAGCGGTATTGAAACTCGCGTCAACAATGGCACTGTCCGTGAAGGAGGCCCGCACGTGAGCACCGTCGCAGCCCCCACCGATGAGGAGCGCGCCCTCGCCCTGCGCCGCATGAAAATGCTGGCGACAGGGTTGCTGATCGCCCTGGCGGTGATTTTCCTTTTTGCCTTCGCCCTGCAGGAGCGGTATCCGTGGCTGGCGTACGTCCGGGCCGCTGCCGAAGGCGGCATGGTGGGCGCCCTTGCTGACTGGTTCGCCGTGACCGCGCTGTTCAAGCATCCGATGGGCATCAAGATCCCGCATACGGCCATCATCCCGGAAAAGAAGGACCAGATCGGCGCCTCCCTGGGCCAGTTCGTGGAACAGAACTTCCTGTCCGAGGAGATCATCCGGACCAAACTTGACTCCATGCAGGTGGCCCGGAAGGCAGGCACCTGGCTGGCCCGGCCCGAGGGCGCCGAACGGGTGGCGACCGAAGGCGCCGCCGCCATCCGTGGTGCACTGCGCGTACTGGATGACGACGCCGTCCGCGACGTCCTCGAATCGATGTTCCGCCGGCATGTGGTGGATCCCCAGTGGGGCCCGCCGGCCGGGCGGATGGCCCAGCGGGTCTTTGAAGAGGGCCACCACCACCAGCTGGTGAACCTGATCGTGGACAGCCTTGCCGACTGGGTGCTGGCGAACCCCGAGGTGATCAGCCGGCTGGTAGCCGAACGTTCGCCGTCGTGGGTCCCCTCGTTCCTGGATGACCTGGTGGGCGAACGGGTGCAGGTCCAGGCCGAGCGGTTCCTGCTCGATGTCCAGGAGAATCCGAACCACCAGCTCCGTGTGGCGCTGGATAACTACCTCACCGGGGTGGCCAGGGACCTGCAGGAAGACCCCAAAACCATGGCCAAGGCCGACGCCGTGAAGGAGCAGGTGCTCGACGATCCCCGGGTCCGCGAACTGATGACGCAGACGTGGACCACCATCAAGAACGCACTGATGACTGCTGCGGAGGACCCGGAGAGCGAACTGACCCGGAACTTTACCTCTGCTGTGCAGGACTTCGGTACGCGCCTGGTCAATGATCCGGAGCTTGCGGCGAAGGTGAACGGTTACGTTGCGGACGCTGCCGGTTACCTGGTTCGCACCTACCGCAGCGACATCGCCGGTGTGATCACCGAAACGGTGGAACGCTGGGATGCGCAGGAAACCTCGGAGAAGATTGAACTGCAGGTCGGCAAGGACCTGCAGTTCATCCGGATCAACGGCACCGTGGTGGGTTCCCTGGCCGGTCTGGCCATCTTCACGGTCGCCTCCGCCGTTTTCGGCTAGCCGCCTCGCTCCGCCGACGGAGCCAACCGTCCGGTTGGCTAGGCGGGCTTGTCCAGGCGGTCCAGCTCGCCGGCGAGCTGCCCGGGAATGGTTGCGGGCGGTTCGCCGAAGGCTGCACGGGTGGCGCGGATAACGCCCTTGCCCATGGCACGGTTGCCTACGCCGCCGACGACGGCGCCCACACCAAGCGGCAGGGCACGTCCCAGCAGCGCAGTACCCTGGCGCGCCATCACCCGCTTGAGGAACTGCTTCCGGATGCCTGCGCCTACGGAGCCGAGCACACCCGAGGGCATATTGCCGATGGTGCTGCCCCAGGTGGAGGCACTGCCCCGCCCGGCAAGCGACTGCATCATGGAAGTGCCCTCCTCGCCAAGCATGATGGCCATCACCATCGTGCGGGAACGTTCCGGGTCCGCCAGCCGCACACCGTGCAGCTCAGCCACTGACTGGGCATACAGTGCGGTGGCCTCGAGGAACCCGACCGTTGCCGCGGCCGAGAGGCCCAGGGCGGCGGCAGTTCCTACGGCCGGTATAACCGCGGTGGCACCAACTGCTGCGCCACCGCCCATCACCGTATTGAGGTAGTGCCGGTCCAGGATGCTAATCAGCTCCGCGGCATCGGCTGAGGGGTGCCTGCGCTGCAGCCGGCGGATATTGGCGAGCACCAGGGGCCGCTGCACTTCGATCGCGCGTTCGATACCCCGGACCACGTGCGGTTTGGGCTGTCCGTCCGGCCCGAAGGCGGCCCGGCCGGCCAGTTTGGCTGCGGGATTGAACTTGCGTCGCTTCACTAGAACTCTCCTTGGGGAAATCCGGTGCCGGCGTGGATCTTTCGTCTGTTTAAACCTAAAGGGCGGGATCCGGTGGAATATTCCAGCCGGGCCCCGCCCTCCAAATCAGCACGCCGCGTCAGCGGCGTTCACGCACTACTTAGGCGCGGCTGCCGCTCTTGCGGGTAACGAAGCCGTAGATCAGCAGAACGATGATCGAGCCTACGATGGCCAGGACCCAGGTCCAGAGCGACGTCAGGCTGAAGAGCTCGCCGCCGTCTCCCATGACCAGGCTGCCGAGCCAGCTACCGAGAAGAGCGCCGATAACACCCAGGACCAGAGTGGCGAGCCAGCCGCCGCCCTGACGACCCGGAAGGATCAGCTTTGCAATTGCACCTGCGATGAGACCCAGAATAAGGAACGCAATGATACCCATTTGATTCTCCTTGCTGTGTGAGTGACAGTGATTTCCAGCGCCGCCTTGTGAGCAGCGCTTTCCTCCAGCCTACTTGATCAGCATGCTTAGTCAGTAGTCGGACAGGAATTCCCTTAAGGCGCAAACTGTGTTAGTTACCGCGCGTGTGGCGGTTTTTCCTGGCGTGTGTCGGAATTCAGATAGCGGCGAAGGAAAACGCCAACATCGGCTATTTCCTGCGCTCCGATGGAATGTCCCATGCCTGGATAAGTCCGTGCAGTCAGTGCCGTGTTTTCCTCCAGCCAGTCCTGCGTATGGTTTACGGCATCGGCATTGATCACCCAGTCCTGCCGGTCCCGCCCCCAGAAGAAAGGCACCCGCACCGGCAGCGGTTCACTGGCTGCCAGGAGCGGGTTTGGAGCAATGAAACCGGACAGGCCGACGACGGCGCGGAACTCCTGGGGCCGCAGCCTGAGCAGGGTGCCGGCCATGGCCATTCCCTGCGAGAAACCTGCCAGCGACACCCCGCTGAAGGCATATTCGCTGCGCAGGCGGTCAAGCTGGGAAAGGAGTTTAAGGGCAGCTTCCAGCACCTCCGAGGTATCCGAAGCGAGCAACGGGTCAAGCAGGAACCACCCGCTGCCGCCACCCACCTCCAGCCCGCCGCGGACGGCAGCACCCACGGCTGATTCCGGCAGCGCCGCGAACAACGGTTCCATGGCCTGTTCCCCGGATCCGTAGCCGTGCAGCAGGACAACCAGCTCCCGCCCCCGGCGCCGGTCCGCCGGTGCGGACCATGTCACGTTTTCCATCGGGCCAGCCTAGCGCCGGCGCCCGCGTTTGCAGCCCCCGATGGGCACCCCCGCCCCGCCACCATTGCCACGGGCGGTGCACCAAAAGTAAAGTCGCATCAGCGCATAAACAGTGGTATTTGCCACAGATTGCGGGTGTGCATGGATCCGATCAGAAGCCCTCATAAGCACCGGAATAAGCGCCGGAAACCGCCCTGCCGGACGGTCCGGTGTGCTCCACCGGCCGTTCCGTGGATATCCGGCGAGGATGGATTCCCTTCATGATCATCACGCTCACCGCCAATCCCAGCCTGGACCGGACCGTCGGGCTTCCGGGTGCACTGGTAAGGGGCGCCGTACAGCGGGCTTCCGCCTCAGAGGAGGAATCCGGCGGCAAAGGGGTCAATGTTGCGCGTGCCCTGACGGTGTCCGGGGTAAAGGCGGTCGCCGTTCTCCCGGGAGCGGACGCGGACCCGGTCATGGGCGGCCTGCGGAAAACCGGCGTGGAGTACGTCAACCTGCCGATTGAGGCACCGCTGAGGAGCAACATCACCCTCACGGAACCGGACGGAACCACCACCAAGGTCAACGCCCCCGGACCTCCCCTGAACCCGGTGGAGCAGGAAGCCCTGATTGCCCTGCTGGTGGGGGCCTGCGCTGTGAAGGACGGCAGTGGCAGCCCTGCCTGGGTGGTTTTGGCCGGCTCTCTGCCGCCCGGCGTGCCACCGGACTTCTACGCAGTGACCGCCTCGGCAGTACGGGACCGGCTGGGGCCGGAGGCCCCGCGGATTGCCCTGGATTCCTCCGGCCCGCCCCTGACCGGTGCACTGCTGCACGGTGCGGGACCGGATCTGGTGAAGCCCAATGCCGAGGAACTCGCCGAAGCCACCGGGTTCTCATCGGAAGCGGCACTCGAGGAAGACCCGCTGCTGGCCGTCCGTGCTGCCCACATGCTGCTCGGGCGCGGCGTCGGGGCCGTCCTTGCAACGCTGGGCGCGAAGGGGGCGCTGCTCGTCACCGCGGAGGGAAGCTGGCTCGCCTCCCGCCCTCCGGTCCAGGCCCGGTCAACGGTGGGGGCCGGTGACTCAGCATTGGCGGGGTACCTCCTGGCGGAAGTCGCAGGACTTTCCCCGTCCGATTGCCTGCGGCAGGCCGTGGCGCACGGTGCCGCAGCGGCCTCACTGCCCGGAACCCGGCTTCCTGCCCTCGCGGACACCGACCCCGCGGCCGTGACCGTCACCGCCCTGAACGGTCCCGGCGGCCCTGCCGCCTCCGGGACAAGCACTGCCTCGCCCTCGAAGGAGGAACGCTGATGTCGGATCTGATCACCCCGGAGCTGGTTACCCTTGACCAAAACCTTGGCGCAGACAAAGGCTCGGTGATTGCCCACCTGGCCCGCGCCGTCGTTTCAGCCGGCCGCGGGCAGAGTTACGACGATTTGTACGCCGACGCGATGGCCCGCGAAGGAAAAACAGCCACCGGTGTTCCCGGCGGCATCGCCATTCCGCACTGCCGCTCCGCGGCCGTCACCAAGGCAACCCTGGCCATGGCACGAATCGACCCGCCGGTGGACTGGGGAGCGAAGGACGGACCGGCGGATATTGTCTTTTTCATTGCTGCTCCGGAAGGCGCGGACCAGGAACACCTGCAGCTGCTGGCCAAGCTGGCCCGGTCGCTGATCCGCAAGGATTTCACCGCGTCCCTACGTTCGGCGGCCACCCCCGGCGACGTTGTTGAACTGGTCGACGGCGCGCTGGGGCTCGGTCCGGGTCCGGCCGGAACAGACAGCTCCGGCGCCGCCGGCCCGGCAGCGGCAGGCGGGGCCGCCACCGGCGCCACGGCAGCAGGCTCCACGGGCGCCGCAGGGAGTTCCGCCACCGGCAGTTCCGGAACCGCAGGCAGCTCCGGGACCGGCGCGGGTGCGACGGCGGCGGGGGCCGGCGCGGCGGGAACCGGGAACGGCGGGCACGGGGCTGACGCCCCCGCATCAGAGGGCGGCACGGGCGCCACGGCGTCGGATACCTCGAAGTCCCCGCACCTCGTGGCCGTCACCGCCTGTCCCACGGGCATTGCCCACACATATATGGCCGCGGATTCACTGGCCGCCGCAGCCGCCGAGCGCGGAATCGACCTGCAGGTGGAAACCCAGGGGTCGGCAAAATCCACACCGCTGGATCCGGAGATCATCCGCAATGCCGACGCCGTGATATTTGCCACCGATGTTGATGTGCGGGACCGGGGGCGCTTTGCCGGAAAACCGGTTATCAGTGGTCCGGTAAAACGAGGCATCGACGAGCCGGGTGTGATGATCGATGAAGCAATCGAATCCATCAACAACCCCAATGCCCGCCGGGTCTCCGGCGGGGGCGGCGGCGGAGACGAGCGCGAAGGGGCGGCGTCAGGCGGGGAGAGCTTCGGCGGACAACTGAAGCGGGCACTGCTGACCGGCGTCAGTTACATGATTCCGTTTGTGGCCGGCGGCGGCCTGCTGATCGCGCTGGGCTTCCTGCTGGGCGGCTACGAGCTCTCCCTGCAGGTGGACGAGGTTGCCAACGGTGACCGGATGCTGGACGGCACCTCGATTCTGAATCCGCCGCCGGAGGGCTTCATCGCCTACCTCGGTGCGGTGTTCTGGAAGATCGGCAACCTGTCCCTGGCGTTCCTGGTCCCGTCGCTGGCCGGCTACATAGCCTATGCCCTGGCGGACCGGCCGGGCATTGCCCCGGGCTTTACTGCCGGATCAGTGGCCCTGTTTATGGACGCCGGCTTTATTGGCGGCATTGTGGGCGGCCTGCTGGCCGGTTACATGGCCCGGTGGATCGGCAATTGGACCGTTCCCTCGTGGCTGCGGGGGCTGATGCCGGTGGTCATCATTCCCCTGCTGGCCTCGCTGATAGCCTCCGGCCTGATGATCCTGGTCCTCGGCGGGCCGATAGCCGCACTGACCCTGGCGCTGAACAACTGGCTGACCAGCCTGACCGGCGTCGCAGCCATCGGACTGGGCATCATTCTGGGTCTGATGATGGGCTCGGACCTGGGTGGTCCCATCAATAAGGTTGCCTATGCCTTCGCGGTGGCCGGACTGGGTGAAGGCAGCTTCGAGAACCAGGTCCCGTGGGAGATCATGGCAGCTGTCATGGCTGCGGGCATGGTGCCGCCACTGGGTATGGCCCTTGCCTCCACCGTCCTGGCCAAAAACCAGTTCAGCATGGCCCTGCGGGAGAACGGCAAGGCCGCCTGGCTGCTCGGAGCGGCGTTTATTTCCGAAGGCGCCATTCCCTTTGCGGCCGCCGATTTCTTCCGGGTTATCCCCTCCACAATGCTCGGAGGTGCCGTGGCCGGTGCCATCTGCATGGCAACCGGAGTAACCTCACAGGCACCCCACGGCGGGATATTCGTGTTCTTCGCCATTGGCAACATCCTGATGTTCGTTGTGGCCATCCTGGCCGGCACGGCCGTCACCGGGTTTGTCTACGTGGCCCTGAAACGGTTCGTAGGCCCCCGGAAGAATGCAGAGGAACCAGCCATTGCATAAGACACTGTCGGAAACAGGAAGGCTTTAATGATGCGGACCATCAAGGGAATCGGAGTAAGTGCCGGACGGGTCCTCGGCCCTTCCCGCAGGATGCCGCCTCCGGTACCCGAGCCCGATGCCGACGCAAAGTTCAGTGCCGACAGCACGGTGGACGGTGAAAAGGCGCGTTTGAAGGACGCAGCGGAGACCGTCCGGGCGGACCTCAAACACCGGGCTGAAACTGCCTCCGGAGATGCCAGGGCTGTCCTGGATGCCACGGCGATGATGGCCACGGACCCGATGCTGCTGAAGGCGGCCGGGAAGCACATCAATGCGGGTATGGCACCGGACCGGGCCATCTGGGAGGCCGGCATGGAAGTGGCCGCCATGCTGCAGAGCCTCGGAGGGTACATGGCTGAACGGACCCAGGACGTACTGGATGTCCGTGCCCGGATTGTGGCGGAACTCAACGGGCTGCCGGCACCGGGAATCCCCGCCTCCGACGTGCCGTTCATCCTGACCGCCGTGGAGCTGGCGCCGGCTGACACGGCCACCCTTGACCCGGCCAAGGTCATCGGACTCGTGACCAGCGAGGGTGGCCCGCAGTCCCACACGGCCATCCTGGCGCGGTCGCTGGGCCTGCCCGCCGTCGTCGGCGCACCGGGAGCCAACGACGTTGGGGACGGGGCCGAGCTGTACCTGGACGGTGCTTCAGGAACGGTGGTGGTTGAACCGGGTGTCGCCGAACGGGAAGCGGCGCAGAAGTATGCGTCCCGATCCGCGTTGCCGGTCTTCAACGGCACGGGATCCACTTCCGACGGGCACCGCGTCCCGTTGCTGGCCAATGTGGGGTCCGGCAAGGACGCCCGCGCGGCTGCGGAGGCAGGTGCGGAGGGAATCGGGCTGCTCCGCACTGAATTCTGTTTCCTGGGACGCGACTCCGAGCCCAGTCTGGAGGAACAGGTAGCCGCCTATGGCGCCGTGTTCGAGGCCTTCCCGGGGCGGAAGGTGGTTATCCGAACCCTGGACGCCGGCGCTGACAAGCCCCTCCCCTTCCTGACGGATGCCTCCGAACCCAACCCTGCGCTGGGTGTGCGGGGATTCCGGACCGACCGCACCAGTCCCGGCGTCCTCGCCCGGCAACTGGAAGCTATCGCAGTGGCTTCCGGTGCGCACGAAGCCGATGTATGGGTCATGGCACCCATGGTGTCCACGGCGGAGGAGGCTGCGGATTTTGCCGTCCTGTGTACCGCCGCAGGGCTCGGGATGCCGGGAGTCATGATCGAAGTCCCCGCCGCAGCGATCATGGCCGAGGCAGTGCTGTCCCGGGTTCGCTTCGCATCCCTGGGCACCAACGACCTGACGCAATACACCATGGCGGCGGACCGTCAGCTCGGATCCCTGGCGACCCTGAATGATCCGTGGCAGCCGGCTGTCCTGCAGCTGATTTCGGCAACCGTGGCCGGCGCCGCCCGGGCAACCGCGGCGCTCCCCGCAGAGACGGGGTCCGCCACGGCGGCCGCCCAATCCAAAACCGTGGGGGTGTGCGGTGAGGCGGCCGCTGACCCTGCCCTCGCCGTCGTCCTCACCGGCATCGGAGTAAACACGCTTTCAATGACACCGCGGGCGCTCTCCAGTGTCGGGGCGGTCCTGGCATCGGTCTCCCTGGAGCAGGCACAGGAGCTTGCCGCACGGGCCCTTGCAGCCCACACGGCAGCCGAGGCACGCACCATAGTGCGCAGCCGGCTGCCGATCCTTGAGCAGCTTGGCCTGTAAGGGCCCGAGTTCGGAAGCAACCACGGAAGGAACAACAAAATGGCAGAACGCAAAGCCACGGTGGCCAGCAGAGTAGGGCTCCATGCCCGGCCGGCTTCGATTTTCGCTGAAGCTGCGGCGGCCCAGCCCGTCGATGTGACCATAGCGATGGACGGTGCGCCGGCGGAGGAAGCGATGGATGCATCCAGCATGCTTTCGCTAATGAGTCTGGGCGCCTCGCACGGCGACGTGGTGGTGCTCCGCTCGGACGATACGGGCGCAGAAGAGGCGCTTGACGCACTGGTGCAAATTCTGGAAACCGATTTGGATGCACAATAGGCGGCATCCAGTACCCGGTTTAAATAACGAAGCCAGCGGCAATGCCGCTGGCTTCGTTGCAACCTCACGCTGACCCCCCACAGGCAGCGGATGTTACATATTCATTATTCTGGCACATGCGCATGAAAATGTGAACAAGGTTACCTAATTGTCATCTGACATAGGTTTGCGTCAGGCGGGTTTGCTTTTCCTCCCGATTCAAGGCCATCCGCCGGCCGCCGAGCAGCGCCAGCCCCAAGGTGCAGGAAATCAGTGCGGAATAAGGCACCAAATGGTCCCACGGACTCACATCCCACGGTGTGTGGTCCTGGAGCGCGTAGAGAACCGCACCGCTCAGGCCCAGAGCGATCAGGGCGGAGGCTGTGCGGATAAGGGCAGGACGGCGCCGGTGAGCCGCCGTCGCAAAGGCCGGGCCTATCAAACAGGCGGACACGTAGGCGGGATAAGCGCGGCCCAGCGCTGTGTAAAGGATGACCGGCAATTGCTGGGCGTAGTCCCGCAGGCCCGGTGAGGACGAAGGCATGTCGGCGAGGACGAAAAGCACAACCATCAGCACGGCAAGGACCCCCAGCACGGCAAGGCCAATAGACCCGCCAATGCACTTTCCTGCGAGGGGGGAGCGGAAAGCCACAGAAGCCTTGAGTCCGAGAATAAGGACGAATCCGTACATTGCGAAACGGATTATGAGGTTGGCAATGTTGATGCCGCCCAGCACATTGTCCACCGCAAGATAGATGGCGGAATTGGCCAGGGCAATTGCCACCGTCAGCATAAGCAGCGCCCAGAAAAGCAGCGGATTCCGGCCCTTGATGGCCTGCGGAAGTCGGGTCAGGGTAATCAGGCCCGAAACGGCGAGAGCCGAGAGGTGGACGGTGGTAGCGAGACTCATCCCAAGTGCTCCAGAAGCGTTAGTTCGTTTTCATCGTCGTGTTCGAGTTTCCTCATCGCTTTCCCCAATGCATCCAAGCGATCCCGGGCAAGCAGGACAAGCTCGGAGTCGCTGAGCGAGGCAAGGGCACTTTCCTGCCCGCCTTCGGGCCAGCCCGCTTCACCCGGGGTGACTAAACCGATGGCTACCAGCCCGCCCGGAAGCGAGACGTCCGCCAGACGTGCGGCTTCCACCGCCAGTTCCGGTGCCAGCCGCCCGGCCGACAGCTGTGCGGAGATGTTCTGGGGAGCTACCCCCGTCTTTGCGCTGAGCTGCTGGCGCAGGTCCCCCGGATCCACCGCTTCAAACCAGGACCGGATGGCATTACGGTGACCGAACTCAGCGATTTCCCCGCCGGATGCGCTTTCCACGCCACCCTGGGTAGCCCGGGCCAGGATCATCTTCAGAATGCAGACATAGGAAACCTGGCTGACCAGTTCAGCGGTTGTCGGCCGCCACGGACCGCTCAAAAGGTCCGAGTACTCCTCAAAATCCGAGAGCGCTTCAACCGGGTTTCGCCCATAGGCCCTGGCCACGCGGACCACCGTGATCTCAGCGACTTTCCCCCGGACAATCTGCTGGGCCAGCGTGGACCTTTTAATCCCCGTCCGGCGGCAGAGGTCGGCGTTGGATTCACCCGGTGCGATCGCCGCCCGCCAACTCTGGAAAGACTTGGCAGGCACAGCCATTTTTCGCCCCCTCGATTGGATTTCCCCGGATAGATCGAATTATACTGTTCGAACTGGCTTCCCCTTCTGCGTTCCCCCCATATGCAGAGCGGGAAGCCAGCTCCACTTAAGGACGGGGCAGCCCGTGGAACCGGGAGGCCGGCGGCAGCGGAGCCCCTGTCACTCCTGCGGCCAGGATACGTGGTGGCTGTACTCCGGGTGCTTGCCGAGGTAGGTGGCCATGTAGGAGCAGTACGGCTTTACCCGTTTCCCTTCGCTGACAATGTCCTCCACGGCATATCTGGCCAGCTTCGAGGAGTACCCCTGGTGCCGGTAGGCGGGCTCCATTTCCGTATGGGTGAGGGCGACGGCGTCGGGTTGCCTTTCATAGTCGGCAACACCAACAAGCTCCCCGTCCAGCCGCAGTTCGTACCGGTCCAGCCCGTCATTGCGCGAGACACTGATGTCTTTGGATGTCATAGGCCGAGACTGCCATGCAATCACGCCTCGGTCCACCCCGCACAGGGCTGCCCTGCCGCGCCGTGGTTTACCCCGGGGTTTACCCCGGCAGCACACGCACGGGCGCCCTCAGGCTGCCCTTCCGCCGCGGGCGGCCTGTTCGGCCCGGCTCAGTGACTCCTCCAGGCGGTCAACCGCTTCGGCATAGGCGGCGGAATCATCCGCATCCGCCCCGGCAGCAACCTCCGGGCGCAGGCGTTCAGCTTCCTTCAGCGCCCGGATGAAGTCCCGGGTTTCCGGCGAGCGGACATCCTGCAGCTGCGGATGCTCGGCCGCGAGCCATGGATCGAGTTCATAGGCGCTCCAGCGGGTCAGGATCTCGCGGTGCCGGCCGGAGACCGCAGCCAGGGCGGCCTGCCGCTGTTTCCTTTCCAGGCGGCGGACGCGTGCCCGGTGCCGGCCGGCCAGCCACGCGGCGGCCCCGGTACTGCCGGCCACCAGCAGCATACCGATGGCTGCGGTGCCGCCGGGCCCGGTGCTGACACCCCAGGCAGCAGTCAGGAGAACGCCAAGAAAGGCAATAAAGCCGGTCCAGAACAGGCTCTCACCGTCCCGTTTGCGCAGCGCCCGGTCCAGACCGGCAGCGCCGGCTGCCAGCACACCGGCGAGCAGCAGCAGCGGCAGGACGAGGGTCGGGCCAGCCTCGGGCATGTCGGCTCCTTTCCTTGCGTTTCCTGCCTCCATTGCACCTAACCCGGAGGCAAAGGTCAATGGCGGACCCGTCCGTCCCGAAGCGCCGGAACCGGGATACCAAGTATGCTGACAGCTGGATTCTTTTCCATGTCCAAGGACCACCACCCGCGCCAAAAGTGCCGGAGACGTAAGGAAAGCAATGAAGATTCCCGCCCCCCGAGGGCGCGTCAGCGCCACCCTGCTCGACCTGCTCACCAGTACCACCCGGAACGAGGGGTATCCGTCCCTGGTTGCCGCCGTTGAGGAGTCACTGGCCGCCGGCACGGACCTCCTGCGCGACGAGGACCTGCAGCTGACCCTCTTCTGCCTGTACGAACTGCACTACAGCGGACTGGAGGGCGTGGAGGATGCGGCTGAGTGGGATCCGCAGCTGATCGCCATCCGGTCCCGGCTGGAAGCCGCGTTTGAAGCAGTACTGCGGGATATCGTGCCGGTTCCCGAGCTCCCGGCTCCCAGGAGCGAGGACGTGGCGGCTACGCTCTTCAGCCTTGCCGCAGAGGACAGCGGACCCGACGTGTCCCGCTACGTTGCCGGCAAGGCAAGCGTGGAGCAGCTGAGGGAGTTCCTGATCCTGCGCTCCATCTACCAGCTCAAGGAAGCGGACCCGCACAGCTGGGTCATCCCCCGCCTGCCGGCCGGCCGGGCAAAGGCCGCGCTAATTGAAATCCAGGCCGACGAGTACGGCGGCGGCCGCCCCGAACGGATGCATTCGAAGCTTTTCGCCACCACCATGGAGGGCCTTGGGCTCAACGCCGGGTACGGCTACTACATTGACGAGGTGCCCGCGCTCACGCTGGCTTCCTCCAATGCCATGTCCCTCTTTGGCCTGAACCGGCGGCTGCGCGGCGCCATCGCCGGACACCTCGCGGCGTTTGAAATGACTTCCTCGATTCCCAACTCGTTTTATGCCCGCGGTTTCCGCCGGCACGGATTCGACGACAACGTCACCTACTACTTTGACGAGCATGTGGAGGCCGACGCCGTCCACGAGCAGATAGCCGCCCGGGACCTGGCGGGCGGACTGGCCGAAGCGGAACCCGAACTGCTGGGTGACATCATCTTCGGTGCCGCCAGCGTCCTGGCCATCGATGCCCTGCTGGGTGAGGAGCAGCTCAATGCGTGGAAGGCCGGGGAATCAGCTCTGCTGCGGCCGCTGCAGGGCACGCAGGACAATGCTCCGGACACCGCCGCCTCCGCCGCGCTGGCCGCGGCGGCCATGGCCGGCGGTGTGACCCCGTGACCGCTGCTGAACCCCGGGAGCCGGTCCGCGGGGACCAGGACCTTCCCGCACCTCAGGACCTCCCCGCTTCCAAGGGACCTGCCGCCCCGGCGTCCATAGTTGCCTATCCGAACGGACCGCTGCTGGTCCGGGGCGACTTTGAAATTGTCACTCCCGACGGCGTTCCACTGCCGCGGGACCGCAAAACCGTGGCCCTGTGCCGCTGCGGCGGGTCAGCCATCAAGCCGTACTGCGACGGTACGCACAAACTGATGAAGTTCGACACCACCCGCCGCCGGCCCGTGCCCAAACCGGCCCGGAAGGCTGCAGAGGACGCCGCTGCACCGGCCCGGGAAGCTGCACCGGCGGAAGACTGAGACCGGACGTACCCGGGCTCCCCGTTGCCGCGCGAGAGCCTATAAACGGGAGCATAAAAAAGAACGGCCCGTTTACACGGGCCGTTCTTTTTCGTATCGGGAGTGCGCCCAGCAGGGCTCGAACCTGCGACCCACGACTTAAAAGGACGTTGCTCTACCAACTGAGCTATAGGCGCTCCCACCGGTCCGGAGGCGAATGCCGCGGACCGACTGTCCCACTTTATCGCACACGGCACAGATCGCGGAAAACCTGGCACCGGATGGATTGCCGTTGCCGGACCCGGGCCCGGCGGACGTCGGAAACAGTCCCGCAGCCCGGCCGCCGGGTGCACCGGAAGACGCCTCGATTCTGCGGATTGGCGGGAGTATTCTCAAATTATGAGTGAGTCCAATTCAATGCCGCGCCATCACAAGCCAAAGCCCCTTGCACCCGTGGACTTCGCCAACTTCCCCGGCGGAGCCGATCCGGCCCGCGTCTCCGAGGCCGCCCATCTGGCCGCCCAGGCACTGGTCCACCACGGCCGCGAGAGCACCGATCCGGAAGTCACCCGCCGATTGGTTGAACTCGCAGACCAGCAGGGCGTCGAAGCCGTCGCCGAGATGTGGGCCGAAAGTCCGGCCCGTTCGCTGCCCGGCGCGCTCTGGCGGCTCTACGCCCTGCGGGCCGCCATCCAGCAGAACCCGGAACGGGTGGCTGCGTTCTACTCCGCCGGCAAAGACGTTGCCCAGGTATCCAAGGTGGTTGCCGGCGTCGCCGAACCTCTCGGCGCAGACGAGGTGCGGGCCATGGCAGACACCATCCTCTCCGGCGCCTTCGAAGGCGAATTCGACGTCGCACTGGAGCGTTTCGCTGCCTTCTGCCGGGTGGTTGCCCTGGGGCAGACGAACCACGCCGAGTCCTCCGAGGCCTCCAACGGCAACCGCGCCACCATGCTCACCCGTAATGCCCGGCAGCTGGTGCGCACCGCAGAGGATCTGGAGCACTCAGCCGCTGCCTGGCGGCGGGGCGAACTGGACTGAGCCGGCTGCAGGAGCCCCTTGCCATGGCGCTCGTCACACCTCTGCGGCTGCACCAGGGCCCGTGTTGACATCGCCGGGCAGGCGTAGAAAACTGAAATTGGTGTCGGACTGCGGAACCCCCGGGCTTCAACTCTGAGCCGCTTCGAGCGGCCTTCCGCCGAGAGGCGCTCCCGGTCCGGCACCGTTACATTTCCTCATCGGGTATCAGCGCGGCTGTGGCGCACCTTTAGCCCGATCCACGGCCTCCCATCGGATATTCTGAGGCAGTGAGAACCTTCGTGCAGGATCCTCCTTCCGCGGACGAATTGCGTCCGGCGTGAAACTTCGACTTTTCCCGCAGGAAAACGCGGGCCTGGAGCTGCTTTCGCGCATGGCCTCCCAGCTGCTGCGCGGCACGGGCGTAATGGCCGAAATCCTGGGCGCTGATCCGGAAGACTTCGGCCGCCTCACCGAGCAGCTGCACCAGATCGATGCTGAGACCACGGACCTGCACTTCGCTTTGCTCACCCAGATGCGGACCAGCTTCATCAACCCCCTCCCCCGGGAAGACCTCTACGAGCTTTCCCTGATTCTGATGTCGGCCATGGAATGCCTGGACGCATCAGCCGAGACGGTCTCCCTCTATAAACTCACCGGGGTTTCCGGCCGCGCCTCCGAACAGTTGGAAGTGATCGGCCGGCAGGCTGAGCTGACGGCCTCAGCCATGCGCAGGCTGGCTTCGCTCGAGGACCTGGAAGAGTACTGGATCGAGATGCTGCGGCTTGCCCGGCGGGCCGAACGCACCCGCCGGATCTGGGTGGCGGAACTGATGCGTGAGCATAAACCCATGCCCTATGCCCGGCACAGGGACCTCGCCGACCGTCTTTCCGGCACCGCCACCCAGCTTCGCCGTGCTGCCACGTTCGTAGGCGGCGTCCTCGTGCGGGAATCCTAGGGTGGCGTTCTTCCTCCTGTGCGCCGTTGTACTGCTGGCCGGCGCCTACGCCTTCCTCAACGGCTTTCATGATGCCTCCAATTCCGTGGCGACGTCAGTGCGCACCCGCGCCCTGACCCCCACGGTGGCCATCGCCCTGGCGTCCGCCTTCAACTTCCTGGGGGCGCTGGTCAGTACCGCCCTGGCCGTGGCCCTGACGGTCCGTTTTGTGGAACTGCCCGAGGGCCCGCAGGGGCTGGGCATCCTGATCGCGGGGCTTACGGCCGCCTGCAGCTGGGGTATCTGGACCTGGTGGCGGCGAATGCCTTCCTCCTCCACCCACGCGCTCGTGGGCGGAGTGGTGGGCTCAGGGGCGGCCTCAACCCTGGTGGGCGGGCAGAACATTGCCGGATCTTCCCGCGTGATCTGGGAACAGCTTGCGCTGCCTCTGCTGCTGTCCCCGGTGATCGCCTTCGCCCTGGCCTACCTGCTGGTTTTCCCCGCCACGTGGCTGATGCGGTACAGCTCGCCCCGCCGCGGTGACGCCGGGAACCGGATTGCGCAGTCCGTCTTCACCTCCGTCTTCTCCCTGGGCCACGGGATCCAGGACGGTCAGCGGACCATGGCCGTGGTGGTGCTCGCCCTGCTGGCGGCGGGTGAAACCACCGATGCAGGCATACCAACATGGGTCCAGGTTTCCGCTGCCCTGGCGTTGGCGGCCGGCACACTCTGCGGCGGCTGGCGGATTACCCACACCCTGGGCCACCGCCTGGTGCGAATGGATCCGCTGCGCGGCATGAGCGCCCAGGCGGTGAGTTCCTCGATGCTGTTCCTGGGCGCCTTCTGGCTGCATATCCCGCTGTCCAGCACCCAGACCATGGCCTCCGCCATTGTGGGCGCCGGAGCCAACCAGCGGTTCGCCACCGTGCGGTTCATTCCGCTGCGGGAAATCCTGGTCACCTGGCTGACCACTGCACCGGTGACCGCGGTCCTGGGCGGGATTCTGTTCCTGGCGCTGAGCCCCCTGCTGTAGGGGTTATCCGAAGCGGCCGGAGACGTAGTCCTCGGTGGCCTTCTCTGCCGGGTTGCTGAAGATAACCGGGGTGTCGGCGTACTCAATCAGCCGGCCGGGCTGGCCGGTGCCCGCAATGTTGAAGAACGCCGTCTTGTCCGAAACCCGCGCAGCCTGCTGCATATTGTGCGTCACGATCACCACCGTGTAATCGCTCTTGAGCTCCTCGATGAGGTCCTCGATGGCGAGGGTGGAGATGGGGTCCAGTGCCGAGCAGGGCTCATCCATCAGGATGACCTCGGGTGAGACGGCAATCGCGCGTGCAATGCACAGGCGCTGCTGCTGGCCACCCGATAGCCCCGACCCGGGCTTATCCAGCCGGTCGCGGACCTCTTTCCACAGGTTGGCGCCGGTCAGGGAACGTTCCACCAGATCATCAGCGTCCGCCTTGGAAATGCGCTTGTTGTTCAGCTTCACGCCTGCCAGCACGTTGTCCCGGATGGACATGGTGGGGAACGGGTTGGGCCGCTGGAAAACCATTCCGACGTGGCTGCGCACGGTCACGGGATCCACTCCCGGACCGTACAGGTTTTCGCCGTCGAGCAGCACTTCGCCTTCAACCCGGGCGCCGGGCAGGACCTCATGCATCCGGTTCAGGGTGCGCAGGAAGGTGGACTTGCCGCAGCCGGACGGGCCGATGAACGCGGTGACGGAGCGGGGTTCAATGTTGATATTGACGTCCTGGACGGCAAGGAAGTTGCCGTAGTAGACATTCAGGTCTTTGACGTCGATGCGCTTGGACATGTGTTCCTTTGGGGTAAGTCGCGGCAGGGCTTAGCGGGAGGTCCGGGGGGCGAAGATCCGGGCGATCAGGCGTGCGGCCAGGTTCAGCAGCATCACCATCAGGATCAGGATCAGCGCCGCAGCCCATGCCCGCTGGGTGCTGGGATCCGTGTTCGTGGGCGAGGTGGGGCTCATCAGCTGCCGGTAGATGAACGTGGGCAGGGTGCTCATCCAGCCGGCAAAGGCATTGAAGTTGATGGTGTTCACAAAACCGGCCGTCACCAGCAGCGGGGCGGTTTCGCCGATGACGCGGGCAATGGCCAGGGTTACGCCGGAGGCAATGCCTGAAATGGCCGTTGGCACCACCACTTTCAGGATGGTCCGCCATTTCCGCACACCCAGGGCATAGGAGGCCTCGCGCAGTTCATTCGGAACAATCTTCAGCATTTCCTCGGTGGAGCGGACCACCACCGGGATCATCAGTACCGACAGGGCGACGGCGGCCACGAAGCCGGTGCGGGTGCCCGGGCCAAACACGAGTCCGAAGAAGGCAGCGGCGAACAGGCCGGCCACGATCGAGGGGATGCCGGTCATCACGTCAACGAAGAAGGTGATGGCCCGCGAGAGGGCACCGCCGCGGCTGTATTCCACGAGGTACACGGCGGCCAGCAATCCCACCGGTACGGAAATCACGGTGGCCCAGAAGGTGATCAGCAGGGTGCCCACAATGCCGTGGTAGACACCGCCCAGGACCGGGGAACCGTCCTGGGCCGTGGCGTTGTCCACTGCGCCGGTCATTCCGCCCATGGACGTGAGGAGGAAATCCGGGTTAAGGCCGGGCAGGCCCCGGACCAGGACGGTGAAGATGACCGAGACCAGCGGCAGCAGCGCCAGCAGGAATGCCCCGTAGACCAGGTTCGTGGCGAGCCGGTCCACGGCGTGGCGGCGGCCCTCCACCATCCAGGTCACGGCGGTGCCGCCGATAACGAAAATGAGCGCCGTGAAAATGGTGAAGGCAGCCACGGAAAAACCGATAAGGGCGGAGATTGCCGCGCCCAGGACAACCGCTACGGCCAGGATGACCCATGGCATGTAGCGCGGCAGCCGGTTCTTGGTCAGCATTGCTCCGGGCCGGTTCAGTACGGAGGGTGATTCGAGCATCAGTTGGCTCCCGAGAATTCTTTGTGGCGGCTGATAATCCAGCGGGCAATGACGTTCACTGCCAGGGTGATCAGGAACAGCACGAGTCCGGCGGCGATCAGTTCGGAGAGACGCAGCCCGAACGCCTCAGGGAAGTTCAGGGCAATCTCCGCGGCAATGGTCTGGTTGCCGGGGCGGATCAGGCTGGTAATCAGGCCGCCGGAGGAAAGCACCAGTGCCACTGCCATGGTCTCACCGAGGGCACGGCCCAGGCCCAGCATCACTGCGCTGATCACGCCGGGGCGGGCGAAGGGGAACACGGCCATCCGGATCATTTCCCAGCGGGTGGCGCCCATGGCCAGGGCTGCCTCTTCATGCAGTTTGGGAGTCTGCAGGAAGATCTCGCGGGTCAGCGACGTAATGATGGGCAGGACCATCACGGAGAGCACAATGCCTGCCGTGAGCATGGTCTTGCCTGTCTGGCTTGCGGGCCCTGAGAACAGCGGGATCCAGCCCGCGTTCTCGGCGAGCCAGTTGTACGGTCCCACCAGGGCGGGGGCCAGCACTGTCATACCCCAGGCGCCGTAGACCACCGAGGGGATGGCCGCGAGCAGGTCCACCAGGTAGCCCAGCCCCTGCGCCAGGCGGCGGGGCGCGTAATGGGAGATAAACAGCGCGACGCCGATCCCCACCGGGGTGGCGATCAGCAGTGCTATGGCCGCGGCAATGACGGTGCCGATGACCAGCGGCAGAATGTACTTGCCGAAGCCGCCGCCTCCGGAGATGTCGGACGGGTCGGCCAGGAAGGTCGGCAGCGCCTGCCACATCAGGAACACGGCCACGCAGAAGAGCACAAAGAGGATCAGGCACCCGGCTGCCACCGTGATGCCGGAGAAAATCTTGTCTCCGGCACGGCCGGCGCCGCCCTCACCAGTTATTGACTTGCTCGACAATGCTCAGACCCTTCGACGGTGTTGCGGGCTTTTCTATCAGTTTAGGTACTTTGCCCGGCGGGGCGGACCGGCTCCCCCGCCCGCGAACGGGGGAACCGGAGATAAATGCGGCGTTTAGGACCGGACGCTGATGGTCTCCAAGGCTTCGACAGCGCGTTCACGCAGAGCCGCGGAGAGCGGCGCGCTTCCGGTTGCCTCCGCTGCTGCCGCCTGTCCTTCCTCACTGACAACGTAGTCCCCGAAGGCACGGACAAGATCCACCGTCTCCTGGTCCTCGTAGCCGGTGCAGAATATGTGATAGCTCACCAGGACCACCGGGTAGGCCCCGGATTCTGCGGTGTCCCGGTCCAGCTGCATGGCCATGTCGGCAGCCGGACGGTTCCCGCCGGTGACCGGCGTGGAGGATTCGACGGCGAGTGCCGCTGCTTCGGCGCTGACGGGCACGTAGTTCCCGCCCACCTCTACCCGGACGGTCCCCAGATTCCCGGCGGCGGAGGCATCCGCGTAGGTAATGCCGCCTTCCGTAGCGGTCACGGTTGAAATGACGCCGCCCGTGCCGGATGCGTTTTCACCGTTTGGCAGTCCGGCGGGCCATTCGCCGGAGGGCTTCTCCGTCCAGATCTCCGGAGCGGCGGCAGCAAGGTATTCGGTGAAGTTCTTGGTGGTTCCGGATTCGTCACCGCGGTGCACCGCGGTGATGGGAGTATCCGGCAGGCTGACGCCCTCATTCTGCGAGGCGATGGCCGGATCATTCCAGACCGTGATGTCACCCCGGAAGATGGCTGCCAGGGTGTCGGCGTCGAGATTCAGTTCACGGATGCCCTCCAGCTGGAACGCCACGGCAATCGGAGAGATATATGCGGGGATGTGCAGGGCGCCCTCCGGTCCGCAGACTTCCTCCGCGGCTGCGGCTTCTTCCTCATCCAAGTAGGCGTCGGAACCGGCAAACTGCACCCCGCCGGCCAGCAGCGCCTCGCGTCCGGCACCGGAGCCATCCGGGGAGTACTGAACGGCAGCCTGCGGATTGGCTTCGCCGAAACCGGCGATCCAGGCCTGCATGGCCGAGTCCTGGGAACTGGCGCCGGCGCCCGAGAGGGTGCCCGCTACGGTGCTTTCCGAAGCCGCAGCGGGAGTGGAGGCGGGCGCTGCACTGTCCGTGCCGCAGGCTGCCAGGGCAAGCACGGCAACAGCGGATACTGACAGCAAAGAGGTGGTACGGCCGAGATTCTGAACCAACACGCTTTTCCCTTTCGAGGGTGGTGGGGCGCGGATGCGCCGGGAGGCTGGCCGCGCGGACGCTTCCGCTGTTGCGAAAGTCGCTGCACGTTCCTTCCCAAGCGTGGCTAAGCAAGGTGAACGGAAAGTTAACGGGGGCGGGGGAACCGTGGAACATCAGGGTCACCGTCATCCCGGTTACGGCCGGAAGTAACCGCGCCCACAGGTTCCGGTACCTCGCCCTAGACTGGGTCCATGCCCCAACGCAGCTCCTTCGCCAAAAGCCGGGGTTTCCTGCGGAACCGTGTCCGGGTGGGCCTGCAGCGAAGCCGGCATTCGGTCTTTCCCGCCCTGCAGATGACCGTCTGCGCCGTGGGCGCCTATGCCTTTGCCGAGTATGTACTTGGCCACGAAGGTCCACTGTTCGCGGCCACCGCGGCCCTGATCTCGCTCGGTTTCTCACGCGAACCGCGCACCCGCCGGGTACTGGAAGTGGGAATCGGCTGCACCCTGGGCATCACCGTCGGTGAAATCCTGCTGACGCTGCTCGGCGTGGGGCTGATCCAGGCCGCCGTGGTGCTGTTCACCTCCGTGATGCTCGCGCGCTTCCTGGACCGCGGCGTCATCTTCACCACGCAGCTGGCCCTGCAGTCGCTGCTGGTGGTGTTGCTGCCGGCCCCCGACGGCGGCGTTTTCACCCGCAGCGTGGATGCCATTGTGGGTGGCGTCTTCGCCCTTGTGGTCACCATGCTTGCCCCGCGGGATCCCCGGCGCGAGCCCAAATCCAACATCCGGGAACTGCTGCACGAGCTCTCGGCGGTCCTGCGCCAATGCTCCGAGGCGATCGCCAAGAGCGATTCCACCGTCGCCTGGCATGCACTGGTCCGGGCACGCAATACCCAGCCCCAGTTGGACACCCTGGCCCGCAGCGTCCGCGATGCCAGGGAAATTGCCCGCATTTCCCCTGCCTACCGGCGGTATCTGGCAGAGCTCGGTGATCTGCGCGGCTCTATCGGCTTCCTGGACCTGGCGGTCCGCAACAGCCGCGTCTTCGCGCGCCGAACGACGTCGGTCATCAACCACGCCTCGCTCAACGACGAGGCGATCGAAAACGTCGCCGAGGTCGTCAATGACACGGCCGACGCCGTCGACATCCTGGCCCGGGCGCTCGGCGGCGGGGAAGGCAATGACGCCAGGCTGCGCCATCTGCGCCAGGCACGCAACGAACTGGCCGCCGTGGGCAGCCGGTTGCATCCCAAGGCGTTGGGCATCACTGACCTGCAGGGTGATGCGCTGATCATGCTCTTCCGCCCCCTGGTGGTGGATCTGCTCGAATCCACCGGACTCACCCATGAAGAGGCGGTCACGTACCTCTCGGAGATCTAGCCGCCAGCTGGCCGAAGCTTCGAACGGGCGTCCGGCAGCCGGTTCCTATTCCCGTCGGTACTGTCCTCCATTTCCGTAACTGCGGGGCTTCGTACGCCGCGGGACTGTCGGTGCCGCGGGATAGCCTGAAGATATGGCAACAAAGACTGCACGGCCGAAGGCCGCCAATTACCGCTGCTCGGAATGCGGCTGGACCACGGCTAAATGGGTGGGCCGCTGCGGCGAGTGCCAGGCCTGGGGAACCGTGGAGGAAGCCGGGGAGGTCCTGGCCCGCACTACGGCCGCCACGGTGGTTGCCCGGCCTGCCCTGCGGATCGGTGACGTGGATGCCACCACGGCCGCCTACCAGGCCACCGGTGTGGGCGAGCTGGACCGGGTACTCGGCGGCGGGCTGGTCCCGGGGGCGGTGATCCTGCTGGCCGGCGAGCCGGGCGTGGGTAAGTCCACCCTGCTCCTTGACGTTGCGGCACGCGTGGCTGGTGCCGGCCGTGATGTCCTGTACGTGACCGGCGAGGAATCCACGGCACAGGTGAAACTGCGCGCTGAACGCATCGGTGCCGTGTCCGAGCACCTGTATCTAAGTGCCGAAACCGACCTTGGACAGGCACTGGGCCAGGTGGAGCAGGTGTCTCCGGGACTGTTGATTGTGGACTCGGTCCAGACGCTGAGCAGTACCGCAGTGGACGGCAGTGCCGGCGGCGTCAGCCAGGTCCGGGAGGTGGCCGCGTCCCTGATCAATGCCGCCAAAACGCGGAATATGACCACCCTGCTGGTAGGGCATGTGACCAAGGACGGTTCCATTGCGGGTCCCCGGCTGCTGGAGCACCTGGTGGACGTCGTCTGCCAGTTCGACGGCGATCGGCATTCCCGGCTGCGCCTGCTGCGGGCGGTCAAGAACCGTTACGGACCCACGGATGAGGTTGGCTGTTTTGACCTGACCGAAGACGGCATTGAAGGACTCGCGGACCCGAGCGGGCTCTTCGTTTCCCGGACCAAGGATCCGGTTTCCGGCACCTGCATCACTGTGACGCTCGAGGGCAAGCGTCCGCTGGTCGCCGAGGTGCAGTCCCTGGTCGCTGAAACCGGCAACGCCCAGGCAAGGCGTGCCACCAGCGGCGTGGATTCCTCCCGGGTGGCCATGCTGCTTGCTGTCCTGCAACAGCGGGCGTCAATGAGCCTGGCCAAGGATGACAGCTATGTATCCACGGTGGGCGGCGTAAAACTGGGTGAGCCGGCGACGGACCTGGCGGTGGCGCTGGCCGTAGCCTCGGCAAAAATGAACAAACCTCTTCCGGCACAGCTGATTGCCTTCGGCGAGGTGGGCCTGGCCGGCGAGGTACGCCCGGTCCCGGGGATCGGGCGGCGCATCAACGAGGCCGAACGCCTCGGGTTTACGCACGCAGTGGTGCCTGCCTCTCCCAGCGGGCCCGGGAACATTCCGTCCGGTTTCAAGGTCCGCGAGGTCTCCACCCTGGCAGAGGCGCTCGAGCTGCTCTTTTAACCGTGCCCCCTCCGGCGCTGCTGCGGTTGCTTCTTACGCCCCGCCCCGCCAGGAGGGACGTGCCGGTGCGGCCGGCGTGGGGGCAGTGTACGGGAATCGCACACTAGTATAGGGACGGGCAAGTCTTGCCCGGAAAGCTCAGGGCCCACGGGCCGGAAGGAAGTGACCATGGCCCGCAGCCCGGAAGACGCATTGAAGGCCACTCTGGCCCGGGTTGCTCCCGGAACCGAACTCCGCGACGGTCTCGAACGCATCCTCCGCGGCCGCACCGGTGCCCTGATTGTGCTTGGTATCGACCGGACGGTGGATTCCATCTGTTCCGGCGGGTTTGATATCGGCATTGAGTTCTCCCCGACCAGGCTTCGGGAGCTGGCGAAGATGGACGGCGCCATTGTCTGCGACCGCGATGCCAGGAACATCCTGCGCGCCGCCGTGCAGCTGGTCCCGGACCACACCATCGAAACCCATGAGTCGGGCACCCGCCACCGGACGGCCGAACGCGTCGCCATCCAGACCGGCTTCCCGGTGATTTCGGTCAGCCAGTCAATGCAGATCATCCAGCTGTATATCGGCGGACTGCGCCACGTGCTGGAGGGTTCCGAACCCGTGCTGGCCCGCGCCAACCAGGCACTGGCCACCCTTGAGCGTTACCGCGCCCGGCTGGACCAGGTCACCAACTCCCTCTCCGCCCTGGAAATCGAGGCCATGGTGACGGTCCGCGATGTTGCCGTGACCCTGCAGCGCCAGGAAATGGTCCGCCGCATCTCGGAGGAAATCTCCCAGTACGTCCTTGAACTCGGCGTCGACGGCCGGCTGCTGTCCCTGCAGCTTGAGGAACTGACCACCGGGCTCGGCCCGGGCAGCGAAATGATCCTGCGGGACTACGCGGACCTGAATGACGGGCAGCGGAACCTCGAGGAGCAGATCGCCACGCTGCAGAACATGAGCTCCTCTGAAATGGTGGACCTGGGCAAGATCGCCTCCGTTGTGGGCTTCCAGCCCGGTCAGGACTCCCTCGAGGCTGTGGTTCAGCCGCGTGGTTACCGGCTGCTCAGCAACATCAAATCCGTTCCGCCGGCGGTATCCAACCGGCTGGTGGACCACTTCGGCGGTCTGCAGAACCTGATGGCTGCGAACATCGATGACCTGATGACCGTTGACGGCATCGGCGAACAACGTGCCCGGACCGTGCGTGAGGGACTGTCCCGGATCGCGGAAACCAGCCTGCTCGACCGGTTTATGTAGCCCGCCTACTCGAGCTGGAAAACGGCCTTTTCGCTGCTGCTCTCCCCCAGCCGGGCGGTGAAGATGTAGTAGCCCGGATTGGGGTTGGAGGCCACTGCGGCGCACCCCGGGGCGGACCGGTTCCGGTTCCACGGGAAGTTCGCTGTTTCGGAGGCGCCGGGCTCCACCTTTTTCACCAGGTCCTTTGCACCGTCCTGGCAGTCCACCGATGAGAAGATGCGGTCTGATCCGCTGGTCACCAGGAACTCCATCTGCGAGGTGCCGACGTTGATTTCGCAGGCCGTTTCCCCCGCATTGGTGACCGTCAGCGTCAGGACAGGCGTGGCTCCGGCGGGGTACACCTCCGCGTCGGTGGCCGCGGCAACCCTGACGCTTTCGGCCGGACACAGGGATCCGGGGGTTTCCTCCGCGGCTGCGCCGGTCTTTTGTTCCTTGCCAGGCGCCGGAGCCTCACCGGCCGGCGCTGCTGCCGGGGTAGTGAGCATGGGTACGGGGACAGTGGATTCCGCGGAAGCGGCCTGTTTCCCGCCGGAGAAAGCCCGGACTCCGGCTGCCACGGCGAATCCAAGTCCCACCAGGATCAGGAGCGCCAGGACGCCGGCAACTAGCCGCCGGCGCCGGTAGACGGCCGGACTGGGCCTGCGGGGAGCACCACCGGGACGCGATCCTGCCGGCTGCTGTCTTCCCTTGCCATCCATGTTTCAAGGCTAGGTATTCTCCGTACGATTACTGGGCGCACCACGCCGGTCAGTAGAGTATTGCTGGTCATAAGCGAGGGAGTGCCCATGAATCAACAGGTGCGGGAGCTGCACACCAGCATCACCGGCTGGTTCGACGTGCATGCGCGCAAGTTGCCCTGGCGGGAACCCGACTGTACAGCCTGGGGTGTGCTGGTCAGCGAAATCATGCTGCAGCAGACCCCGGTAGTCCGTGTCCTGCCCGTTTGGCAGGAATGGATGCACCGCTGGCCTTCACCGGCGGCACTGGCCTCCGAATCGAGCGGTGAGGCGGTCCGTGCCTGGGGAAGGCTGGGTTATCCCCGCCGTGCGCTCCGGCTGCATGCAGCCGCCGCAGCGATCACGGAGGACTTCGGCGGCGAGGTCCCCTCCACCCACGCCGCCCTGCTCAGCCTGCCCGGCGTCGGGGACTACACCGCCGCGGCGGTGGCAGCCTTTGCCTTCGGGCAGCGGGAAACGGTGGTGGACACGAACATCCGCAGGGTCCACGCCCGGGCAGTCACCGGCAATGCCCTTCCCTCACCGGCCCTCACCGCCGCGGAGATGCGCCTGGCGCGTGAACTGATGCCCGACGGCGTGTCCGAATCGGTGGCCTGGAATGCTGCCGTGATGGAGCTGGGCGCCCTGATCTGCACGGCCCGGAACCCCAAGTGCAGCCAGTGCCCCGTGCTGGAGCAGTGTGCCTGGGTGTCCGCGGGCAGGCCGGACCCGCACTACGTTCCCAAAGGCCAGGCGTGGGCGGGCACCGACCGGCAGGTGCGCGGCGCCATGATGGCTGTGCTGCGGAACGCTCAGGCCCCGGTGCAGCGGGCCCTGCTGCTGCACCCTCCGGTAGATCTGGTCCCCTCCCCCGCGGCCGGCGAACTCGACCCGCTGGCCGCCCTGCACCGCCTGGCTGCTCCGCAGGAGCAGATGGAACGTGCCCTGGCAGGGCTGATCGCAGACCGGCTGGCGGCCGAGGACGCCCGCGGGGTCTCGCTTCCCTAGATCTCGCCGAAGCCGTTCCGGACCTCGGTCCCCAGCAGGTCAATGGCACGCGCAGCGTCCGGCCCGGATGCGGTGGCGCTGAGCGTCTCACCCGGCTTGAGTCCCAGGGTCATCAGCATCATCACGGACTTGCCGTCCACACCGTTTACCGTGATTTCCGCATCCAGATCCGCCAGGAGCTGGGCGACGGCGGCGGCGGGACGTGCATGCAGGCCCATCGGATTTACCAGTGTCCAGGCGCCCGAGACTTCCTCCGTCGCAGCCGCAGCACCGGATGCAGTCCCGGCGTCGGCCCCGCCGGCGGCGGCGCTCCTGTCCTCTGTGGGGGCGCCTCCGCCGGCGTAGGATGCACCGGCGGATTCTGCAGCTGAGAGCACCTCCGCCAGGCTTTTGCCCGTCTGTGCGGAGACCGCAGCGGCCACTGCACCTTCCACCAGGGGCGCATTAGCCATCCGCACCCGCTCCTGCTGCTCCGGGTCCAGGAACTCCATGGCCATTTCCGCGGTCATCACCGCGGATCCGAGGTCCGTGAGGAGCACCGCGCCGTCGCCCTGATCCGTTTCGGCTATTCCGGCCTGGATTTTCTCAAGACTGGTACCGATGCCGCCGTCGTCGGTCCCTCCGGCCGCAGCCAGCCGCACGTCGGCAGCCATTTGCGCCGCCAGCTCACAAACTCCCTCAGCGAGTTTCGCGCTGTGCGAGACAATCACCAGCCCCACGCTCATGCTGCTGCCTCCGCTGCGCGGACTGCCGACTGCAGGATCAGCGCGGTGGAGGCAGCTCCGGGGTCCAGGTGGCCGGCGCTCCGCTCACCCAGATAGCTGGCCCTGCCCTTGCGGGCCACCAGCGGTTCCGTTCCCGCCAGACCGGCCTCGGCAGCGTTGGCGGCGGCAATCAGGATCCCGGCAGGGGTGGAGTCGGCGGCCTGCGCGGTGGCCGCGGCGTCCACAGCCGGAGTCCACGCGTCAATCATGGTTTTATCCCCCACCTCCGCCTTGCCGCGTGCCACAATCCCGTCACGGGCGGCAGTGAGCACGGCAACCAGCTCCGCGGGTCCCAGGGCCCCGGAATCTCCCGCCGCCGTTGCGGCACGCAGGAAAGCGGTCCCGTACAGGGGACCCGCAGCGCCGCCCACCTTGGACATCAGGGTCATTGCCGCAGTTTTGAACACGGCCCCGGGCGTGTCCGGCGTGCCGTCCGTGTCCAGTTTCTCCACGATGGCGCTAAAGCCGCGTTCCATGTTCTCGCCGTGGTCGGCATCGCCGATTTCACGGTCCAATGTGGTCAGGCGCTGCCGGTTTTCAGCGATGACCCTGGCACTGTCGTGCATCCACCGGTCAGCCCATGCTGCATCCAGTTCCATGCCTACTCCCCCCACCGCAGCGCCGGTGTCTTCACCGGCGAGTCCCACAGTTGTGCCAGTTCATCGTCAAGGCGCAGCACAGTGACCGACGCGCCTTCCATTTCCAAGGCGGTGATGTAGTTCCCCACCAGGGACCGCTCCACGCTCACACCACGTTCCGCCAGGATCTGGGCTGCACGCCGGTAGACAATGTAGAGCTCACTCAGCGGGGTCCCGCCCATGCCGTTGACGAACAGCAGCACCTTGTCCGAGGAGGTGATCCCCAGATCGCTGAGCACCGGTTCCATCAGCTGGTCGGTGATGGAGTCCGCGTTGGTCATGGGAACCCGGTGCCGCCCGGGCTCGCCGTGGATGCCAACACCCATTTCAATCTCATCGTCGGCGAGGGTAAAGCTCGGCTCACCGGCATGGGGAACGGTGCAGGGGGCCAGAGCCACGCCCATGGACCGCACATTCGCGTTCACCCGCTCGGCGACCTCCGTCACCTTGGCCAAGTCGTCCCCGCGTTCCGCGGCGCCTCCGGCGATCTTTTCCACCAGCACGGTGCCCGCCACGCCACGGCGCCCGGCGGTGTAGGTCGAGTCCTCCACGGCGACGTCGTCGTTGACCACCACCGTGCGGATATCGATGCCCTCAACCCCGGCAAGTTCGGCGGCCGTCTCAAAGTTGAGGATGTCGCCCGTGTAGTTCTTGACGATGAGCAGGACACCGGAGCCTGAATCGCTTTCGACAATCGCCGGAAGGATCTGGTCCGGCGTGGGCGAGGTGAAAACCGCGCCTGGAACGGCTGCGGTCAGCATGCCCGCGCCGACATACCCGCTGTGCAGCGGCTCATGTCCGCTGCCGCCGCCGGATACCAGCGCCACCTTCCCCTGCACCGGGGCATCGCGGCGGATCACGTAATCCGGATCCAGATGCACCTTCACCAGGTCGCGGTGGGCAATTTCGAATCCCTGCAGTGATTCCGCCACCACGGATCGGGGATTATTGATGAGTTTTTTCATGGCGCTGGAACTCCTTCGTTGCACAGAACAATCCCGTGTCCCCCGTCTCGACACTACCTGCGCGGTGCGCCGCGCAACAGGGGAGGCAGTCCAGCGACGGCCCGGTATCCGGGCAACAAAAAAGCGGGAGGGTGACCCCTCCCGCTTTCCGGCGCCGATCCGGCGCGTCACACTCTTTGAGGGTTACTTGCCCTTGAAAGCGTCCTTGATGTTTTCGCCGGCGTCCTTGACGCTGGACTTCGCCTGGTCGCCGTGACCTTCGGCTTCCATCTGCTCGTTGCCGGTGGCCTTGCCGAGGCCTTCCTTCACCTTGCCACCAAGGTTTTCGGCCTTGTTCTGCATCTTGTCATCTGCGCCCATTACTGAACTCGCTTTCTGATCGGCTTCCGGACCGTGCAACCCACCGGGCTGCCTACCGGACATCCGCCCGGCCGTTCCGTCGGCATCGTTTGATGCTAAGTATCCTTAGCTTATCGTGCCGCGACGGGGCCCGCCACCTGGGGCGGAACGAGCGCGCCGTCCGGGTGGCCGGGGCCGGACCGCGGGAGGACTTGCCGAAGAGTCCGGAGGAGCCGCTGAAAGGCCCTAGAGCCAGCGGATCATCCGGGTATTGCCGAGCGTATTCGGCTTCACCCGGGCCAGGTCCAGGAACTCCGCAACACCTTCATCATGGGAACGCAACAGCTCCGAGTACACCACCGGATCCACTGCATTCTGGTTCTCCATGATCTTGAAGCCATGCCGTTCGAAGAAATCCACTTCAAAGGTGAGGCAGAAAACCCGGGCCACGCCTATGTCCAGCGCATCACCCAGGAGGGTTTCCAGCAGGGCATGCCCCACTCCGCGGCCCCGCCAGGACGGGTCGGTGGCCAGCGTGCGTACCTCCGCCAGGTCTTCCCACATCACGTGCAGGGCACCGCAGCCAATCACGGCGCCGTCACCGTCTTCAGCAATCCGGAATTCCTGCAGCCCCTCGTAGTAGGCCACCGCTTCCTTGGCAATCAGGACCCGCTCCCGCGCCAGCGGGGCCACCAGCCGGCGGATGTCATGGACATCGGCGGTTCGGGCACGGCGGACGGTGATCTGGGACGCGGACATCATCGGTCCAGTCTAGGCCTTCCCGCCTGCCCGGCTCAGGGAGTCCGTAACACGGGGAAAGCCCGACGGCGGGCCCGGACCCGCAGCACGGCGTCCGGACGGGCAGACAAAAAGGAGCCCCGGAAATCCGGGGCTCCTTCTTTTATGCGGGATGCCTGCGCTTACTCGCCGACTCCGGCCTCAATGGCCGGATTGGCCTCTTCGATGGCCTTCGGCACGCCGTGGCCGTGGAAGGTGAACTGTGCTTCGTCACCCTCCCCTTCCACATCCACCGAGATGAGCTCGCCGGGCTTGATCTCTCCGAAGAGGATCTTTTCGGAGAGCTGGTCCTCGATTTCGCGCTGGATGGTCCGGCGCAGCGGCCGGGCACCCATGGCGGGATCGTAGCCGCGGGTTGCCAGCAGCACCTTGGCAGCCGGGGTGAGCTCGAGGCTCATGCCCTTGTCTGCCAGGCGCTTGCCCAGGCGGTCCAGGAACAGGTCCACAATCTGGACAATCTCTTCCTGGGTCAGCTGCGGGAAGACCACGGTGTCATCAACACGGTTGAGGAACTCGGGGCGGAAGTGCTGGCGCAGCTCCTCCGTGACCCGGGCCCGCATCCGGTCGTAGCCGGTCTTGGTGTCCGTGCCGGACTGGAAGCCGGTCATAACGCCCTTGGAGATGTCCTTGGTACCAAGGTTGGTCGTCATGATGATGATGGTGTTCTTGAAGTCCACCATCCGGCCCTGCGCATCCGTCAGGCGTCCGTCTTCGAGGATTTGCAGGAGCGAGTTGAAGAGGTCCGAGTGGGCCTTCTCCACCTCGTCGAACAGCACCACGGAGAACGGCTTCCGGCGGACCTTTTCGGTCAGCTGGCCGCCCTCTTCGTAGCCCACATATCCGGGGGGAGCACCGAACAGGCGCGAGACCGTATGCTTCTCGGCGTACTCGGACATGTCCAGGGTGATCAGGGCATCCTCGTCGCCGAACAGGAACTCGGCGAGGGCCTTGGCCAGTTCGGTCTTGCCGACGCCGGTGGGGCCGGCGAAGATGAACGAGCCGCCCGGACGCTTCGGGTCCTTCAGTCCGGCACGCGTACGGCGCATGGCCTGCGAGATGGACTTGATGGCCTGGTCCTGGCCGATCACGCGCTTGTGCAGTTCGTCTTCCATCCGCAGCAGGCGGGTGGATTCTTCCTCGTTCAGCTTCACCACGGGGATGCCGGTGGAGTTGGCGAGCACTTCGGCGATGAGTTCCTCATCCACCTCGGCAATGTCATCCAGGCCGCCGGACTTCCACTGGCGTTCCTTCTCCGCACGCTGATCCTGGAGCTTCTGCTCCTTGTCGCGCAGGGAGGCCGCACCTTCGAAGTCCTGGGAGTCGATTGCCGACTCCTTCTCCATCTTCAGTGCGGAGATCCGCTCGTCGATTTCCTTCAGCTCCGGCGGGGCCGTCATCCGGCGGATCCGCAGGCGTGCGCCGGCTTCGTCGATCAGGTCAATAGCCTTGTCCGGGAGGAACCGGTCGCTGATGTAGCGCTCCGCGAGGGTTGCGGCGGAGGCCAGTGCGGCATCAGTGATGGACACCCGGTGGTGTGCTTCGTAGCGGTCACGCAGGCCCTTGAGGATCTCAATGGCGTGCGCCACCGACGGCTCGGCAACCTGGATCGGCTGGAAGCGGCGTTCCAGGGCAGCGTCCTTCTCGATGTGCTTCCGGTACTCATCCAGCGTGGTGGCACCGATGGTCTGCAGCTCGCCCCGGGCCAGCATCGGCTTCAGGATCGAGGCAGCATCAATGGCGCCTTCGGCGGCACCTGCACCAACGAGAGTGTGGATTTCGTCGATGAACAGGATGATGTCGCCGCGGGTGCGGATTTCCTTGAGGACCTTCTTCAGCCGCTCCTCGAAGTCGCCGCGGTACCGGGAACCGGCAACGAGGGACCCGAGGTCAAGGGTGTAAAGCTGCTTGTCCTTCAGCGTCTCCGGGACGTCGCCGCGGACGATCGCCTGTGCCAGGCCCTCGACAACTGCGGTCTTGCCAACGCCGGGTTCGCCGATGAGGACGGGGTTGTTCTTGGTCCGCCGCGACAGCACCTGCATCACGCGTTCCATTTCATGCTCGCGCCCAATGACGGGGTCGAGCTTGGCTTCGCGCGCGGCCTGCGTGAGGTTGCGGCCAAACTGGTCCAGCACCACGGATCCGGCCGGCTGGCCTTCCTGCTGCTGGCCACCGGTGGAGACGGGCTCCTTGCCCTGGTAGCCCGAAAGCAGCTGGATGACCTGCTGGCGCACACGGTTCAGGTCAGCACCAAGCTTGACCAGGACCTGTGCGGCCACACCTTCACCTTCACGGATCAGGCCGAGCAGAATGTGTTCGGTGCCGATGTAGTTATGGCCGAGCTGCAGGGCTTCACGGAGTGAAAGCTCCAGCACCTTCTTGGCCCGCGGGGTGAAGGGGATATGACCGGTCGGGGCCTGCTGGCCCTGACCGATGATCTCCTGCACCTGCTCGCGGACAGCACCAAGCGAGATGCCCAGGGATTCAAGGGCCTTAGCTGCGACACCTTCACCCTCATGAATGAGCCCAAGCAAAATGTGCTCGGTGCCGATGTAGTTGTGGTTGAGCATGCGGGCCTCTTCTTGGGCAAGCACGACAACGCGACGGGCACGGTCGGTAAATCTTTCAAACATGAGGCACACTCCTAGCTAACGCGTAATTCGATGCTACGTGCCTGAAGGGTGCATTTGGGGCTTGTTCGCCGTCGGCGTGAGAGCCCGGGCGGTTCTAGCCTTGCGCGGCGCGGTAGGCGTCGATGATCTCGCTGTTGACGCGGCCCCGTTCGGAGACGGTGTAGCCGTTCTTGCGGGCCCATTCACGGATCTGCGCTGCTTCGTTGCTGCGGTTTGAGCCGGAGCTGCGCGGACGGCCCGTGCGGCCTCCAACCTTCCGGCCGGCGTCTACGTATGCCTTAAGGGCATCACGCAGGTTTTTCGCATTGTCCTTTGACAGATCAATCTCGTACTGTGACCCATCCAGGGCGAACCGCACGGTCTCATCCGCACTTCCGCCGTCCAGGTCGTCAACCAGAATAATTTTTACCTTTTGCGCCATGACAGGCTCCTAAGCAGCTATAAACGGGAAGATTTTATGAGACCACTTAGAGTATGACGCAATTGGTAAAGCCCCGTCAAAGTACCCGGCTATTTATTTTGTTCTTCTCCCGGTTTTTCCCGATCTTTCTCGAGTACACTCTGTTCCGCTTCCCGTTCGGCCTCGGCAAGGGCCTGGCGCTCCGACCGATCCGAGTTAAGCAGGGCCTTCATCACGAAATAAAAGAGAGCCGCAACACATACGGATGGCAAGAGTACTTCTACATATTCCATGTCTAACCCAATTCCGGCTTTAGGAGCGGAAACAAAATTGTTTCCCTGATTCCTGCATTCGTGAAAAGCATCACAAGGCGGTCTATTCCGAGACCGATGCCGCCCATGGGGGGTGCGCCGTATTCCAGCGCCCGCAGGAAGTCTTCATCGAGGGCCATGGCCTCGTCGTCGCCGTCAGCCGCGAGACGGGACTGGGCAGTGAGCCGTTCGCGCTGGATCACCGGGTCAATCAGCTCGGAGAACGCGGTTCCGCGCTCCATGCCGCCGATAATCAGGTCCCATGCTTCGATGAGCCGCGGGTCATTCCGGTTCGGCCGGGCGAGCGGCTGGGCGGAGGGCGGGTAGTCGTAGACAAAGGTGGGCTGCAGCAGGGTCGGCTCCACAATTTCGCCGAAGAGTTCGATCACCAGCTTTTCCGTATCCCACTTCGGGTCCACCTTCACGTTGTGCCGTTCGGCAATGGCGCGCAGGGTATCCGCGTCGGTATCCGGGGTGATCTCGGTGCCGACGGCTTCGGAGAGGCCCGGGTAGACACTCAGCCACCGCCACTCGCCGTCCAGGTCGATGGTTCCGGCGGCTGTTTCAATCTGCCGGCTGCCCAGCAGATCGGCGCAGTGCAGGATGATTTCCTTCATCCGCTCCGCCATCACGTACTGGTCGGCGTAGGCCTCGTAGCATTCCAGCGTGGTGAACTCGGGGGAATGGGTGGAGTCCACACCCTCGTTGCGGAAGATCCGGCCGATCTCGAAGACCCGCTCGATTCCGCCGACGACGGCGCGCTTAAGGTAGAGCTCGGTGGCAATGCGCAGGGTCATTTTCTGGTCGAAGGCATTCAGGTGCGTTTCGAACGGCCGGGCGGCTGCACCGCCGTGGACCAGCTGCAGCATGGGTGTTTCCACCTCCACGTAGCCGTGGCTGTGCAGGGTGTCGCGGACGCCGCGGATCACTGCTGCACGCTTGTAGACCATGTCCCGGGCTTCCTCGCGCACCATCAGGTCCACGTAGCGCTGGCGCACCCGGGTTTCCTCATTCAGTCCGGCGTGCAGGACCGGCAGCGGGCGCAGCGCCTTGGAGGCCATGGACCAGGACTGTGCCATCACGGAGAGTTCGCCGCGGCGCGAAGAGATGACTTCGCCGCGGATAAAGACAATGTCGCCCAGGTCCACGAGGGACTTCCAGTCCGCCAGGGATTCCTCGCCGACGACGCCGAGGCTGAGCATGGCCTGGAGCCGGGTGCCATCGCCTTCCTGCAGGGTGGCGAAGCAGAGCTTTCCGGTGTTGCGGATAAAAACGACGCGTCCGGTAACGCCCACAATTTCGCCGCTGGCCTGGTCCGCCTCGAGGTGGCCGAACTTGTCGCGTACTTCCTTCAGGGAGGCGGTGCGCTCCACGCCTACCGGGTAGGCCTCGTCTCCGCGGTCGAGCAGCCGCGACCTCTTCTCGGCGCGGATGCGCATCTGTTCGGAGGTGTCTGCGGCTTCGGGAACGGAGTTAGATGTGGTCACGGTTATTAAGTTTACAGAGCATAGCGGCGCTCCCGGTCCCCGGCCGTGTGCCCGGCGGCGGGCACGGGCCGGGGAAGGGAAGTACTAGCGCAGTACCTCGTTGTCGATCAGCCGAACCGGGCCAACCCGTGCAGCCAGCAGGGCGAGGGCTTCACCCTCCAGCGGTGCGGAGGTCTCGAGCGGTTCAAGGGTCCGGGGGTCCACTACCTCGAAGTAGTCCAGGTCCACGCCCGGCTGTGACCTGACCAGTTCGACGGCGGCTGCCAGGTCCAGCGGCTGCCCGGCATCGGCCCGTTCCCTGAGCTGCCGCAGCGCCGTTGACAGGACGAGGGCGGCCTGCCGCTGGCCGGCGTCGAGGAAGCGGTTGCGGCTGGATTCGGCCAGGCCGTCCGCCGCGCGCACTATCGGCACCGCGGTGATTTCCACCGGGAAGTTCAGGTCCGCGACCATCCGGCGGATCAGCGCCACCTGCTGGGCGTCCTTCTGCCCGAAGTAGGCACGGAAACGTGCCGGGACGGGCGGGGCAGCATAGTGGAAGAGCTTGCCGACCACCGTCAGCACCCCGTCGAAGTGCCCGGGCCGGGAGGCCCCTTCCCACCGGGTGCCCATGGTGCCGGCGCTCAAACGCACCAGCGGAGCGCCGCCGGGGTACACCTCTTCTTCGGCGGGGGCGAAGACCAGGTCCACGCCGGCACGTCCGAGCAGTTCCAGATCCGCATCCAGGGTGCGGGGGTAGCGCTCCAGATCCGCCGGGTCATCAAACTGCAGCGGGTTCACGAACACCGAGGCGGTGACGACGTCGTTCTCCGCCCGGGCGGCGGCCATCAGGGCGGCGTGCCCCTCATGCAGTGCACCCATGGTGGGGACCAGGGCGAGGGAAGGCTGCCGGGCGGGATCGGCGGCCGCCGCCTTCTGCAGCAGTTCTTCGGTGGCCGAACGCAGTTCGGCGGCTGTGGTGACGAGGCGGGGGGTGTTCAACGCTGTCCTTCTGTATCTGTATCTGTGTCATTGGTGGAAGTGGTGTCCCGGTCCGGCTGCAGCACCTTGAGGATGGCCTCACCCTGTTCGGCGGTGAGCAGTCCGCGGGCCACGGCCCGGACCGCGGTGGCGGCGGAGAGCGCCTGATAGGCGGAGCGGAGATCTTCGGTGCCGGCGACGGCCAGCGCGTCCGTGTGGGCGGATACGGTCCCGACGTCGCCGCGTGCCACCGGCCCCGTCAGGGCACCTTCCCCGGAGGCCAGCGCGTTTTCCAGGGAGGCGCGCATCAGCGGTCCCAGCAGGCGGTCCGGGTGCTCGACGCCGATGCCGGCCAGCAGCTGGGTGGATTGCGAGGCGAGCGTGACCAGGTGGTTGGAGGCATGGGCCAGTGCTGCGTGATAGAGCACCCGGTCCGCTTCATTGATGACCACCGGTTCGGCACCCATCTCCACCACCAGCGCCTGGGCGATGGGCAAAACCGCGGCAGGGGCGGTGACCCCGAACGAGGCGTCCGTCAGACGGGTCAGGTCCAGGCTCATGCCGGTGAATGTCATGGCCGGGTGCAGGGCCAGTGGAATGGCTCCGGCAGCACGCGCCGGGGCGAGGATCTCGGTCCCGAACCGGCCGGAGGTATGTGCCACAAGCTGTCCGGCCTGCCAGGCACCGGTCTTCGCCAGCCCGGAGACCAGCGGGCCCAGGGCATCGTCCGGGACGGCCAGTAACACCAGTTCGGAACGTTCAACAATGTCCGGGATCTCAAGGACGGGGACCCCGGGGAGGAGGTTTTCCGCCCGCTCGCGGCTGGCCTCGGAAACTGCGGAAACACCGACGATCGCGTGTTCAGCTGCGCGCAGGGCAGCGCCCAGGACAGCACCGACCCGGCCGGCGCCGATGACGCCGACCCCCAGGCGGCCGCGGCGGCGGCGTTCTTCGGCGGAATCAGCGGTGTTCATGGGGCGGGTTCTCCTGTGGGACGGGGGCGGGGCCGGGTTCCGGCTGCGGGGCGGGCTCCGGTTCGGGTGCGGGCTCCGGCTGCGGGGCGGGTAGGGGCTGCGGGACGGGTTCTGGTGCGCGCACGGCCGGAGAGGCTGCGGGGCGGAGCCATTGTTCGGGCAGGTCCCGCCGGCGGGCGGAGCGGGCGCGAAGTGACTGGTCATCCAGCAGCCGGCCGGCGACGTCGGCATCCATTTCCACCACTTTGGCAGAAACCGGCCCCGGCGTGGAGTGCAGCACCAGGTCCGCGAGCCGCTGCAACCGCTGCACCGGACCCTGCTCCAGCGCCAGGGACTGGGTCCGGCTGTGCGGAACCACGTCCAGCGCCCGCCAGAAGAAACCGTGCCGGGACAGCAGGGCCGTCTCCGTTACCAGATAGCCGTTCCGGCGCCACGCGAATGGTGAGCGCCAGCGTGCGCGGCGGGGTGAGACGGTGAACCCTGCATCGGTGCCGCTACCGGTCATGCCCGCGGTGAAGACCGTGACCGGATCCCCGGTTCCCGGGTCCGGAAGGATCAGGGCCAGCATCTGGAACACTTCCTGCGCAGTACCCACGGGCAGCACACGGGTGCGCGCCGCTCCGTCCCCGCCCGCAGCCACGCCGTAGCCGGCCACGTTGACGGATACCGAGTACCACCCGGTGATCCGCCACAGCGGGGACTGCCGGACGGCCAGTGCCTGGATGCGTCCCGGCGGCACGGTCTGCGCCCGGGTGTCCAGCAGCCCGGAATGGATCCGGATGCCGTCGCGTGAAACCGAGGCGCGGAAGTTGAAGGAGGAGCTGAACATCTGCCAGTACGCACTGCCGAACCCGAAAATAATCGGCACCATGGCCGCGAAGGACGCCGGTTCTCCGGTGACGGCGGTCAGCACGATCACCCCGGCAATGGCCAGGACAAGGAAAACCGTGGTGCCGGAGAGGAGCGCGGAGGCAATGACACGGCCGGCTGACAGCGCCAGGATCTGCCGTTCGCCAGGCACGGTGTCGGAGGCGCCCGGCTTGGCGGGGTCGGTACTGCCCGGCTGCGCATCGCCTGCACCCGACGCGCCGGCCAGGATCCGCTGGCGCAGCTGCTGGGCATCCGCCAGGCGCAGGAAGGCCAGCCGCACGGCGGACTCCCCGGCGTCGGCCACTTCAAAACGCAGTTCTGCGAGCCCGAAAATGCGGGCCAGCAAAGGCTGGACAATGTCGATGGCCTGGACCCGGTCCAGCCTTGCCTGCCGCTGCTGGCGGAACAGGACCCCCGAGTGCACGCGGATGTGTTCGCCGGTGAGCTGGTACCGGGTGAACCACCAGGAAAGGAAGAAGGAAACGGCGATGACCAGCAGTACCGCGCCGATTGCGAGCAGTGACCATAACAGTGCCTGGCCTTCGGGCAGCCGTGTCCCGTCACCGGCGAAAACCGCTTCAAGCTGGTCACGTCCCACGAAGTAGGCCAGTGCCGCCAATGCCAGCCAGCCCCTGACCATAGGGGAGACCGGGTGCACCCGCTGCCACTCCGGTTGCCGTTTGGCCGTGGCAGCGGTGTCATCCACCGTTGAAGGTTCCGGCTCCCGGCCCGGCCCGGGGACGGTGCCGCTCACAGTCCGGCCAGCTGCGCTTCGCCGCGCGCCGACAGGTGTTCGCGCAGGCGGGCGCCTTCTTCGGCGGGCAGCCCTGCGATGGCTGCATTGGTTCCCGGGGCTGCGGTGTGGAGCTTCAGGGTGCAGAGGCCGAAGGCCCGTTCCAGGGGTCCCACTGCCACGTCCACGTACTGCATCCGCCCGTAGGGGACCACCAGGGTGCGCTGGAAAAAGATGCCGCGGCGCAGCAGCAGGTCCTCGTTGCGTTCGGCGTATCCAATGGCGCGGACCTGGCGGGGAAGCAGAAGTCCCCGCCACAGCAGGGTGACGGCGAAGAACGCGGGCAGCCCCCAGGCCAGCCAGGCCGGATAGCCGGGCCATACACCGGTCAGCAGCAGCACCAGCGGAATGCCGGTCAGCGCAATGGTGATGACGGTTTCAACAGCCCAGCCCAGCAGCCGCACCCGCAGGTACTTGGGCGAGACGTGCTGCCAGTCCACGGCGGGCGGGTCAATCGCTTGGCTAGGCATATTCTTCCCCGTCTTCGGTCCCGGGCGCGGACCCGGTTCCGTCCTTGTCATCCGGCGGCAGCTTGCAGAACCGCTCCACGGTCAGTCCCGCAGCGATCATAACCATTCCCCCGATACCTACCGCCAGCGCAGTCCACGTGGGTGCATGACCGGGCCGCAGGGACAACAGCGGCAGCAGCGCCAGGAAAACGGCAGCATGCCAGCCCAGCAGCAGGGACCCGGCGTAGGTAATGGCCTGGGCCAGGACCACCGTCCGTGCGGCGGCAATGGGGTTCAGCGTCCGGTCCCGGCTTCCGTTGCGCCAGCGGCGCACCCGCAGTCCGAGCACCAGGGTCACTGCCACCACCACAACAATGGCCAGCAGGGCCGCGGGGCTCAGTACTGGGGCCGGATAGCCGTTTTCGGACAGGAAGGAGTTCACGGCCCAGCCGACGACGCCGGCGGCCACGGCGATCACGGCCAGCCAGCGGTAGCGGATGGTACTCACGGACTCAGTCTCCTTCGAAGATTTCGAGCCCGGGAAGATCCTCGGCGCGGGCGGCCAGCTCGGCCACGGGTACCGAGTCCAGCCGGGCATCCGGTTCCATCCATGCCCAGGGCTGCAGGACAAAGGCCCTGCCGGCGGCACGCGGGTGCGGAATGGTCAGATCGGGTTCATCCAGATGCAGGTCACCGTAGGTGATGATGTCGACGTCGAGTGTCCGCGGCCCCCAGCGGACCTCACGTTTGCGGTGGTGCCGGGCCTCAACGGCCTGGCAGTGTGCCAGCAGGGCATGGGGCTCCAAACCGGTTTCCACCGCCACCACCAGGTTCAGGTAGTCGGGCTGTTCCGGGCCGCCCACGGGCCGGGTCCGCACCACCGGGGACACAGCGGCCAGCCGCATGTCCGGGTGGTCGGCGAGGTCTGCCACCGCCGCTGACAGGGTGTCCCGGCTTTCGCCGAGATTGCTGCCCAGGGCAAGGATGGCATGCACGGTGCTCATTCGCGCTCCCGGAGGATTGTGACCGCTACATCGCCGAACGTAACGGCGATGGGTGCCTTCGGTTTGTGCACGGTGACTTCCACGGCAGCCAGCACCGGGAAGGCGGCCAGCACGGTGTCGGCGATCCGGCCGGCAAGCGCCTCGATCAGGTTCAGCGGCTCGCCGGTGATGACCTTCACTGCGCACTCGGCCACCTCGCCGTAGTGTGCCGTCAGCGTCAGGTCATCAGTGGCCGCTGCCGGGCCGAGGTCGGTGAAAAGCACCAGATCCACAATGAAGGGCTGTCCGTCGCGGCGCTCCTCGGGAAAAACACCGTGGTAGCCCGTGGCGGATATCCCGGTCAGGGTGATCCGGTCCGGTGCCGTGGTCCCGCGCCGGTCGGTGCCGGCGGTTCCGGGCATGCCTATCCCTTCCAGGCCGCAGCGGCCTTGACGGCGTCGAGGCTGGCCTGCACGTTGTGTACCCGCACTGCCCAGACGCCCGAAGCGGCGGCCAGTGCGCTCACTGCGGCAGTGGCGTTGTCGCGTTCAAGCGGAGGTGCCGCCTTGCCGAAGCTGGTGAGCAGGGAGCCGAGGAACCGCTTGCGGGAGGCGCCAATCAGTACCCGGTGGCCCAGTGCACCTATCCGGTCGATGCCGCGCAGCAGCGCCCAGTCATGCTCGGCTGTCTTGGTGAACCCCAGTCCGGGGTCAAGAATTATCTGCTCCGGCGTCACGCCTGCGGCATAAAAACGGTCCCGGACCTTGGTGAGTTCTTCCACGACGTCGTTGACGACGTCGTCGTAGGTCGCGTTGGGATCATTGCTGCGTACGCTGCCGCGGCTGTGCATCAGGATGTAGGAAACGCCCGTCCGCGCCACCAGGGGTGCCATCTCCGGATCGGTTTCCGTCCCGGAAACATCGTTGATGATCAGCGCACCGGCGCCGATGGCCTTCTCCGCGGTGGAGGCATTCATGGTGTCCACACTGACCAGGGCACCGGCCCGGACCAGGGCCTCGATCACCGGCAGGACACGTTCCTGCTCTTCCTCAGCGGAAATGCGGACGGAATCGGGGCGGGTGGACTCACCGCCGACGTCGATGATGTCCGCACCGTCGTAGTGCATCTTCAGGCCGGCGCGGATGGCGGCGTCGGTATCCGCGAAGCGGCCGCCGTCGCTGAAGGAATCCGGGGTGACATTCAGGATGCCCATCACCAGGGTGCGGTCAGCGGGGAGGTCGTCGAATGTGCGGGCAGCGCGTGCGGGGCGCACCACCGGCAGCGGCGTCGTTGCCGGTCCGGTACCGGGTGCGGCGGCGAGTGAATCCATGGTGGTCCTTATCGTCCGAGTATCAGGCTCATTGCTTCAGCGCGGGTCGCGGTTTCGCGCAGCTGTCCGCGGACCGCGGACGTTACTGTCTTCGCGCCCGGCTTGCGTACCCCGCGCATTGACATGCACAGGTGCTCACATTCAATAACCACTATGGCACCGCGGGGTTCAAGATTGGTCATCAGGGCATCCACGATCTGCGTGGTCAGGCGCTCCTGCACCTGCGGGCGCCGGGCGTAGACCTCGACGAGCCTGGCCAGTTTGGACAGTCCCGTGACCTTGCCGTCGTGCGAGGGGATGTACCCCACGTGCGCCGTGCCGTGGAAGGGCACGAGGTGGTGTTCGCAGGTGGAATAGAACGCGATGTCCTTGACCAGCACCATCTCCTCGTGGTCCAGGTCGAAGGTTGTGGCCAACAGATCAGTGGGGTTCTGATGCAGTCCGGAAAAGATCTCCGTATAGGACTTGGCCACCCTTTGGGGAGTGTCCTTTAAACCGTCACGGTCCGGGTCCTCCCCGATGGCGAGGAGGATTTCCCGGACCGCACGTTCAATCCTTGGCCGGTCCACCGGGGACGCCGCAGCTGCAGTGTCGTCAGCGGCCAGCAGGTCATCATCGAAATCCGTCACTGGTCGATCTTACCGTGCCGGGCGTTTAGGCCCGACGCTGTTCATCCCCCGCTGACGTCCCCCGACTGATGCCGGGCCTTAGGCCCCCTGGCCGGCCTGGCCGCTCCCGGAGCTGCCGCCGTGCCCGGAGTGCCCGCCCTGCCCGCTGTTTTCCGGCTGGGGCAGGCCGTTGGAGGACACATCAAAGTCCTGCGGCAGGTCGGCGTCGGCAATCTGGTCCTGCGGGGCCACCGAAGCGGGGTCCGGCGCACCGATTTCCTTTGCCTCCCGGCGTTCGCGCGGCGAGACCACGGGCGGAATGCTGTGCACCGGGCGGGTGGGCTTGGAAAGCCAGACCTCCCGGACATCACGCTGGCGGACATCGGAGAAGATCTCCGCGATTTCCTTCTGGTTCAGCGTCTCGCGTTCCAGCAGCTCCAGGGCCAGCCGGTCCAGCACGTCGCGGTTCTCCGTCAGGATCTGGTACGCCTCGTCATGCGCGTTGTCGAGCAGCCGCCGCACTTCTTCATCCACCACGTAGGCAACCTGGTCGGAGTAGTTGCGCTCCTGGCTCATATCCCGGCCCAGGAAGGGTTCCCCGCCGCCGGAGCCAAGCTTCACGGAACCGATCCGCTCGCTCATGCCGTACTGGGTGACCATCTTGCGGGCCGTGGACGTGGCCTTCTCGATGTCGTTGGATGCGCCGGTGGACGGATCGTGGAAGACGATTTCCTCAGCCACCCGGCCGCCCATGGCGTAGGCGAGCTGGTCCAGCAGTTCATTGCGGGTTACCGAATACTTATCGTCCTGGGGCAGCACCATGGTGTAACCCAGTGCCCGGCCACGCGGCAGGATGGTCACCTTGGTAACCGGATCGGTATTGCGCAGCGCCGCTGCCACCAGCGCGTGTCCGCCCTCGTGGTAGGCGGTGATCTTGCGCTCAAGTTCCTTCATCACGCGGCTGCGCTTCTGCGGGCCGGCGATCACGCGGTCAATGGCCTCGTCCAGGGCGCGGTCATCAATCAGGTCCGCGTTGGAGCGGGCGGTCAGCAGTGCCGCCTCGTTGAGGACGTTGGCCAGATCGGCGCCGGTGAAGCCCGGAGTCTTGCGGGCCACGGTCTCAAGGTCCACGCCGTCAGCCATCGGCTTGCCCTTGGAATGGACCTGCAGGATCCGCAGCCGGCCCTGCATATCGGGGGCTTCCACGCCAATCTGGCGGTCGAAGCGGCCCGGACGCAGCAACGCGGGGTCCAGGACATCGGGGCGGTTGGTGGCCGCGATCAGAATGACGTTGGCGTTGGCATCAAAGCCGTCCATCTCAACCAGCAGCTGGTTCAGGGTCTGCTCACGTTCGTCATTGCCACCGCCCACGCCGGCACCACGGTGGCGGCCGACGGCGTCAATCTCGTCCACGAAAATGATGGCCGGAGCGTTGGTCTTCGCCTGCTCGAACAGGTCGCGGACACGGGAGGCGCCCACGCCGACGAACATTTCCACGAAGTCGGAACCGGAAATCGAGTAGAACGGGACACCGGCCTCGCCGGCAACCGCGCGGGCAAGCAGGGTCTTACCGGTACCCGGAGGGCCGTACAGCAGCACACCCTTGGGGATCTTGGCGCCCACGGCCTGGAACTTGGCCGGATCCTGGAGGAACTCCTTGATCTCGTGCAGTTCCTCCACTGCTTCGTCTGCCCCGGCGACGTCGTCAAAGGTGACCTGCGGCATGTCCTTGTTGGTCAGCTTGGCCCGGGACTTGCCGAACTTCATAACCTGGGACCCGCCACCCTGCATCCGGCTCATCAGGAACCAGAAGATCACACCAATGATGATGAAGGGCAGCAGCAGTCCGAGGAAGCTGGTGAACCAGTTGGTCTGCACCGGCTGGTCGGTGAAGTTCGCTCCGGAATCATTCACCGCGTCGACAACTTCCTCGCCTCGCGCGGAGCTGAAGAAGAACTGCACATTGGTGCCCTTGTCACCGAGCGGGTCCTTCAGTGTCAGGTCAACGCGCTGGTCGCCGTCGTAAATCTTTGCCTGCGACACTTTGTCGCCATTAAGAAGTTCAAGGCCTTCTTTGGTGTCCACTTGGGAAGCGCCGGTGCCGGAAAGGCTGGGCAGGATGATCAAAAGAGCGGCCAATGCCAGCGCGATCCATATGACCGGCCCCTTGAAGAAGTTCTTGGATTTCATTCGTCGTCAGGGCTAAGCCCCGTCCCTCCTGATCAACAACGCTGGTGTGCGCGGAATTTACCTACTAGCTATACACCGTCCCCAAAAGAACACGGCCGGCGTTGGGGTTTAGTTCCCTCAGGGCGTAGCGCTCTGGCGTGATGGTGATCGCGCGGAACGGGGCGAAGGCCGCAGGGGTTATTCGTACACGTGCGGGGCGAGAGTGCCGATGAAGTCCAGGTTGCGGTACCTCTCGGCAAAGTCGAGACCGTAGCCGACAACAAATTCGTTGGGGATCTCGTAGCCGACATACTTCACGTCGATTTCCACCTTGGCGGCATCCGGCTTGCGCAGCAGGGTGCAGATTTCCACGCTGGCCGGGCCGCGGGACTCCAGGTTGGTGCGAAGCCAGGACAGGGTCAGTCCGGAATCGATAATGTCTTCGACAATCAGCACGTGCTTGCCGAGCAGGTCGGTTTCCAGATCCTTCAGGATCCGGACGACGCCGGAGGACTGGGTGCCGGACCCGTAGGAGGACACTGCCATCCAGTCCATGGTGACGTGGCTGTGCAGGGCGCGGGACAGGTCAGCCATCACCATGACGGCACCCTTGAGGACGCCGACGAGGAGGACGTCGCGGCCGGCGTAGTCGCGGTCAATTTCGGCCGCCAGTTCATTGACCCGGTTTTGGATCTGTTCCTTGGTGTAGAGAACGTGCTTGAGATCTGACTGGACGTCGTGTGAATCCACGAATGACTCCCGGGTGCGAAGTGTTGCAGCTTTGGATGTTATTGGATGTTAGGTGCTGCTCTTTTTCCTAAAAACAAGATTGCCATAGCTTGAGCCGCCGTGGTGAACCGCTTTGCCGCGCGGCTGCCGGTACACGCTGACTTTGCCGACCAGCTGGACGGGTCCGGCGGAGCCGGTGCGGCGCAGCAGCGATTCAACCGCTGCCAGGCGTTCGTAGCTCGGCTGGGCCCCACCCAGGGCCAGCGCCGCGAGGGCCAGCACACGCTGGCGGAGGGCCGCAGGGAGGTCCCTTAGCGGCGCTTCGGGCAGCAGCAGTTCCGCTCCTTCGGCACCGGACCCCGCGGGAGGATCCAGGCGCAGCTTCTCGAAGGTGCGGGCGGCCTTTTCATCCAGATAGTCGGCGTCTGCAGAGAGGATACGTGAGGAACGGAACAGTGCCTCGGCTATTCCCGGACCGAGTTTCTCCTCGAGGAACGGCAGCACCTCGGTGCGGACGCGGGAGCGGGCATAGGCGGAATCCCGGTTGCTGGGATCGTGCCAGGGATCCAGGCCGGCATGCTCGCAGATTTCCAGGGTGGCCTCGCGGCGCAGCCCCAGGAACGGGCGCAGATACTTCCCGCGTACCGCCGGCATCCCGGCCAGCGACCGGGTGCCGGAGCCGCGCATCAGTCCCAGCAGCACCTGTTCGGCCTGGTCATCCAGCGTGTGGCCTAGCAGTACGGCGTCGGCATGGAGTTCCTCCACCGCGGCATCCAGGGCGGCGTAGCGGACGGTCCGTGCCGCGGCTTCGGGCCCCATACCGGACGTGGGCACGGTGACCTGCCGGACAAGGACGGGCGCCAGCCCCATGGCCTCCAGTTTCTGCCGGGTCCGTTCCGCCACCGCGGCGCTGCCTTCCTGCAGTCCGTGGTCCACTACCACCGCACCCACCCGGTAGTCCCCGCGGCGGGAAAAGAAGGAGGCGGCCTCGGCCAGGGCCAGGGAATCCGGTCCGCCGCTGCACGCGACCAGGATCAGCGGCGGCTGGTCCCCGCCCGGTGCCAGGCCGGCGTCCCGGAGGGCGTCCCGGACGCTGTTGCGGGCATCCCCAAGGGTGGGCAGGAGCCGTTTGCGGACCCGTGGTGCGGGGCGGACGGCAGCGGTGCCGGAAATACCGGGGTTTTCGTGCATCACGTTCGGTTACAGTCCCATCCTGGCGATCCAGAGGTCAGCTGAGTGGATTTCCGCTTCGGTGGGAAGGTTTTCGGCCTTTTCCCAGACCCGGTTGAAACCTTCCATCCCCACGCGGCCGGTCACGGCACGGACAAAACGGGCACCGTCACTGTACTGGCGCATCTTGGCGTCCAGGCCCATGATCTGCCGGAAGAAACGGTCAATCCAGCCGCGTTTGGCACCCCGGTTGTTGAACCGCTGCCGGATGGTCTTCACGCTGGGCACAATGCTTGCGTCCACAGCGTCCATCACCACGTTGGCGTGGCCTTCCAGCAGGGACATCACGGCCGTCAGGTGGGAGAGGCGTTCCTTGTCCTGGGGGTCCTGCAGCAGCGACAGGAGGTCTGCCGGCTTGCGCGGCACGCCGTCGTTGTCCTTCTCGCCCGTCCCTGCGGAGTTGGCAGTCAACGCCTTCACGGCGGAACCCAGGCGCTCGGAAAGGGTCTGCGCCTTGTCCATCATGCCGTTGGAGAGCTGGCTGATCTGTTCCAGCATGTGCTCCCGCAGCCACGGTGCCGCTGCAAACTGCACACGGTGGGTCTGCTCATGCAGGCAGACCCAGAGCCGGAAGTCGGCCGGTTCCACGTTGAGCTCGCGTTCAAGGGTGATGATGTTCGGCGCCACCAGCAGCAGCCGCCCACCGGGTTTTCCCACCCCGCCCAGGGCGGCAAAGGGATCATACTGGCCCAGGACCTTGCTGGAGAGGAAGGCCAGCACGGCGCCCAGCTGTGCGCCGGTCATGGTTCCGCCAATGGCGGTGTTGGCTGCTTCGAGCTGCTCGGGACGGGTTTCCGCCAGGTGCTGCAGCGCCGGGCCCATCAGCACGGAGAAGCTCTGCGAGTTGGCGCGGGCCCAGGAGGCACGGTCCACCACGAGTACGTCGGAGTCCCGCAGGTCACGCGCAGCTTCGAGGCCGGTGATGCGGTGCACGTGGGCCACGGAGGTATCCGCTGCGGCACGCAGGTCCGCCACGGCTTCGCGGATCTCCCGGGCGGACATCTTCGGTCCCGGCGCCACCATGGCCGCCGCAGTGGAGGCGGCCAGATCCCAGTTCACCAGTGCCGGTGCGTCCGGGGAGGGAGACTTTTCGGTAGACGGCTTGCGGTCATGGCTCAGACGGTTTCGTTCGTTGCGCTCCATTGCTCCATTCGACCACATTGCCCAATGAGGGACACCACCCGGCCCCGATCCCGGAAGGCAGGCGGGCTCAGCGGCAGCCAGGCTCAGCGGCAGCCGCAGCCGGCGAGGACCGCCGCGGCGGAATCCACGGCCTCCCTGGCGGCTGCGGTGTTTCCGTCCAGGCCGTCCGCTACGAAGGTGAAGGCGAGTACCCGCCCGTCCGCGTCCGTGGCGTAGCCGGTCAGTGCAGTGACGGCGAACAGCGTGCCGGTCTTGGCACGCACAATTCCGGCTGCGCCTGCATCTGCAGCCTCATCAAAGCGACCGGCAAGCGTTCCGCTCAGCGCCGCCACCGGCAGTCCGCCGGTGACCGAGCGCAGGTCCGGGTCCGGCGAGGTGAGCAGGATCCGCATCAGCTCGGTCAGCTGCTGGGCGGAAACGGAAGTTTCCGCAGAGAGGCCGCTGGTGTCCCCCAGCACCAGGGAACCGGTATCCACGCCGAGGGCGCCTACCTCGGCCCGGACCGCCTCGATGCCTCCCGAGAAGGATGGTTCGCGGTCCGTTGCCTCGGCCGTGAGCCGGCCCAAAACCTCGGCCAGGTAGTTGTCCGAGGTCAGCAGCATGTAATCCACCTGGTCGGCCAGCGGGGCGGAGCGGACCTCGGCCAGGGTGCGGGCATCCCCGGGCGCGGTGCCGCGTTCCACCGTGGTCCGGACCTCGACGCCGTCCAGGGCTTCCTCCAGTGCCGCGCGGTAGGCCTCGCCTGCGGACAGCGCCGGGTCCTCGACCCGGGGTCCGGGACCGCTGCCCTCCACCTGCCACGCCGAGCTGACGGCGAGGGCATGGACCGGGGCGATTTCCCCGGCCTCGATGTCCGCCTCCCCCCAGGCATCGGAGAGAGCGGGGCCGGTGAACAGGGAATCATCCACCTGCACGGTGACCGGGCCGGCCGTCCCGGTGTCCCGAAGTGCGGCCGCTGTCTGCTCCGCCAGGGTGGTCAGGCCGGCGCGGCCGGCAACGGAATCAGGGTCCGAAGGGCCTGCCGTGAGCAGCACGTCACCGCCGCCGCGCAGGATGACGGTTCCGGGCTCGTCCCCTTCCAGGGCAGAGGTCGGGAAGGTGGTCCCTGCTCCCATGGCAGACATGGCGGCGGCGGCTGTAAGGATTTTCAGGGTGGATGCGGGAGCCAGGCCGGCTGCCCCGCCGCGGTCATACAGCACGGTGCCGGTCAGCGCGTCCTCAACCACCGCGTGGAATGATCCGCTGCCCTCAATCGCAAGTTCGGCATCGAGGAGCCGGCCCAGCTGTTCCGGGTTGGGGAGCGGATCCGCCGCCTGAGGGGCGGTGACCGGTCCGCTGCCGGTCAGGACCTCGGGGGGCTGCAGGTGCCCGGGCACCACTTCGGCGCGCTGCGCACCTCCGCCGGCCAGCGACTGGGTGATTGGCGGGAGCGCGTAGAAGGCCAGCGGGACCAGCAGCACCGCGAAGGCAAGCGCCAGCAGCGTGCCGGAGAACATCCGAGACATGCCCTCACCGACTCCTTCGCTCCGCCGGTTATCCCGGCCTTTCCTCATCCGTGCACAGTTCCGTGCGCGGGACATATATCTTTAAGACTAGACCGACGCCGGCGCCCGTCCCGACCTTCCGTCAGCGCGGAAGCTTCCGCGGGGCGCGCCGGTGCATGATCAGTTATCAAAGTCTTTCCAGTGGTTCCTCCGCGGGCCACGCCAGTGAGGAGTCGCAATGAAGCTCGACGTAACCATCGAGATCCCCAAGGGATCCCGGGTCAAGTACGAAATTGACCACGAAACCCACCGTCTGCGCCTGGACCGGGTCCTGTTCACGTCCATGGCCTACCCCACCCACTACGGGTTCTTCGAGAACACCCTGGGCGAGGACGGCGATCCGCTGGACGCCCTGGTGATGCTGCAGGACTTCGACCTGATGCCCGGCGTGCTGGTGGAATCCCGCCCCATCGGCGTGTTCAACATGGTGGATGACGGCGGCGGAGATGCCAAGGTCCTCTGCGTTCCGGTGGACCCGCGCTTTCGCCACATCCAGGACATCTCGGACGTTTCCGACTTCCTGCTCGATGAGATCAAGCACTTCTTCACCAAGTACAAGGACCTGGAGCCGGGCAAGTGGGTGGAAGCTGCCGACTGGGCCGGCCGTGAAGCCGCCGAAGCCGAGGTCACCGCCTCCCTCGCCCGTTTCGAGGCGCTTGGCGAAGCCAGCGAAGAGGACGAGGCCCAGGGCCGCGACGTCGACGCCGACCCGATCAACAACTAGCGTTTCGGCGCACCGGCCCTGCCGGTACGACGGCGGCTGTCCCCTTCCTGGGGGCGGCCGCCGTCGGCGTTTAACGCCTTCACCCGTTATCCGCGCCGCCGGTCCTGCCGGCGTGCCCAGGCACGTACATCGGAGGCGTAGGTCCGCGAGGGTACCAGCGCCACTGCCACTGCGGCGGCCAGGACCACCCAGCTGGAGGTGAGCCATGCCGCCCAGAGGCCAAGCAGGATCACCCCGCAGGCAAAGAGCAGGGGTACCCGCGAGGTTCGCCCGGGTTCGGACGGCGGTGTGGTTGTCATCCGCCGACCCTACTACCCCGGGCAGGATGTCCCGCCCGGGAACAGATGGTGCCGGTGGTTCGCTTGGCCGCAGGACCCCGCCGGCAGGCGCGCCGCAACCGGATTCGGTTGTTTGACGGCGTGGTCTGACATGCTGATGCCATGCATTTTGTGCTCACCATCAACCAGCGGGACTCGCGCGACGTCGGGGACCTGGTCCCGGACCTGATCCGCACGCTGCGGCACCTGCCGGCAGCGGTTCCGTTCCAGCGCACCGTGGGCGATGAAGCCCAGGGGGTGCTGACTGACGCGGCCACGGCTGTTGACGCTGCCCTCACTGCCGTGCGGGAACGCCGCTGGCACGTGGGTATCGGGGTAGGCGAGCTGGCGGTGCCGTTGCCCGCTGATATCCGTGACGCGAGGGGCTTCGGGCTGGTCTATTCACGCAGCGCCGTGGAACGTGCCCAGCGCAGCGGTGACCGGATTCCGCTGGCGGTGGAGGGCCCGGACGCAGAGCTGGCGGGTGAGGCGGAGGCGGTCCTGCGGTTGCTCGGGCTGATTGTGGCCGCGCGCACCGGTGCCGAATGGAAGGTGCTGGACCTGATGACTCCCGGTGCCCGCGGGCAGCAGAAATTCGTTGCCCAGGAACTGGGAATCACTGCCCAGGCGGTCAGTAAGGCGGTAGTCCGCTCGCATTGGACCGAGGAATGGGCCACCCGGCCGGCCGCCGCCAGACTGCTGGGTCTGGTGTACGGCCCGGCGTCCCTGCCTCCGGCAGCCCTGCCCTACGGCGTCTGAGCCGTCTCGGGCACCGCCTCCGGGCATCGACTTCGGGCACCGTCTTCGGGCACAGGCTCGGGGCACCGACGCGTTGCCTCTGGCCGGCCGCCCGTGCGGTCAGTGGAGCAGGCTGCCCAGTACGCTCGCAGCGCCGTCCTCGTAGACCGTTCCGGTCACCTCGGAGACCACGGCGAGCACTTCATCAGGTGCCTGGCCCATGGCCACGCCGCGTCCTGCCCAGGACAGCATTTCAATGTCGTTCCGGCCGTCTCCCAGCGCCACGGTGAGCGCGGGATCAACATTCAGGTGTCCCCGGACCTGTTCCAGCGCGCTGGCCTTGGTCACTCCGGCGGCTGCGATGTCCAGCCACGCCGTCCAGCCCACGGAGTAGGTGACCCCGTGCAGGCCGATGGACTTTACTGCTGAGCCGAATTCCTCTGCCGTGCTGTCGGTGCTGAAAACCACCACCCGCACTGCCTCGGCGTCGAGCAGTTCATCGAATCCCACGGCATGGGCCTCGGCACCGAAGCTGGCATCCTGGAAACGTTCAGTGGAAAGGAACCGGCCGGAGCTGTCCTCAAGTGCGAACTTGGCGGTGGGCAGCTTCTGCCGCAGGGCGGCCAGTGCCGGCTTCGGATCGAAAACCACCCGGTCCATCACTTCGTAACCGTCAGCCAGTGAAGGGTCCAGCCGGAGCGTGACCGCGCCGTTGGAGCACACACAGTAACCCTCGGTCAGGCCCAGCAGCTGGAGGATGGGCAGGGCCGCCCCATAGGAACGGCCGGTGGCGATAACCAGATGATGTCCGGCATCGGCTGCCGCCCGGGCAGCTTCGCGGACCCCCGGGGACATGTGCCCGTCGTGGTCCACCAGGGTGCCGTCCACGTCCAGGGCTACTAAGTGTCTTTTATCCGTCGTCTGCTGGTCTTCGATGCCAGCTGTACTCAAAGTTGTCATCGTTTTATCTAAACAGATCGGTTGGCAACGGGGTAGGAGCACCGTCACGTACAAAGGCGCGGACGATACAACGCAGGAGAGGGACCCCGGGCGTCCCGGGATCCCTCCTGCTGCGGGTGCGGCCGGACTAGAGAACCGGCAGTACTTCCAGGCCGCCCAGGTACGGCTGCAGGGCAGCCGGCACGTTGACGGAGCCGTCGGGGTTCTGGTGGTGTTCCAGGATGGCGACAATCCAGCGCGTGGTGGCGAGGGTGCCGTTCAGGGTGGCCACGGCGCGGGTGCCCTTGCCTTCGCCCTGGCGTTCGCGGATGTTCAGGCGGCGGGCCTGGAAGGTGGTGCAGTTGGAGGTGGACGTCAGTTCGCGGTAGGCGTTCTGGGTGGGAACCCAGGCTTCACAGTCGAACTTCCGTGCCGCGGACATGCCCAGGTCGCCGGCGGCGGTATCAATGACCCGGTAGGGCAGTTCAACCTTGGCCAGCATTTCCTCTTCCCATGCCAGCAGGCGCCGGTGTTCCTCAGCGGCGTCCTCGGGGCGGGTGTAGACGAACATTTCCACTTTGTTGAACTGGTGGACGCGGATGATGCCGCGGGTGTCCTTGCCGTGGGATCCGGCTTCGCGGCGGTAGCAGGAGGACCAGCCGGCGTAGCGGACCGGGCCGCCGTCGAGCTCGAGGATCTCATCGGCGTGGTAACCGGCCAGCGGTACCTCGGAGGTGCCCACCAGGTAGAGGTCGTCCTCGGCCAGGCGGTAGATCTCGGCGTCGTGGGCCACATCGAAGCCGGTGCCCTGCATCGTCTCCGGACGGACCAGGGTGGGGGTGATCATGGGAACAAAGCCGGCCTTCACGGCCTGATCCATGGCCATGTTCAGCAGGGCCAGTTCCAGCCGGGCGCCGACGCCGCGCAGGAAGTAGAAGCGCGAACCGGAAACCTTGGCACCACGCTCCATGTCAATGGCGCCGAGCATCTCACCCAGTTCCAGGTGATCGCGGGGGGTGAATCCCTCGGCTTCGAAGTCGCGGGGGGTTCCGACGGTCTTCACGACCTCAAAGTCATCCTCACCGCCTACGGGGACACCGTCGGAGACCAGGTTGGGGATCCGGCGCAGCAGTGCGTCGGATTCAGCCTGGATGGCGTCGGCTTCGGCGCCGGCGGCCTTGACCGCGGCGGCCAGTTCCTTGACCTCGGCCAGCAGGGCCTGCTTTTCCTCGCCCTTGGCCTGTGCCACCCGCTTGCCGAAGGCATTCTGCTCGGCACGGAGGGTCTCGTAACGGGTCCGGGCATCGCGGCGGGCGGCGTCAGCGGAGATGATCGCGTCCACAATGCTCTCGTCGGCCAGCCGGGCGCGCTGCGAGGCTCGGAATTTTTCAGGGTTTTCGCGGAGCTCATTTACATCGATCACGTCTCAAGAGTACCGAAAACACGTCCGGGCATTGGTTCCGCGGGCGGCGGCTATTCTGGGAAGCACCATGCCCATAGAAATTACCCTGCTCCTGGTCCTTGCCGCCGCCCTGCTGGCCTCGGCGGCAACCTGGATAATTGTGGGCGTCAGGATCAGGCGCCGGACAGCAAGGGACACGGCGATCTTTGCCCCGCGGGGTCCTGCGCACCAGCGGGTTGCCATGGTCATTAATCCGGTAAAGACGCTGGCTCCCGAGGCCCGGTCCCTGCTGGAGTCAGCGTGCGACCTGGCCGGCTGGGACCCGCCCCTCATTCTGGAAACCACCGTTGACTCGCCCGGTTACCTGCAGGCCGTACAGGCGCTGCAGTCCGGCGCCGATGTGGTGCTGGCTGCCGGCGGCGACGGGACGGTGCGGGAAGTTGCCCGGGCCGTGGCGCACTCGGGGGCGTCGCTGGGCCTGATCCCCCTGGGCACCGGCAACCTCCTCGCCCGGAACCTGGACATCTCCGTGGCGGACCTCAGCGGGAATATCCGCAATGCCCTGCACGGGGACGTGCGCCGGATCGACATGGCCACCATCCGGCTGGCAGATGTAACCACCGGCGAATCCTCCCGTAATGCCTTCCTGGTCATGGGTGGAATCGGCCTGGACGCCGAGGTCATTGCCGCCACCCGGGACGAGTTGAAAAAACGCGTGGGCTGGCTGGCGTACAGCGAGGCCGGCGTCCGGCTGCTGCCCGGGCGGCGGACCCGGATGGCCGTCAGCATTGATGACGCTCCGGCCGAATCCCTGAAGGTACACAGCGTCCTGGTGGCGAACACCGGCAGGCTCCCCGCCGGGATTGATTTCATTCCGGACGCAGTGGTGGATGACGGGCTGCTGGACATCATCATCATGAGTCCGCGAAGCGTGCTGGGCTGGGCCTGGGTGGCAGGGAAGGTGATGACCCGTTATCCCAAGGACCTGCCGGTCATCCGTCATCACCGGGCCCGCAAGGTGACGGTCACGGTGGGTGAACCCACACAGACACAGCTGGACGGCGACCTTACCGGCACCGCCACCTCGGTCACGTTCCAGGTGGATCCCGGTGCCCTGCCGGTGCGGGTACCGCCGTCGCCGGTACAACCCGCGAGACGGTAGGAAAACACAAAACGGCGCTGCACCCTCGGGTGCAGCGCCGTTTGAGGGATGGACCTACTTGCCGTCCTGGGTGCCCTCGGAGTCGGTGTAGCCGCCTTCGCGGTCCCTGTCCGTCCGGGCACCGTCAGCGTCGGTGTACTTGCCCTCGTCATCGGGCAGGGAGGACTTGGAGGACTGCTCGCGGATCAGCGCTTCCTCCTCGGCGAACCGGATGTCGTTCCCCTGGTCTCCCACGTCGCCGCGGTAGTTGTCGTCATTCGTGGATACACCGCTGGGCTTCGGGTCCTTGAGCTGTTCTTCTTCTTTGGGGTACTCGCTCATGCCGGCACCTTCCTTCTTGGGGTGGTTGTCCAGTGCGCCAATACTGCGCGCGCCTTCCATCAGCATACTTACTGCCACCGGAGACGGAAACCCGGCTACCCCTCGAGCATCAGGCGGACGGCGGTCTCCGACGCTGAGAACCCGGCAACCGGGATCACCTCACCGTCGAAAAACCGGTCCACCACGCGTGGGTCGATATACGACTTCCGGGCGATGGCCGGGGTATTGCCCAGATGGTCGGCAACGTCGCGGGCAGTGGCGGCCACCGCCTGCTGCCGGGCGCGCTTGGTGCCGGCGTCCGGTGCCAGCCGGGCCAGGGACATGGCAGCCACGACGGTAGCCTGCCAGGTGCGGAAATCCTTGGCAGTGAAATCCCCGCCGGTCACTTCCTTGAGGAACGCGTTCAGCTGGGCGGCATCCACGCTGTGCCATGCACCGTCCGCTCCGATATAGGCCAGCGCCGTGTCGGCGTCCGGGCGCAGCAGCATCGGTTCCAGCGCTGCCGCCAGGTCGGCGTCCCGGATGGAGGTATGCCATTCCTGGCCGCTCTTGCCCGGGAAATCGAACCGCACTTCATCCCCGTCCAGGCGGACGTGTTCAATACGCAGGGTGGTGGTGCCGTAGGAGCCGTTGGCCTCGGCGTACCTGGCGCCGCCCACGCGCAGCGCTCCCGCGTCGACAATGCGCAGCGCTGCTGCCAGGGCCCGCTCCGCCCCGCTGCCGCCGGCCCTCAGATGCTTGGTGATCAGCCGGCGCGCCGGCGGCAGTGACTGGGCAAAGGCCAGGGCACGGTCAAACTTTTCCCGGTCCTTCATCTCGCGCCAGTGCGGGTGGTAAATGTACTGCTTGCGGCCGGCACCATCCGTCCCGGTGGCCTGAATGTGCCCGTTGGGATAGGGACTGATCCAGACGTCCGTCCAGGCCGGCGGAATGGCGAGGTTCCGGATCCGCGCAAGAACCTGCCGGTCCGTGATGGTCTCGCCGCGGAGATCCCGGTAGCTGAACCCCTTGCCCCACCGCCTGCGGGAGTACCCGGGATGTTCGCAGTTGCTTCGACGCAGCCTGGCCATGGCGCATCCCCCTCCCTGAGGCGGCTGGAGTGCCGCGTTTGTTTGGCTTTAGTATCCGTTCAGCAGGGATTGGAGCCAAATGTCGGCGTCCCGGAACGCTTCGTCACTGGTGTGCCGTGACACTTCAGGCTCGCGCCGGTCCGCCCGGGGGTAGGAGCCCAGGAACCGCAGGCCGGGGCTGATCCGGTGCAGGCCCTTCAGGGCATCGGCCATTCGGGCGTCCGCCACGTGGCCGTCCGCATCGATGCTGAAGAAGTAGTCACCCAGGAACATCCCCGTGGGCCGGGACTCAATCCGGCTCAGGTTGACCCCGCGGGTGGAGAACTGTTCCAGGATGTCCATCAGCGCACCCGGATGGTCTTCAGGCAGCGGTATTACCAGGGTGGTTTTATCCGCCCCAGTCGGTTCCGGAAGCAGGCCGGGCAGGCTGATCATCACGAACCGCGTCACCGCGTCGCGGACATCACCGATATCCTCACGCAGCACCTCCAACCCAAGCCGCTCGGCCACCAGCGGGGCGCAGATGGCCGCGTCAAAAGCCGGTTCCTCCCGGGCCAGCTCCACCGCGGCAGCCGCCGTGGAGGAAGCAGGAAGATATTCCGCAGACGGAATATTCGCTGCCGCCCATTCCCGGCACTGTGCCCAGGCATGGGTATGCGTGGACACGGTGCGGATATCCGCCAGGCCGATACCGGGACGCACGGCCAGCACAAAGGTGATCGGCACGAGGATCTCATGCAGGATCCGCAGCGAGGTTCCGGCGGACAGGGCGTCGAGGGTGGCGCTGACGCCGCCTTCTACGGAATTCTCGATGGGCACCACGGCCGCATTGGCCTGGCCGGAGCGCACCATTTCCAGCGCGGAGTTCACGCTGGGTGCGGGGATCCGCACCGCATCCGATGCACCGGGAATCCGCAGCAGCGCCGCTTCGGTGAACGTCCCCTCCGGTCCCAGGTAGGTGTAGACCACCGTTTCCCCCTGCGGACCCGAATGGTGCGGGGCGGCCGCAGTGTCAGCAGCGTGCGTCATTTAACGGTCGGTTCCTGCCCGTTGTCCGAAACCATGGGCTTGCCGGCTTCGAGCCAGGCCCCCATGCCGCCGTTGACGTTAACGGCGGAGTAGCCGTGCGCGTCCAGCCACGCGGTCGCGCGGGCGCTGCGGCCGCCGGTGCGGCAGATGACGGCCAGGTCCTGGTCCGGGTCAAGGTCCTCGAGGCTGTCGGGCAGCCGGTCCAGCGGAATGTGGAGGGCACCGTCAACGTGCCCGGCTTCCCATTCGTAGTCTTCGCGGACGTCAAGGATCTTCGCGCCCTCGGGGATGCTGTCTACGGATACGCTCTGCATTTCGCTCATTGCTGTCCTAACTCTCGATTCTCCCGGACCGGTACCGGCCGTCGCCGCTGTGAAAGCCGGATAAACCACGGCTGCCCGCAGCGGGCGGTTTTCTCCAGCCTATAGTGGGACGCGGTCCGAGAGAACAAAGACCAGATCAGCACGCACCGGAGGTTTGCAATGCCCGCTCCCCACGACCTGACCGCCGTCGACCTGCGGAACGCCCTGGCCTCCGGGGAACTCGGTGCCGAGGAGGTAACTTCGCATTTCCTGAGGCGCATTGAGGAGCTGAATCCGGCGCTGGGCGCCTTCCTGACCCCAACCCCGGAGCTTGCCCTCACCGAGGCCCGGGCCGCTGACACGTTGCGCGCCCGCGGCGGCACACTGCCGATGCTGCACGGCATGCCGCTGGCGCATAAGGACCTGACCGACGTCGCGGGGGTGCGCACCACCATGGGCAGCGCCGCCCTTGCCCCGTGGGTCGCCGAGGCAGACGCGCCGCTGCCCGCCATCCTGCGTCGTGCAGGCGCCATCAGCCTGGGCAAAACCCAGGTTCCCGAGTTCGGGTTGAGCAGCTACAGCGAGAACCGGGTGGGGCCCCCTGCCCGCAACCCGCGGGACCTCCGGCTCAGCCCCGGCGGCTCATCGGGCGGCAGTGCCGCAGCGGTGGCCGCCGGGCTGATTCCCTTCGCGCCCGGAACCGACGGCGGCGGATCGGTGCGTATTCCGGCAGCCGCCACCGGCCTCGTGGGCCTGAAGCCGAACCGCGGAAGGATCCCGTCGGGTTCGGGCCAGCAGGACCTGGGCCAGTTTGTCGTGGCCGGCCCAATCGCCCGTACGGCTGCGGACGCAGGCCTGCTCCTGGATGCCATGGTCGGCGAACCCAACCACCGCGCCACGAGTGCCGCCCCGTCCGCGAACCCTTTTCTCGCCGCTGCCCTGCGTGCCGAGGGCAGCTTCCGGATTGGCGTTAGCACCCGTTCACCGTTCGAATCCCGGCTGGACATCAGCCTGGATGACGAAGCGCTGCAGGCGCTCGACGCCGGTGTGGCGGCACTGACTGCAGCCGGTCACGATCTGGTGGAAACGGACCTGCATTACGACGAGCGGTATCCGGATGCGTTCGAAGTGGTCTGGACGGCGTCGCTGGCCACGGCCCGGCTGGCTCCCGGCCGCGAGGCTGAACTGACGGAGCTGGCCGCCACCATGCGCCGACGGGCGCTTTCCCGCAGTGCCGCGGACCTGGTGTCCGCCATCGACGTCCTGCGCACCTTCGAAACCGACACCATCCGCCAGTACAGCGCCTATGACATGATCCTGACCCCTGCCCTGGGCATGACGCCGCGGCCGGTCGGCTGGTACACCGACGCCGGTGCAGACGAGGACTACGCGCGTCAGTGCAGGTACTCGCCCTTCACCTCGATGGTTAATGTCTGCGGGCTTCCCGCCATCTCCATTCCGGCCCTGGACACGCGGGACGGGCTGCCGATGGGCGTCCAGCTGATCGGCCGGCCGGGGGCGGAAGCCGATCTGCTGGCCGTCGCCGCCCAGCTCGGGCATTAGGCCCGCGGACGTCAGACCGGCCCGAAAGGCATCCGACGACGCGACCCCGCTTCCCGGCACGGCGTGCTGCCGGCTCAGGATGCGGCCAGCTCCGCGAGCAGCCGGTCGGATTCGCGCTGGCCGCTAATGTCGTAGGCTCCGCCGGTGGCCAGCGCCTCGTCGGCGCCGGTTGCGTCCAGCAGTTCCGCCAGGCGGCGGCGCACCTCGGGCGGGGTGCCGCAGATTGCATCCGCCAGGAAACCGCGGACCAGTTCCTGCCGGCGTTCCGGGCCCGTCACGGTCCCGTCGGTTGCCGCCAGCGCTGGAAACACACCCCGGGTCCGGGAATCCGCCAGGGCATTGGCTTCGGGCAGCAGCAGGCGGGTTGCGGCACTCCCGGTGGCGGCAACCGCCACGTTCACCGCTGCCAGCACGTAGGGCCGCGGGAACCGGCGGGAAGGCCGGAACCCTTTCCGGTACCGTTTCAGCGCGGATTCCGGGGAGCTGCGGAACAGTGCCGGCCCGCCCAAAACCAGCCCGAGCCCGGCCCGTGCCGCTATATCGGCGCCGGTACCGGTGGCCAGCACAAATACGGGCGTCTGGCCATGGTCCTGCGGCCTGGCGGTAATTGCGGCTGCCCCGTCCAGGTAGGCCAGCAATTCGGCCAGATGTTCCTCGAACTGTTCGGCTTCGGCTTTCCCCGCATGCAGCGCCCGGCGAACGGCAGACGTGAAACCGACCGAGCGTCCCACACCCAGGTCAATGCGGCCCGGATAGAGGGCATTGAGGGTTGCGGCCTGTTCCGCCACCACCAGCGGTTGGTGGTTGGGCAGCATCATGCCACCGGATCCGATGCGGATGCTTCGCGTGCGGGCAGCCAGGGCTGCCATCAGGACGGCAGGCGCCGAGCCGGCAATACCGGCCACGGCATGGTGTTCAGCCACCCAGAAGCGGCGGAACCCCAGTTTTTCGGCCGACTCGGCCCGTTCTGCCACCGCCTGCAGTGCTTCAGCCTCGGTGTCTCCCTCCCGGGAGTTGGCCCGGTCAAGGATGGAGACGGGGATATTCAGGGAAGCCATACCGGTGCCAACCCCGGGCCCGGCCGGGGAATTCCGGCACACTTGTAGGCAAATCAGTGTCCGGACACCAAATCCGGGCGTAACGGGGGGAGGTAAGCACGTAATCTCGCCAAAATCGAGCCGAAAACGGGTGAGCTTTCGCACACCTTCGCAGAGAACCTCCCCGGCTCCGGGCGGATTCCCCGGGATTGGGGGGCGCTCACCCGCTTCGGGAGTGGGACCATTAACGGGTGAGCCATACCCCCAGTAACCCAGGCGTCCAAGAAGCGCGTAAAACCTTCTTCGGCCATCCCCGGATGTTGGCCAATCTCTTCAGTGTCGAGCTGTGGGAACGATTCTCGTTCTACGGCATGCAGGGCATCCTGCTGTACTACATGTACTACTCGGTCACTGACGGCGGCCTCGGCATCGATATTGCTGTTGCAACCTCTCTGGTCGGCGCCTACGGCGGCGGTGTCTACCTCTCCACCATTCTTGCTGCCTGGCTGGCGGACCGCGTCCTCGGGTCCGAGCGCGTGCTCTTCTACTCTGCCGCCGTCGTTATGCTCGGCCACATTGCCCTGGCCGTCCTGCCGGGCACGCCCGGGCTGGCAGCGGGCCTGATCATGATTGCCCTCGGTTCCGGCGGCGTCAAAGCCAACGCCACCTCCCTGGTGGGCACCCTGTACGCGGAGAAGGATGAACGGCGTGACGCCGGGTTCTCCATCTTCTACATGGGCATCAACCTTGGCGCCCTGGTGGGCCCCCTCCTGACCGGCCTTGCCCAGGTGGAACTCGGCTTCCACTACGGCTTCGGCCTCGCCGCCGTCGGCATGGCCATCGGCCTGGTCCAGTACGGCATGACCCGCAAGTACCTGCCCGAGACCGCCCACGAAGTGGCCAATCCGCTGCCTCGGCAGCAGTACCTCAAGGTAGGGATCTACGCGGCGGCCGCCGTCGTCGTGATTGTCCTGGCCGTGGTGTTCGGCATCCTGAGCGCCGGCAACCTGGCCGTGGTGATGGCCGTTGTGGCCATCCTGGCCGCGGTTACCTACTTCGTCATCATCCTGGGCAGCAAAAAGGTCAACAAGCTGGAACGGCGCCGGGTGTACTCCTTTATGCCGCTGTTTATCGCCAGCGCCGCCTTCTGGGCCCTGTTCCAGCAGCAGTTCACCGTGGTGGCGCTGTACGCCGACACGTCCCTGAACCGGACCATCTTCGGCTGGACCATGCCGCCGAGCTGGGTGCAGTCGATCAACCCGATCTTCATCATCATCTTCGCAGCCGTCTTCGCTGCGGTCTGGACCAAGCTGGGCGACCGGCAGCCGTCCTCGCCGCTGAAGTTCGCCCTGGGCCTTGCCGTCATGGGCCTGGCATTCCTCGCCTTCATCCCGTTCTCCGGCGGCGGCGCCAACAGCACCCCGCTGCTGGCACTGGTCGGCATCCTGCTGCTGTTCACCTTCGCGGAACTCTTCATCTCCCCGATCGGCCTGTCCGTGGCCACCAAACTGGCCCCGGAGGTCTTCCGGACCCAGATGGTTGCCCTGTTCTTCCTCTCGGTTTCCCTGGGCACCACCCTCGCGGGCTGGCTGGCACAGTTCTACAACCCCGAGACCGAGGTCAGCTACTTCCTGTTCAGCGGCGGAACCGCCATTGTCCTGGGCATCGCCCTGGCAGCGGCGACCCCGGCCATCAAGAAGCTGATGAGCGGCGTGCGCTAGCCGCAGGGCAGCACCAACGCCTCCTCATGGACGGCGGCACCGGGATTTCCCGGGGCCGCCGTCCTTTTTGCGTTCCGTCATGTACTTGGTGCGGGCGGCACGGCATGGTTACGATGGCACCAGCTTCAGGAGACACGGCCGCCAAGCTCCGACTTGGCCGTGCACCAACCCCATGCTTCACGGGTGGTTCGGATGACGAAGCGGCCCGCTCCGCCTTTTTTTCAGGCATCCGGTGCGGGCAAGAGCACGAAATCCCAGAGGATTCCCATGCGTAAAAGCACTGACCGTATTCTGACCACCCATGCCGGTTCCCTTCCGCGCACGCCCGAGCTGCTGGCTGCCAATGCCGCCCGGGAGGCGAACCCTGCGGATACCGGGGGCTACGCGGAGCTCCTGCAGGCCGCCGTGACGGACCTGGTGCGCCGCCAGCAGCAGGCAGGCATCGACATCCCCAACGACGGCGAGTACGGGCACGCCATGTCCTCCGCAGTGGATTACGGCGCCTGGTGGTCCTATTCCTTTGCCAGGCTCAGCGGTCTCAGCGTGGCCGAGACTGGCATCTGGGAGATGGAACCCGTCCGCTCCTCGCCGGGCAACGTGGTCCTGACGAGCTTCGGCGACCGCCGCGACCGGCAGCGCTTCGCTGCGGCCTACACCGACCCGTCCTCGGGGATCACCACCGGGGCGCAGAAGATCTTCCCGAAGGTCACGGGTCCGGTGAAGTACACCGGGCACGACGCCGTGGCGGGGGATATCGCGAACCTGTTGGCCGGCCTGGCCGCGGCAGATCTGACGGAAGGATTCCTGGCCTCGCTTTCCCCCGGTTCCTGTTCCCGGATTGCCAACGAGTACTACGCCACGGAGGAGGAGTTCATCTACGCGTGTGCGGATGCCATGCGGGAAGAGTACAAGGCGATTATCGACGCCGGGCTGATCGTGCAGATTGATGATCCGTCGATTGCGGAGAACTGGGACCAGATCAACCCGGAGCCTTCGGTTCAGGACTACCTGCGCTTCACTCAGATCCGTGTGGAAGCGCTGAACTATGCGCTGCGGGGCCTGCCGGAGGATCGGATCCGCTTCCACCTGTGCTGGGGGTCCTGGCACGGGCCGCACACCACCGACATCGAGTTCCGGCATCTGGTGGACACGCTGCTGACGATCAATGCCGGGGGCTACAGCTTCGAGGCGGGCAATGTGCGCCACGAACATGAATGGCGGGTCTGGGAGGACACCAAGCTGCCGGCGGGCAAGGTGATCATCCCGGGCGTCGTCTCCCATGCCACCAACGTGGTGGAACATCCGGAGCTGGTGGCGGACCGGATTGAACGCTTTGCCCGGCTGGTGGGCCGGGAGAACGTCATCGCTTCCACGGACTGCGGCCTGGGCGGGCGGGTGCATCCGCAGATTGCCCAGGCCAAGCTTGAGGCGCTGGGGGAAGGTGCACGGCTGGCCAGCAGCCGCCTCTGGTAGCTAAAGTTGCGATCATAAGGTTGCTGATAGTCGAAGGCAGAGGAGGGCATCATGGCTGACACCAATGCGAAGGATCCCGGACCCGAACCGACCAATCCAATCGAGAACGCCGCCGACAACCTCATGCAGAACCTGGGCGAAGAGGTGCCGGACGGCAGCGGCAGCCAGGACCGGTCCGATCCGCGCACCGAGGTCCATTCGAACCTGGCCCAGGGCCTGAACGCCGATAACTCGAATTTCACGGCGAAACACAAGGACCGCTAGCCCGGTTCATCCGACTGCGGTACGCGGGAGAGTACTCCGCGTGCCGCAGTCCTTTACTTAAAGGCCCGTGGAAATGCGCGCTAACTGCCCAGACCGGCGCTGGTCAGGGTCAGCATTCCGGCGGCAGCGGACAGGAGACCCAGCGCGCAGACGGTATTGAACACCGTCCAGCCCTCCTGCCGCCGACCGCGGGCAACCAGGACGGCGGCGGCGGCCCAGGCTGCTGCGAAAGCCAGGACGGGCAGGACGCCGCCGGCAATCCCGGCGGCATCCGAGGCCCAGCGTGGCAGGGCAAATGCACTCCGCTGGGTCCAGGAGAACCAGAACACCGGCGTTGCACAGACGTACGCCGCGTTGAGGAAAACCGCGGCCGCGACGGTGCCGGGGCGCACGGCACGGGCGCGGACGCGTCCGGGGGCTGCACTGCCCTGCATGCTCATGCCTGTCCGCCTTCCCCGCCGGTCCCGCCGCTGTGTGGATAAGAGCATACGGCGGCGGCAGGCGATACACGCGTAGCAGTCCGTCTGCCGCCCCCGGTGTTTCTTTGGCATGCTTAGGGGTATGTCTAATCGTGCAGGCAACCGTGCCGAACCTTCCGACCTTGTAGACCTCACCGCGCTGTTGGACGCCTATTACGACGTCGCGCCGGACCCATCGAACATCGCCCAGCGGGTGGCGTTTGGTACCTCCGGCCACCGGGGTTCCTCCCTGAACGGCGCTTTTAATGAACGGCACATTGCTGCCATCACGCAGGCGATTGTGGAGTACCGCACCTCGGCAGGCATCACCGGGCCGCTGTTTATGGGCAAGGACACCCATGCCCTCTCCGAGCCGGCACAGAACACCGCCCTGGAAGTCCTCGCCGGCAACGGCGTGAACGTGCTTATTGATGCACGGAACGGCTTCACTCCCACCCCGGCCGTCAGCCACGCCATCCTGAAGTACAACGCTTCGCGGACCGATCAGGCGGACGGCATTGTGGTCACGCCGTCCCACAATCCGCCCGCAGACGGCGGTTTCAAGTACAACCCGCCCACGGGCGGTCCTGCCGGATCGGACATCACCAACTGGGTGGCGGACCGTGCCAACCAGCTGCTTGAAGCCGGCCTGGAGGGCGTGAAGCGCATTCCGCTGGGCGAGGCCCGTCTGGCCGACTCCGTAGGGACCTACGACTTCCTGCAGAACTACGTCCAGGACCTCCCCTCGGTGCTGAACCTGGATGCCATCCGCAGTGCCGGGCTGCATATCGGTGCCGACCCCCTGGGCGGTGCGTCAGTGGATTACTGGGGCGCCATTGCCGAAGCGCACCAGCTGAACCTGAGCGTGGTGAACCCCAATGTGGATCCGCAGTGGGCGTTTATGACCCTGGACTGGGACGAGAAGATCCGCATGGACTGCTCCTCTCCGTACGCCATGGCGTCCCTGATTGCCCGTGCGGACCAGTACGACATTGCCACCGGCAACGACGCCGACGCCGACAGGCACGGGATTGTGACCCCCGACGGCGGGCTGATGAACCCCAACCACTACCTCGCCACGGCCATTGATTACCTGTACCGCAACCGCTCCGGCTGGAGCAGCGATGCCATGGTGGGTAAAACCCTGGTGTCCTCCTCCATGATCGACCGCGTCACGGCTGACCTGGGCCGGGTCCTGATGGAGGTACCGGTGGGCTTCAAGTGGTTTGTGCCCGGCCTGCTCTCCGGTGAGACGGCCTTCGGCGGCGAGGAATCCGCCGGCGCGTCCTTCCTCCGCCTGGACGGCAGCCCCTGGAGCACGGACAAGGACGGCATCCTTTTGGCCCTGTTGGCCTCGGAAATGACGGCCGTCACCGGCAAGACCCCGTCCCAGCGCTACCGCGAGCTGACGAGCAGGTTCGGGGATCCGGAGTACGCACGCGTCGATGCCCCCGCCACACGGGAACAGAAGGCGGCGCTGGCCAAACTCTCGCCGTCGGACGTCACCGCCACCACCCTGGCGGGCGAGGACATCACTGCCCGGCTGACCGAGGCCCCCGGCAACGGTGCACCCATCGGCGGGTTGAAGGTGACCACTGAGAACGCCTGGTTTGCCGCGCGTCCCTCCGGTACCGAAGATGTCTACAAGATCTACGCCGAATCCTTTAAGGGCGAGGAACACCTGCACCAGGTGCAGGCCGAGGCCAAGGCCATTGTGGACGGCGTGATTTCCTAGCTGTTCCCGCGCCGTGCGTGCGTAAACAGGGAAGGGGTGCACCTGCGGGTGCACCCCTTCCCTGTTTAACGCCCCGGGCTTAGAGCAGCCGGCGCAGGATCCGTTTCTTCAGCCCCGTGTAGGGCGGGTACGCGAAGCGCAGCGTGTCCAGGAGGGTGCCCTTGGTGAAGACCGGGCGCAGCTGGCTGAACGTGTCGAAGGAGTACTTGCCGTGGTACGCGCCGGTACCGCTGGCCCCGGCGCCACCGAAGGGCAGTCCGGGTACGGCCAGCTGCACGGTGCTGGCGTTGTGGTTGATGCTGCCTGCCCGCACGCCTTCCTCGAATTCGGTGCGGGCGGCCGCCGATTCGGTGTACAGGTAGGCCGAGAGCGGCACCGGACGGGCATTGATGAATTCCATGGCTTCGGCCAGGTTTTTCACCGTCAGCACCGGCAGGATTGGCCCGAAGATTTCCTCCTGCATCACCGGTGCCTCCGGATCCACGTCCGTAAGGATGGTCGGTTCCAGGTACCGGGTGTCCCGGTCGCTCCGCCCGCCGGTCAGCACCGTACCGCTGTCCAGGAGTCCGACCAGCCGTTCCCAGTGCTGTTCATTGACTATCCGGCCGTAGTCGCGGCTCTTGGCGGGATCCTTGCCGAACAGTTCGGCCACGGCCTTCACCAGGTGTTTCTGCAGCACCGGCGCGGCCTCTTCCGTAACCAGCACATAGTCCGGCGCCACGCAGGTCTGTCCGGCATTGAGGAGCTTGCCGAAGACCAGCCTGCGGGCGACGGCGGCCCAGTTCCCGTCCAGCACCACGGCAGGGGATTTGCCGCCCAGCTCCAGGGTGACCGGTGTCAGGTGCTCGGCCGCGGCCTGCAGGACAATGCGCCCCACACGTTCCCCGCCGGTGAAGAAGATGGAGTCAAAGCGTTCCTTCAGCAGAGCGGTGCTCACATCGGGGCCGCCCTGGACCACCGCGACGGCGTCGGAATCCAGGTAGTGCGGCACCAGGTCAGCCAGCATGGCGGACGTTGCCGGGGCCAGTTCGCTGGGCTTGAGCACGGCAGCGTTGCCGGCAGCCAGTGCGCCCACCAGGGGTGCCAGCACCAGCTGCACGGGATAGTTCCACGGCCCGATGATCAGTACCACGCCCAGCGGCTGCGGCTGGGTCCGTGCCGACGCGGGGGCCAGGCCGAGCGGCACCGGAACCCGGCGGCTGCGGGTCCATTGCTCAAGGTGCTTCAGCGCGTGCTCTGCCTCGGCGCGGACCAGTGACAGTTCCGTCACGTAGCTTTCCAGCGGGTTCTTGCCCAGGTCCGAGGACAGGGCGGCAGCGAACTCCTGCTCACGTTCACGCAACAGGCGGACGAGTCCCTCGAGCTGTTCCCGCCGCCACTCGAGCGGCCGGGTGCGCCCGGAGGCGTGGGTTTTCCGCAGCCGGTCCAGGACCGGCGGCACGGCGGCAGGTGTACCGTCCGCCGGGGACCCCGCGGCGGCTGCGTCAGTGAAAGCGGATACGAGTTCACTCATGCCCTGCTCGTTTCCTTCCGTTCGCCGGCGCTACCGGCTGCCGGTTTCCGCCCGGTGAAGTGGTCCATGGACTGGTAGACCTTGAAAACACGTCCGGCCACTACGTCCCAGGCCGGCTGCGGCAGCACATTGCGCAGGGCACTGCCCAGCGCAACGGTCCAGGGCAGCTGGATCCGCGCCTTGCCCGCCAGCAGCGCTGCCCAGGCCTTGTCCACCACGTACTGCGGTTCCATCAACGGGGTCATCAGGGGACCCCGTGCACCTTCGAACATTCCGGTCTTGATGTAACTCGGAATCAGCGTGGTGACTGCCACGTGCCCGTTGCCGGATTCGTTCAGTTCCAGGCGCATTGAGTCGCTCCAGCCGATCACGGCCCACTTGGAGGCCGTGTACACACTCATTTTCGGGACGGAGAGGGTCCCCGAGGCAGAGGCCACGTTGAGGATGCGTGCCGGGGTGCGGCGTTCGATCATGCCCGGCAGGAAAGCACGGGTGACCTGCATGGGAGCCAGGGTGTTCACCTGCATCACGGCGTCAATGTCCGCTTCCGGGGCGTGCTCCCAGAAGTACTTTCCGCGCACGATTCCCGCGTTGTTGATCAGGATGTCCGGCACTCCTGCCTCATGGATCACCTGTTCCGCCGTGGTTTCAATGTCCGGCAGCGAGCTCACATCCACCGCGTAGGGGTAGATGGCGGACGCGCCCATTTCCCGCAGCTCTGCGGCGGTCTTCTCCAAGGCGTCGGCATTGAGGTCCCACAGCACCACCGCCCCGGCGCCTTCGCGGACGGCACGTTCGGCGTACAGCCGGCCCATGCCCATTGCTGCGCCAGTAATGAGAACTACGCGTCCTGAAACTGAAATGCTCATGCTGCTCCATTGTCCGATCGGTCTAATGTGAAAGGCCTGTACCGCTGCGCGCACTGCACGCTTATGCAACGTAACATCCCCGCAATCGGGGAGAGTTAGAATCTTGATTAAAACCCCCTGTCTTCGGAAGGCACCACCATGACCAGATTCGGTACAGCCTGGACACTCCACGGAGACGGCAAAACCATCAAACCGGGTTCCTATGTAGCTCCCGAGGAACGCCTAAGCTGGCCACGGACCATTGGCATCGGCTCCCAGCATGTGGTTGCCATGTTCGGCGCCACGTTCCTGGTGCCCCTGCTGACCGGTTTCCCGCCGGCCACCACGCTGCTGTTCTCCGGTATCGGCACCATCCTGTTCCTGATCATCACCGCCGGCAAAGTTCCCAGCTACCTGGGTTCCTCCTTCGCCTTCATCGCCCCGATCACGGCCGCGACCAACCAGCACGGACCGGGCGGCGCGCTGGGCGGCATCATCATGGCCGGCTTTGCCCTGTTCCTGATCGGCCTCGCCGCGCAGCTGGCCGGCACCCGCTGGATCCAGGTCCTGATGCCGCCCGTGGTCACCGGCACCATTGTGGCGCTGATCGGCCTGAACCTGGCCGGTTCCGCCCGGACAAACTTTGAGCAGGGCGCCGTCACGGCAGCGGTGACCGTAGCGGTGATCCTTCTGGCAACCGTCCTGTTCCGCGGCTTCATCGGCCGGCTTTCCATCCTCATCGGCGTGCTGGCGGGTTACGGGGTGGCAATGCTGCGCGGCGAAGTGGATTTCGCCGCCATCAGCGCCGCACCCTGGTTCGGCCTGCCCGAATTCCATTCCCCCACCTTCCACTTCAATGTGATCGGGCTTTTCGTACCGGTGGTGCTGGTACTCGTGGCGGAGAATATCGGCCATGTGAAGTCCGTGGCGGCCATGACCGGCCGTGACCTGGACCCGTACGCCGGCCGCGCCCTGATGGCGGACGGGCTGGCCACCATGCTGGCCGGTTCCGGCGGCGGTTCGGCCACCACCACCTACGCGGAGAACATCGGCGTTATGGCCGCGTCCCGGGTGTACTCCACCGCGGCGTACTGGGTGGCCGGCATTGTGGCGGTCCTGCTCAGCCTGTTCCCGAAGTTCGGTGCGCTGATCGCCACCGTTCCGCCCGGTGTTCTGGGCGGTGCCGGCGTCGTCCTCTACGGCATGATCGGCATTCTGGGCGTGCGGATCTGGGTGGATAACCGGGTGAACTTCTCCAACCCGATCAACCTTTCCGCCGCCGGGCTGGGCCTGATTGTTGCCATCGCCGACTTCACCTGGGTGATCGGCGACCTGACCTTCGGCGGTATTGCCCTGGGCACCGGAGCAGCCTTGATCGCCTACCACGGCATGCAGGCCATCGCGCGCTGGCGGGGCACCGACCCGGACGAGCCGAGTGAGGACGCCGGGGCCACTCCGAGCCGGCTGGGCTGACGGGGCCGGCTGGCGGCTGCGCCGTCCCCGCCGTCGTCAGGCCCCTTCGAGGACCTGACGGGTGGCCCAGGCAACGTACTTCTCCGCCTGGGCCATGGCATCCTGCGGCCGCTGCACCACGTCCAGCAGGCTGACGGCGGCAACAATGCCGTAGGCCTCGAGCTGGTCCGGGGTGAGGGTGATCTGCCCTGCCACGGCAACCACCGGGATGCCGGCGTCCCGGGCAAGCAGCGCCACTTCCAGCGGGGCCTTTCCGTAGCGGGACTGCTCGTCCAGCGACCCTTCCCCGGTGAGCACCAAATCGCAGCGGGTCAGTGCCGCCTGCAGTCCGGTGAATGAGGACAGCAGTTCAAAGCCCGGGTGCAGGGTGGCGCCGGTGTATGCCAGGAAACCGGACGGGAAACCGCCTGCCGCGCCCGCCCCGGGAACATCGACGTCGACGCCGGTGGCTTCCTTCAGCAGGCGCGTCCAGTTGCCCATGGCTTCTTCGAGCCGGTCCCGGGCCGCCGGGTCGGCGCCTTTTTGTTCGCTGAAGATCGCTGCCGTGCCTTCGTATCCCAGCAGCGGGTTGCGGACATCGGCGGCAATCCGCAGCCGGACCCCGGCCAACCGGGGATCCAGTTCTGCTGCGTCCACAGCCGCGGCCTGCAGCAGCCCGGCACCGCCGGGCGGCACGGGGGCGCCGCCGTCGTCCAGGATCCGCAGGCCCAGGGCAGCCAGTGCGCCTGACCCGCCGTCCGTCATGGCTGAACCGCCTATGCCCAGGATGATGGTTTTGGCTCCGGCGTCCAGTGCCTCAGCGATCAGCTGGCCGCTGCCGTAGCTGGTGGCCGCCAGGGCCGTGTCGGGGGAAGGCTCCAGCAGGGTCAGTCCCGAAGCCCGTGCAGTTTCTATCAGGGCGGTGTCCCCGTTCAGGGCCCACACTGCCGTGACGTCCCGGCCCAACGGCCCGCGGACGCGGGCTGTGCGGGCTTCGGCGCCGGCTGCGAGGGCGGCATCGAGGGTGCCTTCACCTCCGTCAGCTACCGGAACGGAAACCACTTCGGCATCCGGGTACACGGCCAGGACCCCCTCCGCCATGGCAGCTGCGGCCTCCGCCGCGGAAAGTGATCCCTTGAATTTATCCGGAGCAATAACTACACGCATGCCTTCATCCTGTCAGCTGCCGCCGACATCCGGCAGCGTAACGCTTCAGCGCCACTGCCCCCGGCCCTTGAGGACATCCTTCAGGATGTCGGCGCGGTCCGAGACAATGCCGTCCACGCCCAGGTCCAGCAGCCGGTTCATGGTGTCTGCGTCATTGACTGTCCAGACGTGCACCTGCAGCCCGGCACGGTGGCAGCTGCGGACAAAGGCCGGCGTGACCACCGGGAATCGGCCGAAACTCACGGGCACCTGGACGCACTGGAACCTGCCCAGGCGGGAAAGTATCCGCGCCACCCCCAGGGGTGCCAGCAGGCGCAGTGCCGCCGTCAGGGTGCTGCCGGCTGAACTCGCGGCGGGCCGGTCCAGGCGCCGGAGTGTGCGCAGCCGCCGGATATCGGAGAAGGACGCCACCAGCACCCGGTCATGGGCCTGGTGCTTATTGACCAGCTGAGCCAGGAGGGCGGCGCCGGCTGCGTCCTTCACATCCACATTGAGGCGGATTTCGGGCCATTGGGTGAGCAGCTCCTCGAAGGTGGGGATCTGCTCCTTTCCTCCCACCAGCACGTCCTTCAGCTGGGCGCGGGTGAGCCCGCCGATCTTCCCGGCTGTTCCCCCGGAGATCCGGTCCACGGTTTCGTCATGGAAGGCCATCAGCACGCCGTCGCTGCTGGTGCGTACATCCGTTTCCAGGTGGGTCATGCCCAGGTCCACGGCGGCACGAAAGGCGGAGAGGGTGTTTTCGTATCCGTCGGGCGAGAAGCCCCGGTGCGCCAGGGCGATGGGCAGCGGCGAATGGGAAGGGGCGTCCCCGGGAGCCAGGAAGTACGGATATGTTGGCGTCACGCTCGTACTTTACCCAACCATCGCACCGGTCTGCGTTCCGGAGCGGGCGGTTCACGATACTGCGCGCCTAGAATGGCAGGACCCCGACCGGCAGCATCCCGCAGGATCGTGGAGGTAACCGTGCCCGACCCACCCCCCAATGCGCTGTACCGCTTTGGACGCTCCCTTTTCCGGCCGGTCGCGTTCCTGCGGGGCAGCGCCCGGAAGTCGCCTGCCACGCTGACCTATATTGCCGTTTTCTGGCTGCTGGGCGCGCTCACTTCCTCTCTCACCACCGGGCCGGAGGGGGAGCTGCTGAACCAGGTGGCGGTCTCCGCAGACAGCCTGGGCACCAACCCCGCAGCCCTGCTCCTTTGCAGCTTTTGGGCCAGCGGCCCCGGTGGATATGTCGGCGGGACCGTCGCAGTGCTCCTTATCGGCCTCCCTTGTGAGCGGCTGCTGGGTTCCGGCAGGTTCCTGCTGGCGGGCTTTACCGGCCAGGTGGCCGGGGCACTGCTGGCCATCGGTTTCGCCTTCCTCACCAGCGCCTCGATCGGCGACTGGTCACGCGCCCTGGTCAGCGAATCCTATGTGGGCCCGATGGCGTTCCTCGCTGCGGTGGCAGCGGCGGCCAGCGCCCGGATGTCCACCCTGTGGCGCCGGCGCCTGCGGCTTACGCTGTTCACCCTCCTGGCCCTGCTTGCCCTGTACGCCGGGAGCTTTTCCGACCTGATGCTGCTGGGCGCCGCCGCGGCGGGCGCCTTTGCCGGGCCCTTCCTGGACGGACGGCGCCCGCGCCTCCCCCACCGCCTGGTGACCAGCCGGCGCGAGGCGCGTGTCCTGGTGGCCCTGGTGGTGCTGGCCTCAGCGGCGGGACCGGTCATTGCCGCACTCAGCGACGCCGCCGTGGGCCCCCTTGCTGTGCTGCGCTACCTCTTCACCAGCGCTGACGTGACCACTCCCGCAGAGCTGGCCGAACTGTGCAACGGCGGCGCCTCCGCCCGTGAATGCGCCGTGGCCCGCCTCCAGCTCCGTGCCGGGCCGGCCGCATTCTTCCTCGCCGTCCTGCCCCAGGTCCTGCTTGCAACGTTCTCCGACGGCCTGCGCCGCGGAAGGCGTTTCGCCTGGCTGGCCGCTGTGCTGCTGCAGGGGACCATGACCCTGCTCGCCGCCGTCCGGATTGTGGTGGTACTCACCGGTGACCAGGCCCGGCTGCTGCCTCCCGGGGCGGGCAGCTCCGTCAAACTGGTTCTGCCCATGGTGGTTCCCCTGGCGGTGTTTGCCCTGCTGCTCATGACACGCGGGCTGTTCCCCGTGCGCGCACCCGTTGGAACCTACCGGCGGCTGGCCCTCACGGCTGCTGCGGCCGCGCTCATCCTGGCAGCGGTCTATCTGGGCGTGGCCCTGCTGGACCGCGACGGGTTCTCCCCGCAGGCAACTCCGGCGCTGGCTGTGGCTGACCTGCCGGACAGGTTCCTGCCCATTTTGGAGGTGACCAGCCGTGGCCCCGTCCTGGTTCCGGTGAGCCTGCCCGCGGTCCTCGCCTATGAAGGGGTGGGCCTGGTGTTCTGGCTTTTGGCCTGTGTCCTGCTGCTGCGCTCCTTTTTGATCCCGCCCCGCACTCCGGCCATCGCCGATGAGGAACGGGCACGGGAACTGTTGAGGGCCCACGGCGGAAGCACCATGGCATGGATGACGCTCTGGGCCGGGAACACCTATTGGTTTTCCCCCAGCGGCAACTCATATGTTGCCTACCGGGCGGACAGCGGGGTTGCCCTTACGGTGGGCGCACCCGTGGGACCGGCTGCCGAAATGCCCCGGACCGTGGCGGGATTTGCCGCCTTCTGCACCGCCAACGGGACCACCGCCTGTTTTTACTCCGTGGATGAACGGGTGCGCAGCATTTGTGCGGAGCTGGGTTTTTTCTCTCTTCAGGTGGCCGAGGAGACCGTGCTGCCGCTGGGGTCGCTGGCTTTCAAGGGCAAAAAATTCCAGGACATCCGCACCGCATTCAACGCTGCCCGCAAACAGGGCATCCAGGCCCGCTGGATCAGTTTCCCCACCGCGCCGCTGGCACTCACGGACCAGATCCGGGCCATCTCCGAGGAGTGGGTGGCGGATAAGCGGATGCCGGAAATGGGATTCACCCTGGGCGGGCTGGAGCAGCTCGAAGACCCGGAAGTGCGCTGCCTGCTGGCCGTCGACGCCGACGGCACTGTGCACGCGGTGACCTCCTGGCTGCCGGTGTACCGGGACGGACGGGTGATCGGCTGGACCCTGGACTTTATGCGCAGGCGGGGCACCGGCTTCCGGCTGGGCATGGACTTCCTTATCGCCTCCGCTGCCCTGTCCCTGCAGGAGGAAGGGTGCGCTTTCCTGAGCCTTTCGGGCGCACCGCTGGCCCGTTCCGACGCCAGACACGGCGACGACGGCGGGAACGGCGGAGACGATGCAGGCTCGCCGGTGATGGACCGGCTGCTGGACCGGTTGGGCGCCACCCTGGAACCGGTCTACGGGTTCCGCTCCCTGCTGGCGTTCAAAGCCAAGTTCGCCCCGGAGTATGTGCCGCTATACATGACCTATCCCGACCCGGCCGCGCTGCCTGCCATCGCCAACGCCGTGACCAGGGCCTACGTCCCGGACCTTTCCCTCGGTCAGGGGCTGGTCCTCGCCCGGCGGATTGTGGACCGGACCTGACCATGTCCCTGATCGCCGGAGTGCTGCCCGCGGCTGTCCTGATTGCCGGGGTGCTGGCACTGGCCTGGCTCGGCTTCGCCAGCCGGAAACTGGGCTGGAGCCGGTTCCTGGTCTCTGTTGTGGTCTCATGCCTGCTGACCGGGCTGCTCTACCTGCTGGCTGAAATGGTGTTCCACTGGTGGAACGCGTCCCTGCCCCGGCTGCTCTACCTTTTCTGCGCCCTGGCGATCCTCGGAGTGCAGCTCGCCCTGCCCCAGGTGACCACCTCCGGCACCCGGGTGCACCGGCGGGCAGCCAGCGTGGTCGCGGCACTGGTGGTGGTGCTCGCACTGGCCTGCACAGTGAACATTGCCTACGCCCAATACCCAACGCTCGCCTCGCTGTTCAGTCCGCCGTCCCCGGAAGATGACCCGCTGCCCCTTCCATCCGCTCCCCGGAGCGACCTGCCGGCAGCATCGGAGCAGAACTGGACGCCCCCGCCGGACATGCCGTCGCAGGGCAAGGTCTACCGCCAGCAGATCCCCGGACCGGTGTCCGGGTATGCCTCCAACCCGGCCCTGATCTACCTGCCGCCCGCGTACCTCGCGGATCCCGGGGCGGTGAACCTGCCGGTCCTGGTGCTGATCCACGGACAGCCCGGCGCCCCGGCGGACTGGCTGATCAGCGGCGGGCTGACGGAGATGATGAACTCGTTTGCCGCCCGGCACCAGGGACTGGCGCCCGTGGTGGTGATGCCGGACCTCAGCAACGCCGGGAACAGCAACTGGCCGCTGTGCATGGACACCACAGTCAGCAACTCGGCCACCTATCTCGCCAAGGACCTGCCCGCATGGGTGCAGCAGGAGCTGGGGGCCGGCACGGCAGGGCCGCAGCAGTGGGCAGTGGGCGGATATTCCTTCGGTGGAACCTGCGCCGTCCAGCTCGCGGCCAACTATCCGCAGGTTTACCCCACGTTCCTGGATATCGCCGGAGAGAATGAGCCCACCGTCGCCAGCGGGCATGAGGACCTGCTCGATATCTATTTCGACGGGAATGAAGACTCGTTCCGGGAGCAGAACGCCGTGGACCGGTTTAAGGCCGCCCGGTACCCGGATACCGCGGGGATCATCGTCGTCGGCCGCGACGATAAGGTCTACGCGCCCGAGGGCCGGACGGTGTACGACGCCGCCAGGGCCGCCGGTGCCGATGTCCAGCTCCAGCAGCTGCCGGGCGGGCATTCGTGGCAGGTGTGGAAGGCCGGATTGCAGCAGAATCTGGACTGGGTGTGTACCCGGCTTGGCATACTGGAGCCATGACACCCGAGCCTGCACAGCGTTCCGACGGTACCGGGGTCCTGGACCGGGTGGGCCGGCTGCTGCATTGGATCAGCAGTGCCTCCTCTCCCCATGTGGCACTTCTGCTGGTGCTGGCCGTGGGTTTGCTTCCCGCCCTGGCACTGACCCTCGCCTCGGCCGAGGTCTACGAATCGGTGACCGATGCGGACGGCGTGGCGGGGCTGGATAAACCGGCGCTGGAACTGGCTTTGCAGCTGCGTTCCCCCGGGGTGGATGCGGCCGTCACCGGCTTCACCAACCTGGCCGGCACCGTGGGGATGCCGGTCCTGGCAGGACTCGCCGTCCTGGTGATGTGCCGGCTCTGGCGGTCCTGGACGCCGCTGGTCCTTACCGCCGCAGCTGCAGCGGGGTCCCTGCTGATGACCGTTGCCGGCAAGGCACTGATCGGGCGGACCCGCCCGGACCTGGCCGACGCGGTGCCGCCGTATGAGTCCTCGGCGTCATTTCCGAGCGGGCATACCCTGAACTCAATAGTTATTGCCGGGATTCTTGCCTATCTGGTGATCCTGTATGCGCGGAGCCGCGCGGCCAAGGTTGCGGCCGTCACGGCAGCCGCTGCCTTCACCCTCGCCGTCGGCCTGAGCCGCGTCTATCTGGGCCATCACTGGCTGACGGATGTCCTGGTGGCCTGGACCCTGGGTGCTGCGTGGCTGGCAGTGGTGATTACCGCGCACCAGCTTCTGAGGCTGCTGTCCGGGCGTCGAGCAGCCGTTCAAGAACCACGGCAACCCCGTCGTCCCTGAACGCAGGGGCAGTGTAGTCCGCGGCGGCACGGGCGGCCGGATGTCCGGAGGCCATGGCGTAACCGCGGCCGGCCCAGTTGAGCATCTGGATGTCATTGGGCATATCCCCGAATGCCACGGACTCCGCCGCCGCAATACCCCTGGCGGCCGCATACCCGGCCAGGGTGACGGCCTTGTTCAGCCCGGGCCGGGACATTTCCAGCAGCGGCGCTGAGGGCGCGGAGTGGGTGGTGGTGACCAGGTCCGCCACTGCGGGAGCTACCCGGTGCAGAAACTCGTCGGGGGAAATGTCATGGGTACGGGCCAGGAACTTGGCCACTCCGGTCTGGCCGGCCAGGGAATCCTGCAGCGGACGGGGCACTATGGAACCGAGGATCTCGGCCGAGCCGGTGTCGGCGAATCCGGGTTCCAGGTGGATTCCGTCCACTGTTTCAGCCGCGAAACGCACCGCCGGGAAAAGCCCGCGGATCACTTCCGCTGCGGAGAACATCTGCTCAAGGGGCAGCAGCGAGGTGGAGAGCACCCGGTCCTGTGCCAGGTCATAGGTAATGGCTCCGTTGGAGCAGATCACGGTTCCCTCATGGCCTATCCGTTCACGGAGCGGATCCAGCCAGCGCGGCGGGCGTCCGGTCACGAACACCACGTCGATGCCCGCAGCCAGGCAGGCGCGAAAGGCCCGCACGGTGCGGTCGCTGATGCTGTTGTCCGCACCCACAATGGTGCCGTCCATGTCGCTCGCTACCAGCCGTACCGGCCCCGTCCGTTCCTGCATGCCATCCAGCTTACTGGCGGACCCGGCCCGGGCACGGCCCGGGCCGGGTGCTGCCGTGCCGCGACGGCTTTCCGGGGCTCAGGCCTCCGGGGCCTCGGCCGCCGGGATTTCAGCCGCCGGGATTTCGGCCCCGGCAACAATCCTGCCGCGGCCCAGGGTGTGCGTGAACAGGGCAAAGCCCAGGGCGGCCGGACTGGCGTCAGGGGCAACGTCCAGCTTTTCGGTGTCCACGGCGTGGACCACTACAAAGTAGCGGTGCCGGCCGTGGCCGGGTGGCGGGGCGGCACCGACAAAGCCGGCAAAACCGGCGTCGTTGACCAGTTGCACGGTGCCTTCGGGCATCAGTGCCGAGTTGGCCGCGTCCGCTGCAAGTCCCATGACCGAGACGGGAATGTTAAAGGCGGCCCAGTGCCAGAAACCGCTGGCTGTCGGCGCATCCGGATCGTACATGGTCACCGCGAAGCTGCGGGTCCCCTCCGGGAACCCGGACCAGGTGAGCTGCGGTGAGGCGTCCTTGCCCCCGGGAACCCCCATCCTGCCGCTGTACTGTGCCGGCGCAAGTGTGCCGCCGTCGGTCACTTCCTCACTGTCGACGGTGAACTCCGGCACCTGTGGCAGGTTCGCGTATGGGTCTCTGTTTTCCACTGTTTCTCCTGGTTCTTCGGGGCGGATACGGACGGCCGCTGCAGGGCAGGGCCTGGGGACGCCTCGGCGCGATGGCGCGTCGGCGCGGTCTAGGAAAGTTCGCTGCGGTACGGCGGGTTGGCTCCGGCGCGGGAGACTGTGATGGCGGCGGCACGCGCAGCGAAGAAAAGCAGCTCTTCCAGGTCACGGAGGCCGATGCGGGCCAGGTTGCTGCGCCGGGCGCCGCCGTCCAGTTCGCGGTCCATCAGCCCCACCAGCAGGGCGGACATAAAGGAGTCGCCTGCCCCCACGGTGTCCGTGACTGTTACGGTCGGTGCCGCGACGGCGCAGTCACCGGCTGCGGCTACCGCCCACGGGCCGCGCGACCCCCGGGTTACCACCACCAGGGACGGTCCCGCCGCAAGCCAGCGCCGAGCCGAGCTTTCCGGGGATTCGTCCGGGTAGAGCCACTGCAGGTCTTCGTCGGAGGCTTTGACGACGTCGGCCAGCGCCACGAACTTCTCGGCCTGTTCCCGGGCATAGGACACGTCAGTGATGATGGACGGCCGGCAGTTGGGGTCGTAGCTGATGGTTGCCGAGGCGCGGGCACGTTCCACGGCACGGAAGACGTGCCCGGCTCCGGGCGCGAGCATGGCGGCGATGGACCCGGTATGCAGCATGGTGGTCCCGTCCAGCAGGGCCGGCAGGTTCGCGGCCAGGTCCGGCAGCTGCCACTCAAGGTCAAAGGTGTAGCGGGCACCGCCGGCCGGGTCCAGGACGGCGGTGGCCACGCTGGTGGGCAGATCATCTGCAGCGAATGCGGTCAGGACCGAATTTGCCCGCAGGTGTTCGGCAATCAGGGCGCCGTTGGCGTCGGAACCGAAGCGGCCCACAAACTGCACCGGGCGCCCCAGCCGGGCCACGCCCACGGCAACGTTCAGCGGACTGCCGCCGGGGTGGGAGCGGCGCGGCGCGGTATCGCTGACCACCTCATCAACAAGGGCTTCACCTATGACTGTAAGCACACTTTCAACCTAACAGAGCAGCTCCCGGGTTGCCTTATGTGCCGGTGATTCCGGCAGCCTCGCCGACCGCGCGGACGACGGCGTCCCAGGCCGGTGTGCCGGGTGTGATCATGGCGAAATGGTCGCCGGGAATGCGGCGCAGGTGGACCCGGCCGCCGGCCGCCGCGGCGGCCTCGGCCCAGCCGGCGGACTGGGTGAACGGCACCGTGGTGTCATCCTCCCCGTGCAGCACCCATGCCGGTACGTGCAGGGGCAGCGCAAACATCGGGTCGGCCTCGCGGTAGCGCTGCGGATCCTCCTCCGGGCTGCAGCCAAGGAAGTTCTGCACGGCACCGTCGCTCAGGCCCAGCTCATGTGCTTCGGCCAGGTTCAGCACACCGGACTGGCTGACGACGCCGCTGACGGCAACGCGGGAGCCCGCCCGCGCGGCCGCGAGGACGGCGAGATGGCCGCCTGCGGAATGGCCCAGGAGGGTGATCGTGGACAGGTCAATGTCGAAGCTGCAGGCCGTGTCAGCCAGCGCGTCGATGCCTGCACGGATATCGGAGAAGGTAACCGGCCATCCGCCGCCGTTTCCCGCCCGCCGGTATTCCAGGTTCCAGCAGGCAAAACCGCGGTCAGCCAGGTCCCGGGCCAGCGGCCTGCCCAGCTCGGCGGTGTACGGCGCCCGCCAGTATCCGCCGTGGATGATGACCACGGTGCCCCGGGAGGGTGAGCCGCCGGACGGCAGCGTCAGCTCGGCGTACTGCTCCGGGCCGGGGCCGTAGGCAATCCGTCGGGGCGGTGCTGACATGGGGATCCTTCCGGCGGGGGCTTAATCTGATAGGGAGCCTACCGCCAGGTATCCCCGGCGGTTTGGTCAGGACCGTGCCATAGGCTGGTGGCAGGCAGGGGAAAGGGATTTCGTTTTGAGCGCGTGGGACACATTGGATGAGCGGCTGCGGCCGGTGGTCCAGGCAAGTACTGACGAATATGCCCGGGTACGCCCCGGGCTGGAGGCAGTGACCGCTGAGATGGAAGCGAATCTGCGCAGCGTTTTCGCGGACAGCCCGGTGAAGCCGCTCTTCGTCGCCTCCCGCACCAAGTCCGTGGAGTCCTTCCGGGACAAGGCCTCGCGGATGCTGCCGCCGGAAAACCCCGGTGAGCTGCCCTCGCTCCTGTTTCCCGATCCGATGCGCAACCTCACGGACCTGGTGGGTCTGCGCGTCATTATGACCCTGCCGCACGAAGTGGATGAAGCGGCCAACCTGATCAAGCGCCAGCGGGCGGAATTCGACTGCCGCGGCGACCGGGAGAAGGACATCGGGTCCATCGAATCCGGCACCTACGGCTACTCCAGCCGCCACCTGATCCTGCGGACCATCCAGAACGAGACCGTACGGCAGTTCCACAAACTGCTGGAACCGGACCAGCGCCCCAACGGCAGCTACCTGTTCGAAGTGCAGATCCGCACCGTGCTGGCACATGCCTGGTCTGAGATTGAGCATGACATCCGCTTCAAGGCCGGCGACCCGCGGGCCTGGAGCCCGTACTTTGACCGCCAGTTCACCGCCACGGCCGCCATGCTGGAAACCGTGGAGACCGCTTTTGCCGAGCTGCATGAACGGTATGAGACGGTGACCGGTTTCTGGGATGAAGACGGTGAGGGCAGCGCGCCGCTGACCCCGAACCGGATCCGCGACGTTTGGCTGACCCTGCTGCCGCATGTGAACCGCAAATCCGGGGATGACTGGGGCTGGGCGGCGGAACTGCTGGCCGCCCACGGCATGAAGACCACCATGGACCTGGCCGGGCTGCTGCAAGCCGATGCCATCACCAAGGTACGTGCCGCACTGGACCACCGGTATTCCCCGGGCCCGGACCGCCTGCTCGATGACCTGCTCCTGTGGCGCTTCGGCAAAAGCACATTGACCTCACTGCAGAGCCGGAAGACGCCCCGGTGAAGCCACGGCGCGAGTCCCTGGGCCGCCGTTACCGGCAGATGCAGATTTTCCGCGCCAGGGAAGAGGACCAGCAGCCCTGACCACTGCTGCGCACGCGTTCCGGGCGTTTTCCGCTCCGGTCCCGGCAGCGGGGCGGGCTTTGACTCCTTGCCAGTACCGCCAGGGTAGGTCAGGCTGGGCACCGTGGCCCAGAACCTCACGGATGCGCAGGCGCGGAGACTCCGCCTGCGGTCCCACCTGCTGACCGGATCAGACCTTGCACCCGCCGAAGCGGTGCGGCGGGCCGTGGGCCTGCAGGGACAGGATTTGCCCGCCGTCCTACGCGCCATCGCCATCCGGTCACGGCCCGGCACCACCGTGCAGGATGTCCGGGATGCCTTTGACAGCGGCGATCTGGTGCGGGGATGGCCCATGCGCGGCACCCTGTTCGCCACCACGCCGGGGCATCTGGCTGCTTTGCTTCATTTCACGGCGGAGCGCACCCACACCGCGACGGCCCGGCGACGGACGGAACTGGGCCTGGAGGAGTCGGTGCTTCGCCGTGGCCGGGACTCCCTGCGGGAGGCGCTGCAGGAGCGTCCGCTGCGGCGGGCCGAGGTCATGGATCTCTGGGCCGCCGCCGGGATCCGGACGGGCGACGGACGCGGATACCACCTGCTGATGCATTTGGCCGTGGACGGGTTGTTCCATTGGGGCCGGTTTACGCCTTCCGGCACCGAACAGCTTGCCACCCTCACGGAGCACGACGGCGCAGGCGGCGGGGACCTCAGCGCACTTGTCCGAGGCTTCGTGCTGGCCCGCGGTCCCGTCTCCGAGGCCGATCTGGCCTGGTGGACCAAGCTGCCCAAAACCGTGGTGCGCCGCGCCGCTGCGGGGGTGGCGGATCTTCAGGAAGTGCTGGTGCAGGGACGCCCGGCGTGGCTGATCGGGGAGGCATCGGAGCCGGAGCCCTCCGGCGCAACACTGGTACCGGGCTTCGACGAGTGGATCCTCGGGTATGCGGACCGCTCCCTGGTGGCCGGGCCGGCCGCCCTGCAGGCGGTGGTGCCCGGCAAAAACGGCATCTTCCGGCCGGCCGTCCTTTTCGACGGCACGGTGGTGGGCACCTGGCGGCCGCCCCGGGGCAAACGGGCGGCCGAACCGGTGATCAACCTCGTGGAACCGCTGAAAGCCAACGCCCGGCGGGCTGTGGAGAAGGCCGTGGCGGCATGGCCGCACGGGTAGCACCGGTACATCCTCCGGCAGCTCGCCGGCTGAGCGTGCCCGGTTTCAGGCCGAGGCGCGCAGTATCAGGCTGACGGCGGGCGGTCCCGCCACTGCCAGCGCCGCACCGTCCTCGCCTGCTCCGGAGGCGGACGCCAGCGCGGCCTGGGCAAAATGCTCCCCCAGCCGGCGGGCATCCACGCTGACGGTGGTCAGCGGCGGCACGGCCAGCCCGGCCAGCGGAATGTCTTCGGCACCGATCACCGCCAGGTCCCGGGGTGCCTGCAGCCCGTGGACCGACAGCCCGGAGAGCACTGCGAAGGCGTGGTCGTCGTCGAACGCGCAGACCGCGCTGACGCGCTGTTCCCCCTCCAGCCAGCGCTCGACGGCGGCCGCCGCCTCTGCTGCTTCCAGCCCGAGACGCTCGACGGCGGGTGCGGGCAGGCCGTACCTGGCACAGGCATCCCGGATCGCGGCCAGCCTGACCTTCACCCGCCAGGCGTACCCGGATTCCGGCGGCACGGCCACACCGATCCGCTCGTGCCCGGATTCCACCAGGTGCTTCACCTGCATCGCGCCAATGCCCAGATCAGGAGCCAGCGGGTCCCCCGCCGTCTGCGGCAGCGAAACAACCGTAATCCCGGCAGCCTGGACGGCGGCGATCTCAGCGTCCGGAAGCGGGGCAATCAAAATCAGCGCTGCGGGTGCCAGGGACTGCACCAGGGGTACCGCCCCGCCCCGGGACGGTACCCGGTGGGCCACCAGGCGCAGCCCGTTCCGTTCCACTTGTTCGGACGCGGCGTCGATAATCATGGCCAGGGCACGGCCCAGGGGTTCGGGCGGGAGCAGCATCAATACCAAGTCGCTGCGTCCGCGGCGCAACGTGCGTGCAGCAGTGGAGGGCGTGTAGCCGAGTTCCCGGGCTGCTGCGAGAACCCGGTTCCGGGTGGCAGCGGAGATACTTTGGCCTGTCCGGCCGTTCAGCACATAGCTGACTGTGGCGCGGGACACGCCCGCCGTCTTCGCTACATCGCTCGAGGTGGCCCTGCGTTCCACGGCCGTCCTTTCCGTCTTATGCCCGTCGGATTTCTCCGGTAGTCTGACATTACAGGCAACTTACACGTGTAAGTGACGAATCCACCGGCACGGGTAGACTGCCTCGCAACCTGCGGTCGCACCAAACCACGGCCGCCCCCGATTGGAAAGGACCGGTCCATGGCTAACCAGCCCATCACCGCCCAGAACACCGTCCAGCAGTGGCTCGACCACCCGGCAGGCGGCCCCGCCATCCGCGGCATGCTTGCCCAGGCAGGCAGCGACGAGTCCAGCCTGGGCCCGGCGCTGACCCTGAAGCTGCAGCAGCTGGTGGACCTGAGCCAGGGCCAGTTCCCGCAGGCCGCCGTGGATGAACTCGTGAAGGCGGCCAACGGCGGCGTTATGCCCGAAACCGAAGCAGCAGTGCTGCCCACGGTCGCCGGCCGCTTCGATGGCAAGACCGTGATCGTTACCGGCGCCGGCTCCGGCATCGGCCGCGCCACCGCCTCCCGAATTGCCCGTGAAGGCGGCCGCGTGATCGCCGTAGACATGGCAGAGGCAAAGATCACCGAGCTCGCGGAGCAGACCGGCGAAGCCATTGTCCCGGTCGCTGCGGACCTCACCGACGCCGCCGCCGTGGAGCGCATCATTGCCGCTGCCGGCGGACAGATCGACGGTCTGGCCAACGTGGCAGGCATCAATGACGACTTCTCCCCGCTGCACGAGGTCTCCGACGCCATGTGGCAGAAGATCTTCGCCGTGAACGTGGACGGCCTGATGCGCCTCACCCGCGCCGTACTGCCGACCATGCTCGAAGCCGGCAAGGGCTCCATTGTGAACATCACCTCCGAAGCGGGCCTGCGCGGCTCCGCCTCCGGTGTGGCCTACACCGCTTCCAAGCACGCCGTGGTGGGCATTACCCGCAGCACCGCGTTTATGTATGCCCGTGAAGGCATACGTGTAAATGCGGTTGCTCCGGGCGGCGTGGCCACCGGCATTCCGATGGGCGGCAAGACCAGCGAGTACGGTGAGGCCCGCCTTTCCCCCGCCCGGGTCAACATCCCGGGCCTCGCCTCGGCCGAGGACCTGGCGGCGTCCATCACGTTCCTGCTCAGCGACGACGGCGTCAACATCAACGGCGCCATCCTGCCTTCCGACGGCGGCTGGTCCGCGGTCTAACAACCGCACCCAAAACGACGGCGGCCGGCACTTTCCCGAGGGAAGGGACCGGCCGCCGTCGCTCTATCCCGCACCCACCATCACCATCACCATCACCATCAGGGAGAACACCATGAAATCCGTCCACGTCACCGGTCCGGACACCAATGAATGGGTGGAGGTGGACCGGCCGGCCCCCGGCCCCCGCGACGTCCTCCTGAAAATGAAAGCCTGCGGAATCTGTGGTTCCGATGCGTTCTACAGCCACGTCGGCGGGATTCCGCCGCGCCAGGGGGCTACCCCGCTGGGGCATGAACCGGCTGCCGAAGTGGCGGAAGTCGGCGCCGAGGTTGAGGGATTCTCTGTAGGGGACCACGTGGTTATCGACACCATGGCCTTTACCGACGGGCTGCTGGGCAGCGGCGGTGCGCAAGGCGGACTGTCCGAATATGTACTGGTCAAGGACGCCGTTCCCGGCCGCCAACTCCGCGTAATTCCCACTGAAATACCGTGGGAGGTCGCTGCGCTCAACGAACCCATGGCCGTGGCCTACCACGCCGTGAACCGCACCAACCCCAAGCCCGGCGACAAGGTAGTGGTTTTCGGCGCGGGTCCCATCGGTTTGGGTGCCGTATTGGGCTACCGCCGCCGTGGCGCCTCACACATCGTTGTTGTGGACATCATTGAGTCCCGTCTGGAGAAAGCCCTGCAGATCGGTGCAGACGCGGTCATCAACTCCGCGGAGGAGGACGTAGCAGCCCGGCTGGTCGAGCTGCACGGAGACGGCGCCACAATGCTTGTCCGCGGCACCCGCTCCGGCACGGATATCTTCCTCGACGCCGCTGGTGCGCCCGTGATTCCCAAGACGGTCGGTGACGTGGCGAAATCCGGTGCAGTGCTGGGTGTGGTTGCCGTGCACAAGAACCCCGTGGAGCTGGACTTCGGTTCCATCCTCACCACGGAACTGACCATTGTCTTCGCGATGGGCTACCCCACCGAGATCTTCGAGGTCACCGACGACATCATCGAGAACTGGCAGAAATACGCCCTGATCATCAGCGATGTCCTGCCGTTCGACCGGTCCCTGGAAGCGCTTGAGCTGGCGAAGACGCCTGGCGCTGCGGACAAGGTTGTAGTTCGGTTCGACTGAGTTCGGTTCGACGGAGTTCGGTTCGACGGAGTTCGGCTGTCCCGGCATAACGACGGCGGCCGGTCCCCTTATGAAAGGGAACCGGCCGCCGTCGTATGTTGTGGAAAGCCGCTACGCTCCGGAAACCGCTGCCGCGAGCTTGTTCAGCGATTCCTCCAGGTCGTCCTTGGACACCATCGGGAAGGAGACCTGCTTCAGCGTGTCCTTGTCGGTGACGTGGGACCAGTCATAGGTCAGCGTGACCTCGGTGGAGTCCGCGCCGTCGGGCTGGAGTTCCCAGACCCACTGCCAGCCCTTGGGTTCGGTGCCGGCCGGGGCGGTCTGCCAGGCCAGGATCTTGTTGTGGTCGTACCCCGTGACGTGGTTATCCGTCTGGTAGTCGCCCATTTTTTCATTGTGCATGTTCATGGTGAAAACCTGGCCGGAAGCCGTAATCCGGTCGGTCTTCTCGTCCGAGACCACCATGCCGGAACCATCCAGCTCATGGTGGCGCTCGGGGTTGGACAACAGATTGAAGATGTCTGCGGCCGAGGCATCGATGACCCGGGAAACTACAACGCTCGTCTGATCAGTGGTCAATGAACTCTCCTTCGATGGATGGATAGTACTTTTTCCACGGCGGCCGGCCGGTGGGCCGGCGCCGAAGCCTGTGCGTACCGCGCCTGGCCAAACCTCAGCCGGGCGTGTCCTGCTCTGCTTCCTGCAGGTTCCAGCCGGTGATGTACGGCGGATCCTGCCCCTCGTCGCGGGTGTACTGCCGGGCACGTGCCCGTTCGTCCTGCAGATACTGCCGGAAGGACGCCTGCGTCGATCTCAGCGACGCTACCCGGTCCAGCACGTCGATGGCCAATTGGAAGCGGTCAATCTGGTTCAGCATGGCCATGTCGAACGGCGTGGTGGTGGTGCCTTCCTCCTTGTAGCCGCGCACGTGCAGGTTTTCATGGTTGGTGCGCCGGTAGGTCAGCCGGTGAATCAGCCACGGGTAGCCGTGATAGGCGAAAATCACCGGCTTGCCGGTTGTGAAAAGGGTGTCGAAATCCCGGTCCGGCAGGCCGCTGGGATGCTCGCGCGGATCCTGCAGCGCCATCAGGTCCACCACATTGACCACCCGGATTTTCAGCTCGGGCAGCTGCTCCTTCAGCAGGGCCGCGGCGGCCACGGTTTCCAGGGTGGGCACGTCACCGGCGCAGGCCATCACGACGTCGGGCTCGGTCTTCCCGCCAGGGCCGGTGTCTTCGCTGCCGGCGAAGTCCCAGATGCCCACGCCGCGCTCCACATGCAGCAGCGCCTGTTCCGGATTAAGCCAGACCGGCGCCGGCTGCTTGCCGGAGACCACTACGTTCACCCGGTCCCGGCTGGCCAGGATGTTTCCGGCCACGGCCAGCAGCGTGTTGGCATCCGGCGGCAGGTACACCCGGATGACCTCCGCCTTTTTGTTCACCACGTGGTCAATGAAGCCGGGGTCCTGATGCGAGAACCCGTTGTGGTCCTGCTGCCACACATGGCTGGAGAGCAGGTAGTTCAGCGAGGCGATGGGCTGGCGCCAGGACAGGGAGCGGCTGACCTTCAGCCACTTGGCGTGCTGGTTGAACATGGAATCGACAATGTGCACAAAGGCTTCGTAGCAGTTGAAGACCCCGTGCCGGCCGGTCAGCAGATAACCTTCCAGCCAGCCCTCGCAGAGGTGTTCGGAGAGCACCTCGGCCACCCGCCCGCTGCGGGCCAGATGCTCATCCAGTTCATCGATGCGCTGTTGCCAGGCCTTGTCAGTGACGTCGTAGACGGACTGCAGGCGGTTGGATGCCGTCTCGTCCGGACCGAAGATCCGGAAATTGGACGGGTTTTGCCGAATCACCTCGCGGAGGTAGCCGCCCAGATTAAACATCGGGCTCACCCGTTCCGATCCTGGATGATCGATCTTCACCGCATGGTCCGCGTACCCGGGCAGGCGCAGATCCTGCAGCAGCCGTCCGCCGTTGGCGTAGGGGGTGGCGCTCATCCGCAGCTCCCCGGGCGGGGCCAGCGCGGCGATCTCCGCCACCAGCCTGCCCTCGGCGTCGAACAGTTCCGCCGGCCGGTAGGAGAGCATCCATTCCTGCAGCTGGGCCAGGTGCTCGGGGTTGTCATGGATTTCGGACAGCGGCACCTGGTGCGCCCGCCAGGTCCCCTCCACCGGAAGTCCGTCCACCATTCCGGGGCCGGTCCAGCCCTTGGGTGAGCGGAACACAATCATCGGCCAGCGCGGGGCATGCACCTCGTCGGTTTCCGCACCGGGCACATCCGCCGGCACCGCGGTGCGCTCTCCCGTGCGGTAGGGCGCCTGGATGGCGGTGATTTCGGCAAGGCAGGTTTCCAGCACGGCGGAGAAGTCCTCGTGCGCCTGCCCAACCGCCGTCGGGTCCTCCACGGTCACCACGTAAGGCCGGTATCCGTAGCCCTCCAGCAGTTTGAGCAGCTGTTCCTCGGGCATCCGGGACAGGATGGTGGGGTTGGCAATCTTGTAGCCGTTCAGGTGCAGGATGGGCAGTACCGCGCCGTCCACGGCCGGGTCCAGGAAACTGTTGGAATGCCAGCTGGCAGCCAGGGGGCCGGTTTCCGCTTCGCCGTCGCCAATGACGGTGGCCGCAATCAGATCCGGATTGTCGAAGACGGCACCGTAGGCATGGGCGAGGGAATAGCCCAGTTCGCCGCCTTCGTGGATGGATCCCGGGGTTTCCGGGGCGGCGTGGCTGGGCACCCCGCCGGGGTAGGAGAACTGCCGGAACAGGGTGCGCAGCCCGTCCTCATCGCGGCCAACGTGGCTGTAGATCTCCGAGTAGGTGCCCTCCAGCCACGCGTTGGCCACGTTGGCCGGTCCGCCGTGCCCGGGCCCGGTGATGAACAGGACCTTTCGCTGCTGTTCGCGGATCAGCCGGTTTAGGTGGGCATAGATGAAGTTCAGTCCCGGCGTGGTGCCCCAGTGGCCCAGCAGCCGCGCCTTGACGTCGGAGGCCTCCAACGGCCGGCGCAGCAGCGGATTGTCCCGCAGGTAGATCTGGCCCGCAGACAGATAGTTGGCCGCCCGCCACCACGCGTCCACGCCGGCGAGTTCGCCGTCGTGGTGCGGCTCGGTGCCGGGGATGCGTTCGGCGGGAAGGTGTCCGGTTCCTGCGGTGCTGCTCTCGGTCATGTTCGGGGTCCTTTCACGGGATCCGGCGGACGCGCGGCTAGGCCGGCTCCACCACGACGTCGGAGGGTTTTTTATCCGGGCGCAGGCCGCGCCAAACGGGGTGGCGCAGTTTTCCGCTGCCGGTGCGCTCGGAGAACGTCACTTCCCCCACCAGTGCCGGACGTACCCATTGGGCATCCGAAGCGTCGGCTCCGGGCACATCGTCCAGCGGCGGGGTTTTGCGGGACATTTTCTTCAGCCTTGGACCGATCAGTGCCAGGTCCTTTTCACTCAGTCCTGAGCCGACCCGGCCGATGTATTTCAGGTCCACGCCGTCGGGAATGGCCACCAGCAGCGAGCCCACCTTGTTCTGCCGGTTGCCCTGGCCCGGCCGCCAGCCCACCACCACCACTTCCTGGCTGAACTGGTTCTTCAGCTTCAGCCAGTTTTTCGAGCGCCGGCCCGGGCTGTAGGTGCTGGTGCGCCGTTTGGCCATCACTCCTTCCAGGCCGAGTTCCTTGCTGGCGGCGACGGCTTCATCCATGCCCATGTCCAGCGCCGGGGGCACCTGCAGGTGTCCGTCCGGGGTGGCTTCCACCGCGGATTCGAGGATTTCCCGGCGCTGTTCGTAGCCCAGCTCCTCCAGAGACTTGCCGTCCAGCCACAGCAGGTCGAAGACCATCAGGTGCGCCGGCGTCCGCTGCGCCGCGGCGGCTATTTCCCGCGGCTTACTCAGATGCATCCGCGGCTGCAGCAGCCCGAAGTCCGGGCGGCCGGCCTTGTTAAGCGTCACTATTTCCGCGTCCAGTACGGCCCGCTCCCCGTTCAGGTGCCCGCTGAGATCTGCCAGTTCCGGATAGGCGGCGGTCATATCCTTGCCGTTGCGGCTGATCAGACGGGTCCCTTCCGGGGTTACGGTCACGACGGCGCGCACGCCGTCCCATTTCATCTCGAAGGCCCATTCGTCATCGTTGTTGATTTCGGCACGGCTGCCCGCCGTCGCCAGCATCGGTTCGATCACCGGGACGGAGTCATCCGTTCCTTCCTCCGGCACGGTCGGTGCAGGACCGGTATCAGCCTCCGCCGCCGCTGCGACGGCGGCCTGAGGCGTCGCGGGCCGGGGCCTCCCCGCCTCCGGCTTTACCTTCACGCCGCCGTCGGACTCGTCATCCCTGCCTTTTTCACCGGGCTTTGGCTGATCCTTCATGAGGTGAATGAGCCAGTTGTTGTTTGCCTTATCACCGCCCGAGCCGGTGTGGATCAGGGCAAAACGCCGGTCCGCCGCACCCTGTCCCGCCAGGCCGCCGTCGGGCTGGCCGTGCAGAACGGCAATGACTTCCTTGCCGTCCCGCCATTTTTCCCGCTCGTAGGTGCCGTGATCCCAGATTTTGACGTCTCCTCCGCCATATTCCCCCTTGGGAATATGTCCTTCGAAGGTTCCGTAATCCAGCGGATGGTCCTCGGTCTGCACCGCCAGATTGTTTTTGCCGGTGGTGGACGGCGGTCCTTTGGGCAGCGCCCAGGAAACCAGCACGCCGTCGTGTTCCAGCCGGAAATCCCAGTGCAGGCGGCGGGCGTGGTGTTCCTGGATAACGAAGCTGTTCCCCTCCGTGGGGGTGGACGGCTCTTCCGGGACCGGCTCCGGGGTTTTGGCCGCGTCACGCATGCTCCGGTATTTCCCCAGCCGGTCCGCGGACCGGCTGCCGCCCGCTTCCTCTTCAACCGCCTCTTCCAATGCTTTCTCCGCAAAGGTTCCGTCCGCCATCCCGGCCAGCGGGTCCGGATCATCGAGGCGTTCCAGCACCTGCTCGTAATCCAGTTGAGCCAGGCCGGGATCCTCGAGCTCCGCCCAGGTCCGGGGAGCAGCCACGGTCGGCTGGAAGCGCCCACGCAGCGAATAGGGGCAGATGGTGGTTTTGTTGCCGTTGTTCTGGCTCCAGTCCACCAGTACCTTGCCCCGGCGCAGTGACTTCTTCATATCACTGACCACCAGGTCAGGGTTATCCGCCTCCAGCGCCCGGGCCAGCTCGTGGGCCACCGCATTGACCTCATCCGAGGTCTGGCTGCCGTCCAGCGCTGCGTACAGGTGGATTCCCTTGGACCCGCTGGTGACCGGCCGGGCATCCAGGCCCATATCCGAGAGGATGGACCGGGCCAGTCGGGCTACTTCGGCGCACTCAGCCAGCCCGACGCCCTCTCCGGGATCCAGGTCCAGCACCATCCGGTCCGCAGCGCCGATTTTGCCCCGCGGGCCGAACTGCCACTGCGGCACGTGGATCTCCAGGGCCGCTGACTGGGCCAGCCAGGTGAGGGTGGCCAGGTCATTGACCACCGGGTAATAGTTGGTCGAGGTTTTGTGCTCAATGGGGAACCGTTTCACCCACGACGGCGCGGAGTCCTCGATGTTCTTCTGAAAGAACACCTGTCCCGGCTCCTCCGGTGTACCGACGCCGTGCACCCACCGTTTGCGGGTGGCCGCACGGTTGCGTGAATGCGGAAGCATGTAATCCGCCACGGCGGCGTAATAGGAAATGACGTCGGCTTTGGTGGTTCCCGTTTCGGGGTACAGCACCTTGTCGAGATTGGTCAGGCGGAGCCGGTGTCCCTCCACGCTGACGGTTTCCTGCGTTTTCCCTCCGCCTGTCGCCATGTCCCCTAGTCTTACCGGGATACGGGGCAAACGCCAGTATTTCGTCAGGGGGCTGATAATCCCTGATCCCCGTTTCGGGGAGTTTCGCGCAGAGCGTTCCGCTTCCCTGACCAATGGCGACACCCCGTGTGTATGTTGGGAAAATGACAGAACGCCAGCATGTCCTGGTCACCGGCGCCACCGGCTACATCGGCGGACGCCTTGTTCCCCTGCTGCTCGAAGACGGGCATGATGTGCGCGTCCTCGCCCGCTCTCCGGAAAAGCTCTCCGACGTGCCCTGGGCCTCGGACGTGGAGGTGGTCAAGGGCGATCTTTCCGAGAAGGAATCCGCAGTGGAGGCCTTCTCCGGGATCGACACCCTCTATTTCCTGGTGCATTCCATGGCCTCCGGCAAGGGGTTCAGCGACCAGGAATCCGCCATCGCGCATATTGTGGCCGACGCCGCGGCCCAGGCCGGTGTGAAAAGGATTGTCTATCTCGGCGGACTGCATCCGGAAGAGGGCGAGCTGTCCCCGCATATGAAGTCCCGCACCGAGGTGGGGCGGATCCTGCTCGAAGGCGAGGTGCCCGCGGTGGTTTACCAGGCCGGCGTCGTCATCGGTTCCGGATCCGCTTCCTTTGAGATGATCCGTCACCTGACGGAAACACTGCCGGTGATGCCGGCACCGAGCTGGGTGCGCCGCCGCATCGAGCCGATTGCCGTCCGCGATGTGCTGCACTATCTGGTCCGTGCCGTGGATATCCCCGCCGAGGTCAACCGCACCTTCGACCTCGGGTCCCGGGAAGTGCTTACCTACGCCGAGCTGATGAACGGATATGCCGAGGAGGCCGGGCTGCCCCGGCGGCGGATCTATGCGCTGCCGCTCCCGGCGCCGCGGCTGGCCGGGCACTGGGTGGCCCTGGTGACGCCGATTCCACGCTCCATGTCCCTGCCGCTGGTGGAATCCCTGCAGCACGACGCCGTTGCCAAGGAACACGACATTGACCGGTATGTGCCGCTTCCGGAAGGCGGCCTCACGGATTATCACGACGCCGTCCGGCGAGCCCTGGGCAAGGAAAAGCGAGGCGAGGTGGAAACCACCTGGGCAAATGCCTCGGCGTCCTCGGACCTGGCATCGGACCCGTTGCCCAGCGACCCCGATTGGGCCGGCCAGACCGTATATGTGGATTCCCGGCAGCGCCGCTCCGCCGTGGACCCGGCCGCCGTCTGGAAGGTTATTGAAGGCGTGGGCGGCCGCAACGGCTGGTACTCCCTGCCCATGGCCTGGGCCATCCGCGGGGTACTGGACAAAACAGTGGGCGGTGCCGGGCTGACCCGCGGCCGGCGCAATCCCACCACGCTGTTCACCGGCGATGTGGTCGACTGGTGGCGGGTGGAACTGCTGGAGCGCGGAACACTGCTGCGGCTGCGGGCCGAGATGCGGGTGCCGGGCAAAGCCTGGCTGGAAATGCGCGTGGAGCCGGACGGTGAGGGCGGCAGCCTGTACCGGCAGCGGGCCATTTACTTCCCCAAGGGACTGGCCGGACGCCTGTACTGGTGGCTGATTGCCCCGTTCCACGGCCTCATCTTTCCGTCCATGGCGAGGAACATCACCCGCCAGGCAGCCCGCATGACGGAGTCCGCCTAAACAAAGGCCTGCGGCCCGGGCCGCAGTTCGGTAACGCCGCACACCGCTGCCCGGGGATCGAATATCATCGGGTAGGACAGAGGGCGCCGGTACAGCTGGTACAGCCTGGATGACGCCGCCGGTTTTCGAAGAGGGATTTCGAAGGTGCTGACGGCTTGTACTTTGAGGGGACCGTCGCAGTGCAGGACAACGCAGGCCAGGACAAAAAGAGCCGTAAGTGGATCATCGCCGCCGTTGTTGCGGGTGTACTCGTGGTGGGCGGCGGCATAGGTGCGGCGTTCGCCACCGGGATGGTCGGGCCCTCAGCCGGCGATCAGCCCGCCACGGCCACGGCCTCGGCCACTCCGTCCGTTTCCGCGGCCCCGGTATCCATCACCACCACGCCCGCAGACGGAGCCGTGGAAGTGAACCCGGCGTCCATGCCCACCGTGACGGCAACCAACGCCACCATCAAGAAGGTCAGTCTGAAGCCCGAGACCGGCGGAGAAACCGTGGACGGTGTCCTCTCCGCTGATGCGGCCACCTGGACCGCCGATGAACCGCTGGTGTTCAACGCCAAATACGCCATGGACGTGGTGCTGATCGACCAGGCCGGCAAGGAAAGCACCCGGTCACAGACCTTCGAAACGGTGAAACCTGCCAATGAAGCCAACGCGTTTATGTACCCGCAGAACGCCTCAGTAGTAGGCGTTGGCCAGCCGATCGAAATCAATTTCAGCGAGCCGGTCACCAACAAGGACGCGGTGGAGCAGGCTATCAAGATCACCAGCACCTCCGGACAGACCGGAGCCTTCCACTGGATCACCGACAACAAGGTGCGGTACCGTCCGGAGGCCTTCTGGGCACCGAATAGTGCCATCACGGTGGATATGCAGCTTTTCGGGGTGGACTTTGGCAACGGAATGATCGGCAACTTCAACGAGACCCGGACGTTCAATACCCACAACACCCGTCTGGCCGTGGTTGATAATGCCACCAAGACCATGCAGGTTTTCATTGACGGGCAGCTGGTGCGGACGTTCCCCGTGACGCTCGGCGAACCCACCTGGCCTTCCCCTTCCGGATACCAGGTAGTGGTGAGCCAGCATGAGAAGCTGCCTTTCCGGGCCGAAAGCATCGGGTTGAAGCCCGGTGATCCGGATTACTACGAGCCCTTCGATGCTTCCTGGGCCAGCCGGCTGACCAACAGCGGCGTGTTTGTCCATCAGGCCCTCGACGGTGCAGTGGGCGCCCTGGGCCGGATCAATGTGTCCCATGGTTGCGTTGGTATGTCTGCTGAGGGCGCCAAGTACTTCTATGACACCTTCGAGCCGGGCGACGTGGTGCAGGTGCTGAACACCGAAGCCGGACCGGTTTCCGTGGATGACGGCTTCGGTGACTGGAACGTCCCGTGGGACCAGTACGCCGGACAGCCCTAGGACTGCACCCGCAGTCCCAGCTGGGCAGCCAATAAGGGGGCAAGGAGCAGCAACTGTTCCTCGTCGATGGTGAAGCCCTTGAGCGCGGGAAGGCCGGTAATGCTGCGGAATTCAGTTCCGCGCAGGTCAGCGTCCACCGCCGAGCCGCCTGCGCCCAGCAGCAGGGAATCGATCCGGCAGTCGCGGAAGGCGACCCGGTTCAGCCGTGCCCCGTCCAGGTCCAGTTCACCGATGATGGTGTTGGTGAAAAGCACGTTGTTAAGCGTGCATCCGCGCAGATTCAGGAAGTCGATTTTGCCGCCGTCCACCCGGACGGAGTTCCAGGTCCCGCCATACAGCTCGGCAGATCCAAGCCGGGGATTGGTGATTTCCACATCACGGAAGGTGGTCCGGGAGGCATGGAATACCGGAGCGTAAAGGTTTTCCAGCCGGGATTCCAGGAATCGGGCAGCCGCGAGGTCCGCACCATCCAGTGAAACCCCGGTGAGGCTGCATTCGGAAAAAACCGCACCGCGCAGTTCCAGGCCGGCAAATGATTCATCGGCATATGCCACGGCCTCCTGATGGCCGCCCACAGGAACACCGGTGCCGCTGGCCAGTTCAGGCAGGCGTACCGGATCCAGCACCGGCGCTTTGGTTCCGGCTCCTGGGGATCTGCGCGCCATGCCTAGGCCGTGCGCCGGCCGAAGAGGAAATAGGCAATGGGACCGGCAAAGTTGATGCCGCAGGCCAGCATCCACAGTGTGCGGCTGCCGCGGATCAGGGTGGCGGGCCGCCGCCGGATATCCCGGAGGGCAGCGCCGGCAAGCAGGAACTGCAGGCCTGTCAGGACTCCGAGTCCCCTCTTTTGTCCCGTGCTCAGGTCCTTGAACTTCTTTTTGGCCATTGCTGCGTCCTCTTTCGGGTCCTTCGCCGGACGGCTTCCTGCCACCGGTTCTCCCCCGATTATCCCCTGTTTTCACAGCCGGAGGGCGGCGCGGGTCCGGGCTGGAGAACCTTAGCCCAGTGCCGAGTGCTCGCCCAGCCGGTGGAAGGTGCGGTTGTGGTAAACCAGCGGGTCCTGTCCCGTGCTGCCCGGGAGAATCGACAGGACGGATGCGGCAATCAGAATGGATCCGCCCACGGGCACCCGGCCGTCGATCCGGCAGAGCAGCGCCACGGGCGCGTCTTCGAGCAGGGGTTCTCCGCCGGGAAGCGTCCGGATCCTCGCGGAACCGAACCGGTCAGCGCCCTGCCGGGCGAAGATCCCGGCCAGCTCGGCATTGTCCGCACCCAGCAGGTGCACTACTACGGTTCCGGCGCCGGCGATGGCACCTGCCGTTCCGTGCATGGAGGCCAGGGAGAAGGAAAGAATGGGCGGTTCAGCCGATACCGAGGAGACCGAGGACGCCGTCAGGCCCACCGGTCCACTGCTGCCGTTGGCCGTGATGATTGCCACCCCCGCAGGATGTGCCCGGAAGGCGTCCTTGAATGCTTCCGTTACATCCCGCTCGCACAGAGCAGTATTGTGCGCCATTAATGAGTCCTTCCGCAGACCAGCCCGTTGAGGGTATGTTCCAACGGTAAAACCTCAACCATTGTTGAGGTCAAATCCGCGATTAGACGTCAAAGGCACGTGCACCGGTGCCGGAATCCGCCGAGGCGTCATCGGGATTCACAAACCGGCATTCGGCCAGTGACAGGCAGCCGCACCCGATACAGCCGCCCAGACGGTCACGCAGCGCCTGCAGGTGCCGGATACGGGAATCCAGTTCCTGCCGCCATGCTGCGGAGAGGCGCTGCCAGTCGGCCTGGTCCGGCACTCCGTCCGGCGGCAGTTCGTCAAAGGCGCGGCTGATGACGGCCAGCGGGATGCCTGCCTGTTGCGCTGCGCGGATCACAGCGACCCGCCGCAGCACGGAGCGGTCAAACCGGCGCTGGTTTCCCTGGGTCCGGCGGCTGGAAAGCAGGCCCTGACGCTCATAGAAATGCAGCGCGGAGACGCTGACACCGCTGCGCTGCGCTACCTGCCCCACTGACAGCTCCGAGCGCCCGGCCGTCAGCTCATCAGTCGCCGCCTCGCCGTGGTCGCCGTGATCCCTCTGCTCAGGCGACGTTCCCTGAGGCTCCGGGCCGCCGGACGGTGTCCCTGCTGCTCTGGTATCCACACCTGCCCCTTCCCTCGCTGCACCCCATTATCCCGCGGGCGCATTCCGCGGGCGCCCCGGCCCCCGGACGCCCGGGCGTAAACCGCCGTCGTCGTAGGTACTGGCGGTCAGCGTGCGGGCGTGTGAAAGTGTCCGTAGTGATTTTCCCCAGCCGCGCCGGAGCGCAGAGGAGGCCCCGATGGAAGGTGTACCGCTCGGCCCGCAGGAGAAACCCGGAACACTGCTCTTCCTGCCGGGTACCGGCCGGCCCAACCCGGCGCTCTCAGACCAGGTCCGGGAACAGGTGAACACAGTTCCCGGGCTCTCCGGCTGGTCGGTCCAAACCATTGAGTGGGCCGCTGCCGCGGCCGAGAACGTGAGCGGTGTTCCCGCCCTGCCGGAACGGTACTCGGCGGAGGACCCGCCTGCCCTTTCGGACGCATCTTTGGCCCTGGCCCTGTTCGGGGCCGATGTCAGCACCGCGGACCCGGTTCGCCAGGCCTCCGTGGCCGGGGCCGTCCCGTCCGTGCCGGAGGCCGCGCGGCTGGGCGAGACGCTGCAGGATCTGGTCCTGGGTGTGGTGACAGACGCCGCCGTCCGGCATCGGATCCGCCTGACCGACGCAGCCGGAGACTTCTTCAGCAAGGTCGCCTATTATCTGCGGCAGGGAGAGGGCGCCCGCACCGTCCTGGCGGATGCCCTGGGCAGTACCGACCAGGATGCCCCGGTGGTCCTGTTCGCGCACAGTCTGGGGTCCGTGGCGGCCGTTGACCTGCTGAGTTCGCCGGACTTCACCGGCAGCCGGGTGGACCTGCTGGTCACGCTCGGTTCACCTGCCCCATGGTTCTACCAGCTTGATGCCCTCGCATACCTTGGGCCGGGACGCGGGGGCAACGCTCCCGCAGCACCCTGGCTGAACTTCTGGGACGAGCGTGACCTGTTCGCTTTCTGCGCCGAACGTGTTTTCGCGGGGCGGATGGGCAGGATCACCGACAGCGAGGTGCAGTCGGGTAAGCCGTTTCCCGAGTCGCACCAGGCATATTTTTCCGACCCGAGGGTTTACCGGCTCCTCTGGGAACACCTGCAGGAGACGGAATCAGGGAAACCGGGCTCTGGCAACGGCACCGGAGTTTAGTGTTCACTGGTCTACATGAGAGCGATCTGGAAAGGCGCTATTGCCTTTGGGCTGGTTAACGTACCGGTCAAGGTTTATTCCGCCACCGAGGACCACGACGTCAGCCTTCACCAGGTGCACGGCAAGGACGGCGGGCGCATCCGCTATCAGCGCCGGTGCGAGATCTGCGGCGAAGTCGTTGAGTACAAGGACATAGCCAAGGCGTACGACGACGGCGAGCAGACGGTGGTCCTCACGGATGAGGACCTGGCTTCCCTGCCGGTTGAACGAAGCCGGGAGATCGACGTCGTGGAATTCGTTCCCAGCGACCAGGTGGACCCGATCCTGTTCGACCGTACGTATTATCTGGAACCTGATTCGAAATCCACCAAGTCCTATGTGCTGCTGCGCCGGACCCTGGAGGACACCGACCGCACCGCCATTGTGCAGTTCTCGCTGCGGCAGAAGAGCCGGCTAGGCGCCCTGCGCGTGCGCGGGGACGTCCTGACCCTGCAGACCCTGCTCTGGGAGGACGAAGTGCGGGAAGCGTCCTTCCCGTCGCTGGATGAAAAAGTACGGATTTCCGCCAAGGAACTGGAGATGTCCTCGGCACTCGTGGATTCCTTCAGCTCGGACTTTGATCCCTCTGAGTTCACTGACGACTATCAGGAACAGCTCAAGACGCTCATCGACGCCAAGCTCGAACAGGGCGAATCCCTGGATACCGAAGAGACATTCGGCGCGGAATCCGAAGACGAGGGCGGGAAGGTCCTGGACCTGATGGAAGCACTGCGGCGCAGTGTGGAGAAAAACCGGGACAAAAAGAGCGGTGCGGACTCAAAGTCGGCCGGTTCCAAGGGCGGGAGCACCAAAAAGGCTCCGGCCAAGTCCAAAACAGCCAGTTCCAAGAGCACCGCCAAAACCAGGAAAGGCGCCTGAGTCCTATGGCATCACGCAACTTCTTCACGGATCAGTTCGGCAGGCAGACGGTTATCGAGGTGCCCAATGCACCCATCATCGGCTGGGGTGTCTTCGGCCTCGCCTCCATGATGGCGTTGACGCCGCGGCGTGCGGACCAGCTGAAGACGCTCAGCAAGGCCTGCCTGCTGCTGTGGGCCCTGGGCGAAACCTTCCGCGGTGAAAGCGGATTCCGGCGCAGCATCGGCGCAGCAACACTGCTGAGCCAAATCACGGCCAGGCCGGAGAACGGAGAGAAGTCAGCTCAGGGGAAGGCGGCGGGGGCCTAGCCCGGCCGGCTACTGGCGGTAGCCTTCGACTTCGCTGATCGGCCGGGGCTGTGCCTCATCAGGATTCTGCCCGGCATCCAGCTTGGCCCGGCGCTGCCTCAGCAGATCCCAGCACTGGTCCAGCTGTTCCTCAACCCGGCGCAGCTCTTCCGCATGTTTTTCCGGTGCAGCTGCCGGGTCCGTATCCCGCAGGGATTGCTCCTGCGTAACGAGTTCCTGGATCCGGTGCTGAATGTCCTGTGCGTCCATGCCCCAACGTTAACCGTGCCGGACCGGGGTTACCAGCACCCGGCACGGCGGAAGGTCATCCCTGCGAGCTGCAGCTGTGCAGAAAGTCCTTGAGTTCGGCCGAGCTCTGCACCGGCTGGCGGTATTCATCCGAAAGCATTCTGAGAATGGTCTCCTCGTACTCGCTGTCGGTCGAGGCCAGCGCCTCGCGCGCAAACCGGACGCGGAAGTTGTTCGCGAACGCGTCTGCGGCTGTCTGGGCAACACAGTTGTGCGTCGCAACGCCGGCCAGGATCAGGGTTTCAACGTTCCAGTTCCTCAGCCGCAGCAGTACATCGGTACCGATGAATGCGCTGTCCCTGGTCTTCACCAGCCGGGGCAGGTCATTCCACTCCAGGCCGGGAACGAAGTCCGCCTGCTTACTGCCGCTGAAGATGAATCCCTGATCGTCGTCGAGCATGCTGAGCGTCCAGGTGGACTTGTCCCGTTCATGTTCGGTGCACACCATCAGCACCGGAACTCCGGCGGCTTTGGCCTCGCGGATCAGCTCGTTGGTCTTCTCCACCAGGCGTTCCTGATGCTGTTGCAGAGCGGGGCTTTCGAAATAGGCATTCTGCATGTCAATGACCATCAGTGCGGCTGACACAACCGGGTTCCTTCCTTCACGGACTGTCCGGGCTGGACAGAGTTAGGGAACCCAGTGTGCCAGCAGTGAGGCACCGGCGGTCAAATACAAGGTGCAGCCGGCTCTAGTTCGGGATGGAGCCCTCCCCGGGGTTTCCGCTGCTGCGCGAGGGTCCCCCGCCAGCCGAGGGACGCCGTTCGGTGTCCCGTCCAAGAATGAGCCCGAGCAGGATCATTACGACGGCCAGAACCACGTGGAGCCAGTTATCGGCCGTGTTGAACGGGACGAAGTTCGCACTTGAATCCAGCGGAATCAGCAGGCCGTAAATGAAGAGGACGGCGTACAGGATGCCCGCACCCACCAGGTAAAGGCGGGCGGAGGAATTGGTCCTGGCCATGGCCAGGCCGGCAAAGCCCAGCAGCATGTGGACCACGTTGTGCAGCACTGAGACCTGGAAGACGCCCAGCAGAACCGCTTCGGATTCATAGCCGGAGAAATATAGTGCGTTGTAATTCGCTGTGATCCCGGGGATGAACCCCAGGACGCCAATGAGCAGGAAAACAATTCCGAAAACCATTGCGGCTATCTGGGCGCTGGTCCGACGGGCGGAAAGGCCGCCTGAAGAACTGTAACTGGGGTAGGCCATGATGACTCCTCTGCTCCGCGGAACCGGAGGCCGGGCCGGGAGGATTAGGTGATCAGGGACTTTAAACTCTTGCACAATTGGGGCAAGGTGGGAAGCATACTGACTTTCCAAGGACCCTGAGGGGGAACGAATGAGTTTTAGCCCGATACCGGCCGCAGGTGCCGGTTCCGGTTCCGGCCGGAGCAGGTTCATCAGCGACAGGATCTTTGTCCGTTCCGGCGCCCGTATCGCCGCATCCATCCGGCGGGAAGGCTGACGTGTTATCTCTTTGGCTCAGCAGTGCACCCCATATCCCCAGCGACTCCTTCGAACCCGGCGCATCCTATGACTCAGTGGTCGTGGGTGCCGGCCTGACCGGACTCACCACCGCTGCGCTGCTGGCCCGCAGCGGACAACGGGTGGCCGTGCTGGAAGCACGGTCCGTGGGGGCCGTCACCACGGGCAATACCACCGCCAAGCTTTCACTGCTGCAGGGGACGCAGCTTTCCAGCATTACCTCCCACCACAATGCCGGGATTGCGCGGCAGTACGTCGAGGCCAACCGGCAGGGCCAAAGCTGGCTGCTTCGCTTCTGCGACGAAAACGGGATCAGCTACGAGGTCCGCGACGCCTACAGCTATGCCACCACCGCCCAGGGACTCAGGAGCCTGCGCAAGGAGCAGGAGGCGGCCACCGCTGCCGGGCTGGACGTCGAATTCAGCACGGAAACAGAACTGCCGTTCCCCGTCACGGGCGCCCTGAGACTGCGTGATCAGGCACAGCTCCACCCCCTGACGGTGCTGGCCGGACTGGCGAAGGACTTCCGGGACCACGGCGGCATCCTGGCCGAAGGAGTGCGCGTGACCGGAGCCCGCCACGAGGACGGCTTGGGCATCAAGGTCCTGACCGGTGACGGGGAGGTATCCGCACGAAACCTGGTACTGGCCACCGGCATCCCCATCCTGGACCGCGGCGGGTACTTTTCGGTACTGAAGCCTGAAAGGTCCTATGCTGCGGCCCTGCCCGTGACCGGTGACGTGCCGCAGGGCATGTACCTGTCCGTGGATTCACCGACCCGGTCCCTGCGCACCGCCGAGGCGGAGGGCATTTCATACCTGCTGGCCGGCGGCAACGGGCACACCGTGGGACGGAAAAAACACACGCAGGAACTGGTGGATGACCTGGTCGGCTGGACCGTGGACAACTTTGAGGTGGGCACTGCCGCCAGTTTTGCCTGGTCCGCCCAGGATTATGCACCGGCCGGCAGCCTTCCCTATGTGGGGCAGCTGCCCCTGATGGGAACCAACATCTACGCTGCCACCGGCTACAACAAGTGGGGCATGACCAACGGTGTCGCCGCCGCCCTGGCGCTGAGCGCCGAAATCCTCGGCGGCGAGAACCCCTGGGCCCGCGAACTGTACAAGCCTCGGGTGGCTCCCCTCGATGCTGCCTCGACGCTGCGGGATAACGCGGAGGTGGGCCTGGAGATGCTCACCGGCTGGGCGTCAGGCCTGGCCCGGAGCACTGAGGAAGCCCCGCCGGAAGGGCAGGGCGTGGTATCCAGGGAAAACGGCAAACCGGTGGGCACGTGCACGGTCAACGGCACCACCAGCCGGGTATCTGCCATCTGCCCGCACCTGAAGGGTGTCCTGAACTGGAACGATGCCGAGCAGTCCTGGGACTGTCCGCTCCACGGCTCGCGCTTCTCCGCCACCGGCTCGCTGCTGGAAGGGCCGGCCGTCAAGGACCTTGACCGGGCCTAGGCTGCGCCCGGTCCGCAGTCGGCGCTGCGCCGGTTAAAACGGAACTGCGGATGCCCGAAGGCATCCGCAGTTCCGTTTGCGCAGGTACTTTTGCGGCAGTCCGCGCTACAGGCGGTCCAGGCTACAAACCGGCCCGCGGTCCGCCGGATTCCGGATCATCCAGGGCCGGGTCCGCTGCCGGGGCTGCTGCCAGCCCTGCGGTGTTTGTGGACGTGGGTGTGCTGCCGCCCGCGCCGGTGGCGGCGTTGCCCGGAGCGTCGACATCCCCGCGCCAGGAACCGGTCTCGGAGCCGCGGCTTTCCATAAACTCCTTGAACCGCTTCAGGTCCGCCTTCACCTGGCGGTCATCAGCACCTACAACGGAACCGATTTTCTCCACGAAGGTCTCCGGGGCCCAGTCCAGCTGCACCGTCACCCGAGTGTCCGTTTCGGACAGCCGGTGGAAGGTCACGACGCCGGCGTGGGTGGTGCCATCGGTGCTCTTCCAGGCCACCCGCTCATCCGGATGCTGCTCAGTGATTTCGGTGTCGAACTCCCGCTCGACTCCACCGACCTTCGTCACCCAGTGGTTGGTGGTATCCGTGAGCTGGGCAATCGAGACGACGCCGCTCATAAAATGCGGAAATGATTCGAACTGCGTCCACTGGTTATAGGCCGTTGTCACCGGAACTGCTACATCAATTGACTCTTCTACGGTGGTCATACTGTCCCTCCGATAGTGCGAATCCTGCATCTGGACGGGCCGTTTACCACCGGCCCTGATGTCCTCACCGTACACAGGAGGACAACCCGGATCAACCGGAAGTAAGGTTGCTTACAGTGATACCCGCCGGAACCGTTTCTGTGTGGTCCGGACATCGGACCGGGGATACGCTGAAGGAGGAAAGCCGCCCGTCGGCGGGTGAAGGGAACGCCTGACACCCTGCTTTCGGACGGTTTATCGGGTTCTCATTTTTCGTCAACCTTGGAGGAAAACATGAAGGCATCAGAAGAACTGGCCACCAACCTGCAGGCTGTGCTTGTGGACATGATTGAACTGCATCTGCAGGGCAAGCAGGCGCACTGGAACGTGGTGGGCAAGAATTTCCGCGACCTGCACCTGCAGCTTGACGAGATTATTGACGATGCACGGCTTTTCGCTGATGAACTGGCCGAGCGGATGCGTGCGCTGCGGGCTGTTCCTGACGGCCGCAGCGTGGCCGTTGCCGAAGGCACCAGCCTTCCGCCCTTCCCTGCCGGACTGGTGGACACCCGCGACACCGTCACCCATGTGGTGGCCATGCTGGAAGGCGTAGTCGGGACCATGCGCAAGGTCCATGACCAGGTGGATGAGGAAGATCCCACCACCGCTGACATCCTGCACGGCTTTATTGCCAAGCTTGAGCAGTACGCGTGGATGGTGGATGCAGAAAACATTTCCGCCACCGCGGACGTGGTCAACCCCGAAGACAGCAATCAGGAAGCCACCCGCTAGCAGCAGCTTCCGTTCACGGCCGGCGTCCGCTTTCCGAAGCACGCCGGCCGTGCGGCGCTCAGTTGGTGACGGCCCGACGGACTTCTTCCAGCAGGGCGCTCATATGCGCCAGTGCGGCACCGCTGTCCCCGGCCGCCACTGCAGCTGCCACCAGCTCGTGTCCCTCCAGGGCTTCCTTCCGGGGACATGTTGGCATCAGCCCCTGCCTGGTGCGACCGGTCAGCACCGCCGCCACCACATCCTGCAGTGAGGCGAACATATCGTTTCCGCAGACCCGAAGCAGCAGGGTGTGGAATTCTATATCCGTCTGCAGGAATGCTTCCAGCTCCCCTGCTTCACCCTGTCTCCGCATCCGACCGGCCAGCTCTACGATGCGGGCCCGCTCAGCTGTGCCCGCATGGCGCGCCGCACCCGCCGCGGCCACGGGCTCCACGCCCACCCTCAATTCGGTCAGCGTACGGAACTGCGTGTTTCTGCCCGGACCGGCAAGGCGCCACCGGATGATGCGCGGGTCGAAAACATTCCACCGCTCCGGTTCCTGCACCACAATTCCTATACGCCGTTTGGAATATACGAGGTTCATCGATTCGAGGGTCCGCATGCAGTCCCGCACCACGGTGCGGGAAACACCGAATTCCTGCTGCAGTCCATCCAAGGTCAGCCGGTCCCCCGGCCGAAGCAGGCCGGAGGCAATGTCCTGTCCCAGCGTCTCGGTAATCCGTTCATTCAGGACAGCGGCGGGCGGACCGATATCCGCGGCATCGACCTCGACCATGTCCCTCTTTTCCCGTACTTATGGCGCGCAATTCATGATGCCTTTGGTGATACCTTTGTGTCTAATTATTTTTCGGCCATTACGCCGGACCTGTGACAACGGCGTCCTTCAAGGAGATGGAAATGTCCTCCATTGATCAGCATCTCGTCATTATGGGTGTTTCCGGTTCCGGCAAAACCACCATTGCCAATATGCTCTCCAAACGGCTGGGCTGGATTGCCGCGGAAGCTGACGAGTTTCACCCCGCCGTCAACATTGCAAAAATGTCCTCGGGCACGCCCCTGGATGATGATGACCGCTGGCCGTGGCTCTACGCGATCCGTGACTGGATGGGCACCCAGGCCGGTAACGGACGCTGCACCATTGTCACCTGTTCGGCGCTCAAGCGCAGTTACCGCAACATCTTGGCGCAGGCCCCGGGCCGGGTCACCTTCGTCCACCTCGACGGCTCCGGTGATCTGCTGGCAGAGCGGATGAAAACCCGCAGCGGTCACTTCATGCCGCCCTCCCTCCTGCCCTCGCAGTTAAGCACCCTGGAACCCCTTTCATCGGATGAAGACGGTCTTCGCCTGGATATCAGCTCCGCCCCCGGGGAAATTGTGAACGCCGTGCTGCAGCACCTGGGATTCCAGCCCGCCTGAAGGCTACCCGCCCTGCCCCTCACCGTTGGACGGACTGTGCCGCTTTCCATGGAAAAATGGATAGCTGCTTAAAAGATATTCGGCGCCGGCACCGCCCTTTGGAAGGAATTCTCACACCATGATGGGTGGTCACCACGCCGCTAGCGGCGCCGCGGCCTGGGTTGCCGTAGCCTCCACCGCACCGCACGCCCTGGGCTGGTACCCGGTCACACCGCTGGGCGTTGTTACCGGTGCCCTGCTGACTGCCGGAGCAGCACTGCTGCCGGATCTGGACCATCACAGCGGCACCATCGCCCATTCCCTTCCGCCGGTGACCAGGATCCTGGCGCGCATCACGGAGACGGTCAGCGGCGGGCACCGCCGGGGCACACATTCTCTCCTCGGACTGGCCGTCTTCGTGGTGCTGGCCACTGCCCTGGGAACCTTCACTGCCGAGGTACCCGTCTTCGGTTCCGTCGCCGTGGGTGCCGGAATTCTGTCAGTACTCCTGATGGGATTCGCTTTCAAGGCCCTGAAGATTGCCGGCGGGCCGGGTCGAAGCTGGTTCCTGGCCCTGGTGTTTTCGGCGTTTATCGCCATTTACGCACCCGAGAACAATGATTGGCTGCCCGTGGCGGTGGGCCTCGGCGTCGGCGTCCATATCCTGGGGGACCTCCTGACACATCAGGGCGTGATGGTGTTGTGGCCCATCCACATCAAGCGTCCGCGGTCCCTGGCACGCTTCCCCGTGGTCAACAAGCTCTGGCGCAGCAGCGGCTGCTTTTCGATTCCGCTGATCGGTGCGGCCGGCTCCTGGCGGGAATGGGCACTGATGGTGCCGGTCACCGTGTATGCCATTTTCGGCGTAACTGTCGCAGCGCTCACCGCGCTCACAGGGTGGTCCCCCTACGCCTAGGCGCCGGTTTCCGGCAGGACCGGGCCGTTCAGTCCTGGTGCAGCTGGATATAGTTGCCGCAGCCGTCGTCGAAAACAGCCTGGGATCCCATCGCATCGATGGTGGGCTCGCCCAGGAATTCGACCCCCAGCGCCTTCAACCGGTCATATTCCGCCCGTACATCGGGAACGCCGAGCACAAGGACCGGGAGTTGCTGGGCATAAAGCCCGGACCGGTATGCCTCGGCCACGGGGTTGTCGCTGGGTTCAAGCAGGAGACCCGGTCCGCCGGGCTCCTCCGCCGAGCACACAATGAACAGGTTGTACTCCGGCATGGCCATCAGCGGTTCCAGGCCCAGCGTCCCGGTATAGAACTCATAGGCCCGCTCCGGGTCCAGCACATGGATACTGCTCATCTTGATACGCATCGCGAAAGACTACCCCTGAAACCCGGAGCCGTCAGCACAGCGGGAATCGCCGCCGCAACTCACCGGCTGCGGCGGGGCTTGCCGTTCCTGCCGCTGCCCTTGCCGGCTGCCTTGCCGGACCCCTTCGCTTTGCCCGCGCCGCCGGACCGGGCCGCCGGCTTTGCCTCGCTGCGGGACTGGCGGGCCTTGGTCCGCTGCCGGGCGGTGGACTTCTGCTCCGCGAGGACCGAGGGCTGGCGGGAGCTGTTGGCGGTGCGGCCGCGGACCACTCCAATGAACTCTTCGACGTCGGCGCCGTCCCGGTCCTGAAGCCAGGCGATACCGATTCGGGTTGCCGGCACGCCGCTTACCGGCCGGGCCACTACATCCTTGCGTGAATACAGCCTGGCCACGGACATGGGCAGCAGAACCACGCCGGCGCCGGATCCCGCTACTTCCAGTGCGACGGCGGCGCCGCCCATTTCATCCGCGTCCAGGAGGGCTTCGCCGTCCAGGTCCGCGAGGTCAATCTCATCAAACGCCGCGATCGGGTGATCCTTCGACGCCGCAGCCACCGGCTGCTCCTCATATAGGGGAATCAGGTTCATTCCGTCCGGACGGACGAACCCCTCCGGGGCGAGCCGGACAAATGCCAGATCAGCACGCCCGGACGCCAGTTCCTCGAGAGCGGCGCCCTCCTCGCATTGGAAGGTCCGCAGTTCGGTCTCGTGGCGTTCACGCCAGCGGGTAATCCATTTGCCCGGCGTGACACCCGGAACGTAGGCCACGGTCAGCGGCCGCGGGGCCGGCCCGTCATGGGGAGCTGAAGTGTCTGTGGGCATCAGAACACCTTAGCCCACCGGCCCTGCCTCCGGCGGCGGATACCCTTGGAATATGACCTCCGAGAAATCCTCCCAATCCATGAAACCTGCCACGGCAGCCAAGAAACTGGGCATCTACCTGCCCGCAGCGCCGCAGGACTTCCAGGACGGGCCTATTTCACGGGCCCGGTTTGATGAACTGCAGTCCAATCCGCCCGAATGGCTCACTGAACTCCGCCGTACCGGCCCGCACCCGCGCCCGGTGGTTGCCCAGAAGCTGAACATCTCCATCGGCGGCCTGACCCGCTCCGGGATTACCGAGCCGCTGACCACCGAGGAAATCAAGGCACTGCTGGCTGAGCCCCCGGCCTGGCTGGTGGAGGAGCGCGCGAGTTTCGCCGCCGTCCGCGCCGAGGCACAGCGGGTCAAGGAAGCCCAGGCAAAGAAAGCCCCCCGCACTGCCCAGGCCGACGAAGCCTAGTCGTCCGCCGGCTCCGCAGGACTCCTGCGGCCGCCGTCCCGGCCCGTTTCGCGCCCCGGATCGAGGAGGGCCCGCCTGAACCGCGGGCCCTCCGGGGTGATCCCGCCGGGGTCCAATGCCTACTGCTGTCTACTGCCGGGCTGTGGCCGGATCCTGTGCCTGCGGCCGGGATGCGCGTCTGCGGCCGGCTGCTGCCGGTCGTGTCAGGACATAAAAAATGACCCCGGCCGCTAAGCCGGGGTCATTCTTTAGTACTTGTGCGCGAGGGGGGATTTGAACCCCCACGCCCTTTCGGACACTGGCACCTGAAGCCAGCGCGTCTGCCGTTCCGCCACTCGCGCATAAATGGTTTCCCAAGGCAACGGTGTGCGGACAATCTCAGATGATCTAAGACATCCCCGTCGCGTTTCCTCGGGAACAGCAGAATCAAGCATACCGGCAATTTGCCGAAACACCTAAACGGCCTGGTGAAGCCGCCAAAAACCCCGTCGTTCCGGGAAAAGAGCACGTTCGGCCTGCCGGTGAAGGCGGGGGAACACATTGGCGGTGCGGGGTACGAAAACCACCTCCGGGGCTTGACGGGCCGCCGCTGCCGGGGCTGCGGTAAGACATTTTTCAGCGTGCGCCAGTAGTATCGAAGTGGACGTATGTACCTGTGAACCACCGGAACCGGTCCCAAGCCCAGTCCCGGTGCACCATTCCGCCCGCACCGATGTGCAGGAGGGCAGGCAATGCAGCCATAGGAATTCACTGGACAGGACGCGGGAGGAGACGGACATGGGCTTGCTCGACAATGTCGAACGCGGCATCGAAAAGATGGTCCGCGGTGCTTTCGCGTCCGGTTCATCCGGCCGCGTTGAACCTCTGGAACTCGCCATTGCCCTCCGCCGGGAACTGGATGAGCGTTCAATGGTCCTCGGCCAGGGACGAACCCTCGCACCCAATGTCTTTACGGTGCGCCTCTCCACGTCGGACTTCGCCCAGGCCCAGCAGTGGGGCGCTCCGCTGGCGGAGGAACTCTGCGACGTGGTGATCAAGCACGCGCGCAGCCAGTCCTACACCCTGCAGGGCGCAGTCCGGGTTTCCTTTACCCGCGACGCTTCCCTGAAGGCAGGCGTGCTGGAGGTGGACTCCTCCACCGAGAAGTCACCCGCTCCCCGGTCCACGCCGCGTATGCCCTCTCCGCCGGCACCCCGGCAGGGACCTTCGGCCCGTATGCAGCCCGTTCTGGACATTGACGGTCAGCGGTATTCACTCAACGCACCGTCAGTCGTACTGGGGAGGTCCTCCGAGGCGGATATCCTCGTCGACGACACGGGTGTCTCCCGCAGGCACCTGGAAATACGTACGGAGAACGGAACAAGCCGTGCCGTTGACCTGGGTTCCACCAACGGCAGCTTCGTCAACGGCCAGAAAGTTCAGGGTGAAGCAGTGCTAACCGATGGATCCACCATTGCCATGGGACGCACCAGGATTGTGTTCCGGTTACTCCCCGTCCGGACCGGAGGACGTTAGTGCTCAGCGTTCTAAGCGAAACACTCCTGCGGTACGGTTTCCTGGTCCTCCTGTGGATCATGGTGGTCAGTGTGGTCGGAGCCATCCGCCGCGATCTCGCCGTCGGAACCCGCAACCGGACCGGCACCCCTACTGCGCGCCAGATCCGGAAAAATCCGGAGCTGGAAAAGCGCGCACCGGCGCCCGCCAAGGTCACCCCGAAGGAACTCGTGGTCACCGAAGGGCCGCTGCGCGGAACCACTCTGGATCTGGCCGCCAGCCCCATCCTGCTGGGCCGCGCCCAGGAAGCCACCCTGGTCCTGGAAGACGACTATGCCTCCGGACGCCACGCACGTCTTTTCCCGCAGGGCAGCCGGTGGTTCATCGAGGACCTCGGCTCCACCAACGGAACCTACCTTGGCGGAAGCCAGCTCACCCGGGCGTTGCCCGTCGAACCCGGTGTACCCATCCGCATCGGTAAGACGGTCATCGAATTGAGGCCCTGACCGTGGCTTTGGTCCTCCGCTACGCAGCACGCTCTGACGTTGGAATGGTTCGTTTCAAAAACGACGATTCCGCCTACGTTGGACGCTACCTCGCCGTCGTTGCAGACGGCATGGGCGGCCACGCCGGTGGCAACGTTGCCTCCGCTTCCACCGTGCTCGACCTCGTCCATCTGGACAGCCAGGTCCATGACGATGAGCCCCTGACCGTCCTGGCGGACGAGATCCAGGCAGCCAACTCCCTGCTGTCCGAACTTGTCACCACCAGCCCGCAGCTCTCCGGTATGGGCACCACGGTCACTGCCCTGCTGCTCCATGACCGGCGCCTCGCACTGGCCCATATCGGTGATTCGCGTGCCTACCGGCTGAAGAATGACCGATTCGAACAGATCAGCATTGACCACACCTTTGTGCAGCGGCTGATTGATGAAGGCCGCCTCCGGCCTGAAGAAGCCGAGGTCCACCCGCACAAAAACGTACTGATGCGCGTCCTGGGCGACGTTGACGCCAGCCCGGAACTGGATCTGGCCACTTTCGACGTGGAACCGGGGGAACGCTGGCTGCTGTGCTCCGACGGCCTCACCGCCGTGCTGCGGGATTCAGACATTGAAGGCATTCTCCGGGGTACCCCCGACCTGCAGGAGTGCGTTGACACCCTTGTGGAACTGACGCTTGCCGGCGGGTCGCCGGATAACGTCACCGTGGCGGTCATCCAGATCGACGAGGATGCCGACGTCGACACCGAGCCGTCCGCAGCCGGGGAACCACCGCGCACCACCTCCGTAGCCGCCCTGCCCCGGACAGCCGCCGCGGCATCGGCCACCGCTCCGGATGCCTCCACCGCGGGTTCCGCTGACGGGGAAAGTACCGACACCGACCCGGATGCGGGTGAGCGGGAACGCGCGGCACTGATCCGGCAGGATCTGTCCTCCCGTCCCCACGTCCTGGTGGGAGCCGCCTCCCTGGCCACCGAAACCGGCCAGATTCCGATTGTGACCCAGCGCTCCGCCGAACGCCGTGCCGCACGCATGCTCACGCACAAAGCGGAGAACGAGGACCAGCAGGATCCGCAGCCGGACCAGGACGCACAGCCCCGCTGGCGGCGCTGGCTGCTGCCAACCTTCCTCACCGTGCTCGCCCTGCTGCTGGCCGCCGTCGTGTGGCTGGGTTACACCTGGACGCAGACCCGCTACTACGTGGGTTCCTATGACAACCGTGTGGCCATCTACAACGGCGTTTCGCAGACCGTGGGACCCATCCAGCTGTCCCATGTCACGGACATTTCGGACATTCCGGTGGACAGCCTCTCCGAATACCACCGCAACCGGGTGGAGGAGACCCTTCCGGCACGGGACCTGGAACATGCGGGCGAGATTGTGAACGAGCTCCGGGATACCGCCAAGGCCGTCCTCTGCCCGCCGGCGGACCCGACACCGGATGCAGGCTCAGCCACTGCCTCGGCCCAGCCGCCGGGGAACAACGCCTGTGGAGGTGAGCAGTAATGTCGGACGTCCCCACGGTTGCCAAACCCCGCCGCAACATTGAAGCCCTGCTGCTGCTGGTGGCCCTTCTTGTGGGAGTCGGCGCCAATATGATTGTGGGCCTCGATGAGGACCGCGCCTTTGACTCCGACTTCTGGGTCCAGGCCGGCACGCTGATGGGCCTGGTGGTGCTTTTCCACATTGTCCTGCGCTTCCGGGCTAAATATGCCGATCCGGTAATACTTCCCATTGTGACCGCGCTGAACGGTATTGGCCTGGCCATGATCCACCGGCTGGATATCACCACCGGGGAGACTGCTGCCGACCGGCAGCTGCTGTGGAGCACCGTGGCGGTGGCCGCGGGCATTGGTGTGCTGTTCCTCATCAAGGACCACCGGATCCTGCGCCGCTACACCTATATCTCGCTGATCGTCAGTGCAATCCTCCTGCTGCTGCCCCTGACTCCTCTGGGTACCACCATCAACGGTGCACGGATCTGGATCAACGTCGGGGTTGGCACCTTCCAGCCCGGCGAGGTCGCCAAGATTACCCTGGCCATATTCTTCGCCGGGTATCTATCAACTAACCGGGACCTGATCCTCCTGGCCGGCCGGAAGGTCGGTCCGCTCCAGTTCCCCCGGATGCAGGACATGGGTCCCATGATCGTGGCATGGCTGGTCAGCATCGGGGTCCTGGTGTTCCAGCGCGATCTTGGCTCGTCCATCCTCTTCTTCGGGCTGTTCATGGCCATGATCTACGTGGCCACCAGCCGCGTGAGCTGGGTGCTCATCGGCGTCGGGCTGCTTGCCGCCGGCGGGTTTGTTGCCCTCCAGCTGTTCAGCCACGTGGAGCAGCGTATTTATGGCTGGCTCAACGCCTTCGATCCGGAGGTCTACAACGGGCTCGGCGGCAGTTACCAGGTGGTCCAGGGACTCTTCGGCCTGGCGAGCGGAGGGCTGGTGGGAACCGGCCTGGGCCAGGGCCGGCCTGATCTGGTGACCTTTGCCAACAGCGACATGATTATTGCCGCCCTGGGTGAGGAACTGGGCCTGATCGGCATCTTCGCCATTGTGCTGATGTACGTGCTCCTGGTGTCCCGCGGTTTCCGCGCGGCGCTCGGCACCAAGGACGGTTTCGGCAAGCTGCTGGCATGCGGACTGTCCTTCACCATTGCCCTGCAGTGTTTTGTGGTGATCGGCGGTGTTACGCGGCTGATCCCGCTTACCGGCCTTACCACCCCGTTTATGTCCGCCGGCGGTTCCTCGCTGCTGGCCAACTGGATCATCGTTGCGCTGCTGCTGCTGATTTCGGACGCCTCCCGGCGTCCCATTGCCTCCGGGCCGGTCTCAACCGACATGGTTCCTGCCATGTCGGAATCCCCCATCGGGGCCCCGGCCCGCAACCGCCGTAACGTGAAGGAAGGAGTCGAATGAACCAGGCAATCCGTAACAGCTGGGTGGTAGCCCTGGCAATGTTCGTGCTCATCCTTGGCTCGCTCACGTATGTCCAGTTCTTCGCCGCCGAAGAACTCAATGAAAACCCGAACAACAGCCGGGCACTCTACCGGGATTTCGGCGAGCCCCGCGGCTCCATCCTGGTAGACGGGAAGGCGATTGCCGAGTCCGTTCCCTCGGATGACCAGTTCAACTTCCAGCGGGTCTACAACAACCCCCAGCTGTATTCCCACCTGACCGGGTTCTTCAACCTGAACGGAACCAGCCAGCTGGAAATGGCCATGAACGAGGAGCTTTCGGGCAACAGCGACCGCCAGTTCTACGACCGGCTGGTCCAGGTCTTCTCGGGTGCCCAGAGCCAGGGCGCCTCGGTGGAACTCACCATTGACCCGGAACTGCAGCAACTGGCCTATGACCTGATTCCGGACGGCCAAAAGGGTTCAATCGTCATGATGGATCCCAAAACCGGCGACATCCTGGCCATGGTTTCCAAGCCGACCTATGACACCAATGCCCTGGCCGTCCATGACACCGCGGTGCTGGGTGCCACCATGGAAGAACTCACGTCGGTTCCCGGCCTGTCCCCCTACACCAATCCGGCCACCCAGTCCCTGCTGGCCCCCGGATCCGTCTTCAAGCTCGTGGACACCGCCGCTGCACTGGAAACCGGCAAGTACAACGCCGATTCCGTAATTCCCAACCCGGCAGCGTTCCCGCTGCCCGGGACGAACATTTCGCTCCCGAACTTCACCACGGGTGCCTGCTCGGCCCGGTCCGAGGCTGACTTCGCCTTCGCCCTCGCCCAGTCGTGCAACACGGTGTTCGCGCAGGTGGCCCTGGACCTGGGCCAGGACGCGCTGGCCGAACAGGCGGAAAAGTTCGGGTTTGATACACCGCTGTCCATCCCCACCGAGGTGGTTGCCAGCCACTTCCCCGAGAACGAGGACCAGGCACAGCTGGCCCTGGCATCCATCGGCCAGGGAAGCGTGACCGCCACTCCTCTGGAAGTGGCCATGATTTCCGCTGCCATCGCCAACAACGGCGTGCAGATGACCCCCAATCTGATCCGCAGCGTCCGCGCCCCGGATCTGTCCGTGATCGACGAGCCGAAGCCCACCGAACTAAACAAGTCCGTCAGCCCCGAGACTGCGCGTCAGCTCACTGAATGGATGGTCGGCGTCGTCGAGAACGGCACGGCAAGTGCCGCCCGGATTCCGGGCGTCGAAGTGGCCGGCAAGACCGGAACCGCGGAAGTCGAGGGCCGGGGCGACAATGCCTGGTTCACCGGCTTCGCACCGGCCGACGATCCCCAGGTTGTCATTTCCGTCGTCATGGAAGACGTGGACCTGACCACCGGTGCCCAATTAACCACTCCAAGCGCGCAGAAACTCCTAGAGGCGGTGTTGAATAAGTGAGGCCTACATCGGGTATCACCTTAGGCGGCAGGTTCCAGCTCACCGATCGTATTGCCATTGGCGGTATGGGTGAAGTCTGGAAGGCACGGGACCTGGTCCTGGGCCGCATTGTCGCCATTAAAATCCTCAAGGAGGAGTACACCGGCGATCCGGGGTTCCTGAACCGGTTCCGGGCCGAAGCACGGCACACGGCACTGCTGAACCACCCGGGGATTGCCAATGTCTTTGACTACGGCGAGGAAGAGGGCTCCGCCTACCTGGTGATGGAGCTGGTCCCCGGCCAGCCGCTGTCCACCATCATTGAACGTGACAAGGTGCTCTCCCCGGACCGGACCCTGTCCATCATCGGCCAGACTGCCACCGCCCTGGCCGTTGCTCACAACCAGGGTCTGGTCCACCGGGACGTCAAACCCGGCAACCTGCTGATGCTGCCCGACGGCAAGGTTAAGATCACCGACTTCGGCATTGCCCGCCTGGCGGACCAGGTTCCCCTGACCGCCACCGGCCAGGTGATGGGAACCGCGCAGTACCTGGCGCCGGAGCAGGCCACCGGGCAGCAGGCCACGGGGTCCAGCGATATCTACGCGCTCGGCGTCATCGGGTACGAACTGCTGGCCGGGCGCCGTCCGTTCTCGGGCGAATCCCAGATCGCGATTGCCCTGGCACAGGTCAATGACACGCCGCCGCCGCTGCCGGAATCCATTCCGGAACCGGTCCGTGCGCTCATCATGTCCATGCTGGCTAAGGATCCGGCTGACCGTCCGGCTGATGCCGAAGCCCTGGCCGTGGCCGTGGCTGCCATCCGCCGCGGAGACATCAACGCGGCGCAGCAGGCAGTGCCTGGCATGCTGCTCTTCGGCACGTCCGCTTCGGCGGCCACCGAAGCGGTGCCTACTGCCGGAACCGCTGCCACCCGGGTAGTGGACACTTCTCCGTCCACCTCCGCCCTGCCGACCGTCGCCGGCGCCTCAGTGGCAGCTGACGACGCCCGGACGGGCCAGCTCGAGGCCTCCCGTGACTGGTCTGATGAGGACGACGTTGACTACGACGGCGACACTCCGGATGACGTTGAGGAGAAGCGGGGCCGCAGTCCGTGGACCATCCCGCTGATCGCCCTGCTGGTGCTGATCCTGGCCGGCGTCGTGACGTTCTTTGTGCTTAGCGGGTCCGATGACGAGGCGGAGGACCCTGCCCCGGCTACTTCCTCCTCTGCCCCCAGTCCGTCGCGAACCGCCTCGCCGTCACAGACCCCGTCCGAGACGCCGAGTCCCAGTGACGAGGAAATCAGCATCGATTCAGCCTCCTACGAGGGGCGTCCCGTAAACGAGGTGGCAAACGAGCTCAGCAACCTGGGCCTGCAGGTGAACCGCCTCCCCGTCTCCGACGCGGACATTCCCGAGGGACTCGTCATTGAGGTCAACCCCTCCGGCCTGCTTAGCCGAGGGGATGCCGTGACGGTGGTGTACTCCTCCGGACCGGAAATGGTTTCCGTGCCCTCGCTGCAGGGCCAGACCGAGGCCGCGGCCCGGCAGCGGATTGTGGACGCCGGGCTGGTCCCGGTCAACGGGGGTACCCAGCCCTCCGATGAGCGGCCCGGCACGGTTGTTGCCGTGAATCCCACTGAGGGGACCGCCGTTCCGCAGGGTTCCAACGTCACGTACTACATTGCTGCGGAAGCGGCTCCGGCGCCTACCCAGACGCCTCAGCCCTCGCCGACGACGGCGGAAACCCCGGATAGCAACGGCGGTGCCAGCATTGGAAGTTCAAACTTCTCCACGCAGTCCCTGCCTTCCGTCAACTCGACCATCGGCAACTAACGAATATGAGCGCAGACTTCCTTCGAGGGCAGCCCACCCTCAACACCGACAACGTCCTGAACGGACGTTACGAGGTTGGTGAATTGATTGGGCGCGGAGGCATGGCGGACGTCTACCTCGGCCGGGACATCCGGCTGGGTCGGACGGTTGCCATCAAAGTGCTGCGTCCGGATCTGGCCAGGGACCCGCTGTTCCAGTCCCGGTTCCGCCGCGAGGCCCAGGCCGTAGCGGGCCTAAACCATCCCTCAGTGGTTTCGGTATATGACACCGGCGATCAGGAGTCACCGGCCACCCGGGACGATGTCCGGCTGCCGTACATCGTGATGGAGTACGTGCCGGGCCGGACCCTGCGGGACCTGATCAAGGGCGGCGAGCTAACCATCGACCGCTCGGTAGAGTACGTCCTGGGTGTGCTTGCAGCCCTGGATTACAGCCACCGCTCGGGGATTGTGCACCGCGATATCAAGCCCGCCAATGTGATGGTTACGACCGACGGCGGGGTCAAGGTCATGGATTTCGGCATCGCCCGTGCCATGGCAGATTCGGCTGCCACCATGACCCAGACGCAGGCCGTCATCGGCACCGCCCAGTACCTTTCTCCCGAGCAGGCGCGCGGTGAAACCGTTGATGCCCGCAGTGACCTGTATTCTGCTGCGTGCCTCTTTTTTGAGCTGCTGACCGGACGGCCGCCCTTTGTGGGCGAGAGTCCCGTCTCGGTTGCCTACCAGCACGTGCGCGAACAGCCGGTTGCCGCCAGCAGCCTGAATCCGGAGGTTCCCGTCGCCCTGGACAGCATCCTGGAGCGCGGTCTGGCAAAGGACCGTAACCACCGCTACCAGACGGCCCGTGAATTCCGTGAGGCCCTGCTGGCCGTCCGTGACGGCGGGCCCGCCACAGCGGCCACACAGGCCATCAGTGTTCCGGCGGGGGACCGCTCGGGCGGTGAAGGGCAGGCCGGCAGCACCGGGCCGGTTACCGAAGCCGTTTCCTCCGAACCGGTGGAGGAACCCCGCACCCGGGCCATGGCGAAGGTCCTTGCCGGTGGTTCGCTGACCGCAGACGGCAACCACGACGATTCCGACGGGGAGGACCACCCGGCCCTTGCCATCGGTTCCACCGGTGACCGTGATCCGCAGCAGAAAGCCCGGCGCACGGCGTGGACCACGGTCTTTGTTGTCCTGCTGGTGCTGGTTCTCGGCGTCGTCGGATTCGTCGGCTGGAACACCTTGAATGCCGAGCCTCCGGCGCCGCCCACCGCGGTGATGCCGGCTGTGGAGGAGAAATCCCAGACCGACGCGATGAACGCCATCATTGAAGCCGGTTTCGGACCGCCCACCATCACTGAGGAATACAGCGGCGACGTGGCCTCGGGACTGGCCATCCGCACGTCCCCGGCAGCAGGTGCCAAGGTTCCGTTGGAGGAGAGCGTCACTCTCTTCGTGTCCAAGGGGCCCTCCAGCGCCGTAATCCCGGAAAACCTTGCCGGCATGACGGAATCAGCGGCGCGGGATGCCCTGCGCAGCCTCAACCTCAAGGGCGGAACTACCACCGAAGCTGACAGCTCCACTGTGGCGGACGGCCGGGTTCTGGGAACCGAACCGGCGGCCGGCACCTCGGTGCCGGTTGGATCGGAAGTGGATATTGTGCTTTCCAACGGTCTGGTCAGCGTTCCCGATGTGCTCGGAATGCCGGCGGAGCAGGCGGAAGACACCCTGTTGGGCCCGGATTTCCTCCTCACCCCCAAGCTCACGGAGGTTGAGTCCGCAGATGCCGAACCCGGCACGGTCATAGAGCAGAGCGTTGCGCCGGGCACCAAGATAGCGCCCAGCAGCACGGTCTTCCTGTCAGTGGCGAAGGCACCCGCTCCGGAGGAAAGCCCCAGCCCGTCGCCGTCAGCTTCCAGCACGCCGGCGTCCACCAGCGCATCCCAGGGTCGCCGCCGCTAATTGAAGCAGTCAGGGGCCGCCGCCAACCGACGGCGGCGGCCGCAGGGATTTCTCCTACGCCGACGCTGCGGTGGTTGAAATGAGCGGGCTGAGGGTGGCGGCATGGGCCGCTGCCCCGCTGAGGCCGGCGGATTCGAGCCAGTTGCCCAGCATCTGGTACCCGCCTTCGGTCAGGACTGATTCGGGGTGGAACTGCACGCCGGACAGGGGGGCCGCCGCGTGCCGCAGGCCCATGATGATTCCGCTGGCGGTGCGTGCGGTTACTTCCAAATCAGCGGGAATACTGTCCGCCACGGCAGCCAGTGAGTGGTACCGGGTGGCGGTCAGGGGACTGGGCAGTCCGGCAAACACATCCCGGCCGCCGTGTTCCACCCGGGAGGTTTTCCCGTGCATCAGTTCCGGGGCATGGGTGACCGTCCCGCCGTAGGCCTCTGCCAGTGCCTGGTGCCCCAGACAAATCCCCAGCATGGGTGTTCCCGTGTCCCCGCACCAGCGGATCAGCTCCACGCTGACGCCGGCCTCCGCAGGTGTACCCGGCCCGGGGGAGACCAACACACCGTCGTGTTCGGCAGCGAGCTTCACCGCGTCCCCGATGCTGAGGTCATCGTTGCGGACAACAGTGGTGTCGGCGCCTAGCTCCTGAAGGTAGCCCACCAGGGTATAGACAAAACTGTCGTAATTATCGATCACCAGGATACGGGTGCTCATAGTGCTAGGAACCGCCAATCGTTGAGTCCTCAGAGGAGGGGAAGAAGCTGTTCTCCGCGAGCCATGGAAAGACATACTCCATGAGCGCCAGCACGGCCGCTGCTATCAGCACCGCGGACAGGAGAATCCGGACCCACAGCGGACCCGGAAGGTGCCGGAAGATCCATCCATACATTTTAGCGACCTCCGGTGGTGTTGGCGGCAACCGTGTCCGCTATCTCGGCCGGGGGACCGGCGGAGAGCGGCAGCCAGGAGTCCATCGCCGCATAGGCAATGATGCGTTCCTGGGAACCGAAGCGCGGGTTGCAGCTGGTCAGGGTAAGGAACCGTTCGGTGGGTACGGCGGCAGGATCCGTAGGGACGGGCGCGATCACATCCACCCGGTTGGGCAGCACCACCTGGGTATTGCGGTAGACGTAGGTGTAATACCCGTCCCGGGTCTGAACATAAACCCGGTCGCCGGGCACCAGGGTGTGGATGGCGTCAAGGGATTTACCGTGGGTCTGCCGGTGGCCGGCCACCGCAAAGTTGCCTATGCCACCGGGCATGGCCGTGGCGGGGTAGTGTCCCAGTCCCAGCCGGTCCAGGACCGCTGTGCCCACCCCGCTGCTGACCGGCACGGCATAGTCAGAACCGAACCGGGGAACGTAAACAATGGCAAAAGTGTCGCCCTCGGTATCCACCGGAGCAAGAACCACCGGATCACCGTAGTCCTGGCCGGCCGGTGCCGGATCGTCCGCTGGCAGCTCGAAATCCTGCACCAGGTCCCGGATGGCGTCCTGCTGGGCACGGCCGGACTCAATGTTCGTCCACCACAGCTGCCAGGCCACAAAGAGGACAAGGATAAGTCCTGCCGTAATCAGCAGTTCGCCGGCCACCTGAACGGCCATGCGCACTTTGCCCCCGGACTGCCTGCGGTACCGGGGAGGTGTGCTGCGGGCACCGCGGCGGGCCTGTTCGGTGGCTGGGGACTCGGCCAAGGACTCTCCTTAGTTTCGGACAGCTGGCACCGTCCGACGAACCAAGGATACTCTGCGCCGGGAATTCGCTAGGATGGCAGGAAGGGGAGCATCCGAGCAGGCCGCATCGCAGACAGTGTTGACCAGCAATGCCTCGCTGCGCACCGGCCCCGTCCCAGTCCGCGACTACAAAACCACCGGCATTTGTGTAAGCCGGTTCCCCAGGAGGATCCGTGCCTGAGTCCAAATCCCGCAAGAAGTCCGCCAAGGCCGCTGCTGCCCCCGCTGCTGCACCGTCAGCGCCCAAGCCGAACCCTGTCTGGTACAAACCCGTTATGTTCGGCCTGATGATCGTCGGCCTGCTGTGGATCATCACCTACTACATCACCCAGGGACAGTTCCCGATCCCGGCGCTGGGCGCCAGCAACATTCTGGTCGGATTCGGCATCGCCATCGTCGGGTTCCTTATGACAACCCGCTGGCGATAGCCCTTCGCGGACCCTGCTCCCCGGTGCCCTAACGGGCGTCGGGGAGCTTTTTTGTGCCTCAGGAACGCACTATCCCCTTAAACCACGTTGTTCACAGCTTGTGCACGGAGTTATCCACAGGTGTGGGAAACTCTGTGGGTTACTTTGCCAACTTCCTTGCAAATAAAGGGATCCAGGTTATCCACACCTGTGGAATTACATGTGTGTAAGTCTTTACAGGCTATGGATAACCCTGTGGATCGTCTCCACCGAACCAGAACTACACCACTGTTAGTTATTAACACTGTGGGTATCCCTGTGGATAACTTTTGCGGGCTTCCCTCGGCTTAAACAGCTGTGCCCGCCGGATTGACCGGCGGGCACAGCGGCGACCGTACGGCGGTTCAGACCGGTGAAATCCAGAGCGGCGGTGCCCATAGCACGGCAGCGGCCACCAGCACCAGCGCAATGGCTGCCAGCCCGGCAAACTGGATCGCGGTCCGGTGTTTGCCTTTGGGCGCGTAGGCCAGCACGGCGGCACAGGCTGCGCCGGTAAGGAGGCCGCCCACATGGGCCTGCCAGGCAATTCCAGGGAAAACAAAACCTATGACCAGGTTCAGTCCCAGCAGGATCAGCAGGGAGCGAAGCTCACCGCGACGCTGGCGGATTACCACAAAGAGTGCGCCGAAGAGCCCGAAGACAGCCCCGGAAGCTCCCACCACGGCCACGTTCGCCGCAGCCAGGTACATCACGCCCACGGAACCGCCGAAGGCCGAGATCAGGTACAGCAGGGCGAACCTGGTCCGGCCGAAGAGCGGTTCCAGGCTGCGGCCCAGGAACCAGAGCGCATACAGGTTGAACGCGATGTGGACTATCCCGGTCTGGGAGTGCAGGAACGCGGATGTAAGCATCCGCCACGGCTCGGCATCAGTCGCCCAGGGAACGTACTGGAAGGCGGAGGTAAAGGACGGCACCACCTGCTGCAGCAGGAATACGGCTGCACAGACGGCCATGATGGTGATGGTGACAACGGGTTTTCCGTTCCGGGCTACCTGTCCTCCATACGGGGTGCGGTAGACCGGCTGGTCTTTTTTCTGCGCATTGAAGCAATCCACACACTGGACGCCTACTGCGGCATTGTGCTGGCATTCCGGGCAGGCCGGGCGCCCGCACCGCTGGCAGCGGATATAGCTGACCCGATCCGGATGGCGGGGACATACAGGTACCTTCGACGCCGGCACCTCGGCCGGCACACCATATGACATTGCTCAGAACTCCCGGATAGAGGAAATGCCCCGGCCGGAGAATCCGGCCGGGGCAGTGCCGGACAGGCTAGAGCTGCTCGACGGTGATGCTGTTGATGACCACGTCTTCGGTCGGCTTGTCGCGGCCGTCGGTGGCTACTGCGTTGAGCTGGTCCACCAGGGCGCGGGACTCGTCATCGGCCACTTCACCGAAGATGGTGTGCTTGCCCTGCAGCCAGGTGGTGGGCACGGAGGTGATGAAGAACTGGGAACCGTTGGTGCCCCGGCCCATCTGTACTCCGGCGTTGGCCATAGCCAGCTTGTACGGCGCGGAGAAGTCCAGATCAGGATTGATTTCGTCGTCGAACTGGTAACCGGGACCGCCGGTGCCGCGGCCGAGGGGATCGCCGCCCTGGATCATGAAGTCCTTGATGATCCGGTGGAAGATCGTTCCGTCGTAGAGCGGACGGCTGGTCTTCTCACCCGTCGCCGGATCGGTCCACTCGATTTCACCGGTGGCCAGGCCGACGAAGTTCTTGACCGTCTTGGGCGCGTGGTTGCCGAACAGGTTGACACGGATGTCACCCATGGACGTGTGGATGGTTGCTTTTGCTGTAGGAATAGCAGTCATAAGGACATTCTTCCACGACGCCTGTTTACATGGGCGGAAACGGCATTGTTCAGCGCACAGTGAAAACCGGGCCTCGCTGGGGCTGTCAATAGCAGAGAGTCGCGGGAACACGTAGGCTAAGGCTGAAACGACACTATCCCGGGAGGTAGTTTTGAAGAAGGACCGCATCACGCATGATCTGGAAGCCAACGTCGCCGCAGGCCTTGGCACCGCACGGGACTGGGCAACGCCCAAGGTCGAGGCAGCCAAAGGCTGGGCCGTTCCGCGCATCGAGAAGGGGATAGAGACTGCTTCTCCCAAAATCCAGGACGGCATCAAGCGCGCCGCTGACGAGATTGCCCACGGCGTTGCTACCGTCACGCCCCGTATTCAGGGCGGACTGGAGAAGGTAGGCCCGCGCATCAGCCATGCCGTGGATGAAGCCACCCCTCGGATCCAGAGCACTCTGGACCGGGCAACTCCGGCGCTGAACACCGCCAAGGACCGTGTGGTGGATGATTTCCTTCCGACCCTGTCCACCCGCATCGGTGAAACTGCCGACAACGTCTCGCGCAGCCTCACGGCCGCGAACGTGCCGGTACAGACCGCCGTCGCCAAGGTGACCGGTAACAAGAAGGCCGTGAAGCGCGCACAGAAGGCCGCCGCCGAGGCTGCCAAGAAGGCACGGAAGAACCAGAAGGGTGGAAAGGGCTGGCTGATCTTCGGCATCATCGCCGCAGCCCTCACGGCCGGCGTTGCCGCCTGGCGTGCCTCCCGTCCGGTCGAGGACCCGTGGAAGACTCCGGCTCCCCAGCCGGCCCGCACTTCCCCCGCCTCCAGCCCGGCGGCTACCGCGCCCAAGCCCGCCGAGCCGGTTGCTCCGGCCCCCGTTGAGGTACCCAAGCCGAAGCCCGCCTCCGCGCCCGCTGACAAGGCAGCCGACAAGGCTTCAGAGAACCTCAAGACCGCAGGTTCCGAGACCAAGGAAACCGTTGCGAGCATCAAGGAAGCAGCCGAGCGCGCTGCTTCCCGCTCCGGCGACAAGGTCTCCGAAGCCGGCAAGCACACCAAGGAAGCTGCCAGCGAAGCCAAGGAAGCTGTAAAGCCTTCCGGTGCGCACTCGGAGAACAACACCGGCAAGAAGTAGTCCGCAGCTTGCCGGTTCGCCGGTAACTGCAGACACGGTAACTGCAGACACAGAGAAGGAGGGTCCCGCCTGCGGGGCCCTCCTTCTGCGTCTGCAGCCCCCGCCCTAGAGCTCTCCGCCCAGGGCCGGCGGCGCCGGGGGAACCGCGGGGGCAGCAGCGGCGGCGCGCCTGCGGTTGCGACCCTGTCCGGCCACCACCACGGCAAGACCGGCCAGAATCAGGGCCAGCCCCGCATAGGTGCCTGCCGGCAGCTGCTCGTGGAGGAACACTGCCGCCAGGATGGCAGCCCCCGGGATTTCCAGCAGGATGATCATTGACACCACCAGCGGGCTGATCACCGCCAGCAGGTGGTTGAACACGGTGTGCCCCAGAATCTGGGCTACCAGCGTGACGGCCAGGATCCCCAGCCATGCTGCCGGCGGAAAACCGATTATCGGCTGCCTGAAGGCCGCACAGAGGCCCAGCAGGAGTACGGCGCAGGCTCCGTAGCAAAGCGTGGTGTACGTCCCCGTAGCCATCGTTTCGCGGGCTTTGCCCCCGGCGATCGTGTAGACACCGGCCAGGGCGCCGCCGGCAACGGCGAGCAGGTCACCGATCAGCGCTTCACGGGATAGTCCCAGGTCGAATCCGGAAATGACGACGACGCCGGCGAAGGCCGCTGCCAGCCCCAGCAGCACCACGGGCGCCACCCGGATGCCGCGCAGCACGTTGAACAGGGCGATCCACCCTGCCTGCAGGCACACCAGTGCCGTTGCCGCAGCCACAGAGGTCATCTGCAGGGCAGTGATAAAGCAGGCGAAGTGCAGGGCCAGGGCAATGGCTGCCACGGCCGTCCATTTGTAGTCCCGCCCGGTAAGCGCCCGGAAGGCGCGCCGGTGGACAACTGCCGCAGGGGCACCCATCAATACGGCGCCGATGGCGTTGCGCCAGAAAGCGATGGCCAGGGCCGGTGCGGCGGTAGCCGCCATGATGGGCCCGGATGCTGAGACACCCAGCACGCCCACCAGGGCGAGGAAAATATTCACAGGCCAACAGTAGTGCAGTGCAGCGCGTTGCCGGGGCCGGGATTCCGGGTCTGCCGGTTAACGCAGAAGGTCCCCGCTCCGGAGAGCGGGGACCTTCTGTTTCGGTGGAGGCACGGGGACTCGAACCCCGAACCCCCTGCTTGCAAAGCAGGTGCGCTACCAATTGCGCCATGCCCCCGAAATGAGAACTTATCCAGTATAACCTACCGTTTCCGGTCTGTGTGCCAGATAATTCTTCGAAGTTATTCGACCTTGTCGGTCGATTCCTTCCATACGGTCTTCTCTGCGGCAGTTTCCTGCCACTTCTTGAAAGCGAAGATTCCCGCGGCCGCTGCCGCCGCTAGTGCGAGCAACTTTTTCACGGAATTCTCCTTACCGTTGTGGTCCACCTTTTTCAAGGTGTTCCGTGGGCGTACCAGGACTTGAACCTGGGACCTCTTCGTTATCAGCGAAGCGCTCTAACCGCCTGAGCTATACGCCCCGAACCTCTTCGGGCCGAGATATGACTTTACCGCACCTTCCGCGCGGCGCCAAATCGAGGTGTTTTTCGGTTCCGGACGGGCTGTCACAGCCCGTCCGGAACCGGCACAATCAGTCGTCCGTCAGGGTGACGCCAATGCCGCCCACGAGAGTGGAGGCGATGTTGTACAGCACTGCAGCGAGCATGGACAGGGCCGTCAGCAGCAGAACGTTGACCACCGCAATGATGGTTGCAAAGGAGACCACCTGACCCAGGGAGGCGAAGTCACGCAGGTCGAATCCGCCGGATTCGCTGCCGGCAATCTCACCCAACAGGGTATTGACGCGGTCAAAGATCCCGGTCAGGTCCAGGACGGTCCACAGGACAATGGCTGCCACCACGGTAACGACGCCGAGGGCCACGGACAGCAGGAACGCCATCTTCAGGACAGACCAGGGATCGATCTTGCTGACCAGCAGGCGCGCCTTGCGGGCCTTGGCCTTCGGAACGGGCTTTACCAGCGGCTGGCGGTTGGCCGAGGCGCTCTGACCGCCTCCAGGACGCTGGGCGGGACGGGCGGGGGTTTTCACCCGCGGTCCGCCGCCCGAGGACGACCTAGGGCTTGAGTTGGTCGAGCTCACTCGTTACCTCCATCTTGTTCCGGCTGTGCATCTGGCTCAGCCGTTTTGTCTGTAGACAACGGTACTTCATCGCCCGAGGGGGCTACAGGTTCCACACCCTCGGATGTCGGAGCCGGCTCGGAAGTTACGCCCTCGCCGTCCTCGTCCTCCACTACCGCCAGGTCCCGCTCGGAGTTCCGGGCAACCGCGATAATGCGGTCATTCTTATCCGGCTTGGCGAAGATAACTCCCATGGTGTCGCGGCCCTTGGCAGGCACACCGGTCACGGAGGAGCGGACCACCTTGCCGCCCTGCATCACCACCAGGACTTCGTCCTCTTCCTGTACCACCATGGCACCGACCAGGTGTCCGCGGTCCTCGGCCAGCTTGCCGACCTTGATGCCGAGACCGCCACGGCCCTGGACCCGGTATTCATCCGCACTGGTGCGCTTGGCGTAGCCGCCTTCGGTCACGGTGAAAACGAAGGAGTCCTCGGTGACGACGTCGGCCGCCAGGAGTTCGTCATCCTCGCGGAACTTCATGCCGGTGACGCCGGAGGTTGCCCGGCCCATCGGCCGCAGCGCCTCATCGGTGGCGGTGAAGCGCAGTGACTGGCCCATTTTTGAAACGAGCATGAGGTCATCGGTTTCGGAGACCAGCTGGGCGGAGACCAGTTCGTCGCCGTCACGCAGGTTGATGGCGATGACGCCGGCGGAGCGGTTGGTGTCATAGTCCGCCAGGCGGGTCTTCTTCACCAGGCCGCGCTTGGTGGCCAGCACCAGGTACGGGGCGGTGTCATAGTCCGGCAGGGCGAGGACCTGGGCAATGTGCTCATCCGGCTGGAAGGCCAGCAGGTTGGCTACGTGCTGCCCCTTGGCGTCGCGGCCGCCCTCGGCCAGTTCGTAGGCCTTGGCCCGGTAAACGCGGCCCAGGTTGGTGAAGAACAGCAGCCAGTGGTGGGTGGTGGTGACGAAGAAGTGCTCAACGACGTCGTCGCCGCGCAGCTGGGCTCCGCGGATGCCCTTGCCGCCGCGGGCCTGCTGGCGGTAATTGTCGCTGCGGGTCCGCTTTACGTAACCGCCGCGGGTAATGGTGACCACCATTTCCTCTTCGGGAATGAGGTCTTCCATGCTCATGTCGCCGTCGTAGCCCATGAGGATCTTGGTGCGCCGGTCATCGCCGTACTTGTCGGAGATTTCCTGCAGTTCCTCGCTGACAATCGCCCGCTGGCGCTCCTCGGAGGCCAGGATGACGTTGTATTCGGCGATTTCGGCTTCGAGCTTGGCGTGCTGGTCCTGGATCTTCTGGCGTTCCAGTGCGGCCAGGCGGCGCAGCTGCATGTCCAGGATGGCCTGGGACTGGATCTCGTCGATCTCCAGCAGGCCCATCAGGCCGGTGCGGGCATCCTCCACGGTGGAGGAGCGGCGGATCAGGGCGATGACCTCGTCCAGGGCGTCCAGGGCCTTGAGCAGGCCGCGCAGGATGTGTGCTGCTTCCTCGGCCTTGCGCAGCCGGTAGCGGGTGCGCCGGACAATGACCTCGAGCTGGTGGGTGACCCAGTGGCGGATGAAGGCGTCCAGGGACAGGGTGCGGGGCACGCCGTCCACAATGGCCAGCATGTTGGCGCCGAAGTTTTCCTGCAGCTGGGTGTGCTTGTAGAGGTTGTTCAGCACCACCTTGGCCACGGCGTCGCGCTTGAGCACAATTACCAGGCGCTGGCCGGTGCGGCCGGAGGTTTCATCGCGCATGTCGGCGATGCCGGTGATCTTGCCGTCCTTGACCAGTTCGGCAATCTTGACTGCAAGGTTGTCCGGGTTGGCCTGGTAGGGGAGCTCGGTGACCACCAGGCAGGTACGGCCCTGGAGTTCCTCCACGTTGACCACGGCGCGCATGGTGATGGAGCCGCGGCCGGTGCGGTAGGCGTCTTCAATGCCCTTGTGGCCCAGGATCGTGGCGCCGGTGGGGAAGTCGGGACCCTTGACGCGGCGGATCAGTTCCTCAAGCAGGACGTCATTCGGGGCGTCCGGGTTCTGCAGGTACCACTGCACGCCGTCGGCCACCTCCCGCAGGTTGTGCGGGGGAATGTTGGTGGCCATGCCCACGGCAATACCGGAGGAACCGTTGACCAGCAGGTTCGGGAACCTGGAGGGCAGGATGGTCGGTTCCTGGTTGCGGCCGTCGTAGTTGTCCTGGAAGTCGACGGTTTCCTCGTCGATGTCCCGGACCATTTCCATGGCCAGCGGGGCCATCTTGGTTTCCGTGTACCGCGGGGCGGCTGCGCCGTCGTTACCGGGGGAACCGAAGTTTCCCTGGCCCAGCGCCAGCGGGTAGCGCATGGTCCAGTCCTGGATCAGGCGGACCAGGGCATCGTAAATCGCCGAGTCGCCGTGCGGGTGGTACTGGCCCATGACTTCGCCGACCACGCGGGCGCACTTGTTGAAGGAGCGGTCCGGGCGGTAGCCGCCGTCGAACATCGCGTAGAGCACGCGGCGGTGCACGGGCTTCAGGCCGTCCCGTACGTCCGGCAGGGCGCGGCCGACGATGACCGCCATGGCGTAGTCAAGGTAGGAGCGCTGCATCTCGGTCTGCAGGTCAATCTGCTCGACCCGGTCAGTCAGTGCGGTCCCGGCCAGGGGAGTCTCGTCCCCGGTTACCTCGGGAGTCTCATCACTCATTGGTTCTGCTTCCGTTCTAAGTTCGCTAAGTCCTTGCCCACCGGCTGCGGGGCCGGTTCCCGGTACTGCTAGATGTCCAGGAAGCGCACGTCCTTGGCGTTCTGCTGGATAAAGCTGCGGCGGGACTCCACGTCTTCGCCCATCAGGACCGAGAAGACCTGGTCGACGGCGGCCGCGTCATCCATGGTGACCTGCAGCAGCGTGCGGTGATCCGGGTCCATGGTGGTGTCCCAGAGCTCGGTGTAGTCCATCTCGCCCAGGCCCTTGTAACGCTGGATGCCGTTGTCCTTGGGCAGGCGCTGGTTGTTGGCCAGGCCGCGGGCAATAACCTCGTCCCGCTCCCGGTCGCTGTAGACGTAATCGTGGGCGTGGTTGGACCACTTGATGCGGTACAGCGGCGGCTGGGCCAGGTACACGTAGCCGTTTTCAATCAACGGGCGCATGTAGCGGAACAGCAGCGTGAGCAGCAGCGTGGTGATGTGCTGGCCGTCAACGTCGGCATCGGCCATCAGCACGATCTTGTGGTAGCGGGCCTTCTCCACGTCAAAGTCCTCGCCGATTCCCGCGCCGAAGGCGGTGATCATGGCCTGGACTTCGGCGTTGCTGAGCGCGCGGTCCAGACGGGCGCGCTCCACGTTCAGGATCTTGCCGCGCAGCGGCAGGATGGCCTGGGTTTCGGGGTTGCGGCCGCGAACGGCGGAACCGCCGGCCGAGTCGCCCTCCACAATGTAGATTTCGGACTTCGAGGGGTCCTTTGAGGAGCAGTCCTTGAGCTTGCCCGGCATGCCGCCGGATTCCAGCAGCCCCTTGCGGCGGGTGGATTCGCGCGCCTTGCGGGCCGCGAGCCGGGCCTGGGAGGCCTGGATGGACTTGCGGATGACGTCGCGGGCCGGGCCCGGGTTGCGCTCCAGCCAGTCACCGAGCTGGTCGGTGACCACGCGCTGCACAAAGCCCTTGACCTCGGAGTTGCCCAGCTTGGTCTTGGTCTGGCCCTCGAACTGCGGTTCGGCAAGCTTGACCGAGATAACGGCGGTCAGGCCCTCACGGATGTCGTCACCGGTGAGGTTGTCATCCTTTTCCTTGATGATGTTTTTCTCGCGCGCATACCTGTTGATCAGGGACGTCATGGCGGCGCGGAAACCCTCTTCGTGGGTTCCGCCTTCATGGGTGTTGATCGTGTTCGCGTAGGTGTGGACGCTCTCGGAGTACGCGGTGGTCCACTGCATGGCCATTTCCACGGCCATCTTCTTATCCGAATCCTCGGTTTCGAAGGCAATGACGTCGTTGTGTACAACCTCGACCTTCTTGGAGGAGTTCAGGTGCTTGACGTAGTCCAGCAGGCCGTCGGCGTAGAGGTAATCCACGCTGCGGTGCTTCGGCGCAGCATCTTCGGCCGTCTCGGAAGCATCCGTGATCTCTTCGGCTTCCTCTTCCAGCGTGCGCTCATCGGTCAGCCGGATCCGCAGGCCCTTGTTCAGGAAGGCCATCTGCTGGAAACGCGCGCGCAGGGTTTCAAAGTCGAACTCGGTGGTCTCGAAGATCTCCGGGTCCGGGTAGAACGTCTGGGTGGTGCCGGTTTCCTCGGTCTGCTCGCCCTTGCGCAGCTCGCCCACGGGATGCCCGCCGTTGGCGAAGCTCTGGCGCCAGACGAAGCCCTGCCGGCGCACTTCAGTCTCCACCCGGGCGGAGAGGGCGTTGACCACGGAGATGCCAACGCCGTGCAGGCCGCCGGACACAGCGTAGCCACCGCCGCCGAACTTGCCGCCCGCGTGCAGGATGGTCATGACCACCTGCACCGTGGGAATTCCCTCGGTGGGGTGCATATCTACGGGAATGCCGCGGCCGTTGTCCGTGACGCGCACGCCGCCGTCGGCCTGCAGAACAACCTCGATGTGGTCGCAGTAGCCCGCCAGCGCCTCGTCCACCGAGTTGTCCACCACTTCATAGACCAGGTGGTGCAGGCCGCGCGGGCCGGTGGAACCGATGTACATGCCGGGGCGCTTACGGACGGCTTCAAGGCCTTCAAGGACCGTAATTTCATTAGCGCCGTATTCCACGGGGGTGGCCTTTTCCGGGGCGCTATGGTCCTCTGGTGTTACCTCTGAGTTGTCCATCTCATTGTCGTTAGCCACAGGTGCTGTCGACTCCTCTTGTGTTCGTCAGAATTGAGCCTCCCCAGCGGACAGGCATCTCCACTCTCAATTCTACCGCGCCAGAGGCGGCAAACATGTCCAAAACACCCTCTGACAAGCCAATAATGACGCTTTGCAGCGAATTGGAGCGCCCTGGATAGGGCCGGATACGCTCCAGGGGGTTTCCCGGCCCCCAGGCGGCTCCTGTCCGGGCACTGATTTCGGCCCGCCGGACTGCGCCAGGTGCCCGGAAGCTGTTCCTGCTTATCCGCAGGTTTATCCGTAGGTGTCCCGTGGACCGCGGCCCTTGACGCTGCGCAGGCCCTTGCGCCAGTTTGGCGCGGCCGGGCCAATCACGTCTATTTTCGTGACGACGCCGGGACCGAGTTCCGCATCGAACCGGGCAATCAGGGTGTCCCGCAACAGCCGCAGCTGGGTGGCCCAGGCGGTGGAATCGCAGCGGACCTGCACGGTGGTGTCGGAGAACGATTCAGGCGTGCAGTGGGCACTGACCTCGCTGCCCACGAGTTCCTCCCAGCGGGAGATGACCGATCCCACCGCCACGGGGGAGTTCCAGCCGCGTTCGCTGACAAAACGCGTGAAGACCTTGCCCAGGCCCTGCGGGTCCCGTCCAACGTATTCGCCGGGGACAAAAGGCATCTGCTGGCGGCGGCCGGTCTTGCGCCGCGTCGCCGGGGTGCGCTGGTTTCCGCGCGCCTGGGCGGCCTGGCGCATCCGGTTCAGCTGTTCCCGCGCGGCGTCCGGCCGGTCATCGGCGTCCTCAAACCGGGAACCGCTCGCCCCTGACGGGGGCAGCGGCGGATCAGCCTCAGGCAACGGGCACACTGATGCCTCCGGGAACCACATTGATGATCCGGCCGGCCAGTGCTTCGGGGATGTCATCTCCCACGGCAGCAGTGACCAGGACCTGTTCGGCGCCGGCGACGATTCCGGCAAGCCTGCGCCGTCTCTGCACGTCCAGCTCGGCGAAAACATCGTCCAGGATCAGGATGGGGCCTGCGCCCGGAGTGGGATCGTCACTGGTGAGCAGGTAATACGAGCCCAGCCGCAGCGCGAGGGCGAAGGACCAGGTTTCCCCGTGCGAGGCATAGCCCTTCGCCGGCGCCTGGCCCAGGATCAGTTCCAGCTCGTCACGGTGGGGACCCACCAGGGAGATGCCCCGGTCGAGTTCGCGCCGCCGGTTTGCGGTGAAGGCAGCCAGGAACCGCTCGGTCAGGGCGGGCACGTCCAGGCCGTACAGCTCGTCCGGATCCTGTTCGCCTTCCACGGCGCCGTCGTCATTGACCGAACCCTGCAGCGTGGACCGGTAGACCGCCCGGGCAGTTTTCGAGCCGTCCGTCAGATCCCGGTACGCGTCTGACAGGTGCGGCTGCAGACGCTGCAGTGCCTCCAGCCGTGCCGCCACCAGCTGGGCGCCGGCAACTGCCATGTGCTGATCCCAGACTTCGAGCGTTGCCTCATGGGCAGAGGTGAAACGGCCGGCGGCCCGTGCCGATTTCAGCAGGGCGTTGCGCTGTTTAAGGACCCGTTCATAGTCCGAACGGGTTGCGGCGTGGCGGGGGACCAGGGAAACGATCAGCTCATCAAGGAACCGCCGTCGGCTCCCTGGATCGCCCTTGACCAGGGCAAGGTCCTCCGGGGCAAACAGCACCGTTTTGCACAGACCCAGAATGTCCCGGGCACGAACGGGATTGGCCCGGTTGATGCGGGCGCGGTTGCTGCGTCCGGGGTTGATTTCCAGTTCGACGCCGGTGGCCTGGGATCCGCGGACCAGCCGCGCCCGGATCAGTGCCTGCGCTGCATCGAAATTGACCAGCGGCGCGTCACTGCTGACACGGTGCGAGGAAAGCCCGGCCAAATAGCCGATCGCTTCAACAATGTTCGTTTTGCCGGTGCCGTTGGGACCGACGAACACGGTCACTCCGGGCTCAAGCCGGACGTCCAGCTGGGGATAACTCCGGTATCCGGTCAGGGACAGGTGGTCAACATACATCTGTGCTTCTTTCGTCCTTTCCCGTCCCCGTGGCCTGTGCAGGCTCTCTTTCCACTGTACGCGGACTGCTTATCCTGCGTCCGACCCGCCGTGCTCCGGGCGGCGCACCTCATGTCCGCCGAACTGGCGGCGCAGCGCGGCGACCATGCGAAGGGCCGGTGCGTCCTGCTGGCGGGAGGCAAACCGTGCATAGAGGGCGGCCGTTATGGCCGGTGCGGGAATGCCGCGGGCAACGGCTTCCTCCACGGCCCAGCGGCCCTCCCCCGAATCCTCAATGTGTCCGCCGACACCGGCCAGATCCGGATCCTCCTGCAGGGCCTGGACGGCAAGTTCCAGCAGCCAGGACCTCACTACGGTGCCGTGCTGCCAGGCGGCCAGGATCCCGGGAACATCATCAACGACATCCTGTCCTGCCAGGAGTTCGTATCCCTCGGCGTAGGACTGCATCAGACCGTATTCGATCCCGTTATGAACCATTTTGGCGTAGTGCCCGGCACCGGTTTTCCCGGCGTGGACAAAGCTGTCCCCGCGTTCGCCGTCCGGCCGCAGCGCGTCAAAGAGCGGCATTGCCCGCTGTACATCATCGGCATCACCGCCCACCATCAGCGCATAGCCCTCGTCCCGGCCCCGAATGCCTCCGGAGACGCCGCAGTCAAGGAAGCGTATGCCCCGGTTTCCAAGTATCCGGGCGCTCTCGCTGTCGTCGGTGAATCTGGAGTTGCCCCCGTCAATCACCAGGTCCCCCGGGCTCAGGACCTCGGATAACGCGGTGATGGTGCCGGCGGTCGAATCCCCGGCCGGCACCATCACCCAGACAATCCGCGGGACAGGGAGCTCATCCACCAGTTCCGTGAGCGAGGAAACGTCACTATGGACCGGGTCCCTGTCAAATCCTGTTACGTCGACATTGTTACGCCGTAATCTCTCGCGCATGCCGAAGCCCATTTTCCCGAGTCCAATGAGGCCGATATGCATGTCAGCTTCTCTCTGTTTGGCTCCCGGGACTGCGGTTATGCGCCGCGGCGGACTACTGGTTTGGCAGGCGCACCGGCATCAGCAGGTAACGGTAGTCAGCCTGGTCATCACCAGTGAGTTCTTCCTGCGCCGAAATGACCGCCGGCTTGGGAGGTGTCGTGAAGGAAAAACGAACGTATTTGCTCGGGAACGCACCCAGACCCTCACTCAGGTAGTGCGGGTTGAAGGCCACGGTGATGTCGTCGCCCACCAGTGCTGCTTCCAGGGCTTCCGAAGCCTGGGCGTCTTCACCGGTACCCGCATCAAGGGTGAGCTGACCGTCGGTAAAGGCCAGCCGTACCGGCGTATTGCGTTCGGCTACGAGGGAAACACGGCGGACAGCTTCCACCAGGGCATGGGTTTCCACCGTTGCGTGGATGGGTGTGTTCTCCGGGAAAAGGGAACGGATCTTCGGGTAGTCACCGTCCACCAGCAGGGACGTTGTCCGCCGGCCCCCGCTTTCGAAGCCGATCAGCTCGCTGTCTTCGGAGAGGGCAATGTTCAGGTCGCCTGCACCGCCAAGGGTCTTGGCTACCTCGTTCAGGGTTTTTGCCTTGACCAAGGCACTGGTGGAAATGCCCGGTGTGGTGGGTTTCCAGGCCAGTTCGCGAAGTGCCAGCCGGTATCGGTCAGTGGCCAGGAAGGTAATCAGATCATCTTCGATTTCCATCCGGACGCCGGTGAGGATCGGCAGGGTGTCATCGCGGCTGGCAGCGATGATCACCTGGGAGACAGCCTGGGCGAACGCATCGCCGTCGACTACGCCGCTGACATCAGGCAGCGCCGGCAGTTCGGGGTACTCGGCCTCAGGCATGGTAGCCAAATTGAACCGGCTGTTGCGGCAGGTCAGGGTCACCTTGGCACCGTCGGTTTCCACCTCAACGGGAGCGGAGGGAAGGCTGCGGCAGATTTCGGCGAGCAGGCGCCCGGACACCAGGATGGTGCCTTCTTCGGCCACATCCGCAGGGATCTGCAGACGCGCTGAGATTTCGTAGTCGAAGCTTGCAAGGCTCAGTGAACCGTTTTCAGCCTTGATCAGCAGCCCCGAAAGGACCGGAACCGGCGGACGCGGGGACAGGGAACGTGCTGTCCACGTAACGGCCTCAGCCAGGACATCCCGCTCAACTCTGAACTTCACTGAAGGGTGCCGCCTTTCGCAACGTACTTCTCAGTACAACTGAATGTGTCTCCAGCTCATCTTGAGCTGTGGTGGGTGGTACTTGGGGCAGCATCCGCGATGCGGTGCGGCGGGTAAGAGCCGTACCGAGGTGCATGCGAATGACAACCATACTCTGTGACAGCTTAGCCCGGTCCGGTGCCGGACCGCACCGGAGTTCCTCTACCTGCAGCAGGTGGACCTGCGGAACAAAGGGGTCTGTCCCGTCCAGGCGTTTTTTGGTGTGCGTGTCGGTTGGTCCGAGGGGTGCTTGAGCTTAGTTGTTATTTGGTGGAACCGAATTTCTTAAGATCCGTAGTGTTAATAACTCCTGTGGATACTGTGGATAACCTGCCTCAGCGCCGCGTCCCGGCTGTTTAAGCCTGTTGATAACCTGTGGATCCGCCGCACGGGCTGTCCGCGGGGCTGTTGGAAACTTTTTTGGGATTCCGCGTATCCACAGGGAAGTGTGGGTAACCACGGGTTGTCCACCGAGTTATCCACACCCTTGTCCACAAATGTTAATTTTGAGCCCCTGCGGGGCTCTCCTTCCCCGTGGTTCAGGCCTCGCGCTGCTGCTGCTTGATGCGGTTGGTCAGCTCCGTGACCTGGTTGTAGATGGCGCGGCGCTCAGCCATCAGTTCGCGGATCTTCCGGTCGGCGTGGATAACCGTGGTGTGGTCGCGCCCGCCCAACTCCTGGCCGATTTTCGGAAGCGACATATCCGTCAGCTCCCGGCACAGGTACATGGCGATCTGGCGTGCGGTCACCAGGGTGCGCGTCCGCGACTTGCTGCAAAGCTCTTCCAGGCTGATCTGGAAGTAGGCAGCCGTCTGTCCCAGGATCGACGCGGCAGTGATCTCCTGCGCGCCGTCGTCGGTAATCAGGTCCTTAAGCACAATCTCGGCAAGTCCGACGTCCACCTGCTGGCGGTTCAGGCTGGCGAACGCCGTCACGCGGATCAGGGCACCCTCGAGTTCGCGGATGTTGGTGGAAATTTTCGAGGCTATGTACTCAAGTACGTCGTCCGGCGCGCTGAGGCTGTCCCCAATGGCCTTTTTCCGCAGGATGGCGATGCGGGTTTCCAGTTCCGGCGGCTGCACATCGGTCAGCAGGCCCCATTCGAACCGGGACCGCATCCGTTCCTCAAACCCGGAGAGCTGCTTGGGCGGAAGGTCGGAGGTGATAACCACCTGCTTGTTGTGGTTGTGCAGTGCGTTGAAGGTGTGGAAGAACTCTTCCTGGGTGGCATCTTTGTTGGCCAGGAACTGGATGTCATCAATGAGCAGGATGTCCACGTTGCGGTAGAGCTGCTTGAAACTGGCGCCTTCGTCATACCGGATGGAGTTGATGAAGTCGTTGGTGAACTCCTCCGAATTGACGTACCGGACCCGGATACCGGTGTAGAGGTGCCGGGCATAGTGGCCGATGGCATGTAGCAGGTGGGTCTTGCCCAGCCCTGAGTCACCGTAGATAAACAGCGGGTTGTAGGCCTTGGCCGGAGCTTCGGCCACGGCTACGGCCGCGGCGTGGGCGAAGCGGTTGGAGGAACCGATGACGAACGTCTCAAAGATGTACTTGGGGTTCAGCCGGCCGAATTCCTGGCTCGTGCTGGGCGGAGTGGGCGACGGCGCGCTTTCCCCGGACGGCACGGGGCTCGGAGCGGCGGGCTGTTCTTCCGGTTCGGGCTCCGGTTCCGCGACCGGTGTGAGATCGGCGTCAATAACGAAGGCACACTGGATGTCCGCCTGGAAGACCCCGCGCAGTACTTCGTCAAGGATGTTCTTCAGCTGGGTCTGCAGTACTTCCCGGGTGAGCTCATTGGGAACAGCTACCAGCAGGGTGGTCCCAATCAGGCCCTGGGCCTGGGCAAGCACAACGAATCCACGCTGTCGCGGGGTGACCCGGTCATCCGTCTCCAGGGTCCGAATGACCTTGCGCCAGGAGCTGCCAACATCGTTGATTTCGTCCGTACCCACAAAAACCTCTCATGACGCCTCGCGGCTGTCTAAGAAAACCAGGGATCCCGGCGGGGACCCATGGCACTTCATCCACAGAGTTATACACAGTTGGTGGATAAAGTACCCGTCGCCAAGCCTAAAGGATGATTTACCGTCGTGGTAGCTGGAAATCCGCCGGATCAAGGGGCTGTCGGCTCTCTCACAGGCGACTGTGCGGCAGGATACCCACAGCAGTTGTCCACAGGTGTTGAAAAATACGCGTGCACAGCCGGTGGACCGCCGGTTTGACTGGTGCCCGGGTGTCACCTAACGTTGAGTAGTCCTTTGTGTCTGCTATCTGTACTCACACATGCCCTGCAGGGGTTCTGGAAATCAGGGTCCAGGTCCGGGCGAGTACAGACAGACACATGAAAAAAGCGCCGCTTGTTCTTCCCCCTTGTCGCAACAAGTGCCGGCGCGACTCAAGATTGTCTTGGAGTAACTACCGTGAGCAAGCGGACTTTTCAGCCGAATAACCGCCGTCGTGCCAAGAAGCACGGCTTCCGCCTTCGCATGCGTACCCGTGCCGGCCGTGCCATCCTTTCCGCACGCCGTGGCAAGGGCCGTACCGAACTGTCGGCCTAAATAACCTCAAAGTTTGTCGATGCTGCCACTAAGCAGCTCTAGCCCGGATTCCAGGTGGTCTAAATGCTGGCCGTGAGGAATCGGGTAAGGGTATCGGCGGACTTTTCTCGTACTGTACGTTCCGGTGCCCGAAGTGGGCGCCGGAACGTAGTGCTATACGCAGTGGAAACCGGCGATCAGCCGACCCGCTTTGGCTTTATCGTTGCCAAATCCGTTGGGAACGCGGTGACACGCAACCTCGTTAAGAGAAGACTGAGGGAAGCGGCAGCGCAGAGCCTTGCTCTGAACCCAACGGGACTGGACATAGTGGTGCGGGCTCTGCCTCCGTCGGCTTCGGCGTCGTGGGCTGAGCTGAGCGCTGACTACCGCAGTGCCTTGAGTACCTGTACCGCCAAACTTTCGCAGAAACATGCCAGGCAGGGAGGATGAGCCAGCGATGAGGGACTCCGGATCGTATCCGTTGAGGGCCTTGATCGCCGTTGCCCGTTTTCTGTGGAATCTTCCACGGACGGTCCTGATTGGCCTCCTCATCACCTACCGCAGGCTTGTGTCGCCGCTCTACGGCCCGGTCTGCCGATTCTTTCCCTCATGTTCCGCCTATGCCCTCGAAGCAGTCACTGTGCATGGAGCCGTTAAGGGTTCCTGGCTGGCTTTCCGACGGCTGATCCGCTGCCATCCCTGGAACAGCGGCGGCGTGGACCACGTACCTGAGGGACACCGGATTTGGGACACGAAGAAGGTCCCGAGGATCATTGTGCTGAATCACCCCGTGATTCCAGCCGACGAAGACAGCCGCTCGGCGGCCTGAGGAGAGTAAATGGGTTTCTTCGAGACGATACTGTTCCCCTTTAAGTGGGTAGTGTCATGGATCATGTGGATCTTCCACGAGGGGTTTGTATTCCTCGGGATGGATGAAGCATCCGGCTGGACGTGGACGTTGTCCATCATCGGCCTGGTGATTGTGATCCGCGCGGCGCTGATCCCCGTCTTCGTCAAGCAGATCAAGGCTCAGCGAGGCATGCAGTCGCTGCAGCCGGACCTGAAGAAGCTGCAGCAGAAGTACAAGGGCAAGACCGACCAGCTCTCCCGTCAGGCCATGACGCAGGAGCAGATGGCGCTGTACAAGAAGCACGGCACCAACCCGTTTGCGGCCTGCCTGCCCATGCTGATCCAGATGCCGTTCTTCTTTGCCCTGTTCCAGGTGCTGAACGGTGTTTCCAAGGCCAGCGACAACGGCGAACACATTGGCGCCCTGTCTTCTCAGGCCATCCAGCAGTTCGACGAGGCCACCATCCTCGGCGCACCGCTTTCCTCCTCGCTGCTGCACGGCGGCGGCGGTGACGGACAGGTTGCCGTTGTCATCCTCTCCATCGTGATGATTCTGGCCATGACCGCTTCGCAGTTCATTACGCAGAAGCAGATCATGTCCAAGAACATGTCCGAAGAGGCCCTCGCCAGCCCCTTCATGAAGCAGCAGAAGATGATGCTGTACGTACTGCCGATCGTCTTCGGCGTAGGTGGCATCAACTTCCCCATTGGTGTTCTGATCTACTGGACCACCACCAACCTGTGGACCATGGGCCAGCAGTTCTTCGTCATCCGCCGCATGCCGACGCCGGGTTCCCCCGCCGCCAAGGCCATGGCCGAGCGCCGTGCGCGCAAGGGCCTTCCGATGGTTCCCCTGCTCGGAGAGAAGAAGGGCGAAGTCCCCGTCGAGGTTCCGGCGGCAGCCAAAGGCCAGCGCGTTCAGCCCCAGCGGAAGAACAGGAAAAAGAGATGACCCCGGAGCACGTGGATGAGCCTGCAGTGGCTGTCGAAGACGCGGTAGAAGCAGGCCGGGAGCGCCCGGGCCGGCTGGAGGAAGAGGGCGATGTTGCCGCTGACTACCTCGAGGAACTGCTGGACATTGCTGATATCGACGGCGATATCGACATAGAGGTCCGCAACGGCCGGACGTACATTTCCGTGGTCTCCGAGGAAGAAGGCGACACCGCCCTCCAGGCCCTGGTAGGCCGTGACGGAGAAGTGCTCGAAGCACTGCAGGAACTGACGCGGTTGTCTGTACTCACGGCCACCGAAAACCGGTCCCGCCTGGTGCTGGACATCACCGGATACCGTGTGGAACGCGGAGAGCAGCTTCAGTCCATCGCCGAAGATGCCGCCCGGCGTGCCAAGGACTCCGGGGAGGAAATCTCGCTGGCGCCCATGAGCGCCTACGAACGCAAGATTGTCCACGACGCAGTGGCCGAGCTCGGCCTGGTCAGTGAATCCGAAGGTGAAGGCGCAAGCCGCCACATCGTGGTTTCCCTGCCTGCATCCTAGACAATCACCCAGCAGCGCAGACAAGGAATACCAGAGCCAGTGGTCGAATCAACACCCGCCGAACAGGACGCCGCCCGGAAGATTTTCGGCGACCGCCTGGAGCTAGCCGAGCGGTACGTAGAGCACCTGGCTACCTCGGGCATGGAACGCGGATTGCTTGGTCCCCGGGAGGTGCCGCGGCTTTGGAGCCGGCATGTGCTCAACTGTGCAGTGGTGGCTGAACTGATTCCGGCGGGTGCCACAGTTGCCGACGTCGGCAGCGGCGCCGGGCTGCCGGGCCTATGTTTGGCGATTGCACGTCCCGACATCTCCATGACCCTGATCGAGCCCCTGGAACGCCGGGTGATCTGGCTGAACGAAGTGGTGGAAGATCTCGGCTTGGATAACGTACGTATCCTGCGGGGAAGGGCGGAGCAGGTAGTGGACGACGTCGATGTGGACGTTGCCACCGCACGTGCTGTCTCCGCACTGGGCGGGCTGGCCGGGCTCACCATCCCTCTGCTGCACGGCAAGGGACAGGTCCTGGCGATAAAGGGCCGCAGCGCGGAAGAGGAAGTGCAGAAGGCAGCCAAGGCCATCCGGAAGCTGGGCGGCCGGGAAACCGCCGTCGTTACGGCCGGCAGCGATCTGCTGGAAGAACCCACTACTGTGGTGCGCATCACAGTAGGCTGACCTGCCCGCGCGCGGGTCTTTGCACACACCGGTGCTGATCCCTGCTATTGGGCGGGGAGCAGATAGTCTAGATGGACTAATGCCTTAACGCTTTATGTTGGAAAGTGAGCAAGACCCGGTGAGTGTGCGCGATTCTGCCGCAAAACGAATTCCCCCTTTCGCCGCACTCGGTTCGGCCTTCTCATTTGGCAGGAAGCAACCCCAGGTGATTGCTAAGCAGGATGTTCCGGTTTCCACCGGATCCAGCCCGGCGGTCAGCGAACAGGAAATACCCGCTCCTGAGGTTGTCGAGCAGGAAGTACCGGCTGTTGTTGTTTCACGTGAAACCGAAAGACTCGAACCGCGACAGCCCGCCCAAACTGAAAGCAGTGCCGAACTCGTGCCGGCGCCCCAAGCTATCGAAGGTGGTGTATCCGAGGAAGACGCCCTGGCGGTGTCATCGTCGGTAGACGTTATGGACTTGATGGACGAGAGCACCCCGCTGGCACGTGAACTGGCCAGCGAAAGCAGGCGCCGGGAAAAACTGCGCGGACGGGTACTGCCGCGCCCTGCCCAGACCAGGATCATGACCGTCAGCAACCAGAAGGGCGGCGTGGGTAAAACCACAACCACGGTGAACCTTGCCGCCGCCCTGGCGACGGCCGGCCAGAATGTGCTGGTGATCGATATCGATCCGCAGGGCAACGCATCAACCGCACTCGGCATCGACCACCGTGCCGACGTGGAGAGCATCTACGATGTTCTGATCAACGACCTCCCCCTGGCGAATGTCGTTGCGCCCTGCCCGGACATCAATAACCTCATTTGTGCACCCGCCACCATTCACCTGGCTGGTGCCGAAATCGAGTTGGTTTCACTGGTGGCCCGCGAACAGCGCCTCCGCCGGGCCATCGATGTGTACGCCGCAGAGCGGGAAAAGCAGGGCCTTGAGCGGCTGGACTACATCTTCATTGACTGCCCGCCCAGCCTCGGACTGCTGACCGTCAACGCATTTGTTGCCGCCCGCGAGGTGCTGATCCCTATCCAGTGCGAGTACTACGCATTGGAAGGCCTTAGCCAGCTGCTGAAGAACATTGAAATGATCCAGAAGCACCTCAACGCCGATCTGGTTGTTTCCACGATCCTGCTGACCATGTACGACGGCAGGACGAACCTCGCCGCCCAGGTGGCGGCGGAAGTCCGTGAGCATTTCCCGGAGCAGGTACTCGGCGCCGTGGTTCCGCGCTCCGTGCGGATCTCGGAAGCCCCCAGCTATCAGCAGACGGTGATGACTTACGACCCGTCGTCCAGCGGTGCGCTGTCCTACCTCGAAGCCGCAGCCGAAATCGCCCAGCGCGCCTAGAGACACCCCGGCCCGGTTCACCGGACAACGTCCAACCGCGGCTTAGAATACTCTCACAATCAATCCGTGCCGCTTGTAGTGTGCATAAGGGAAGGACTTACCCATGGCCGAAAAGCGTCGTGGTTTAGGCCGCGGTCTGGGAGCTTTGATTCCTAGCAGCGCGGAGCCCGAAGAATCATCGAATACCGGGCTGTCCCCCTCGGGCAGTGGACGACCCGTGGATCTGTTTTTTGCGGCCGCGGATGATTCCCGTAACCAGGTCGGGGGTGCGGGGCCCCGGCGCGGTGCCGGGATTAACAAAGAGGCACTTCGCGGACCTTCGAAGCGAACCACTACACGCGGTTCGGTGGCCAAGTCAGCGGCGGAGGCAGTATTTGAGGAGACTCCCGACACCGCGTCCGGGAACGCCAAGGCTGTGGGTTCCACCCCTGGCAAGTCGACGCGGAAGGCCGCTACGCGCCCCGCAGAGGCCCGGGAGGGCTCCGGTAGTACAAAGAGTGCGGCAACTGCAAACAAGTCCACTGCAAAGGCTGATAGGTCCGCCAAGCAGCCGGTAAGGCGGGCGGCCGGCACGGCCGACCCGGCTGACTCGGGTCTGGAGCCGGCAAGCAGTGATGTTTCCCGTGAAACATCTACCGGCGTTGCCGAGTCAGCCCAGTTGCCCGAAGGTTTGGTGCAGGTCCCCGGCGCCACGTTCGCGGAACTTCCTATTGATTCCATTCATCCGAACCGCAAGCAGCCCAGGTCTGTCTTTGATGAAGACGACATGGCCGAGCTGGTGCATTCCATTCGTGAAATTGGCGTTCTCCAGCCGATTGTGGTGCGTCCGTCTGCTGAAGGCGACCCGGATCACCCCTACGAACTGGTTATGGGTGAGCGCCGGTGGCGTGCCACCCGAGAGGCGGGATTGGAGTTTGTTCCGGCAATCATCCGTTCCACGCAGGACGTTGATCTTCTGCGTGACGCACTCCTGGAGAACCTGCACCGCAGCCAGCTGAATCCTCTCGAAGAGGCGGCCGCCTATCAGCAGTTGCTGGACGACTTTGAATGCTCCCACGAAGAGCTTGCGGACCGCATCGGCAGGTCCAGGCCGCAGGTAACCAACACTCTGCGGTTGATGAAGCTTCCTCCGCTGGTGCAGCGGCGACTCGCGGCAGGTGTGCTCTCCGCAGGTCACGCCCGTACGCTGCTTGGGCTCGGCGATCCTGCTGAGATGGAGAAACTGGCTCAGCGGATCGTCGCCGAGGGGTTGTCTGTCCGTGCGACTGAGGAGATAGTGTCGCTCGGAGATGGATTAAAGAAGCCAGCGAAGAATGCGAAGCCGAAGCTGGGTGCCCGCCACGAACGCCTGGACTACCTTGCCACCTCGCTTTCAGACCGGCTCGACACGAACGTAAAGATCACGCTCGGCGCCCGGAAGGGTAAGGTCAGCATTGAATTCGCCAGTGTTGATGATCTGAATCGCATTATGGGAGTACTGACGCCACCGAATTCGTAGCTTCCGCTGGTTCGCGTATCGTAATGGCCACCGTTTCACGTGAAACGGTGGCCATTATGTTTTGGGCATGTGGCAGAGCATGCAGCTTGAAGGGGGCTTGCCGTCGGTACTGGTTGATTCGGTAGCTGGCAGGTCGGGTTCTCCGATTCGACTCGGTACAAAACCGGCAGGCACGGTATTCCGGATTCGCCGCTCAGCGGCGGTACCGCTGGTGCCGGCGCAGACACGTTTCACGTGAACCCCTCGTAGGGGCCGCAATTTAATGGTGCTCTGTCCGTGCTCCTCAGGAACCTAATGGCTCTTTCATCCCTGCTGGGACCGGCTATGCCGGACTGGCGACACGACACAACGTACCTCACGTCTTGGTGGCAGGGTCGAAACACGCCGATCTGTCAGTAATAGCAGCCACGGACTCGGAGACTAAGAACCCGTCCTGGTCCGCTGTTGAGTGATCTTGCCCGACGTACCTAAGGGTTCCGGCGAGTCGGTCGAGTGACGGATGTGTGTCGATCATTCGATTTAGGCGATGCTCCAGCTGAAGGTCGCTCTACAGATAGCACGGGACAAGAGCTAGGCAGATATGGTTTCACGTGAAACTACAGTCTGGTGCAGAAGACACTTGCGAGTCAGGAGTAGCCTCAATCGCTGCTAACGGTGAGGACGTCCATCCATCATGGGGCTCGGCTTGCCGCTACTGCCTATCGTTTTCGGTAACGCCTGCGATACTCAAATAGGTAGAGCGACATCCGTTGAACTCTCGCGTGCATTTGTGACGTCGGCCTTACCAATACCCGGAGCTGGGCGGCGGCCTGTCAGTCTGGCAAGTTCTATCTACTCTGCCGTTCCGGTGATCGCCCGGCAGGGGTGCGCGCCAGGGCCGTACTTCAGGGACGCGGGCCAGGGACGCACGTCAGGAACGTGTGCGCCACGCAGGGTGCTTCCAGCCCACCTTGAAAGCCGCACCCCCGACCGGCTGCGCTCGGTAGCGCTGGTCCGCTGGAGCACTGAGGACGTAGAAGGCGGGCTCACGCGGCCGCGCAGAAGCTTGTTCCACGTGAAACAACCAAGGAGCATCCACACGCGATGACCGAAAGCCGGGATGCGGCGTCTGTTAGTCGTTCAGGTGCCGGCACGAGCGCGCACGTCGCAGCTGGAGGTACGGACGGTTACGCAGCGGTCGCGAGCAAAGCTACCGGCGATCCGGTGATGTGGATTCCCCCTTGAAACGCCCAAAATAACCCGTGTCTGCCCGTATTGAATCGCCGTGAGCCCCTACCGGTCTCCACGGTCCGCTCTCCATAGCCTGTACCTTTAGACCGAAAGTGTTGCGAGGTAATCACGAATCCGCTGGTCTGCCGGGTAGAGAATCGGGACCGCTCGTGCGCGGGTGCAACCCTGGAGCGGGAGTGCCAGGGTTGTTCCCGGTTCCAAATAGTGGTGTTAGTTGACTGTCTTGGGCCTTGCTCTGCGGTCCAAGGGGTCGGGCTGGTAAGGCTCGCGACTGTTTCACGTGGAACACCTTCCGGAACCGGGCTTGAGGGCGTACATCGGGGGACGAGGCTAAGGCCCTTCCCAAGAGCCAGTGTGTGTAGAGGATGTCGTCTGCGGAATTGGGATCCTATGGTTCCAGCTCATCTGCCCTGAGGGCTGGCCTGGCATGTGGGGCCCACGAATGCTGCTGCTTCTCTTCACACGCTCGGACGCCCCGTTCGGACTAGGCCAAAGCAGTGGGCCACTGGGGAGCGCTGGTTTCACGTGAAACGACATGCCACGACTCCTGCCAAGCGGAGTATTGGCGTGTCACAGCCCGAGTACATCCCGTGAGTAGCCGCGGCCGCAGGTCGCCATTCGCGGCCCGGTTGCCCTTGCGTGCGAGGGCAACCGATGATCGAGCAAACGCTCCTATCGGAAATACTGCTCCACAGCGTCCCTATCGACAGGCGACGCAAATGACTGCACCCGGTCTTGCGTTTGCTTCATGCTCGGTACAGACGGACTATCACTCTCACCTCTTGGGGAACGTTGCAGGCAGAGAGCTCACCCCCGCCGCGTGTGCTGGAAATGTAAGCCTGCAATCCGGTAGGACTTCTCGGAGCATCAGGTCCGGTCACTGCACCAAATGTGTGGGTGCGGCAGTACGCTTTTGTCATGACAGCCACGGATTCTGGGCACCCGGTGACTCTGCGACTGTTTCCGGACTATGCAGGAACGGTGCTTTGGATGAGCGGCCCCGTGGACTACGAGGCCTCCGGACTGACGTCGGGACTCATCCGTGCTCTCAGGTCATGGGAAGAGTCCTACTACCGGTCGTTGACCCCGGACTTGCAGTGGGTGTCTGCGGAAGCAGCCAAACGGTTCACTACTAACGGCGTACAGCTGGCAAGGTGTTTGGCGGACGAGCTCGGCGAGGATTACCAGATCGAGTTCACCACGTACGAAAAGGGCGGGGCGCCTGCCGGCGTATTCCGCTCATCCGGGCCTGCGCGCAACGCTGATGCGGTTGCCAGGTTCAATGCCTTAGTGATCGCACTGCAGGCACAGGAGGACGAGGGTAACCAAGCCCAGGCCGACCGGCAGCGGGGGAAGAGGTGGTACGCATGGGCTCCGCTGTCGGGAAACTTCTTCAGGCGCTGACGCTGCAGGTAACGGCCCGGTCATGACTGCGACCATGCAGCATTAGAGCTCGCAGCAAGCAAGCTACCTGCCAACGCCGAAGACCTCCGCCGTTCAGGCATCAAGCCATCGGTGCTGCACTTCCCATGCGGCAGCTGCGGCTACACCGAATCCGTCATTACGCAGGAATGTGCGCGGATGTGCGCGGATGTGGGCGGAGCGGGCAACGGCGACAATGCCGCTGGAGTTATCACACTGCCCCTCGCTGTCGCCGGGGTTGAAAGGACCCAGTGAGTCCCACTGCCTGATCGCTGACTGCTGACACTGCGTAGACGTTCCACCGTACCGAAGCGTCCGACGCCGGTCGTCCGGCCTCCCACGAAAGAATGGGAACCGGGTCTTGAATCGGCTGTCTTCCGCCGGAGCGGCTCCGCTGCTCTCCGTGCCGAGGAGAACTGGACCCACCCCGGCCGTAATTCTGTTGGCGATCTACATCGCGCATTCCGTTGCCCGGGGAATCTATCTCGGCGCCCGGGCACCGACCGGCGTTGAACGGCCCCACTCAATACCCGGGGTGCCCGGAATGCCCGGGCCGTTGTGCGATGAGCCGCTGGAAATCTGCCGTACGCCCCTCGTGGGAAACCGCGGCCTGCACAGCCGGAGCCAGATTTAGGTGTGCATACAACTCGACAACGGCTTCCTGAACCAGCCAGACGGCAGACCGATTGCCGTGTGGGTCAGTACGCTCATCGAGAGCCGGGCCGAACACATCAACAAGGCCCGCCCGAATCGCGTCATAGCCGGCATCGACATTCCCGGGCGGGGAATCCGCATAGGCAAACAGGGTGAGGGTAAAGAGCTCAGCATTCAACGCGGACCAGGAAGCGTTTGATACTGCCACACCTGGCACGAAAAACTCTCCTCGGGCCACACCTGGCGGGCAGCCTTCGTCCGGTTCCCGTGACGGACCTGAAACGCAGCCGAGCCGGGCGAAGTAACCGGCCAAATCCTCCAATCCTGAAGGCCACCGCTCACTCACCATCCGCTTTATCAACCCGATGATCACGGAAGGGGATGGGACAGGGTAACCACTGGCCACAGGTGCACTCATGGCTGAACAGTACCCCGCATCCGGGGCCCGGTGGGGAACAATGAACGCAGTGCACAAAAGGAGGAACGAGGAGTGAAGAAATTCTATGTGGCGTCGGGCATCAGCAATATCGTCAACGTCCGGTACGTGGCCCAGGCCTTGGAAAGCCAAGGTTACGTCAATACCTATGACTGGACCCGGAACGCGACCGAGCGCGATGGGGGCACAGTCAGCCCTGGCGATCTGTGCTCCATCGGTGAGCATGAAAGAGATGCAGTAATAGGTGCAGACATCGTTGTAATCCTCCTTCCAGGCGGGAAGGGCACACATGTTGAGCTTGGCATTGCGATCGCGCAGCGCAGCAGGATCATTCTGTATTCCCCGACCAAAAGCATCTGGAACCCCGGGACCACCAGTACGTTCTACCACCTCGCTGAAGTGGAAAAGTGCCACGGAACTCTGGACGACCTCCTCACCATGATCCTCACAGAGCCGCACGCTATGGCGCCCGGAGTACCCTCGGTGGATACGACCAGAACTGATTGACCCGAGGGACCAAACCATGCAAGAGGATGCTCCGTCCTACCGGGTGTATTGCTGGCCAGGCAGCCGGGCTAAGGAAGAGTGGGAGCTTTCAGGGGCTGACCTGTATGAGGTGCTCGAATGGATACGTTCCACGGCCCGCGGCCGGTCCTACAGCCTGTGGGCCACAACCCGGCCGCCCGGCAACGTTTGCCTGGTTCGCCTGCAGGGGATCGATCCGGATGCGGATGCCGGGTCCTGGCCGGCCTGGGCAGGGCAGACCTCCGGTTAGCAGCACGCTCAGGGATCCCTCAGCGGCCGCGGTTGCGCTGAGAGGGTATCCGGCAGGGCCCCGCTGCCGGAGGCCTGCGGGGCTGCTGCTTCAGGTATCCCGCCGGAGACAGGGTGGCGCGAGGAACGGTGCCGTGCTTCCGCCCTCAGACCGATGTACGTGCCGATGATGATGAGCGCGGCCCCAATGAAGCCCAGCACAGCGAGGGTTTCCTGTCCGATGGTGATTCCAATGAGGACAGCCCAAATGGGCTCGGTTCCCATAAGGAGGCTGGCCCGGGAGCCTGACGTCTGTTGGATGGCCCACGTCTGGACCAGAAAAGCGAAAACGCTGCATGCCAGGCCGAGGTAGAGCACCCCGCCCCATTCATGTAGGTCGAAGCCCTGGACGGCCCGGAGCACGCCCCGGTAATCCGCGAGCGTGTAGAGCACGGCGCAGACGGCACTTTGAACCACTGTCAGATTCAGCGCACTGTACCCGCCGCCCCTGGTCAGGGCGGAGACGGCGGTGACGTGGATGGAGCGTACGGCGGCGGCAGCGAGCATGAGCATGTCCCCGGGGCCGGGCGCCACAAAGCCGTTGCCGGAGACGAGCAGGCACACCCCTGTGACTGCGACAATGCCGGCGACGAATACCGTGCGGGGCAGCTTCACCCGGAAGGCAATGCTCTCGGTAACCGGAGTGAAAACGATGACGAGGCTGATGATCAGCCCGGCGTTCGTAGCGCTGGTGCCGGCAATCCCGTGCGTCTCAAGGATGAGCACTGCTGCCTGGGTCAAACCCAGTACGACGCCGACAATAAGTTCGCGGCGCGTCGTCCGGCGGCGCTGCCAGATCAGCCAGATCATCGACAGCGCCAGGGACGTGATCAGGAAACGCAGCGAGAGGATGACACTGACCCCCACGGTGCCGGTGAGGTTTTTGGCAGCCAGATAGCTGCTGCCCCACAAGATGGCGACCAGGAGCAGCAACAGGTCCACCTTGCGGTCAGCAAAAAGTGAGGCAACCCGGCGTTGTTGTCCGCCGGGCGTTTTGATCGCTGAAATTCCTGGTGAGAAAGGCACCCTTCGAGTCTGGGGGAGACCGATTCGTAAGACTAGAGGGCAACTTCTGAAAGATAGGTTTAGCCTTTGCTTATGGATCTTCATCAGCTGCAACTTCTCCGCGAGCTGGGCGAGCGGGGCAGCCTCGCCGCCGTCGCCCGCGCGTCCCATGTCTCCGCGTCGGCCGTCTCCCAGCAGCTCAGCGCGTTGCAGCGTCGCGCGGAGGTTCCCCTGACCGAACGCAGGGGACGCAACCTCGTCCTCACCGAGGCCGGTGAGGCACTGGCGCGTGCGGCCGTGGACATCAGTATTGCGATGAGCACCGCCGAACAGGCAGTAGCGGGTTACCTGCAGAACCCCCGTGGGACGGTCCGGATCTCCGCCTTCAACAGTGCCGGCCTTACCTTCTTCGGCCCCCTGCTCCACGCCCTGTCCGCAGAAGGAAGCCCGCGGCTGATCTGCCATGACCGCGACGTGGGGCAGGAAAGCTTCCCGGCCCTGGCTGCCGACTTCGATCTGGTGATCGCGCACCGCCTCGAGCACACCAGTCCCTGGCCCGAATCGATCAGTGTCCTTCCGCTTCTGCGGGAACCCCTGGATGTCGCCATGGCGGACAGTCACCGGCTTGCCGGGGCACCGAGCGTCAGTGTCAGTGACCTGGCCGATGAGGACTGGGTGTCAGTCCAGGACGGATTTCCCCTCATGCCGGCGTTGGAGGCTATTGCCGTTCACGCGCGGCAACCGCTCAACATCACGCACCGGATCAATGAATTCTTCATCGCGGCCGCAATCGTGGCGGCGGGTTCCGCCATTGCGCTGATGCCCCGCCACACGGCATCCCCGCGGCAAGGAAGCGGTGTGGTGCTCAAACCGATCCATGACCTGCCCCTGGCCAGGCACGTGGACATCCTCTGCAGGCCCGAGGCCCTCCACCGGACGGCTGTCCGGCAGGTAGTCGATGCGCTGAGGCAGATAGCGGTCTCTGCCTAGGAGTGCGCGCCTGCAGCCGGCTGAAACGCGAGGAGAGGGATCAGAGGCCGGAAACCCGCCGGGAATCGGCGTCTTCCATGGGGTTGAACTTGAGCACGTCATCGAGGGCCAGGGTGCCCGTGGGCTGGTCCTCTTCCTCCAGCAGGTACAGCCGCTGGATACCAATGACAATGGAATCGGCCACCGTCTGCCGGAACACCGGATCGGCGAGGCGCTCGGCGTCGTGCGCGTTGCTCAGGTAGCCCAGATCCAGTCCCACGGACGGAACACCGGGGACCTTCAGGGTGTCCCAGGTCCGCGCATGGACCCCGAGGCTGTCCATGTCGGTGCGGGCGCTAAGTTCCTTCATCAGCAGTACGGCGGCGCGGTGCCCGATGGGGGAGCGAGCCTCGCCCGTGCCCGGCAGGCCCCAGTAGTAGGCGGCAATGCCGGAGGCGGGCTGCTGGTCCAGCCAGTCGCAGTGGATATCCAGGTTAAGGCTGGGCACACCTGACCGGGCTCCGGGGGAGTCGGATGCCACTTCGGACACGGGTGGAACCAGCCGGGCGCCGAACTCCCTGAGAATGCGTCCCACCCGGCCGGCTATGTCAGTGGTGACGAGCTGCTCGGTAAGCGGTTCCCCGCTGAGGCGTTCGGCGGTGTGCGGGGAGGCCAGCGCGGAGCGGCCAATGTTCACGGATATGAGCCTGCCGCGCAGGGCAGCGGTGGAGCGGTCGAGCCGCTCGTAGTCGCGCAGGGCAAACGCCTGGCTGGGCGAAATGGCTCGGTTGACCCGGGACATGGCGGTCATGGTGTCGCCGTCGCAGACGCCGCTGCCGGGCAGGCCCAGGTTGTGCTGCAGTTCGGCAACGGCATAGCGGGTGCGTACACCGAAACTGCCGTCGATATGCCCGTAGTAGAACCCCAGGTGCGAAAGGTGGCGCTGCAGCTCAGCGACGTCGTCGCCCCGCAGCGGGGAACCCTCAATGTGGCTCAGGGTACGGTCCCCGAACTTGAACTGTGCTTCCTGCAGCGCCCGCTGGGTGTCCGGGCCCGCTACGCCGTCCACAATGAGGCCGCGGCTCTGTTGGAAGGCTCGGACGGCGGCATCCACGTGGTCATCGAAAATCGTGGGGTCGTTAACGGAATCCGGTGCCAGATAGGACAGGGTGACGCCGGCGCGCAGCAACGCTTCACGAAGCGTCACTACGCGCCGGCTGGCATCCAGCCTCCGCAGGCTATCGCCGTGCATGGTTCTTGGTCTTTACTTCAGGAAGGCCGCGAATTCCTGCTCCAGGACCTGCTTGGGCTTCGCGCCGATGGACGTTGCAGCCACTTCACCGCCCTGGAAGACGTAAACGGCGGGAATGGAGGTGATGCCGTACTGGGCGGCGATGGCGGGATTGTCATCCACGTTCACCTTCACCACATCCACCTTCTCGCTGTACTGGGCGGCAATGTCATCGAGGATGGGGGACAGCATGCGGCACGGACCGCACCATTCGGCCCAGAAGTCCACGATGACCGGCTTGTCCGCCTGCAGGACGTCGGTACCGAAAGAAGCGTCGGTTACTGCTTTTGCACTGCTCATTTTGCTCTCCTTACGAGGAACGGGACTAAAGGGCTGCGTGTTCGGAAACGGCCTCGGCCGGCGGGGTGGGAACCTCCGCAGCCGTGGGCACGGAGTCGCCGAGGTCGGCAAGGTAGTGTTCGACGTCGACGGCGGCCACGCAGCCGGAGCCGGAGGCGGTGATGGCCTGACGGTACGTGGGATCGATGACGTCGCCGGCGGCGAAGACGCCCGGCAGCGAGGTCTTGGACGTGCGGCCGAGGACGGCAATGGTGCCCTCTTCGGTGAGTTCAAGCTGGCCGCGGACGAGGTCCACGCGGGGATCGTTGCCGATGGCCACGAACACGCCGGTGACGTTCAGTTCGGACTCCGTGCCGTCCTTGGTGCTCCGCAGGGTCAGGCCGGTGACCTTGTCCTCGCCGTGGATGGCGGCCACTTCCGAATCCCAGGCGAACCGGATCTTTTCGTGCGCCAGGGCACGGTCCTGCATGATCTTGGAGGCACGCAGGCTGTCACGGCGGTGCACCACGGTCACCGACGCAGCGAACTTGGTGAGGAAGAGGGCTTCTTCGAGGGCTGAGTCGCCGCCGCCGATGACGGCGATGTCCTGTCCCTTGAAGAAGAAGCCGTCGCAGGTGGCACACCAGCTGACGCCGCGGCCGGAGAGCCGCTTCTCATCAGCCAGGCCCAGTTCGCGGTACGCGGAGCCGGTGGAGATGATGACGGCGCGCGCCTCGAAGGTCTCACCGGTACCGATGGTTACCCGCTTGATATCCCCCTCAAGCTCAACATTCGTGACGTCTTCAAAGAGGATTTCCGTACCGAAGCGGGCTGCCTGCTTCTCGAAATTGGCCATCAGGTCCGGGCCCATGATGCCCTCGGGGAAACCGGGGAAGTTCTCCACATCCGTGGTGTTCATCAGCTCGCCACCGGCGGTCACCGAACCCGCGATCACCAGCGGTTTGAGGTTGGCGCGGGCCGTGTAGATGGCAGCGGTGTAACCGGAGGGTCCGGAACCGACAATGATGACGTCCCGGACGTTGCCGGCAGCAGAGCCGTCAGTGGCGACGGAGTTTGCGGTGCTCACTGGGCGGTGAACCTCTTCCTTGTTGAACTTTGCGGACGGGGTCCCTTGCGGGACCGCTCCATATGGATCACCCGGCACAACCACTGCCGGGTCCAGCTTATTCCGGCAGTGGTGCCGGGGACATGCTCAGGCCCTGCTCCCGGACTGCCGGAGAGCAGGTTTGGCCATGCGGGTCAGGACACGCCGATTTCGGCGATCCGCAGGCCCCAGGGGTAGGCGGCCTGGACGCCGTTGAGCCGGGGCAGCTGAGTGAAGTTGACGATGACGTAGCGCGCCGTGGCGGCGGTTCCGTCAGCTTCAGGCACCGGGATGCTGGTGGTGGGACCGGTGAAGCCCGTCTGGGCTACCGTCCGCGCACCTTCGAGGTCCGGTGTGTCATTAAGCATCACCGAGAAGCTTCCGCCGGTGCCGTTGAGCTGGGTGATCTTCACCTCGTTCACCGCGGATTCAGTGCCCAGATCCACTACCAGTGCCAGGCTCGGGGCGAGCCCGCCGAAGGTATCGCTGGCGTAGACGTAGCTGGACCAGTAGGAGGACGGGTTGCCGTCAACGATCTGGGGCAGGGCACCGTCATTGGCCGAGTCCAGCAGCTCATTGCCGGGGACCAGCCGGGTGATGCCGGCGATCTCCGGGGCAGCGGCGGGCGCTGCCTCGCTTTCCGCCGGGGCAGGTGCCTCGGAAGGAGGTGCGGTGGTGGCGGATCCGGCTTCCGGAGTGGAGCTGAAGAGCTCACCCATTTTTCCGAGCTGGCTGACGGCCAGGACCACGGCCAGCACCAGGACCAGGCTCAGGATGGCGCCGATCAGCACGCGGCCGGACTTGCGGTTGTCCTTCCGGTCCTCGCTGCCGTCGCCGTCGTCGTCCGCATAGCCGGTATCGCCGTCGTCGGTGTCGGTTGAACCGTACTCATAATCGGAGTCGTAGTTGCCCGCGGCCAGGGCGGACTTCGGGAAGTTCGAGGCGGAACGGACGCCGGGCGCAGCGGCCGGAGCCTCTACGGGCTCCTCGTCCTCCCACTTGGTGACCTTGGGTGTGCGCGCCGTGTAAGCGCCCGGCCGGCTGGTGGGGGGAGGGGGAACATTTGCGCCGCCGGTGGCTGCCTCGGCAGGTGCGTCTTCGGCTTCGCCGAATTCGAGGTCACGCTGGGCGGCAGCGGATTCGGCACCCCCGAGAGCGCCCCCCGCTGCGCCGCTGCGGCCGAAGCGGGGCAGCTTGGGCATGTGCCCGCCGCTGATCAGGGGTTTACGGGGTGCCTTTTCCTCCACATAACGGTCATCCTCGACCGTCTCCGGTTCGCGGGAGCGGGGCATGCCAAAGATTTCCGAGCCCAGGGTGTCGGTAAAGAACGGTTCAACATAGGGGGCTTCGTTGCGCTCGATGACCAGGTCCAGCAGATCAGCGGCGTTGGCGTTGTTGGTGACGAGGTACGTGCGGCCGTCACTGACACCGAGATCCAGGACCTGGACATTGCCGTGGCGCTCACCCGTGGCAATTTCGCGGGCGCTGGCCGAGACCTGGCTGGCGTTAACGGGGGCAGCCACAAGGATGCTGACGGAACGGTTGAGGACCTGGTCCACACCATCGAGTACGAGGTCCTGCTCCGCTGAGGCCAGCACCTGCGCGGTCACTTTGTACCGTCCGCCCAGCACTGAACCGACGTCTACCGACTGTGGCACGTGTTCCTCCCATGAAAACGGCAATAAGACTGCGTCAGCCGAGCTGACAACTGCGTATATGGATGTTCGTTCACGGACACGGTACGCGGCAGTCTGCCGCAGCCCTGAACTGCCTGCTTTGTTCCCATGCTACCCGCGTCCGCGCCGAATGCCGGCGTCGGCACTTTAGGCAGTCCGCCGGATTTTGGCAAGGACCGGTTTGAGGAAAGCATCCAGTTCGGTGACCTTCAGCCAGCGCAGCATCAGGTAGTACGTTCCGGCCATCAGCACCCCGCAGACCAGCATGACCACAGTGGCCGCGCCCAGTGACTGCCACGCGAAACCGTCCACAGCATAACCGCCCATCATCCGCAGCGCCGCCGATCCGACGGCGGCGGCACCGAGGGCGGCGACGACCAGCCGGACGTGGACATCAAAGACCCGGGCCGCACCATAGTTGCCCAGGCGGCGGGTAAGGAAGATGTGGCTGACGACGACGGCGGCAATATTGCCCAGCGAGTACGCCACGGCGAGGGCGAAGATGATCGTGTCCGCGGGCAGGCTGGCAGCGGCCAGCGCGAGGGCCACACCGAACGCCGAGAGGATGACCTGCATGATCAGCGGGGTTTTTGCATCCTCATTGGCGTAGAACGCACGGTTCATCAGGAACGTCGCACTGAGGAAGGGGGCAGTGCAGGCCAGGAGGACGAGGACCTGTGCCTGCAGTGTTGCCGAAACATTCGAGCCGCCGCTGAACCAGATGCTGATGGGCCCGGCGAGGACTATCAGCACCGCGGAGCAGAAAACGGTGGCCACACCGATGGCCCGCAGGCCCTGCGAAAGGGTGGCCCGGACGCCGTCGTAGTCCTTCTCCGCGTAGGCATGGGACATGGTGTTGAACAGCACCGTCGCCAGCGAAAGGGTGATGACCGAATGCGGAATGATGTACAGCATTGAGGCCGTCTCGAGGTTCAGGTGCCCGGCAATCTCCTGTCCCATGGCCTGGTATTCAGGCCGGGCGGAGGAGGCGATGGTCGCCACCTTGGTGTAGACCAGATAGGCGCCGTTGCCGATCAGCATGGTGAGGATGGTCCACTTGGCCACCTTGCCGGTCTGGCGCAGCCCCACCCCGCGCAGGCCGAAGGACGGACGCAGCCCGAGCCGGAGCCGGCGCAGCGGGATCAGCAGTACTACGGCCTGCAGCACGATGCCCAGGGTGGTGCTTCCGGCCAGCAGGATGGTTGCCTGGCTGGTCCAGGTTTCCGGGGAGAAAGAGGAGGTCTCTTCGCGGCCGATGAAGGTAATGAAGATGAGCAGTCCGGCGATGGCAACAATGTTGTTTACGACGGGAGCCCACATATAGGCGCCGAACCGGCCGTTGGCATTGAGGATCTGTCCGATGACGGCGTAGGCGCCGTAGAAGAAGATCTGCGGGAAGAGCCAGTAGGCGAAGGTGGTGGCCAGCGGCAGCTGGGCCGGGTTCAGCGCCGTGACCAGGGGAAGGATCAGTGGCGCCGCCAGCGTGGCGAGGGCGGCAATGCAGCCCAGCACCAGCAGGCAGAGCGTGAGTATCCGGGATACGTACTCGGATCCGCGGTCCGGGCGTTTGCTGGCCCTGATGATCTGCGGAACCAGCACCGCGTTGAACACACCGCCGGCCACCATCAGGTAGATGAAGTTCGGCAGCACGTTCGCTGAACTGAAGATGTCGGTGACCAGCCCGGTATTGCCAATGGCGATTGCCAGCAGGGCAGTGCGGACCAGTCCCAGGACTCGGGATACCAGTGTCCCCGCAGCCATGACCGCGCTGGAACGCGCAGTACTGGGGGCTATATTCTTTTCGGCCATCGTGACCCTATGTTCTCACTTCCGGTCCGGATTGCCTTAACCGGCCCGCCCGAACCGGCGGGGTTCAGAGGTGGCGGGGCAGGATCTCCCGGGCGAGGTCCGCGATGCGGCGCTCATTGGGGAAGGAAAGCCTGCGGCCCAGTTCCGCCAGCGGAACCCAGGCAACGTCCACGGCTTCATGGTCCGGATCGTTTTCGATGGTCAGGTGTCCGCCGCAGGCCTCAAGGAGGTAGTGGTGCACGGTCTTGTGCACCCGGTGCCCGCTGACGGTGAACCAGTAGTCAATGCTGCCCAGTGCAGCAAGGATCCGGCCATCGATGCCGGTTTCCTCGGCGATTTCCCGGATGGCAGCCGCCGGGTTGTCCTCATCGTTTTCGGGATGTCCCTTGGGCAGGCACCACTCCAGCCGTCCGCCGCGGTTCAGCCGGGCAATGATGGCCACGGGCAGCTGTTCATCGGCGGTGTCCACCACGATGCCGCCGGCGGAGACCTCTTCGACCGTGGGCAGGGGAGCATGTACCGAATGCGCACCGAGGCCACCCATTGACGCAGTCAATGGGGTCCGCTTGGGGGCGCTCGGTACGGGATGGGCCATACTCCCACTGTAACGATCTTTCCCCGGGGATGATGACTGTTGGGCAGGCTGCCGGAGAGGAAGCGGGAACCCTCGGCGTGTCCGCCCGGGAACCCGGTGCCCTTGTCGGTCCCCGCCGTTTTATCTGGCACGCTTAAAGCACTATGGCGCACCTTTTTGATAGTTCTGCTTTAAAGTCCCCGCTGCCCGGCGTTATCCCGGAGCTGGGCACCCGTTTCGAGGACGCCGGCTATGAGCTTTCCCTCGTCGGCGGACCCGTGCGGGACCTGTTCCTGGGCCGGGTTTCCCCGGACCTGGATTTCACCACCAACGCCCGACCGGATGACATCATCCGGATTATCAGGGGCTGGGCTGACACATTCTGGGAAATCGGCCGCGAATTCGGCACCATCGGCATGCGCAAGGGCGGGTTCCAGGTGGAGATCACCACCTACCGGGCCGACGCCTATGATCCGTCCTCCCGCAAACCCGCCGTCGCGTTCGGCGACAAACTTGAAGACGATCTGTTCCGCCGGGATTTCACCATGAACGCCATGGCGCTGCGGCTGCCGTCCATGGAACTGGTGGACCCCTTCGGGGGAGCCCGGGACCTGCACGCCGGCATGGTCCGGACGCCGGGTGCGCCGTCGACGTCGTTCTCCGATGATCCGCTGCGGATGATGCGGGCGGCACGCTTTGCCTCGCAGCTGCAGGTACAGGTGGCACCGGAGGTATTTGAGGCCATGCGGGACATGGCCGGCCGGATTGGCATCATCTCCGCGGAACGGGTGCGCGACGAACTGACCAAACTGATCAACGGCAAGGCACCGTGGACCGGTGTGGACCTGCTGGTGGAGAGCGGCCTGGCCGAGCATGTGCTGCCCGAGGTGGCGGCATTGAAACTGGAGATCGATGAGCACCACCGGCACAAGGATGTCTACCAGCACTCCCTGACCGTCCTGCGCCAGGCCTGCGAACTGGAAACGGATGCCGACGGCGCAGTGCCCGGCCCGGACTTTGTGCTGCGCTTTGCCGCACTGATGCATGACGTGGGAAAGCCGTCCACGCGGCGCTTTGAACCGTCCGGTTCCGTGAGCTTCCTGCACCACGACGCCGTGGGCGCCAAGCTCACAGCCAAACGGATGAAGGCGCTGAGGTTCGACAACGACACCATTAAGTCGGTGGCCCGGCTGGTGGAACTGCACATGCGTTTCTACGGGTATGGCGACGCCGGCTGGACCGACTCCGCAGTGCGCCGATACGTCAACGACGCCGGGCCGCTGCTGGAGCGCCTGCACCGGTTGACCCGTTCCGACGTCACCACCCGGAACCGGCGCAAGGCCGAACGGCTGGCGTTCGCCTATGACGACCTTGAGCAGCGGATTGCCGCGCTCGCTGAACAGGAAGAACTTGCTGCCATCCGTCCGGACCTGGACGGGGAGGCCATCATGGCGCTGCTGAACGTGAGTCCCGGGCCCGTGGTGGGCCGCGCCTACCGGTTCCTTCTGGAGGAACGGATGGAAAACGGGCCGCGCAGTGAGGCGGAAGCCGCCGAGCTGCTCCGGACGTGGTGGTCCGCACAACCGGAGAGCTCAATGCAGGATACTGGCCTGTCACCTGATACAACGGAAAAAGAAAGCCTGCGGGGGCAGGATGGATCAGGTACAAACGCGAAGGACAAATAAATGAGCAACGGGGACAACTTCGGACCGGCAGTACCGGACCTGACCCCGTCCGGGACCCGGCTGCCCCGCCTATGGCTCCTGCGGCACGGAGAAACCGAGTGGAGCCGTGAGGGCAACTACACCGGACTGACGGATATTCCACTGACGCCCGAAGGCGAAGCCCAGGCCAGGGCTGCGCTGGAGAAGATCGGACCCGTGAGTTTTGACCGGGTCCTCACCTCACCTCTGATCCGCGCCCGACGGACCGCGGAACTGGTGGGCTACCCGGACGCGGAGATTGTTCCCCACGCCCACGAGTGGGATTACGGCGACAATGAGGGCCGCAACAGCCGGCAGGTGCGCGAAGAGAACCCGGGCTACCTGATCTGGAAGGACGGGGTGCCCAACGGCGAATCCCTGGCCCAGGTGGCCGAGCGCGCGGACCGCATCATTTCCGCCGTCCAGGCCGGCTCCGGAACCGAGATGGACCGGAATCCGGAGGCCACCCCGGTGGAAAAGGTCCTGTTGGTGGCACACGGGCACTTCCTGCGCATCCTGGCCGCCCGCTGGCTGGGACTGCCTCCGGAATTCGGCCGCCACTTTGCCCTCAGCACCGCTGCCGTCTGCACCCTCGGCTGGGACAAGCACACCCCTGCCGTAGTCGGCTGGAACCTCTGACCTGCAGGTTCTCCCGGCCCGCCCGCCCCGGTTTAAGAAATAATTCCAAAGAATTATTAAAAAGTACTTGGCAGGGCCGGGAAAACTGTTGTACCTTTCTTTTGCGGGCACTTTTGCAGCCCGCCCCAGGCAGAACCGTAAACCGTTAAGAGACCCGAAGTATCCAGGTCCCCGCGAACAGGAGGTGGAGAGTTATGAATATGAACATTAATGGCGGCTTCGGCGTTGCCGGTCATAACCTCCGGCCGCGGTTCCGGGCTCCGTGGGCACCGTCCTCGGTTCTTTCCGGACGGCTCTACGCCGCGCACCGGTCTATTGCTGGCCACTGGCCGGCTGTGTCCGCCTAAGCGCCGCCGCCTTACCCCTCACTGCACGGCCCGCACCGGATAGCTCCAGCTTCCGGCCACCCCCGCTTCCTGCCCTCCGGCTGCTCTGCACGGAGAAGCCAGGCACCGGGCGTCGCGGTCAATAGGCAGGCCTTTTCCTGAAGGCATCATCGCGTCCTGGTCGGGATGTATTCCCGCAAATCGCCCTGACGTAAATAGTCGATGCCTTTCCGGCTTTCTCCTGTCTCTTTTCCGACATTTCCTTTTCCTTATTTCCCCTGCCCATTTTGGGCTCCCCTTTTGGAGAATCCAGTGCCTGAATATCCCCTGCCCAGTACAGCCATGCCCGAAACCAGTTTCACGTCCACCTCGCATGCCGGCCTGCTGCCTGAACCACGGGCTGTGACCCTCCCGGCAGAACATCCGCCCGTCCGACATCACCCGCTGAAGGAGGTGTATTCAATGCTGAAGCGCCTGCACAGTTCCTACCTGCGTTCCAGCGCGGTCCACGACGCACGACTGGACGCGGCGCTGCGCGGGGAACAGGGGCACCTGCTGCTGCACTACTTCCACTCCGCGAAGTAGGAGGAGTGCATCGCCATCCGATCCGCTCGGGCACCGGCACCGCCGGGCACCTGCAGGTGCCCGGCGGACGTGTTTTAGCCGACAGGAAACAAAGCTGAAGCCCGCGGCGTTATAAAGTCGATAGAGAAGATTTCAGGATGGAAGGGAGCAAAGTGCCCCAGGTCAAACGTGTGGCCATGCTCTCCCTTCATACCTCCCCGCTGGAGCAGCCCGGCTCCGGCGATGCCGGGGGCATGAACGTCTACGTCCGTTCAGTGGCCCTTGAACTGGCCCGCTCGGGCACCGAAGTGGAGATTTTTACCCGCGCCACGGATCCGGAACAGCGCGCCGATGTGCAGCTGGCACCGGGTGTGAAGGTCCGGCACGTGCCTGCCGGCCCGGTTCGCAGGGTACCCAAGGAACAACTGCCCTTCCTGGACCTGGCCACTGCCGTTGCCGAGGCGCAGCCCTTCCTCCTGGAAGGGGGCTTCGACGTTGTCCATTCGCACTACTGGGTTTCCGGCACAGCCGGCCTGGCCGTGGCCCGGCAGTGGGACCTGCCGCTGGTGCACACCATGCACACCATGGCGCGGGTCAAGAATCTCCAGGCCCAGCCGGGGGAGTCCCCCGAGCCGCAGATCCGTATCGACGGCGAGCAGCAAATAGTCCGGGGTGCCACCCGGCTTATCGCCAACACAAGCACCGAAGCCGCCGAGCTGGAAACCCTGTACGGCGCGGATCCGCGGACCGTTGACGTAGTGGCACCGGGAGTGGACCTGAACGTGTTTTCGCCCCGCGGCAGGCCGGGCGTGCAGGCCGGCAGGGGATTCCTGCCCGGGGTGTTCCACGTGGTGTTTGCCGGCCGGATCCAGCGGATGAAGGGCCCGCAGGTCCTGGTGGAGGCTGCTGCCGAACTGCGGCGCCGGCGCCCGGACATTCCCCTGCGGGTGAGCATCCTGGGTGCAGGCAGCGGCTCGCAGGTCCTTGACCTGGCTCCGCTGATCCGCAGTCTCGGGCTCCAGGACACCGTCTCGCTGCGGCCCCCCGTGCAACCGCATCAGCTGGCGGACTGGTTCCGCTCCGCCGACGTGGTGGCGGTACCCTCCTTCAGCGAGTCCTTCGGCCTCGTGGCCCTGGAAGCCCAGGCCTGCGGCACGCCCGTGCTGGCCGCCAACGTGGGCGGCCTGCCCAAGGCGGTGCGGCACGGACGCAGCGGCGTGCTGGTCAACGGACACGCCCCCGGACGCTGGGCAGAGGAACTCGAGGCCCTCTACGACGGGACGGATCGCCGTCGTGCCCTCGGTGAAGGAGCGGCCGCACACGCGCAGGCCTTTGGCTGGCGCCGCACCGCGATGCTCACCGCAGAGAGCTACCGTGAGGCAGCTGACCAGTTCGCCAGCCGGTCGGTCCGGAAATAGCCGGTAAGGGAGCGTCACGCCTGCCCGGCTGATAGCTTGGCTTCCATCCAATGACCCGCCGCCAACGCGATCCGTTGCCGGCGCAGCGGAAGGAAACGCGGCATATGCGCACCAATGTTCCATCGGACCTGGAAATTTCCCGGTCGGCCCGGCTCCTGCCCGTTGCCGAGGTGGCCGCAGCGGCCGGCATTCCCGAGGACGCGTTGGAGCTCTTCGGCCGTTACAAGGCCAAGGTGGACCCGGCGCTGCTGCCGGGGAACCGGGTTCCGGGGCGGGTGGTGCTGGTGACGGCGATGAGCCCCACCCCGGCCGGGGAAGGGAAATCCACCGTCACTGTCGGCCTGGCCGACGCCCTGCAGCGCGCCGGCAAAAACGTCTTTATCGCCCTGCGGGAACCGTCCATGGGTCCGGTCCTCGGCATGAAGGGCGGAGCCACCGGCGGCGGATACTCCCAGGTGGTGCCCATGGAGGACATCAACCTGCACTTCACCGGTGACTTCCATGCCATCACCTCGGCCAACAATGCGCTGGCCGCCCTGGTGGACAACTCGATTTTCCAGGGCAATCCCCTGGGGCTGGACCCGCGGCGGATCACCATCAAACGCGTCCTGGACATGAATGACCGCGCCCTGCGGGAGATCGTCATTGGCCTGGGCGGCCCCGCGCAGGGAGTGCCGCGGCAGGACGGCTTCGACATCACGGTTGCCTCGGAGGTGATGGCCGTCTTCTGCCTGGCCCGTGACCTCACCGACCTCACCGAACGCCTGGCGCGGATCACCGTGGGTTACACCTATGACCGCCGGCCGGTGACGGTGGCGGACCTGGGCGCCGAGGGAGCCATGACGCTGCTGCTGCGTGACGCCCTGAAACCAAACCTTGTACAGACCCTGGCCGGGACGCCCGCGCTGGTCCATGGCGGACCCTTCGCCAATATCGCGCACGGCTGCAACTCCGTCATAGCCACCCGCACCGCCCGCAGGCTCGCCGACATTGTGGTGACCGAAGCGGGCTTTGGCGCGGACCTGGGGGCGGAGAAGTATTTGGATATCAAGTCCCGGGTGGCCGACGTCGCCCCGGATGCGGTGGTGGTGGTTGCCACCGTACGCGCACTGAAAATGCACGGAGGACTGCCGCGGGAACAATTGGCGGAGGAGAACCTGCCCGCGCTGGAGGCCGGCACGGCCAACCTGCGGCGGCATCTGGAAAACATCCGCCGGTTCGGCATTAATCCGGTGGTCGCAGTGAACCGCTTCGCCACCGATACTGAGGCGGAACTGCACTGGCTGCGAGAATGGTGCGCCACCGAAGGAGTGGGTGCCGCGGTCGCTGACGTCTGGGCGAACGGCGGCGGCGGGCCGGGCGGGGATGAGCTGGCCGCAACGGTACTGGAAGCCCTCGGCCGGCCCGTCGACTTCCGGTTCCTGTATCCGGACGAGCTGCCCGTAGCGGAGAAGATCCGCACAGTTGCCCGGGACATTTACTGTGCGGCGGACGTCGAATTTGCGCTGCCGGCCCGGCGCCGGCTGGATGAGATTGCCGCCCGCGGCCTGGAGCACCTTCCGGTGTGCATGGCCAAGACGCAGTACTCGTTCTCCGACGACGCAACGGCCCTCGGCGCACCGTCCGGTTTCACCATCCATGTCCGGGACCTGTCCATCAAAACCGGCGCCGGTTTTGTCGTGGCGCTGACCGGGGCGGTCATGACCATGCCCGGACTCCCGAAGGCACCGGCGGCCCTGAACATGAAGGTTGCCGCGGACGGCACACCCTCGGGCCTTATCTGAACCGCATCGCCGCGGACACAGCAACGCCCCCGGACCGGCAAGACCGGCACCCGGGGGCGTTCTGCGAAAGCGTATTTAGCGTTCGACCTCGCCGCGGATGAACTGCTCCACCTTTTCCTTGGCAATATCGTCGTTGTACTGCTCGGGCGGGGACTTCATGAAGTAGCTCGACGCCGAGAGGATCGGTCCGCCCACACCGCGGTCCAGGGCGATCTTCGCGGCACGGACGGCATCAATGATGACACCGGCGGAGTTGGGGGAATCCCAGACTTCGAGTTTGTATTCCAGCGAGACCGGGGCGTCGCCGAAGTTGCGGCCTTCGAGGCGCACGAAGGCCCACTTGCGGTCATCCAGCCAGGCGACGTAGTCCGACGGGCCGATGTGCACGTCATCCGCCTTGAGGTCCGCGGAGGTATTGGAGGTGACCGCCTGGGTCTTGGAGATCTTCTTCGATTCCAGCCGCTCGCGTTCCAGCATGTTCTTGAAGTCCATGTTGCCGCCGACGTTGAGCTGGTAGGTGCGGTCCAGCACGACGCCGCGGTCCTCGAACAGCTTGGCCATCACGCGGTGCGTGATGGTGGCGCCGATCTGGCTCTTGATGTCGTCACCGACAATGGGAACACCTGCAGCGGTGAACTTGTCCGCCCATTCCTTGGTACCGGCAATGAAGACGGGCAAGGCGTTGACGAAGGCCACGCCGGCGTCAATGGCGCACTGGGCGTAGAACTTGGCAGCCTGTTCCGATCCGACCGGAAGGTAGCAGACCATTACGTCAACGGCGTTGTCCTTCAGCGCGGCGACAATGTCCACCGGAGCGGCGTCGGACTCGACAATGGTCTCCCGGTAGTACTTCCCCAGCCCGTCAAGGGTGTGTCCGCGCTGCACCGTGATGCCGGTTTCCGGAACGTCGGCAATCTTGATGGTGTTGTTCTCGCTGGCGCCAATGGCATCGGCCAGATCCAGGCCGACCTTCTTGCTGTCGACGTCGAAAGCCGCCACGAACTGCACGTCATTGACGTGGTAGTCGCCGAACTTCACGTGCATCAGGCCAGGGACAATCTCGTTGGGGTCGGCGTTTCGGTAGTACTGGACACCCTGCACCAGCGAAGCTGCGCAGTTTCCAACACCGACAATTGCCACCCGGATGGGGTTCTCGGACACGGTTCTCCTTTGAAGAAATGTTGAACGCTGCGCGCCCGGCGCAGACAACCCCCATAGTCTACGTGCTGGCACTCACATCTTTGGCCCGATGCCGAACTCAATCGCATATGGGCCCCAGGGGGAGTACAGGGGCGGCCGCAAGCCTACACTGGAAACGCGAACGACACCCCGCCCCTGCCACGGGCACGCCCCCGACCAAGGGAGTCGAAGATGTCCGCTTTCCGGAAGGCAGTGTTTCCCCGCGGTATTCAGGTACGCGGCACCCGGGCACACAGGCCCCGACTGCCCATCCGCAGCCTTGTCGCCACGGCCCTGGCCGGGCTGCTGGCAACCGCGGGCTGCAGCTCGCCGTCCCCGGAGAACCAGGGCAGCGGCGGCCCGTCAGCCACCAGCCCCGCTGCGTCCGAATCCTCTGCCGGCGCCGGGTCGGCAGCCCAATGCCCGCCGCTCTCCGCAACCGTTCCCACCGATAATCCCGCGGGTGGAACCTTCACCGCCTCCGATCCTGATTCCTCCGCCCTGACGCGTGCCGACGGCGGAACCTCCGCCGTCGCCAACGCCACTGTCACCAAAAGCGGGGCATCCTCGAACGTGGATTCCTCCAGCTTTGACGGCCTCAATGCGGCAGTCCTGGTCTCCAACGGCAGCCGGCTTTCCCTGAACAATGCAACGGTGAACACCTCCGGAACGGGGGCCAACGCCGTCTTCAGCACCGGAACCGGATCCCTGATTGAACTGGCAAACACCACCGTGAACACCGACGGTTCCTTTGCCCACGCCGTCGAGGCAACGGCGGGCGGTGCCGTAACCGGATCGGACCTGACCCTGACCACCGCCAGGGACCACTCCAGCACCATTGCCACCGACCGCGGCGGCGGGGAGATCACCATCAACCGGGCCACGGCCACGGCGGCCGGGGACCTGTCCGCAGCGGTGTATTCCACCGGAGACATCTCCCTCTGCGGCGTGATCGGGACGTCCCGTGCCGCCGAGGGCGCCGTGGTGGAAGGCGCGAACACGCTGATCAGCACCGGCAGCGAACTCACCGGCGCCACCCACGGGGCCTACCTGTACAGCAGCACCCCCGGCGGGTCCGGCGGCGGTTCCCTGACCGTCTCGGGCGGAAGCCTGACCGGGCAGAATGGCAACGCCGTCCTGATTGAAGGCGTTCCCGGAACGGTAGCCATCAGTGACGGCGCGAAGCTCAGCGCCGGTTCGGAGGCGCTGATTGCGGCGACCAGCGGGGGTGCCGGGACGGTGAACGTGGCCGAAACGGAACTGGACGGCAACCTCACGGCGGACCCGGACAGCAGCCTGGTGGTTTCCCTTACCTCCAACAGCACCGTCTCCGGCGCCCTGAGCAACGTGGGGGTCAGCCTGGATACCACCTCCCGGGTGCTCCTGCAGGCGGACTCCACCGCCACCACAGTGGAAGGAGCGCTGATTGCCGGCAGGGAAATCAGCAATATCACCGGCAACGGCCACACACTGACCTACGATCCCTCTGCCGCGGAGAATGCCTACCTTGACGGTGGCACATACACCCTTGGCCAGGGCGGCAGCTTGGCACCGCAGTAGTTTCCGGAAAAGCCGCCGCCCCGACCGCCGCGGCGGCGCAGATGCCGGTGCTGACCGGAGGCCGGGGGTTGCTGGATACTGGGAGACATGGATCCGAGCCCCCGGCGCCGCCCCATGCGGATAGTGGCGCCCAGCCGAAATGACCCGTTCCTGCGCAAATTCAGCGAGGTCATCGGCGGGCCGCTGGGACGCTTCACGGCGCCGGGCATCGTCACCCCGGGGTTTTTTACGGTGGAGCGCGTGCTGATTCTGTTCACCACCATCTCCGCCCTGCTCGCCGTACTGGTCAAAATGCCCTGCCGCGCCGGGGGCTGGAGCACCCCCGACCACTTCTACCAGGCCTGCTATTCCGACTGGCCCGAACTGTTCCGCACCCGCGGTCTGGGGGAGGGGGTCTTCCCCTTCCTCACGGAGGGTGCCTTCTTTGAATACCCGGTTCTGCTGGGGCTGCTCGCGGGGGCCACCGCACTGCTGATTCCGGGGCAGGAGGACGGTGCCACCGCGCTGCGCTCGCTTCAGTATTTCGACGTTAATGCGCTGCTGGCCACCGGTGCCTGGATTGCCACAGTTGTGCTGACCATGCGGATGTCCGGCCGCCGGCCCTGGGACGCCGCCATGGTGGCCCTGGCGCCAACAGCCGTCCTTGCGGTCTTTATCAACTGGGACATCTGGGCAGTACTGCTGGCCACCGCGGGCATGCTGGCGTTCGCCCGGAACAAACCGGTGGCAGCAGGAATCCTGATTGGGCTGGGGACCGCCTTGAAGCTTTACCCCGTGCTGATCCTCGGCGCAGTGCTGGTCCTGGCGCTGCGGACCCTGCGCCTGCGGCCGGCCGTCCTCACCTTCGCCGCCGCCGGTGCTGCCTGGCTGGCCGTTAACCTGCCCTTCCTGCTGCGGGACTACGAGTCCTGGCGGTACTTCCTCAGCTTCACTTCCGACCGGCCGGCCGGCTATTCCTCCATTTGGTTTGGCTGGAACCTGACCGTGGAACGCTACGGCGGAGCCACGGTGGACGCCGCCTTCATCAATGTGTGGGCCTACCTGCTGTTCGCGCTGGCCTGCGCCGGCATAGCCGTGCTGGCACTGAGCGCTCAACGGCGACCGCGCCTGGCGCAGCTGGCCTTTTTGATCGTGGCCGCGTTCATCCTCACCAACAAGGTCTATTCGCCGCAGTTTGTCCTGTGGCTCCTGCCCCTGGTGGCGCTGGCGCGGCCACGCTGGCGGGACTTCCTCATCTGGCAGTTCTTCGAAGTGATGCACTGGTGGGCCATCTGGATGTACCTGGCCCGGGAAACCTCCGGCGGTGCGGCGCAGAACAACATCGATTCCCCCTACTACGTGCTGGCCGTCCTGGGCCACATGCTGGCCACGGTTTATCTCATGGGTGCAGTGGTGTCGGACATCCTCAATCCCGCCGGAGATCCGGTGCGGCGCAACGGTGTGGACGATCCGCAGGGAGGCCCGTTCAACGGCGCCCCCGATCGCTGGGTCCTCAGGCGCGCCAAGACCGTTCAGGTACCCTTGGAAGCGCACGCGGCCCCGTCGAAAGAAGCACAGTGACCCCCGTTCCATACCGTTCCGAGCAGCTTTCCCACGAGGAATTCGAGGCCCTTGCCGCCGCGCATCCCGATGTGGTGATCCCGCTGGAGCAGACCCCCTACTGGGCGGATTTTGAGCGGAAACTCGGCCGCACTCCCTACGGCATCTGGGCGTATTACGACGGCGGCACCCTGGTGGCCGTTGCCAGCTACCTGCGCTCGGACCGCCGGCTGCGTCCCTCCCTGGTGGTGGTCAACGGACCGACCTGGTTCACCACCCGCACGCACAACGCCGAAGCCCGCCTGGTGGCCACGGTGCAGGAACAGTTCCGTGCCGACCCGGCGGTGGATCCGCTCTACATCCGGATGCAGGTGGCCCACCCCCAGCCGCCGGTCACGGAACCGCTGGAACACGGCTGGTATGAACGGGAAATCGTGGTGGACCTGACCCCGGACACGGACGCCATCTTCGCCTCCTTCCGTTCCAACGCCCGCAACCTGATCCGCAAGGCGGAGAAGCTCGGCGTCGAAGTGCGGACCATCGAGCCGGAGCGCTGGGTGGAGGTCTTCCGCACGGAGCTGTTCCCGATCATGCAGGAAACCGCCGCCCGCGACGGATTCTCCAGCTTCGAGTCGACCTTCTACGAGACACTGCTGACCGAGCTCGGCCAGTACCTGCGGCTGATGGTGGCCTACGTGGACAACCGGCCCGTGTCCTGGCTGATCACTACCGAGTACCGCGGCTATTCGGTCTACTATTTCGCCGCCAGCTCGCACAGTGCCCGTAAGACCAACGCCCCGTATCTGCTGCTGTGGGAAGCCTTCAAAGTGCTCAAGGAGGCCGGCAACACGGCCTGCGGGCTCACCGGCATTGTCAGCGAGAACTATCCCGGGCTGATCAACGTCACCACGTTCAAACGGAATTTCTCCAAGACCGTGGTCACCATTCCCACCACTTATGACATTCCGCTGCACCCGCGCCGGTACGCTCTGGTAGCAGCGGCGCTCAGGCTCCGCCGGGAAGCACCGCAGAAACTGCGTGCGCTGCCGGCGTCGGTCAAGGCGCGTGCAGCCGCGATTACCGGACGGAAGGGCGGACAGGCACCTCAATGAGCGACGTCAGCGTGGTCGGAGCCGGTCCCAACGGACTGGCCGCAGCGGTGGTTCTGGCACGTGCCGGGCTGTCGGTCGAGGTTTTCGAGGCCGGCGAAACGGTGGGCGGCGGCAGCCGGACCAAAGAGCTGATGGAACCGGGCCACCTGCATGACATCTGCTCGGCGGTGCACCCGATGGCGCTCGCCTCCCCGTTTTTCCGCAGCTTCGGGCTCGGGCAGCGGATCGATCTGGTGGTGCCGGAGGTTTCCTACGCCTCACCGCTGGACGGCGGCCGCGCAGCACTGGCCTACAAGGACCTGGACCGGACGGTAGACGGACTGGGACGGGACGGGGAAGCCTACCGCCGGCTGCTGGAACCCCTGGTGGAACGCAGCGAGGCAGTCACGGAACTGCTGATGGGATCGCTGCTGAACATCCCGCGGGACCCCATCGCAATGGCCCGGTTTGGCCTGGCCGTCCTGGACCAGGGCACGCCGCTGTGGAACCGCCGGTTCGTGGAGGACGCCGCTCCGGCACTGCTCTCCGGTGTTGCGGCGCATCCGGTGGGGCGGATGCCCTCGCTGCCCTCGGCCGGCGGCGGACTGATGCTGGGCACGCTGGCCCACTCGGTCGGCTGGCCCATTCCCGTGGGAGGCTCGCAAGCCATTGCCGACGCGTTGGCCGAGGATATCCGGGCGCACGGCGGGCGTATTGTCACCGGCCACAGGGTCTCCTCCCTGGATGAAGTGGCCGGCTCGCAGGCAGTCATCCTGGACGTTTCTCCCTCGGTGCTGCTGGAACTGGGCGGTGACCGGTTGCCGGCCCGCTACGCCCGGGCGCTGGAGCAGTTCCGGTACGGCAACGCCGCCTGCAAAGTCGACTTCATCCTCTCCGCCCCGGTGCCCTGGTCCAACCCGGAACTCGCAGGGACCGGAACACTGCACCTGGGCGGTACCCGTGCCGAGCTGGCGGCTGCCGAGACCGATGTTGCGGCCGGGCGGCACCCGCGCCGGCCCTATGTGCTCGCGTCCCAGCCCAGCGGTTTTGATCCCACCCGCGCCCCTGCCGGACGCCATATCCTCTGGTCCTACTGCCATGTCCCCGCCGGGTCCACCGTGGATATGACCGAGGCCGTGACCGCACAGATTGAACGCTTCGCGCCCGGCTTCCGCGACGTCGTGGTGGATTCATCGGTGACGACGGCGGCGGATCTGGCCCGCTACAACGAAAACTATGTGGGTGGGGATTTCGGCGGCGGCGCCGTGACGCTGACCCAGATGCTGAGGCGCCCGGTGCTTTCCCCGTCTCCCTGGCGCACGGCCCTGCCCGGCGTGTACCTCAGCTCCGCCTCCACCCCGCCCGGCCCCGGGGTCCACGGCATGGGCGGTCTGCACGCGGCCCACCTGGCGTTGAAGGACGTTTTCGGCATGCCGGTCCCGGATCTGTCTCCCTCCGCGGGAGCGGTGTGACGCAGCTCGCCAAATAATTGTAGGTTTGTCTTTCCGGTGTACGCGCCGGAGAGATAAACCGGGGGAACACTAATGGGGGGACAACTACATTGAGCAACGAGAATTTCGGCGGAGCCGCGCCTGCAGGGCAGGGAGCGCAGCCGGGAGGCCAGGGAACGCCGACAGGACACGGCACGGGAACGGCCGCCTACCCGCAGTCGCCGCCGCCGGGCCCGCCGCAGTCGCCGCCGCCGGGCCCGCCGCAGTCGCCGGCCCCGCCGCCGCCCGGATCCAACGGGGGAGACTGGAACCCGCCGGGAAGCACCGCACCGCGCCCGCCGATGGATCCGAAGAAAAAGAAGAAGCTCACCCTGCTCGCCATCCTTGGCGGCGTGCTGGTGCTGCTGCTCGCCGCCGGAATTGCCACATATTCCTATCTGGCGAAGAACGTGTACGGTGCGGAAGGCGTGGTGGAGGAATACCTCGGCGCGCTGAAGGACGGCAATGCCGAAAAGGCGGTTGAACTGCTGCCTGCGGGTGACGGGCTGGACACGGTCCTGATCAACAACGAGGTGTACCAGGCGGCCGAGAACCGCATCTCCGAATACAGGATCACCGGGTTCGACGGCGCCAACGGCGGAGTTGTCACCGCGGATGTCACGCGGGCCGGATCCACCGCCGAGCACACCATCCGCGTGGTGAAGGACGGCCGGCAGAACCTCCTCTTCCCGAAGTGGAAGATCGAGGATGACCTGATGGACTGGTCAGTGACCCTGGATATTCCGGAGAATTCCTACCGGCCCCAGGAAATGACCGTCAACGGCGTGACCGTGGCACTGCCGGAGTTCAAGGATGACGGCGGACTGCAGACAGTTGATCTTGCCGTGCTTCCGGGTGACTACAGGATTGAGCCCATCGCGGGAAGCAAGTTCATCAACTACGGGGAGAACGAAACCGTGGAGGTGGAACTGGATTCCCCGCAGCAGATCATCAGCTACTGGCCTAAGCTCAGCGACGCCGCCGACGAGGCCCTGAAGACGGAGATGACGGCCTGGCTGGACAGCTGCCTGGCATCGACCAAGCTGGTGAACCCGGGCTGCCTGAACAATGTCCCCGACATGCAATACCCGGAGCGGTACCGCAACATCAAGTGGTCCCTGGCCTCCGGCCCGAGCATCGATCCGGTAGCCGGAACCACCGCCCTGGATGAGACCTTCGGCTTCCTCGCCACGGACATCAAGATCACGCTGAACTGCGAGGTCAACCGCGGCGGAAACGGCAAATGGGAACCGTTCGAGGAGAGCGACACCTTCACCGAGTTCGCCGAAGCGAAGATCGACGGCGACAAGCTGGAGCTTATTTTCGAGTAGGACGGCGTATGCCTTGCGCTCAGGTGCCGGTCATGGGGAACTAATAGCTAGGAGGTTCCCCATGACCGAGCATCTGAACAATCACCACCGGGACACGCTGGACAGGATCCTGCGGCATCCCTCAAGCGGCAACATCGAGTGGAAGGACGTGGTCTCCCTGCTGGAGACCGTGGCGGACACTACCCGGGAACACAACGGCAAGTACGAGGTGACCCTGGCCGGACAGACCGACTACCTGTCCGTCCCGCACGGCAAGGACATCAGCGAGCAGACCGTGGTTGACCTGCGCAAAATGCTGCGCCGTGCCGGCTACGAACCGGATCGAAAGTAGTCCTATTCGACGGTGAGTTCACCCATCCGGGACCACTCTTCGCCGTCGATGACCGTGTTGATGATCTTCGGCGTTTCCACCAGCGCCGGGACCATGTCCTTCATGGCCTGCTGGAAGTGGGCGCTGCCCACGTGGGCTTCCGCGGCGTCGTCCTTGAACGCTTCCACCAGCACGAATTCGTTCGGGTTATCCAGGCTGCGGGACCAGTCGAACCACAGGTTGCCCGGCTCCTGCCGGGTTGCGGCGGTGAAATCGGCGGTCAGCTCCGGCCAGCGTTCGGTCCATTCGGGCTTAACAAGGAATTTGACGGTAATAAAAATCATGGTTTTATCGTATGCCCCGCAGGCATGGCCCTGAACGGCGGCCGGTGCGCCCGGGCCGGGCAGGCGGAGATGCGAGTATGGAGACGTGGCGCATCTCGACGTATCCAACATTGACTACTTCCTCTCCGACGGCAGGCAGCTGCTCAACGGTGTCAGCTTCAAGGTGGGGGACGGCCAAAAGACCGCCCTCATCGGACCCAACGGCACCGGCAAGACCACCCTGCTGCGGATTATCTCCGGCGACCTCGCCCCGGATGAGGGGACCGTCTCCCGGTCCGGCAACATGGGCATCATGCGCCAGTTCGTCGGCCAGGTCCGCGACGACAGCACGGTGAGGGACCTGCTCGTTTCCGCCGCCCCGCCGGCCCTGGCAGCGGCGGCACGGGAGGTCGACGCCGCCGAAACAGCCATGATGGAGCACGACGACGAGCCCACCCAGATGCGCTACGCCACCGCCATTACCGACTGGGGCGACGCAGGCGGCTATGAGCAGGAGACCGTCTGGGACGAGGTAACCATGGCCGCACTGGGCCTGCCCTTCGACCGCGCCCAGTACCGCAAGGCCGCCTCCCTTTCCGGTGGCGAGCAGAAACGCCTGGTCCTGGAAGCCCTCTTCGCGGGCCCCGACGAGCTGCTGCTGCTCGATGAACCGGACAACTACCTGGACGTACCCGGCAAACGCTGGCTCGAGGCCAAGCTCGCGGAGTCCCGGAAATCAGTGCTGTTCGTCAGCCACGACCGGGAACTGCTGGACAACGCCGCCACCCGGATCGTGACCCTGGAGCCGGGCATCAACGGCGCCTCGGCCTGGATCCACGGCGGCGGATTCGGCAGCTACGTGACGGCCCGCGAGGACCGCAATGCCCGGTTCGAGGAGCTGCGGCGGCGCTGGGACGAGGAGCACCTCAAGCTCAAGGAACTCGTCAACATGTACAAGAACAAAGCCGCGTTCCGTTCCGATATGGCCAACCGGTACCAGGCGGCACAGACCCGCCTGGCGAAATTCCTCGAAGCCGGGCCGCCCGAAGCCCTGCCGATTGAACAGAACGTCAAGATGCGGCTGCGCGGCGGCCGGACCGCCAAGCGCGCCGTGGTGGCGGAGAAGCTGGAGCTGACCGGGCTGATGAAGCCGTTCAGCACCGAAATCTGGTTCGGCGACCGGGTGGGGGTGCTGGGCTCCAACGGGTCCGGCAAGTCCCACTTCCTGCGCCTGCTCGCCCTGGGCGGCACCGACCCGGACCGGGAACACGAACCCGTGTCCGAGGTGGAGATCGCCCCGGTTCCGCACGAAGGCACGGTGAAACTCGGTGCCCGCATCCGGCCCGGGTTCTTTGCCCAGACCATGATGCGCCCCGACCTGGCCGAGCGCACCCTGCTGGACATCCTGCACCGCGGCGACGAGCACCGTTCCGGGCTGGGCCGCGAAGCCGCTGCCGGTGCACTGGACCGATACGGCCTGGCCGCGTCCTCGGAACAAAAATACGAATCCCTGTCCGGCGGCCAGCAGGCCCGGCTGCAGATCCTCCTGCTGGAACTCTCCGGCGCCACCCTGCTGCTGCTGGACGAGCCCACCGACAACCTGGACCTGCACTCCGCCGAAGCGCTGGAAAAAGCGATTGACGCCTTCGAAGGCACCGTCCTGGCCGTCACCCACGACCGCTGGTTTGCCCGCAGCTTTGACCGTTTCCTGGTCTTCGGTTCCGACGGCAGGGTCTATGAATCCGAGACGCCGGTGTGGGACGAAAAACGGGTTGACCGGGTTCGATAGTAGGGAATTCGATAGTGGAGAATACTGCCGTGCGTGAAGTCAACGAATCATCCCTGAATAAAGCACTGATCGCGGTCTTCGTCTGTTTCGGGCTGAACGGGCTGGTTTTCGCGAGCTGGGCGGCCCGGATTCCGGCCGCGGCACAGGATCTGGGCATCGGCGCGGCCGGCGTCGGCCTGCTGCTGCTGTTCTCGGCCATCGGATCGGTGGCGGCGCTGCCGCTGGCCGGTTCCGTGGCGCAGCGGATCGGCACCGCAGGCACCGTGCGCGCCGGCGGCATTACGACGTCGGCGGCCTCCCTGGCGATCGCCGCCGGACTCTACCTGGGCTCCATCCCGCTCACCGGCGCCGGGCTGCTGGTGTTCGGTGTCGGCATCGCCGGGTGGGACGTGGCCATGAACCTCGAAGGCGCCGACGTTGAACGCCGGCTCGGACGCAACATCATGCCGCGTTTCCACGGTGCCTTCAGTGCCGGTTCGTTTACCGGGGCGATGATCGGCGCGCTGCTCTCCTTCGCCGGAGTGTCCCTGTCCCTGCACCTGCTGGCCATCCTGACGGTGGTCTGTGTGATCGTGCTGATTGTCCCCCGAAACTTCCTGCAGCTGCCGCACCAGCCTGAGGGAGCACCCGGCGGCGCTGCACCGGGCCCGGTCTCCCGGTTTGGAGCCTGGCGCGAGGGTCGGACCCTGCTGATCGGCGTCGTAGTGCTGGGCGCCGCCCTGACCGAGGGTGCGGCAAATGACTGGGTGGCCAAGGCCACCGTGGACGGACTGGGAACCACCGAGTCCGTCGGTGCCGTGATGTTTGCCGTCTTCGTGGCCGCCATGACCCTCACCCGCTGGTTCGGCGCCAAACTGATTGACCGCATGGGCCGTGTCCGGGCACTGCGGATCTGCATGAGCGCTTCCCTGGCCGGCCTGCTGCTTTTTGTGCTGGCACCGAACCTCTGGATGGCAGGAACCGGTGCCGTGCTGTGGGGGATTGGCGCGGCACTGGGCTTCCCGATGGGCATGTCCGCAGCAGGCGAGGACCCCGCCCACGCACCGGCGCGCATCTCCGTGGTGTCCACCATCGGCTACACCGCGTTCTTCCTCGGCCCGCCCGTGCTGGGCTTCCTGGGGGAACTCTGGGGAGTGCGGAACGCGCTGCTGGTGGTGGGGGTGGCCATGCTCGTCTCCATCGTTTTTGCCCCGGCGGCTGCTGAACGGAAGCCGGTCTCCGAAACAACCTGAGCACCGCGGACCGGAATTGTCCTCAAAGGGGCGGCGCCGGGGCACCCTCCGGTCCTACCCTCGACGCATGTCCCCTTCTCTGCAGCCTCCTTCCTCCGCAGACCGGGCTCCGCTGATCCAGGCGAACGGCGTCACCAAGGTCTACCAGTCCAAGAGCGGTCCCGTACATGCCCTGGACGGCCTGGACATAGCGGTTCCCGAAGGCACCGTGATGGCGCTGCTCGGTCCCAACGGTGCCGGTAAAACCACGGCGGTGAAGGTCCTCACCACCCTGATCAAACCCGACGCCGGCACGCTCCGGATTGACGGCATCGACGTGCTGGCAGATCCGAAGGCTGTCCGCCGGATCATCGGTGTCTCCGGGCAGTACGCTGCCGTTGATGAGAACCTCACCGGCCAGGAGAACCTGCGGATGGTTGGCCGGCTCTACCACCTGACGCCGAAACAGGCACGTACCCGCGCAGCGGAACTGATCGATATGTTCGAGCTGACGGACGCGGGCAACCGTCCCGTCAAGGGCTACTCCGGCGGCATGCGCCGGCGCCTGGACCTGGCCGGAGCGCTGGTGAACAGTCCCCGGGTGCTGTTCCTCGATGAACCCACCACCGGACTGGACCCGCGAAGCCGGCTGGCCCTGTGGCAGGTCATCAAGGACCTGGTTGCCGCCGGCACCACCCTGCTGCTCACCACCCAGTACCTGGAGGAAGCCGACCAGCTCGCTGACACGGTGGCGGTGATCGACCACGGGGTGGTGATCGCCGAAGGCACCTCGGACCAGCTGAAATCGCGCATCGGCGGGCACAGCGTTGCCGTGGCCCTGATTGACGGCAACGATGCCGGTGCCGCGCGGGCCATCCTCACCCTGCACGGCGCTGGATCCCCGCACACTTCCGATGACGGCAGGACCCTGGAGGTCGCCGTCCAGAACGGACCGGCGTCCCTGCAGCAGGTCCTCGCCGATTTGCAGGAACAGCACATCGGCCTGCACGACGCCGGTATCCGCCGGCCCACCCTGGACGACGTGTTCCTCCAGCTCACCGGCCGCCCGGCCGAGGAGGAACCTGCCCCGGAGGCCGCCGAAGCAGGAGCCGGCACCGGGAAAACGGCGAAAGCCGGGGAAGGGGTGCACCGATGAGCGCCACCGCCACCGGTCTTCCGGCGGCGACGGGCCGCGGACCGTCGTCGGCGCTTAACTGGGTCGACGACGGCTGGACCGTCACCAAGCGCAACCTGATCAAGATCAAGCGCTCCCCGGACATGATCGTCTTTGCCGTGCTGCAGCCGATCATGTTTGTGCTGCTGTTCAGCCAGGTCTACGGCGGATCCATCAGTGTGGCGGGCACGGACTACACCCAGTACCTGATGGCCGGGATTTTTGCCCAGACCGTGGTTTTTGGTTCCACGTTTTCCGGGGCGGCCATGGCCCAGGACTTGAAGGAAGGCATCATTGACCGCTTCCGGACCCTGCCCATGAGCCCCTCAGCCGTGCTGATCGGACGGACTAACTCCGACCTGGCGCTGAACGGAATTTCCATGCTCATCATGATGGGCACCGGGCTGCTCGTGGGCTGGCGGGTCAACACAAACTTCGCGTCCTTCCTGGCGGCCGTAGGCCTGCTGCTGCTCTTCTCCTACGCCTTCAGCTGGGTGATGGCCCTGCTGGGCATGAGCGTGCGGTCGCCGGAGACCATCAACAACGCGTCCTTCATCATCCTGTTTCCCATCACGTTCATTTCGAATGCCTTTGTGCAGAGTTCCACCCTGCCGACACCCCTGCGGATCTTTGCTGATTGGAACCCGGTGTCCGCGCTGGTCCAGGCGGCCCGTGAACTGTTTGGCAATCTGGGCACCGCTCCCGTCCCGGACACCTGGCCGATGCAGCACGCCATCCCTACCGTGGTGATTGGATCACTGGTGCTGCTGGTTGTTTTCGTTCCCCTGTCCGTGCGCAAATTCGCCTCGGTCAGCTCCCGGTAGCTGTGAAAGGACACCATGATTGAGGCAGCAGATCTCGCGAAGCGGTTCGGTGAGAAGACCGCCGTCGACGGCGTCACGTTCACGGTCCAGCCGGGGAAGGTCACCGGATTCCTCGGCCCCAACGGTGCCGGGAAGTCCACCACCATGCGCATGATCGTGGGGCTGGACCACCCCACCGCCGGCGCGGTGACCGTCAACGGCCGTCCCTACGCCAGCCACAAGGCACCCCTGCATGAAGTCGGCGCACTGCTGGAAGCCCGGGCGGTGCACCCCAAACGCACGGCGTACAACCATTTGCGGGCCATGGCGGCCACCCACGGCATATCGAACCGGCGGATCAACGAGGTTATCGACATCGCCGGCCTGGGGCCGGTGGCACGCAGGCGCGTAGGAAGCTTCTCCATGGGCATGGGGCAGCGGCTGGGCATCGCAGTGGCGCTGCTGGGGGATCCCCAGACCCTGATCTTCGACGAACCGGTCAACGGCCTGGACCCGGAAGGCGTGCTGTGGGTCCGGCACCTGGTCCGCGGCCTGGCCGCCGAGGGCCGCACCGTGTTCATCTCCTCGCACCTGATGAGCGAAATGGCAGTGACCGCTGACCACCTGATTGTGATCGGGCGGGGCCGGATCCTGGCGGACGCACCCATTCAGGAGGTGATCGGCGGCGGCCGGATACGCACACTGGTCCGCACCGACGACGCCGACGCCCTGGCGGCCGCACTCGGTTCCGCGGACGTGGAGGTCCGCCGGACCGCGCCGGGCCTGCTGGACGTCCTGGGCCTGCCGCCGCGGGCCATTGCCGAGACCGCCCTCGCCCGCAGGATCCTGGTCACCGAACTCACCCCGCAGCAGGAATCCCTGGAGGACGCCTACATGGAACTGACCCGGGGAGAAGTGGAATACGAGTCACAACGCCCCGGCCGGGACGCGGAACCCGCCCGATCCCCGCGGCGGGCGGCCGCCAATGCCCCCGATGACTCAGGGGAAACCCCGAGTCATCCCTAAGGGGGACTACTGATTTAGCCTGAATCATCCCTTGGAACGGTCCGGGACCCGCCGTGCTGGCCTAGTCTGGAGACAGCCCCCAGAACCTGCTTTCCGTTCCTACGTGAGGATCACCATGATCGAGGCACACGGCCTCTCGAAACGCTATGGCGCCAAATCCGCCGTCGACAATGTTTCCTTTACTGTCCAGCCGGGTAAAGTTACCGGCTTCCTGGGCCCGAACGGCGCAGGTAAGTCGACCACCATGCGGATGATTGTCGGCCTGGACCGGCCCACCTCCGGCAAGGTGCTGGTCAACGGCCAGCCGTATGCCCGGCATAAGGCACCGCTGCGCGAGGTGGGGGCCCTGCTGGACGCCAAGGCCGTGCATACCAAGCGCAGTGCCTACAACCACCTCCGTGCGATGGCGGCCACCCACGGTATTTCGGCCAAGCGGGTCAACGAGGTTATTGAGCTGACCGGTCTTGGTCCCGTAGCGAAAAAGCGGGTGGGCGGTTTCTCCCTCGGCATGGGCCAGCGCCTCGGCATCGCCGTGGCACTGCTGGGCGATCCGCATACCGTCATCCTGGATGAACCCGTCAACGGCCTGGACCCCGAGGGTGTCCTCTGGGTCCGCCACCTGGCCCGGGGCCTGGCCTCGGAGGGCCGCACCGTGTTCCTCTCCTCGCACCTCATGAGCGAAATGGCACAGACGGCCGATCACCTGATCGTCATCGGCCGCGGCAGGATCATTGCCGATGCCCCGATCACTGAGATCATCGCCGGCCAGGACAAGATCCGGACGCTGGTGCGCACGGACAACCCGCGCGATCTCCTTCTGGCACTGGACGCGCCCGGCGTTGCCGGCGTCGAGAAGGAAGGCGGCCTGCTGGAAATCACCGGTGCGGATCCGCGCAGTATCGCCGAAACGGCGCTGGAACGGCGGATCCTGGTGTACGAACTGACACCCCAGCAGGTGTCACTGGAGGACGCCTACATGGAACTGACACGAGACGACGTCGAATACCGGTCCCAGGACCTGGTGCAGGAACCTGTTCCTGCGGGAACCGCCTCCGGGAAGGGGAACTAGCAGCGTGAGTACCGCAACAACATCCAAAAACCACCGCGCCCCCGCTCCGGCCGGCACCGGCGTCAACTTCATGCGCGTCCTGAAGTCCGAATGGATCAAGGTCAACACGGTGCCCTCCACCGTCATCCTGCTGGCCATCACCGTAGTCGTGATGGTCGGGCTGGCAGCCCTCGCCGCCTGGCAGGTGGTGGTTGTGCTGGACATGATCAAGGGAGCAAGCACCCCCGAAGAGGCCATGACCTTCGGCGACCCGCAGATATACCAGGATCTTATCCCGGAAATCCCGGCCAGCGGCCTGTTCTTCGGCCAGCTGCTGATCGCTTCGCTGGCGGTAGTGCTGATTGCCTCGGAATGGGGCACCGGCATGATCCGCTCCACCTTCAGCGCCGTCCCGAAGCGGATTCCTGCGCTGCTGGCCAAGAACCTTGTCATCGCCGTCATCTCCTTCGTCATCGGCGCCGGCGCCGCGTTCATTTCCTATCTCGTAGCCCAGCCGATCCTGAACAGCGGTGACCTCAGCCTGTCGCTGGATGACCAGGGTGTCCTTGCCAGCATCCTGAACACCGGCACCTGCCTGGCACTGATTGCCGTGTTCTCCATGGCGATCGGTACGCTGCTGCGGAACACGGCAGGGGGAGTGGTGACCGCCATTGGCATCATCTTCGTGCTGCCCCTGGTGGTCAGCATTGTCGAGGGCATCGCCGACTGGATCCCCGACGCAGCCCGCTTCCTGCCGAGCAACGCCGGCACCCAGCTGGTAACCGCCGGGACCGTCGCCGACGGAGCACTCACCCAGCTCGAGGGCGGACTGGTGCTCGCAGCCTGGGCGCTGGTGCTGCTCATCATCTCCCTGGTCGTCACCAAGCGCCGCGACGTCTAGCCAAAAACTTCGGTGAGGGCGGTGGCGGAAGAACGGCCGCCGGCGTCTTCACCGGACATCTCCTCCACAATCCCCGGCAGCACCGCTGCCGGGGATTTTTGTGTCTACAGCCGGACGCCGGTTACGCCTGTCCGGACTCCTCTGATTGAATCGGAGCATGTCTGACGCATTGGCCCACGTAAAAGATCTCGGCGCGTTTGTCAGCGCCTCGCCCTCCAGCTTCCATGCCGTCCGGGAAAGCGCCCGCCGCCTTGCCGGGGCAGGTTTCTCCGAAGTCGCTGAAACGGAGGATTTCCCGCGGACAGCCGGCAAATACTTCGTGGTCCGCGACGGTGCGTTCATTGCGTGGGTGGCTCCCGAGGACGCCGGTCCCACCACCGGGTTCTCCATCTTCGGTACGCACACTGATTCGCCCACCTTCAAGCTCAAGCCCCGCCCCACCACCGGCCGCGACGGCTGGCTGCAGGCCGGCGTCGAAGTCTACGGCGGTCCGTTGCTGAACTCCTGGCTGGACCGTGAGCTCCAGCTGGCCGGCCGCATAGTGACCCTCGACGGCACGGAACACCTGGTGGAAACCGGTCCGCTGCTGCGTTTCCCGCAGCTGGCCATCCACCTGGACCGGGCCGTCAATGACGGCCTGAAACTGGACAAGCAGCAGCACATGAACCCCGTCTGGGGACAGGGGGACCCGTCCACCGCGGACCTGATGGAATTCCTGGCTGCCAAAGCCGGCCTGGCCGCGGAAGAGATCGGCGGCTACGACATTGTGGTCGCAGATACCCAGGAGGCGCAGGTCTTCGGCGCCGAGGGTGAGTTCTTCGCTTCCGGCAGGCTGGACAACCTCTCCTCGGTCCACGCCGGCGTAGCCGCCCTGATCGCCGCGGACGTTGCGCCCGGAGCACCCGTCGCCGTGCTGGCAGCCTTCGACCATGAAGAGGTAGGCAGCGGCAGCCGGTCCGGAGCCGCCGGACCATTCCTGGAAGACATTTTGCTGCGCATCGGCGACGGACTCGGCGCAACCACGGCGGAACGGGCCCGCGCCCTGGCCGCGTCCTTCTGCATCTCCGCCGACGTCGGGCACGCCGTCCACCCCAACTACGCCGAGCGGCACGACCCCGCCAACCACCCGGTACTCAACGGCGGCCCGCTGCTGAAGATCAATGCCAACCAGCGCTACACCACGGACGCCCCGGGAACCGCGAAGTGGGCACGCCTCTGCGCAGCGGCCGGTGTGCCCTACCAGGAGTTCGTCTCACATAACTCGGTGCCCTGCGGATCCACCATCGGCCCGCTCACCGCCACCCGGCTCGGCATCCGGACCATCGACGTCGGAATGCCCGTCCTGTCCATGCACTCGGCACGCGAAATGGCCGGCGTTCAGGACCCCCTGCGGCTGGCAACTGTCGCGGAACTGTTCTTCGCTGCCGGAGCTTCGTAGGGCAGTGCCCCGCCCGGCCGACACCGGCGTGGCATTTCCGCCTGCGGAAATCGGATAGGATAGGAAAGTCTGTGCTGTCGGCTTCGGCCGGCAGATTCCCCTTCGCTGCGGATCAGCCGCATGCGATGGGGAGACAACGCAAAAGAACCTCCTGTTACGGAAATACCGTGACCGTACAGCCCAAAGGAGGTGGGTTCACAAATGCGTGCTTATGAACTGATGGTAATCATCGACCCCGAGGTCGAAGAGCGTACCGTCGAGCCTTCGCTCGATAAGTTCCTCAATGTCGTCCGCAACGATGGTGGAACCATCGACAAGGTAGACATCTGGGGCCGTCGTCGCCTGGCCTACGAAATCCAGAAGAAGTCTGAAGGCATCTACGCGGTGGTTAACTTCACCGGTACGCCTGCAGCAGCAGCCGAGCTTGATCGCCAGCTGAGCCTGAACGAGACCATCATGCGCACCAAGATCATCCGCCCGGAAGAGCAGAAGATCTCGAAGAAGGATGCCAAGAAGGCCGCAAAGGACGCTGCAAAGGTTTCCGCAGAGTAATTTTCGGACAACCCGTACAGATATCAGGAGGCTTTCATGGCAGGCGAGACAACAATCACCGTCGTCGGTAACCTAACCAACGACCCGGAACTGCGGTTCACTCCGTCCGGTTCGGCAGTGGCGAACTTCACCATTGCTTCGACCCCGCGGACCTTCGACCGTCAGTCCAACGAGTGGAAGGACGGCGAAACGCTGTTCCTCCGCGCGTCTGTCTGGCGTGAAGCTGCTGAAAACGTCGCCGAGTCCCTCACCAAGGGAACCCGCGTAGTTTGCCAGGGCCGCCTGAAGTCGCGTTCGTACGAAACCAAAGAAGGCGAAAAGCGCACCGTAATGGAGCTTGAGGTCGACGAAATCGGCCCCTCGCTGCGTTATGCCTCTGCCAAGGTCACCCGCACCCAGCGCTCCGGCGGTGGCGGCGGATTCGGCGGCAACAGCGGCGGCGGTGGCGGCTTCGGCGGCAACTCCAACTCCGGTTGGGGCGGCGGCCAGCAGCAGCAGACGCAGTCCGCACCCGCTGACGATCCCTGGGGCGCCCCTGCGGGCGGCAACTCCGGCGGATGGGGCAACGGTCCGGATTCGAACGATCCGCCCTTCTAAACCTCTTCACCCGAAGAGCGGCTTCCCCTTCCGGGTGGCAGCGGCCCTTCACCCGGCGCCCTTGGGCGCCACCCTCAGACGGCAACCGCCGTCGAGCCCATCCCGTGGAAATGTATCCACGGGCTCCACCAGACATAAGGAGCTCCACGATGGCTAAGGCTGAACTTCGCAAGCCCAAACCAAAGTCCAATCCCTTGAAGGCCGCTGACATCACTGTCATCGACTACAAGGACGTAGCATTGCTGCGCAAGTTCATTTCCGACCGCGGAAAGATCCGCGCTCGTCGCGTAACTGGCGTTTCCGTGCAGGAACAGCGCAAGATCGCCCAGGCAATCAAGAATGCCCGCGAAGTTGCTCTCCTGCCGTACTCCGGCGCTGGCCGCGGCTAAAGGAAAGGAACCTAACTCATGGCAAAGCTCATTCTGACCCACGAAGTAACCGGTCTCGGCGCTGCCGGCGACGTCATCGAGGTTAAGGACGGTTACGCACGTAACTACCTCCTGCCCCGCGGCTTCGCTCTGACCTGGACCAAGGGTGGCGAGAAGCAGGTTGAATCCATCAAGGCTGCCCGCGCTGCCCGTGAGCACGCTTCCCTGGAAGATGCTCAGAAGCAGGCTGCAGCTCTCTCCGCCAAGCCGGTCAAGCTGACCGTCAAGGCCGGCGAGTCCGGACGCCTCTTCGGTACCGTCAAGCCCGCCGACGTTGCTGCTGCTGTCGAAGCTGCCGGTCTCGGCGCCATCGACAAGCGCAAGGTTGAACTGCCGACTCACATCAAGTCGGTTGGTTCCTTCCAGGCCAACGTGCGCCTGCACGACGACGTCGCAGCTGTCATCGACCTTCAGGTCGTTGCCGGCTAGCGTCTGACGCAGACGGATAAAACACCCCCCGGTCCTTGGACCGGGGGGTGTTTTTTATTGTCAGGACGGCGTGCCGGCGCCATCGGCCGGATGCTTTCACCCGGCCCAACAGAGCACAGATTAGAGGCAGGCAGCAGCGGATGTGCGTTGTCCACAGCTGAATACCTCCGTCTTGTGGATATCCAGCGCACCAAATGTGGATAGTGCAGCCCCTTATGCCTGTTTTTCCGAGCTGTCAACACGCGGCCGCTCACCGGGCGCGCCGGAAAAATAGTCTGTTTACACAGGTGTGGACAAGCATTTGTCCTAGTCAGAGCCATCTTTGGGTCAAAACTAATTATTTATCCACACCCTTATGCCCAGCCTGTGCACAAGACACGCCGCGTTATGCACAAACTATCCACAGGAGCTGTGGATAACTCGTTTGTCGAGCCGGTGCGGGTGGGCATAACGTTGCGGTGAATCCCTTCATCAGACGCATGCCCGCCGAATCCGGATCAATCAGTACAGCAGGCTCCCAACGGATGTCAGAGCCGGCTGATAGAGATAATCCAATGCTCCGGCAGGGCAGGGATCTAACGTCTTACGCAGGAACGGAAAGGGTCACAGTGTCGCTCACGCATACGGACTCCAAGGCATCATCATCAAGTCCGGATTTCGCGAGGACACCGCCCCAGGACCTGGTTGCCGAACAGTCGGTGCTTGGCGGCATGATGCTGTCCAAGGATGCCATCGCCGACTGTGTCGAGGTGCTCCGGGGCATCGACTTCTACCGTCCGGCCCACGAGGCCATCTACGAAGCCATCATTGACCTTTACGGCCGCGGTGAGCCGGCGGACGCCGTCACTGTATCGGATGAGCTCACCAAGCGCGGGGAAATCAGCCGCATTGGCGGACCGGCCTACCTGCACACGCTCATCCAGTCGGTTCCAACCGCAGCCAACGCCGGGTTCTACGCCGAGATTGTGCGCGAACGTGCCGTGCTGCGCAGGCTCGTGGATGCGGGCACCAAGATTGTCCAGCTGGGCTACTCCAATGACGGCATGGAAGTTGATGACATCGTCAACGCCGCCCAGGCGGAAGTCTACGCAGTGGCCGAACGCCGCACCGCTGAGGACTATGTCCCGCTGAAGGACATCATCGAAGGCACCGTGGACGAGATTGAGTCCGCCGGGCACCGCGGGGAGGGCATGACCGGGGTTCCCACCGGCTTCTATGAACTCGATGAGCTCACCCAGGGCCTGCACCCGGGCCAGATGATCGTCATCGCGGCCCGCCCCGCCGTTGGTAAATCCACCTTCGCGCTGGACTTCGCCCGTTCCGCGGCCATCAAGAACAACATGACCACGGTGTTCTTCTCGCTGGAAATGGGCCGAAACGAGATTGCCATGCGTCTGTTGTCTGCCGAGGCCACCATTGGCCTGCAGGATCTGCGCAAGGGCACCATCAAGGATGAGCAGTGGGGCAAGATTGCCACCACCATGGGCCGCATGAACGACGCGCCCCTGTTCATTGATGACAGCCCCAACATGTCACTGATGGAAATCCGCGCCAAGTGCCGGCGCCTGAAGCAGCGCCATGACCTCAAACTCGTGGTGCTGGACTACCTGCAGCTGATGTCCTCAGGCAAGCGCGTGGAATCCCGCCAGCAGGAAGTCTCCGAGTTCTCCCGTGCGCTGAAGCTCCTGGCCAAGGAACTCGAAGTCCCGGTCATCGCGCTGTCGCAGCTGAACCGCGGCTCCGAGCAGCGCACTGACAAAAAGCCGATGGTCTCGGACCTCCGTGAATCCGGCTCCATTGAGCAGGACGCCGACATGGTCATCCTGCTGCACCGCGAGGATATCTATGACAAGGAATCCCCGCGTGCCGGCGAGGCCGATGTGATTGTTGCCAAGCACCGTAACGGTCCCACGAAAACCATCGTTGTTGGTTTCCAGGGCCATTACTCCCGATTCTCGAATATGGCAGTGGAAGGCGGAAGCGGGTTCTAACCCCGGTTCCGCAGTTCCAGCCGCCTTCCCCCACAGCCCCAGGAGATCAGCCGTGCCCAAATCCAAGCCCCGCAAGAAGGCCGTCAGCAAGAAAAAGCAGGCCCGCCGGGCCGAGCACGAAGTCAATGCCATGCTTCGCGGGGAAACCGTGTACTTCAGCGACGAGGCAGAGGCGCTGCTGACCGCCCGCGGCTGGATCAGCGAACGGGACCAGCCCGGCGGCCCGGACCAGGGCGATGCCTGGTACTGGATGCCCTCGCAGCTGCCGGCCTACCTGGAGGAAGGGGAACCGGTCCCCACCTCCGTCTACCCGTCCTCCGAGACAACCTTCGTGGCGCAGCTTGCCACCCCGGATGGCTCCGTGCCGCCGGATGCCCAGACCGAGTACGCGACCCTGGCCGAGCTTGAAGCGGACCTGGAACGGCTCGAGGCCTTCCGGGTGCCCGAGGGCGCCTGGACGGTCCTGAACGGCGGCCCCTCCCAGGAGGAGACGCCGGCGGACCTGATCGATTCGGTCACGGAAGAATGGGAGCTCATTGCCGAGCTCATCCACTTCCCCTACGCAGAAGAAGGCCCGCGTTCCTTCGCTGCCGTGGAGCAGGCGGTACAGGACGGCAGGCTGACGGAATACGCCTACCGTTCCGTGCTGGCGGGCCGGAATACCGCCGGACCCGCAGGCACTGCCCTGGACTAACCACGGACGGCCCCAAAGTAGCCCTGGTCTCAAATAGCCCCGGCTGACCGCGGCGCCCGGCTGACCGCGGCGCCCGGCTGACCGCGGCGCCCGGCTAGCTCCGGCCGGCCCCGGCTAACCCCGGTTGCCGGGGCCCGCGCCGGGACCGCCGGCAGGCTCCCCTTGGGCGTCATGGCTGGAGGCGAGCTGCCACGGCACACTGGCGACCATGATCGAGGGTTCGAAGTGCAGCCGCGCTTTGATCCGCAGGGCGGTCTGGTTGTGCAACAGCTGCTCCCACCAGCGGCCCACCACATATTCAGGGATGTACACCACGAACAGCTCCCGCGGCGCGTTGCGGCGGGCCTCGCGCAGATACGCCAGCACGGGGGAGATGGTCTCTCGGTAGGGGGAGGACAGCACGGTCAGCGGCACGGGAATCTGCAGGCGGTCCCATTCAGCCATGGTCCGCCGGGTCTCTTCCGGATCAATATCCACGGTGATGGCATTCAGGCTGGACGGGCGCGAGGCGCGGGCATAGGCAATGGCCCGCAGTGCCGGCTTGTGGATCTGGGAAATCAGGATCACGGCGTTCACCCGGGACGGCAGGGCCAGTCCGTGCTCATCCTCCCGGAGCGTGAGTTCCCGGGCCACGGTGTCATAGTGGACGCGGATGCTGTACATGATCGCGTAGAGGACCGCCATGGCGAGCAGGGCAATCCACGCACCGTGGGTGAACTTGGTGATGATGACAATCAGCAGCACCAGGGCCGTCATCCCGAAACCGAGGGCATTGATGGCCCGCGAACGCTGCATCCGGCGTCGAACGTCCTTGTCCCGTTCCGTGCGCAGTTTCCCCGTCCAGTGCCGGATCATGCCCAGCTGGCTGGCGGTGAAGGAGACGAAAACTCCCACAATGTAGAGCTGGATCAGCCGGGTCACATCCGCGTCGAAGGCGACAATCAGCACCAGGGCGCCCAGTCCCAGGGAGATGATGCCGTTGCTGAACGCGAGGCGGTCCCCGCGGGTGCGCATCTGGCGGGGGAGATAGCCGTCCCTGGCCAGGATGGAGCCGAGGACCGGGAAACCGTTGAAAGCGGTATTGGAGGCGAACACCAGGATCAGCCCGGTGGCTGCCACCACAATGTAGAAGGGGATGCTGCCGCCCCCGAAAATGGTCTCCGCCAGCTGGCTGATCACCGGGTGCTGCACATACCCCTCGCCCACCGGTTCACCGTTGAGGGTGAGCTGTGTGGCCGGGTCCTGTGCCACATGAACCTTGGTGAGGTTGGCCATGGCCAGGATTCCCGCCAGCATGGCCGTGGCAATCACGCCCAGCAGCAGCAGTGTTGTGGCTGCATTGGTGCTCTTGGGTTTGCGGAAGGTGGGGACCCCGTTGCTGATGGCCTCCACCCCGGTCAGCGCTGCCGCGCCGGAGGAGAAGGCACGCAGCAGCAGGAAGGCACCGGCCAGGCCCACCAGGCCGCTGTCGAGTCCGGCCTCCGGCACGAGGTCAAGGGCCGCGGATGGCGCCTGTTCGAGGTTTCCGGAGAAGAACTGGACGGCACCCGTGACGCACATGCCCAGCACTGAGGCCATGAAGATGTAGGCCGGCAGCGCGAACACGGACCCTGCCTCCCGGATGCCGCGGAGGTTGATCAGTACCAGCAGGGCAACGCCGATCACCGCAATGGTTGCCTGGTTGCCGTGCAGGGCGGGAACCGCGGTAACCAGATAGGCCGCCGCCGAGGACATGGACACGGCCACGGTGAGCACATAGTCCACCAGTAGCGCGGAAGCGACGGTCAGGCCGGCGGACTTTCCAAGATTGGCGCTTGCAATTTCGTAGTCGCCGCCGCCGGACGGGTACGCGTGCACGTTCTGCCGGTAGGAGGCCACCACGGTGAGCAGGACCACCATTACCGCCAGTCCCACCCACGGTGAGACCGTTACGGCGGTGACGCCGGCGAGGGCCAGGGTCAGCAGAATTTCATCGGGTGCATAGGCAGCCGATGAAAGAGCGTCCGAGGCAAAAACAGGAAGCGCAATCCGTTTGGGAAGAAGGGTGTGCGCGAGGCGCTCGTTCCCGTACGGACGCCCGACCAAAATGCGCTTGAACGCATTGAAGAATGTGAGCACGAGGTCCAACGTTAGACCCGCGCTGCGGGCACTGTCCAGAAGTTCCCGCGCGGGCGCCCGCGGGCTCCGCCGGGGCGGAACGGGCGCCCCGGTTTCCAAGCGGATGATCCGTGGATCCGGCGGCGTGCCGGGGTGCGCCGGAGAACGCGGTCCTGCAGCGTTGGATGCCGCCCGGGCCGCCGGTGCAGTACGGTTCTGACTATGACCAATGAGGGCAGGACGGATTCCCTATCCCCTCGGCGTGCCTCCAATATCCGGGACGTGGCAGCAGCTGCCGGAGTCTCCTATCAGACCGTTTCACGGGTGATCAACGGACACCCGAGCCTGCGGGACTCGACGCGGCAACGGGTGCTGGAGGCGATGGAGCAGCTCCAGTTCCGGCCAAACCGTGCTGCGCGTGCCCTGGTCACCAGGGAATCACGCATTATCGGCGCACTGGTGGCTTCCGGGGCGGAGTACGGGCCCACGGCCACCCTGCAGGCGGTCCAGAATGCGGCGAATGAGGCCGGGTACGTGGTGGACGCCGTGCACATCGACAACGCAGACCGTTCCTCCATTGAGGAAGCGCTGGACCGGCTGATGAGCCATGCCGTCGAAGGGCTGGTGCTGCTTGCCCCGCAGTCCAGGACACTGGAAGTGATTGAACAGCTCTCCATCCGGATTCCGTTTGTCACCGTGCATTCGCTGCACAGCGAGGACCACCGTATGTCAGTGGACCAGCTCGCGGGGGCGCGGCTGGCCACCCGCGCTCTGCTGGAACTGGGGCACCGGAAGGTGGTCCATGTTCCCGGGCCGGAAGGATGGGTGGAAACCGAAGCCCGCCGCCAGGGGTACCTGGAGGAGATGACGGCATGGGGCCTCGCGCCCGCAGTTGTTTCGGCAGGGGAGTGGACCGCGGAGTCGGGGTACCGGGTAGGCGCCGAACTGCGCAATGGCCTGCAGTTCAGTGCGGTGTTCTCCGGGAATGACCACATTGCCCTGGGTCTGGTGCATGCCTTCGCTGAGGCCGGACTGCGGGTCCCCGAAGATGTGAGCGTGGTTGGTTTTGATGATGTGCCCGAGGCAGCGCACTTCCTTCCTCCGCTGACCACCGTCCGGCAGGACTTCCCCGAACTGGGCCGGCGCTGCGTTGCCGTCCTGCTGGGCGAGCTGCAGGGCCGGGATCCGGTAAAGACCGGTGATGTGGCGCCGAAGCTGGTGCGCCGCGGTTCCACTGCGGCGCCGCCGGCCTCTTTTGCCTAACTGCGGGCGTTACCAAACCGTTACCAACTTTTGTGGCCCCCGTCACGTTTTCGGGAGTAGCGTGACTGCAACAGCGAAATGTGACCGTTCACATTAACGGACCTCCACGGTTCCGGCCACGGTCACGGGTCTACCGGTCTACGACAATGAGGTCACCGTGCAGCAGAGGAATGATCCCGCCCATGTAGTGGGCATCGACTACGGCACCCTCTCCGGGCGGGCCGTCGTCGTACGGGTGGATGACGGCGCCGAACTCGGGTCCGCGGTGCACCCCTACCGGCACGGAGTGATGGACACGAACCTGGCTGCCACCGGTGCACCACTGCCGCCCGACTGGGCGCTGCAGGTCCCGGCGGACTACATAGAGGTCCTGCAGCACGCGGTACCGGCGGCCATCCGGGCTGCGGGCATCGATCCGGCATCAGTCATCGGGGTGGGTACCGACTTCACCGCGTGCACCATGGTTCCCGTCACCAAGGACGGCACCCCGCTGAATGAGCTTCACGGGCTCCAGGACCGTCCGCACGCCTACGTGAAGCTCTGGCGCCACCACGCGGCGCAGGCGCAGGCGGACCGGATTAACGAACTCGCCGGGCAGCGCAACGTTTCCTGGCTGCCGCGCTACGGCGGGCTGATCTCCAGCGAATGGGAATTTGCCAAGGGGCTGCAGCTGCTGGAAGAGGACCCCGAGCTGTACGAACGGATGGATCACTGGGTGGAAGCCGCGGACTGGATTGTCTGGCAGCTGACCGGTAACTATGTGCGAAACGCCTGCTCAGCGGGGTACAAAGGCATACTGCAGGACGGCGCATACCCGGACCGGGATTTCCTGGCGGCACTGAACCCGGACTTTTCCGGGTTTGTTTCCGGGAAGCTCGAACACCCGGTGGGCAGCCTGGGCTCAGCCGCCGGGACGCTCAGCGAGCAGGCAGCGGCCTGGACCGGCCTGCCGGGCGGAATTCCGGTGGCCGTCGGCAACGTGGACGCCCATGTGTGTGCACCGGCGGCCGGGGTGGCCGGCCCGGGCCGGATGGTCGCGATTATGGGCACCTCCACCTGCCACGTGATGAACGCCGAAATCCTGCGCGACGTGCCGGGAATGTGCGGTGTGGTGGACGGGGGCATTGTCGAGGGCCTCTACGGCTACGAGGCCGGCCAGTCAGGTGTCGGAGACATTTTCGGCTGGTTCACCGCACACTTCGTCCCCGCCGAACTGACCCGGGAGGCGGACGACCGCGGGATGAGCGTGCATGAACTGCTCACCGAACAGGCTGCCGGCCAGGAGGTAGGCGCCCACGGGCTCCTGGCCCTGGACTGGCAGTCCGGGAACCGCTCCGTCCTGGTGGACCATGAGCTTTCCGGCCTGCTCGTGGGACTGACCCTGGCAACCCGCCCGCACGAGGTGTACCGGGCGCTGCTGGAAGCCACGGCCTTCGGCACCCGCACCATTGTGGAGGCGTTCACCTCCTCGGGCATTCCGGTGACGGAGTTCGTCGCGGCGGGGGGACTCGTTCGGAACCGGTTCCTGATGCAGATCTACGCCGACGTCCTCGGCATGCCGATCTCCGTCATTGGCAGCGACCAGGGCCCGGCACTCGGCTCCGCCATCCACGCTGCCGTGGCCGCCGGTGCCTACCCGCACGTGCGGGACGCCGCGGCTGCCATGGGGAGGGTGCACCGCAACGAGTTCCTGCCGGATCCGGAGCGTTCGCAGGCCTATAACGCGCTGTACGCGGAATACACGGCGCTGCATGACTACTTCGGCCGGGGCGGCAACGACGTCATGCGGAAGCTGAAGGCCATACGCCGCTCAGCCCGCCTGGTCCGTGAGGTGAGCGCATGAGCATTCCAGGGAACGGTTTCGAGCAGGCAGTTGCACGCGTTCGCGCAGAGGTGGCAGCCCTGCACGGCGAACTGGTGCGGTACGGGCTGGTCGCGTGGACGGCCGGAAACGTTTCCGGCCGGATTCCCGGCACCGGATACTTCGTCATCAAGCCCAGCGGCGTCGGATATGCGGACCTCAGTCCGGAATCCCTGATCCTGTGCGACCCCGACGGGGGTCCCGTGGCCGGAAGCCAGGACGCAGGCCTGTCTCCGTCCAGCGATACGGCAGCGCATGCCTACGTGTACCGCAACATGCCCGGAACCGGGGGAGTAGTGCACACCCACTCTCCGTATGCCACGGCCTGGGCGGCGCGCGGTGAAACGATTCCCTGCGTGCTTACCGCCATGGCTGACGAGTTCGGCGGGGAGATCCCCGTGGGCCCCTTCGCCATCATCGGCGATGACTCGATTGGCCGCGGCATCGTTTCCACCCTTCAGGGCCACCGGTCCCGCGCGGTCCTGATGCGGAACCACGGTCCCTTCACCATCGGCCGGGACGCACGCGACGCCGTCAAGGCAGCTGTCATGCTCGAGGACGTTGCCCGCACGGTCCACTTCGCCCACCAGCTCGGGGAACCCCTGCCCATCGAACCGGCGCACATCGACGCCCTGTTCGAGCGCTACCAGAACGTGTACGGCCAGCAGCCGGCAGCAACCCCATCAAATTCAGGAGTGCACTGACGTGAGTCCCCTCAACACCACGCTCGAACCCTACGAGGTCTGGTTCCTCACCGGCAGCCAGGACCTCTACGGAGAAGACACGCTGCGCCAGGTAGCCGAACAGTCCAAGGCCATTGTCGGCATGCTCGACGACGCCGGCCTGCCGGTGCGCCCGGTCTGGAAACCGACACTCACGGACACAGGCTCCATCCATGCGGCAGCGCTCGCCGCCAATGCAGCGGAAAACGTCATAGGCGTGATTGCCTGGATGCACACCTTCAGCCCCGCGAAAATGTGGATCCGCGGGCTGGACGCGCTGCGCAAACCGCTTCTTCACCTGCACACGCAGATCAACGTGGAACTGCCGTGGGCGGAGATCGACTTCGATTTCATGAACCTGAACCAGGCTGCGCACGGGGACCGGGAATTCGGCTATATCTCCACCCGCCTGGACGTGCCCCGCAAGACCGTCGTCGGGCACGTTTCCGCCCCCGCCGTTATTGCCCAGATTGCCTCCTGGCAGCGTGCCTGTGCCGGCCGGGCAGCCATGCAGGGCATGCGGGTTGCCCGTTTCGGCGACAACATGCGCAACGTTGCCGTCACCGAAGGGGATAAGACCGAAGCCGAACTGCGCTTTGGCGTCTCCATCAACAGCTGGGGGGTCAATGACCTGGTGGAGGTGGTGGACGCGCAGTCCGAGGACAGCGTGGACAAACTGATCGCTGAGTATGAAGACATCTATGACGTTTCCCCGGAGCTGCGGCCCGGCGGAAGCCGGCACGAATCCCTGCGCTACGGGGCGCGGCAGGAACTTGGCCTGCTCCAGTTCCTTGAAGAAGGCGGTTTCGGCGCCTTCACCACCAATTTCGAGGATCTGGGCGGACTGCGGCAGCTGCCGGGACTCGCCGTCCAGCGGCTGATGTTCAGCGGCTACGGTTTCGGCGCCGAAGGGGACTGGAAAACCGCCATGCTGGTGCGGGCGGCCAAGGTAATGGGCGCCGGCCTGCCCGGCGGCGCCTCCCTGATGGAGGACTACACCTACCATCTGGTGCCCGGCGAGGAGAAAATCCTTGGCGCACACATGCTCGAGATCTGTCCCAGCCTCACCACGGACAAACCCAGCCTGGAAGTACACCCGCTGGGCATCGGCGGACGGGAAGACCCAGTCCGCCTGGTGTTCAACACAGACCCGGGCCCCGGCGTCGTCCTGGCCATGTCCGACATGCGCGACAGGTTCAGGCTGACCGCCAACACGGTGGACGTGGTTCCTCCGGACGCCCCGCTGCCGAACCTCCCCGTGGCCCGCGCCGTCTGGCAGCCGCATCCCGATCTCGCCACCTCCGCGGCCGCCTGGCTCACCGCCGGCGCCGCCCACCACACCGTGCTCAGCACCGCCCTCGGGGCGGACGTGCTCACCGACTTCGCGGAGATGTCCGGCGTGGAACTGCTGCTGATCGACAACACCACGGACCTGCGCGCCTTCCAGCGGGAAGTCCGCTGGAATGCGGCCTATTACCGGCTCGCCCAGAAACTCTGAACCCACCTCACCAAGGCACGGCAACCACGAAAGGCATAACCATGACACGCAAACCCACACTGAAGCGGGTACTTATCGGCGGAGTCTCGCTGAGCCTGGCCCTCAGCATGAGCGCCTGCGCCGGCAACCGCGGCGGCGGGGACGCCGGCGGGGACTCCAACGAGGGCGCCAAGATCGGCGTCGCCATGCCCACGCAGCAGTCCGAACGCTGGATCGCCGACGGTGAGAACGTCAAGTCCCAGCTTGAGGAACTTGGCTACGAGGTGGACCTGCAGTACGCCAACGATGACATCCCCACCCAGGTCTCCCAGATCGAGAACATGATCAACGGCGGCGCCGAGGCCCTGGTCATTGCCTCCATTGACGGCACCACGCTGACCGGTGTGCTGGATACCGCCGAAGCCCAGGACATCCCGGTGATCGCCTATGACCGGCTGATCAACGAATCCGACACCGTGGACTACTACACCACCTTCGACAACTACGAGGTGGGGGTGCAGCAGGGCACCTCACTGCTCACCGGTCTGGGCGTCCTGGACGACGCCGGGCAGCCGACCGGGGAAAAGGGTCCGTTCAACGTCGAACTGTTCGCGGGCAGCCCGGATGACAACAACGCCACGTTCTTCTGGGACGGCGCCATGGACACCCTGCAGCCCTACCTTGATGACGGAACCCTGAAGGTCCCCAGCGGGCAGACCGCCTTCGAGCAGGCTGCCATCCTGCGCTGGCTGCCGGATACCGCCCAGGACCGGATGGAGGACCTGCTGACCGTGGGCGGCGGTGCACAGATCGACGGCGTGCTCTCCCCGTATGACGGGCTGTCCATCGGCATCATCTCCGCCCTGCGCTCCGGCGGCTACTCCGGGGAGAACCTGCCCGTGATCACCGGCCAGGACGCGGAAGTGGGCTCGGTGCAGTCGATCATGAGCGACGAGCAGTACTCCACGATCTTCAAGGACGTCCGCGAGCTCGGCAAACGCGCCGTGCTGATGGTTGATGCCCTGATGAAGGACGAGGAACCGGAAACCAATGACGAGGAGACCTACGACAACGGCGCGAAGGTAGTGCCGGCGTACCTGCTCGAAAGCCAGATCGTCACCGTCGACAACTATGAGGAAGTCCTGGTGGACAGCGGTTACTACGAGGCCTCCGACCTTAAGTGACACCCGGCAGGTGGCGGCCCGGTACCGGCCGCCACCTGTACCACCATCGAAAGTCCAGGACAGGGAGGTCCGCGTGAGTGACTACATTCTCCAAATGACCGGGATCGGCAAGGCATTTCCCGGCGTCAAGGCGTTGCAGGACGTCACCCTTGCCGTGGCCCGCGGAGAGGTCCATGCCATCTGCGGCGAGAACGGGGCAGGCAAGTCCACCCTGATGAAAGTGCTGTCCGGTGTCTACCCGCACGGCAGCTACGACGGCGAGATCCTGCTGGACGGCCGGCCCGTTGCCTTCCGGGACATCAAGGACAGCGAACGCAGCGGCGTCGTCATCATCCACCAGGAACTGGCGCTTTCGCCGTACCTCTCCGTGGCCGAAAACATCTTCCTGGGCAATGAACGCTCGGCCCGCGGCTTCATTAACTGGAACGAAACCAATGTCCGCGCGGCAGAACTGATGCGCCGGGTCGGACTCGACCTGAACCCGGTTACCCGGGCCGGGGACATCGGCGTGGGAAAGCAACAGCTGGTGGAGATTGCCAAGGCGCTGTCCAAGGACGTGAAGCTGCTGATCCTGGATGAGCCCACGGCTGCGCTGAATGATGAGGACTCCGCCCACCTGCTGGGCCTGGTCCGCGGCCTGCGCGAGGACGGCATCACCTGCATCATCATCAGCCACAAACTCAACGAAATCCGGGCCATTGCCGACTCGGTCACCATCCTGCGGGACGGGCAGACCATCGAGACGCTCAGCCTCGATGACGGGTCCGTCACCGAGGAACGCATCATCAAGGGCATGGTGGGACGGGAACTGACCAGCCGTTACCCGGACCGCACCCCCGAGATTGGCGAGGAGGTGCTGCGGGTGGAGGACTGGACCGTGCACCACCCCGCGGAACACGCCCGTGTCGTGATCGACAGGGCGCACCTGTCCGTGCGCGCCGGGGAGATTGTCGGCATCGCCGGGCTGATGGGCGCCGGGCGTACCGAACTGGCCATGAGCATTTTCGGACGCAGTTACGGCACCGGCATCAGCGGCACGCTGTACAAGAACGGACGGGAAATCACCGCGCGCACCGTACAGGAGGCGATCCGGCACGGCATCGCCTATGCCACCGAAGACCGGAAGCGGTACGGCCTGAACCTGATCGAGGACATCAAGCGGAACGTCTCAGCCTCCGCCCTGACCAAGCTCGCCACCCGGGGGTGGGTGGACGGCGGCCGGGAAACCGTGGTGGCGCAGGACTACCAGCGCAGCATGAACATCAAGGCCCCGTCCGTCAGTGCGGTTGCGGGCAAGCTGTCCGGCGGCAACCAGCAGAAAGTGGTCCTCTCCAAATGGATGTTCGCGGATCCGGATGTCCTCATCCTTGACGAGCCCACCCGGGGGATCGATGTCGGAGCCAAATACGAGATCTACACGATCATCAACCGGCTCGCGGCACAGGGCAAGGCGGTGATTGTCATTTCCTCCGAACTTCCGGAGCTCCTTGGCATCTGTGACCGCATTTACACCCTTGCCCAGGGCCGCATCACCGCCGAGGTTCCGATTGCCGAGGCAACCCCCGAACGACTTATGCAGCACATGACACAGGAAAAGGAATAGCCATGGCTACCACTCTCGCCGGTGAGGATCCGGCACTCGGCACCAGGACCCCCAAACCGTCCCCGCTCGCCGACGCCGGACGGTTCCTGGCCGGCCGGCTGCGGCAGATCGGCATCTTCCTGGCCCTGCTGGTGATCGTCACCCTGTTCCAGGTCCTGACCGGCGGCGCCCTGCTGCAGCCGGACAACGTGGCCAACATCATTGTGCAGAACAGCTACATCCTGCTGCTGGCCATCGGTATGGTCATGATCATCGTGGCCGGCCACATTGACCTGTCCGTGGGATCCGTCGCGGCCTTTGTGGGTGCCATGTCCGGCATCATGATCCGCGACTGGGGAATGCCATGGTGGGCTGCGCTGGTGGCCTCCCTGGTGGTGGGTGCGCTGGTCGGCGCCTGGCAGGGATTCTGGGTGGCCTACGTAGGGATCCCCGCCTTCATCGTCACACTGGCCGGCATGCTCGTTTTCCGCGGCCTCACCCAGATCATCCTGGGGAACCAGCGGATCACCGGTTTCCCGGAGGAATACCGCCAGCTCGGCGGAGGGTCCCTGTTTCCCGGGCTGTTCCCGGCGGAAACCAACCTGCTGGACTGGACCACCGTGGGACTCGGCCTGCTGGCCACTATCCTGCTGGTCCTCAGCCAGCTCCGCGGACGGGCTGCCCGGATGAAGCTGAACCTGGATGACGAACCGAAGGCATGGTTCTTCACCCGCCTGCTGTTCAGCGTCGTCGTTGTCCTTGGACTGACCTACCTGCTTGCCAGCTCCAGGAGCGGAACACCCATAGTGCTCGTTGTCCTGGGGGTGCTGGTGGTGGCCTACAGTGCCGTGATGAACCGCTCGGTCTTTGGCCGCCATGTCTATGCGCGCGGCGGGAACCTGCAGGCGGCCCAGCTTTCGGGCGTCAACACCAAACGGGTGGACTTTCTGCTCTTCGTGAACATGGGCGTGCTGGCCGCACTTGCCGGACTGATCTTCACCGGACGACTGAACTCGGCGGGCCCGGGTGCCGGAAACCTCTTCGAGCTTGACGCGATTGCCGCGGCATTCATCGGCGGCGCCGCTGTCACCGGCGGAGTGGGGACCATTGTCGGCGCGATCACCGGAGGCCTGATCATGGGCGTCCTGAACAACGGAATGTCCCTGATGGGCGTGGGGATCGACTATCAGCAGTTCATCAAGGGCCTGGTCCTGCTGCTTGCGGTCGGTTTCGACGTCTTCAACAAGCGCAAGGCCTCCAATGCCTTGAAATGAACCACGCATAAAACAGGCGGCGGGTTCCCGGGAGGGGGCCCGCCACCGTTCGTTAAGGGCTGCCGAATCCGGTTGTGAGCGTCGACGCAGAAAGCAAGATAGAACGCAAATTGACGTGTGTCCAGCGTTACCCGGAACTGATTGTGATGAACCCTACAAGACCCGCCTCGATCGGCTTATTGGCGCGGATCGCGGCCGGTAACGATTAGGTTTCGATTAGGTAGCGATTTGATCTCGACAAATGACTGTCTTAGGTTGTTTATGAGCCCGGATCGAGGGCTGGACTGCCGGCCGTTTCGAAGGCCGGCGCGGTCGGCACCCAAAGCTGGTGCGGCCGATGCATGAATCGCACTAAGTACCACGCGTCCACTGTACGTCGCCGCTGCGTGGTACCGAAAAAGACCTCTATCAGTCGGGGTAGGCGACGGCGCGCGGAAGCCCGGGGACGGGTTGAGCGCAGGTGGAACCCTTGGGAGCACAAGAACCGATGAAGAACCAGAAGATCCGTCGTATCGTACGTCGTGGACTGGCCACCGCTGCCCTCACCGGTGTCGGCGCTGCCGGCCTCGCAGGCCTTGCGGCACCAGCCAACGCCAGCTCAATGGACTGGGACGCGCTTGCACAGTGCGAAAGCGGTGGAAACTGGGCTACCAACACCGGTAACGGTTTCTCCGGCGGCCTGCAGTTCACCCCCAGCACCTGGGCCGCCTTCGGCGGAACCGGTGACCCGGCCAACGCCAGCCGCGAGCAGCAGATTGCCGTAGCTGAGCGGGTCCTGGCCGAACAGGGTCCCGGCGCATGGCCTGCCTGCACTGCCAAGCTGGGCCTGACCGGTGCCACTGCCAACCCGCAGGCCGCCACCCCGGCCCCCGCGACCACCCCGGTGGAAACCCAGGCGCCGGCACAGACCTACGCCCCGGTTGAAACCGCTCCGGTTGAAGCCGCTCCGGCACCGACCTATGTTGAGCCGCAGGCCCTTCCGGAGCAGCTGCCGGCCCCGACCAACGTTGAGGTCCAGGCTGTTGCACCGGTGCAGGCTCCTGCCCCGGCCCTGTCCGGCGAGACCTACGTCATCCAGGCCGGCGACACGCTGTCCACCATTGCCGAGAAGCTGGGCATTGAGGGCGGCTGGCAGGCGCTGTACAACGCCAACGCCGACACCGTGATTCACCAGGACCTGATCTTCACCGGTCAGACCCTGCAGCTGCCGGCCTAACCACCGGAGTACACAGCTTCGGCACCGGACCGACGACGGCCGGCTGCCGACGCATCGGGCGCCCCGCTACCAAGCGGGGCGCCCGCACGCGTTTAACCGCGGTTAGCCGCCGGCAATCGACTGCAGCACCAGCACCACGGCACCGGGGCCCAGCACAGTTGAGGGACCGGCCAGGTCCCGGATGTCATCACCGTCCACATACAGGTTCACGTGCCGGCGGATGTCTCCCGCGTCGTCCACAATGCGCCGGTACACCCCGGGATGCCGGTCCCGCAGCAGTTCCAAAAGCACGCCGATGGTCGGGGCCCGGTCACCGCCAGCACCCACACCGCCAGCGCCCGCACCGGTAGCGCCCGCACCGGCAGCGCCCGCACCGCCAGCGGTCCCGGCAGAATGGCCCGGGGAGCCGGGACGGAACATCAGGCTGCGGCTGCCGCCGGCAGCCTCAGCCAGCGCCGCCGGCAGCAGAAGCTCGACGGCGGAGGCGGCGCCCTGCGCGTCAGAGGGCAAGCGCCCGGACACAGAGCACATCCGGAAGGTTGGCGGTGAGCAGGCTGAAGCTTTCCCCTTCATCGGAGCTGGCGTACACCTCGCCGCCGCGCGTGCCGAAGTAGATGCCCGCCGGATCTGCCCGGTCCACATCCGCGGCATCGCGCAGCACCGCGTTAAAGTCATAGGCGGGAAGGCCGGCGTCGTGCCGCTCCCAGCTGCTGCCGGCGTCGGTGCTGCGGTACACCGCCGGATGCCCCTGCGGAGGATTGCGCTCACCGGCGGAACCCAGCGGGATGGTCCAGATGGTGTCCGGACGGGTGGGGTGGGCGAGCATCACAAAACCGAAATCCGCAGGCAGCCCGTCCGCAATGGACACCCACTGCCCGCCGGCGTCGTCGCTGCGGTAGACCCCGCCGTGGTTCTGCGCATAGAGCCGCTGCGGATTGCCGGCATCACGGGCCACCTTGTGCACACACTGTCCGAATTCGGGGTAATGCTCCGGCATGAAATCGGCAATGATCCCGGTGTTGAAGGCATCCCAGCTCTCGCCGCGGTCATCGGAGCGGTATACGCCGCCGCTGCTGATGGCCACATGGACGGAATCATCCGCGGGGCTCGGCAGTACGGTGTGCGCCGCCGGACCGCCGTACCCTGCACCCCACCGGGTCCGGTGCGGATGGTCCCACAGTCCGCGGACCAGCTCGAAGTGCTTCCCGCCGTCCGCGGAACGAAACACGGAAATGGGCTCGCAGCCGGCCCAGACCACTCCGGGGCGGTCTTCGGTGTCCGGCCTTAGCTGCCAGATCCGCTCCAGTGTGGCCCCGGTGTCCGCGGGGAAGGCGATGGCCGGGGCCTCGGGTTCCTGCCAGGTCTTGCCGAGATCATCCGAGACGGCAACGTTGGTGCCCCACCACTCCGACCGCACCCCGGCCAGCAGCCGCGGAGTGTCCGTGCGGGTATCGAAGGCCAGGGAGGGAACCTCGGCCATCGCGAATTCCGGCCCGCTCAGCGTCCAGTTCCGGCGGTCGCTGCTGGTGGCAAGCCAGAGGCCCTTCCGGGTTCCTATGGCAACCACTGCGGGCACGGGGTGACCGGCTGTGACCTCATCCATGCCGTTATTGCAGCATTGCGGGACAGGCAGAACAAGGGGGTTCCTGAAGTTTCCCGTACCCGGACCGGCGTCCTGCCCGGTATGCCGGGGCACCCCGTCCAGCTCCCACATGGAAATGGGGGCCGCGCGTGCGATACACATAAACGATGCAGTTGTTGCCACTGAACGCCATGGACCCATGATCTACATCGATCCGCCGATGTGGCCGGCACACAACACCCTTTTCTCCCACCTCATTTCCGATGCCGGGCTGGGCGAGCTGCACGCATTTGCCCGGGCCGCCGGTATCTCGCCGCGTGCGTTCGACGGCGACCATTACGACGTCCCGCAGCAGCGCTACGACGCGTTGGTCCGGCGCGGCGCGGTGCCCGTCACCGGCGGGAACCTGGTGCGCATCCTGATTGCCAGCGGACTCCGGATTCCGGCACGGGACCGGCCCTCAGCGCTCGCCCGGCCCCTGATGCACCGCTGGAACCGGCTGCTGCCCGGCGCCCCGGACCTGGGGGAGCGCCTGCTGGAGCACTGGAATGAACCGCACCGCCGCTACCATGACCGCCGCCACCTCCTGCAGGTGCTGGAGGCCCTGGACCTGCTTGCCGGTTCCGGGGTTCCGGTCCCGGTGGCCCTTGCCGCCTGGTTCCATGACGCCGTCTATTCCGGGGCTCCGGGTAAGGATGAGGAAGCCTCTGCCCGGCTCGCTGAGGCCCTGCTGCCTGCTGCGGGCGTGACCGCGGCAGATACCGCCGAATGTGCCCGCCTGGTCCGCCTCACGGCGGGGCATGATCCCCGGCCCGGGGACCGGCACGGCGAGCTCCTGGCCGACGCCGACCTCTCGGTGCTGGCCCGTCAGCCGGACCGGTACCGCGCCTACGTAACGGAGGTCCGCGCCGAGTATGCCCACCTCTCGGATCAGGAATTCGCCGCGGGCCGTGAGCGGGTGATACGGCAGTTCATGGCTGCGGATCCGTTGTTCCGCACGGCCTCCGGCCGAAAGCTTTGGCAAGAGCAGGCACGCCGAAACCTCAGCGCGGAACTCACCGGGATGCTGGAGGGAACCGCTCCCGCCGGCCAGGGAAATGAAGGTGGGCCGGGCCCCGGCGCACCCCGCCGGGACCGGCCATGAGCGTGCCGGCCGGGCCCGCCGGTTTCACCGGGCACGCCAAAGGGACCCGCGGCTACCGGGGGGTGCTGGTGGGCCTGGCCGCGGCCGGCGTGGCCACCTTCGCCCAGCTGTATTCCCTGCAGGGCGTCCTGCCGGAGCTTGCGGCCGGGATGGGAATTTCCGCGTCGTCGGCCGCCCTCACCGTTTCCGCCGCCACGCTCGGCCTCGCGGTGACGGTGATTCCGTGGTCCGCAGCGGCGGATCGTTTCGGCCGACTGCCGGTGATGCGGGTGGCGATCCTGGCTGCGGTGGTGCTGGGACTGGCGGTGCCGCTGAGCCCCACCCTTCCGGTCCTGCTGGTGCTGCGCTTCCTTGAGGGCGCCGCCCTGGGCGGCATTCCCGCCGTGGCCCTGGCCTACCTCAGCGAAGAGGTGAGCCGCCTCCACGCTGCGGTGGCCGCGGGTACCTACGTCTCCGGCACTACCCTCGGCGGCCTTGCCGGCCGGATCCTGGCGGCCCCCGTGGCCGAACTGATCAACTGGCGGGCCGGTGTGGCTGCCGTAAGTATTCTCGCCGCGTGCGCCGCCGTCGTTTTTATGCTGACCGCGCCACGCCAGCACGGGTTTGTTCCGGAACGGGCTGCCGCTCCCGGCCGCGAGCTGGCGGCCCGGCTGGGCACAAATCTCCGCAACCCCCGCCTGCTGGCCCTCTATCTGCAGGGTTTCCTGCTGATGGGCGGCTTTGTTGCGGTCTACAACTACCTCGGCTTCCGGCTGGGCGGCCCGCCCTTCGGGCTGCCGCAGTCCCTGGCAAGCGCCCTGTTCCTGGCCTACCTCGCCGGCACCTGGTCCTCCCGGGCAGCCGGCACCCTGGCGGCCCGGCTGGCAGGCCGCGGCGGGCGCAAGCTGGTGCTGCTGCTCTCCACGGGCGCCATGGGGGCAGGCCTGGCCCTGACGCTTGCCGATCATCTGGCGGCCATCGTGGCTGGTCTGCTGGTCTTCACCGCAGGGTTTTTCGGTGCCCACGCGATTGCCTCGGGCTGGACGCCGCTGCTGGCCCCGGTGGGCCGCGCCCAGGCATCCTCGCTGTACAACCTCTTTTATTACACCGGTTCCAGCGTGCTGGGCTGGGCCGGCGGCTACTGCTTCCAACACAACGGCTGGCCGGCCCTGGTGCTGTTTGTGGGTGCGCTGCTGCTGGCGGCGGCACTGGTGGCCGGTCTGGTCCTGCGCGCCGACGACGGCGGTGGAAAGGCCGCGGCCGGGCCGGTGAAAACGTAGGCTGGATGCTGTGAATACCCCAGCCGACCTTTCCTCCCGGCGGCTCAGCCGGCGGATCCTGGCCCTGGCCCTGCCGGCGCTGGGCGCGCTGATTGCGGAGCCGCTTTTCCTGCTCGCCGATTCGGCGATTGTCGGCCATCTGGGCGTGAACCAGCTGGCCGGCGTCGGCCTCGCCTCCACCGTGCTGCAGACCGCCGTCGGGCTTATGGTTTTCCTCGCCTACTCCACCACCGGTACCGTTGCCCGCTACCTCGGCGGCAACCGGCACGCGGACGCGCTCGCCGCCGGCCGGGACGGAATAGCCCTGGCCCTGGGGCTGGGCGCGGTGCTCTCCACGGCCGGCTACATCTTCGCGCCGCAACTGTGCACCGTTATGGGAGCCACCGGGGACGTGCACCGGTATGCCGTGGACTACCTGCGCTTTTCCATGCCGGGACTCACCGCCATGCTGGTGGTCCTCGCCGCTACGGGTGTGCTCCGCGGACTGCAGGACACCCGGACACCGCTGGTGGTTGCCACCGTGGGCTTCGCCGCAAACATTGGGCTGAACTATCTTCTGGTGTACGGCTTCTCCCTCTCGGTGGCGGGTTCCGCACTGGGCACCAGCATCGCCCAGTGGGGCATGGCCGTTTTCTACCTTGCGGCAGTGGCCCGGATGTCCCGTGCCCGGGGCGTGCCGCTGCGGCCAACGGCGGCGGGGATCCGCAACACCGCGCACGTGGGGTCATGGCTGATGCTGCGCACCCTCAGCCTGCGGGCAGCCGTGCTGGCCACGGTGCTGGTTGCCACGGCGCAGGGCCCGGAATCCCTGGCGGCCCACCAGCTGGTAATGACCGTGTTTACGTTCCTGGCCTTTGCCCTGGATGCCCTGGCCATTGCCGCGCAGGCCATGATCGGCAAGGAACTGGGGGCCGGGGACACCGCGCTGGCCCGTGCCCTGACACGCCGGATGGTGGTGTGGGGCGTGGGCTTCGGCGTCATTACCGGCGGCCTGCTGGCGATTGCCGCCCCGGTGGCCGGCGTGCTTTTCACCGGCGACGCCGGCGTGCAGCAGGCCATGACGGCCGGCCTGTGGGTCCTGGCCGTGTCCCAGCCGATCTGCGGGCTGGTGTTTGTCCTGGACGGTGTGCTGATCGGGGCGGGGGACGCCCGCTACCTGGCGCTGACCGGACTGATAAACCTGGCGGTCTACCTGCCGCTGCTGATCTGGGTGCATGCCTCGCAGCTTGCAGGTTCCGTCGGCATCGCCTGGTTGTGGGCTGCCTTCGCCCTGGGTTACATGTGTGCCCGGGCAGCCACGCTCTCCTGGCGCGTACGGCAGGATGCCTGGATGGTTACCGGTGCGGCATCGGGAACAGCCAGCGACTAAGCTGGACGGTGGCCAACCGGCTACTCCATGACGGCGAAATGAAAGCGGAGGCTCTGCAGTGGGCGCATCCAACACCGGAGCACCATGGGTACCCATGCTGCTGCGTTCAGCGGTAGCGGCGGTCTACGGCGTGCTGACGATCTTCTGGCAGGAACCCGATGATTCCGTCCTGGCCTATGCCGGCGGTGCTTATCTGCTGCTGACCGGTGCCGCGCTCCTGCTCCTGGCCGGCACGGCCCGCGGCCACGGCAGCACCAAAACCTTCCTGTCGGCCGAGGCCGTACTCTACGTGCTGGCAGGTGCGCTCACCGTGGTTCCGGCTGCGGCCGGAACCATGCAGGCCTTCCCGGCGGCGGCGTCCACCGCCCTGATAGTCGGCGGCGCCATTGAACTGTTCCTGTGGTTCAGGGACCGGAAGACCTTCCTGCCGGTCCGTGACGGGCTCATCACCGGCGCAGCGGCCGCTGGTGCGGGTGTGCTGGTGCTGGTGTTCCAGGACCTGGGCCCCCGCGCCCTGCTCGGGGTTACCGGCGGATCCGCAATCATCATTGCCGTGATCCTGGCGCTTTCGGCCCTGGGGGCCCGGCATGATGCCCGCAGCGCCCAGGGGGATCCCGCAAAGGCCGTAAACTAGAGACGCGGCAGTGCATTCTGCACCAACCCGCGCAACCCCCAACCCAGCAGGAGGATCTAACGTGGCGAAGAGCTCAACCGGCGGCCCGCAGAGGCGGAACTCCGTGAAGGCACCGCTGATCTTCTCCGCTGTGCTGGCGGTGGTCGCCGGTGTCTGCACCATGATCTTCGCCACCGGCGGAGCCGAGAAGGAACTCCGGGTTGATCTGGGCCTGACGGCCATGGGAATCGCCTTCATCGCGTCCCTGCTGATCTCCTCCCTGCTGCTGATGACGGAAAAGCCCAACCCGGACTACCTCAGTGAGGGTTCGGGTATCCACCGCAGCTCGGCCAAGATCCCCGGGGGAGCAGGCAGCGTCGGCAAGCCGGCGCCGTCGCCCGCCCCGCGCGATGAGGATCCGGGCACGTCCCGCCCGGCCGATCCCACGAACTGAGCCGCACCACAAGCCGGACCGCGGGTCCGGTTCCCGGATTTACCGCACCGTAACAACCGGTGCCGCCGATAGAAACAATGCCTTTTTAGGCTCTGGGTATTCACCCGTTTCTATTGAAAGCGCTGGTCCCCATGAGCCTTAGCACCCGCCTCAGGGCACGTTCGACGTCGGCACGGATCCTCGCGGGAACCCTGGCTCTTTCCGGGGTCCTGCTGGTCACAGCGTGCGGAGGATCCACCGAGGCTGACACCGGCGGCGGCACCGCTGACTACGGCACCCTGGACCTGAACCTGTCCTGGATCAAAAACGCGGAGTTTGCCGGCGAGTATTTTGCGGATGCCTCCGGCTACTACAAGGAAGCCGGGTTCTCCGACGTCAACCTGATTGCGGGCGGCCCGGGCGGCACCTCCACCGAGACCATGGTCCTCTCCGGCGGCGCACTGGTAGGCACCTCCAGCCCCATGGGGGTTGCACCGGTCATCGCGGAGGAAGACGCGCCGCTGAAGATCATCGGCACCACCTATCAAAAGAACCCGTTCGTCATCATTTCCCTGGACGGTAATCGCATCACCACGCCCGCGGAGCTGGCCGGCCAGCGGATCGGTGTACAGGCCGGCGTGAACGAAACACTCTTCGACGCGCTGCTGGAGGTCAACGGCATTGATCCGGGGTCCGTGGAGAAGGTTCCGGTGCAATACGATCCGCAGCCGCTGGTCAACGGTGACGTGGACGGTTTCTTCGGTTACCTGACCAATGAGGTGCTGACCCTGGAGCAGGCCGGGCATGCCACCGCGGTGCTGCCGTTCGCCGATAACGGACTGCCGTTTATTGCCGAGAGCTTTGTCACCACCGATGAGGCCATTGAGACCCGCCGCGAAGAACTGAAGGCCTTCCTGCGGGCCACCCTGCGGGGCTGGCAGGACGCAGTGGCGGATCCCGAGGAATCCGCCCGGCTGGCCGTGGAGGTTTACGGCTCGGACCTGAACCTGGACATGGCCAAGGAAATCCGCCAGGCGGAGGAACAGAACACCAAGCTGGTGGTCTCCGCGGAGACGGACGCCAACGGGCTTTTCACGGTCAGCGATGAGCTGATTCAGGAGAACCTGTCCATCCTGAAGCTGGCCGGATATGACCTGGGCGAGGAAGACGTTTTTGACATGAGCCTGCTGGCGGAGGTCTACGAGGAAAACCCGGAGCTGAAATAGATGCCGCGCACCGGAAGCGGGATCAGCCTGCAGAACCTCGGCAAAACCTACGCTGCCGGCCGCAGCCCGGTAGTGGCCCTGGAAGCGGCCAACCTGAGTACTGACCGCGGCTCCTTCCTGTCCCTGCTGGGCCCCTCGGGGTGCGGTAAGTCCACGGTGCTGCGCATCCTGGCCGGGTTGGAGAACCCCACAACCGGAGACGTGCTGGTGGATGGGAAGACCCCGCAGGACCTGCGCCGCGGCCATGAACTGGGCATTGCCTTCCAGGACTCGGCCCTGCTGCCCTGGCGCAGTGTCTACGCGAACATCCGGCTGCCGCTGGAGGTATCCGGACTGCCCGCCGATGATGCATACATCCGCGAACTCATTGCGCTGGTGGGGCTGGAGGGCTTCGAAAAGGCCCGTCCGGCGCAGCTCTCCGGCGGCATGCGCCAGCGTGTGTCCATTGCGCGGGCACTGGTGCTCAAACCCTCGGTGCTGCTGCTGGACGAGCCGTTTGGGGCACTGGATGACATGACCCGGCAGCGCCTGAACCTGGAGCTGCTGCGGATCTGGACAGAGAAACCGGCCACCACGCTGATGGTCACGCACGGGATTTCCGAGGCGATCTTTCTTTCCGACACCGTGGCGGTGATGAGCCCGCGGCCCGGCCGGATCAAGGAAGTCATTACCGTGGACCTGCCCCGCCCTCGCACCCCGGACATGATGCGCAGCCCCGAGTTCCACGCCCTGCATGACCACGCATCCGAACTGCTGTTCGCCGGGCCGGAGAGTCCGCGCCAGGCTGCCGCACCAGCCGGGCTGGAGGCACGGTGAACGGGCGCAGGGTGCCGCCCTGGGCCGTAGGAGCAGCGGGCACGGCGGCGGTGCTGGCCCTGTGGTGGATCGGCGCCGCCACGTTCCTGCGCGGAATCGGTGCACCGCCCGGCGGCGGGCCCGGAGCCATCCCCACCCCGTGGCAGGTGCTCAGCCAGATGGGGGCGGACGGCGCCGGCTTTTACTGGCGCAATGCCGCCGTGACGCTGGCGGAAGCCGGAGCCGGATATGCCTGGGGTAATGCCCTGGCCCTGATCCTGGCGTTTGTGGTGCTGCTGCTGCCGGGCCTGGAACGCCTTGCCACCCAGCTGGCGGTGATTACCTACTGCCTGCCGGTAGTGGCGGTGGGTCCGGTCATCTTTATTGTGCTGGGGCCGCCGCGTTCCGGGGAATCTTCGGGCACCGCCGTCGCCCTGGCCGCGCTGTCCGTTTTCTTCACCACCATGGTCAGCGCCCTGGCCGGGCTGAAGGCTGCCGACCGGGCCTGCCTGGACATTGTGACGGTGTTCGGGGGACGGCGGATCCACCAGCTGGTCAAGGTGCGGCTGATTGCCGCGCTGCCGGCCGTCCTGGCGGCGCTGAAGATCGCCGCTCCGGCAGCCCTGCTGGGCGCGATCCTGGGTGAATACGTGGGTGGGGTGGACCGCGGCCTCGGCCCGGCCATGGTCAACGCCCAGCAGACACTGGAAGTGGCCCGGGTGTGGGGTGTGGCGTTTGCCTGCGCCCTCCTGGCGGGTGCGGCTTACGCGGTGCTGGGACTGGTGTCCCGGATCGCCGCGCCCTGGGCATCCGGCGTCCGGGCGGGGAGCCTCTGATGGGGGCGGCACTGCAGTCCGCCGCGCGGACGCTGCTCGGGCTGGCACTCTCCCTGGCCGTCGTCGGGGTGCTGTGGGTGGGCCTGCTTCAGGTCTTTAACGTCTCCTCCTACATTGGCAAGGGCCCCCTGGACGTGTGGAGTTACCTGGTACGGGACCCGGAGGCCGCCGCCCACCGCGACCTGGTGCTGGGACAGCTGGGGCAGACCCTGCTCGACGCCGGCATGGGGTTCTCCGCCGGCATGGCGGCCGCGCTCGCCGCGGCCTGTCTCTTCACCCTCTTTAGGGGCGTGGAACATGCCCTGATGCCGGTGGCGATGCTGCTGCGGTCCGTGCCGCTGGTGGCCCTGGCCCCGATGATCATCCTGGTCTTTGGACGCCAGGAAGCGGCAGTGGCGGCCATGGGCGGGATTGTCGTGTTTTTTCCGGCCCTGGTAACCATCGTTTTCGGGCTGCGCTCGGCCTCGCCGGCCATGCTGGAGGTGGTGCAGGTTTACGGCGGCAGCCGGCTGGACGCCTTCCGCAAGGTGGCCATGCCCTCTGCGGCACCGGCGCTGTTCACCGCGATGCGGGTCTCCATCCCCGGGGCACTCACCGGCGCGCTGCTGGCCGAATGGCTGGCCACCGGGCAGGGCATCGGCTACGGAATTGTCTCCGCCGTGTCCCGGGCCCGGTATGACCAGGTGTGGGCCGGCGTCGTGGTGGTGACCCTGGCCTCGATCCTGCTCTACGCAGCAGTCTCGGCCGTGGAGGCAGCGGTGAAGCGGCGGACGGGGACGTAGGTGGCGCGCGGCTGCGGATAAGGTCAGGGTATGGACATCTGCACTGCCGCCCCTTCGCTTTCCGCCGCCGCGGGCAGCGCCTCCTGCCGCGCGGCGGTCCGGCAATGAATCTTCGCGAGCAGCAGCGCAGCGAGACACGGCAGCGCTTTATTGACACCGCCATGCGCCTGTTCCTGGATAACGGGTTTTCGGCCACCAGCATGAACCAGATTGCCGCGGCTGCCGGGGGCAGCCGCGCCAACCTGTACCTGCATTTCCGCAACAAGCCCGAACTGGTCATGGCGAAAATGCGCGACATCGAAGATGAAATTGCTGCCGGGTACCGGCGGCTGGACGCGCTGCCCGGCTACGACTTCACCGTCCTGCGCGCCTGGCTGGTCGAGATCCGGGAGCTGTGGGATACCTACTCCATTGAGTTCGCCGCCATGGAGCAGGCGATGGCCGCGGACACGGCGGTGGCGGATGAGTGGCTGGGGATGCTGCGCCGGGTCAGCGGTTCCATGCAGCGGCTGTATTCCACCTGCGCCTCGGAACAGGAGCGCGAGGAACGCCAGACCCACCTGGTCACCTTCATGATGAGCCTGGACCGCAACTTCTACTTCCTTTATGTCCGGGGCCACCAGGACCGGCATGAGCTGGTACTGGACGCCCTGGCCCGGCAGCTGCTGACCCTGTTCGAACCGCGCTAGCGTGCCGGCTGGTCCGCCGGCACGCTGGCGCCGGGTGCCTACCGGTCCAGGACCAGCCGCGGGCAGCCGCGCTCGGCCCGGGAAACGCAGATCATCAGCGTTTCATTGGCGTCCTGCTCGTCGGCGGTGAGGATCGAGTCCCGGTGTTCGGCCCGCCCGGAGAGCAGCCGCGTTTCGCAGGTGCCGCAGGTGCCGGTTTTGCAGGAGGAGATGACCGGCAGCCCGGCACGCTCCGCAGCGTCAAGAATGCTCTCGCCGGTGCCCACCTGCACGCTGACTCCGGATGCCGCGAATTCCACCTCGAAACCGTGTTCCGGTCCGGTGATCTCCACTTCCTTGGCGGCGAAGCGCTCCAGGCGCAGGGAGCCCTTGGGCCAGTGCGCGGACAGGGTTTCCACGGCACGGAGCACCGGTTCGGGACCGCAGCAGTAGATCAGGGTGTCCTCCCGCGGCTCGCGCAGCAGGTTCGGCAGGTCCATCAGCCCGTGGGTGTCCTGGGGCACCAGGGTCACCCGCTCCGCGTAGGGTGCCAGCTCATCCAGGAAGGCCATGGAACTGCGGGTCCTTCCGCCGTAGACCAGCTCCCAGTCCGCGCCCGCCCGTTCAGCTTCGCGGATCATGGCGAGGATGGGTGTGACGCCGATACCGCCGGCAATAAACAGGTACTTCCGGGCGGCGGTGAAGCGGAAGTTGTTCCGCGGCCAGGACACGGTGACTGCTGCACCCTCGCGCAGGGTCCGGTGCACCGCCAGCGAGCCGCCGCGGCCGGCGTCGGCACGCAGCACCCCTACCCGGTAGGCGGTGGTGTCCTCCGGATCCGAACACAGCGAGTACTGGCGCACCACCTGCTCCGGTTCCCCGGGGAGGTGCAGGTCAATGTGCGCCCCTGCCTTCCAGCGGGGCAGCTCCCCGCCGTCGGGGTGGCCCAGGAGCAGTGAGACCACGCCGTCGGACTCCTCGCGGCGCTGCAGCACCCGCAGGTTCAAGGTGCGCACGGCGCGTTCCTTGGAACGGGCGACGTCGGCGACGTCCCAGTGTACGTTCAGCGAGCGGCGGGCGGGCAGCAGCGCGAACCGGACGAAGTCCAGCGCCTCGGCGTCATCCGGGCGCAGGGACGGCAGCCGTTCGTAGAGGACCTTCAGCCCGGCAGCACCCTGCACCCGCGCCAGCGGATTGCCCAGGCACTTGTGCCGCCCGGTGGAAAAGCCCAGGTGGTCGGCGGGGTCGGTGCGGTGGATGTCGAAGGTGAAGGGGTGCTCCACGTAGTCGGGATCGGTGTTCACTGCCGCCAGCGCAAGCCAGACCATGTCCCCGGCCCTGATCTGCGCCCCGCCGAGTTCAATGTCGATGTTCGCGCGCCGGGACGCGAAGGTGGAGGAGGGTCGGCGCCGGACGGTTTCCTCGAAGACCCGCGGCCAGAGTTCCGGTTCGGCCAGCGCGTCACTGCGGGCCTCGGGGCTGCCGTCCAGGAACAGCACGGCGTTGGCCATGGCCTGGGCGGTGGTATCGGTGCCCGCTGCGGCGAACTCGGTCAGGTGGATGGCAATCTGGTCCGCACCGAGGGCATAGTTTCCCTTCTCGTCGCGGGCCGAGGCCATCACGGAAATCAGGTCCTCCGCCTTTGAGGTGCGCCGGGATTCAATGATGCCGCGCAGTACCAGGTTGGCCTCGGTGTAGCGCTTCCATACCTCGGAGCGCCGGGGCTCCGGGAAGGGCTCCTGCGCGGAGGCCAGGATCTGGAAGAAATCGTCGCGCAGCTGGCGCATCATCGGGTCGTATTCGTAGTCCAGGTCCATCAGCGCCATGAGCGTCTGGGTGGTCAGCTCCAGGCAGTAGTCCTCCAGCAGGTTGCCGGCACCGTTGTTCTCGAACCGGTCAATGATGCGGTGTGCCCGGGCTTCGATTTCCGGCTGCAGGGCGTCCATCCGTTCCTGCAGGAAGCCGAGCTGGGCCACGCCGCGCGCCGTGGTGTGCCCGGGCGGATCGGACCCGACCAGGATGCGGGACATCAGTTCCGCTGGAATGGTGGACCGGTATTCCTCGGGCACCTCGATCAGGCCGCCGTTGGAGGCGGAGGAGAATTTCTGCCAGTCCGAGAGCACGGTCAGTGCGTCTTCGCGTCGGGTGACAATCCAGGCATTCAGGTGCGGGTAAAAGAAGGTAGGCGTGGCGTCGCGCACTTCGGCGAAGTGCGCGGCAGGGTCGCGGTAGTAGGCATCGCCCATGGCATCGAAGCCGTGGGCCACGGGGCATTTGGCGGGGGCGGAGCTGGTGGCGGTCATGGGGCGTCCTTGAAAGGGGGTTTAGAGTGCTGCGGCGACGGCGAGGGTGGAGAGCTTCTGGAACCGGGCTACGTTCTCGCCCTCGTCCATGACGCCGGAGGAGAGGAACACGAAGGTCAGGTCCCGGACGGGGTCCACCCAGAACAGCGTGGACCCGGCACCGTAGTTGCCGAACGTGCGCGGGCTGGTGAACGGACCGAAGAACGTGGGCGCGGTGCCGGTGCCGGAGAGGGAGAAGCCCAGGCCGAAGTTGCCGTTGGGCGCTTCCCAGCCGCGCATGGCGGCGATCCCCGAATACAGGTCATTGGGCATGTCCCCGGTCTGCAGGGTGGTGGCTGCATCCACCACCGCCGGGGCCACCAACTGGACCCCATCGGCCCGGCCCTGGTTGCGGAACATTTCGGCGAAGCGGAACACATCGTCAACGGTGGAGGTCGCCCCCACCCAGGGCATTTCAGCGTCTTCGGTGATGTAGGTGTTCAGGCACTCAATGTCCTCGGGTGAGAGCCAACCGTCTTCGGGAACATAGACCTTCAGCGGAACAGCCCGTTCGGCGCGGTCGGCGGGCAGCCCGAAGGCTGTGTCGCCCATGCCCAGCGGAGTGAAGACCAGATCCCGGGCCAGGTCCCGGAAATGGTCGTAGCCATAGGCGCGCCGGACCATTTCGCCGATCAGTGCGTGGTTGATGGAGGGTGCGTAGTTGAGGTTGCTGCCCGGCTCGTTCACTACGTCCACGCCGCCCAGGGCCTCGATCACGTCAGCCAGTACACCGAACCGGTCCGCGGGCAGCCCGGGATCGGGGGTGGCGGGCATTCCGGAGCGGTGCGTGAGCAGGTGGCCCAGATTGATCTTGTCCTTGCGCACGGCCCGGAACCGGTCGGTGCCGAAGAACTCCGGAATCAGGTCCACTACGCGGGTGGACAGCGCGAGTTTCCCTTCGCCCAGGGCACGGTAGGCCAGGGTGTTGGTGAAGGCCTTGGACATGGACAGGATCCGGTAAACATCCCCGCGGTCCGTGCGCCGGCCGGCGGCCCGGTCGGCGAACCCGTAGCTGCCCTGCAGTCCGATCCGGCCGTTCCGGGCGACGATGATGTTGGCTCCGTCGTAGCTGCGGCGGTCAATATCCGTTGCGATGGTGTCTTCGAGGGTTTGCAGGGCTGCGGGGTTTAGGCCCTCAACATTGGTGATCATGGTGCCTTTCGGGGGTGGGCGCTGCGGCGGGAAACGCCGGTGAACTGCGGGGAGAGGGCGGGTCAGGACATCAGGGCCCCGCCCGAGGGCGAGAGCACCTGGCCGGTGTAGTGGGCGCCCGCGTCGGAGGCCAGGAAGACCAAGGTTCCGGCGATCTCCTCCGGTTCGGCCAGACGTTTGAGCGGCTGCAGTGCCAGCAGGGCCTGGACATGGTCCTCACCGGACTGGGTCATCAGCTGTGTGTTGATTCCGGCGGGGGCCAGGGCATTGACCCGGATCCCGAACGGTGCCAGTTCACCGGCGGTGGTGCGCGTCATGCCGACGACGGCGGCCTTGGACGCGGGGTAGTAGGTGGGCATGGGCAGGCCCACCAGGCCGGCCACGGAAGCGAAGTTGACGACGGCGCCGCCGCCGGCTGCCTTCAGCAGGGGCACGGCTGCGCGCAGGCAGTAGAACGTGCCGTACACATTGATGCGCATGACCCGGTCAAAGTCCTCGTCCGGGATTTCGGTGATGAATTCGGGGGTGAACGGCTCGCCCGCCTTCATGGCGTCCAGCATCCTGTGGTTGATGCCGTCCAGCCATTCCGTCGCCAGCCGATGGGGGGTGTTCACGCCGGCGGCGTTGATCAGTACGTCCAGCCGGCCGTGTTCATCGGCAACGCGTTTGAACGCGGCGTTGACGGCAGCGGAATCGGCAATGTCAACGGCAATGCCCGTGGCCCCGGGCAGGTCTGCCAGTTCGCGGTCCAGGGCGGCCTGGGATATGTCGAGGGCGTAGACGGTGGCGCCTTCGGCTACGAAGGTCCGCACTGCCGCGAGCCCCATGCCCGAGCCGGCTCCGGTGATGACGGCGATTTTGTCCTGCAGTTGCACGGGTACCCCTTTTGCTCCGACCACGGCGGTGTGGTCCATGAATGTGATCCACATCATGCCATTTCACTGGACAGGTGTCTAGTGAAATTCGGGTCTTGTCTCGGAACCTGCGCCTGCGCGGTATTCCCGGCGGGGCGGATGACCAGACGCCAGGTCTCCAGTAGGCTCCGGACATGGGGAAGCGACGAGACACACACGCAGCGGATTACCGGCTCTACGCCCGTCCCGAGGCGGGCGGCAGCGGCGGCTGGGCGGCGGGGCAGGCCGGCAGCGCCGAAGCCGGGACGTGGGCTGACGACGACGGCGGTACTGCAGCGGATGCCGGTGCGCGCGGGCTGCGGCGGCACAGCACCGGGCCAATGCCGGCAGCGGCCGGGGTCGGCCGGGTCTCCGGGGAAATCTTCAGGGAAGAGGATCCGCGCGGCAGCGGGGAGGAAAGCCCTGGTTTTCTGCCGGCCGGCGCCCCGGACTCGCGGCGGGTCAACCCTTATCTCTGTGGGGCCTGGGCGGTGGTGGCGCTGATGCTTGGCGTTGGGCTGCTCTGGTTTTTCGGCAGCCTCCAGATGGACTCTCTGTACGGTGTCAACACGCAGGTCATGACACGCAAGAGCATGGTGATGGTCAACTTCCAGATGATGGGTCCCAACCTGCTGCCGTTCGGCCTGGCAGGCGCCCTCGCCCTGCTGGGCATCCACGCGCTTAACTACGAGCGGTCCCGCAGCCGCCGGGACTGAGCCGGTGCCCCTCCCGCAGGGAAACGTGCAGGGGTTGTGCCGGGAATATGCCCTGCCCACAATGAAACTGGCGACCCGCACGGGCGCCGGCCCGCGACGCAGTCGATAGGACGGACATCATGGAGCTTGTTCCCAACAATTCCCTGAAATGCACCACTCCTGAGGACGGCCGCCGGCTGGCGATCAGCCTGGCGCTGCAGACGTCCTTTGCCATGCAGCCGGATGAACACGTCCAGGAGATTATCCGCACTACGTACGCGAACAATCCGGAAGACCTGCTTGCCGCCTCGCAGGTGGTGGCCACCGAATTTGCGACCATTGCCGCGGCCAATGACTACTGGCGCTAAGGTGCGATGACGGTGAGCTGAATCTCCCCTTTGGGGTTCAGATTCGGTTCCCCTCCGGGAGCGTCCCGCCCGCGCGGTCCTATACTTCACGGATGGAGGACCAACCCCGGATCCTGGTGGTGGAGGATGACCGGCGCCTGGCCGGGATGCTGGCTGAAATCCTGGAAGACGAAGGCTATGCCGTCACTCTCGCCCACGACGGGCAGCGGGCACTGCATGAGGGACTCACCGGGAACTTCGACGTGCTGCTGCTGGACCGTGGGCTGCCCGCCATCGAGGGCCTCGACGTTATGGCCCGGCTGCGCAGCCGGGGCGTGCTGACCCCCGTGCTGGTGCTCTCGGCGCTGGGCAACCCATCGGACCGGGTGGAGGGGCTGGACCGCGGTGCCGAGGACTATCTGGCCAAACCCTTCGACATGGACGAACTCCTGGCCCGGCTGCGGGCCCTGCGCCGGCGCACTCTGGAACGTATTCCGGTGCTCCCCGTTCCCGGCGGGACCTTTGACCCGGAAGCCAGGACGGTGTCCGCGGATACCGGCAAGGCCGTCCAGCTGTCCGAACGCGAGGCGGAACTACTGGAGGTCCTGGCCCGGCATCCGGGCCGGATCTACCCCCGCATGGAGCTCCAGGACCTGGTGTTCCCGGACGCGGACGACGACGGCGTGGTGGACACCTATGTGCATTATCTGCGCCGGAAACTCGGCCGCCCCGTGGTGATGACGGTGCGCGGGGTGGGCTACCGGCTGGGCAGGAGCCCATGAGCCGGCGGGACAGCTCCGAACTGCAGAGGGCGACCATCCGGCTTTCCCTTCAATTCACCGCCTTCATCGTGGTCCTCCTTTCCCTTGTGGGGGTGCTGGTGTATTCGCTCGCTGCCGCGGGATCCACCGCCGCCGCGCGCGAAACGCTGGAGAACGCCGTCGACCTCTCGAATGCCCGGGACGCTCCGCTTGATGTTTTCCTGGCCGTTTATGACCGGGGCAGGCTGGCGGTTTCGCGTGACATGCCCGCCGGGCTGCCGGTTGAAGACGCCCTCGCCGAGGTTTCCGCCGGCGGCGGAAGCCGTGAGGAGACGGTCTCGGTGGGCGGTGCAACGTACCAGGTGCTCACCGTCCGCCGGGGCAATGACGTGGTTCAGGCGGCAGTGGATACCCGCGAATCCCGCAATGAACTGCAGCGGTTGGTGCTGGTGCTGGTGGGAACCATCCTGGGCGCGGCGGTGATCGCTGCGGCCTTCTCCGTGCTGGCGGCACGTGCGGCCATCAGGCCTCTCGCGCGGGCGCTGGCGCTGCAGCGGCGTTTCGTTGCCGATGCGAGTCATGAACTGCGTACCCCGCTGACCCTGCTTAGCACCCGCGCACAGTTGCTGCGCCGGCGTCTGGACCGCGGGAACAGCGGGGGAGGATCAGGTGCCGGGGCCGGGACAGGCCCGGAGCCGGAAAAGTGGCTGCAGGACGGGCTGGCGGAAATCGTCTCCGACGCCGGCGTGCTGACCGGCATCCTGGAGGACCTGCTGGTCTCCGCTGACCCGCGCAGGAATGAAACCGTGGAACCCGTGGATCTGACCGCCGTCGTCCGCGACGTTGCGGATAGTTTCGAATCGATGGCGGGGGAGCGCGGTCTTCAGCTGGAGGTGCGGGCACCTCAGGGTCCGGTGGCCGTCCGCGGTGTGCGGGCGGCGTTCCAGCGGCTGGTGACCTCCCTGCTGGCTAACGCGGTGGATTACGCCGGATCGGCGGTGCGGCTGACCGTGGAGCCGGTCGGCCGGGAGGCGGTGCTGACGGTGGCCGACGACGGACCCGGCCTGCCGCCGGAACTTGAAGGACGCCTGTTCGAGCGGTTCTCATCCGTCCGCGCAGCCAGTCCGGTGGACCCGGCGGAGGGAGCCGGCCCCCAGCGGCATTACGGTCTGGGCCTGGCATTGGCGGCGGAAATCGCGGCCCGGTTCGGCGGGTCCATCCGGGCCGAATCAAGCCCGGGGGCCGGGACATCCCTGAGGGTCCGGCTGCCGCTGTCCGCGCCTGGCTCCTAGGCATAACTTCTAAGAAATCTCGAAGAATCCGGCGTCAGGATTGAATTATCAGCAAACCACTTGATGGAGGTGAAGACACCCATGGCTTTGGGTAGCAAGGCCAAGCGGGTCGTGATCTGGACCGCCGGTGCCCTTGCCGGAGCCGGACTGCTGGTTGGCAGCTTTTTCGCCGGTACCGCCGTTGGCGGGGACGATGCTTTGGAGCAGGCAGGTTCCACGACGCAACAGGAAAACACCCGGGACGCCGAAGACCGGGACGGCAGGGAGCTGCAGGACCAGGACCGGGATCAGGATCAGGGTCAGGATCAGGATGGCCGGGAGGCTCGGGAGCATATGGGTCCGGGGCACAAAGGCGAGGGTCCAGGTGATGAGAGCCAGGACGGCCAGAACCAGGACGGCCAGAACCAGGACGGCCCGAACCAGGGCGGCCAGGACCAGGACGGCCAGAACCAGGACGACCCGAACCAGGACGGCCAGGACCAGGACGGCCAGGACCGCGACCGACGTGAAGGCCGGCCCGAACGGGAGGACCGCGGACGCGGGGATCATCACGATGAACGGCACGATGGTCCCCGGGATGGGGACGACGCCGCCGACGGGGACACCGCAGACGGCGAAACCGACGGATAATCCTGCAGGGCATTAACCGGCCCCGGAGCGGACTCCGCACCGGAACCGGAGGTGAAAGGGCCGGGCGCATACGCGCCCGGCCCTTTCCTGTCAGCAGCCGCCCTTCCGGTTCAACGCCGGCGGTGCACCCTCGTTAGCGTTTTGGCTCGGGGACCAGGTCCAGCAGGTGGGTCTCCACGTAATCCAGGGCCAGGCGGACCGCACCCGTGGGGACCAGCATTTTGCCCAGGTCCGAGACAGCCAGCCGCGGCGGCTCCGCCACATAGTGTGCAAGTTCCCGCGTCATGGCCGGCAGCAGGGCCGTGGCCGACGCCGCAACGGCACCGCCGATGACAATCAGCCGCGGATCGAAGAAGGAGGACGCCAGCGCCAGCACCCGGGCCATGCGGGCCGCGATGCGGTTCAGGATCTCCACGGCCACCGGATCTCCGGCGGCTGCTGCTTCGAACACCAGGCGTGCCGAGGCCCGGTTGGTATCCGGGCCCACAAGCTCCCGGATTCTGCCGTTGTGCCCGTCCCTGAGGGCGGCGCTGCCCCACAACCGGGCCAGCTTGGCTATGCCGTCCTCGTTGCCCACGCCCTCCACCAGCTGCAGGGCACCCATGCCGCCGGTGCCCCCCGAGGCGCCATGCAGCAGCCGGCCGGACTCAATAATGCCGCTGCCGAGGCGCTCGCCGGCCAGGATCACGGCAAGGTTCTCCTCACCGGCACCCACTCCGCGCCAGCGTTCTGCCAGGGCCGCGAGCTTGGCGTCGTTTTCCACCAGCAGGGGCCACCCCCTCGTGTCGCCGAATTCCCGGCTCAGCCCCAGATCGAACATGGGTGCCACATCCTGCCCCGGGGCGAGGTCGCCGTTTCCCGTGACCTGCGCGGCGATCCCCATTCCGGTGCAGAGGACCGCCGAAGCCTCAATCCCGGCGTCGGCAAGTGCGGCGTCGACGGCGGCCGTGACCACGTCCCGACGCTGCTCCGGCTGCCCCCCGTGGCGCGGGAACCGTGCCTCGGATCCGCCGACGACGGCGCCGGAGAGATCGGCGGCCAGCACACGGACAGTGGCAATGCCGACGTCGAGACCGAGGACGTACCCGGCACTTTCGTTGAACTCAAACCGCCGGGCGGGCCGCCCCTTTTGCCGGTCAGTGCGCAGGGAGGGGGTTTCGCGGGCCCAGCCGCGGGCAATCAGGTCATCGCAGACCGCAATGACCGTTGCGCGGGTCAGTCCGGTGGCATTGATCAGGTCCGTGCCGGTGACGGACGGGACGGAGCGCAGCACTTCGAGCACGGCGCGCAGATTGGTTCGGCGCAGCAGCTGCGGGGTGTTTGCGGAGGCGTCCATGGAAGTGGCCTTTGACGTGTGGCGGCAATAACAGCATAATTGTAGAAGACATTAAATTTAGTCTCTAAATTTACTCTAGCTTCTAGGAGGCCGCAGTGACGGTACGCGTCGGAATCAATGGTTTTGGTCGGATTGGCCGCAATTACCTGCGGGCGGCCCTGCAGCACGGTGAAGGCTTTGAGGTAGTTGCCATCAACGACCTCGCCGATCCCGCGCAGCTGGCCCACCTGCTCAAATACGACTCCGTTGCCGGACGCCTGGCGGAGAAGGTCACCGTGGAAGACGGCAACCTCATCATCGGTGAGCACACCGTCAAGGTGTTTGCAGAGCGGGATCCCGCCAACCTGCCGTGGGCTGACCTGAACGTGGACATCGTGATTGAATCCACCGGCTTCTTCACCAACGCCGAGGATGCCCGCAAGCACATCACCGCCGGCGCCAAGAAGGTCCTGGTCTCCGCACCGGCCAAGGGCGACGCATTCACCGTGGTCATGGGCGTGAACGACGGCGACTACGACGCCGAGAAGCACGACATCATCTCCAACGCGTCCTGCACCACCAACTGCTTGGGCCCGCTGGCCAAGGTCCTGAATGACGCCTTCGGCATCGAAAAGGGCCTGATGACCACCGTGCACGCCTACACCGCAGACCAGAACCTGCAGGACGGCCCGCACAAGGACCTGCGCCGCGCCCGCGCCGCAGCCCTGAACATGGTGCCCACCTCCACCGGTGCCGCCAAGGCCATCGGCCTGGTGCTCCCGGAGCTGAAGGGCAAGCTGGACGGCTTCGCCATCCGCGTCCCCGTGCCCACCGGTTCCGTCACCGACCTGACGGTCACGCTGGAAAAGGAAGCCACGGTTGAGGAGATCAACGCCGCCTACGCCAAGGCTGCACAGGATCCCCGCTGGGAAGGCATCCTCACCTACACCGAGGATCCGATTGTTTCCTCCGACATCGTGGGCGATCCGGCCTCGAGCATCTTCGACTCAGGCCTGACCCGCGTGATGGGCAACGAGGTCAAGGTTGTTGCCTGGTACGACAACGAGTGGGGCTACTCCAACCGCCTGGTGGACCTCACCGGCCTGGTTGCCTCCAAGCTCTAGTCTTCGGAAAAACCGCCCGACGGCGCCGCGCCGGACTCCCTGCGAGTCCGGGCGGCGCCGTCGTCGTTTAATGCGGTGTCCAGGAAAAAAGAAAAGAAAAACGGGGGAACCGTGAACCATTCATGGTGAGCGGGCATTACAAGGTGTGAACACAGACAAAGAGATTGTGGAGCGGTCGCGCAGCGGCCCCGCCATATTCGGGGAACTCTATGACCGGCACGCGCCGGACATCTACCGGTACGCCGCCCGGCGTGCCGGTGACTTTGCCGCCGAGGACGTGATGGCGGAAACCTTCCTGGTCGCCTTCGAGGGACGGGCGGGTTTTGACGGGCCGGCCGAAGCGGTGCGGCCCTGGCTCTTTGGCATCGCCACCAACCTGCTGCGCCGGCACCACCGGGCCGAGGCGCGGATGCTGCGCGCGCTGGCCCGCAACGGCGGTCGCGGCCACACCGCGGACGGGTTGGATGCCATAGACGCGCGGGTCGACGCGGCCGGCGACCGCTCCCGGATTGGTGCGGCGCTGGCAGCGCTGGCACCTATCGACCGGGAAGCCATCCTGCTTTATGCCTGGGCGGACCTGACGTATGACGGAATCGCCACCGCAACGGGCGTGCCCATCGGCACCGTCCGCTCCCGCATCAACCGTGCCCGGCGCAAGCTCCGGGCGGACCTCGGCTTTGCCCTTTTCGACGAAATGGACAGTGATCATGGACGAACTGCACCTGCTCCGCGCCACGCGTAACACCACCGGTACCGTGCCTCCGGCTGTCCTGGCCGCGGGCCGGGAGAAACTCCTGCAAAAGGCAGCGGAGGAAGTACGTGAGCCGGCACCGGTGCTGCATCCCCGCCGACCCTGGCGGCGCGCGGTTTTTGCCGTTTCCGCTGCCGCCGCGCTGATTGCCGCACTGGTGGCGGTAGACGTTGTCGGGGCCGGCGAACGGCCGGGCGCGACGGCGGAGGCGGCGCAGGTGCTTAACGACGCCGCTGCCACCACCATTGCCGCCTCGGACCCGGTGCTGGCCCCGGGACAGTACCTGCTGATTGATACGAAGGCCGTGTACACCACGACAACCTCCACGGAGAACGGTGAATTTGTCTGGTTAAACAGCCAGGACGGACAGGTGTACGTACCGGCGGACCGGACGGCAGAGTGGATCTGGAACCGGGAGCCCAGCGAGCCGGTGCAGTTCTTTGATGAAGCTTCACGGCTGGAGGCCGAGCGGCAGGCTGCGCAGGAACAGGTCCCCGCGGAGACCTTCCCGTTCGAGAAGCAGCCCATGCGGGCTCGGGAAGGCAGGTTTTACGATTCCGAACAGCGCATTCTGGGTGCTATGCCATTGCAGGAGGGGGTGGCCAATGCCCCTCGGGATCCGGATGAGCTCTTAGAACTGATTTACGAAAACACCAATGGGCAGGGTCCTACCGCGGATGAGGAAGCGTTTATAACAATTGCTGACACCTTGAGGACGGGCGTCATCCCGGCGGATCTGCGGGGTGCCCTGTATCAGGCTGCTGCCTTGATCCCAGGGGTCACTGTAGTGGATCGGGAAGCTGCGCTGGATGGCCGCACCGGGATCTCACTGGGCATGAAAAGCAGCAGATACGAGGCGCGGCGGGAAATCATCATCGATCCGGACACCGGCCAGCTCATCGGAGAACGGGAAATCCTGCTCGAAGATCTGGGGGGCATTCCGTCTGGAACTGCCACCGCCTGGACCGCGGTCACCACCTCCGTAGTGGATTCGGCGCCCTAGGGAACCTCCGCAGCGGGAACTTCCCACGCTTTGGTACCTGTGTTGCCGGTGTGGTCCCTTCCGGAACAGCAGTCACAGAGCGTGGGAAGTTCGGCTCCCGGTTTGCGGAACCCCTTGCGGCACCTCTCGATTGTCGATAAGTATTGGTTGTCCTTCAATGGGATTCGGTCAGTCGATGAGGCCCCGTAGGGAGAGCGTGATGGGAAAAGCAACCATCCTGGCGTTGCGGATTGTGCTGGTCCTGGTGCTCCTGGGCACCCTGTTTGTCCAAGCGGTCCTGGTGCCGCTGTTCGGCGTCGACCTGGCCGAGGCCGGTGCGGAAGCCGTCCGGGTGCCGGTCCTGGCCATTGTGGTGCTGGGCATCCTCGCCTTCCAGGTCTGCCTGGTCTGTGTCTGGCGCCTGCTGACCATGGTCCGGCGTGGAACCGTGTTCTCCTCCGGTGCCTTCCGCTACGTGGACATTGTGATCGGAGCGCTGTCGGCCGCGGCCCTGCTGCTCTTCGCCCTGGGCACCGTGCTGGCGCCCGGCGAGGACGTGGCCCCCGGCGTCGTCCTGCTGATCGGCGGCATGGGAGTGACAGTAGCTGCCGGTGCCCTGCTGGTCCTGGTGATGCGGGCGCTGTTGGCCTCCGCCGTCGCCACTGCAGCGGAAGCGCACCAGCTGCGCAACGAACTCGGCGGCGTGATCTGATGCCGATCATCGTGGACATCGACGTGATGCTGGCAAAACGGAAAATGCCCGTAGGGATGCTGGCGGAGCGCATCGGAATTACCCCGGCGAACCTGGCAGTGCTCAAAAACGGTCGCGCGAAGGCAGTACGGTTCACCACCTTGGCTGCGCTGTGTGAAGTGCTGGAGTGCCAACCCGGAGACCTGCTGCGCTGGGAGCCGGATCCGAACGGCAGCCACCAGCCGGCAGCCGATGGAGCCCCCGAGGGCGTCGCGCCCGGTTCAGCGGCGCTGGGCCCTGTCCCTGAGGCGGGAGGCGAGGCGAAAAGGCGCTGACGGGGTGTGCTCTCCAGCGGGCAGGACGGCCGCTTGCACTGCGGAGGAGGCGTCCACGGCGTCTGACGGCTCAGCATCCTCGTCAGCCGGGATATCTACAGCCGGCTGGTTTCCGGCCGCAGCCCTCCGGTGCAGCACCAGGACCGCCACCGCTCCGACGGCAACCAGAGTGCTGGCCAGAGCGAGCATCAGGTTGGCGTAGAGCCAGAGGAACGTCATGGTCGGCGGGGTGCCCGGCGGCGCCTCCAAAAGGTCGGCGGCTGAGGCCAGCCAGAAAGCCACGCAGCAGGCAAGGACAATCCAGGCCGTTCGGGGGCTGACGAAGGAGAGGATCTTTTGCTCCATGGTGAATGTTCCTGGGCGAAAGGAGGAAGGTGCCGTCTTCTCGACGCACCAACCCTAGGCCACTCCTTGGCCCTGCTCGCGGTTCTGCGCAGCTTGTCCCTACTTCGTGGAGTAGGGGGTTGCCATCCCGGGGGATTCCTTCACAATAACCGGAATCTCTCCGGCCGGCGCCTGATCAGCGGCCGCCGACTGGAGGGCAGCGACCTGATCCGCCGGTACTTCGACAATCACCGCACCGTCACGGCCGCTGGCTGCGATGGAATGCACCTCCAAAGCCGGCAGCGGCTGTTGGGCCAGCCAGGTCCGGACCTGTGCCTTGGCTTGCTGCAGCTCGGTGCTGTTGAAGCCCACCAGCACCGGAACGGCACCGGCGTCGCGGACGGTGGCTTCCGCTGCGGAATCCGTGACCGCTACGTGCAGCACACCGCCGTCGACCCAGGCGTCCGAGTATGCAGGCCCCAGCTGGGTTTTGAGCTGCTCATGCAGCAGGAGCAGCTGTGTGGTGTATTCGTCCGTGGCCATGTTTCCTTCCGGTCCGGTGGCAGGGTCTGCCGGCGTTGCCCCGATACCGGGGGACGCCGCAGCGGATGATGAAGCCGCGGACGGATCGGCCGTAGGGGCGTTGTCGGGGCGCGCACCGGAATCCGTTCCGCAGCCGCCAAGTGCGGTGAGGACTGCTGCTACCAGGACGGCCGCGGCCAGTGGCCGTGCTTTCGGGTGGAGCTGACGGGTGTTCGGTTCCATGGTTCCCTCCTCGGCGTGACTGTAGCCTAAACCGGAACGGGCCCCGGCCGCTGGCCGGGACCCGTTCCACTATTCACTAGTGCACTTACGCGTCAGCAAGTACCCGGCGGCGCTTGGTGTAGAGCACTGCAGCGGCACCGGCGGCGAGCAGGGTAGCTCCGCCCCCGGCCAGCAGTGCGATGTTGGAAGCACCGGTATCAGGCAGTCCACCCGTTCCCGGGTTTCCTGCCGGCGCGACCGGTGCGACAGGCGCCGGATCGGCGTTGACAATGAAGGAGACGAAGGCAGCTGCCGAGGGAGCGCCCTGGTACACCTGCGTGACCTCCACGCCGTGGCTGCTGACCGCCAGGTCGCCCATGGGGGCGGACCAGTTGCCGTTGTCGTCAGCCTGCAGTTCCACGGCCGGCTGGCCGTCGAAGCTGACCAGCACCAGGGCGCCGGGCTTGGCCGTTCCGGTGATGTTGTCGGGGAGCTCGCTCTGCGTGAACTCCGAGCCGTCGGCCGGGTTGGTGATGACCGGTGCTTCCGGAGCAACCGTCAGGTTCAGCTCGGCGGCAGCGGAATCTTCCTTGCCTTCAATGCCGCCCTGGCGGGCAGTTACTTCGTAGACGCCGTAGCTCAGCGGCTCTTCGAGGGTGTACGCCCAGTTGCCTTCCTCATCAACCTCTATGGTGCGGGTGGCGAAGTTCTCCACCTGGTCATCCGGGATGGACACCGACACCGTGGCCCCGGCTACGCCGGTGCCTTCAATGCTGCTGAGGGAGTTCAGGACCGTGGCGGGAGTGGTGAACACCGGAACGGGAAGCGGCGCTTCCTTGACGGTCAGCTCGAACTCGCTGACGGTCGACTTGTTGAAACCGTTCACGGCCTGAGCCGTGATTTCCAGCTTCGCGCCCTCGGGAACCAGTGTAGGAGCCGTGGTGGACCAGGTCCCGTCGGGACCTGCCAATACCTCGGACTCTTCGCCGTTGAGCGAGAGCTGTACGGTGCTGCCGGCCGGAGCCGTTCCGGTGATGGGCGCATCGGTTTCCACCGTGCCGCCGTCCGCCGGGCTGGTCAGTGCCGGAGCGGCCAAGTGGATCGCCACGGAGTAGCCGGGAATGGCAGCCATGGAGCGGGCCAGGTCCACGCCGTAGACCTTGCCGGATCCGGGGACGCCGGCGCTGATGAGGCCGACGGCCAGGCTGCCGGAGATCATGCTGCCGCCGGAGTCGCCGGGAGCGGCGTCCAGCTCAGCCTGGAAACCTTCAGTCCAGGTGCCTTCGGCGTTGAAGAGGGCATCGGCGCTGAGGATGGTTCCGCAGGTCCAGAAGGAGGTCCGGCCGGACTTGCAGATCGGCGCACCTGCCACAGGGGTGGTGGAGCCGGTGATCTGGACTGTGGTTGCTTCCAGGTCCTCGGCGTTCGCCCACTGCAGGGTTTCCGGCAGCAGGGTCAGGTCGGGGTTGATGCTGTCGATCACGGAAATGTCCGTGCCCGGGTTAGCTTCGGTGCCGTCGAAGGAGTACGTGCCGAACATGCCCAGCTGCAGTTGAGTGTTGTGTTCAAGGATGGTGAGCGGGCCGGCCGCTCCCTCTGCACAGTGACCGGCGCTGATGACGGCGTCGTCGCCGGCGGCATTAAATCCGTTGAAGCCGATGGAGCAGGCTGACGCCAGGCCGTCGCCGCTTTCGAAGAGGTAGCCGAGACCGTTCGGGATATCGGTCTCCGCGAAGTTCTCCGGCAGACCCTGCGGGTCGGTGACGGTGACGTTTTCGTAGGTCGCGGCGAATTCCTCTGCCGTCATGGGTGCGGCCATGGCGCGGGCCTGGGCTCCGCCGAGCTCCGTAGCCGGCTCACCGACGGTCAGCACGAAGCCGCTGCCGGCGTTCCCGGTCACGGACTGCAGCTTGTCAGCGGCACCGGTGGCGTCAGCGTAATCCTGCAGGAGGCTTCGCAGGTCGGAGGCGCGCTTCAGGGGTGCAGCGGCTTCCTCCTCGGGGGCTTCAGTGGTGTTCTCAGCGGGTGCCGGAGCTTCGGTCTGCTCCGGTGCCGGCGCTTCCTCAACCGGTGCTTCCTCGGCCGGCGCTTCTTCAGCCGGTGCTTCGGTTGCCGGGGCGGGATCCACCACGGTGGCATCCAGTTCAGTGGCCAGCGTCTGCAGGTCCTCGCCGCTGCCGGTGATGACCAGGGCGCCGTCAACGAGCTCGATGCTGACAAAGCCATCGGTGGCCTTGAGCCGGTCAAGTGCGTCGGAGGCCTTCTTGCCGAGCTCGCCGGCCGCCAGGAACTCCTCGACCGTCATTCCCAGATCGCGCTGGAGCGCTTCGCTCAGGCCGGGGGCCAGTGTTGCCGCACCGTCCTCGACAGGCGCTTCGGTGCCTTCAACAGCCGGAACGGCCGGTGCCTCCGTGGCGGCCGGCTGCGGGGTTTCCCCCGTGGTTGCCATCGCCGGTCCGGCGATAAAGGCGCCGCTCACCGCCAGAAGGGCGGCGGCGCCAAGGGCACCTGCCCGTGCGTAGAGCGGGCGTGGACTTTCCTGCATGAAATTTTCCCCCATAGACGTTGGCCTCCGGCTTTCCATGCGGGCGCTAATGCGGTGCTGGAAGTGCGGAGGGGACAAGACTGTGAACTGCAAATGTTTACTGCGAGTGATGCGGAAACTGCCCGTAGCCGGGTTTTACTCAGTGAACTGATTAAAAAACGCCAGTGATAGTACCGAATAACTCCTGCCCGCCGCGGTTCCCACGCCCAAAAATGTTAATGACATAGATCACACGGGGAGGCACTCGAGAGAATAGCGGCCCCGGGAGGAGATAGCAAGGGTGGACGGGCAGAGCCGGGGGACACATATTGATCCCGCCGCACGGCCCGGGTAGCGTCACATTGACAATGCCAGCCACGGCGCGCACGCTGCCCCGGATCCAAGGAGAAACGTGGGACGAGGGCGCACAGGGGCCGGTTCCGGCGCGGCACAGGCAGGGGCCGGGGGAATTTTGGTGGCGCTCGCGTCCTCGGCAGTGTTCGGCCTCTCCGGTTCGTTTGCCAAGTCGCTGCTGGAGACCGGATGGACCAGCACCGGAGCCGTGGCGGTTCGGATGCTTGGTGCAGCGCTGGTCCTCGCGGTTCCCGCCGCGATCGCACTTCGCGGCCGCTGGCACCAGGTGCGGGACAACTGGCGCACCATCGCACTCTTCGGGTTTATCGGCGTGGCCGGATGCCAGTTCTTCTACTTCAACGCAGTGGAGCGTCTTTCCGTGGGAGTGGCGCTGCTGCTGGAGTTCCTGGCCCCCGTGCTGATGGTGCTCTGGATCTGGGCAGCCACCCGGCGCCGGCCCGGCCTGCGGACCGTGCTGGGGACTTTGGCGGCAATTGCCGGGCTGGTCCTGGTGCTTGACCTTGGCGGCAGCACCCGGATTGATCCGATCGGCGTGCTGTGGGGCCTGGCGGCAGCCGTGTGCCTGGCCATGTACTTCTTTATTACCGCCAAACAGAATGATTCCCTGCCGCCGCTGGTGCTGGCCACCGGAGGCATGCTGGTTGGCGGAGCAACAATGGCGGTTCTGGGCCTCACGGGCATTCTGCCGCTGGGGTTCAGCGCCGCCGATGTGGATCTTGGCGGGTGGCGGACCCCGTGGTGGGTGCCGGTGGCCGGCCTGGTGCTGTTCTCCACCGTTCTGGCCTACGTCACCGGGATCATCGCTGCCCGCGCCCTGGGCTCACGCGTGGCGTCCTTTGTCTCGCTGACGGAAGTCCTCTTCGCGGTTCTGTGGGCGTGGCTGCTGCTTGCAGAGCTGCCGCGTCCGGTGCAGCTGGCGGGCGGAGCCCTGATTGTGGCAGGGGTGGTGCTGGTCCGCTCCGATGAGCCGGCGGGACTGCCCGGCGAGGCAGCGGCCGACGTCGAACCCTACGCCTGAGCGGGTCCGACGCCGGTGCGCCGCTCAGGCGCCCGGAGCCTCGCCTACCAGCGGCGCTTCCACCGGCTCCACCGTTATTTCCCGCTTCAGGATCTTGCCCGTAGGCCCCTTGGGCAGGGCATCGGTCAGCTGGATCCGGCGGGGATATTTGTAGGCCGCCAGGCGGTCCTTGGCGAACTGGGCAATCTCCGCCACCAGCTGGTCCCGGGCGCTGTCATCAGCCGGCCGGGATTCTTCACGCAGGCCCACCACGGCCACGATTTCCTCGCCGTGCAGGTCATCGGGGACACCGATCACCGCGGCTTCGGCCACTGCCGGATGCCCGTAGAGCACCTCCTCGACCTCGCGGGGATACACGTTGTACCCGCCGCGCAGGATCATGTCCTTCTTCCGGTCCACAATGTAGATGTTGCCCTCCTCATCGAGGCGGGCAAGGTCCCCGCTGCGGAACCAGCCGTCCGGAATGGCGGCAGCCGTGGCGTCATCGTTGTGCCAGTACCCCTTCATCACGCCTTCGCCGCGAATGGAGAGCTCTCCGATCTCACCGGTTGGCACGTCCCTGCCTTCGGGATCCAGTATCCGCACCTCCATGCCGTCAACCGGCCGGCCGATGGACCCCGCCTTCCGCTCGCCGCCCGGAAGGTTGAAGGAAACAATCGGCGAGGTTTCGGAGAGCCCGTACCCCTCCAGCAGGTAGGTTCCGAAAACGTCCTCGAACTCATGCAGGATTTCCAGCGGCATGGCGGAGCCGCCGGTGATGGCACCGCGAAGCGAGGACAGATCGGTGGTTTTCACGTCCGGGTGGCGCAGCATCGCCACGTACATGGTGGGGACCCCCTCAAAAATGGTCACGCCGTCACGCTCAATAATCTGCAGTGCCTTGCCGGCATCAAACCGGGGCAGCAAGCTGATGGATGCACCGGCAAGAACGGCGGAATTGAGGGCGGCGGTCTGGCCGAACACGTGGAAGAACGGCAGTCCGCCGAAGATGACGTCGGTCTCGAGGGTGTCCAGCAGGGAGCGTGAGACCTGGGCATTGCTCAGCAGGTTCCAGTGGGTGAGCGCCGCACCCTTGGGGCGGCCGGTGGTCCCGGAGGTGTAGAGGATTACCGCGATGTCTTCATCATCTACGTCGGCAACCTCAGGGCGGGAATCCGCGGCAGCCAGCAGCTGGAGGAACTCCACCGAGTCCACGGAAACTACGTCCACATTCCCGGCCTCTTCGGCTCCGGCGGTTACCTCCGCAGCCACCCCTTCCCAGGCGAAAACAATCCGTGCCCCGGAATCCTGCAGGTGATAGGCAATCTCCCGGGCCTTCAGCAGCGGATTCATAGGCACCACAACGGCTCCGTACCGCAGCGCACCGTAATAGATGAACGGCATCTGCGGAATGTTCGGCATCACCAGCCCCACGCGGTCGCCGGGAGCCACGCCCCGTGCAGCCAGGACACCCGCCACTTTTGCGCTCATGGCCTCCAGCGCCGCGTACGTCACTACGGTCTCATCCAGTTTCAGAGCGGTCCGCTCCGGAACACGGGCAGCTGTGTCGGTAAGGACGCGGGCGAGGTTGGCCATGGGGATCTCCTTTGATCGTGCAACGTTGTGGGCAGTCTAGCCACAGCGGACGGGTGCTGCCGAGCTTTTTTGCCGGACCGGCTCACGAACGTTTCCCCAAAACCGTCTACCGTATGTGGAAGTGAAACCCTTTGAGCAGATTGTGCAGGAGCACGGCCCGGCCGTGCTGAGGGTCTGCCGTGCCGTGCTCGGTCCGCAGGACGCGGAAGACGCGTGGTCGGAAACATTCCTGGCCGCGCTGCGCGCCTACCCTGCTCTGCCGGAGGGTGCCAACATCCAGGCCTGGCTGGTCACCATTGCCAAACGGAAAGCGATCGACCAGCACCGGTCAGCAGCCAGGAATCCGCTGCCGGTGGAGCAGCTGCCGGAACCGCCCCCTGCCGGGGGAGCCGCCGAGCTGGACGGACTCTGGCATGCGCTGAAAACCCTGCCCGTGCGTCAGCGTGAGGCCTTGGCGTACCACCATCTGGCAGGGCTGCCGTACGCCGAGGTGGCACTGTTGCTGGGCGGTAGCGAAGCGGCCTGCCGGCGCTCGGCGGCAGATGGCATGAAGAAACTACGGACGCTGTACAGGGAGGACCGCAATGCCATCCTTTGATCTTTCCGAAGCGGGCCTCCTGGCCGGCATGGCGGCCGGAGAGCCGGACGCAGCGGTCCTGGCGCGGCTGCATTCCCGCCTGGCCGCCGACGCCGGGTCCGCCGGAGTCCTGGACCTCGCGTATACGGTGATGGACAGCCCGGTGGGCAGGCTGATCCTGGCCGCAACGGACGCCGGCCTGGTCAGGGTGGCCTTCGAATGTGAGGGAGTCGACGAGGTGCTGCAGGTGCTCAGCGACCGGATCAGCCCGCGGATCCTGGAGGCGCCGGAGCGGCTTGCCGTTCCCGTGGCGCAGCTGCAGGAGTATTTCGACGGCGCCCGGCATAGCTTCGACCTGGACCTGGATCTCCGCCTGACATCCGGTTACCGGCGCACCGTGGTCCAGGCCCTGCAGGGGATCGGCTACGGACACACGGTGACCTATGCAGGCATAGCCGCACTCACCGGCAACCCCGGTGCCGTGCGGGCGGTGGGCACCGCCTGCGGCCGCAATCCGCTGCCGCTGGTGATTCCCTGCCACCGGGTCCTGCGCTCGGACGGAACCACCGGCGGGTACCGCGGAGGACCGGCCGCGAAAAAGATTCTCCTCGATCTGGAAGCAGCAGCATGAGCAACTCCCTCTTTCCCCGCGAACGGACAGAACCGGCCGTGGGGGCCGTGCATGTTCCCGGCTGGCTGCCCGCGCAGCGCCAGCGCGAGATAGTGGATGCCTGCCGGCAGTGGGCCGTTGGGCCGGTTCCCATGCGATCGGCGGTGCTGCCCGGCGGGCACCCGATGTCCGTCCAGACCGTCTGCCTGGGCTGGCACTGGCAGCCGTACAAGTACACGCGAACCGCCGACGACGTCGGTGGTGGCCGCGTCGCGGACGTGCCCGAGTGGCTGGTCGAACTGGGACGCGATGCGCTGCGTGCTGCGTACCGCCGGCCGGACGGCAGCTATGAGCGGGATGACTACCGGCCGGAAAACTACACGCCGGACACTGCACTGATCAACTACTACGCCGAGGGCGCCCATATGGGCATGCACCAGGACAAGGACGAGAAATCCAGCGCCCCAGTGGTATCCATCAGTATTGGTGACACATGCGTGTTCCGTTTCGGCAACCCGGAAACGCGGAACCGGCCGTATACGGATCTTGAACTGGAGGGAGGGGACCTGTTTGTCTTCGGCGGGCCCTCACGCTTTGCCTATCACGGAGTACCCCGTACCCATGCCGGTACCGCGGACCCGGCGGGCGGGCTGGCCACCGGCCGCATCAACATCACCCTCCGGATGACCGGCCTGAGCGGATGAGCCCGAGCGGCCCCGGCGCAGTGCCCGATGTCCAACACGGCGCAGTTGTCCAAAACGGCGCGGTTGTCCAAAACGGCGCGGTGCCCCGAGCCGGCGGCGGTGCCGTGCGGCAGGACTCCCTGGCATACCGGGGGCCGCTGGCGCGGGAGCCGCTGGTCAACGCCCTCGCCGCCCACGCCGTGCCCGGACTGGAACGGGTCACGCGCGGCAGCGACGGCGCCGCGGTGGAACGGCTTCTGACGTTGCCCTCCGGTCCCGTGGAGATCGCCGTCCGTTTCCGTTCGGACGGCGAGGTGGTGCTGGCCCGTCCGCAACTGCCGGACACGGAGGACGCCGAACTGACCGCAAGGGTCCGTTCCTGGTTGGACCTGGAAGCGGACCACACGGTGATTGATCCGTTCCTGTCCCGCTTTGACCTCCTGGAACCGCTGGTGCGGTGCCATCCCGGGCTGCGGGTACCGGGTACCACTGACGGTTTCGAAACTGCCGTACTCACCGTCCTGGGACAGCAGGTATCCCTCGCCGCTGCCCGGACCTTCGGTGCGCGCCTGGTTGCCTCCTTCGGCCGCCCCGGGCCGGCCGGTCTTTCCACCTTCCCGACACCGGAGTCTCTGGGCGCCGTGCCTGCCGAAGATATCCAGGCTGCCGTCCGGATTCCCCACGCCCGCGCACGCACGGTATCCGCAATGGCCCGGGCCGCCGTGGAAGGGCTGGCGCTGCACCCCGGCGCTGACCGGCATACGGCACGGCGGGAACTGCTGGCGCTCCCGGGGATCGGTCCCTGGACCGCGGACTACCTGGCTGTCCGCGTGCTCGGGGACCGCGACGCCTATCCGGCGGATGACCTGGTGCTCAAGCGTGCGCTGGGCGTCGGTACCGGACGGGAGGCCGCGCTGCTTTCCCAACCGTGGCGTCCCTGGCGGTCCTATGCCCTGTTCCACCTCTGGACCGCCGCTGCGTACGCTCCCGTCGGGAAGGCCGCCGTCGGCAAAGCCGCGGGTTAGGCTCCCAGCAGGGAGAACATCAGCGAGACGCCTGCCGGGCCTCCCTGCACCACGGCCAGCCGGCCGAGCCTGCGGTCGCTAAGCACCAGAACGACGGCGGCCAGCAGCATGCACGCCGTGCTGAAGCTCATAAGCGTCAGGCCTGCCACCGCGTTGCCGGCGATCAGCAGCACCACGCCGAGGCAGGCACCCACGGCGAGGAAGAGGTTGTGGAAACCCAGGTTGTAGGCCAGCTGTGCCGTAGCCGCTGCGGAACTTGAACCCCGAAGCTGAAAGATCGCAACGGTCCCCGGGTCCGTCCATCTCAGGGATTCGAGCATAAAAAGGTAGAAGGCCACAGCAGCGGCGACCACGGCAAGGATGGCTGCGATTATCAGCACGGGGGGCTCCCTTGGCATTGCCCGGGCAGAGCCGTCCGGCACTGCCGCGCCGGGGACGGTAACCTCCGCCGGTGCGGTCAATCCTGACAGCCCACGGTCCCGCCCTCAAGGCCGCGTGTCTGTTTCGGTTGGCGGGCGCGGCCAAAAGCGAGCTAGCCTTGAATGAGCGGCCGTTGTACCGGCCCTCACCCCACCGGCGTTGGACGCCGCTGCCGCTTTCCCGGAAGGAAACCCATTGCGCCCAATCCGCCCCGCCCGTTCCCTGGCCATGGTGGTGCTGGCATCCCTTGCCCTCACCGCCTGCGGATCCGACTATCCTCTTGGCGACGCCCAGCGCGAGGCCGCCGAAAACAGCAACTCGACCCTCAGCGGTGTGCTGTCCGGGGCCGGATCAAGTGCCCAGGGTCCCGCCATGGACGCGTGGATCGCCGGGTTCGGGACGCTGCATCCGAAGGTGCAGCTGCAGTACTCTCCGGACGGATCGGGTGCCGGGCGCAGCGCGCTGCTGGCCGGCGCCGTGGATTTCGCCGGGTCGGATGCGTACCTGCAGGAAGAGGAAATGGCTGCTGCCCGGGAAGTCTGCGGACCGGAGGGCGCACTGGACATCCCGGCCTACATTTCACCGATTGCCGTGGCGTTTAATCTGCCAGGCTTCGAATCACTGAATCTGGACGCTGCGACCATCGCGGCCATTTTCCGCGGCAGCATTGAAACCTGGGATGATCCGGCCATTGCTGCCCTGAATCCCGGGGTCGCGTTGCCATCCACCCGCGTCACCCCCGTGAGCCGCGCCGATGACTCGGGCACCACGGAAAACTTCACTGAGTACCTGCACGAGGTGGCACCGGACGCTTGGCCCGATGCGCCGTCGGGAACCTGGCCGGGAGGCCTCGAAGGTGAGAACGCACAGGGTAACTCCGGTGTAGTCAGCACCGTCACGCGGACCGAAGGCGCCGTGACCTACGCCGATGATTCGGTGATCGACGAATCCATGGGCACCGCCAACCTGCTGGTCGGGGAGGAATTCGTCCCGATCAGCGCCGAAGCGGCGAGCACCGCCGTCGAACAGTCCACCCGGGTACCGGGGCGCAGCGAGCACGATATTGCGCTGCACCTGGACCGGAAGACCACCGAACCCGGTGCCTACCCGCTGGTCCTGGTCTCCTACCAGATCTACTGCAGCTCCTACGACGACGCCGCCCTGGTGGAACGCGTCAAGGCCTTCGGGGAGTACGTGGTCAGCGAGGCCGGACAGGCCGCCTCCGCCGATGCCGCGAAGAGCGCACCGATCCCGCCGGCACTTGCCGAAGATACCCTCGCCGCGGTGAAATCCATTACCGTGCGCGACTAGGCGTACTGCAATCGGGGCGGTCTGCAGTTAGCTGTATCTTCCGTCGCCGCTCTTTGGGCGCACTCTTGCGCCGCCTGCACGCCGGTGTCACCGTGGATTTACGCGACGCTGAAGGGGGCTGCTGTGGAACCTATCCGAATCGAACGTTGGTGGCCGTACCTGGACGGTTCGGCCAAGGATTGGCTGAGGCACAACCTGCGCCAGGACGGCCTGCCGCCCAGGGTGCAGGACCGGATTGCGGAGGCCGGCGGGCCGGTCATGGATCCCATTCTGAACGAACCCGACTGGGCCTTCATCGAGTTGGACTCCCAGACTGTCGAGTGATCGAACCTCCGTGAACGCGACTAGTTAACGAAATGCGTTTCCACGGACTCCGAGGTAATCGAGCCCACCACACGCTCCGCGAGGTCCCGCAGCTTCACGTTCCGGTTGCTGGAGGCCCGCCGCAGGATCTCGAAGGCCGCGTCCTGGCTGCACTTGTTTTGCGCCATGACAATGCCCACGGCAAGGTCGATGGTGGTTCGAGCCTCCATGGCCGCCCGCAGGTGCTCTGCCGTGTTCTTGTGCCGGGCAATCTCCACGGCCAGCTGCAGTGCTGAGCTGGCCTCACCGGCAAAGGCTTCCGCCGCCGCGATCCGCTCTTCGGTGAAGTACTCCGCTTCAGGGGCATAGAGATTTAGCCCCGCCCCGCCGTCGTTGCCGAGAACCAGGGGTACGCCGAGGATGGAATGGAAACCGCGGTCGCGAATGACATCCGCGTATTCCGGCCAGCGGGGGTCGGTACGCACATCCTGGATCAGCACCGTCTTTCCCGTTCGTGCCGCACGCAGGCACGGGCCGTCGCCGTAACCGTACTGGACCTCATCCAGCACCCGGGCGGCGTCACTGCTGCTGGCGACCGTGGCGCCCTGCTTATTGCGGAGCAGGGTCACGCCCACCAGGATGTCTGCGTCCGTACTGAAAAGCTCGGCGGCACGGGCCGCAAACGCCTCCAGGAAGTACTCCATCGATTCGGTCTCGAGGATTAACGCCTGCAGTTCGGCTGCGACCGAATGCTGCTGCGGGGCAAGTTTCATGATGCGAGTCTATCGCCGACGCCGCAGTTCCCGCTGGTTCGACGGCGCCGGCCGGACGGACTTAAAGCGAGTCTGTGAGCTCCGCTTCCTTCTCCCGGCTCCACGTCCTGGCGTAGACCCCGATCAGGGCTTCCTGCCGGAGCGTGAACCCGAGCCGGTTGAGCAATCCGTGCGCCTGGTAGACGGTGAGGTGCTGTGCGCTGCGGCTCGCCCCTGCCTTGTCCGCCCGGTACAAATAGGTGTCTATGGCCCGCAGCCAGCGCCGTCGCCAGTTTGCTACCGCCGACTCGGAGGCGGTGGCCATCATCAGGCGGTGGACCGGCATCAGCTGGGCCTGTGCCTGTGCGCCGGTGGCTTTCTGCACGCCGGCCGCCCGGGGATCCGAGGCGGTGCAGCTGTGCAGGTGGCTGTCCCAGTAGTATTCCCAGGACACCCGGCGCCGGTCCGGCCAGGTGGAGGCGCGCGGCCCCTTCATCATCGCGTAGGCGGAATCGAAGAGCAGCAGCGAGGCCAGCGCGGACCGGTTTTGTGCCTTGGGAAACCGGGCTGTTGCCCACAGGCACAAATCAGAGGAAAGCTCGAAGACCTCTTCCGCGAGGCTCAGGCCTTCCACGCCGCCATACCGCGCCAGGTCGGCTTCGACCCAGGGCAGCAGCGGATCGGTTCCCACAGTGCGGTCCAGGACCGGGTCGCTGAACTCATGCCCCACCGGCATGCTGCGCACCGGGTCCCCGGACTGGTCCTGCAGCGCCCCCAGCAGGGGTTTAAGCCTGTCCAGGGTTTCCGACGGGGCGAGGACCCTGAGCCGCACCTGGGCGTTCGCGGGCTGCATTCGCCGGGTATAGAACCATCGCTGGGCCCCCCATCTGCGAGCCTGTGCAACAAGCGGGGTGACCAATTCCCCGATAATGCGGTCCGCCAGCTCAAAACCGCCGGCCTCTACGGACAGGTTCCACCACACCGGATGCGGGGCGGAACGGAACGGGGTGCGAAGTGTGGTTGGCTGGCTCATAGCCATCCTTTCGTGCTGTCTGTGCGGGATAACTCGTGATTCCACTCAGGACTGCTCATGCTGGACCACCCCGTCCGGAATGCCCTTTTTCAGGGCGTCCCGGGTAGGAAGTCTTCCCCAGTCAAACGGCCGTGTCCACCGTCCCCGGAACCTGTTCGGAAAGGTTGTCGGAAGACCTCGCCATCCTGCGGAAGTGGAGTACTATCCCTTGGCATTCGGCCCGTCCCGGGAGGGTTCCCTTGGAGGGGATCCAGGCCTGCTGCGGCACTTCCGCAATGGTCCGGGCAGTGCCATAATCGGCGCCGATTGCGCCGCTGATCGGCGCACCCGCCGGACCTGCAACATTTGCAAAGTTACTAAGTCTGCTTATGGTTAAGGGACTTGGGGTGAGGGCCTCGCCGGGCAGGGTCGTCCGGGGGCCCCGCCCGGACCCGGAATCCGCGGAGACGAGGAGGCAGGCCTGTGCGAGCGATGGTGTACCGAGGACCCTGCAAGGTGCGGGTTGAGGAAAAGGACCGCCCGCCCATAGAGCATCCCAACGATGCCATCATCCGGGTCACCCTGGCCGCGATCTGCGGCTCCGACCTGCACCTGTACCACGGGCTGATGCCGGACACCCGGATCGGGCACACCTTCGGCCACGAATTCATTGGAGTGGTGGAAGAGGTAGGCCCCTCGGTACAGAACCTGAAGGTCGGGGACCGGGTGATGGTTCCCGCCAACATTTACTGCGGTTCCTGTTACTTCTGCGCCCGCGGAATGTACTCGAACTGCCACAACGTAAACCCCAACGCCACCGCCGTCGGGAGCCTGTACGGGTATTCGCACACCACCGGCGGGTACGACGGCGGCCAGGCCGAGTACGTGCGCGTGCCGTTTGCCGACGTCGGGCCCTCCGTGATCCCTGACTGGATGGACGAGGAAGACGCACTGATGTGCACCGATGCCCTGGCGACGGGATACTTTGGCGCGCAGCTCGGAGACATTGTCGAGGGCGATACCGTGGTGGTCTTTGGAGCAGGCCCCGTGGGCCTCTACGCTGCCAAGTCGGCCTGGCTGATGGGCGCCGGGCGGGTCATCGTGATAGACCACCTGGATTACCGGCTCGAAAAGGCGCGCACCTTCGCACATGCGGAAACCTACAACTTCACCGAGCATCAGGACATCGTGGTGCACATGAAGCAGATCACCGACCATCTCGGTGCCGACGTAGCCATCGACGCGGTGGGGGCGGAAGCTGACGGTAATTTCCTGCAGCACGTCACCGGGGCCAAGCTCAAGCTGCAGGGCGGATCCCCGGTGGCCCTGAACTGGGCGATCGACTCGGTACGGAAGGCGGGGACTGTCTCGGTGATGGGCGCCTACGGCCCCATGTTCAGTGCCGTGAAGTTCGGCGACGCCATGAATAAGGGCCTGACCCTGAATATGAACCAGGCTCCGATGAAGCGGCAGTGGCCGCGGCTCTTTGAACATATCCGTGCCGGGTACCTGAAGCCCAGTGAAATCATCACGCACCGGATCCCCCTGGAACACATCGCTGAGGGCTATCACATGTTCTCGGCGAAGCTGGATAACTGCATCAAGCCCGTCATTGTCCCCGGATCCTAAAGAAAGGACACGGTCATGGCCTACACACCGCAGAAGCCCGCCCTGACGCCGAGCAGTGAGGAGCTGCGTGCACGGATCCCGGGATGGGGCGCGGACCTGGACCCGAAGGACCGGCCCGCAGTGCCCAAACTGCAGTTCGATCCGACGCTCAGCGGCGCCCACTGGGAGTTTCCGGAACGCCAGGAGGAAAAGTATCCGCGGGAACGGTCCATGGAGCACAAGTTCCTCACTCCCGTTTTCGGCACCTCCTGTCCGCCGAAGGGATTATCGGGCGTGATGCGACGCTATGCCTACAGCCGTTACAGTGAGGCCCGGGCTGCGCACTGGCTGATCCTGCTGGCGGCGGACCGGGTGGATGCGGTGGAAAGCCACCTGGCATCCTTCGTGAGCCTGCGTCCGGACAATCCGGTCACCGAGACAGGGGTGCTCAGCGAATTTTCCCGGCACGGGTACGCGTCCCGCGCCGGCAGGAAACGGGCGGACACCAATCATCAGTGGATTGATCCCCTCCTGGTGGGCGGCCCGTGGCTGCTTGCCGGTGCGGGCCTGGCCACGGCCATTGGCGCAGCGGCCCGGCGGCTGCGGAAGTAAAAACCGTGAGTGCGTTGCAGGCCGCCCCAGGCGGTGGGAATACTGGTGGAGTCGGATGCGAAAGCAAGGCAGGTAAGGCGGTGGCCGGGCATGGACGGCAGGGGAGTGGAGCAGTATCGGCGCCGGATGGAACGGGCAGCCCGGCTCAGGGCGGCCGCGGCCGGCGGGGAACTCGACGCTGAAGATGCCAGGGCCGTGGCGGCGGAGGAAGAGCTGCAGCACAAGCGCCGCCAGTTCGACGACGCCGCGCGGGCGGATTACCTTGTCCGTGACGCGATGGCCCGCGGCGAGTTCGACAACCTGAAGTATGCCGGCAAACCCATCCCCGGACTGGGTGACGCCCATGATCCGGACTGGTGGATCAAGGGCCTGCTCCAGCGGGAAAACGTCACCGGCCTGGGTCCCAGGGCCATCCTGTTGCGTACCGAGGACGCGGAACTGGATGCCAGATTGGACACCCGGTGGAGCGAGAGGCAGGTGCGGGAAATCCTCGAGGACTTCAATGCCCGGGTGATCGACGCCCGGCGCCAGCTTGAGGGCGGCCCTCCGGTCATCACCCCCACCCGGGACGTGGAACTGGAGCTGCAGCGCTGGCGGGAACGGAAAGCGGCGGCGCAAAGCACAGCCGCCGCCGCCCCGGAAGAGGAGCGGCGGCGGCCATGGTGGAGACGGAAGCGCTAGGCCCTAGACGGTAGTGGCGTCCTGGACTTCGCCCACCAGCTCCTCGATGATGTCCTCGAGGAACAGCACGCCGGTGGTATTGCCTTCGGCATCGAAGACCCGCGCCACGTGGGCGCCGGTGCGGCGCATGGTGGCCAGTGCATCCTCCAGTTCGCTTTCGCGGTAGGCCGAGGCCAGGCGGCGGATGCGCTTGGCCGGCACGGATGCGGTGAACTCATCCGGGGAAGTCAGATCCATAACGTCCTTCAGGTGCAGGTAACCGTCGGGATCCCCGGCCTCGTTGGTCAGGATGTACCGCGAGTAGCCATGGATATCCACGGCCTGCTGCAGGTCCGCCGGCGAGGCGGTTTCCGGCAACAGCACCATCCGGGCAATGGGAACCTCGACGTCGGCCACTCTCTTCTCGGTGAATTCGAAAGCGGCCGTCAGTGTTCCGCTGCGGTCGGTCAGTACACCCTCACGGGTGGACTGCTCAACAATGGTGGCCACTTCGTCCAGGGTGTACGCGCTGGTCGCCTCATCCTTGGGTTCCACCTTGAACAGGCGCAGTACGCCGTTCGCTATCCCGTTCAGGGACCAGATCACCGGACGGACAATACGGGAAACCAGCACCAAGGGCGGCGCGAGCAGCAGGGCGGCGCGGGTGGGCACCGAGAAGGAAATATTCTTCGGCACCATTTCGCCCACCACCACGTGCAGGAAGGTCACCAGCAGCAGCGCCACGATAAAGGCAATAACACCAATGGCGTCCGGAGACAGCGGCGTCAGTGCCAGTGGTATCTCGAGCAGGTGGTGGATGGCCGGCTCCGAGACATTCAGGATGACCAGCGAGCAGACAGTGATACCCAGCTGGGCCGTGGCCAGCATCAGCGTGGCGTGTTCCATGGCCCACAGTGTGGTTTTCGCAGCCTTGCTCCCGGCTTCCGCCTTCGGCTCAATCTGTGACCGCCGGGCCGAGATGACCGCGAATTCAGCGCCGACAAAAAACGCGTTGACCGCCAGCAGCACTACGAGCCAGATGATTCCGGGCAGGTATTCACTCATGGGTCAGTTCCTTGGTCAGAGAGTCAACAATGCGGTCATGGGCGCTCTTCGGAGCTTCCGAGGTGCCGGAAGGTGTGAACCGGAGGCGTTCAATGTGGTTGCGGACCACACGCTCCACCCGGAGCGTGCCGCCGTTGATCTCCACCTCGTCGCCCAGTTCCGGAATGCGGTCCAGCTCGTCGGTGACAAACCCGGCAATGGTGTCATATTCCTCGCCGTCCGGAACGGTTACGCCCGTGCGGTCCAGGAGTTCGTCGGGCCGCAGTGCGGCGTCGAAGGTGATGGCGCGGCCTGTGCGGACCACACCCACCCGGGCGCGGTCATGCTCGTCCTCCAGCTCGCCCACAATCTCTTCCACGAGGTCTTCGAGGGTGACGATGCCCGCTGTGCCGCCGTGCTCGTCGGAGACAATGGCCACCTGCAGGCCCTGGGCGCGCAGCAGTCCCAGCAGGGTATCCACGCCCATGGACTCGGGCACGTGCAGCGGTTCAACCATCAGCTCGGCAGCGGTTACTGAGCCGCGGGAGGCCAAAGGCACTGCAAAGGCCTGCTTGACGTGCAGGACACCCAGGATGTCATCGGAATCCCGGCCGATCACAGGGAACCGGGAATAGCCGGTGGAGGTGGCCAGGGCCACCACCTGTTCGGAAGTATCCGCCTCATGGACGGTCTTCATCCGCACACGGGGCGTCATAACGTCTGCGGCCGAATGGTCAGCGAACCGCAGGGTGCGGTTCAGGAGGACCGCGTGGTCCAGATCCAGCAGGCCTTCCAGTGCGGAGCGGCGTACGAGGGAACTGAGTTCCTCTGCGCTGCGGGCACCGGAAAGCTCTTCCTTGGGCTCAATGCCGAAGGACCGGATGATCGCGTTGGCCGTGTTGTTGAACAGCAGAATGACGGGTTTGAACACGGTGGTGAACACCGACTGGAAGGGAACCACCAGTTTGGCGGTGGCCAGGGGGAGGGCCAGGGCAAAGTTCTTCGGAACCAGTTCACCGATGATCATGGAGAAGATGGTTGCCAGGAAGATGCCGATCACCGCGCCGACGCCCGGCACTACTGCCTCGGGAACGCCCAGGGCGGTAAGCGGGGAACTCAGCATTGAGCTGATCGCGGGTTCAAAGGTGTAGCCGGTCAGCAGCGTGGTTAGCGTAATGCCGAGCTGGGCACTGGAAAGATGCGTGGACGTGATCTTCAGTGCGTTGATCGTGGGGTTCAGCCGCTTCTCACCACGGTCACGCCGGGCTTCAAGCTCCGTGCGGTCCAGGTTGACGAGTGAAAACTCGGAGGCGACGAACAGTCCGGTGCCGACGGTGAGGAGCAAGCCTACGCCGACCATGAGCCATTCATACATGGGGCTGCCCCTCTCTCGTGATAGCCGGTGCAGCCGGAGTAAACACGGACTGCACGTCGGTCAGGACGGGGAGGGGCAAGGGTTTATGTGAGGGAGGGTCATCCATAGTCCAAGAGATAATACATGATCTCCCTGAAGTGGATTCCAAGGATTCTCCCAGCCTGAAACGGCCGGCCTGTTGCCCGGACGGATTAGCGTCTGCCGTGCCCATAGGTGGGTTCACGGTTAGTGGACCCGGCGACCCGGTGCTGCCGCACCAGGCAGAACGGATCATACATTTCAATGCCCAGCCGGCCCGTTCCGGGCACAGGCTGGTAAAAGCAGGTGCAGGGGAAGTTCACGGGCGCCTTTCCGGGCCCAGGCATCAAGGCCCTCGAAGTTCTCTTTGATCCGTTGGACGGTGCCTGCCCCGGGGGCGGGAACCGTCCTATATACCGTGATACAACGCAGGGCTGCCCGGTTTCAAAACGGTGCACCGGGGCCGAAACGGGCCTGCCGGGACCCCCGGATTCCCTGCGCCGCTGCGGTCCGGCAGGGAACCCGGCGGCGGGGTCAGCTGCTGGCCAGCTCCGGTTCCCCGGCAGCCTCCATAAGGACCGAGTCCAGGAGTTCACCTGCCTCTTCCGCCGTGGCCTGGCGGGCCAGGGCAAGTTCGGAAACCAGCAGCTGCCGGGCTTTGAGGAGCATCCGTTTTTCGCCGGTGGACAGCGGATGGGTCCGTTCGCGGGACCACAGGTCGCGGACAACTTCGGCAATCAGGTGGAGCTCGCCGGTGCTCATCTTGCCCTCATTGGCTTTGAACCTGCGGGACCAGTTGTCCGGTTCGAGGCCGGCCGGGCCGCGCAGCACGGAGAACACGGCCTGAACGCCGTCGTCGTTAATGACGCTGCGCACCCCCACGTCCTCGGCGTTGTCCGCGGGGAGCTTGATGGTCAGCTCCGTGGCGTGCACGCGGAAGGTAAGGGTTTCCCGTTCAACCCCCTTGATGGTCATGGGGGAGATATCTGTGACTGTGACGGCGCCGTGGTGCGGATATACCAGGGTCTGGCCGACGGTGAAATTCAAAATGACGTCCCTCTGTTCAGGTAGGCATGCTTCGGAAGCGGGGCTCCCAAAGACCGCACTGACCTGCACCGGCCGCTCACACACGGCCGTGGCAGCTTGGACCGCGGGCAATAGAGAAGGAGTCAAGTCCCAGGCGCGGGGTGTGTGGATAGTGCCTGGCGCCGGTACTAACCGCCGCCAGCGGTTCCGCAGTCCCACGCTGTGCCGTCAGCATATCCTCCCGGGGCAAGTGCTCCCGGCTCCGCCACGGCGTGCGGTCCGTGGACGGGGCCGGAGAGTCCCTATGCTTCGGCCCGCAGGAGCGCCCGGGCCGCTGCACGGGCGCTGACAATCGGGTCCGCCGGCAGGCCGCGCAGCAGGCTGGCCAGAACGCCGTTGTAGATCAGCAGCAGGGCTGAGGCAGTGGCAGCAGGCTGCCGGCAGCCAGCCGCCCGGGCCAGTTCCCCGAGCCGTTCACTGACCAGCCGGCTGTCCGTCTCCAGCAGTGCCTGCACCGGGTCGGATGCCCCCACGGCCGGGATGGGACGCTCGGATGCGGTGGCAAGGAAGCAACACCACTGGGTGGGACCGGATGCCGCGCGGAAGGTCTCAACCGCATCGAAAACCGCCAGCAGGCGGTCGGCGGGCGACGGGGCAGCGGCTATGGCGGCATCCCAGTGTCCCGTCCAGTCGCTGAGCCTGCGCGCGAGGACTTCGCGGAGGAGGTTGTCCTTGGACTTGAAGTGTTTATAGAGGGTCACCACCGAGACGCCGGCGTCGGCCGCCACGGAGTCCACCCCCGAAACGGCAATGCCGTTCTGGAAAAACAGCTTTTCCGCCGAGTCGAGCAGTCGGGTTTGGGTGTCCTGCGGGGATGCCATGCCTATAGTGTAACGTTCGTTACAGTGAAACGATCGTTAAGCAGGTGCCCATGAGCCAGACACGCCTCAGCTCCGCCGCAGGCCCGGGGATCGCTGTTGCCGGCATGCTGCTCATCGCCGCCACGTACGGGATGGCCCGGTTTGGGGTGGGTCTGTTTGCCCCCGCGCTGGCGGCCGTCCGTCCGGAGCTGGTCGGTGCCCTGGGTTGGGGCGCAGCGGCGCAGTTCACGTCCTATTCCCTGGCGGCGTTTGCCGCCGCCCGGCTCGTGGATCGGCACCCGCGTACCGGACTGCTGCTGGCCGGGGCCACGGCAACGGCTGGCTGTATCGGGGTGGCCGTGGCAACAGAACCGCTGATGTTCGTGCTGGCCGTCCTGATCGGTGGCATGGGCGGCGGCTTTGCCTCCCCGGCCCTGGTGCCGGTCATTGACGCGGTGACGGACCCGGGATCCGCGGGCACGGCACAGTCCGTTGCCAATGCCGGGACCGCGGTGGGAGTCATCGGAGCCGGCGGCATAGCCTTCGCGGCGCCCTCGGTCGGTTTCGCCTGGCTGCTCATGGCGTTGATCTGTGCCGCGGCCGCAGCTGCTGCCTGGTACCCCGTCCGCCATCCGGCCGCACTCTCCGGCGCCCGTCGCCCAGCCGCCCGGTCCCCGGATGCTGCTTCCTGGAAGCTTCTGGGTATTCCCAGTGCTGCTGCGGTGGTTGTCGGTGCCGGCTCCGCCCTTGCGTGGACCTTCGGTCCGCTGCTGGTCAGCCAGGGTGGAGCGGTGGCCGGGGGGCAAGTGGGGTGGCTCTGGATCGTGCTCGGGGCCGGCGGCCTGTTTGGCACGCTGACCGGGAAGCTGGTCAACCGCATTGGCCTCCGGGCGGGATGGGTCCTCTGTGCCGGGTCTCTGGCCGTGGCGACAGCCGCCGTCGGATTATCCGCCGTAACGGGCAACCCCTGGGCCGCCTATGCCGGGCTGGCCGTCTTCGGCGCCGGATACATGGGAATGTCGGCCGTGCTCATCCTATGGGCACGGTCCGTCTGGCCGCACCATGCCGGGGCGGGCACTTCCATGCTCTTTATTGCCCTGGCTACCGGGCAGGCTGCCGGATCGGCGGGCTTCGGCGTGGCACTGGACCTCTGGGGTCCGGCGCTCCCGGCGGCTCTGGCTGCCGCCCTGTGTGCCGCCGGCGGCCTGGCCGGCCTGGCCCGTCGGAGTCCCTAGGCATCCTTGCGGGCGGCGTCCGGGTCATCAGGTGCCTCCCTGCGCCGCTGGGCCACCAGTTCCTTGGTGCGCAGCAGACGCAGCGCCGTCACCAGGACCAGGCCGCCGATCATGTTGAACAGCAGGGTGTAGCCGAACCACCCCAGCCATTGCAGGTAACTGATCCCGGCGCCGGACTGGATGGCGCCGAACACGAGCAGGGAATCCAGGATTGAGTGGAACAGTTGCAGGCCGGCGAGGAGGAACCCGCCGATTACCGTAGCCACGATCTTGGCCGGGTCAGAGGTGGTGCCCTGCTGCATACGGCTCATGAGGGTGATGGTGCTGCCGCCCAGAATGGCCAGGGCAACAGTCTGGAGGGAAAACGGCGCGTCGGTGAAGTGCCGTGCCGATTCCGCCACCGTTGGCTCCCATTGCGGAAACGCCTGCATGACAATCCACATAAAGACCCAGCCGCCAGCAAGGTTGGCCACCAGGGTTCCGCCCCACAGTTTGCCCAACTGCCTAACGCTGCCTTCTTTGGCGGCAACTGCGGCAACGGGCATAAGGAAGTTCTCGGTGAAGAGCTCACTGTGGGCAAGGAACAGGGCGATCAACCCGACGCTGAAGGCAATGCCGGCCAGCAGGTGGTCGCCCGTTTCATGCATAACCGCCAAGTAGGCCATCACACCGAGTCCCACTTCGAGGCCGCCGAAAAAGCCGGTGATCAGAATGGTGCGAACCGTCCGGTGCAGCCGTTCCCCGCCTTCGGTGATCGTATTCTCAAATGATTCGTGAAGTTCGTCTTCAACGGGTGCATCGGACTGGCCGATTTCCCTGCGGCGTTCCTCGCTCATGGCGTCCCCTTCGGCGCTGCTTGATGGTGTGACAAGTAACCATAAGAACCATAAGCCTGCTGACCATCAGGGGTGGGCAGGCTGCCATCCTGCCGCAGGGAAACGCCCGGTTAGGGCAACTCGATCCAGTACCGCCGGGCACCTTCCCGTGAGTCCTCATACACGCCGCCGTTTTTCTCGATGATCGTCCGGGAGCCGGTGTTGTCCTCGGCGCAGGTGACGAGCACCCGCTCGATTCCCAGCCCGCGGGCAACCGGCAGGGCATCATGCAGGGCACGGACGGCGTGTCCCTGCCGGCGGGCCGAGGGCCGCACGCTGTAACCGATGTGCCCGCCCTGTTCGAACAGGAAGTCGTTCAGGGTGTGCCGGATGGCCAGGGACCCAAGGAATTCATCCTCTTCGGCCAGCCAAAGATATGTGCAGGGCACAAACTCAGGCGGTCGGGGCGTCTCCGGCAGCCGCTCCGCCACCAGCCCGTCGACAAAACCGGGGAAATCCGCGGCTATTTCCGTACGAATCCGCTTGAGAGGGTTCCCGCCGTACACGCCGGAACCGTCCATGTGCTCGCCGCCGAACTCTTCGGCGGCGGCAAGCCAGCTTTCACGGAAACGGGCATGCGGGGTGATCAGGGTGGCCATCCGGACATACTATGCCTGCGTAGGCGACGGGCCCTTTATTTGCCGGGCTGTGTGGCACGGGGTCTGCCCGTGTGTCCCGGCTTCGGGCCGAAGGGCTCCCGCTTGGAAACAGGCGTCCGTATCCTGACAAGAATGGACCCGGTTCGCACCTGCTTCTGGATTTTCCTTGCCACTGCCGCCGGAACGTGGGTTTTTTCGCTCCTGACGCGGGAGTACTCATGGACCGACCGGATCTGGTCAGTGACCCCGGTGGTTTATCTCTGGGTCTTTGCCGCCGCGTCCGGGGGTGAGCCGCGGATAGTGCTGATGGCGGTCCTTGTGTCGCTGTGGGGTGCCCGGCTGACGTTCAATTTCGCCCGGAAGGGCGGGTACCGGCCAGGCGGGGAGGATTACCGGTGGGGGATACTGCAGCAGCGGCTGCGGCCCTGGCAGTTCCAGCTCTTCAACCTCGGGTTCATTAGCGTGTACCAGAACGCCATTATCTGGCTGATCACCCTGCCGGTGCTTACCGTGTACCAACACCCGGGCCCGCTGACCCCGGGGGACTGGCTGCTGGCGGTACTGTTCCTTGCGGCCCTGGCCGGAGAGACGCTGGCGGACCAGGAGCAGTGGAACTTTCAACAGTGGAAAAAGGCCCAGCGCGCTGCCGGGCGAACCCCGGCGCCGGGGTTTGTCCACACGGGGCTGTTCCGGTTCTCGCGGCATCCGAACTTTTTCTTCGAGCAGGTCCAGTGGTGGCTCTTCTACGGGTTTGCCATCACGGCATCCGGCGCGTGGCTGCACTGGACCTTGGCCGGACCGGTGCTCCTGACGCTGTTGTTTATCGGTTCCACTGTTTTTACCGAGAGCATCTCCCGGAGCAGGTATCCGGATTACCGCCGGTATGAACAGCACACCTCCCCGATCATTCCGCTGCCGCCGCGCCGGCAGCAGGAGCAGCCCCTCTGATAAATGTTCGCCGCGTCACATTTCCGTGTTTTCGGAATGCCGAGTTCTTCTACATGTGTTGAATAGGGCAGGATGTAATCACAACGAAGGGAACGTAATGGGACGCGTGAGCGGCAAAGTGGCACTGATCAGCGGAGGTGCACGAGGCATGGGTGCCTCGCATGCCCGCCTGCTGGTCGAAGAAGGTGCCATGGTCGTTATTGGCGACATTCTCGACGACGACGGCCGGCAGACCGCCGCGGAGCTGGGCGACAACGCCCGCTACGTCCACCTGGATGTGACCAAGGCAGAAGACTGGGAAGCTGCGGTGCGGACCGCCGTCACCGAATTCGGCGGCCTGGACGTGCTGGTCAACAATGCGGGCATCGCGAACTTCGGGCACATCGAGGATTACAGCGTTGAGCAGTGGAATGCGATTGTAAACATCAACCTCAACGGCGTCTTCCTGGGTATCAAGTCAGCGATTCCGGCACTGAAGGAATCCAAGGGCGGCTCGATCATCAACATCTCCTCCACCGCCGGCCTGCAGGGCTTCGTGGAACTGCCGGGCTACACCGCCACCAAGTACGCGGTGCGCGGCCTGAGCAAGTCCGTGGCCCTGGATCTGGGCAAGTACGGCATCCGCGTGAACTCGGTGCACCCGGGCGTCATCAAGACGCCGATGACCGAGGGCATGGAGAACCCCATGAACCACGTCGCCCTGCACCGCATGGGTGAGGCGGAGGAAGTGTCCCGGATGGTCCTCTTCCTCGCGAGCGACGATTCCAGCTTCTCCACCGGAGCCGAGTTCGTTGTTGACGGCGGCGAAACCGCAGGCCTGGCCAACCACTAAGGCCCCTGCGCATACAAGCTTGCGGCGTCCCCCTGCGCCGCGGCATGAAAGGACTCCGCTTCGGCGGGGTCCTTTCGTGTATCTGCGAAGATTAGGTTTATGTCTGCACCGGAAGAGCCCAAGCCGCCCCGGCGCCCCTCTCCGGAGGAACCCCGGACTGCCCGGACCCGGGAAGCCCTCGAAGCAGGACTATGGGAGCTCCTGCGTGAGCATGAACTGGCGGAAATCAGCGTCTCCGCGCTCTGCAAAGTGGCCGGAGTGCACCGGACCACCTTCTACGGGCATCACCGGAACATTTTCGACTTCGCAGCCTCCGTCTACGCCGGACTCGTGGACCGGCTGGGCACCGTGGACCTGGACCAGCGGGGGACCGGCCGCACCGTCGCCGAAATCGGCGAACTCTACGTTGAATCCATCCGGCAGATCCTGCAGCACACCAAGGACGAACAGCGGGTGTACCGGGCCCTGTTCCACACCGAAGCGTTCCTCGGCGTCCTGGTCGAAAACCTGCGGATGCGCTTTGTGCTGGCCATGGACGTGTGGCAGGCACACGGAGTGCTTCCGGACCTTGATCCGGAGGCTACCGCCGGGTACCTGGGCGGCGCTTACGCGTCCTGGTTCGAGCAGTGGGTCATCAGTGACGACGACGACGTCGAAGCCTGGCTCGGTTCGCTGCGGAACCTTCTTCCCGTTTGGTGGCCAAGGGAAGGTTTTCCGCCCGCACCCCAACCGGTCCCCGGGCGCGGATCCCGCGCGGCGGGGGCCCGAAGCACGGAAGCCCTAGAGCCCGAACAGTCTTAGAGCCGGTGCAGGGCTCCCCGCAGCGAGGCCAGATCCGGATAGCCGTTGACCGCCATGGTCAGGTCCGCCTCGGCAAGCAGGCTGCGCATCACATGGGACACCCCGGCCTGCCCGCCCACGGCCAGCCCGTACACGTAGGGCCGTCCGATCCCCACCGCGGTGGCCCCGAGAGCCAGTGCCCGCAGCGCGTCCACGCCGGAACGCACCCCTGAATCGAAAAGCACCGGCGCGCCGTCGGCCGCCTCCACCACGCCGGGCAGGCAATCGATGGCGGGAATCCCGCCGTTGGCCTGCCGGCCGCCGTGGTTGGAGCAGTAGATCCCGTCCATCCCGCCGTCCAGGGCGCGCCGGGTGTCTTCGGGGGAGCAGATGCCCTTGAGCAGGATGGGCAGGCTGGTCAGGGACCGGAACCAGGCCAGGTCCTCCCAGGTCATGGTGGGATTCCCGAACAGTGAGGCCCAGAGCATCACCACGGCCGCCGGGTCGGTGGAGCCCTGCTCGGCCAGCAGCTTCCGGAAACGGTCATCGGTCAGGTAATTAGCCAGGCATTGCCCGGAGAGCATGGGCAGGTAGGCGGCGCTGAGGTCCCGAGGGCGCCAGCCGTTCACCCAGGTATCCAGGGTGATGACTATGCCCGTGTAGCCGGCCGCTTCGGCGCGGTGCACCAGGGATTCCGTCAGTTCACGGTCCGCCGGCGGGTAGAGCTGGAAAAACCCGGGCGTTCCGCCGGCCGCTGCGCGGACCTGCTCCAACGGGGCGGAGGCCAGCGTGGACGCCACCATGGGTACGCCCAGCTCGGACGACGACGCCGCGGTGGCCAGGTCGCCGTCGTCCGCCACTGCGCCCAGCACGCCCACGGGGGCGAAGAAGAGGGGCGACGGCATCCGGTGGCCAAACAGGTCGATTCCCAGATCGCGCTGTGCCGCACCGACCAGCATTCTCGGCATGATGCCCAACCGGTCAAAGGCAGCGACATTGGCCCGCTGGGTGTGTTCGTTGCCGGCGCCGCCGGCCACGTACCCCAGGACCCGGGGGTCCATCACGGTTTGCGCCAACTCCTCCGTGGCGGCAAAGCCCATCGGCAGTTCAGGGACCACGCCTTGGGCTCCGTTCATGTAGATGCCCAGCTGGTAATCCCCGAAGTTCGCGCCCATGTTGGTCCCCGTTCCTTCCTGTTCCCGGCGCCGTCGCCGGGATACCTGTGGGCGAAATGCTACTCCCGGGTCATCTTCGCTGCGCCGCGACCCGCTGGGGCCGCGACCCCCTCCACCCTGTGTTCGAGGAGTGCCCGGACCTGCGGCCACTCCTCCGAGAGGACCGAGTACACCGCTGTGTCCCGCCAGCTGCCGTCCGCCCGGCGCCTGTCCCGGCGGCGGATGCCCTCAAAAACCGCGCCGATGCCGAGGATCGCGGCCCGGGACCGCTCGTTGCGGGAATCCGCCTGGATGGTGATCCGGCCGATCCCGGAGGCGAACGCATGGCCCAGCAGCAGGAGCTTGGTCTCTGCGTTCACGGCGGTACCCCAGACCGAGGGGGCATACGCAGTCCAGCCCAGCTGGGCCGATTCGGTTCCCGGGTCCAGATCCGCCAGGCTGCTGGTGCCTACCACAGGACCGGCGTCCTCCCCGGTCAGCAGGCGGACCGCAAACGGTAGTTCGTTCCACCGGTAGTACGTCCGCGCCCACTCGGTGAACCCGAAAAGGTCCTCCCGGAGCCCCGCGGGTCCGCCAGCGTAGCCGCCCGCAAATACCTCGGGGACGGCGATGGCCCGGTGCAGTTCCGGCAGCAGGTCAGCGGTGAGCGGTTCAAGCCGGACCCACCGGCCGGTCAGGACGGCGGGAAGAGGGCGCACGGCGGTCATGGCGCCAGTTTTGCACATCCGGAACCGTCCGCCCCGTGCTGGAACGCTTCGTTACGCCAGGAACTTGTCCGGGGTCAGTGGCAGGTCCCGCACCCGGATACCCGAGGCGTTGTAGGCAGCATTGGCAATGGCTGCGGCACTGCCCACAATTCCGATTTCCCCGATGCCGCGGGCGCCCAGCGGCCCCGCGTGCTCGTCCCGGTCCTCAATCCACACGGCATCCATGTCCAGCACATCCGCACTGGTGGGGACATGGTATTCGGCCAGATCATGGTTGACGAAGATCCCGAACCGCGGATCCAGGACACTCTGCTCGTGCAGGGCCATGCCCAGGCCCATGGTCATTCCGCCAAGGAACTGGGAACGGGCGGTCCGCGGGTTGATGATCCGCCCTGCGGAAAAGACCCCGAGCATCCGGGCCACCCGGATCTCCCCGGTATCGGCAGAGATATGCACCTCGGCGAAGTGTGCACCGAAGGAGTAGAGGGCGAAGTTCTGCGCTTCGGCGTCTTCGGGTGCGTCCGCTTCGGTGGTGGCGCCGGGGGAGGGGTGTTCACCGTGGTCGGCCCGGAAGGCTTTGGCTGCAGCAATGATGGTGCCACCCCAGCTGGCCGTGCCGGAGGACCCGCCGGCCACGCTGGCCGCGGGGAACCGGGTATCGCCGATGCCGAGCCGGATCCGGTTCGCCGGAACCCGTAGCGCATCGGCGGCGATCTGCGTCAGGGACGCCCACGCACCGGTGCCAATGTCCGCGGCACCGATCTGCACTGAGTAGATCCCGTCCTGTTCATAACTGATCCGCGCCGTATTGGCGGGCTGGCGCATAAAGGGATACACGGCGCTGGCCGTGCCCAGGCCTACCAGCCAGCCGTCCTGCTGCACCGAGCGCGGCCGGGTGACCCGCCGGTCCCAGCCGAACCGTTCGGCGCCCAAATCGAAGCACTCCATCAGGTGCCGGCTGGACCAGGGTTTGCCGGTCTCCGGATCTGCCGCCGGTTCGTTCCGGCGGCGCAGTTCGATGGGGTCCAGCCCGGCAGCGGCGGCCAGTTCATCCATGGCCACCTCGGGACCGAACATGCCCGGGCACTCACCCGGCGCCCGCATCCAGGACGGCACCGGAATATCCAGAGGAGCCAGCCGGGTGGTGGTGCTCCGGTTGGGGGAGGCGTACATCATCCGGAACGGCGCGGGCGTCTGTTCGGCGAACTCCTTGATGCGGGAGGTGTGTTCCACAATGTCCAGGGACATGGCGGTCAGCCGGCCGTCGTCGGCGGCGCCCAGCCGGATGCGCTGGATGGTGGGGGTGCGGTGGCTGGTGAGGCTGTACATCTGCTGGCGGCTGACCGGGAACTTCACCGGCCGCCCGTCGGTGCACTGTGCGGCGAGGGCCGCCATCACCACGTGTACGTGCGGCATGCCCTTGGAGCCGAACCCGCCGCCCACGTGCGGGGCTATCACCCGCACCTGCTCCTGCTCCAGTCCGAGCACCTGGGCCAGGGTGCCCTTGACGGCGTGCACACCCTGGGTGGAGTCCCACAGGGTCAGCACGGAGCCGTCCCACTGCGCCACGGTGGCATGGGGTTCCAGCGGATTGTTGTGCTCGGCGGGGGTGGAATAGGTCTGTTCGATCTTCAGTGCGGCAGTATCGAAGGCCGCGTCCGCGTTCCCCTGGCTGCTGTCCGTAGGGGTGCCGGCATTCAGCTCCTCCGGGGCGTAGAGGGCGGGATCATCGGCACGGAGCTGGGCGGCAAAAGGTTCCTCCGCATAGCTCACCCGGACCGTATCCGCTGCCTGCCGGGCAATCTCCGGCGTCTCGGCCAGGACGGCTGCCACGATCTGCCCGCGGTAGCCCACCGTGGTGTCCTGCAGCACGGCCAGTTCCCGGTCCGAGGCATCCGCCAGCCGCGGCACGGTTTCCGCGGTCAGGACGGTCAGGACACCCTCGATGGCTTCAGCGTCGGCGGTGTCCACGCGTTCCACGGTCCCGCGGGCAATGGTGGAGAGCATCGGATACAGGTAAACGGGGTGGTCCACCGGCTGCTCATACGCGTACGGAGCGGTTCCGGTGACCTTGAGTTCGCCGTCGAGCCGTTCGAATGCGGTGCCGATAGCCGAAGCAGGCAGCAGGTTGCTCATGAGTCCAGTTCCTCCCAGCCGGCATCCGCGGGTCCGTCCGGACCCTCGGGGTGATCTGTTCCTTCGGCGCTCGCGTCCGGCGACGGCGAGCCGGTGAGGTCACGGAGGACCGCCACCAGCGTGTTGCGGACCATGGGGATCTTGAAGCCGTTTTCCCTCAGGGCCCGGGCGGAGAGCAGCTCGGCGTCGGCGGCGGCGCGGAAGTTCTCCTCGGTGGCGGGGGCGCCGCGCAGTACCGCTTCGGCCTGCAGTGCGCGCCAGGGTTTGTGCGCCACCCCGCTCAGGGCAATGCGTACGTCCCGGATCACCGGGGGATTAGCGCCGTCGTCCTCCAGCTCCACGGCTGCCGCTACGGAAACCAGCGCAAAGGCATAGGACGCACGGTCCCGGACCTTGCGGTAGGCGGATCGGGCCGGCGCCGGGGGGAGTTCGACGGCGGTGATGAGTTCGCCGTGCTCAAGCACGGTGTCACGTTGCGGCTCGCTGCCGGGCAGCCGGTGGAAGTCACTGACCGGGATGATCCGTTCCCCAGCCGGGCCCAGCACCACTACGGAGGCGTCCAGGGCAGCGAGGGCGACGGCCATGTCCGATGGATGGGTGGCCACGCAGTCCTCGGAGGCGCCGAGGATCGCGTGGTAGCGGGTGTACCCGTCCAGGGCGGAGCAGCCGGTACCGGGTTCGCGTTTGTTGCAGGGCGTGGTGGGGTTTTGGAAGTACACGCAGCGGGTGCGCTGGAGCAGGTTTCCGCCCGTGGTGGCGAGGTTGCGCAGCTGTCCGGATGCTCCGGCGAGCAGCGCCTGGGACAGCGCAGGGTAGCGGCGGCGGATGAACGTGTTGGCGGCCAGATCGGCGTTGCGGACGTTGGTTCCGATCCGCACCCGGCCGTCATCTTCGACCTCGACGGCGTCCAGCGGTAGCCGGCTGATATCAACGAGCATGGCGGGTTTAGCCACCCCGAGCTTCATCCGGTCCACCAGGTTGGTGCCCCCGGCCAGATAAGCGGCGTCCGGATTGCCGGAAACCAGTGCAACAGCCGACGCCGCGTTCTCGGCCCGCCGGTAATCAAAGGGGATCATGGGCGTTCCTCCGGGTGCGACGGCATGGATTCCGCTGTGGGCGAGTCCTCGACTTCCGGTTCCTCCGGATCAGCCGCACCGCCGCGCCGGGCTGCTGCTGCGACGGCGGCCTGACGCACTGCGGCCACAATGTTGGCGTACGCCCCGCAGCGGCACAGGTTTCCGCTCATGCGCTCGCGGATTTCCGCATCCGTCAGGTCGATTCCGCCCTCCGCTTGCAGATCGCCGGTGGCGGCCGAAGGGTGCCCGGCGGCGGCTTCCTCAATGATTCCGGCCGCGGAACAGACCTGGCCCGGGGTGCAGTAGCCGCACTGGAAACCGTCCTGTTCCAGGAAAGCGCGCTGGACCGGGTGCAGTTCCCCGTCCGCCGTGCCGCCCGCCAGTCCCTCCGCCGTGACAATCTCCGCGCCGTCGTGCGCCACCGCCAGCGTCAGACAGGAATTCGCACGCCGGCCGTCCAGGAGTACCGTGCAGGCGCCGCACTGGCCGTGGTCGCAACCCTTCTTGGGGCTGGTCACGCCCAGCCGGTCCCGCAGGGCGTCCAGGACGGTGGTGCGGGTGTCGACGGTGAGGGTGCGCTGGGCCCCGTCCACCTGCAGGGATATTCGGGCTTCCATGAATCAGGCCACCTCTCCATTGCCGGTTGGTCCTCGCAACTTATCGGAGGAGGCATGGAGGAAACAACTAAGCAGGCTGTCATCGGGCGTTGCCGGCAGGGTGTGAGCGCACAAAAAATCCCGATCCGGTGATCCGGATCGGGATTCTTCTACGTGGTTGCGGGGGCAAGATTTGAACTTGCGACCTCTGGGTTATGAGCCCAGCGAGCTACCGAACTGCTCCACCCCGCGGCGTGATTACGACTTTACCGCAGATCTTCCCCACAGCGTAATCCCGTGGCCCCCGTCACAGTTCCATGCTCCGGTTTCGGTAGGGTGGGCGGATGAGCCTGCCTACCGTCGATACCACTGTTACCTACCCCGCAGGTGCCGTTGCCGGCACCGGAACTGTCCTTTACACGCAGACGCTTCCGGACGGACGCCTGGCGGTACTGACCGACAGCACCCCGGTGCATCCGGTGGACGCGGGATGGCCGGACCAGGGGGCGGACCGGGCCACGCTGACCACGGCGGACGGCACCGAAGTGCCCGTGGAAGACTGCGTTGTCGGCGCTACGGACGGCAGCTCGCTTTTCCTGGGCCGGGACATCCCGGTCCGAAAAGGCACAGAGGGGTGGGTCTTTACCGTGGTCCACGTCCTGCCCGCCGGGACCGTCCCGGCCGAGGGCTCCGAGGTGCGGTTCCAGGTGGATAACGGCTACCGGGCAGCCCTTTCCGCCGGGCACACTGCCTGCCACCTGGCATCCCTGGCGCTGAACAAGGCGCTGGCCGAGGCCTGGAAAAAGGACGTTCAGGCCGACGCCGCCGGCAATCCCAATTTTGATGCGCTGGCCATCGAGACGTCCACCATTTCCGAATTCGGTTCCCGGGACCTCTACCGGCTGGGTAAGTCCCTGCGCCGCAAGGGGTTCCTGCCGGATGCCCTGCTGGCCTCACCTGAGGTCGTGGAGGAGGCTGTGAACCGGACCCTGGCCGGCTGGGTGGCCTCCGGCGCCGCGGTCCGTATTGAGCGGGACTCGGAACTGCTGACCGGGATGCGCCGGTGGGTCTGCGACCTGCCCGACGGCACTGTCAGCATTCCCTGTGGCGGCACCCATTCGGATTCCCTGGCCCGGTTCTCCGGCATCCAGGTCCGGCTGAGCCTCAAAACCGCCGACGGGGCTGCTGAAATGGTGATGGAAACCTCGGGTACTCCTGCCGGGTAAGCGTCAGAGTGCCTGGTTCTGCTCCTGCACGGTGGCGTTGGAGGATACCTCGAATGTCCGTTCCGGCTCCTCGACGCTGGCCGGGTCCATCCACATAAATTCCCAGACGTGACCGTCCGGGTCGGTGGCGGAACCGCTGTACATGCCGGGCATGCGTTCTTCGGCAGGAGCGTAAACAGCGCCGCCGCCCGTCTGGCAGGCAGCCAATATCCGGTCCACCTCGTCACGGCTCTCGCAGCTTATGCAGTTCAGGACTTCCTTGCCGGAGGACCCCAGATGCGGGGTGTCGCCCTGGGGCAGGAACCCCTGGTAAAAGTCCTGCTGCAGGAGCATCACCACAATGCTGTCGGAGATAACCATCGCAGCGGCGTCATCATTGCTGAACTGCGGATCCTTGGTGAAGCCAAGGCCCAGGTAGAACCTTTCGGCCGCTTTCAGGTCCGCAACCGGAAGATTCGGGAAGATCATGCGTTCCATGGCTGGTCCTTTCAAAGACGGATGGTTTTTACGTTCCCACCGCGGCGGGCCGGTGACAATGGGTAGCCGGAAGCGCTTCTCAGCGGGGCGGAAAGAACAGGTGTGCGGTCTCCGGGAGCATTGATGCCAGGGTATTTCCGGCGTTTGGGGAAGAATGCCGGGGCGCACCTGCGCTCCCCGCCGCCCCGGTAAGGTTCCAGCGGTTTTCCAGTGTTTCCCGTGCTGCCTGCCTGCGGAACATGTGCGGTCCTTTCCTCCGGGCGCCCGGATGGCAGCCCCTGCACTGAGCAAACGTGCTCAAGTGCGCTGGAGGTCAAATACGCGTCACAGTCACCGGCCGCGACGTGCGCGCTGCGACACTGAACTAGTGACTGAACCTGCCCAACCGCGCAACCTGCTCGCCATTGGTGAGGTAGCCGAACGTGCCGGCATCTCCGTGCCGGCCGTCCGCTATTACGAGGAGCGCGGACTCATCCGGTCCCAGCGCTCAAGCGCCAACCAGCGCCGCTTTCCTCGCCATGTCCTGCGCCGGCTGGCCGTTATCTCCGCCGGACAACGGATGGGCCTTTCGCTCCGGGAAGTGGGGGATGCCCTCGCCGTGCTGCCTGCGGACCGGGCGCCCACCCGGGCCGAATGGTCGGCCATGAGCGCAGACTGGTCCGCCATGGTGGCGGGAAGGATCCGCGGGTTGCAGGCACTGCAGCAGTCCCTGGACAGCTGCATCGGCTGCGGCTGCCTGTCACTGGACCGGTGCGGGATCTTCAACGCCGGGGATGAGGCCGCTGCTGAAGGCCCCGGCTCGCGGTGGGAACGCCGCGCACGGGAAATCTCCGCAGCCGGCAATGTCCCTTCGTGACGTGGCCCATATTCGTTGTGGCCGGAAAAACTGCTAACCTCGCTGCTGCGAAGGCGGGCCGGAAATGCACCGGTCATCTACCTGGCACACCTGCAACAACACTGCATCGGGAACCAAGGGAGAAGCCAATGAGCACCTCGGATATGGACAGCACCTACCTGGCCCAGGCCATTCGCCTCGCCACCGAAAACGTCGCGGCAGACGGCGGCCCGTTCGGCGCCGTCGTTGTCACTGCCGAGGGCGCCGCCTTCGAGGGCGTGAACCGGGTGACGGCCAACAACGATCCCACTGCGCACGCCGAAGTGACGGCAATCCGCAACGCCTGCGCCGCCCTGGGTACTTTCGACCTCACCGGCGCCGTCCTGTACACCAGCTGCGAACCGTGCCCCATGTGCCTGGCCTCCTCACTCTGGGCGCGGGTGGACCGGGTGGTGTTCGCCGCCGACCGGCACGACGCCGCCAGTGCGGGGTTCGACGACGCCGTGTTCTATGAGTACTTCGAAACCCCGCTGGAAGAGCGGTCCATGCAGGTCACCCAGCTTTCCGTGGACGGCACCCCGAGCATGGCGCCGTTTGATGCCTGGACCTCGGCCGCCAACCGCACCGACTATTAGGCTGCCCCACGGCACCCGTCCTACAGCGGCAGGGCAGCGCCGATGGTTTTTGAATAGCAGGTGGAGCCGGCGGCAGTGATGTACGGGCCGAAGTTGGGCACCACCTTGTAGCCGCCGTTCTCATAGAACCGGTGCCCGTCCGGTTGGGCGGAGCCTGCCTCCGCGGTCAGGACGGCGAAACCCATCTGCCGTGCCCTTGCCTCCAACGCCGCAAGGATGGCCGTGGCCACCCCTGACCCGCGGGCATAGGGGAGCACATAGACCCGTTTGATCTCCGCCGTCGAGGTATCCAGCCGGCGCAGGCCGCCGCAGCCCAGCGGCTGTCCGTTGCTGCGCTCGTAGGCGATCAGAAACACGGCGGATTCCGCAGCCTGCGGCGGATGCGGGTCGTGATGTACGGTCCCGTAGCGGGCATCCAGTTCAGCCTGCTGTGCCTCACGCAGATCCGCGCCCACGGGGTTGCTCCACGGGACTTCACGGATGATCAGGTGCGGGGTTGAGTACGGACGGAATCCGGAAACTCCGGAAACTCCGGAAACTCCGGAAACTCCGGAAACTCCGGAAAAAGGTCGCAAATCCGACATGCTGCCTCCAGTGGCCGGGGAGTGTGCCTCCACGCTACGGGCGGCGGGTTTCCGCGGTGTTTCAGCGGTGTGGCAGCGGCGCAAAAGGAATGTTCCGGACGTGCGAACCGTGCGAGAATAGTGGCGATGTCAACCCTCGATACTCCCCCCGCCAAAAAGCCGCGTACCGCCCGCACGCTTCCGTCTGCCACCGCACCGCAGGTCCGCCCTGCCACGGAGGGGTGGGAGCAGGCCAAGGAGCCGGACGGCCGCCCGCTGCTGCAGTTCAAGTCTCCGCGCGTATCCCAGCCGCCGGTCCACCTGGCCGATATGACGCTGGCCGAACGCCAGGAGAAGGTCAAGTCCCTGGGCCTGCCCGCCTTCCGCGCCAAGCAGCTCTCCGTGCATTATTTCCAGCACTACACCACGGACCCCGAGGCCATGAGCGACCTGCCCAAGGAACGCCGTGCCGAGCTTGCCGCCGAGATGTTCCCCACACTGCTCACCGAGGTCAAGCGCCTGACCACGGATAACGGCGACACCATCAAGTTCCTCTGGCGCCTCTTTGACGGCTCCCTGGTGGAGTCCGTGCTGATGCGCTACCCCGGCCGGATCACGCTGTGCGTTTCCAGTCAGTGCGGCTGCGGCATGAACTGCCCGTTCTGTGCCACCGGCCAGGCCGGCCTGACCCGGAACATGTCCGCCGCGGAAATCCTGGACCAGATTGTCCAGGCCAACCGCGTCATCAAGGAAGGCGGCCTCGGCGGCAAGCGGCGCGACGGCGGCCACGACGCCGAGCGCGTCACCAACATCGTGTTTATGGGCATGGGTGAGCCGCTGGCCAACTACAAGCGCGTGATGAATGCCGTGCACCGGATGGCCGCCGACGTCCCCGAAGGCCTCGGCATGAGTGCCCGCAACATCACCGTTTCCACGGTGGGACTGGTGCCGGCCATCAAGAAGCTGGCCGAGGAAAACATCCCGGTGACCTTCGCCCTGAGCCTGCACGCCCCGGATGACGAGCTGCGCGACGAGCTGATTCCGGTCAACAGCCGCTGGAAGGTGGACGAGGCGCTGGACGCTGCGTACAACTACTACCGGGTCACCGGACGGCGTGTGTCCATCGAATATGCCCTGATCAAGGACATGAATGACCACGCCTGGCGTGCGGACCTGCTGGCCAAGAAGCTGAACTCCCGCGGCCGCGGCTGGGTGCACGTCAACCCGATCCCGCTGAACCCCACGCCCGGTTCCATCTGGACCTCCCCGGAACCGGAGGTCATCCAGGAGTTCATCAACCACCTGATCGACGCCGGTGTGCCCACTACGGTCCGTGACACCCGCGGCAAGGAAATCGACGGTGCCTGCGGCCAGCTGGCCGCCGCCGACTAGTTTTCCCACCACAAACGACGACGGCGGGAGGCCGGGCTGTGTGCCCGCCTCCCGCCGTCGTCGTTTATGGGTGCCGGTCCGGTGCCGGCAGCCGGGGGTGCCGGGAGGACTGCTCCCGGCACCGCCGACTCACCGGCAGGGATGCTGCGGCTACTTCAGGTGGTCCACCAGTTCGTCCGCGATGCCCGTGTACCTGCCGGGCGTGAGCGCCTGGAGGCGTGCTTCCGCTTCGGTCGGCAGGCCGAGCCCGGCGATGAACTCCTGCATCCGTGCGGCGTCTACGCGGTGGCCGCGGGTGAGGTCCTTGAGCCGCTCGTAGGGGTTTTCCATGCCGGGGGTGCCGGCGACGGCCTCGGCGCGCATCACCATCTGGATGGCTTCGCCAAGAACCTCCCAGTTGGTGTCCAGATCCGCGGCCAGCACGGACTCGGCCACATCCAGGCGTTCAAGGCCCTTGGCCACGTTGGAGATGGCGAGCAGTGAATGGCCGACGGCAACGCCGATGTTGCGCTGGGAGGAGGAGTCGGTGAGGTCCCGCTGCCACCGGGAGGTCACCAGGGTGGAGGCGAGCGTGTCCAGCAGGCCGTTGGAAATCTCCAGGTTTGCTTCGGCGTTCTCGAACCGGATCGGATTGACCTTGTGCGGCATGGTGGAGGAGCCGGTGGCACCTTCGACGGGAACCTGCGCGAAGTAGCCAATGGAGATGTAACTCCACACATCGGTGCAGAAGTTGTGCAGAATCCGGTTGAAGCGGGCCATATCGGCGTAAAGCTCCGCCTGCCAGTCGTGGGATTCAATCTGCGTAGTGAGCGGGTTCCAGGTCAGGCCCAGTCCCTCGACGAAACTGCGGGCCACCTGCTGCCAGTCCGCCTGCGGCACAGCCGCGTAGTGTGCTGCATAGGTGCCGGTGGCCCCGTTGATCTTGCCCAGGAATTCGGTGTTGCGGATGTGGCGCAGCTGGCGGGAGAGGCGGTGAACGGTGACCGCCAGTTCCTTGCCCAGCGTGGTGGGCGTGGCAGGCTGGCCGTGGGTGCGGGAGAGCATGGGAACGTGGCGGGTTTCCTCCGCCATGGCAGCGATCCGGTTCACGAGGTCCTGTGCTGCCGGGAGCCACACGTTCTCCACGGCGCCCTTGATGCCCAGCGCGTAGGAGAGGTTGTTAACGTCTTCCGAGGTGCAGCCGAAGTGGACCAGGGCCTTCAGGTCCTCGATCCCGATGGCGGCCAGCCGGTCGGCGATGTAGTACTCCACGGCCTTCACATCATGCACCGTGCGCTTTTCAATCTCGCCGAGTTCAGCAACGGAGTTTCCGTCAAAGCTGCTGACGATCTCCCGGAGCTGGTGCTGCTGCTGTTCACTCAGGGGCTTGGTGCCGGGCAGGACCGAGTTGGAGGTCAGGTGGATCAGCCACTCCACCTCCACGTGGGTCCGGTCCCGGTTCAGGGCGGCTTCGGAGAGGTAATCCACCAGCGGGGCGGTGGCGCTGCGGTAGCGGCCGTCCAGGGGGCCCAGCGCGATGGCGGGGGTCACGGAGGCGAGGGAGACACGGGGAGCAGATGCGGATTCGGCCATGCGGCAATTCTTTCATGCCGCCGCCTGCCGCCGCGTGTGTGACTCTCCTGCTGGGTCACTGCCCCTCCACAGTGCGGTTCCCCACAGCGGGCGGAACTATCCGTCCACCAAGCTTTAACGCGCTGACCGTGCCCGGCCCGCCCTGAACTACGTTGACAGGGACAGAGAGCCGCGGTTGACGGCCGGCTGGAACGGAGATCTGGCCTTACGGCCTCACCTGCGTAGATTTGGACAAACGACATTCCTAGGGAGGAATCCGTGGATCAATTGCTGACCGCTGCGCGCGCTGAGCAGATGGAACGCTCGCTTCTTGCGTTGGCCGCGGAAATTGACGAAATCGAGGCGGAGGTCGCCAGTGCGGCAAATGTCCAGTGGGAGTCTCCGGCCGCCGATGCCTTCCGGCACGGTCTTATCGCAGCGATAGCGGACCTCCCGCCTGCCGTCCGCCACCTGCATGCCGCGGTAGGGGAATTGCGGGCGATTCCGCTTATTTGTGCTGCAGGAAGCTGACATCGTGGGAGCCTTGGGCGCGGCCGACACGGCAGGGGACAAGCCCGTCTACATTGTGGCCGGCGGGGCCGCGGGTCTCCTGGTGCAGTACGAGGACCTTGTCCGGATTGCCGGCCGGATGGAGCTGGCTGCGGAGCGCCTCCACAGCCTGCGGGAACAGGCCGCGGAGCTTTGGCAGGAGCCCGGCGTCGGAACCAGCCTCCCGGCGGACCGGATCAGGGTGCACCTGGCCGGCGCGGTTGGCAATCTCGCGCTCTGTGCCGCCGCGCTGGACCGGCTGGTAGACGGTGTTCGGGAAAGCGCGCGGCAGTACGCTGCAACCGAAGGTCGGATCCAGTTGATGCTGCCCTCCCTCGGCCCCCTTCCGCTGGCCCCCTGGATCATTCCCGGGCCCAGGGCCGGCGGGTTTCCCACTCTGCCGCAGACCGAGTCCGCTTTGGCCTCTCCGGCGGATGAGCGGGCCATGGCAGCGGCCATGTGGGTGGTTCGGAAAATGGGGTTCGGGAAACCGCGCCCGGTGACGGTCACGGCCCTGCCGGGCAAACCCGAGCTGGTGCAGGTGGAGGGAACGGCACGCTCCATCCTGTCCCGTTCCGAGGTGCTGAAACGTGAGAACCGTGAGGGGGTGGTGGAGATCCTGCGCATAGACGAGGCAGGGAAGAGCATTTTTGTGGTCACTATCCCCGGCACCCAGGACGGCGCAAACGGATCCAACCCCTTCGGATTCACCGGAAACGGAGAATCGCGGCTGGAGGAAAGCCGCTACGTCGCCGCAGGGGTAGCGGAGGCGCTGCGCCAGGCGGAAGCGGAGGCCGGGGACTCCGTCATCTTGTCCGGTTACAGTCAGGGCGGTGACCATGCCGCCAACGTTGCGGCGGAACTGGGCAGGGACAGTGAATACGACGTGGATTTCCTGCTGACCGCCGGCAGCCCCACGGGTGCAACCGACCTGCCTCCCGGCCTGCCGGCACTGCATCTGGAGCATGTCCAGGATTGGGTGCCTGGTATCGACAGCATCGCGAATCCGGACACTGCGGACCGGGTGACCCTGACCCGGCTTGACCCGGTGACCACGCCCGCCGGAGAGGATGTGGGCCTCGGCCCGGGGCACCGGCTGGACCACTACCAGCAGGCTGCGGCGATGGCCGATGCCAGTGACGATGCCTCCCTGCGGACGGTACTGGGTTCCCTCGGCGCGGCCATTGGTACGGCAACGGTCGCCACCCGGCACCTGTACCGGTTCAGCCGGGAACCGCTGACGCAGGTGCCGCTGCGCCACGCCGGGCCGTCAATGCCTGTAGCTAAAGCGGGGCCCTCGCTGCCCGTGGCTCCCGGATTCCGTCCGGTGGCCGGAGCAGGGGCTCCGGTGGTTCCGGACGTGGAACCCAGCGCCCGCCGGGCCGTTTGCACCGACCCGCTGCCCCGCTGACGGCAGCCCCGGACCGCTGACAGCGGAGTGCCTCGTAAACAGCGGGCTGCCCCTGCCATAGCGTGCCGGGGGAGGAGGTCCCGGAGGTCCTGCGGCGGACGGGCCGCTTATTGCCGGCTTCGCCTGCGGCTGCCGGTGACACCGTCCAGAACCATGGACACAAGGCTGATAATTACCGCACCCAGAATGGCTGTCCAGAAGAAGGACTCAACCTCGAACTGAATAGGTGTGTAGCTGCTGAGCCAGGCAGTGAGCTCCAGCATGGCCGCATTGATAATGATCCGGAATAGCCCCAGCGTGAGAATGGCCAAAGGCAGCGTCAGGCCTTGGGCAATGGGTCGGACAAGGGCGTTGACAATACCGAAAATCAAACCGATAAACAGATACGCAAGGACGGTATCCAGTGTCGGGTTGCCGGTCATGGACCCGGTGGAACTGGTCAGTGTGAGCCCGGGCAGAAGCCAGCCGGCTACCCACAGGGCAATCGCGTTGACGGCAATCCGCAGGACAAATGAGAGCATGCTCCCATGCTGGCAGAAACGCGGCGTTTAGTGTTAACGCCATGACCACACCCGTGAATGACACCAACGCAGCTGAAGTTCCCGCTACCGGCATTTCCTCCAGGCCCGCACTGGATGAAATGCCCCGCTACAGGGCGGGCAAGCCTCCGGTGGTTATCGACGGCCTGCAAAGCTACAAACTGTCCTCCAACGAGAACCCCTATCCGCCGCTCCCCTCGGTAGTGAAGGCTATCGCGGACCACGCGACCGTCAACCGGTATCCGGACCCGCTTTCCACCGCGCTGCGCACTGAGCTATCCGCTTTCCTGGACGTGCCCGCCGAAGACATCGTGACTGGCGGAGGAAGCCTGGGCGCGCTGAACCAGCTGCTGGCCACATATGCCGGCCGGAATGCGGACGGAACCGCGGATGAGGTCATTTACCCCTGGCGGTCCTTCGAGGCTTACCCCATCAGCGTTGGCCTCGCCGGGGCGGAAAGCGTCAAGGTCCCGCTCCGGGCTGACGGCACCCATGATCTGGACGCCATGGCCGCTGCGGTCACGGGGCGGACCAAGGTTATCCTGCTCTGCACTCCGAACAACCCCACCGGCCCGGCGCTGACCACCGCTCAGGTGGAAGACTTCCTGGCCAAGGTCCCATCCCGCGTCATCGTGGTGATCGACGAGGCGTATGAGGACTTCGTCCGCGATCCGGACGCGGTCAACGGCATCGAGATGTACCGGAAGCACCCCAACGTGGTTGTCCTGCGTACCTTCTCCAAGGGGGCCGGCCTCGCCGGTCTCCGGGTTGGCTATTCGGTGTCGCATCCGCCGATCACCCAGTACCTGCGGGTGGCAGCTGTGCCGTTCGCCGTATCCACCATCGCCGAACAGGCGGCGGTGGCATCCCTGCGCCATCACGACGAACTTGTGGAGAGAATACAAGCACTGGTGACCGAACGGACCCGCGTGGTGGAGGGACTGGAGGCACTGGGCTGGTTCGTTCCGGACGCGCAGGGGAACTTCGTCTGGCTGGCTCTGGGGGAGAACACCCCCGAGTTTGCGGCGCTGGCGGAGCAGCAGGCCCTGGCTGTGAGGGCCTTCGGCACCGAAGGTGTGAGAGTCACGATTGGCGAGGAGGAAGCGAACACCCGTTTCCTGTCAATATGTGCGACTTATACAAAAGGCCCGCGGGTTTCCTAGCGTGTCCTAGGTAGGGCCGAAGGCCGCGCCGTCGTTAGGCTGTGGAAAGTAACTTCCACATATATGCGGAACGGGGAATGTATTCCCCGCAAGGCATATTTCTAGCGCCGGAGTGGCCTTTGGCCGCCCGGGCGAGGAGTAGGCATGGACGTAGGACACCTGCCGGCCAGTGAATTCGACTCGGCCGGATTCGAGCAGACCCTGATGGGGTCTCCCGAGGAGAACCCTGTCCCCGACATGGTCCAGCTGCTCACCATCGATGGGGAAGTCCGTCATGACCCGACCTACAGCAGCTACGTCGCGGACCTGACGGCAGATGAGCTGCGCGGGTTCTACCGGGACATGTTCCTGGTCCGCCGGTTCGATGAGGAAGCGACGGCGCTGCAACGGCAGGGCGAGCTGGTGATGTGGGTGCCGATGACCGGCCAGGAGGGCGTCCAGATTGCCTCGGGCCGGGCACTTATGCCGCAGGACTACGTTTTCCCCACCTACCGTGAACACGGCGTGGCCTACACCCGCGGACTCGAGCTCTCGCATCTGCTGCGGCGTTTCCGCGGTATCTCCCACGGTGGCTGGGATCCCAGGGAAGCGAATTTCCACCTCTACACCCTGGTCCTTGCCGCCCAGGTTCCGCACGCCGTCGGCTACGCGATGGGAATGGCCCGGGACCGGCTGGTGAACCCGAAGCTTCCGGAAGCCGCCACGGTGGCCTACTTCGGTGACGGTGCCAGCTCCGAAGGCGACGTACACGAAGGCATGGTCTTCGCCGCCTCCTACAACGCGCCGGTGGTCTTCTTCTGCCAGAACAATCACTGGGCCATCTCCGTTCCCACCGAGGTCCAGTCGAGGGTTCCGCTGGCCAACCGCGCCCGGGGCTACGGATTCCCCGGAATCCGGGTGGACGGCAATGACGTGCTGGCAGTGCACGCCGTGACCCGGTGGGCGCTCGAACATGCCCGCTCCGGCGGCGGCCCGGTACTCATCGAGGCGTTTACCTACCGGATGAGCGCGCACACCACCGCGGATGACCCCACCAAGTACCGTCTCAGCGCCGACGAGGAAGCCTGGCTGGACCGGGATCCGCTGCTCCGGCTGGAAAAACACCTGCGGAGCCGGGATCTGGTGGACGATGCGTTCTTTGAGGATCTTCGCGAGGAAGGCCGCAACATGGCTGTCCGGCTGCGCGAGAACGTCCAGGCCATGGAAGCGCCCGGGTTTGAGGACGCCTTCACGGATGTCTACGCCGAAGCCCACCCGCTGGTCCGCGAGGAGCTGAACGCCCACCGCGCGTACGAGGCCGGGTTTGCCGATTCCGACGCCGATCCCACCGCCGCTTCCCGGGAGCACACTGCATGAGCACCACCATGACCATGGCCAAGGCCATCAACGCCGGCCTGCGCGCAGCGTTGGAATCCCATCCGAACTCGCTGCTGATGGGCGAGGACATCGGTTCCCTCGGCGGCGTTTACCGGGTCACCGAAGGGCTGAAGGCAGATTTTGGCGCCGACCGCGTGATGGACACCCCGCTGGCCGAATCCGGCATCATCGGAACTGCCATCGGACTGGCCCTGCGCGGCTACCTGCCGGTGTGTGAAATCCAGTTCGACGGCTTTGTCTTCCCGGGGTTCAACCAGATCACCACGCAGCTGGCCAAGATGCACTCGCGCAGCGAGGGCAACCTCAGTGCCCCGGTGGTCATCAGGATTCCCTACGGCGGCGGCATCGGTTCCATCGAACACCATTCCGAATCGCCCGAGGCGCTCTTTGCCCACACGGCCGGACTGCGCATCATCACGCCGTCGAACCCGCAGGACGCCTACTGGATGATCCAGCAGGCCGTGGCCTGCAAGGACCCGGTGATCGTTTTTGAACCCAAGCGCCGGTACTGGCTCAAGGGCGACGTCGACACCTCGGCACCCGCCTCGGATCCGTTCTCCGCGCAGATTGTCCGCGAAGGCACCGATGCCACCATCGTGACCTACGGGCCCCTGGTGCCCGTGGCCTTGGCCGCAGCAGCTGCCGCGGAGGAGGACGGCCGGTCCGTGGAGGTAGTGGACCTGCGGTCCATATCGCCCATCGACTTCGACACCATCACGGACTCGGTGAAGAAAACGGGCCGGTTGATCGTGACGCATGAGGCACCGACGTTCGGCGGCATTGGCGGCGAGATTGCCGCCCGAGTGGCCGAGCGGGCGTTCCTGTCGCTGGAAGCGCCGGTGCTGCGTGTCGGCGGCTTCCATATGCCCTATCCGGTGGCCAAGGTCGAAGAACACTACCTGCCGGACATTGACCGGCTGCTCGAGGCGCTGGACCGTTCCTTCGCCTACTGAGCGTCCTTCGCCTGAGCGCGGCCCCGCCGTTTGCCCACCGTCCCCATCCAGAGCCCTGAAGATCGAGAAGCCATGACTGAAAAGACATTCAACCTGCCGGACGTGGGCGAAGGCCTGACCGAAGCCGACATCGTCGAGTGGAAGGTCAAGGCGGGCGACACAGTTGCCGTCAATGACGTCATCGTCGAAATTGAAACCGCAAAGTCCCTGGTTGAGCTGCCCTCTCCCTACGCCGGTACGGTGGCATCACTCCTGGTCCGCGAGGGCGAAACCGTCGACGTCGGCACGCCCATCATCAGCGTGGCGGTCGACGGCGGGGCGGCCGGCGCTGACCGCGATGGCACTGATGATGCGCTTCCCGCGGCACGGACACCGGAACAGACTCCCGCGGACTCCTCGCCCGAAGCGCCGTCCGCGTCCCTGACCGGCACCGGACCCAAGCCGGACGCCGTCAAACGCCGCCCGCGGCGTCGTTCCACCGTGCCGGCGGATGCAGCACCGTCTACACCCGCCGCCGACGCCCCGGCTGCACCCCGGACTCAGACCCCGGGAGCAGCGTCCCCGGAGCGGACGCAGCCGTCCCGGACACCGCAGGCCGGCCCGGAACCAACCCCGGCAGCCGCAGCAGCGGCTGCTGTCCAGGACCGGGTGAACCGGCTGATCCAGCGGGTACTGGCCAAGCCGCCGGTGCGGAAGGCCGCCAAGGACTTGGGCATCAACCTGGCGGACGTCCCCGCAACCGGGGCCGGCGGTGAGGTGACCAAACAGGACCTCATCAGCTACCAGGCCCAGCGGGAGGCGGAGCGGGAATCAGCGCCACAGTTCTGGACTCCCGGAGCGGGAGCGCAGGAGTCCCGGATTGAGCGGATTCCCGTGAAGGGGGTCCGCCGGGCTACGGCCAAGGCCATGGTGTCCAGCGCCTTCAGTGCACCGCACGTGAGCATCTTCGTGGACGTGGATGCCTCCCGCACCATGGAGTTCGTCAAGCGGCTGAAGACATCCAAGGATTTTGAGGGCATCAGGGTCTCCCCGCTGCTGATCCTCGCCCGGGCGGTCATCTGGGCCGCAGCCCGCAACCCCTCCGTCAACGCGTCCTGGGCAGGCGACGAAATCCTGATCAAGCACTTTATGAACCTCGGCATCGCCGCGGCAACGCCCCGCGGCCTGATGGTGCCCAACATCAAGGACGCGCAGGATCTCTCACTGAAGGAACTCGCGGTTGCCCTGAACTCCCTGGCCTCCACCGCGCGGGAAGGCAGGACGCCGCCGGCGGACATGCAGGGTGGAACCCTGACCATCACGAACATCGGTTCGCTGGGCATTGATACCGGCACCCCCATCATCAATCCCGGCGAAGTGGCGATTGTCGCCTTTGGCACCATCAAGCAGAAACCGTGGGTGGTGGACGGGGAAGTGGTTCCGCGCTGGATCACCACACTCGGCGGCTCCTTTGACCACCGCGTGGTCGACGGCGATCTCTCCGCACGATTCATGGCCGACGTGGCGGCAATTCTCGAGGAACCGGCCCTGCTCCTGGATTAGCCGGGCCCGCGCCCCTAACCGGCGCGGTGCACCTTGGCCTTGTCGACGGCGGCCCTCAGGATCGGTGCCAGCCTGCGGACACCCTCCCGGATGTCCTCCGGCGATACGGCGCTGAAGGCCAGCCGCAGCTTGTTTGAGGGCCCTTCACCGGGTGTGAAGGCCGCGCCGGGGATAAAGACGGTGCCGGCGTCGATCGCCTCGTAGAGCAGGGGATAGGTGTCCACGCCGTCCGGCAGGGTCACCCAGATGAAGAAGCCGCCCTCGGGGCGGGTCCAGGAAACGTCCGCGGGCAGATGTTCCTCCAGCGCGGCGAGCATCGTGGAGCAGCGTTCGGCATAGAGCTCCCGGGAGTCCCGGATATGGCCCATCCAGTCATACTCGCGCAGGTATGCGGATACCAGCATCTGGGTCAGCGGGGAGGGGCACAGGACCACCGCCTCGCAGGCCAGATAGAAGCGCCGGTACAGGTGCCGCGGCACCAGTGCCCAGCCCAGCCGGACTCCGGGCGCAAAGATCTTGGAGAAGGACCCAAGGTACAGCACGTCCTGTGGGTTTGATGCGCGCATGGGCCGCAGTGGCCGGCCGTCAAAGCGGAGCAGCCCGTACGGATTGTCTTCGAGGATGAGGATGTTGTTGCGGCTGCAGATATCCACCACGGCCTGGCGCCGGGCCTCGGTGAGGGTTACCCCGCTGGGGTTGTTGAAGCTGGGGATGGTGTACAGCAGCTTGATGGTCTTGCCCTCCGCCTGCAGCGCGCGGATCTGTTGCTCCAGGGCCTCCGGAACCAGGCCGTCGGCGTCCATCGGGACGGTGCGGACGTCCACTTCGTAGGCTTCAAAGGCGTTGAGGGCGCCGACGTATGTGGGATCTTCGCAGAGAATGACGTCCCCGGGATCGCAGAACACCTTGGCTGCGACGTCCTGCGCTGACTGGGAGCCTGTGGTGATGACAATGTCCGCCGGATCGGCGTCGGTAATCCCTTCTGCGGCCATGACCTCGCAGGCCTGCCGGCGCAGTTCCTCCATGCCCTGGCCGCCGCCGTACTGCAGCGCCTCCAGGCCGTGGTCGCTGATGATCCGCTGGGCCGTCCTGCCCAGGTCCTCCAGCGGCAGCGACTTCAGGTACGGGCTGCCGCCGGCCAGGGAAATCAGGCCGGGTTGGATGGAGATGTCGAAGACATCCCGCACCGCCGACTGCTTGATGTGGAAGGCGCGGTTTGAAAAGAGCATTTCGTGCCGGTGGGATTCGGCGGCACGCTCCAGTGCGGCCATGGTGTCAACGGGTAGTTCTACTGCATTGGAGAATTCCTCGCGGGTCATGCCCCCAATGCTAACCCTGCGGGTTAACTGTTAGGCAACAGCTGTTGCCTAACCGAGCAGGGGTGTCGGACCGGCCCATAAAAGGTGCCACCTCCGGCAGGACCCGACTAAATCCAGCCCGCTTTGTGTGCCTTGATCCCGGCCTGGAACCGGCTTTCGGCGCCCAGTTCCTCCAGCATCCAGGCGATGTGCCGGCGGCAGGTCCGGACGCTGATGCCGACCCGGCGCGCAATGGCCTCGTCCGAATGCCCCGCGGCCAGGGCGGTGAGAACCGAGCGCTGCGTGCTGGTGAGTTCCTCCCGGCCCGGGCTTTCGGTGAGGAAGGGCTCCGCCAGCCCCCAGGCGAACTCAAAGAGCAGGCTGAAAATGCGGATCAGGTTCGGATCCCGTACTACCAGCCCTGCCATGTCGCCGGGATGGAGCTGCCGCGCCACCACTGCCACTTTTTCATCGAAGATCAGGGTGCGCAGGGGCATATAGGGCAGCGTACGGAATTGTCCACCCGCTTCGGTGATGGTTTCCACGGCCTTGCGGGTGGGAACGTGGTCCCGGGTGCTGGAATGGTAAAGCGTCTGGCGCCGGACGCCGCTGCGCAGCAGATCCAGGTCCTTTTGCACACTGTCCTCGTGAATGTCGGCATTGGCGCCCTGCCCCGGGCGCGCAATCAGGACGCGGTCCGTGGCACTGCGACCGTATTCGATGAGCACGCGCTGGACCTTCTCCTGGTCCTCCACCACTTCCACCGAGGAATCCGCGGCAAGACGCTTGCGGGCCTCGGCGTAGGCCGGCGTCAGTGCGGCCATTTCCCGGCGTCGGGCATTGATTCTTCCGCGTAGTTCCAACAGCGCGCGCTCGTCCGGATCCACCAGTTCAGCCAGGGCCACCTCCGGGGAAACGGCCGTGTAGCTGGGGCAGTCCGCAGCCTGCTTGAGCAGCAGGCAGCGCGAGGTGAGCTCCGCTATTGCGGCATCGATGACCCGGCTCGTATACCCCAGAGCTTCCGATGCCTCTTCAGCCGTCCACCCCGGACGGCTGACGGCAAATCGGTAAACATCCAGAGAAGCATGAGACAGCACGGCGGATCCTTTCAATGCAGCAAGCTGACCTCCCCCATGCACACCCTACCCAGCGGGCGGCAAGTGTGGGCCGCTCGTGACGAAAGTGTTTTGTGTCTACAACACACTAGGAAATGTTGGACATGGCCGGTTAATGCCACCATACGCACCCGGCTCGTCCATCCGCAGGAGGGCCGCTAATACGCCGCACTGCCACAGAAATCGGAGAAAAAACGGCTGACCCGTGTGCCGGAAGCGGACATGTCCGGAACCGGGCACCGGAGGGTATTTACAGTCCGCGTGACCGCGGGGGAAGCTTTCGGAGTCAATCAAGGCGCCGGCTGAGCTTCAGCCAGAAGAGACACAAGGGGGATAGCCATCATGATGAAGAGCTGGGATTGGTTCTAACCGTCGGCCCCAATTGGGCTGACCACAGATAACAACAATGCAAGGCCGCTCCAGCGGCGGTAACCAATACCCCGAGGGGAAAGACGCTTATGAGTCAGCTAGCTGCAGTTCGACCAGCCTCACGGACGCAAACCGGCACTCATTGGTGGTCTCTCTCCATCCACACCGGGGGCTTCGATGTAGCGGACGGCATCATTGGAGAGCTGGTTACCCCGCTGGCGGCTCAGGCCCAGATCCTGGGCGCGCAGCGCTGGTATTACACCCGATGTGCCGACCCGGCCCACGCTCACGTAAAGCTGAAAGTGTTGGCCGGCATGGACACCCTGGACCGGCTGCAGTCGCTGTTGGCGGCGCTGCAGGACCAGTCCAGCGGTGTTCTGGGCCATCTGGAAACCAGCCACCAGATCACCGAACCCGCTACGGACCGGTTGAGCCCCGGCGGCGGTGAACCGCAGGACCCCCGCGTGGAGGCGGACCTGGCCAAGTACGGCGGCGTGGAGGGCCTGTCCCTCGCCGAAGAGGTTTTTGAGCTTTCCTCGGATCTGGCCAGCTGGGCAACGGCACGCTTTCCCAAGGTCCAGAACCGCTGGGCCCTCGGGTCACTGCTGCTTTTCGATGCAGCGCGGAGCATGATGAAGGGCCCGCGGGCATCGGCCTGGCCGGACCGCCGGAGGCTCTCCTGGGACTACTACTGGGACAGCCACCTGCGTAGCTGCACCGCCGGATTCGGCCCGCGCGCAGCGGGTGTGCGCCAGGCAATGTCGGTGCAGGTGGGCGCCAAGGTGATGCCGACCCACCGGCTGATGGCGGCGACGGCGGCGGAATCGGCCGTCGAAAACTGGCGGCGCCGCTGGTTCCGGGGAATCGATACCTACCTGTACCGGGCGGACAAGGCCCGGCTTAGCCGAAGCGCACAGCACCTGACTGTCTATCAGGCACACATGCTCCTGAACCGGCTCGGTCTGAGCCTGCGCGAGGAAGCTGCCATGGGACTGTACGCACGCACATGGAGCCCTGAACGCGAATCGGTTCTGCTCGACAAGCGCTGATCCGGCGCATCAAGGGAAGGGGGCCCGTACCGTGGCCGATCAAGAAGAGGTAGTTGTTGCGCAGGCCCATGAGCTGGGCTCAGTGCTGGGCTGTTCCGAAGATGTACTTGCCGATATGAGGGACAGCGGCGTCCTTGAACCCTTTGGGGAGGCATGGAATGTCGGCCCGGCGCGGGAGTACCTGCGCGACGCAGCCTGGGCCGATCAGGTCTGGTACTAAGGGCCTGGTACTAGGCGGGGCAACGCGTAGAAGGTAGAACGTAGAACAGGGAAGGGACGGACCGGTACCGGTCCGTCCCTTCCCTGTTGTGCGGGTGCTGACTGCTCTCCGCCGGGATTCTCCCTAGACGGCGGGAACTAGACGGCGGAAACTAGACGGCGGAAACAGAGGCGTCGGCCAGCACGCGGAGGGCTTCGTCCAGCTGGGCCACGGTCTCTGCATCGTCCTTCGGGTGCAGTTCGGCGTAACGGGTTACCGAGCTGCCGATGGCCAGGCGTACTTCCTCGACCACGCGGGCGCCGGCGATTCCCACCGACTTGCGGGCATCATCCTGGGCCCAAACGCCGCCGTACTGGCCGAAGGCAGCGCCGATAACCGCGGTGGGCATTCCGGAGATGGGGCTGGCGCCAAACGGACGGGACAGCCAGTCGATGGCGTTCTTGAGGACGGCCGGCATGGTCCCGTTGTACTCGGGGCTGATCAGCAGCAGGCCGTCGGAAGCGGCGGCAGCGTTGCGAAGGGCCTGTGCCGTCTCGGGAATAGTTCCCTCGGCGTCAATGTCTTCGTTGTAGAAGGGGATCTCGCCAAGCCGGTCAAAGATCTGAACCTCGACGCCTTCCGGGGCGCCCGCTGCGGCAGTTTCGGCGAGCTGGCGGTTAACGGAACCGGCGCGCAGGCTGCCGACGAGGGTCAAGATTGTGGTGCTCAAGGTTGGAACTCCTGTCTGGCCGCGCACTCTGACTGGGGCGCGGACACGAATAACGTTTCAACCCCTTAAACGGGCCAGCACGGAAATTTATTCCCGAAAGGGCTTGCATTTACCGCACGAAGGGTGACGGGAAGTCCCGACCGGGTGGGACGCCGGGCTAGGGCCGGCGGTTCCCGGTCCCGTCCGGCCGGTCGAGCCGCAGGGAGGAAATCAGGGAGCGAAGCGCCTTGCGCAGCTCCTGGCTGTCCTCGGCGTCGAGTGTTATTTCGGCCTCCGCCAGCTTTGCGCACTCAATGACCTGACGGCCCGCGTCAGTGATGCACCACAGGCCCTGCCCGTTACGCGAGGCGTACCCCGAGGAATGCAGGGACGCCAGGTCACTGTCCAGGGAAGCCGGCTGCCCGGTGGTGGCGGCAAGGGCGGTGTCATCGGCTGTGGACAGGGCGAGGCGGTTGAGCAGGGAATACCGGTCGCGGGTGAGGTCAAACCGTTCCAGCACACTGTCGGAGGCTAGATGGGTCACGTGGGCAGCTGCCGACAGTAGGCGAGGAAAGTATCCGGGAGCGGGTGCGGGGTCCTGCGCGGGACCATCAGTGTCCGGCATCTGCGGCTCGTTGTCCGGAGCGGTGCCCGACGCGGTGTCCGGTTCGTTGTTCACAGTGCCCGTAACCGGGTGCGGTGGCCGGCGGGGCAGGCCGGGGCGGGAAATGCACCGGGAAGAAACCTTCGGGGTGCGTCAGCAGGGCAGACGTGGGAGTACGGCACGGATTCCTCGTGAAGGCAGGGTACGGGAGAGGCAAAGACCTTCGGCCACGTCTTGACCAAGGGAAATAGTAGAGCGAAACCGCTCTCCCCGCCAATCGCTCCATCCGGGCCGCAGCGGCGGAAACTGACACAGATTGACATCGAATCTGTATGTGGCCCTTCTCTCAGTTAGCGTTATCTGATGCACATCAAGGACCGGATCGAAGAAGCCCGGATGAGTCCCCGGCAGGTGGCCATCATTGCCATCTGCACCATGCTGTACATGATCGACGGATTTGACGTTCTGGTCATGGCATTCACTGCCAGCCACGTGGAGGCGGAGTGGGGGCTGAACGGCGCGCAGCTGGGCTACCTGCTGAGCGCCGCGCTGGTGGGAATGGCCGTCGGGTCGATCTTCGTCTCGACCGTGGCCGACATTATCGGCAGGCAGAAGACCCTGCTGATCGGCGTCTGCATCGTTGCCCTCGGCATGCTGGCCTCCTTCTTTGCCCCCAGCTATGCCGTGCTGGTGGCCCTGCGTTTTGTGACCGGCATAGCCATTGGAACCCTGCAGGCAACCATCAATGTTTTTGCTTCCGAGTTCTCCAACGCCAAGCGCCGCTCCACGGCGCTGGCCATTGTCAGTATCGGTCAGCCGATCGGCGGTGTTCTTGGTGGCATAGTCACCGGGGTGCTGATCAGCCAGTACGGCTGGCGGTCAGCGTTTATGTTCGGCGCCGTCGTGACCTTCATGATGATTCCGCTGGTGATGAAGGTGTTCCCGGAATCCGTGGACTATCTGCTGGTACGGCGCCCGGCCGGTGCCTTGGAACGGGTCAACCGGAGCCTGCGTGCCATTGGCCAGCCCGCCGTGGACGTGCTGCCCGAACGGGTGCAGCAGCAGCATCACAAGTCCCGCTTTGCGGACATCCTCACCGGTTACAACGCCCGGCGCACCATCCTGCTGGCGCTGGCCTACTTCATCCTGATGGCCAGCTTCTACTTCGCGAACTCGTGGACGCCTAAACTGATCACCGCCAGCGGGTTCTCGGCCCAGGACGGGATCAATGCCGGCATCCTCTTCAGCGTGGGCGCCATCGTGGGTGCGGTCATGCTGGGCCTGTTTGGGGCCCGCTTCCCCATGCGGAAGGTGCTGGCCGTCTTCTTCGTGATTGGCGCGGCAACGTTTGTGGTGTTCGCCAATTCCACTACCGGTTCACTCGGCTGGGCACTGTTTGCCGCGGCGCTGGTGGGCTTCGGGTCCAATGCGCCCATCGCCGGAATGCTGGCCATCAGCCCCACCTACTACACCAGTGACGTGCGCGGCACTGCGCTGGGACTGGTGATCGGTATGGGCCGGGTGGGTGCCATCGTGTCCCCGATCCTGGCCGGTGCCCTGATCGACGGCGGCTGGACCCCCGGCGACCTGTACTTCCTGTTCGTGATTCCCATGGCGCTGGGCGCCGTCGTCATCTCGCTGCTGGGCAAGCCGGTGCTGCGCGGACCCGCCGCCAAGGCGGACATCCCGGTCCACTAAGGCCGCACCCGAAGGCGCCGCACGGTTCTGTTTCCGGGACGGAAGCAGAACCGTGCGGCGGAGCCTAGGAGTTGACCAGTTCAGGCCAGTCCGAAGCCAGCTCAAGGCCATGTGCCGCGGACACGGAGGAGTGGGTGACCCGTCCGCCGGCGATATTCAGGCCGTGGGCCAGCTCGGGATACCGCTCGAAAGCGCCGGTGACGCCGCGGTCAGCCAGGGCCACTGCGTAGGGCAGCGTCACATTGGTCAGGGCATAGGTGGACGTGTTCGGCACGGCGCCGGGCATGTTGGCCACGCAGTAGAACAGCGATCCGTGCACCCGGAACGTCGGTTCCTCGTGTGTGGTGGGGTGGCTGTCCTCGAAGCAGCCGCCCTGGTCCACGGCGATATCCACCAGGACACTGCCGGGTTTCATCCGCGCCACCATGGCATTGGTGACCAGCTTGGGGGCCTTGGCACCGGGAATCAGCACGGAGCCGATCACGAGGTCCGCGTCCAGCACGGCACGCTCGATTTCAAACGCGTTGGATGCCACGGTTTTGATCCGCCCGGCGTACTGGGCATCAAGTTCGCGCAACCGGTCAATATTGATGTCCAGCACGGTGACGTCGGCATGGGCGCCGACGGCGGCCGCAGCGGCATTGGTGCCGGCGACTCCGGCGCCCAGCACCACCACCTTGGCGGGACGGACTCCCGGCACGCCGCCCAGCAGCAGCCCGGGACCGCCGGCGGGAGCCATCAGGGACTGGGCTCCGACCTGGACCGAGAGCCGCCCGGCAACTTCGGACATGGGGGCAAGCAGCGGCAGGGCCCTGCCGCGCTGCACGGTTTCATACGCAATGGCGGTGACACCGGATTCCAGCAGGACAGAGGTCAGTTCCGCCTCCGCAGCGAGGTGCAGGTAGGTGAAGAGAATGAGGCCCGGCCGGAAATGGCGGTACTCGGAGGCGATGGGTTCCTTCACCTTGAGGATCATGGCGGCCTGGGACCAGACGTCGTCGGCTGAGTCCAGGATCCGCGCTCCGGCCGCGGCATACTCCGCGTCGGAAATATTTGAACCGGTGCCGGCACCGCTTTGTACCAGCACCTCATGGCCGTGGGTAAGGAGCTCGTGCACTCCCGAGGCAGTGATTGCTACGCGGAATTCATTGTTCTTGATTTCCTTGGGGATACCGATGATCACAGTATTGCTCCGTCAGTAGGGTCAGCCGGCGGGGTGTCCGCCGACACAGCCCCAGCATAGATCCCCGGGCACCGTTGCGGGCATATGCGTCCGCTGCCGGTTGGCGGCTCAGCTGTCCGTTCCGCCCGGGCCGGCGGTTTCGCGCGCCGCTTTGGCGGCACTTTGGGATTCAAGCCAGGCCTGGATGTCTTCCATCCGGATGCGGCGGTGCGAACCGCGGTACTGCACCGGGATGATGCCGGCGTCGGTCAGGTTCCGCAGGTAGGTGTGTGAAATTCCGGCGGCGGCGGCGGCCTGCGAGGTGGTCAGCAGCGGCACCGGCCCGGCAGGAAGGGGCGGGTCCGCAGGAGCCGGGGTGGAGATCTTGACGGCATCGCCCCGGGCCAGGCGGGAGAGCAGCTCCAGCACCGCGTCCCTGGCTGCGTCCGGAAGCCGCAGGGCGGTCCCGTCCACAAAGACGGTCACATCCCCGGCGGCCAGGGCACGCTTCAAGGCAAGGGTGTCTTTGTCCGGCAGTGCCGGTACGGTCGCGGAACTCTCACTCATGACTTCATCTTGCCAAAGGATTCCGGCACCGGTGCCCATCCGGGGCGTGTTGGAACGTGCCGGACGTGGTGGAATAAGGCTGTCGGTGCGGAAACCGCCGGACCGGACAGACGCGGCAGGAATCTTCGAAGGAGAGTTCATGGGTATCGAGGGCACCAGGTCCATCCGGGGAGCGGTCCTCGAAACCATGGGCGCCGAGCGCCCCTACGCCCGTTCCCGGCCCGTAGCTGTACGCGACCTGGAACTCGATCCGCCGGGGCCGGGGGAGATCCTGGTGCGCATCGAGGCGGCCAGCCTGTGCCACTCGGACCTGTCGGTGGTGAACGGCAGCCGGGTGCGGCCCCTGCCCATGCTGCTCGGGCATGAAGCGGCGGGCAGGGTGGAGGAGCTGGGCGACGGCGTTCAGGATCTCAGTGTGGGGCAGCGGGTAGTGATGGCCTTCCTGCCGCGCTGCGGCGACTGCGCGGGTTGCCGGACGGACGGCAAAATGCCCTGCATTCCCGGCAGCGCGGCCAATAACGCCGGCACGCTTCTTGGGGGCGGGATGCGGCTGCGTTACCCCGACGGCGGGGAAGTGCGTCACCATCTGGGCGTTTCCGGCTTCGCGACCCACGCGGTGGTCAACCGGAAGTCCGTGGTGCCGGTGGAGGACGATATTCCGCCTCAGGTAGCCGCCCTGCTGGGCTGCGCCGTCCTTACCGGCGGCGGAGCCGTGCTGAACCCCGCGCGTCCGGGCCGGGACGACGACGTCGCAATAGTCGGGCTCGGAGGGGTGGGCATGGCAGCCCTCCTGACGGCGCTGTCGCTGGATGTCCGCACGGTCATCGGCATTGATGCACTGCCGGAGAAACTCATCCGGGCCAAGGAACTGGGCGCTGACGCGGTGTATACCCCGCAGGAGGCGATTGAGGCCGGCATCCGCCCGGCGCTGGTGATCGAGGCAGCCGGGCATCCCCGGGCCTTTGAAACAGCGGTGCGGATCACTGCGCCCGGCGGCACCACCGTGACAGTGGGCCTTCCCGGCCCGGACCAGACCTCGGAGATCACTCCGCTCACCTTGACGGCCGAGGCCAGGACCATCATCGGCAGCTACCTCGGTTCTGCCGTGCCTGCACGCGATATTCCGGTGTATGCACAGCTCTGGCGGGAGGGAAAACTTCCGGTGGAGGAACTGGTCTCCTCCACGATCGCCCTGGAGGACATCAACGCTGCCATGGACACCCTCGCGGACGGCCACGCGATCCGCCAGGTGATTCTTTTTGACTAGCGGAACCGGACTCCCGGCCGGGAACGTGGCGGCACAGAATGAATGAGTCCGCGGACGGGATCCCGGCGGCGCAGGAGTGGCGTCCGGACATTCTGGGGGAGGGGTTCGAGCAGCTGACCATGCCCCTCCCCGGTGGTTCGGTGGCCACGCTTGTGCGTTACGTCCCGCCGGAGCCCCATCCCCGCGGGCCGGTGCCGGCGGCGGATTCCGGGAGCCCGGACGCCGTCCCTGCCGACGTGCTGTACGTACACGGCTGGTCGGACTACTTTTTCCAGACCGAACTGGCCCGCTACTGGGCGGGCCGTGGCGCGCGCTTCTTCGCAGTGGACCTGCACAATTACGGGCGCAGCCTGCGGCCGGGCCAGGAACCCGGCTTTGCCCGGAGCCTCGCGGAGTATGACCCGGATCTGGAGGCGGCACTGCGGGCCATGGGCCAGGACCGGCCGGACGCAGCCCCGCTCATCCTGCTTGGGCACTCCACCGGCGGGCTGACGCTGGCCACCTGGGTGTACCGGCATCCGGGACGGGCGGCTGCCCTGATCCTGAACAGTCCCTGGCTGGAATTCCAGGCCACCGAACTGGCCCGCCGCGTGATGTCTCCGCTGGTGAGCCTTCAGGCGCAGCGCCGGCCCCGCACTCTGTTCCCTCCGGTGGATCAGGGGATTTACACCCGGACCGTCTCCGCAGCGTTTGGCGGGGAATGGCACTACAACACGGACTGGCGCCCGGTCCGCGGGTTTCCCGTTACCGTGGCGTTTTTGGATGCCGTCTTTTCAGCCCAGGCAACCGTGGCGGACGGGCTCCGGCTGGAGGTGCCCGTGCTGGTGCTGCTCTCGGACAAGAGTTACCTGCACCCGAGGTGGTCCGAGGCAGCGGAACGCGCCGACGTCGCCCTCGATGTAAACGTGGTGGCCCACCGGGCACTGTCGCTGGGTTCCGCGGTGAGCGTGGTGCGGATTGCCAACGCCATGCATGACGTGTTCCTGTCCGCACCGGCGGTGCGGGCGCAGGCCTATGCGGCGATTACCCGCTGGAGCAGCGGCTACCTTCGGGTCCCGCCGCAAAGCGGCAGGACCCGAAGCGCGCTCACACCGCCGGGGTGAACCGTGGCGGTGTGCCCGGCTAGTCGATCAGCTCGTATGCAGGCAGGGTCAGGAAGTCCGGGTAGTCCTCGGAGAGGCTGATCTCGCCGATCATGCGGCTGGCCGGTTCGAAGTACGCCGTGAACATTTCCTCGGAGACCTCACCGCGCAGGCGTTCGGTTTCCTCGGCAAGGATCCGGCTGACCAGTTCCTCCGTCACCGTGTCGCCGGTGTCCTCAAGCACCACGTTGTTGCGAACCTGCTGCCAGACCTGGGACCGGGAAATCTCCGCCGTCGCAGCGTCTTCCATCAGGTTGCGGATGGCCACTGCACCGTTGCCGGAAAGCCAGATGGCCACGTAGTTGACAGCCACGTAGAGGTTTGACCGCAGTCCGGCCTCGGTGATGGATCCGCCGGCGGTGCTGACATCCAGCAGGTCCGCAGCGCTGACCGAAACATCGTCCCGCTGCCGGTCCACCTGGTTGGGCTTCTCGCCCAGCACGCCGTCGAAAACGTCCTTGCAGGTGGCAACCAGGTCCGGGTGTGCCACCCAGGAGCCGTCGAAACCGTCGCCGGCTTCGCGGGTCTTGTCCGCCTTGACCTTGTCCAGGGCGGCGGCAGTGGTTTCCGGTTCGCGGCGGTTCGGGATGAACGCGGCCATGCCGCCCATCGCGAAGGCGCCGCGGCGGTGGCAGGTCTTCACCAGCAGCTCGGTGTAGGCGCGCATAAACGGTGCCGTCATGGTGACGTCGGCGCGGTCGGGCAGCAGGAAGGACTTTCCGGCGTCACGGAAGACCTTGATCATGCTGAACAGGTAATCCCAGCGGCCGGCGTTCAGGCCCGAGGCATGGTCGCGGAGTTCGTAGAGGATCTCGTCCATCTCGAATGCCGCCGGGATGGTCTCGATGAGCACCGTGGCGCGGACCGATCCCTGGGGTACGCCCACGTACTCTTCGGCGAAGGTAAAGATGTCATTCCAGAGCCGGGCTTCGAGGTGGCTCTCCATTTTGGGCAGGTAGTAGTACGGGCCCTGGCCGTTCTCGAGCAGCTGCTTGGCATTGGCGAAGAAGTGCAGCCCAAAGTCCACCAGTGCGCCCACGGCGGGTTCGCCGTCGATCAGTACGTGCTTCTCCGGCAGGTGCCAGCCGCGCGGGCGCATCACGACGACGGCGAGCGGGGCATCCGTGCGCAGCTTGTATTCCTTGCCCTCGGGGGACGTGAAGGAAAGGTCTCCCCGGGCTGCGTGGTAGAGGTTCACCTGCGAATCCACCACGTTGTGCCAGGTGGGGGTGCAGGCATCCTCGAGGTCGGCAAGCCAGACCTTCGCGCCGGAGTTCAGCGCGTTGATGGCCATCTTGGCGGGGGAGGCCGGGCCGGTCATTTCCACGCGCCGGTCCTGCAGTGCGGCCGGGGCCTCGGCTACCTTCCAGTCTCCGCTGCGAACCTCGGCGGTTTCGGGCAGGAAGTCCAGCTTGCCCGAGGCGGCAACCTCGCGGCGGCGGACGGTGCGGGCAGCGAGGCGCTCGTCGCGGGTGCTGCGGAAGCGGCGGTGGAGTTCCTCGATGAATTCCAGTGCCTCGGGGGTCAGGATCTGCTCCGCTCCCTCTGCGGGTGAGGGGTCGGTTACTTCAATGGCCATGATGGTTCTCCCTGTCGACAATGCCTGTGGGGCGGGTGCGGGTGCAGCAACGGGGCCGCGGCGGTCCGTGATGAACCGCCAACCCTACACTTTCTTCCGTATCGTGGATATTATTATCTGTGGAGTGGAATTACAAGGGTAAATGTGTCCTGTGACCCAGCATTACCGGTGCCTACTTCCACTCCGTCATAGCCGCTGCCAGGTGTTCCCGCGCCCGTGCCAGCCGCCCGCGGACCGCCTGGGGGCTGATCCTCAGGGCGGCACCAATCTCCGCGTAGCTCTGGTCATGGACTTCGCGCAGCAGCCAGCATGCCCGCTGGTCCGTCGGGAGCAGGGAGAGGGCACGCCGCAGGGTCTCGAGTTCAGCCGAGACTTCCGCGGTGCGGTGCGGGTCCGTACCGGGAAACGCGGCACGGAAGTGCGGGTCATCAGCATCCGGATCCAGCATGTCCTGCGGGTGGGAGGTGCGGCGGCGCAGGACGTCGAGGCAGCGGTTGGTGGCTGTGCGGTAGACCCATCCGCCGAACGCATCGTCGCGTTCCAATGACGGCAGCACGCGCCAGCCAGCCGTGAGTGTGTCCTGCACAACGTCTTCGGCATCGCCGCGGTCCCGCAGCATGCGGTAGGCCAGCCGGAACAACCGTTCCCGGTAAAGTGCCACAAGGTATTCGAACGCCGTCAGATCGCCGCCCCTGGCCATCGCCACGAGGGAAACCTCGTTCGGGAAGCCGGTATCCGTCCCCGCCGGGCTGCGGGTGGAACCCCTCCGGTCATGTGCCGCCTGCGGCAGCTCGGATCCTGCCATGGTGTCCCTTGTCCGTCCGGCAGTGACCGGATCTGCTCCGATTTTCCCAGAGGTGCGGGCAGGGCGGAATAAGCGGCTGCCGGACCGAGGGGAAGATACCCAAATCTCAGCTGCGGCCGTGACGTTTCCCGTCCGCACACGTCATTAATCCTGTAAGGGGCGTGCGCGGTGACGCCGCAACGATCGCAGGAGAGATGATTCCCATGGCAGATCCATCGAAACCGGCCGGACCCACACCGGCAACCACCACCCCCCGGGGAGCCCAGAGCGTCCCGGACCCCTCCGGAACCGGAACCCAGGCCCGGCCCCCGGCTCCGGACCCGCAGGGACACGATCACGAGTCGTCGGGGATGGACGCCCAGCGCCGGTCCGGCCCGCTGCAGACTCCCCGGGGCGACACCACCATTGAAGAAACCGTGGTGCAGAAACTGGCCGGAATGGCCACCCGCGAAGTGCCCGGTGTCTACGCCATGGGCAACGCAGCGCGGCGGGCCTTCAGTTCCATGACCGAGCGGATCCCGGGCTCGCAGACCAACGTCAGCAACGGCGTCACAGTGGAAAAGGGAGAGCGGCAGGCAGCCGTGGATGTGAGCATCGTGGTGGAGTACGGCTTCTCCGTAGTGGAGGTCAGCCAGAGCATCCGGCGCAACGTCATCCGGTCCGTGGAAAACGCCACCGGACTGGAGGTGCTCGAAGTCAACGTGAATGTCACGGACGTACACCTGCCGGATGAACAGGATGAGAGCGGCGAGAGCGAAAACAAGCCGCCCAAGAGCCTGCAGTAACGGCAGTACAACAAGCAGAAGGAGGACTCCATGTCCGCAACGCGGTGGTGTCTGGTAATCGGGTTGGTACTGGGAATCGTGCTGGCCTTCGGCGGTTGGCTGGCGCTCCTCATTACGCTTCTCTTTGGTCTGATCGGACTCCTCGTGGGTCTGGTGGTGGACGGAAAGGTGGACGTTCAGGGGATGCTCGGCAGAGCGTCAAGCCGATGAGCATCCCATCGGCGCCGGGACGGCTGCGTCCGGCACGGGATATCAATGACCGGGGGGAAACCGTGCTGTCCCGGCGGGTGCTGGAGAAAACCGCCAGCCAGGTTGCCCGGGATGAAACCTTTGCAGGCGGCAGTTCGGGAGGCTTTCTGGGGATCGGCGCCCGGGCCGATCTGTCCGCCAGGCCGGATGCCAGTGTGGAACTGGCGGGAAATATTGCCAGTTTGAAAGTCACCGTGGGACTGCCGTATCCGATTGCCCTGCGGCAGGCTACGGAACAGCTGCGCCGCCGGATTACCGACCGGGTCACTGAACTGACGGGTGTGGAGGTACGGCAGGTGGACATTACTGTGTCCTGGCTGAAGCCCGCCGGCACGCAGATCTCACGCCGGAGGCTGCAATGAGCGGGAGGATTCACCCGCCGGTCTCCATGCGGCGCAGACCCAGCCGGTCCGGCCCTGCCGTGGTCACCGCCCTCCTGCTGCTGGCACTGGGGGCGGCACTGGTGTGGGCGGCAGTGGTCCGGCTGGCGGAAGGGATGTGGCCGGTCTTTTTTGCCGAGCCGCTGGTGTGGCTGTCCTCCACCTCCTGGGACAGCCCTCAGGGCTGGACCGCCGCGGTGGTCCTGCTCCTCATCGGCCTGATCCTGCTGTTGTGCGGGATCATCCCCGGCGAATTCGGCGCCCTGCCGCTGCGGGCCAAACCCGTAAACATGCCGGGCCTGCCCGGAGCCGGGGAGTCCGGCGGGGTGCCTTCGGTGCGGGGAGGGGAAACGGTGGTGATGAGCCGGCGTGCCGTCGCGCGGCTGGCCGCGTCCACCTGCAACCACATTGACGGGGTGTCCTCCGCCTCGGCGACTGCCTCGGGTCGAAGGGTCCATCTGGACGTCACTACCGCACTGCACGGCACCGCGGATCTCCAGCACTGGGTGGTGGACGGGGTGCGGTCCCGTCTTGCCGCCACCGGATTGGATCCGGTGCCGGAAGTCACCGCCTCCATCCGCTCCCGGGAATGACCCGGGAGCGGTGACGGACAAGCAGAAAGGCCAGCCTCAATGAAAGAACATGCCGGAGCGGCCAACCGGACGTGGCTGATCATCCTCGGGATAGTTTTCCTTGCCGCCGGAGTGCTGGCGGTGCTTATCGCCACCGGTGTGCTGGGCGGCGTGGCCAACGCATCGGAGCCGCTGCTGGCGGACGGTGCGGAATTGCTCGCCGGCGAGTCAGCGCCGTGGGTGGTACTGCTGGCCGGCGTGGTGCTGGGCATTCTTGGCCTCTGGTGGATCCTGGCCCAGATTCCGCGCAGCCGGACGGCGGGGACCTTCCGCCTGCAGGAAGACCCGGCGCGGGGCATAACGGTCTGCGATCCGGCAGTGCTTGCGGCCGCCGTCAGCAACGAGACGGAACAGCTGCCCGGAGTGGTCTCCTCCAGCGTGCGCCTGCGGGGCACGGCAGATGAACCCGACCTGGCCATGAAGGTCACGGTGAACTCCGATGCGGATGTGCAGGGGGTCATCGCCCGGATCCAGCACGAGGTGGTTCCTCATCTGGTGACGGCGCTGGAGGTGCCGCTTAACACCTTCGGCCTCGAAGTGGACGCCAGCAGCAAACCGGGCGCCCGGACTGGCGGGGCAAGGGTCAGCTCCCGGGGCACCGTGGTGTACTAGCGGGCCCGCACCGCTTCGGCGCGCTCGCGGACCACCTTGTCCTGATGCGCCGCCACCCGCGCCTGGTGCACGGGAGTGCGGCGCAGGAATGCGTACACCACAGCGAGCAGGATGAACCAGAAGGGCGTTACCAACAGGGCCTGGAAGGTGTCCGGCTGGGTGGTCAGCGCCCACAGGATGAAGGCGAAGAAGGCGAATACCACGTACACCATAACGACGCCGCCCGGCAGCTTAAACTTCGATGCTTCGTGCAGCTGCGGCCGGCGCTTCCGGTACACCAGGTAGCTGGCCAGGATGATGGACCAGACGAACATAAAGCACAGCGCGGAAATTGTGGTTACGAGTGTAAACGCGGCGCTGACGGACTCGCCGGCATACAGGAGCACGACGCCGGCGAGCAGGAAGGTGCAGGAGAAGAACAGAGCATTTTGGGGCACTTTGCGCCGGGACAGCCGGCCGAAAGCCTGAGGGGCATCGCCGTCGTGCGCCAGGCCGAAAACCATGCGCGAGGTGGAATATATCCCCGAATTCGCGCTGGATGCCGCGGAAGTCAGCACCACGAAGTTCACTACGGCCGCAGCCGTGCCCAGGCCGGCCAGTGTGAACATCCCTACGAACGGACTTTCATCGGCGCTGAATTCGTCCCAGGGGACCACGGCCATCAGTACAACGAGGGCGCCTACGTAGAAGAGCAGGATGCGGATGGGGATGGAGTTCACGGCGCGGGGAAGGTTCTTCTCCGGGTCCTTGGTCTCCGCGGCGGCGGTGCCCACCAGTTCGATGCCCACAAAGGCGAAGACGGCTATCTGGAAGCCGGCCACAAAACCCATGGGACCGGTGGGGAAGAAGCCGCCGTGGTCCCAGAGGTTGTTGAAGCCTGCCGTGACGCCGTCGCCGTGGGTGAAGCCGGTCAGGACCATGGCCAGGCCCACCACAATCAGGGTGAGGATAGCGATGATCTTGATCAGTGCGAACCAGAATTCGGTCTCGCCGAAGGCCTTCACCGTGGGCAGGTTCAGCGCGAGCAGGACCAGTATGCAGGCCAGCGCGGGTATCCACAGCGGAGCGTTGCCCCACCAGAACGTCACGTAGTGGGCAATGGCCACCACGTCCGCAATGCCGGTGACCACCCAGCAGAACCAGTAGGTCCAGCCGGTGAAAAAGCCGGCCCAGGGGCCGAGCAGGTCCGCGGAGAAATCGCTGAAGGACTTGTAATTGAGGTTCGAGAGCAGCAGTTCGCCCATGGCCCGCATGACGAAAAACAGCATGAAGCCGATGATCGCGTAAACAAAGATGACGGACGGGCCGGCAACGGAGATGGTCTTGCCCGAACCCATAAACAGGCCGGTGCCGATGGCTCCGCCGATAGCCAGCAGCTGGATGTGGCGGCTGGAGAGTGAGCGGGCAAGATGCGGCTCAGCGGAATTGTTTTGCGGCGCTGAAACAGGGCTGTCGCTCGGTGGGCGGGTAATGCGCTCAGACATCAAAATCCTTCTAATAGGCACCCGCCGGCAGCTAACCGCCGTACTCGCCTATGCCGCTCCCGGAAGGGGACAGCACCTTGCTGTTGGCGCTGCCGCCGACATTTCAGTTTGGAAGCCGCCTACTGGCCCCGTCAAATTACAGGATTGTGACGTTGCAGGTCACAGCGCTCGTGTGGGGCTGCGTACGGCCCCCGCAGCCGGGTGTGTCGAGGGGTTGAGGCCGTGCGGGCGTCGGGTTAGAGTTTGCTGTGTCACGTGCGTGTGACACCCACAAATGAACATGCCTTTATCAGCCGTGGCGGGAGAGTCCCGCCGGATGCACACGAGCATCGCGCCGGGCGCCGTAGGAGCAAACCCTCCCCGGGAATCTCTCAGGCCCCCGTACCGCCATGGCGAGGCAACTCTGGAAAGCAGTTCCGGCCCCGGTCGGGACTCACCGACGGTGCAAGCGGAAGTACACCCGCGGAATCTCTCAGGTCCAATACAGAGCGGGGAGGAGCCTTCGTTAGTTGGCGTACCCCCGTCTGCCTTTCCTGGAGCCTCTCATGCCTGTAGAACCGTCCTCCTCCACCCTTGCCGCCGCGTTTGCGGACCGGCACATCGGTGCCCGCGGCGACGCCGTCGAAACCATGCTCAAGGCCGTTGGCTACGACACCCTGGACGGGCTGGCGGACATGGCTGTCCCCGCCGCCATCCGGCAGGGCTTCCCGCTGGTGCTGGATCCGGCGAAATCCGAAGAGGAAACCCTGGCCGCGCTGCGTCGTATCGCCGGGAAGAACAAAACCGCCGTGCAGATGATCGGGCAGGGCTACTACTCCACCCACACCCCGCCGGTAATCCTGCGCAATGTGGTGGAGGATCCGGCCTGGTACACCGCCTACACCCCGTACCAGCCCGAAATCTCCCAGGGCCGGCTTGAAGCGCTGCTGAACTTCCAGACCATGGTCCAGGACCTCACCGCACTGCCGATCGCCAATGCGTCCCTGCTGGATGAAGCCACCGCGGTGGCTGAGGCCGTTTTGCTGATGCGCCGGTCCAACAAGTCCAAGGGCAACGGCGCCATTGTGCTGGACTCCGAAGCCTTCCCGCAGACCATCGCCGTAGTGAAGGGCCGGGCGAAGGCGCTCGGCTTCAAGGTCATCGTCGCGGACCTGGCCAACGGACTCCCCGACGGTGAACTGGCCGGCGTCGTTCTGCAGCAGCCCGGTGCCTCCGGCGTGGTCCGCAACCAGGCCGCGCTGATTGCCGAAGCAAAGGAACGCGGCGCGCTGGTCACCGTTGCGGCTGACCTGCTGGCCCTGACCCTGATCACCCCTCCCGGCGAGCAGGGCGCGGACATTGCCGTCGGCTCCGTGCAGCGCTTCGGCGTTCCGCTGTTCTTCGGCGGCCCGCACGCCGCTTACATGGCCGTGCGCAAGGGCCTGGAACGCTCCCTGCCGGGCCGCCTGGTCGGCGTCTCCAAGGACTCCGCCGGCACCCCCGCCTACCGCCTGGCCCTGCAGACCCGCGAGCAGCACATCCGCCGGGAGAAGGCCACCTCCAATATCTGCACCGCACAGGCCCTGCTGGCCATTGTCGCCTCCATGTACGCCGTGTACCACGGCCCCGAAGGCCTGACGGCGATTGCCCGCCGGGCGCATGACTCGGCCCGTTCGCTGGCGGCCGCCCTCCAGGCCGCCGGCGTCGAACTGCTGCACGGGACCTTCTTCGACACCGTGACCGCCCGGGTTCCCGGCAAGGCCGCAGATATTGTGGCCGCGGCGGACGCGAAGGGCATCAACCTGCGCTTGGTTGATGCCGACACCGTGGGTGTTTCCGCCGACGAAACCACAACGCCGGCCGTCATCGCGGACGTGGCGGACGCCTTCGGTGCCGCCCCGGCAGACTCGGTGGAAGGCTTCGAGCTGCCCGCGGATCTGTTGCGCACCTCGGAGTTCATGACCCACCCGGTGTTCTCCTCCTACCGCTCCGAAACCCAGATGCTGCGTTACCTGCGGCGGCTCTCGGACCGTGACCTGGCCCTGGACCGCACCATGATCCCGCTGGGCTCCTGCACCATGAAGCTCAATGCCACCGCGGAAATGCAGGCCATGACCTGGCCCGAGTTCGCTTCCATCCACCCGTTCGCCCCGGATTCCCAGACCGAGGGCTGGCGTGAACTGATTGCGGACCTGGAAGAGAAGCTGGCTGTGATCACCGGCTATGACACGGTCTCCATCCAGCCCAACGCCGGTTCGCAGGGCGAACTGGCCGGCCTGCTGGCCATCCGCGGCTACCACCACTCCCGCGGCGACGAGCAGCGTACCGTCTGCCTCATCCCGGCGTCGGCACACGGCACCAACGCCGCCTCGGCCGTGCTGGCCGGCATGAAGGTGGTAGTTGTTGCCACTGCCGAGGACGGTGCCATTGACCACGCGGACCTGTGTGCCAAGATCGACGCGCACCGGGAGAACCTGGCCGCCATCATGATCACCTACCCCTCCACGCACGGCGTGTTCGACGACGACGTCCGCGACGTCTGCGAAGCCGTGCACGAGGCCGGCGGGCAGGTCTACATTGACGGCGCCAACCTCAACGCCCTGGTGGGCCTGGCCCAGCCGGGCGACTTCGGCGGCGACGTGTCCCACCTGAACCTGCACAAGACCTTCTGCATCCCGCACGGTGGCGGCGGTCCCGGCGTCGGACCCGTGGCCGCGAAGGCACATCTGGCACCGTTTATGCCCGGCGACGCCGCCACCTGGACCGAGGGCGAGGACATCCCCGTCTCGGCGTCGCGTTTCGGCTCCGCCGGCGTGCTGCCCATCTCCTGGGCCTACGTGAACCTGATGGGCGGCGAGGGCCTGACCAGCGCCACCAAGCACGCCCTGCTCGCGGCGAACTACGTGGCTGCACGCCTGAACGAGTACTTCCCGGTGCTTTACACCGGCAAGGGCGGACTCGTGGCGCACGAGTGCATCCTGGACCTGCGTGAACTCACTGCGAAGACCGGTGTTACCGCCGAGGACGTGGCCAAGCGGCTGGTGGACTACGGTTTCCACGCCCCCACGCTGTCCTTCCCGGTGGCCGGCACCCTGATGGTGGAGCCCACCGAGTCCGAGGATCTGGGCGAGATTGACCGGTTCATTGACGCGATGATCGCCATCCGCGCCGAAATCGATCAGGTGGCGGCCGGGGACTTCAGCCTGGAGGGCAGCCCGCTGCGCAATGCCCCGCACACCGCCGTGGTGGTGGCCGGGAACGAATGGGACCGTGCCTACCCCCGCGAGCAGGCAGCCTTCCCGCTGCGCAGCCTGCGGATGGATAAGTACTTCCCCCCGGTGGGACGGATTGACGGCGCCGCCGGCGACCGGAACCTGATCTGCTCCTGCCCGCCCATCGAAGAGTTCGAGAACTAGGGGTTATTCCAGTGACTGAGAAATACACCGCGCTCTATGAGGCGCACAAACAGCTGGGCGCCTCCTTCACCGACTTCGGTGGCTGGCAGATGCCGCTCAAGTACAGCTCCGAGCTGGCCGAACATAAGGCCGTGCGCAGCGCCGCAGGCCTGTTCGACCTCTCCCACATGGGTGAAGTGGAGGTCTCCGGCCCCGACGCCGGGGCGTTCCTGGACTACGCACTGGTGGGCAGGCTCTCCGCCGTGAAGCCGGGCCGTGCCAAGTACTCGCTGATCACCACCACTGACGGCGGGATCATTGATGACCTGATCAGCTACCGGCTGGCAGAGGACTCGTTCCTCGTGGTCCCCAACGCCGGCAATGCGGACACGGTGGCCGCTGAACTGGCCGCCCGCGCCGAGGGCTTCGACGTCACGGTGACCAACGTGTCCACCGAAACCTCACTGGTGGCAGTGCAGGGCCCGGCAGCCGAGGCCATCCTGCTGGAACTCGTGCCCGGAACGCAGCACGAAGCCGTCACCGGCATGAAGTACTACGCCGCGGACACGGTGGATGTCACTGCGGGGGAGCGGACGCTGAACCTGCTCGTGGCCCGCACCGGCTACACCGGCGAGGACGGCTTTGAAATCTACGTGCCCAACGACGACGCCGCGGCCCTCTGGGACGCGCTGCTCGCCGCCGGCGCGGACTCGGGCCTGATCCCGGCCGGCCTGGCCTGCCGCGACTCCCTGCGGCTGGAAGCCGGCATGCCGCTCTACGGCAACGAGCTCACCCTGGACACCGACCCCTACGCCGCAGGCCTCGGCCCGGTGGTGGCCCTGTCCAAGGAGGGCGACTTTGTGGGCCGCGCTGCTCTCGAAGCCCGGAAGGAAACCGGCCCGGCCCGGAAGCTCGTGGGCCTGAAGGGCTCCGGCCGCCGTTCGGCCCGCAGCTCCTACCCGGTCCTGAAGGACGGGGAGACGATCGGCGAAGTCACCTCCGGCGCTCCCAGCCCCACCCTCGGCTTCCCGATTGCCCTGGCCTACGTTGATGCCGCCTACACCGAACCCGGCACCCTCCTGGACGTGGACCTCCGCGGCAAGCCCGAGCAGTTCGAGGTTGTTGGCCTTCCGTTCTATAAGCGCGAGAAGCGGTAAACCAAAAACAAAAGATTCTCGTGACGCCGGCGACGGAGGGCCCGCTGTCGGTCACCTTCTTGCGAGCCTCTCGTGTGGGTACGTGGGTGTGAGCATAGTTAGGCGGGACGAACACGTCGGACGCGGGGCATTCTGTGTAGCCCGCATCGCCGAGCGAGGAACGACGAGGAAGTGAAAGATCCAGGGTTCCCTCTCCGAGCTTGCGAGGAGGAGGGCAGGATCTGGAACGCTAAGGGCGGCAGAATGCCGCGCTTTCGGCGCCCCGGCCTAGACTTTGGACTAAACGAACAGCCCGACAAAAAGCTTCGAAAGGCAAACAGATGAGCAAAGTAAACGCAGGACTCCGCTACTCCGCCGAACACGAGTGGGTCGACTCCTCCAGCCCCGTCCGCGTCGGCATTTCCGCCGTCGCCGCCGACGCCCTGGGCGATGTGGTCTACGTTGACCTGCCCGCCGTTGGCGACACGGTCACCGCCGGCGAGACCTGCGGCGAGGTCGAGTCCACGAAGTCCGTTTCGGACCTCTACGCTCCGGTATCCGGCGAAATCGTGGAAATCAACCAGGAAGCCATCGACAACCCGGTTCTGCTGAACGAGGACCCGTACGGCGCCGGCTGGCTGTTCACGGTGAACGCCACCGCCGAGGGTGAGCTGCTTAGCGCTGAGGAGTACGCCGAGAAGAACGGCGGCGAGCTGTGAGCGATTTCCTCAATTCCCCGCTGGCCGAGGTTGATCCCGAGGTAGCCGAGCAGATCGACAACGAGAGGCGCCGCCAGCAGCAGGGCCTGGAGATGATCGCCTCGGAGAACCACACCGCCGTGGCCATCATGCAGGCGCAGGGTTCGGTGCTGACCAACAAGTACGCCGAGGGTTACCCGGGCCGCCGCTACTACGGCGGCTGCGAATACGTGGACGTCATTGAGCAGCTGGCCATCGACCGTGCCAAGGAACTCTTCGGCGCGAACTTCGCCAACGTACAGCCGCACTCCGGTGCGCAGGCCAACGCCTCGGTGATGCATGCGCTGATCCGGCCGGGCGACACCGTGCTGGGGCTTTCCCTGGCCGACGGCGGCCACCTGACCCACGGGATGAAGATCAACTTCTCCGGCCGGCTCTACAACATCGTTCCCTACGGCGTGGACGAAACGACCCACACCGTGAACATGGACGACGTCGCCCGCCTGGCCCGTGAGCATCGGCCGAAGCTGATCGTCGCCGGCTGGTCCGCGTACGCCCGGCAGCTGGACTTTGAGGCGTTCCGCCGCATCGCCGACGAGGTCGGCGCCTACCTGATGGTGGACATGGCCCACTTCGCCGGCCTGGTGGCCGCCGGACTGCATCCCAGCCCGGTTCCGCACGCCCATGTGGTCACCACCACCACGCACAAGACCCTCGCGGGTCCGCGCGGCGGCATCATCCTCTCCAATGACGCGGACATTGCCAAGAAGATCAATTCCGCAGTGTTCCCGGGCCAGCAGGGCGGGCCGCTGGAACACGTTATTGCCGGCAAGGCGACCGCCTTCAAGATCGCCGCCACGCCGGAATTCCGTGAGCGCCAGGAACGTACGCTCGCCGGTGCGCGGATCCTCGCCGAGCGCCTGCTGGCCGACGACGTCGCTGCTGCCGGGATCTCGGTGGTCTCCGGCGGCACGGACGTGCACCTGGTGCTCGTGGACCTGCGCAATGCCTCCCTCAACGGGCAGGAAGCCGAAGACCGGCTGGCGCAGATCGACATCACCGTGAACCGGAACGCGGTGCCCTTCGACCCGCGTCCGCCGATGGTGACGTCGGGCCTGCGGATCGGTACCCCCGCCCTGGCCACCCGCGGCTTCGACGAGGACGCGTTCCGCGAGGTTGCGGACATCATCGCGCAGGCGCTGATTGCGGCCGACGACGCCGATCTGGCGCCGCTGCGCAACCGCGTCACCGCCCTGGCTGAATCCCACCCGCTGTACACCGATGTCGCGGATCTCTCCGCGGCCCCGGCGGCAGCACACCGTTAGGACACCCGATGGCTGTCGGCGTTTTTGATCTGTTTACCGTGGGCATCGGCCCGTCGAGCTCGCATACCGTGGGTCCGATGCGTGCCGCTGCCGTGTTCGCGGCCGAACTGGTGGACGCCGGCATCCTGGATTCCGTGGCCGGCCTCCGCGTGGACCTGTACGGGTCCCTCGCGGCGACCGGCCGCGGCCACGGCACCATGACGGCCGTGCTGCTGGGACTGGAAGGCTTCGCCCCCGAACTGATCCTGCCGGAACAAGTGGAGGAGCGGCTCGCCGACATCGAGGCCACCCGGAAACTGCAGCTCTGCAGCGAAGTGCCCGGCGCCGTCGCCCGCCCGCTGGAATACGGCGAGGCGGATATTGTCCTGCACCCCCTGACGGTGCTGCCCCGGCACACCAACGGCATGAAGTTCGCGGCCCTGGCCGGAGACGGATCAGTGCTGCACGCCGAAACATTCTTCTCCGTGGGCGGCGGGTTCATTGTCCGCGAGGGCGAGGAACGGGCAGCGGCCCTGGAACTGGAAGCCAGCAAGTCCGAGCTGCCGTATCCGTTCCGCACCGCTGCCGGGCTGCTGCGGCACTGTACCGAAAACGGCCTGAGCATCAGCGAAGTCATGCTGGCCAATGAGAAGGCCGCCCGGAGCGAAGAGGACATCCGTGCCGGCCTGCTGCACATCCGCGACGTCATGGAGGAGTGCAAAAACTCCGCGATCCGCCGCACGGGCCTGCTCCCCGGCGGGCTGAAGGTCCGCCGTCGTGCCCCCGGCTGGCACACCCGCTTGCGGGCCGAGGATCCCAACCGGGATCCGAAGTTCTGGCAGGAATGGGTGAATCTGGTGGCGCTGGCCGTGAACGAGGAAAACGCCTCCGGCGGCCGGGTAGTCACCGCACCCACCAACGGTGCCGCAGGCATCATTCCCGCGGTAATGTTCTACGCCACCCACTACGGTCCCGGCATGGACAGCGCCACGCCCGAACAGCGCGACGACGTGGTGGTCCGGTTCCTGCTCGCAGCGGGTGCCGTGGGCGTGCTGTACAAGGAGCAGGCCTCCATCTCCGGTGCTGAGGTGGGGTGCCAGGGCGAGGTGGGCTCGGCGTCGTCCATGGCGGCAGCCGGTCTGGCCGAAATCCTCGGCGGCAGTCCGGAGCAGGTGGAAAATGCCGCCGAAATCGCCATGGAACACAACCTGGGCCTGACCTGTGACCCGATTGGCGGACTCGTCCAGGTGCCCTGCATCGAACGCAACGCCATCGGAGCGGCCAAGGCCGTGAACGCGGCAAAGATGGCGCTCTGGGGCGACGGCGACCACCGTGTTTCGCTGGACGAAGTTATTGTGACCATGCGCGAAACCGGCCGCGACATGAGTTCGAAGTACAAGGAAACCGCCCTCGGCGGACTGGCCGTCAACGTCGTGGAGTGCTGACCGCTGCGCGCTGCGTCCGGCTGATGTGATTTGTCTAACATCCGTGTTTTAAGTAAGGCTATGGTGTCCCTTCGACAGCATGCTTACTGAAAACCGAGGTTCGATTGATGAGTGCAGCACGGGCAGTTCCCATGGCTCCGGCGTCGGAGGAAGTCGGATGGCTCGGGTCTGTGGATGCCGCCGTCAATTCCTTCTTCGAACCGATTACCGCGGTTTTCTCGGCGATCGTGTTTTTTCCGGTCAGCATCGGTGACTTCAGCTTTCCCGTGGTGGTCGCCTGGCTGATCGTGGCAGGCATAGTCTTCAGCATCTATTTCGGCTTCATCCAGTTCCGCGGGCTAAAAGTGGCGGTGGAAGTGGTCCGCGGGAAGTTCTCCTCGAAAGAGGACCCCGGGGAAGTGCCGCATTTCCAGGCACTGACTTCGGCGCTGTCCGGCACCGTGGGCCTGGGCAACATTGCCGGCGTTGGCGCGGCCATGGCCCTGGGCGGGCCGGGAGCAACCCTCTGGATGATCCTGGCCGGCCTGCTGGGCATGGCAACGAAGTTCGCCGAATGCACACTGGGCGTGAAATACCGCGAAGTGCATGCCGACGGCTCCATCAGCGGTGGGCCGTTCAAATACCTGCCGGTGGCGTTCGCCCGCTTCGGCAGCTGGCCGGCCAAGATCCTGACCGGCGTGTTTGCCGTGGCCATCCTGATCTTCGGTATCGCCGGCGGCAATATGTTCCAGGCCAACCAGACTTTCGCGCAGATCCAGAATGTCACCGGGGGTGATGACGGGCTCCTGGGCAGCGCGGGCGGAGCCTTGATCTTCGGCCTGATCCTGGCCGCCCTGGTGGCGGTGGTGATCCTGGGCGGCATCAAGTCCATCGGTGCCACCACCTCCAAGCTGGTCCCCGCCATGAGTGCGGTCTACATCCTGGCGTGCCTGTTCGTCATCATTGTGAATATCGAGAATGTGCCGGCGGCGTTTGGGGCCATCTTCGAGGGTGCTTTCCGTCCCGAAGGTTTCGCCGGCGGCATCATCGGCGTCATGATTGTCGGCTTCCAGCGCGCGTCCTTCTCCAACGAGGCGGGCGTCGGATCCGCGGCCATCGCGCACTCGGCGGTCAAAACCCGCCGCCCGGTCAGTGAGGGCTTCGTGGCCATGTTCGAGCCGCTGGTGGATACGGTCCTTATCTGCACCATGACCGCCCTGACCATCATCATGGCCTCGACTCCCAGCCTGCAGGCCGGAATTGACCAGGTGCAGGGCGGTGGCGATGCTCCCGACGGCGTCATCCTCACCTCGGACGCCTTCGCCACCGCGCTGCCGTGGTTCCCTGTTGTCCTCTCCATAGCGGTGGCCCTGTTCGCCTACTCCACCCTGATCACCTGGTCCTACTACGGACTCAAATCCTGGGAGTACCTTTTTGGCCGCGGGCGTCGCCGGGAAGTCACCTACAAGGTCATCTTCCTGACGTTCACCGTGGCCGGGTGCGTGCTGTCCTTCAGCCAGGTCATCAGCTTCGCCGACGCCGCGCTGTTTGTCTGCGCCTTTGTGAACCTGCTGGGTGTTTACCTCCTCCTGCCGGTGATCAAGCGGGAAATGAAGCAGTACCTGGCGGACCGCCGGAGCGGCAAGCTGGAGGTGCTCGGCATCGATGAAGAGGACATCAAAGAGGCCCAGGCCAACGCCTGAAATGTTCGGGGCGAGCCGCGTGCAGAGGCTTGAGGCGTCCGATTCTCCGGTGGTAAAACCGGAAGAACCCCTGGCAGCGACGGACCGGAAGGAACGGCATGACACACGGAAACAGCCACCCGAAGGACAAGGAGGCCCGAAATGCCTAAGACCGGCAAGAGTGGTTCACCGATCAAGGACGAACTGCCCTCGACTCTGCAGCGCTCGGACAAAAAGGCGCAGGACACGTTCGCAAAGACGTATGACTCCGCCATGGAGGAGTACGACGACGCCGAGCGGGCCGCGCGTACTGCCTACGCCTCGCTGAAGCACACCCATGAAAAGGTGGGCGACCACTGGGAGGAAAAGGAAGGGAAAGGCCCCTCTGATGCCAGGGCGGCCGAAGGACGGGGATCCTCCAAAAACACGGCAGGCGGTGTGGATGCCAACGCCTCCAAGGAACACCTCTACGAGCTGGCCTCCAAGCTGGACATCTCCGGCCGTTCCAAGATGACCAAGGACGAACTGGTGGACGCCCTGCAAAAGGCCAACGCGAGCGAAACACGGAAAGCCCGCAAAGACTGATTCGCTTAGCCGCGGCCGCCGAACGGCATCCCCGACGCCGTAACCACCAGGGAACGGACGTTCGCGGAGGCGGGTGCCGACGCCATAAAGAGCACCGCCGCGGCCGCTTCCTCCACCGGGAATGACGGCTCCACCGATGTGGTGCCGTTGGCCTGAAGTGCGCCCTGGCCGCTGCTGATCCCACTGAGCAGTTCGGTGGCGGCGTTGCCGATGTCGATCTGCCCGCAGGTGATGCCGTAGGGCCTGCCGTCCAGATCGATGGACTTCGTTAGTCCGGTCACGGCGTGCTTCGTGGCGGTGTACGCCGCGGAGAGCGGCCGGGGAGTGTGGGCGGAGATGGAACCGTTATTGATGATCCGTCCGCCACGGGGTGTCTGTGCCTTCATGTGCCGTACCGCCACGGCGGCGCACAGCATGGTGCCCGTGACATTGACCGCCAGGGTCCGGTTCCAATCCTCAATGCTCAGTTCGTCAATGCTGCCGGTGGGCCCGAAGACCCCGGCATTGTTGAACAGCACGTCCACCCGCCCGAAGGTTCCGGCGGCGGCAGCGAACAGCCGTTCGACGTCGTCGGGCACGGTGACGTCGGTGGGCACCACCAGCGCTTCCGGGTGGCCGGCAGCAGTTTCCTGCAGCTCGGCCTCGCGCCGGCCCGCAAGCACCACCCGGTAGCCTGCCGCCAGGAACGCCTGCGCGGTTGCCCGCCCAATACCGGATCCGGCGCCGGTAACCACAGCGGTGCGGGGCGTGGCGCCAGCGGCACCTGGTGGGATGTTGTGCGTGTCCTTGTCCATGACTTGATTCTGCCCTGCCGTCCGCAGGCGGTGCACCACCGGGACCTTCCGCCTGTTCCCTGCCCGCGGTGAAAACCCGTGAAGCCATTGGCTGCGCGGAGCCGTCCCGAAGGGCCGGGGGTCTGGCGGGCAGCCCGCGGCCGCCCTACGATACGAAGCACACGGTCTGAAACGTTTCTGGCAGGGCAGTACCCAACGGCTGATGGGGATAGATCCATGTCGACAGTGAAATACACCGCGGAACCGGACGGCACCTATGTTGCGCCCCGGGTTGTTCCGGTTTCCAAAGGGCGCATCGTCGTCAACTGGATCACCTCCACAGACCACAAAACCATCGGGTACATGTACCTGATCGCCTCATTCACTTTTTTCTGCCTCGCGGGCGTGATGGCACTGATCATCCGCATGGAACTCTTTGAACCGGGCATGCAGATCCTGCAGACCAAGGAACAGTACAACCAGCTCTTCACCATGCACGGCACAGCCATGCTGCTGATGTTCGCCACCCCGCTGTTCGCCGGGTTTGCGAACGCCATCATGCCGCTGCAGATCGGCGCCCCCGATGTGGCGTTCCCCCGGCTGAACGCCCTGGCCTTCTGGTTCTTCCTCTTCGGCAGCACCATTGCGCTCGCCGGGTTCATCCTGCCCCAGGGAGCGGCCTCCTTCGGCTGGACCGCCTATACCCCGCTTTCCAACACAGCATTCAGCCCCGGCCTCGGCGGGGATCTGTGGGTCTTTGGGCTGGCGTTGTCCGGCTTCGGCACCATCCTGGGTGCGGTCAACTTCGTCACCACCATCATCTGCCTGCGAGCCCCGGGCATGACCATGTGGCGGATGCCGATCTTCACCTGGAACACCCTGGTCACCGCCATCCTGATCCTGATGGCGTTCCCGCCGCTGGCCGCAGCCCTGTTCGCCCTCGGTGCCGACCGCCGGTTCGGCGCCGACATCTACAATCCGGAACGCGGCGGCTCGATCCTGTGGCAGCACCTGTTCTGGTTCTTCGGGCACCCTGAGGTGTACATCATTGCGCTGCCGTTCTTCGGCATCATCTCCGAGATCCTGCCTGTCTTCAGCCGCAAATCGATCTTCGGTTACAAGGGGCTGGTGTTTGCCACCATTGCCATCGCTGCCCTGTCCATGACCGTATGGGCACACCACATGTACGTCACCGGATCCGTGCTGCTGCCGTTCTTCGCCTTTATGACCATGCTCATCGCGGTGCCCACCGGCGTGAAGTTCTTCAACTGGATCGGCACCATGTGGCGGGGATCCATCACCTTTGAGACGCCGATGCTCTGGAGCATCGGCTTCCTGATTACCTTCCTGTTCGGCGGCCTGACCGGCATCATCCTGTCGGCACCGCCGTTGGACTTCCACGTTTCGGACACCTACTTCGTGGTGGCGCACTTCCACTACGTCATCTTCGGAACCGTGGTCTTCGCAATGTTCGCCGGCTTCTACTTCTGGTGGCCCAAGTGGACCGGCAAGATGCTCAATGAACGCCTGGGCAAAATCCACTTCTGGCTATTGTTCATCGGCTTCCACACAACCTTCCTGATCCAGCACTGGCTGGGCGTGCTGGGCATGCCGCGCCGCTACGCGGACTATTTGGTGGAGGACAACTTCACCGGCATGAACCAGCTGTCCACCATCGGTTCCGGCATCCTTGCCCTGTCCATGATTCCGTTCTTCTGGAACGTGTACATCACCTGGCGCCACGGCAAAAAAGTGGAAGTGGATGACCCGTGGGGCTTCGGGGGATCCCTTGAATGGGCCACGTCCTGCCCGCCGCCGCGCCACAATTTCACCTCGCTGCCCCGTATCCGCTCGGAGCGTCCGGCACTGGACCTGCACCATCCGGAGCTGATGCCGCGGGCCAACGAAGGTACTAATTCACCCGCGGAAAAGCTGTTTGGGGCGGCGGATATGGGTGGCGATGAACCGCGCAATCCGGATCCCCGGCAGTAGCGCAGACGGATCCCATAACATTTCCATTGCGCAGTTTGCCGAGTAGACAGTAAGTATGCTTACCATATCTCCGAACCATCCCGCAGTTTCCCCGCGGGCCGAACGAGAGATAGGTATGAGCAATGTCCAACCTGGCACTACCACCACAACCTCCCGGCGAACCAATGTTCAGAAGGCAGCCCTCGCTTTCGGCGTAGTATTCCTGCTGGTCGGCGTGATGGGCTTTATCCCCGGCATCACCAGCGACTATGACCAGCTGTCCTTTGCCGGCCACCACTCCGGCGCGCTCCTGCTGGGCATCTTCCAGGTCTCGGTGCTGCACAACATTGTGCACCTGCTGTTCGGCATTGCCGGCCTCGCCTTTGCCCGCAGTGTTGGCGCCGCGCGGAACTACTTGATCTGGGGCGGTGCGGTCTACGCTCTGCTGCTTCTTTACGGGCTCTTCATCGGCCACGACTCCGCGGCCAACTTCGTGCCGCTGAACACCGCCGATAACTGGCTGCACGCCTTCCTTGCGGTTGCCATGATTGGTTCGGGCCTGGCCCTGACCCGTGACCGCCGGGACGCACCGGCCGCCCGAGCCTAGCCCGTCACATCCGGCCAACCACTCCCGCCCGTGCGGCCGGACAGGTTCGGCCGGCCGGGCAGTACGCCTGGCACACTTCCGACGGCAGCCGCCCGGACTTCCGCCTTTGAGGCGGGAATCCGGGCGGCTGCCTCGTTAAATGCGGTATCGGGGCCGCACCCTGAATCGGAGGGACGTTTCTTTTGCCCGGAGTGGCTATTGATCCAAGGGTCATGAACCGTTGACCCTGCCGGTGACCCGGGCCTAGTGTCGGACCCATCCTCACTGTGACAGTTCGCCCCGGAAGAGCGGCGCGGAGGAAAGCGGTAGGAAACCTAGAGATGTGGGAACAAAAACAAGGGAGTTTTTGTGAAGACGCATGTAGCCGCCGCATTCCAGCAACCGCTCGATCCCGTAGCCGGGTCCCTGGCCATTTCGGCCATCCTGGCCGCCCTTCCGCTGCTGATCCTTTTCGTCCTGCTGGGCGTGTTCCGGATGAAGGCGTACCAAGCGGCCCTGATCAGCCTGGCACTGTCCATCATCCTGGCGGTTGTCGGCTGGCAAATGCCGGTGGGCCAGGTCCTGTCGGCAACCGGCCTGGGCGCCTTCTACGCGATCTTCCCGATCCTCTGGATCCTCATCAACGCCCTGTGGATTTACAAACTCACTGTCGCCACCCCGTGGTTCGAAATCCTTGGCCGCACCATCCGGTCCATCTCGGATGACCTGCGCATCCTCTCCATCCTGATTGCCTTCTGTTTCGGCGCCCTGCTCGAATCCCTCGCCGGGTTCGGCGCACCGGTGGCCATTGCGGCCGCCATGCTGATGGCTGCCGGCATGAAGCCGCTGAAATCCGCTGTTGTTGCTCTGCTCGCAAACACCGCCCCGGTGGCCTTCGGGGCCATGGCGGCACCCATCATCGCCCTGAACGGTGTCACGGGCATCCCGCTGCAGGAGCTTTCGTCCATGACCGGCCGGCAGACGCCCTTCATCGCCCTGGTGGTTCCGCTGATCCTGGTGTTCCTGGTGGACGGGAAGCGCGGGCTGCGGCAGACCTGGCCGGTGGCACTGGTGGCCGGAGCGGCCTTCGGGCTGGCCCAGTTCGTGGCCTCAAACTTCTTCATCGTGGAGCTGACCGACGTTGTTGCAGCCGTTGTGACGGTGATTGCGGTCCTGCTGATGCTCCGGGTCTGGCAGCCGGCAGAGATTATTGGCATGACCGGGGAAACCCGGGAAGCGGAAAAGGCCGAAGCAGCCGTTTCCGAGGCCGGGGCCGGAACGGATACCCTGACCGGATCGACGCGGGGCGCCGGGGCCGGGGCAGGGGCCGCAGGGGCCGGAGGAGCAAGCGGAGGAGCCACCGCCGTCGGTGCCGACAGCGCCGGTGACCCGGGCGGCGGAAGCAGCGCGGACGCCGGAACCCCGGGAAACCCCGCCCCGGGCGGCGGGGGACAGGCGGCTGGCGCACGCCCCTCCAGGCGTGAGGTCTGGATGGCCATTGCCCCGTACCTGATCATCATTGCCGTCTTCTCCCTCGCCCAGATTCCGGTCATCAAGACCTGGCTGACAAGCATCGGCAGCACTACCTTCCACTGGCCGGGCCTGGATGTCACCGGCGCCAACGGCAAACCGGTGGCGGCCCAGACCCTGCGCTTTGACCACCTCCGTGCCACCGGCACGCTGCTGCTGTTCTCCGGCATCATCACCATGTTCCTGTACCGGATTGCACCCCGCAGCGGAGTCCGCGTCTACGGCGAAACCCTGAAACAGCTGCGCTGGACCATCCTGACGGTCTGCGCCGTGCTGGCGCTGTCCTTTGTAATGAACCTGTCCGGGCAGACCACCACACTCGGGGTTGCCCTGGCCTCCGCCGGCGGCTTTTTTGCGCTGCTCTCACCGCTTCTGGGCTGGATCGGTGTGGCGCTGACCGGTTCCGACACTTCCTCGAACTCCCTCTTCGGTGCCCTGCAGGTGGCGGCAGCCAATGAGACCGGGCTCTCGCCCACACTGATGGCTGCGGCGAACTCGTCAGCCGGCGTGATGGGCAAGATGCTCTCGCTGCAGAACCTCGCCATCGCCTCCGCCGCCGTCGGGCTGGAAGGGGCGGAAGGGACGCTGCTGCGCAAACTCATTGGCTGGAGCTTGGGACTGCTGGCGTTTATTACCGTCCTGATCTGGCTGCAGTCCACCTCGATTCTCGGCTGGATGGTGCCCTGAGCGCCTCCGCCTGCCCAGTAAGCCCCGATCCCTAAGGAGAGATCCCGTGAGCACGCATTCCCTTGACCCGGAACTTGGTGACGCCGTCGCCGCCCCCGGCAGCACCGTCCTGGCCGGTTTCCCGTCGGTCTCCGTCCTGGAAGAGGACCGGCAGCGGGTCAGCACCGACCGTTCCGGCTTTGTCCCCGAAACGCTGCCGGACGGAGTGGTTGCGGCCCGGTCCGTTGAGGATGTTGTAGACACCCTCCGCCTGGCCAGCCTGCACCGGATCCCGGTGGTTCCGCGCGGTGCAGGCACCGGTCTGGCGGCGGCATCCTCCTCCCGGGCAGGTGAACTGGTGCTGGACGTTTCCGGCATGAACCGGATCCTGCGCATCGATCCGGAGGAACAGCTGGCCGTGGTGGAGCCCGGTGTCCTGAACGCGGACCTCAACGCTGCCGCCGCGGAGTACGGACTGTTCTATGCGCCGGATCCGGCCAGCACCGCCATCTGCAGCATCGGCGGGAACATCGCCACGAACGCCGGCGGGATGCGCTGCGCCAAATACGGGGTCACCCGTGAATCGGTGCTGGCCCTGCGGGTGATCCTGGCTGACGGGCGGGAACTGCGCACCGGGCGGGAAACCATCAAGGGTGTCAGCGGGTATGACCTGAACGCCTTGATGATTGGCTCCGAGGGAACGCTTGGCGTTGTGGTTGAAGCGACCCTGCGGCTGCGCCCGCAGCCGGTGCACACAGCCACCGTGGCGGCGTTTTTCCCGGATGTTACCGCCGCTGCCCGCGCGGCGTCCGCCGTCGTCGCGGCGCGGATCCAGCCCTCGGTGATGGAGCTGATGGACGGGCCCACGCTGGAAGCCGTGGACATGGCCATGGGCACCGATTACCGCGCCAAGGGTGGAGCGTTCCTGCTGGTGCAGACCGACGGGTACGGGGCTTTCCTGGAACAGGATGTGGTGATGGATGTGGTCTCGCCGCTGGGAAGCTGCGAAAAAGCAGTCGATGACGAACATGCCGCGGCGCTGATGACGGCCCGCCGCGAAGCCATCCCGTCCCTGGAGAAACTGGGCCGGGTCTCCATTGGGGATATTGGTGTGCCGCGCGGACGGCTGGCCGAAGTGGTGTCCGGACTGGAGGATATTTCCGCCCGGACCGGAGTGCGGATCTTCACCATTGCGCACGCTTCGGACGGCAACCTGCACCCCATGATCGTGATGGATCCCGAGGACTCGGTAACCACCGGCCCGGCCAAGGTTGCGCTGGGGGAGATGTTCCACCTGGCCAAGCGGCTGGGTGGAACCCTCACCGGGGAGCACGGGATCGGGCTGCTTAAGCGGGACTGGTTGGAGGAGGAAGTGGGGGCGGTTCCCCTGGAGGTCATGAACACCATCCGGACCGCTTTGGATCCGCTGGGCATCCTCAACCCCGGAAAGGGTCTCTGACCCGGCGCCCCCGGCGCGCATTCTGCGGGCCGGGGGCGCCCGCCCGGCACCGCGGTATGGCGTCTGCGGGCCGGAGCTGCCTACTCTGTGGGGCACCGTTCACGCCCCGTGAGGAGAAGCCATGAACCGTCTGCCCCTGGTCACCGTTGCCGACAAACTCGAAAACGCCTCATGGTTGGACGCGGCCGCCACCTGGGTGGCCCGGACCGTCAGGACACTGCTGCCCACGGAAGCCAAGGACATACTGCACGGGGTGCCGCTGGGACATCCGCTGCACCCGCTGCTGATAGTGGTGCCGCTGGGGTCCTGGGTGTCCGCCGCGGCCCTTGACCTGCTGCCCGGAACGGAACCAGCGGCGAAAACCCTGGTGGGACTCGGGGTCCTTTCCGCGGTACCCACGGCGCTTACCGGGGTGACTGATTTTTCCGAACTCGATACTGAACAGCAACGGGTCGGCATTGTCCATCAGGGCGCCAACGCCGCCGCCGTCGTACTCTATGCCGCGTCCTGGCTGGCACGCGCCCGCGGTGACCACGGCCTCGGGAAAGGGCTGGCCTTCGCCGGACTTGCGACGGCGGGAGCCGGCGGATTCCTGGGCGGCCACCTGTCCTACCGGCAGGGAGCCGGCGTCAACCGCAACGAGGACCTCCCCGAGCAGGTGCCGGCCGGATGGCATGCCCTGGGTCCGGTGGATTCCTTTGCCTCCGGGACCCCGCAGCGGGCGAGCCTGGGCGAGGTGGACCTGCTGGTGCTCCGGCGCACCGACGGTCCGGCGGATGGGGCCGTGTCCGTCCTCGCAGACACCTGCAGCCATTTGGGCGGGCCGTTGCATGAAGGGGAACTGCGGCGGGAAAAAGGCGGGCTGTGCATCGTCTGCCCCTGGCATGCCAGCACGTTCTCCATGGATTCCGGTGAGGTGGTGCACGGGCCGGCCACCGCCCCGCAACCGCGTTTTGCCACCCGGGTCCGGGACGGGATCCTCGAGGTCAGTCTGACCGCATAGCCGGTCCATTCAACAGCAAGCGGAAGGAAGCCCGTATGCGCACCACCACACTGGGAACCCAAGGTCCGGAGGTCGGCGTCATCGGCCTGGGCTGCATGGGCATGAGCTACGCCTATGACATGGACACCGCACGGGATGCGGAAACCTCCGTGTCGGTGATCCGCGGGGCCATTGAACTTGGCGCCACCCTGATCGATACGGCGGATGTGTACGGGCCGTATACCAATGAGGAACTGGTCGGCCGGGCCTTGCAGGACGGCTACCGGGAACGGGCCGTCCTCTCCACCAAAGTGGGGTTGGAAGTCAGCACTGCGGCGCCGGCGGCCGGGACCATGCCGGGGCTGGTCAAGAACGGCAGTCCGGAACACATTCGCGCCTCCATTGATGCCAGCCTGCGCCGGCTGGGCACGGACCACGTGGACCTCTACATCCTGCACCGTGTGGATCCGGACGTACCGCTGGAGGACTCCTGGGCGGCCATGGCGCAGACAGTCCGTGACGGCAAAGCCCGCGCCATCGGCATTTCCGAGGCGGACGTGGCGCAGATTGAGCTGGCACAGTCGGTGCATCCGGTGACGGCAGTGCAGTCCGAACTTTCACTGTGGACCCGTGACCGGTTGTCCGACGTCGTGCCCTACTGCGAGGAACGCGGCCTGGCGTTCCTGCCGTTCTCCCCGCTGGGCCGCGGTTTCCTCACGGGACGGTTCACGTCCTTTGACCAGCTGCCGGCCGATGACATGCGGCGCCGGCTGCCGCGCTTCCAGCAGGAGAACCTGAAGGCCAACCTGGCCATTGTGCAGCGGGTCCGGGAGGTTGCCGAACGGGTCGGGGCCACACCGGCCCAGGTGGCGCTCGCCTGGGTGGTCGCCCAGGGGCGGCGCGTCATTCCCATTCCCGGGACTAAAACGCCGAAGTACCTGCGGGAGAACGTTGCTGCCGGGGACTTGATGCTCAGCGGTGAGGATCTGGCACTCCTGGACGGTGCGCCCCTGCCGGAAGGCGGACGGTACTAGCCCGGCGCTTCGGGCGGTGCCAGCCGCACCTCCTCCAGATCCAGCTGGAACTGGAGCTCGCGCAGCACGGTGTCATCGATCCGGTGCTCGTTCCGCAGCCGGATCACGGTGGCCCGTTTTTGCCCCAGCAGCGCCAGGCGCAACCGGCGGTACTGCTCCTGGTTCGCGACGGCCGGATCGGTTCCGGCATCACCGCGCCCGCGTGCCCGCAGCACGCGCAGATGCTGCTGGTACTCGCGCCGCAGGACGGCCACCACGTCCCGGTTGATGCCGAGGTGTGCAGCCGTCCGCGGCATGGCGGCCAGTGCCTCCGAGGAGGCCACCGTTTCGGCCAGTTTCCGTTCGCTGCGGTACAGGTGGGCATCCGCCGGCAGGCCCGCCCAGCGCACTACCGCCGGCAGCAGGGGTCCCTGGACCACCAGGGTCAGGACAATCACGCCGGTGGCCACGAAAATGATGAAGCCGCGGTCCGGGAAGGGCGCCCCGGATGCCAGGACCGTAGGTGTGGCAAGCACGGCCGCCAGAGAGACGGCGCCGCGGAAACCGGCCAGCGCGCTGACCACATTGGCCCGTGCGCCCAGTTCCGGCCGCGGCGCCAGCGGGCCCCGGTAGGTCGCCCGCAGTGCCGAGGTCATCAGGAACAGGAACGCCAGCCGCACCCCTACCAGCACTGCGGCCACCACCACCATGGCGAGCAGGCCGCGCAGCAGCTCACCCACACCGGAGATGCCCCGGATACTGGCCTGCAGTTCCATGCCGACCAGCACAAAGAGCGCGCCGTTGAGCATAAACGTGGACAGTGACCAGAAGGACTCGAGGCTGCGCCGGGTGGCGGCTGGAACCAGTCCCGGCCCGGACTGGCTGATGCCAAGCCCCGCGGTCACGACGGCGAGCACGCCGGAGGCACCGATCAGTTCCGCCAGGACAAACGCGGTAAACGGAGTCAGGATGGACACCACGGAACCCGGCAGGGCGTCCCGAACCCGCCGCCGGACCTTGATGCCCGCCCAGACGGTCAGGACACCGGCAGCAATTCCCCCGGCATAGGCCAGCAGGAACATTCCGGAAATCTCCAGTCCGTCCAGCGGTTCCGCGCCTACCGTGAGGGACACCGCCACCCCGTAGACCACCAGGGCGGTACCGTCATTAATCAGTGATTCGGCCCGCAGCAGGGTCACGTTCCGGTGCGGCAGCACCCGTGCCAGCGCGCCCACGGCAGTAGCGTCCGTCGGGGCGATCGCGGCACCGAGCACCCAGGCGGGACCCCACGGCAGGCCCAGTGCGTGGACGACGACGGCGACGGCGGCGGCGGTGGCCGCCACGAGTGCGGTGCTCATCAGCACAATTCCGCGTTGGTAGCGGCGGATGTCCCGCAGCGGCGTCGTCAGGCTTTCCCAATAGAGCAGGGCGGGCAGGAAAAGGAACAGGACTGCCTCCGGTGGCAGCTGAACTGCCCGCAGCGCCGGGAAGAACCCCAGCAGAATCCCGGCCACCAGCAGCAGAATGGGGGCCGGCGTCCGCAGCCGGTCCGCCCACAGGTTGCAGGCCAGGACACAGATGCCCAGGATCAGGACCAGTTCGGGCCCAAACATGTGCAGTACGGTCTAATCTGCCGTCAGTGCCGGAACGGAGTTCACTGGTCCTCCTCGGGATGCTCCCGTTGCCGGGAAATGGCTGCACTTTAAATGGAACAGGACCATGCTCCGCTTGGGGAGGGTTTGGCGGAATCCTCGGCCTTCCGGCATCGTTTGCACCCAGTGCAACCGTGCACGTAGTGTAGAAACGTGTTCACCAACGCTACCCCTGACCGCCGCCAGGCGCTCAAGGACCGCCACCGGCAGGCCATTGTGACTGCTGCTGCCGCGCTGATGCACGAACGCCAGACCACGGATTTCACCGTCGATGAACTGGCGCAGCGCGCCGATGTTTCCCGCCGCACGGTGTTCAACCATTTTGGGTCCGTGCGTGACATAGTCTCCGAGGTCTGCAGCGGCGTCCTCAGCACTGCGGTGGAGAGCCTGACCGCCGTGCCGCAGGCCGGTGATGACCGTCCGGGCATGTTTGAGGAGATTGCCGAGGCATTCCGCACCGCGGACCTGGTGGCGCCCATGGCCTACCTGACCCGCCTGCTCGGTCCGGCGTTGCCCGCGTCCCCGGAGGCGCAGGCCCATCCCATCGCCCTGCGTGCCTTTACCGAATTGAACGAACGGTTCTCGGCATCCATGCTCAGCCGCTATCCGGAAGCGGACGGACTCAGCGTGGACCTGCTCATCGGTTCCCTGACCAGTGGGCTGGGCGTGCTCTACCACCACTGGCACTGTGCCACCGGTGCCGTGGACACGCCTGAATCCCGGCAGGTCTGGGCCGAGCTGCTGGACACACTCCTTGAAAAGGTACGCAGCGGCCACGCGGCGGACCCTTCATCCCCCAGATCACTCCACCCGTAGTTCCCCACCCCTCCCATAAAAGGACAGACCCTCAAAATGGCTGAATTCCTCTACCGCCTCGGTGCCGCGGCTGCCCGCCGCGCGAAAACCGTGCTGGCGGCATGGATCGGAGTGCTTGTGGCTGCCGGAGCGGCGTTTTTGCTCTTCGGCGGCACGCTTGCCACCGGCTTCTCCATCCCTGACACCCCCACCACACAGGTCACCAACCACCTGCAGGAGAAACTCCCCGAGGCTTCCGGCGGCTCCGGCTCCGTGGTGGTCCAGACCGAGGACGGCTCCGCCTTCACCGAGGAGCAGAAGCAGGACATCTCCTCGCTGATCGCTGATGCCTCGGAGATCGACGGCGTGGAAACCGTGGTTGACCCGTTCGCCACCGAGGCGGACCGCGCCGCGCAGGCGCAGCAGCTTCAGGACGGCCAGGCCCAGGTTGATGCCGGCCGCCTCCAGATCGAGCAGGGACGCGCCCAGCTCGAGGACGGCCAGGCCCAGCTTGACGCCGCCCGGCAGCAGGCTGAAGCAGCCGGCGCCCCGGCCGAAATGATGGCACAGCTGGACGCCCAGCAGGCCACCCTGGATGCCAGCCGTGCCGAGCTGGACGCCAAGAGCGCCGAGCTTGAAGCCGGCGCCGTCCAGGCTGAACAGGGTGCTGAACTGCTGGAGATGGCCGCCGACATCCGCACCGTGTCCGAGGACGGCAGTGCGGCAGTGGTCAACGTTGTCTTCAGCGAGACCCAGATGGAGGTGGAACAGGAAACCAAGGACGCGCTGGTCGCAGCCTTTGAGGATGAGCCTATCGACGGGGTCAAGGTGGACTTCTCCGCTGAAGTTTCCGCCGGGGTCCCCAGCATCCTGGGAGTCGGCGAGGTAGTCGGCCTGGCGGTCGCCGCCGTCGTGCTGGTGGTTATGCTGGGAACCTTCATCGGCGCCGGCCTGCCGCTGGTCACCGCGATCATCGGTGTGGGCATTGGTGCCGCCGGTGCGCTGGCCTTCTCCGGCGTCGTCGAAATGGCCTCCGTTACCCCCATCCTCGGCGTGATGCTCGGCCTGGCCGTGGGCATTGACTATGCCCTGTTCATCGTCAACCGGCACCGCCGCCAGCTCAAGGCCGGCTACAGCCTGTCCGAATCCATTGCCCTGGCCAACGGAACCTCCGGCAACGCCGTGGTGTTCGCCGGCACCACAGTGTTCATTGCCCTGTTGGCGCTGAACATTACCGGCATTCCCTTCCTGGGCCTGATGGGCACCGTGGGTGCGGCCTGCGTCGCCATTGCGGTCCTGGTGGCCACCACCCTGACACCGGCACTGCTCAAGCTGGCCGGCATGAAGATCCTCAGCCGCAAGGAGCGCGCGGCACGGGAAAAGGACCACGGTGCCTCGGCCTCGGCCGGCAAGCCGGAAACCATTCCGGTAAAGCAGATGTCCACGGTGCGCGCTGCGCTCACCGTAGTGCTCTCGATCGCTGGCCTGCTGGTCATCGCCATCCCGGCCCTGGACCTGCGCACCAACCTTCCCGACGGTTCCTCCGAAGCCCACGACACCACCCAGTACCGGGCCTACGAAGCCGTTTCGCAGAAGTTCGGCGAAGGCCAGAACGGTTCGCTGCTGGTGGTCGCGGACCTGCCCGGCAACCCGGACGAGGAAGAAATGCTGGTGGCGCAGGGCGAGGTTGCCCGTAGCCTCTTCGACCAGGACAACGTGGCGGCCGTGGCTCCCATCGGCTCCTCCGAGGACCGCACCGTTACTGCCTTCCAGGTGATCCCGGAGGAGGGTCCCACCAGCGAATCCACCCAGGAACTGGTGCACACCCTGCGGGACCTGTCTCCGATCGAGACCGAAAACGGTGACGTGAAGCTGGGCGTAGCCGGAACCGCCAGTGGCAACATCGACATCTCCGAGAAGCTCTCCGAAGCGCTGCCGATCTACCTGGGCGTAGTGGTGGGCCTGTCCCTGCTGATCCTGATCCTGGTCTTCCGGTCCATCTTTGTTCCGGTGATCGCGACGCTGGGCTTCATCCTGTCCTACTTCGCGGCCATCGGCGGCGTGGTGGCCATCTACCAGTGGGGCTGGCTGGCCGGCGTGTTCGGCGTGGAGACGCCGGGCCCGGTACTGAACTTCCTGCCGACGATCCTGGTGGGCATCCTGTTCGGCCTGGCCATGGACTACATGCTCTTCCTGGGCTCGGGCATGCGCGAAGCCTTCGTTCACGGTTCCCCGGCCCGGGTGGCCGTGATGCAGGGCTTCCGCGCCGGCCGTTCAGTGGTCACGGCGGCCGCGATCATCATGGTCTCCGTGTTCGGCGGCTTCATCTTCTCGCACAGCACCATGATCCGGCCCATTGGCTTCGCCCTGGCCTTCGGTGTGCTGGTGGACGCGTTTGTGGTGCGGATGCTGCTGATCCCGGCGCTGATGCACCTGGCCGGCGACAAGGCCTGGTGGCTGCCGAAGTGGCTGGATAAGATCCTGCCGGACGTCGACGTTGAGGGGGCTTCCCTGGAACGTGCCCACCCGCACGCCGAGGAGCAGCCGGCGTCGGACGGCGTCGAAACCCCCGTGCGCAGCTAGTCTGACCGGATAGCCACAACGGCAGGTGCCGCTTCCCGAACGGGGAGGGGCACCTGCCGTGTCCGTTTGGATGGAGCGGAAGCATGGCGGGGCAGCTCCGGGCATTGGGTCTAGCCGAACGCAGCAAAGGGCCCTAGGCTTCCGCCCATGGCTATTGCACGCAACCCCACCACTGTCCTTGACTGCCCCGACGCGGTTGCCCTCGCCACCTTCTACGGTGCCCTGCTCGACTGGAAGGTGAACCTGCACGAGGATGACCCGGACGGCGACTGGACGGACATCGCCGACGACGCCACCGGCCAGCGCTACTGCTTCCAGCAGGTGGAGAACTACACCCCGCCGGTTTGGCCCGAACAGGATATTCCGCAGCAGATGCACATTGACGTGGACGTTGATGACCTGGATGAGGGAGAAGCCGCCGTGCTGCTGCTGGGTGCCACCAAGCACGCGTATCAGCCGGGGGAAAGCTTCCGGGTCTTCCTGGATCCGGCCGGGCACCCGTTCTGCCTCTGCCAGGGCTAACCGGCGATTCTTGGCCCACTTCGAACTTCTACGTCCGTTTTAAGCTTTTTCGCCCGGTTTAAACCGGACGAAAACGTGCAAACCGGCCGTAGATTCTTGAGGGGCGTTCAGCGTGTCCGAACCGGTGACTGGCCGGAGTCCGGCAGGGTCCAGTGTACGGGTCACCTGGAACGGGGGCTGGCTAATGCCCGGGCTGCAGTGCCCCGCCTGCCGGTGCGGCATCCTCCAGTCCGGCACTGTGCGCGGCCAGGCGGGCATACGGGCCGTCCCCGGCCCGCAGCTCGGCCGGGGCGCCGCGCTCCACGATCCGGCCGGCGTCGAGCACCACCACCTGGTCCGCGTTCTCCACGGTGGAGAGCCGGTGCGCAATGGTCAGTGTGGTGCGCCCGGCAGCGAGCCGCTCCAGCGCGGCCTGCACCTGCGCTTCGGTGGTGTTGTCCAGCGCCGAGGTGGCCTCGTCCAGCACCAGCACCGGAGGATTGCGCAGGATGGTGCGGGCAATCGCCAGGCGCTGCTGCTCGCCGCCGGAGAAGCGGTGGCCGCGTGCACCCACCAGGGTGTCCAGGCCCTCGGGCAGGGCACCCACGGTATCGGCCATCCGGGCGGCGGCCAGGGCGGACCACAGCTGCTCATCGGTGGCGTCGGGATCGGCCAGGAGCAGGTTCTCCCGCACCGAGGCGTGGATCAGATAGGTCTCCTGGGAAACGACGCCGACAATCCGGGCCAGGTCCCCGGGCGCTATCTCACGTACGTCCACACCGTCAATGAGCACCGTGCCGGCGGTAGCGTCGTTGAGCCGCGGCAGCAGCGAGGCGAGGGTGCTCTTGCCGGAGCCGGTGGATCCGACGACGGCGGTGGATGTCCCGGCCGGAAGCGTCAGGTCGATGCCGTGCAGGACCTCCGCGCCGTCGTCGTACGCGAAGCGCACCCCCTCGAACCGGACCTCACCGCGCACCGTGGCGGGATCCAGCCGGACAGGCTTCGCGGCAGGCCGGATCCCCGGGACCAGGTCCAGATATTCAAAGATCCGGCTGAAGAACGCCAGGGCCGTCACCCACTGGACACCGATGTTCAGCAGGCCCATCACCGGACGGAAGATGGCTCCCTGCAGGCCGGTGAAGGCGACCAGGGTGCCGATGGTCATGCCGCCGCTGGTGGCCGGGAAGCCTGCGGCCAGGTAAATGACTGCGGGAATCGCGGCGAAGACCATCTGCATGGTGGCCATCCGCCAGCGCCCGGCCAGCTGGCTGCGCAGTTCCAGTCCCACCAGTTTTTCGGAACGGTTGCGGAACCGCTCCGCATCCCGCGGACCAGTGCCCAGGGTTTTGGCCAGTCGCACGCCGGAAACGGAGAGGCCTTCCTCCACCTGCGTGTGCAGGGCGGCCAGTTCGCGCTGGCGTTCGTCGGTGACCTCGCGGCGGATCTTCGCGACCCGGCGGGAGAGCCAGATGGCCGGCGGCAGCACCACCAGCGAGATCAGGCTCAGCCCGGGGGAGAGGGCGACCATTGCGACGGCGGTGGCCACCGCCGTCGTGAGGTTGGAGGCGACTCCGGTGGCGGTGGTGGTGACCACTGACTGCATGCCGGAAATGTCGTGCGTGAGCCGGGACTGCACCTCCCCGCCGCGGGTCCGGGTGAAAAAGCCCAGCGACTGCGCCTGCAGATGGGTAAAGAGGTTCACGCGCAGGGTGTGCATTACGCGCTGGCCCATTTTGGTGGCCAGCCAGGTCTGCACGACGCCGATCACGGCGGTCACGGCGGCAACCGCCACCATGGAGGCGGTCAGGACGGCCAGCAGCCGGATGTCCTGCTGCGGCAGCGCGTTGTCGATCACCCCTCGGACCAGGAACGGCTGGGCCAGGTTGACCACGGAGGAAGCACTGATGAGCAGCACAACGACGGCGATGGTTCCCTTGTGCGGGGCGAAAAGCGCCGCGATACGGCGCAGGGAGACGGGGTGCTGTTTCAGCTGTTTTTTATCCGCCGGGTTGAGCTTTGCGGGACCGCGGCCACCGCCTGGTGTGCCTGCTGCGCGCTCGCCGCGGGGTGCACCTGATCCGCCGCCGGGACGGCCCGTGTCGATGCCGGGTATAACCATGGATCCTCCTGACGCTGCCGGGAACGTACACGGCAGCTATTGCAGAGGTTACCTCACTATGTGGTTACAGCGAAATGGGTACACTGAAACCATGACTGATGTCCCTGCCGATCCGGCCGCCTTGGGTGAACTGATGCACTCCGCGTTCCGGGGCCTGCGGAAGCGATGGATGTTCCAGCTGGCACCGTTCGAGCTGACTCCGCACCAGTTCCGGGCGCTAAACGCTGTCGGCCGGGCGGCGGATCAGGCTGGAAGCCCCGAAGGTGCCGCACCCGGTCTGCGCCTGAAGGAGCTGGCCGAGCGGCTGCACATCGCGCCGCGCTCGGCTACAGAGGTGGTGGATCAGCTCACCGCCAAAGGGCTGGTGGACCGCAGTGCCCATCCCGCGGACCGGCGGGCCACCCTGCTGACGCTGACCGGTGCAGGGGAGGAGCTGCGCGAAAAGGTGCTGGCGGATCGCAAGCGCGAGGCGGACGAGTTCTTCTCGGTACTGGAGCCGGGGGACCGGGCCGAGCTCGCCCGGATCCTGGGGGAGCTGGTGCCCGGGCGGCCTTAACGACACATGTGCCCAGTCAGGATTTCGAAACTGATGCTGGACCTAGTCCCGCTCGTTGAGCTTGTTCAGCAGCTCTGCCAGCCGGTCCACCTCATCCGGGTGCCAGGTTTCCAGCCGGTCCCGCAGCCGGGAGCGCTTAGCGGAGTGGGCGGACTCGAACCGGGCCCGCCCCTCGGCCGTCAGGGTCAGCAGCTGCGCCCTCCCGTCAGCGGGGTCGGAGCGCCGGCATACCAGTCCCAGTGATTCGAGCTGCGAGACTGTCCGGCTCAGCAGTGCCTTATCCACCTGCAGTGTTTCCGCCACGGCACCCTGCTGGCATTCCGCACCCTGATAAAGGGTCATCAGGACAGTGAAGCCCAGCGGCTGCAGCGAAGGGTGCACGGCCAGGGCGGATTCCTTGAAGGTGCGCCGCGCAGCCGCCAGCATGTGCGCGAACTGACGCTCCACCTCATCGATCGAGGACTTCGCAACGGCCTCCCCGGGGGCCGGCGCCGTCATGCTAGTTCCCCCGCTTTCCGGCCGGAAGGTCCGGATTCTGTCCGGCGGCTGCCTCGGCGTCGGAAGCTATGCGGGCGGCGGTGTCGCCCGGAGTTTCCTCCGGTGTTTCAAGGGCGGGCGCACCGTTGACTGCAGTGGCGGCGGCTTTGGCGGATTCTTCAGCCTGCATTTTTTCGTGGCGCGTCATGCTGCCCAGTTCCAGGTTCGGCAGGAGCAGCACGGCGAGCAGGGTCAGCACGCCCAGCGGGGCGGCGATCATAAAGATGTGCGCCACCGACGAGCCGTAAACCGATTCCACAATCACGCGCACCGATTCAGGCAGGGCGCTGACCGCAGGAATGCTGCCGGAGGCCAGGGAGGCAGCAATATCCTTGCCCTGGTCGCCGAGGGCGGCGATGGCACCCATCAGCTCGCCCTGCTTTTGTGCCATCCGATCGGTGACCTGGGTGGCCAGCACGGCGCCGAGTGCGGAGACGCCGATGGTGCCGCCGATGGTGCGGAAGAAGTTGATGCCGGAGCTGGCCACGCCGAGGTCGCGGGTGGGGACGTCGTTCTGCACCACCAGGACCAGGTTCTGCATGACCATGCCAACGCCGGCGCCGAGCAGGAACATGTAGAGCGAAACCAGCCAGAAGTTGGTGTCGTATTCAATGGTGCCCATCAGCACCAGGGCCACGGTGAGGATGATCGACCCGGAAACCACGTAGGCCTTCCACTTGCCGGTCTTGGTGATCATCTTGCCCACAATGGTGGAGACGACCAGCAGTCCGCCCATCATCGGAATGGTCATGATGCCGGACATTGTTGCCGAAGCGCCGCGGGCCAGCTGCATGTACTGGGACAGGAACACAGAGGTGCCGAACATGGCCACGCCGACGGCGAGGGAACCGATCACCGAGAAGGTGAAGGTGCGGTTGCGGAACAGTGTGAGCGGAATCAGCGGCTCGGAGGACTTCAGCTCCACGGCCACGAAGGCCGCCAGGCCCACGAGGGAGCCGCCGACCATCCAAGCGGTGGCGGCACTTGCCCAACCGAAGTCGGTGCCGACCAGGGAGACCCAGATGAGCAGGACCGAGACGGAGGCGGCCAGCAGCACAATGCCGGCGTAGTCGATGGTGACCTTGCGCTTCTTCAATGCAGGCAGGTGCAGGGTCTTCTGGATCATGAACAGTGCGACGGCGGCCAGCGGCACCGCGATGTAGAAGTTCCAGCGCCAGTTGGCGAAGTCAGTGATGACGCCGCCGATCAGCGGCCCGCCCACGGTGGAGAGGGCCATCACCGCGCCGAACAGGCCCATGTAGCGGCCGCGTTCACGCGGGGAGATGATGTCCGCCATGATGATCTGCGTCAGTGCGCCGAGTCCGCCGGCACCGATGCCCTGGATCACGCGCATGGCAATCAGCCAGTCGGTGTTCTGCGCGAAACCGGCTGCTGCACTGGCCACGATGAAGATGATCAGTGCCAGCTGCACCAGGACCTTGCGGTTGAGCAGATCCGCGAGCTTGCCCCAGACCGGGGTGGAAACCGCAGTGGCCAGCAGGGTGGCGGTGACCACCCAGGTGAAGGCCGCCTGGTCGCCGTCGAGGTCGGAAATGATCACCGGCAGTGAGGTGCTCACCACGGTGCTGGCCAGCATCGAGACGAACATGCCCAACAGCAGGCCGGTCAGGGCCTGGAGGACTTCGCGGTGTTTGCGTTTGGCCGCGGCTTCGGCCTCGGCGCGGGCATCCTGCAGGGCAGGGGAGACGGACATGCATACTCCAAAGTGGTTGACTCAGGTCAAAGGTTGATTTAAGTCAACTATAGTGCCCGGCAATGCTGCAGGGTGCTCGCTTAGCGGTGGTTGTGAGGGATCTAACTGGCGGTTGTTGGCGACGTCGTCGGCTGCCGGCTCGTTTAGGCGCATCGGGTGGCGGCCGGGAAGTGGAGCCCCGCCACGAAGCCGGGCAGACTGGGATCCAGAGTAGTCCTGCGTTCAGAGGGGTCCCCATGGCTAAGCCCGTCCACGGTGCAACCACCGTTCCGCCCGATCCCCGTGGCCCGGAGTCGCGGGTTCGATTCTCGCGGGAGGGGCTGCGTGCGTCCTTATGGTTCTGGCCCAGCTGTGCCTCGCTTGCAGCGCTCGTGGTGTCCCTGCTGCTAATGCAGGTCCGCCCTGGGGATGACGCTGCCTGGGCGCAGTGGATCTGGCCCGCCGGCGTCGAGGCCGCGTCCAGTCTGCTGCAGACTGTGGCCACCAGTGTGATGACCGCGGCCACTGTGACGTTCTCGCTCACTGTGGTGGCCCTGCAGTTGGCCTCACAACAGTTCTCTCCGCGGTTGCTGCGTGAGTTTGCCCGGGATGTGCGCACCCAGGCGGTCCTGGGTGTACTGCTCGGCACATTCCTGGTCAGCATCACCGGGCTGCACGGGATGGATCCGGGCCGGCCGGTGCCGGTGCTGGTGGTCGGTCTGGTCTACGTGCTGGGCATAGCCTCCGGGATTGTGCTGCTGCTGTTCATTGGGCATATTGCCCGCTCGCTGCGCGTGGACACCATGATGCGCAACGCGCACCAGGGTTGCCTGACGGTCCTGCGGGAAACCTATCCGCTGTCCGAAACGGGTGAGGTGCAGGAATTTGAGCAGCCCGAGGGCGGAACGCTGGTGTCCGTGGGGCGCAGCGGCATTGTGCAGGCCGTGGAGTGGAAACCGCTGATGACGGTATTGCAGCAGCACCGGTTGAGCATGGGGGTGATGGTTCAGCCGGGTGACCACGTCACGTTCGGGTCACCGGTGGCGCGGGTGTGGGCCGACGACGGCCGGGAGGTGCCGCTGCCGGCCGTGCGCAAGGCGCTGGCGGAGGCCTTGGAAATTGGTTATGAGCGGACGCCGGAGCAGGATGCGGCACTCGGACTGCGGCAGCTGACCGATATTGCGGTGAAAGCCATTTCCCCCAGCATCAACGATCCCATTACTGCAGCCCATGCCGCCGGTTATTGCGCGGATCTGCTGGTGGATCTGCAGCGCCGCAGGCTGGGCGCTGAAGCGCACCGTGATGCCGAAGGGGTGCAGCGGCTGGTCACGGAGGGCCGGGACTACCGGTACTTCCTGGACCTGGTCTGCGGTCCGGTGCGCCGCTATGCCCAGTCGGAGCCGATTGTGCTGACGGCGGTGCTGCGCCTGCTGCGGGACTGCGCCGCCACGGCCGTCAACGACGGGCAGCGGGAGGAAATCCGCCGGCAGAATTCGCTGGTGCTGGAGACTGTCCGCGGCGAAATGGTGGTGGCTGATGAGGAGGAGATCCGCGATATGGGCCGTCGGGTCGAGGAGGCCCTAGCCGGAGACCTTGACGCTGCCTTCTCGGACCGGGCCGGAGAAACCCGGTCGGTGTGAAGCGCAGGCAAACTGTGCCGCAGGATGTTCCCAAAATGGCGGGAGCATCCCGAACCGATCCATTTCCGGGGCTGAAGATCGTTCGACGCGCCCAAGATCCCACGGAGTGTGGCTGGAGTTTCGGATGGGGAAACATCTGCACCACCTGCACCAGAGCGTGGGAAAATCTGTTCCACGGAAGGCAACAGCGCATCCAATCTGCAAAATTTTCAGACTAGCTGCCGAAACCAGTAAATCTTGCGGACTCGATCCAACCGCTGAGCACAAAAGGACCGGCCGTGGCAAGCGCCCCGGCCGGTCCTTTTGCTGCTGCTCCGGCTCAGCGGAGGCCCAGCAGCTCCTGGGCCAGGACGAAGATGCCCATGACCAGGACAAAGATGCCGAACCCGCGCCGCAGTGCAGCTTCCGGGATGCGTCCGGCCAGCCGGGCGCCGATGAGCGAACCCAGGATGGCGGCGACGGTGACAGCTGCGATCAGGGGCCAATTTAGGGACACCGTGGTCAGGTATCCGCCAAGGCCTGCGAAGGACTTCATGGCAATGACCACCAGCGAGGTGCCCACGGCCACCGGCATGGACAGTCCGCCCAGCAGTGCGAGGGCGGGCACCACCAGGAAGCCGCCGCCGGCACCCACGAGGCCGGTGACCAGGCCGACGACCAGGCCCTCGAAGATCACCTTGCCGACGCGGAGTTCACCGTCACCTGCCGCCTTCACGGTTTTGCGTCCGCGGATCATGGCTGCAGAGGTGGCCACCATCATCAGGGCAAAGGCGATCATCAGGATGGTGCCGGGGATCCGGCCACCCAGCAGTCCGCCGCCAAAGGCGCCCACCATGCCGGCCGCGCCGAAGATCAGACCGGTACGCCATTTCACCCGGCCCTTGCGGGCGTGCCCGATGGCACTGACTGCCGAGGTTACGCCTACTACGAACAGGGAGGAGGCGATCGCTTCACGCGGGCTGAGGCCGGCAACGTAGGTCAGGATGGGGACGGTCAGGATGGAACCGCCGCCGCCGAGCAGGCCGAGCGAAAGGCCGATCAATACGGATAGCAACAGGGTTGCCGCGAGGGCGAGGGTCATGGTGGGTCCTAGGGTTGAAGCGGCGGCGGGCAGCGGCCGTCCGCACAAAGCGGTGTCCGCTGCGGCGGGGCTAGCGGGAAGCGGGCAGCTGCCCGATGGCGGACTGTGCGGTGGGCTCGGCGGCAGTCTTGTTCCAAGGCATCTTGGCCAGGACCTGGCCCATGGCACAGGTATTGGTTGCGGCCGAGAAGGCCAGCCCGGCACCGATCCCTCCGGCAAGGAAGCGGACCTTGGGGGAAACGAACCGGCCCCCGGCAAGCCCGGCAACAACGAGCGTGCCTGCCGCCATGCGGACCTGGCGTTCCAGCGACCAGCGCCGGGCGCCGCGGACAACCTCGCCGCCGGCGGCGGCAAAGGCGGGTACACCGCCATTGAGGACCATTGCGCGCTCGACGCCGGCGCCTGCCAGGTGCCCGCGTGCCTGTTCGGCACGGACTCCGGATTGGCAGACGAGCACTACGCTGCCCCCGAGGCGCTCGGCCAGTTTGCCGGTGTGCTCGGAGAGCAGGGGAAGGGGCACGTTGTAGGAACCGCGGATGTGCAGGGACTCAAATTCGGCAGCGGAGCGGACATCGATGATGACAAGATCCTTGGTCTCACCGGATAGCTCCAGAAGTGCTGCGGCGTCGAGTTCGGATACGGCGGGAAGTGCGGAGGCCATGTGGTCTCATTTCTTATGGTTGTGGTGCTGTTGTGGTGCTTTGGATTGATGCGGTTTGGGGTGCCCGCCACTGCTGTCCGGTAAACCCCCGGGGGTATACTGGAGCAAGAAATCTACCGAGGAGTGTCCATGCAGCTCGATAACACTGAACTTGCCCCCGTCGTCAACCGGCTCAAGCGCGCGCAGGGCCAGCTGGCCGCCGTCACCCGGATGCTCGAGGAAGGCCGGGACTGCAAGGACATCGTCACGCAGCTCGCCGCCGTCTCGAAGGCCCTGGATAAGGCCGGATTCGCGATTATTGCTGCCGGGCTGGAACAGTGCCTGACCAGTGAGGACGGTTCCATGGACAAGAAGGACCTGGAGAAACTTTTCCTCTCCCTGGCCTGACGGGCGCGGGGAAGGGGGTGCTTCGCGATGCGGAGCACCCCCTTCTTTATGTGCCGGGACTAGGCCGGCTGTCCGGCTTTCCACTGGGACCAGCCGGCGTAGCTGCCGTCAAGCTCGACGACGTCGAAACCCGCGCGGCGCAGGGCGCTTGCGGCAACGGAGTTGCGCACCCCGCTCTGGCAGTAGGTCACGATGGTGCCCTCGGCGGGCAGCTGGTCCCGGTTCCACAGCACCCGGCCGGCGCTGAGCTGGTCCGATCCGGGGATGTGTCCGTCCGCGTGCTCGGTCTTGTTGCGGACATCGAGCACCAGCGCTGCGTCAAAGCCGTCCAGATCTTCAGGCTGGATGACCTTCGGCGTGCTCGTCGGCAGTCCATCGAGGCTGGTGGTGTAACCGGCTACTTTGTCGATGCCCACGCGGACCAGGTGGTCCCACATCTCGCGGGCGGCAGCGGCGTCGTCCGCGAGCAGCACCAGCGGACGGTCGTCCGTTTCCGGATCCACTGCCCAGGCGCCGAAGCTGGCGGTCTTCTTCCCTGCCGGGATGTTCACGGACCCGGTAACGGTTCCTTCGTGTACGGCCGTATGCGGGCGGGTGTCTACGAAGGTGATGCTGTCCTGCGCGAGCCGGCTGGCGACGTCGTCGGACGCGAGCTCTTCGAGTTCAGGGCGCTCGCCCATAACGTCCGGACCCTGGCGGTTTTCACGCTTCATCCGGCCAAAGTAGGCGTGGGCGTCCGGCTGGCCGTTGAGCAGCTCATCCACAAAACCCTGCTCATCGCCGGCTGCAACATACGGTCCCCACCAGGCATACAGCCGTTCGTAGCCCACTGTGGTGGACGGGAGCGCGCCCAGGGCCTTGCCGCAGGCGCTGCCGGAGCCGTGGCCGGGGTAGACCTGGACATGGTCCGGCAGGGTCACGAACTTCTCCTGCAGGCTGCGGAAAATCTGCCGAGCACCCTCGAAGCGGGTGTCGACGCCGCCGGCGGCCTCATCCAGCAGGTCCGGACGGCCCAGGTCGCCGGAGAACACGAAGTCGCCGGAGAGCAGGTAGCCGGGGTCCTTGCTGAAGGCGCCGTCGGTGACCAGGAAGGACAGGTGTTCCGGGGTGTGGCCGGGGGTGTGCACTGCCTTCAGCGTGATGTTGCCAATGCTGATGGCATCGCCGTCATGGAGGCGCTCCGCCGCGAAGCGGTACTGCCAGTCCTCTCCGCCTTCGCCGGAAACGTACATTTCGGCGCCGGTGGCGGCAGCCAGTTCCCGCGTGCCGGAGAGGTAATCGGCGTGGATATGGGTTTCCGTCACTGCCACGATGCGCATGCCGTTGGCGGCAGCAAGTTCCAAATAGGTGTCGATGTCCCGGCGGGCGTCAACGACGACAGCTTCGCCCTTGCGCTGGCAGCCGATGAAATAGCTCGCCTGGGCCAGGTCCTCGTCATAGATGCGTTCGAGCAGCATATTGTCTCCTTTGGTTGCCGTTGGACACCCCCGGGGGTATCCGATCCGCTCCCACGCTAATACCCAAGGGGGTATAGCTGCAACTTGCCGGATGTGGCTTTGCATACCCTGGGGGGTATCTGTCAGGATGGTCGAACCAAGACTTTTCCATCGATCCGAAACGGAGTTCGAACAATGTGCAGGGCAGCTACATGCAGGAAGTGCGGAAAGACCACCTGGGCAGGATGCGGCAACCACGTGGACCAGGTGATGCGTAATGTGCCCAAGGGTGAGCGCTGCACCTGCAGCGCAAATGCAGGCAAGACGGCTGTAGGTGCCCAGCCTTCCGGCGGCAGCAGCTGGCTCGGAAAGCTGTTCGGCCGCAAGTAGGTGCCTGCGCCTCCGGGACACGCAGGCACGGCCGTGGCAGGCTGTGCCCATGGAAACCAGCACCGGAATTCCGCCGTGGCCCGCGGCTGAACCCTCCAGTTGCAGCATCCGGCTCCGTCCGTTCCGGGACGAGGACGCCGGCATGGCCATGGACCTTGCCCAGGACACCTACATCCCCACGGTAGGCAGCCTGCCGGCACGGGCAACCCATGAACAGGCACTGGACTGGCTCGAACGCCAGCGGTACATGCATGTCCGGGGAACCGGGTACTCCTTCGCCATTGCCGACGCAGCCACGGACCGGGCCATCGGCCAGATGGGCCTGTGGGGCTGGGAACTGCAGCAGGGCCGCACCCAGGCCGGCTATGCAGTGGTGCCGGGTGAGCGGGGTGCAGGTGTCGCCGCCCAGGCACTCACCGCGCTGCTGGCATTTACCTGGAGCATCCCGGAGGTGCACCGCGTGGAGCTGTATATCGAACCATGGAACACCGCGTCCTTCCGCAGTGCAGAACATGCCGGTTTTGAGCGGGAGGGGCTGCTGCGCAGCTACATGGAAATCTCCGGGCAGCGCCGGGACATGCTCATTTATTCGGCAATACGGAACGGCGAAAAGCCCGCCTAGCCGCGGCGGGACTCTACCGGGACCAGGCCCAACGCGGCGCATCCCCTGGTGAGTCCGTCGAGGCCGAAGGCATCCAGGGGGCCGGCCACACCGGGGGTGAGATCCTGACGGTCGCGCAGCTGCTCGGCTCCCCATGCGATCAGCTCACCGGTCAGGGTGTAGACGTTCGGGCCGGTGAGCTGCACGGCGGCCAGCAGGTTTCCGTCTGTGCCCGTCACCGTGGCTACCACCTGGGTGCGTGTTTTTGCCCGCTGGCTGCTGTCCGGCCCGCCCGGTTTTCCGAGCATCGGCGCGGTAAGTCTCTCCAGCAGGCGGCGGCCCCGGGCGGAGCGGGCCATCGTGTGGGAGGCGGCGGACATCAGGCTTATTGCCCGGCTGAGGTCGGCAAACCAGCCGTTGTACACCGACACGGCGTCCAGCTGCGGGAAGGCCTTTGGCAGGAAAAGAACCTCCGTTCCCGGTACAAGGAATCCCGCCTTACGGCTACGGCGCGCCCCGCTCACCGGGAAATCGTGGACCTCAGCCGCTGCACGCTCTTCGACCAGGCGGCCGTTGGCAAAACGCACGGCGGGCAGGAACAATCCGTCGCGCATGGTGGCCCGGGTGCCCTGGCTGAGCCCCGGGTTTAGCGCGCCGGCAGTGAAATAGCCGACGTCGAGCTTTCGCCCGGCATCTCCGGCCTGCTGCGCCGCCATGGCGCCGGCCAGGATGCCCGGCACATAGTCATAACCGAAGGCCGGCAGCAGCACGGCACCGGTGTCCTGCGCCTGCCGGTGGAACCGCTCCTGCAGTGTGCGGACAAACCCCACCTCACCGGTGGTGTCGATGTACCGGGCGCCGGCCCGCACGGCTGCTTCGGCCACCGGCAGGCCGACGCGTTCGAACGGTCCCGCGGTGGTAATCAGCACGTCACCCGGATCCAACAGGCGGCGGACGCTGGCCGGGTCGGTCGCGTCTGCCGCAGTGAACTCCAGCCCGCCGTGTTCCTCAGCCAGTCCGGCCAGCGCATCAGTATTGCGTCCGGCCAGGACGGGCCGCAGACCACGCCGGAACAGTGCCCCCAGGACCAGCCCGCCGGTATATCCGGTGGCGCCGAGCAGGACAATGCGGCCGCTCATTTTGTCTCCTCCGGTTCGGGTTCGTATCCGATCAGCCAGTGCAGTCCGTATTGGTCGATGACCTGCCCGTCCGATGCCCCCCACGGCTTGGGTCCGAGCGGATCCACGATCCGCCCGTTGGCGGCGAGGAGGTCAAACCACTCGTGCAGACGCGCCGGCTCAGCGGTGCCGAGGAGCGAGAGCATCATGCCCTCCATCCGGACACTGGTCCCAGGCAGATCCGCATCCGCCCCGGCCAGTGAAACGACGCCGTCCAGCACCCCGTGCGCAATGGCGTCCGGCGCTCCTCCGCTGCCGAACTCCGCGTTGGTGTGCAGGGACAGTTCACCGCCGAAGATCCGGGCGTAAAACGTGAGGGCTTCGCGGGCAGTTGCCGGGAACAGGACATAGACCAGGGGCGCCGTCATGGCGGACAGCATACATACCTGAACCCGCCGCAGCGCCAGTGCCCGTTGACTCTCCGGCGGCACCGGCGGACAGTGGACCCATGCCAGGCATCGGCGCACCGCTGTGGGAGAAGCTGTCCGAGACCGTTGAGTCAGGATGGTGCCCCGGGCTGGTTGCCGGTATCCGGGTGAACGGGCAAACCGAAGTGTTTGCCACCGGATCGCTGGATTTTGGGCAGGCGGTGCCCATGGCCGAAGACACCCCGTTCCGCATCTCCTCGCTCAGCAAGCTCTACGGCGGCGCCCTGGCGTTGAGCCTGGTGGCGGACGAAACGCTGGGGCTGGAAGAGGACGTGTCCCGTATGCTGCCGGCGCTGGGCCACCTCCGGGTGCTCGCGACTCCGGATGCACCGCTGACCGTCTCGGTTCCAGCCCGCGGCCCGATCACCGTTCGGCACCTGCTGACCTTCACCGCCGGGCTCGGTGTCGACTTTGCTCCGACTCCGTACGCTGCCGCCACCAGGGACCTGCTGTGGGGGCCGAACCCGCCGGACTTTACGCCGGAGGAGTATCTGGCCCGGATTACTGCCCTGCCGCTGGCCCATCAGCCGGGTGAGCGCTGGATGTACCACGCGTGCGCGGATCTGCTCTCGGTGGTGCTGGCCAAGGCAGCCGATGCATCGGTGGGCGAGCTGCTGCAGGAGCGGATCAGCGAACCGTTTGGCCTGAGCGGCACGGGGTTTCCCACCGGGGCGGAAACCTTCCCGACTGTCTACCAGGAAGTGAACGGCAGGCTGCAGGAAGCGGCACTCTACCGGGACGCCATGGCGGTGCCGCCGAAGTTCGAATCCCTGGCCGGCGGCATGGTGTCCACGGTGCCGGACTACCTGCGTTTTCTGGCCGGGTTGGCCGACGACGTCGTGCTGCCCGCGGATCTCCGGGAACAGATGACTGATGACCAGCTGACCTCGCCGCAGCGCGAAGGCATGATCGAAATGTCCGGTCCGGATGAGTCCTGGGGCTTTATGACCGCAGTGCAGACCGGGCTGGGGGCGCACTGGTCCGAACCCGGCATGTGGGGCTGGGCGGGCGGATCGGGGACGAGCGCAGCGGTCTATCCCAACGGGGATATCGGCGTGGTGTTCACCCAGCGCTTTATGAGCGGGCCACAGGATAATTTCGACTACTTCTGGGAGCCGTTCGCGGCGTTGCGCCAAAGCCTGTACCGATAACCGGATCCCGGACGTGACAAAGCCTTATTTCCTTCCCATCCCGTGATGCAGCCGGGGTGCCGCCTGCGCGTTCCCTGAAACAAAAAACAAATCTCTTGCGCATTCGCATACATCTGTATACAGTCGCATACGCTGTGATGCAGCACACACACCGGAGGCGATCAAATGAGAAACGAAACAGTCAGCTCGACTGGGCAACAGGGTTATTCGAAGGCGATGACCCGCAAGGTAATCCTGGCTTCATTCGTGGGCACCACGATTGAGTGGTACGACTTTTACCTATACGGCACTGCTGCCGCGCTCGTATTCAATGTTCTTTTCTTCCCCTCATTCGACCCCCTGGTGGGCACCATTGCCGCATTTGGGACGTTCGCGGCAGGGTTCCTGGCACGGCCGATCGGGAGCGTGGTCTTTGGCCATTTCGGTGACCGGCTTGGCCGCAAAAAAATGCTCGTCTACTCCCTTGTCGGCATGGGTGTGGCAACGTTCCTCATTGGTGCCCTCCCGACGTACGCAAGCATCGGCGTCGCGGCACCCATCCTCTTGCTCCTGCTGCGCCTGCTGCAAGGCTTCGCGGTGGGCGGCGAGTGGGGCGGCGCCGTCCTCATGTCGGTGGAACATGAAGAGAAGGGCAAGCGGGGATTGGCGGGGAGCTGGACCCAGGCCGGCAGCCCGGCCGGTCTGGTGCTGTCCACCATCATTTTTGCCTTGGTGACTCTTATGCCCGGGGATTCCTTTATGGCGTGGGGCTGGCGCGTGCCGTTCCTTTTCAGTGCGGTTCTGGTGATGGTGGGGCTCTTTATCCGGCTGAGCGTGATCGAAAGCCCGGAGTTCAAGGCCATCGCTGCACAGGAAGAGCCCGCCAAAATCCCCGCCCTGGAGGCCATCCGGAAGCACCCGGTCAATATCCTGCTAGCCATTGCAATGTGCTTGGCACCCTTCGTGTGCTTCTACTTCTTCGCAACCTTCATGCTGACGTATGCCACAACCACATTGGGGATGGAGCGTCAGTCCGTCCTGTGGATTGTCGCGGCAGCCGGGTTCCTGGAGCTATTCACCATTCCCCTGGCCGCCGCACTCAGCGACAAGGTGGGGCGCGGCAAAGTGTTCCTCTGGGGCGCTGTGCTGTTTGCGGCCTACGCCTACCCGTTCTTCCTCATCAACGAGGCAATTCCGGGAACCGGGACGCTTCTTATCACTGTCATTGTTGGCCTTGGGCTTATCCACCCCCTGATGTACGGCCCGATGGCGACCCTGTTCGCCGAGCTCTTCCCGCCGCGCGTCCGCTACTCCGGCGCGTCACTCGGGTACTCAGTAGGTGCCGTTTTCGGCGGCGGATTTGCTCCGCTGATCTTTACCGCGCTGCTCGGATTGGGATGGGGAGCCGTTGCCTCCATTCCGCCATACATGATCATCGTGTCGGTCCTGACCTTCGTAGCCGTCTACATCGGCACCCGGCCGGGCCGAAGGTTCGAAGACGAGGGATTGCCTGCAAAGCGATCGCGGAAGGCTGTAGCCCAGGGAGACTTGGTGTGACGAAGGGCCTTGCAGCGCTCGCAACGAGCATTGACAGCTGGGCGGCGGCAGCACAGTTCGACGAACAGCTGACGGTTTTCCGTCAGAATGCCAGCTTTCGGCTGGGGCTCAGCGACGGCACAAATGCCGTGACGCTGGAACTCGGTTACGACGTCGTGAGCCCCACCGATGGTGCACCTGACCTCACCCTGATGGCCCCCTCGGACGCGTGGGCGCAATTGTTGTCGCGGGCACCTGCGGCAACCATGCACCATTTCCTAGCCATGCGCATGCGCGTCCCGGGGGTGCGCATCGACGGGGAGGAATTGCTCTTCGCGCAGCATGCCCACATTATTCGGCGGCTGCTTGAAATAGCCCGAGGCGTTGTTGACGCGCCGGTAGAGCGGGCAGCCGACCCCCGGATCGACCGCAGCCGGATCGAGGCGTTTTATGTGTCAACGACTTTGGAGGGCTCCTCAACGGACCTCTACGTCGAACGTGCAGGGACTGGAACGGGTGCGCCGATCCTGCTGCTGCATACAGCCGGCGCAGACGGGCGGCAGGCGCATCCGCTGATGTCGGATATCGAACTGACAAGCCGCCACCCGGTCTACGCATTCGACTTGCCCGGGCACGGGCGCTCAGCGCAATTGCCCGGTCCCATAGGTTCCTGGACGCTGACGCCGGAACGCTACGCGGAGTCGATTCTGTCGGTTATTGGGGCGCTTGATCTTGATCGTCCCATCCTGCTGGGCGCTTCAATGGCGGGGGAAGCCTGCCTGATGATGGCCCACCGCGCGCCCGAACGTCTCGGCGGAGTCATAGCCTGTGAGGCATCGGATCACGTCCCAGGCCGTGTCACCCCGTGGGCCGGCCACCATGAGGTCAACGAGATGCTCTTTGTACCCGAATGGATCGACGGACTCATCGGACCCGCCGCTCCTGCATCCATGCGCAGCCAGATTCTCCATACCTACGGCCAGGGCGGGCACCGGACCTTCGCCGGAGATATTGATTTTTACTCCGGCGGCTGGGACGGGCGGGAAATCGTTGCCGACATCGACACCGCCAAATGTCCCGTGATCATGATGACCGGGGAATACGACTATTCGTGTACTCCTGAAATGTCGGAGGCAACCGCCGGCAAGATCCACGGGGCCCACTACTGGACCATGCCCGGCCTCGGGCATTTCCCGATTTGCGAACATCCGGCAGCCTTCCGCCCGCACTTGGAACGGGCGTTGTCCCTGATAGGAGAGAAAAGTGGTTAAAGCGACCATTCCGGATACCCGAATGCTGGTCGGGGGTGAGCGGATTGCACACGAACCCGGACGCACGATTGCCGTCCTCAGTCCTTTGACAGGTGAGGTGCTCGCCGAAGTCGCCGATGCCGCCACTGAGCAGGTCAGCAACGCCCTCGCTTCCGCCGAATCTGCTTTCGAGGCTTGGCGCACCACCAGTGGAGCAGAGCGGGCCCGCCTGATGCACCGGCTCGCCGACATTCTCGAACGAGAAGCGGACGACCTGGCGCGCTTGGAGAGCGCCGACAACGGCAAACTATTGCGGGAAACATCGACCCAGGCACGCTTCACGGTCCGGAACTACCGGTTCTTTGCGGGAGCTGCGGACAAGATCTACGGGCACACCATCCCCTTGGATGCCTGGGAAACCTTCGACTACACCCGCAAGGAGCCGGTTGGGGTGGCGGTCCTCATTACGGCGTGGAACTCACCCATGCAGTTACTCGCCAACAAACTGGCTCCGGCGCTCGCCGCCGGGTGCACCGTCGTCATTAAACCCAGCGAAATCGCCCCTCTGACAACACTGCGGCTTGCCGATCTTGTGGAAGAGGCAGGGTTCCCGCCGGGTGTCATCAATATCGTCACCGGAGGCAAGGAAGCCGGTGTGGCGCTCACGACGGATCCGCGCGTAGGCCGTATCTCTTTCACCGGTTCAGTGGAGACGGGCAAGGCAATTGCCCGCGCAGCTGCTGACGTCCTCGTCCCCGTGACGCTGGAGTTGGGTGGCAAGGGTGCCAACATCGTGTTTGAAGACGCCGATCTGGACCGTGCCGTGCCCGGCGTGATCGCCGGCATTTTCGCCGCCGGCGGTCAGACCTGCATTGCCGGCTCCAGGCTCCTCGTGCACGAGACGGTGGCGGAGACGGTGATCTCCCGCATTTCCGAGATTGCCCGCCAGATCCGCATCGGGGACCCGACGGATCCGGATACCCAGATGGGTCCCGTTGCTTCCATCGTCCAGCGCGACCGGATTCTTTCAATGATTGCCGATGCCAAGACTGACGGTGCGCAGTTGGCTGCCGGAGGCGGTGCCCCCAAGGACGGCACCCTTGCCGGGGGTGCCTTCGTGGAACCGACCATCTTCACGAACGTGGCCCCGGACTCCAGGCTGGCACAGGAGGAAGTCTTTGGTCCTGTCCTGGCTGTCACGACCTTTTCCAGCGATGAAGAAGCTGTGACCATCGCGAACGGTACTGATTTCGGCCTTGCCTCCGGCCTCTGGACGCAGAACGTGCAACGCGCCCACCGAGTCGCCAGGGACCTGATCGCCGGCACCGTGTGGATCAACACCTACCGGTATTCAGCCGCCCAGGCACCGTTTGGCGGCGTAAAACAGTCAGGCTACGGCCGCGAACGCGGTTTGGAAGCACTCGACGAGTATCTGCGCACCAAAAACGTGCTGATGGACCTGTCCGACGATATCCGCGACCCGTTCGCAATCAAGGCTTAGGAGCAAAACATGAAGGACCGCATCGCACTCATCGGGCTGGGTCAGATGGGGTTGCCCATTGCCACTCGGCTTGCGACCGCCTTTGACGTTGTTGCCTTTGATATTTCGGCGGAACGCCGGGAACTGGCCTCGCGGCACGCGGGAATAGAGGCAACAGATGACCTGATCAAGCTCGACTCGGAAGCAGTCATCGTGGTGTCACTGCCCAATCCCGCAATTTCCCGTAGCGTGCTGCAGCAGCTGGCCCCCCACCTGCATGAGGGCGCCACCGTTATCGAGACCAGCACCGTGTTGCCGGACGACGTGCGCGAGTGGCAGCGAATGTTGGAACCCTCCGGGGTGCGGGTGATCGACGCAGCAGTGCTATCCGGTGTAGCGCAAATGGAACAGGGTAAGGCGACACTGCTGGTCGGCGGAGAAGATGCTGTCCTCGCCGACGTGCAACCGGTGCTGGAGGCAATTGGCGGCGCTGGCGTGGAGCGTTTCGGCGCGCTCGGTGCCGGTATGGCGGCGAAGGTCGTCAACAACGGTGTCGCCCATGCCGTGATGGTAGTGCTCGTCGAGGCGTTTGCCATGGCCAGGGCCGAAGGTGTGGCACTCACCGACATAGCGAAAATGCTGGACCGCGAGGATGGTGGCCTGCAGCGGCCCCTGAACCACCGCATCATGCAGCGCATGGCAGCGGGCGACTTCGACGGCGGGATGCCGCTGGAAGCAGCACGCAAGGACTCCACCCTGGCGCTGGCGATGGCGCAGCGCTCCGGCACCCCGTTGTTCGCGACCCAGGCTGCACAGACTGTTTACGACATTGCTTCCGGAACCGGGTTGGGGCGGAAGGACTATTCCGCTATTGCACAGCTCTGGGAGGGCTGGACCGACCGCGGTCTGGCCTACGGAGCGTGACGATGGAAGGAACGGAAGTCTACGCGCTTCGCTATGCCTACCGGACCGAATCGTTTAAGGGCGAGCATTTCCACGGCTATGCCAAAGACTGTCACGAGCGATGGCCTATCGACTACTTCACCTGGGTGATTGTGCAAGACGGAGTGCCCTATGTATTCGACACGGGTTTCACGCAACAGGAGGCCACAAGACGCGGCCATCGGACCTACTTGGGATCGCCGATAGAACTGCTGGGGGTGCTGGGCTTCGCGGCCGGCGACGTGGCTGTTGTGGTGCTCTCGCATTTGCATTACGACCACACGGGGTACCTGGATGCCTACCCCAATGCCCGGATCCTGGTCCAGCAGGCAGAGCTCGAATTCTGGGAAGGTCCCTATTCCCACCGGGGAGCCTACTCGCATCTCAGGCCCGATAACGATCTGTTGAGCCTTCGGAAACTCGTGGACAGTGGACGAGCCGAACTGGTCAATGGCGATGTCGGGGTTGTTCCCGGAATCACCGCACACCTTGTGGGCGGGCATACTGCCGGCACCCAGGTTCTGCGCATTGAAACCTCCCGTGGGCCCATCGTGCTTGCCTCCGACGCATCCCACTTTTACGCCAACTTTGAAGATGACCGTCCGTATGGGGCGGTACATCAGGTTGACCGTATGTACGCGGCTTTCGACACCTTGCAGGCCCTGGCGGGGCGGGATGGCGCGATTGTGCCGGGACACGACCCCCTGGTGGTTTCCCGGCATGAACAGCTAGCTGACCCGCGCATTATTCGTCTGCGGGTTCCCCCGAGGGAGTAGCAGCTTCGACCTCCCGTTGTACCGCTTTGAAGATCTCTTGTTTTACTGCTTTGAAAGGAACCATTTATGAACACCGCTACCTTTGACGTCATCGTAGTCGGCGGCGGCAACGCCGCCTTCTCGAGTGCCCATGCTGCTTCTGAGAGGGGGCGCAAGGTTGTTGTCCTCGAGCGCGGCCGGGAGGACATGGCGGGAGGCAACAGCTTCTACACCGCCGGAGCGACCCGCATTGCCCACGATGGCATGGCAAGTCTGAAGGGCCTTGTGGAGTTCGATGACCGCCACGAGGTCACCGAGGTGCCGCCATACTCGACCGATGACTACCTTGCCGATCTCATCAAGGTCACCGACGGCAAGACCGACCGGGACATGGCCGATGTGCTTGTCAGCGAATCCCATGATGCGGTGCGCTGGCTCAACGGCCTTGGCCTGAAATACCGTCTGATGTACGAACGGCAGGCATACGCCCGGGAGGACGGTACCTACCTTTTTTGGGGCGGCCTGCACATCGGCAACGTGGGCGGAGGCGAAGGATTGGTAGCCGATCACACGGCTGTAGCAAAACGACTCGGCACGGAGGTGCGCTACGGAATTCACGTCACCGGGCTCATCCTGGACAGGGGGAAGGTCGTAGGTGTCCGGGCCACCGATGACGAAGGTAACGGGCATGAGTTCCATGCCGAGAGTGTCATCATTGCCTCCGGCGGATTCGAATCCAGCCCTGAGCTTCGCAGGGAGCATCTTGGCGCGGGGTGGGAGAACGCCAAAGTGCGGGGAACGCCGTACAACGAGGGCGACATGATCACCGCGGCCCTTGAGATCGGTGCGGCGAAGGGCGGCGACTGGTCCACATGCCACTCGGTTCAATGGGACGCAGAAGCCGAGCAGAACGAGTCAAACCGCGAACTCACCAATCGGCTCACACGGCAGAGTTATCCGCTGGGCATCATCGTAAACCGCAACGGGAAACGGTTCCTCGACGAAGGCGCCGACTTCCGCAACTACACGTATGCCAAGTACGGCCGTGAGATCCTCCGGCAGCCGGGCTCGGTAGCCTGGCAGATTTTTGATGCCACGCTTCGGCCGATGCTGCGTACAGAGGAGTACGACATGCCAGGTATCGGGGTCCATACCGCCGATACAATCGAAGGCCTTGCACATGCGATGGGCGTCGACCCTGCGGCACTTGTTTCCACCGTGGAGACCTTCAACGCAGCAATCGACCGCAACGTTCCCTTCGACCCGACGGTGCTCGACGGCCGTGTTTCCCTGACGGAGCCGCTCAAATCGAACTGGGCGTCCCCGATTGAAACCGGCCCCTTTTACGCCTATCCGGTTACATGCGGCATCACTTTCACCTTTGGCGGGCTGAAGGGCGACCTGCACGGAAGGGTGCTCGATGAAACAGGTGCACCCATCCCCGGCCTTTTTGCCTGCGGAGAAGCTCTGGGTGGACTTTTCTCCGGCAACTACCCGGGAGGTTCCGGACTCACCGCCGGCATGGTGTTCGGACGTCGTGCAGGCATGATTGCCTGACCGGTCGACCTGGGGGTGGATAATCGATGTGACTTGAAGGGGGTGCCAATGGCTACAAATGTTTACGAGTCGATTCGTGAAGCCATCGTTAAAGGGCGCATAAAACCGGGCGAGCAGTTGAGTGAGTCCAACCTCGCTACTGAGTACGGCACTTCCCGTACGCCCATCCGGGAAGCGTTGCAGCGGCTTGAGGTGGAGTCGTTGGTTGAGCGGCTTCCCCGGGGTGTTCAGGTGCGCGAGACCAGTCCCGAAGAGATCATCGATATCTACGATGTCCGCATTACGTTGGAAGGCGCTGCGGCACGGGCGGCGGCGGAACGGGCTACGGAACTCGACCGCCGCCGTCTGCGGGCCGCGCAGTCAGAGATGGAGGCCATCGGGTCCGACCCCCACGCACGGGCGGAGTCCAATCGGCACTTCCACGAAGCCGTCTGGGCAGCGAGCCACAGTCCAACACTCATCGATATGCTTCACCGGCTTAACGTGCACCTTGTCCGATACCCCACAACGACTCTTGAGTACGAGAACCGCTGGCAGGAGGTTCTTGAAGAGCACAACGTGCTGCTGGACGCGATCGACGCCCGGGATTCCCTGAGGGCACGGGAGATCGCCGAAAAGCATATGAGTGGTGCCCGGGAGGTCCGCATGCAGATGTACGCCGAGGGTGACGCATAGCCCGCTGCGGTGCGTTGCGGGCGCACTGCCGCCGGGTCGTCGGCAGCGCTGACAAAAGTCCCGGCTAGGCCGACTGCAGGTACGCCAACACCGCGAGCACGCGCCGGTGGTCCGCCGGACTCTGCTGCAGGCCCAGCTTGGCGAAGATGGAGGTGATGTTCTTTTCCACCGCACCGGCGGAGAGGAACAGGGTGCTGCCGACGGCGGCATTGGTGCGGCCCTGCGCCATCAGCTCAAGCACCTCCGTCTCCCGCGGCGTCAGCCGGTCCAGGTCCGAACGGTGCCGGGAGGCGCCCATCAGCTGCTGCACCACCTCGGGATCCAGCACCGTCTCACCGCGCGCCAGCCGCGTCAGGGCATCAAGGAAATCACCGACGTCGGCCACCCGGTCCTTGAGCAGATACCCGACGCCGGCAGGAGTACCCGCCAGCAGCTCCGCGGCATACCGTGTCTCCACATACTGCGACAGCACCAGCACACCCACGCCCGGATGGGTGCGACGCAGCGTCAGTGCTGCCCGGATGCCCTCGTTGGTGAAGGTGGGCGGCATCCGGTTATCCAGCACCACGACGTCGGGCAACTCGCCGCCGTCCGCGCCGTTCAGGGCGGCGATCAGGTCCGCGGCATTGTCGACGGCGGTGCCCACCTGGTGTCCCCGACCGGTAAGCAGCTCGGTCAGGCCAACGCGCAGCAGGGTGGAGTCTTCGGCCAGCGCTATCCTCATGCGGCAGCCGCGGCAGGGCAGGGGAGGTCGGGGTGCGCCAGAATCATGCCTTTGAAGATAGCGGAAGCTCCACGCTGACCCGGGTGGGCCCGCCCGCCGGGGAGTCGATCTCCAGCCAGCCGTCCACCGATCCGGCCCGCTCCTGCAGTCCGGCGAGACCGGTGCGGGTGCCTGCGGCGGTACGGCGGCCGACGGCGGCGCCGCCGCGTCCGTCATCGGTGACGGTCAGCAGCAGCCCCTCGCCGTCGTTGTGCGCAGTGACGCTGATGTCGATCCGGGTGGCACGGGCGTGGCGGACGGCGTTGGTCACCAGCTCCGCCGCGCAGAAATAGGCAATGGCTTCGATGGCCGGGTCCGGACGGCGGCCCAGGGCGTAGGTCACCGCGACGGGCAGGGCGGCACCGGCAGCCAGGGTTTCCAACGCCGTGTCCAGCCCATCCTCCAAGGCGGCGGGACGGATGCCGCGGGCCAGGCCGCGCAGGTCAGTCAGGGCTTCCTTCGCGGTGCCGTTGGCGCTGTCCAGCAGGGCCAGGACCTCCGGGGCGGTGTCCCCGGCGGCGAGCCGCTCGCGGACATCACCGACCTTCATGGCGATGGCCACCAGCTGCGCCTGCGTGCCGTCATGGAGGTCGCGTTCAATCCGCCGCAGCCGGGCGTCGGCGTCGTCAACGGAAGCGCTGCGGGACTGCTCGAGTTCGCGCACCCGCAGGCTTGAAGCCGTCGGTGTCAGCAGCGCCGCAGCCAGCAGGGCCTGCAGCCGGGCGGTGACGTTGTTGACCCAGGGCCAGACGAAGAACAGGATCAGCAGCCCGGCGCCCGCATAGATCCACTGCCACATGGGGGTGTCGGCATAAACCTCGGGGAAGACCTGGGTGCCCCGGTGCCATGAACCGTCGGCACTTTGCTGCAGCGGGATGAACCGGTACCAGAACCAGTGCGTGACGCCGCCGAGCCCTAGCGCCAGGAACGTGGTGCTGAAGGTGAATGCGATCAGCGAGAGGACAAAAGAGACCTCCATATGCACAATCGCCCGCCAGCCGGCCCCGTCAGTCAGCCCGCTGCGGAGGAAGCCGACGAAACCGCGGCGGGGTGTAAACGGCACCGGCGCCTGCAGATCGGTGCCCAGCAGGTGTCGCGCCAGGCTGCGGTTGAGGCTGCCCCAGCCGCGGGCACCCACAATCATGGCCGCCGGAATCACGAGTCCGGCCCAGGTGAACGCCAGCGAGGCGCCAAGGGACACGGTGGCCACTGCGTAGGTAAAGGCGAGCGGTGTCAGCACCAGGGAAATCCAGTGATAGCCGAAAGCGCGCCAGGTTTCCCCGCGGAAGAGGGCCGGGACGCCGTTTCGGCGGGAGGCGGCGGGCAGTGATTGCGTCATGATCCAAGTCTGCCGGTGCCCGGAGGCCTGCGGACACCGGGCGCGCCGCCGGGCCGGGGTAGGGAAAACCCCCGTTATGAAGCCGATCGGAGGCGATACTTGACCCTGACACAGTGACAGAGAAGAGAACTGAAGCATGTTATCCATCGGAGCGTTCGCGCAGATCGGGCAGGTAACCCACCGCATGCTGCGGCATTGGGACACCTCCGGGCTGCTCGTTCCCGCCCACGTGGATGGGTTCAGCGGTTACCGTTCCTACGATCCCGCGCAGCTGGAACGGCTGCACCGGATCGTTGCTCTCCGCCAGCTCGGTTTCGGCCTGGAGGACATTGCCTCCATACTCGACGCCGGCGTTGACGCCGGCCGGATTGCGCAGCTGCTGCGCATCCGGCGTGCCGAAGTGGAGAACGAACAGCGGACGGCCACCGCCAGGCTCGCCGACGTGGAGCGCAGGCTCCGCCTCATCGAAAAGGAAAATGCCATGTCTCAGATCGAAATCATCTCCAAGCCCCTGCCCGCCCTCCGCCTGGCGGCGCGTACCGCCGCCGTCGCCGAACAGCCGGAGGTGGCCGGCGTCGTCGGACCGCTGTTCGACGCCGTCGGCGCTGCCCTGACGTCCGCCGGAGGAACCCTCGGAACCCCGGTTGCCCAGTACGCCATGGGCGAGGACGGAATGGACATTGTGGTGGGTTTCACCGTCTCCGCGGAGGTGCCAGGGGACCTGCTCACGGTGGACCTGCCCGCGGTCCCTGCCGCCATTTGCGGAGTGCATCTGGGTTCCATGGATCGGATCGGTGACAGCTGGCAGGCGGTGCACGCGGAGATTATTGCCCGCGGTTTCGCACCTTCGGGTCCGTGCCGGGAGGTGTACCTGCGCTCAGACACCGAGGACCAGCAAAACTGGGTGACCGAGCTGCAGCAGCCGGTGGAACGGCCGTAAGGCAGCCGCGGGCCGGTGGGAGAGCGCCGGCCCGCGGGATCCGGCTGGAAGACAGCAGCCCCATACCTGCGGAAAAATTCGGAACTACCTGAACCAGTATCGGTAAACACCCTATTCCGGTACTTAGGCGCTGCGTAGGCTCGGTCCAGCTAGCAGCAATTCACCCGGTATCTGACACCACTGCCAGGCAGGCGGATTACCGGAACGGACCACTCCCTTACGTTGGCGTTGTGTCCATTCCCCGCCGGGCCTGCATCCGGCCATGCCTGCCGTTCGGTGGGTACGGCCGACGAAGCGCACCCTCGTCGGCAGGAGCATCACCGCCATGAAACAAATCCGCCAACTCCGTGTCCTGAGTTTCCTAGCAGTTTTTGTGCTCGCTTTCCTTGGAATTGCCGGAGCGGCACAGGCAGTGAGCATGCCGACGCAAACGTCCCCCAACCTGGGTGCCGGCAAAGTCAATATTTGCCACCACCCGCAGGGCCAGCCGGAGGGTGTCTACAACTATCAATCCGTGAGTACGTCCAGCGTGTTTGGCGGCAACGGCCATGACAGCCACCAGGGGGACATAGTGCCGCCGTTTGAGGGCTACAGCGGAAGCGCGACATGGCGCGAGGACCCTGTCCGGGCCGCACAGTTCCTGGCCAACGGCTGCTCGGACGCACCGCCCACCACCTCGCCCGCCCCCACCCCCTGTCCCACCACGGATACGCCGGTCCCCACGCCGACTACCGCAACGCCGACGCCGGATCCGACCACGGGGACGCCGACGCCGGATCCGACCACGGGGACGCCGACGCCGGATCCGACCACGGGGGCACCGACGCCGGATCCCACGACGGGGGCACCGACAACGGATCCGACCACTGGCGCACCGACAACCAGTCCCACCGGCACCGCCTCGCAGGGCGGGGGCGCTGCTGCCGGCGGCGGAGGTGCAGCCAACTGCACCTGCCCGGACGCCGCAGCCGCCATTGCAGCTGCCGAAGCGGCAGGGCTTCCGGTGCCCACCACGGGACCTGACGGCGCTCTGGTGGACCCCGTCAGCGGTAACACTGTTCAGCCCTGCGCCAGTGCGCTGGCCTACACCGGCATCGAAGAAAGCGGCTTCCCTGTCGGGATGGCGGTCCTTGGCCTGGGCACGTTGGCGGCCGGTGTTGTGGTCATCGCGCTGACCCTCATGCCCCGCGGCCGCCACGGCTAAGCCCGGTGTTTCGCCGGCCGGGATATCTCCGGCCGGAGCACCGGCAGGGGAACACGGCAGCCGGAGCGGCGGGTCTCGCCCGCCCCCGGCTGCCGCTCTTCCTGCGGGGCATAACGGCGCAGCGGGGCTTTCCCCTCCCGCATCGCCAGTAGCCCTTGTAATGTCGACATCAGGTTTGCGGCCGCAGGCCGGTCCGGCGGTTTGAATCCCGTCCGGTGCCGCGCGAAACCGCTCTGAGTGAAGCCGTTCCCACCCACCGGCAGGGAGATGCCATGCAACTGGAACCACGCCAGCCCAGCACCAAGGGACCCGCCAATATGTTCACGGGCGACGTCTGGTTTGAAGTACTTGCCGCACCGAGGCCGTCCCCGTCCCGGATGCGGGTCAACTGGGTTCATTTCGCCCCGGGCGCCCGCACTGCGTGGCATTCACATGCCGTGGGGCAGACCCTGCATGTGACCGAGGGGTACGGGCTGATCCAGTCCTACGGAGGACTCGTTGTCCACATGCGGCCCGGAGACACCGTGTACACACCGCCGGGGGAGTGGCACTGGCACGGCGCCGGACCGGACAGTTTTATGACGCATCTGGCCATGTGGGAGGCGCCGCCGGTGGGGCCCGAGGCCGAATGGGGAGAACAGGTCACCGACGTGGAATACAGCGCGCGTTAGGCCGCCGGCAGCTGCAGGAACCGCCACCGAAAGGACAACCCGATGGAATACATCACCCTGAACAACGGCGTGGAAATGCCGATCCTGGGTTTCGGCGTGTACCAGGTCCCGCCGGACCAGACCGAAGAAGCCGTCACCAATGCCCTGGCCGCCGGTTACCGCTCACTGGACACCGCGGCGGCCTACCGGAACGAGGACGCGGTGGGGCGTGCCGTGCAGAAGAGCGGCATTGCGCGCAACGAACTTTTCATCACCACCAAGCTGTGGATCCAGGACAACGGGGAAGCCACCACCAGCCGGGCCTTTGAGACCTCACTGCAGAACCTTGGCACCGAATACGTGGACCTCTATCTGATCCACCAGCCCTTCGGCGACGTTTACGGCGAGTGGCGGGTGATGGAACAGCTCTATAACGACGGCGCCGCCCGCGCCATCGGGGTTTCGAACTTCGGCTCGGACCGGCTGGTGGACCTGATCATGCACAATGACGTGGTCCCGGCGGTAAACCAGATTGAAACGAACCCCTTCTACCAGCGCGCCGTCGAGAACCAATTGATGACGGATCGCGGCGTGCGGCATGAATCCTGGGCTCCGTTTGCGGAAGGGAAGAACAACCTTTTCTCGGATCCTACGCTGACGGCCGTGGCCTCCGGACACGGGAAGTCCGTTGCCCAGGTTGTGCTGCGCTGGCTGATCCAGCGGGGGATTGTGGTGATCCCCAAGTCAGTGCGGCCGGACCGGATGGCCGAGAACCTGCAGGTGTTCGACTTCGAACTCAGCCCGCAGGAAATGGCCGCCATCGCAGATCTGGATACCGGGCATTCACTCTTTTTCGACCACCGCGACCCGGAAGCAGTGGCCCGGCTCAGCGGAGTCAGAATGGAGTAGGTTCCGGAGGAATGTGCAGGTCCCGGACCAGGTAGAGCCAGGGGAAGGAACGGCTGCCCACTTGCCAGCCCTCGGTCTCGAAGTGATGGGCAGGCCGCGTCCACAGTACCCGGCGGTGCTCCCACTGGGTGTCGGTGCGCAGCATCCGGTGCCGCAGCAGATCGACGCCGATGGTGCGCCACCCCAGCCGGCCGGCAGCGTCCAGCTCGGCGAGTTCGTCAAAGGCCGTTACCGGGCCGAGCCAGCGTTCCTGCGGCCCGGATGCGGGACCCTGCGTCCGGGAACCAAAACGCTGCTGCACGGCCTGCCGGGTCATGCCCAGCTCACGGCCGAGCGCGGCCCAGCTGATGCCGGCGCTGCGGGCTGCGGCCACCGCACGGTGCTGCAGCTGCTGGCTGGCGCGCTCCGCGGCGCCGGCCCGGCGGACCAGGGCCAGATGATCCTCCTCGGTGAGGGTTCCGGCGTCGTCATAGCTGCCGAGGATCAGCGCGCCGATCTGTTCCTGCAGGTCACTCCCGGGGGCGGCAGGGTCCGCGGAGGGTGAATCCGTCACGGCCGGTCCGCCCCGTCCGCCTGGTTCTGTTCGCGGGACGGCAGCCACGTGGCGCCTGCGTCGTCCCGCTTCGCGGAGCCCCACCAGAGGTGCCGGGCCCCGATGTAGGTGGCGCAGACAATCAGCATTACCGAGGCTCCCTGGCACATGCCTTTGAAGAAACTGGTCAGATCGAGAAGCATGGACATTCCGCCGAGGACAAACCCCAGCAGAAGAAACACGGCGGCCATGCCGATGAGGTACCGGCGGTAGGTTTTCATGCGTCAATTAGACGTTGACAATTCCACTCTGTCAATAAGGAATTGACGTTTTTCGGCAGGCAGGTTTCAGCGGACAGGATGGTCCGGGCGCAGCTATCCTTCAAAAATGAATGCTTCCGGGGCCTTGCGAAGGAGAACCAGCGTGGAGAGTTCAGTGTTGTCACTGTGGTCATCAGGGTCCGTGCTCTCGATCGGATCGAAGAACTCCGTGCTGTCGATCGGCAGTGTGGGCTCGGCCTGCTCCATTGGATCGATCGGGTCCTTTGGCTCGGTGCTGGCCGTCGGATCGACGTTGTCCGTGCTGGCGGTGATGTCCTGGCTTTCGGCCGGATCCATCATGTCCTCGCGCTCCGTGGCCGGCGTGATGGCCACCGGCAGAGCCTGACCGCGTCCGCGCCTGCCAGCCACGGCAAGGGTGCAGGCCAGGCCGGCATACGCAGTGCGTGACCGCGAATTTAGCCGGCTGATGCCTCTCCTCCGGCGGGTGTCCAGGCCGTGACTGTCAGGAACCCGGGCTCCGCCAGATCAATATCCGCTTCCAGCTCCTGCCGCAAGGTTCCCGCATAGGGTGCCACCAGCAGCGTCCCCACCCGGACCATGTCCGCCCCGGCGGTGCCGCGCCAGCCGATGGACGCCGTGGCTTCCGCGCCCGGTGCCAGGGTCACCGTATCTGCCCCGGCATCCTCGGTCATCATGGAGCCGCCATGGACGGCGGTGATGCCCATGACCCAGCCGTCGCTGCTTTCAAAATCCAGATCCGGGTACCCCTGTACGGTGCAGGTCCGGGTGCCGGTGTTTTCCAGGGTGATCCGGGCGCCGCGGTGTCCGGTGGCCGCATCCCAGCCGCCGATGGACACTGCCACTTCATCGCCGGTGCACCATTGCGGATCGATCTCCGAGACCGCGGCAGCCACCGCTTCCGCGCCGTAGACCGTCGGCTCCGGAGTGGGGGTGCTCTCCGGGACCGGTGCCGGCTGGGAGGAATCCCGGGCGGTGAGCGGCAGGGTCACCAGCAGGGCAACCGAGAAAAGGGCGAAGGCGCCCAGTGCCCATGCCCGCTGCCGCCCCGGGGAAGTGGCCTCACCTGCGGCACCGTAGCCGCCGTCGTCGGCCCGGTGGCCGCCCTCGTCGTCCCGGTGGCCGTCCTCCCGCCGGGGACGCAGGTAGACGGCAAGAAGCGCAGGCATCCAGCCCCAGCTCACTCCCCAGTACGCGCCGGTCAGCAGCGAGGGGCTGAGCATGTCGAAGATCCACTGCACCCGGCCCAACGGCCATGCCGCGAGGATGCCTGCCGTAGCCAGCACCGCTGAGCCGGCCACGGCTGCCAGGACCACGCTCATCCAGCTGGCCAGGAACAGCGTGCCGCGCGCCGGCCTGCCTGCCCCGGTGCCTGCCGGCAGCAGTGCCAGGGTCAGAGCCGATACCGCCAGAGCCGAGAGCGGGGCCGCGAGGACCAAAGCCGGCCCGTCCAGCAGCGAGCGGATACGGACCGGCATGGTGTCGGGGGCAACCACGGCCGCCAGCCATACCGGTATTCTGCCGTTGCCGGCCGTCAGCAGCGCCTCATACCCCCAGCCCGAAAGCAGCCAGAGCAGCGCCACGGCAGCCGGCAAAAGAAGCGGTTTTACTACTGTTTTCCCCATGGCGGGAGCGTACCTGACCTTCCTCAAGCGCCCTCGGCCCGCGGATGCAGCACATTCTCCGGAGCCAGATGCCGGTGTAGCTCCGCAGCGAGTTCGGCCAGCGCCTGCGGGGCGCTGCGGAACACGCGGGGGAAGCCCAGGTAACCGTGCGGCATCCCCACGTACGTGGTCACCCGGACCGGCACGCCCGCAGCCCGCAGCGCATCGGCATAACGCAGCCCGTCGTCGCGGAGGGGATCGTGTTCGGCCACCTGGATCAGTGCCGGCGGCAGCCTGCTGTGGTCCGGAGCCAGCAACGGGGAAGCACACGGGTTGGTGTAATCCTCCGCCTGCGGGGCATAAAGACTGCGGTAGCGGAGCATGTCCTGCTTGGTGAGCATAGGCGCGTTGGCATTTTCCTCAATCGAAGCGCTGCCCATGGTCAGGTCGGTGGCCGGGTACACCAGACCCTGAAAGGAGAGCGCAGGTCCGGAGCGGTCCCGCGCCAACAGGGTCAGGACCGCTGCCAGATTGCCGCCGGCACTGTCGCCCACCACCGCCAGCCGGCGGGCGTCCGCCGCCCATTCCGCGGCGCGTTCGGACACCTCCAGCATTGCGGCGTAGCAGTCCTCGACCGCGGCGGGCCAGGGATGCGCGGGGGCCAGCCGGTATGCCAGGGAAACGACGACGGCGCGCGCGTCCCGGGCAATGGTGCTGGCGATGCCGTCGTAGACGTTCAGGGTTCCGAAGGTCCAGCCGCCGCCGTGCATAAACACCACCAGCGGCAGGGTTTCCGCGTTTTGCGCAGGACGGTAAATCCGGACGGGAATCCGGGCTCCGGAGCCTGCGGCGGTGTCATTGATAACGTCCACTCCGGCAGCGAGGCCGCCCAGCATAAAGTCCGTCACGGGGTTGTGCCGGACGGACAGTTTCTGTTCCGCGCGAATCCGCGCCTCGCTTTTGCCGGCCACCGAAAACCGCTTCAGTACCCTGCCGAGCAGCCGTACCCGCAGATCAAGCTTTGCCATGGCGATGCCCTTTGGTGCCGGAATCCTGCTCCGCCCGATGCCGGATCCGGCGGGGCGGGTGTAGTTAACACGGTAGAGTCCCGGGAAAGCACCCGCGACTGGAAGGGCCGGAATGGCGAAGGATGACCCGCAGGATCTGCCGGGAAATAGGACGGATACACGCAGGACAGCCGCGCCCGCACAGCCGGAGCAGCCGGGAATCTCGGGTGCACCCGAGCGATCCGGAAGGCTGGGCTGGTCCGGCGGCATCGCGCTGGGGCTGGGCATCACCTGTTTCCTGCTGACCCTGTTGCCGGCGTTCGCCCTCTTCCGGCTCACGCTGGAGATCGACGGCTGGACGGGTGCAGCCGTGTGGATGGGTCCGGGATGGGCTGCGGGGCTGAGCCTGGGCATCATCCTGCTCGTGGTCGGCGCCCGCAGCGGGAGTCCCAAGGCGGGCGCCTGGGGTTTGCTGGGTATGTTCCTGCTCTGGGCGGCGCCCTGGGTGCTCATAGCCCTGGGGCAGCAGGCCTGACCGCCCGCGCCGGCCAGCCGCCGTCGTCGTAAGGCGTTGCCCGGCCACCGTGCACGGGGCAGAATCGAACCGACGGACGGAGCGGGCAATGAGCGCGGGAACCACAAGCACAGACAGCACAACGACGGCGGAGGTGCACGCCGCGGACAGCCATGACGTGATCCGGGTGCAGGGCGCCCGGGTGAACAACCTGCAGGACCTCAGCATCGAAATTCCCAAGCGGCGGCTGACCGTCTTCACCGGGGTGTCCGGGTCAGGAAAGAGCTCGCTGGTGTTCGGCACCATTGCCGCCGAATCCCAGCGGCTGATCAACGAGACCTACAGTGCGTTTGTGCAGGGCTTTATGCCCTCGCTGGCCAGACCGGAAGTGGACCTGCTGGAAGGGCTGACCACGGCGATCATCGTGGACCAGGAACGGATGGGCTCCAACCCGCGCTCCACCGTGGGCACCGTCACGGATGCCAATGCCATGCTGCGTATCCTGTTCAGCCGGCTCGGGCAGCCGCAGATCGGCCCGCCCAATGCCTACTCGTTCAACGTGCCCTCCGTGCGGGGCACCGGCGCCATCACGGTGGAGCGCGGCGAGGGAAAAACCCGCGCAGAGAAGGCTGTCTACAACCGTCTGGGCGGAATGTGTCCGCGCTGCGAAGGCACCGGGGCGGTCACCGACTTTGACCTCACGGCCCTGTACGACGACGCGAAGTCCCTGGCCGAAGGCGCCATCACCATTCCCGGTTACAGCATGGACGGCTGGTACGGGCGGATCTTCGCAGGCTCGGGGTTCTTTAATATGGACAAGCCGATTGCGAAGTTCGGCAAACGGGAGCTGCATGACCTGCTCTGGAAGGAACCCACCAAGATCAAGGTGGACGGCATTAACCTCACCTATGAAGGACTGATCCCCAAAATCCAGAAGTCCATGCTGTCCAAGGACCCCGAATCCATGCAGCCGCACATCCGCGCCTTTGTGGAACGGGCCATCACCTTCAGCACCTGTCCGGACTGCGACGGAACCAGGCTGGCACCTGAGGCGCGCTCGTCGAAAATCGGGGGCCTGAACATTGCCGACGTGTGCGCCATGCAGATCAGCGACCTGGCCGCGTGGGTCCGCAGCCTGAAGGAACCGTCGGTGGCCCCGCTGCTGGCCGGACTGCAGCACCTGCTGGACGCGTTCGCGGAGATCGGGCTCGGCTACCTGTCGCTGGACCGGCCTTCGGGAACGCTCTCCGGCGGAGAGTCACAGCGGACCAAGATGATCCGGCACCTGGGGTCCTCGCTGACCGATGTCACCTATGTTTTCGATGAACCCACCATTGGCCTGCACCCGCATGACATTGCCCGGATGAACCGGTTGCTGCTGCAGCTGCGGGACAAGGGCAACACGGTGCTGGTGGTGGAGCACAAGCCCGAGACCATCGCGATTGCCGACCATGTGGTGGATCTGGGACCCGGCGCCGGCAGCGGGGGCGGCACGGTGACCTATGCGGGACCGCTGGAGGGGCTGCGGGAGAGCGGAACCCTGACCGGCCGGCACCTCGGGGACCGGGCGCGGCTGAAGGATTCGGTGCGGATACCGTCCTCGTTCCTTGAGGTTCGGGGCGCGGACGCCAACAACCTGCGCAACGTCGACGCCGACATCCCGCTGGGTGTTCTCACGGTCCTCACCGGGGTGGCCGGCTCGGGTAAGAGCTCGCTGATCAACGGGTCCGTGTCCGGGCGCGAGGGTGTGGTCACCGTGGACCAAAGTCCCATCCGCGGCTCCCGGCGCAGCAACCCCGCCACGTACACCGGACTGCTGGAACCGATCCGCAAAGCCTTCGCGAAGGCCAACGGGGTTAAACCGGCATTGTTCAGCTCCAACTCCGAAGGAGCCTGCCCCACCTGCAACGGAGCAGGAGTGATCTACACCGAGCTGGGCGTGATGGCCACAGTGGAATCCGTCTGCGAAACCTGCGAGGGCCGCCGGTTCCAGGCTTCCGTGCTGGAATACCGGTTCGGCGGCAGGAATATTGCCGAGGTGCTGGCCCTCTCCGTCGCCGATGCTCGGGACTTTTTCGGCGAGGGCGAGGCCCGCACCCCGGCTGCGCATAGGATCCTGACCCAGCTGGCCGACGTCGGGCTGGGTTACCTGCGCCTGGGCCAGCCGCTGACCACGCTCTCCGGCGGGGAACGGCAGCGGCTGAAGCTGGCCACGAACATGGGCGGCAAGGAATCCGTTTTTGTCTTGGACGAGCCGACCACGGGCCTGCACCTGGCCGACGTCCAGCAGTTGCTGGCCCTGCTGGACAGGCTGGTGGATGCGGGTAAATCGGTGATTGTGATTGAGCACCATCAGGCCGTGATGGCACACGCGGACTGGATCATCGACCTGGGGCCCGGCGCCGGACACGACGGCGGCACGATTGTCTTCCAGGGAACCCCGGCGGACCTGGTGGCGGATGGGTCCACCCTGACCGGGGAGCACCTGGCGGCGTACGTGGCGGGGTAGGTTTCTGCTGCCCGGCGGGGATTCTGCTGCCGGTTTGGGATTCCGCTGCCCGGCGGGGATTTCTGCTGCCGGTTTGGGAAGTTCCTGCCACTTTAAGGAAATTCGGCCAGTTTTAGCTGGTCGGTTTCTCCCAAAGTGGTCGGTTTTTCGCAAACTGTCCGGATTTCCCGGGCGTGGACGGGCGGTCAGGCTCCAGGGCTGCGCGGGGCGAACATGATCACTGCCACTCCGGCCAGGCAGATGAGCGAGCCGGTGATGTCCCACCGGTCGGGCCGGAAACCGTCAAAGACCATGCCCCAGACCAGCGAACCGGCCACAAACACACCGCCGTAGGCTGCAAGAATCCGGCCGAAGTTCGCGTCCGGCTGCAGTGTAGCGACAAACCCGTAGAGGCCCAGGGCCATCGCGCCCAGTCCGGCCCACCACCAGGCGCGGTCCTCCCGGACGGCCTGCCAGATCAGCCAGGCGCCGCCGATTTCCGCTGCCGCGGCCAGCCCGAACAGCAGCACGGTCTTTGCAATGGTCATGGCATCCATCCTGCCGTACCCGGTCCGATGCCGGCCCGCCAAGGCACCGATGCGCAGGCGGTACTGCGGTACTGCGGCTCTGAGTGACCGGTCCGGCGCCGACCGGCCCGCAGGCGGTACTGCGGCACTGAGGTGACCGGTCGGACGCCGACCTGCCCGCATGCGGCCTGATGCCGGGGCCGGTACGCACCGGAAGATGGGGTGCGCGCCCGTTCACGGCAAATTGTCAGACCCGAGGGGGATGATCTGCTGCATGGGGGACAGAGCGCGAATTTACGGAGATATTGGACAGCCCGGTACCGGGAACGGACCGGCGGGCGCAAAGGGCGGCGGGGGCGTGCCGCCGCAGCTGGGGCCGGGGCAGGTGTACGTCATGAAGTCCGGCTGGGTGTTCCACACCCGGCCATGCCAGATTGTCCGGCGGACCTGGGACTTCAACCCGTCGGGCCTGCTGGTGGTGGAAGCGGAGGGCGCCGAGGGGCGGCGGGAGTGCGGTTCCTGCCGGGCAGGGGACAAACCGTCCGGCTGACGCTGGTGGAGCGGAGGTGAAGACCTGCCGGGTAGCGATTGGCTCGGAATCCCACCGGGCCGGTCCCACCGGGTAGCGACCGGCTCCCCACCCCCCCCGGAATCCCATCGGCCGGTTCCGCCGGGTACCCACCGGCTCCCCACGCCCCGGAATCCCGCCAGGCCAGTTCCGCCGGGCGTCTGCGAAAGCGATGAAAGGACTCCGAAAGCCGCCGGTTGTGACCTGTGTCATGCCTCCCGTAGAGTATTGACACCGCGCACGCTCGACTAACGAACTTTTGTTCACATTGCGAACACCCCGGGCGGCGGCACTACTGGCACAACGAAGTGAGGACACCCGTGCAGTTCCACCATCACGGCTACGTATCCGGAGACCCGCGCATTCAGCCGGCCGCAGGCACCGGCGTCGACCGCCCGGCCGCGCTGCCCGAGGAGGTGGACGTGCTGATTGTGGGTACCGGACCGGCCGGTATGCTCACGGCGGCGCAGCTGTCCCAGTTCCCGAACATCACCACCCGGATTGTCGAGCGCCGGGACAGCCGGCTGGCCATTGGCCAGGCGGACGGCATCCAGGCCCGCAGCGTGGAAACCTTCCAGGCCTTCGGCTTCGCCGAGGAAATCACCGCCGAGGCCTACCGCATCAGCGAGATGTGCTTCTGGCGCCCCGACCCGGAAAACCCGGAAAACATTGTCCGCTCCGGCCGCGCCCTGGATGATCCGCACGGGATCAGCGAATTCCCGCACCTGATCGTCAACCAGGCCCGCGTGCTGGACTACTTCGCCCGGGTCATGGCCAACGCCCCCACCCGCATGGCGCCTGACTACGGCTTCGAGTTCCGCGGCCTGGAGGTCGACGACGCCGCCGAGTACCCGGTCACCGTCACCCTCCTGCACACCGCGGGTCCGAAGGAGGGCACCGAGCGCACGGTGAAGGCCAAGTACGTGGTGGGTGCCGACGGCGCGCGCAGCCAGGTCCGCCAGTCCATCGGCTGCACCCTGGAGGGCGACAAGGCCAACCACGCCTGGGGCGTGATGGACATCCTCGCCAACACCGATTTCCCGGACATCCGCACCAAGTGCGCCATCCAGTCCTCCAACGGCGGATCCATCCTGCTCATCCCGCGCGAGGGCGGGCACCTGTTCCGCATGTACGTGGACTTGGGTGTGGTCCCCGAGGATGACAACGGTGCGGTCCGCAAAACCACCATTGACCAGATCATTGCCACGGCCAACTCCATCCTGGCCCCCTACACGCTGGACGTCCGCAACGTCGCCTGGCACAGCGTCTACGAGGTGGGTCACCGGCTCACCGACCGGTTCGACGACGTACTGCCCGAGGACCTGGGGACCCGCACCCCGCGGGTGTTCATCACCGGCGACGCCTGCCACACACACAGCGCCAAGGCCGGGCAGGGCATGAACGTCTCCATGCAGGACGGCTTCAACATCGGCTGGAAGCTCGGCCACGTGCTGGACGGCCGCAGCCCGGAGGCCCTGCTCTCCACCTACTCCGCCGAGCGGCAGGTGGTGGCCAAAAACCTCATTGATTTCGACAAGGAATGGTCCACCCTCATGGCGAAGAAGCCCGAGGAGTTCGAGAACCCCTCGGATCTGGAGGACTTCTACGTCCGCACCGCCGAGTTCCCGGCCGGCTTTATGACGCAGTACACGCCCTCCATGCTCATCGCCGAACCCGCCCACCAGGACCTGGCGTCCGGTTTCCCGATCGGCAAGCGCTTCAAGTCCGCCATGGTGCAACGGGTCTGCGACACCAACCCGGTACACCTGGGCCATCAGGCGACGGCGGACGGCCGCTGGCGGATCTACGTTTTCGCTGACGCTGCCGCTGCGGGCGCACCCTCGGCCGTCACCGAGCTGGCGGAGTGGCTGGACACCGCACCGGATTCACCGCTGGCCGCCATGCCCGCCGGCTCGGACCGCGACGCCTGGTTTGATGTGAAGGTCATTTACCAGCAGGAACACGCGGGCATTGACATCAACAAGGTGCCTGCGGTGTTCAAGCCGCAGGTCGGTCCGTTCCAGCTCACTGACCTGTCCAAGGTCTACGGCCTGAATCCGGCCTCGGACATCTTCACCGAGCGCGGCATTTCCCGGGACGGCGCCGTAGTGGTGGTCCGCCCGGACCAGTACGTGGCCAATGTGCTGCCGCTGGGGGCGACCGCCGAACTGGCAGACTTCTTCGCCCCGCTGCTGCCCGCCCGGCAGGCCCAGCACTAAGGCGTCTCCGCGGCAGTACGACGACGGCGGCACCCGGGCGGGTGCCGCCGTCGTCGTACTGCCGCGGTTTAGTACTTCGCCGAATCGTCCAGGAGTGCCGCGATGGCGTCCAGGGTTTTGTTGTCCACTTCGGCCAGGGTGCGGGTGGCGAATTCCTTCACCTTGGCCCGCCGCATGGCTGCCAGGAGCTCCAGCTCATGCTGGATCCGCTCGGGGACGGGCCCGTCGGCGTGAAGCAGGTACTCCGGGTTGACGTCGAAAAACTCCGCCAGCGCAGCGATTACTTCCCTGGGCTGCCGGACGGTGGTGTCCCCGGTCTTAATGTGGTGCCAGCGGGTGCGGGAAAGTTTGACGCCCTGTTCCGCCAACGCCGACTGAATGTCCTGGAACTCATAGGGCCTGCCCTCGGCGGTCACCATGACGTCCAGCAGCAGATCTATTTTCCGGGCAAGGATCTGCGATTCTTTCAGGTTGCGCTGGGCAGCACTTTCAGCGGTCATGCTTTCTACTTCGCCTCCGAAAATTCTTGGATCGACCCTTTTCCAGCGTCCAATCCGAGGGAGCGGCACCAGGCTGTCACTGTCTGGTCCCAGAGTGCCGGGGCGGAATTCCACTCCAGCGTGTGATGAGCGCCGGCAAACTCGACAAGCGGGACAGGATCCTGCTGCCTCGAGGCGAATTGCCGGGAAAGCTCGACGGGTACTGATTGGTCACCCGAACCATGAAAAATCATAGTCGGGACAGGTGAATAGTTTTGCATGAAACAACCCGGCATTTCCTTCCAGCGCACCACCGGTTCACCCTTGCGGCGAAGGAGATTGAAGGTGGAGGGCACCCGGCGGGCGGCAAAGGCCGGGCACCCGGCCTTCTGCAGCTGTGCACTGATGATGGCCGGCCAGTCCAGCGCGGGTGAGACCAGCAGTGCTCCGGCAGTGCTGGGGTCCGGCGCCTGCTGCAGGGTGCGCAGGACAATGGAGGCGCCCAGGGACCAGCCGACAAAAAGGACTTTGCGGGCGCCGCGGGAGAGGGCATAGCGCCTCGCCGCGTCAATTTCGGCCCACTCGCTGACGCCCAGATCACTGCGGTGCTGCCGCCCGGGGAGGTCCAGCGAGGTCCGGTAGGAGGGCAGCAGCGAGGTGAAGCCGAGGCGGGAAAACGCTGCCACCCCGCGCAGGCACTGGCTCCGGGAACTCCCCAGTCCGTGCACATGGATAACCCAGACGTCACCGGGCCCCTCCGCCGGGATGACCCAGGCCGGCAGCCCGCCAATCCGGTGGTCCTCATACGTAAAACCGAAATCCTCCGGGGTCTGGCCCAGGTGACCGCTGAGCTGTCCCTTGCCGTCGCGAAGGACGCGGGAGGGATCTCCCCGCTCCACGGTCCTGCGCAGTGCGGGTCCCCGGGGTGTGGCTTCCCAGCGCGGCGGACCCAGGACGGTGAGCCCGCCGCCGGACGCGGCGCGCAGGCTCAGCCGGCCGGGATGGGCGGCGAAACCGTCAGGATCAAACTCCAGGTACGTCTGGGAATCCTGCACCCCGTGGCCCCGGACCGGGACCAACCGCCGGCTCGGACCGGCGTCGGTCACCCTGGCGCGCACCAGCGGCCCGGCCAGCAGGGGCAGGACAGCGGCGACGGCGGCAGTGACGGCGGCGGAGACCAGGAGCACGGTGCCGGGCCGGTTCACCGGACGGACCGTCCCTGCTTCAGGCACAGCGCTTCGGCGCGTTCCAGCACGGATTGGTGCTCTGCGGAGAGCTCCGGAGCGGTGCTGCCGCTGACGTTGAGCCAGTCATGGATTTCAATCACCCGCCGGTGGATGGCATCGGTGGCGTCCCGGGTGGTGTGTTCCCGGTCCGATTCGAGGGAGCGGGCCGTGGTTCCGAGCAGGCTGACGGCCGGGGCCAGGGCGACGGTTGAAAGCCAGATGGCCTTCACCTGCGGTTCCAGCTCGCGGACCTCCCGGCGGACGTTGATGTCATTCAGCACCCGGCCCAGCGGCGGAACGGCCAGCCCGGTAGCCAGCAGCACCACGGTGAGGGCGTAGGAGATGTCATACACGGTGCCGACGGCCCGCATGAGGCTCTCGGCTCCGGCAACATGGGCAATGTCCATCACGATCACCGATGTGCACAGCACCAGGCCCACCCCGCAGCCGGCACCGATCAGCCGGAATCCTACCCGGAAGCGCCTGCGCCGCATCTGCGGCACATTGCGGATACAGGTGGACAGGGTTCGCGCCATCACGGCGAAGATGTAGAGGTATTGGACCCCCGAATAAATACCGGCGGCCGGCTGGTCACCGAAGTCCAGCATGAACGTGGTGGAGGCGCGCGGATCGTCGATGAGGCAAAACGCCACCACCATCACGAGGACGGTTCCGGCGGCAGCGACGGCACTCCAGCGCTGAGCCCGGTCAACCGAGCCGTCCCCTGCCCCGGCGCCGCGGACAATGGCGCGGGACAAATAGTAGACGCCGATAATCAGCAGGATGTTGGACACCAGGTCCAGGGCATTGGGCCAGGGCAGGCCGTCAGACGCCCACAGGTAAACGCCGTTGATGTTGGTGGTCAGCGAAGCGGCAATGACCACCGCGGCTTTGACCATGGTGTTATCCGGGCGGGAACGGGCGCGCAGCAGCAGGGTCAGGACAAGCAGCCACATAAAGACGGCAACAACAATAGTGCTCATTCGAAGTAGGCCTCATAGCTGTAGATTTCCTGGCTGGATTCCCGAATGGCGGCGGCCAGCAGGTCGGCAAGATACTCTGCGGTGGCTTCCAGATCGGACCGGAAATCGCCCCGGGCCAGGGCTTTGGCCACCACTTCGCCGGAGAGTTCTCGGAAAACACTGACGCCCTGCCAGGTGGCATCTTCCGCTTCATCATGCCGGAGAATCATGTGTGCCACTTCATGAAGAATCATTTGCCGGCGGTGGAGCAAGCCTTTGGCAGCTGCGTGGTAAACAACGTCCACCTGCTCGCGGGGAATCCACAGTCCGCAGATTTTGCTGCCCGTGAGATGCGCACTTTCGATAATCACGATTCGGCGGCCCCGGAGAACCTGCAGGTGTTCAATCAGGGAATCGAGAGTGACGCGCGCAGGCAGCCGGAGGCGTTTGAACGCATCCAATGCCGTTTCCTGCAGCTGCTTATTCAAAGCGGGGATCCTCAATTCCAGGCGAACAGCCATTCTATTTCGGAACATGTTCCGATCATGTACGGTGGAGGTGCCGGTCCGCAGCCCGTCGTCGCGAAGTTGGGGGACTTGCGAGTAATCGCAGCCACGATATTGCGGACCGGCATCCTCATTCCGCACTGCTGAAAATAGCGCACTTTATCTGCCGGGGCGTTTCTTTGGGCTCAGGCCGGAATGTCAGACTTACCGGTATGGACACACCCTCTCCCATCCCGCTGGATTTCGAGGCCGCCGCCCGCCTTTGGGACGCCTACGCCGAGGCGCACCCCGGCCGGGCAGCGGCAGCCGGGGAATACACCGTTGAAGCGTTCGGAGATTCACCCGCGCTGGCCGATGAACTCCTGTCTCTGGTTCTTGACGGCCGCAAGCGTGCCACCTCCTCCGACGTCGCCGGATACGCCGCTGAGGGTGAACCGTTGCCGCGGATCGGCGTGCACTGGATTGTGTGCGACGGCGCCGGGGAACCTCACGTGATCCTGCGGACCACGGAGCTGCGGCTTGGCACTTTTAACGACGCCGATGAGGCGTTTGCCCGCGATGAGGGCGAGGATGATCTCAGCCTGGACTCCTGGCGGCGTGAACATCGCAGGTTCTGGCAGCGCACCGCTGCGGCGCGGGGCGGCAGCTGGTCCGAGTCCGACGAGCTGGTGTTCGAGCGTTTCGAGGTGGTCTGGCCCGCTGAAGCTAATTTGGGCAGCTCTTAGCGAATGCCCGGAGCCGGGCGGGTCCCGGTCTTGACCGGTCAGCCCGCTGCACCGGTCCGCCACCTACTGAGCCGCTGCCGGTCCGGCTACCAGGGCAGCGGACCGTCTTCGTCGCTGAAAGTCCCGGTGGGACCGTCGCCGGGTATGGTCGCCATGCGCACGGCGGCCCGGGCACCCTGCTCCGGGGTGCGGGCGCCGCGGAAGCCGTTCAGATCCGTGGCCACGAAGCCGGGACAGACCGCATTGACCAGGATCCCCTCCGGCGCCAGGCCCTTCGCATACTGCAGGGTCAGGGAGGTCAGCGCGGTCTTGGAGGGTGCGTAGCCGGCGGCAAGCGGGTTCGTGTTGGCCGGATCGGACACTGCGGCCAGGGAGCCGGCCACGCTGGAAACGTTGACAATGCGCGGGGCATCGGAGAGACGCAGCAGCGGCAGGAAAGCAGCGGTCACGGAAATGACGCCAAAGAAGTTGGTCTCGAATACCGCGCGGATTTCCTCCACCTCGGCCGAGCCCGGCTGCTGGGCAGCGAAGCTGACACCCGGCGTCGCCACAATACCGGCATTGTTCACCAGGGCGTCCAGCCGGCCGAAGCGGGTCTTGACGGCATCCGCTGCGGCTTCCACCGAGGCGCGGTTCGTGACATCCAGGACGACGGCGACGGCGTTGCCGCCCTCCGCCCGCACTTCCGCGGCAGCCCGCTCACCGGCATCGGCGTTCCGTGCGGCCACCACCACCGTGTGGCCCAGGGCGGCCAGCTGGCCGGCTATCTGACGTCCAATGCCCTTGTTGGCACCGGTCACGAGGGCAATCATGCTGTCATTCATGGGGACTCCTGGAAAGTTCGGTCCTTCCCGCTGCGGGAAGCGTAAGTCCACTCTGCCCGCACGATTCCGTACGGGGAATAATGTAGACTCCTGATTTTTTGCCCTAGAGTACAACCATGGAAAGTGACCGGCTGTCCGAAGTCCTGGAATTCATCAGCGTCCGGAGCATGATCTCCGGCGGCATGGCAGTGAACGGACGCTGGGAATCCCGCTCCCGGATTGATGAAGACCTGAAGTTCTTCGCCCTGGTCCAGGGCAGCATGCGGCTAAGCACGGACGGGCTGAAGACCCCGCTGCTGCTGGAAGCCGGCGACGTCGTCGTCCTTAACGGCCGCACCGAGCTGCTGTTGGAGGGCGGCAGCGGTGACGGCCCGCCCGTCCGGCTGGAGCCTCCCGCCAGCGGCAGTTTTGTCCGTAGCGGAGACGGCAGTGCCCGGGACATCATCATCGGCGGCCGGGTGACCGTGAATGCCGCGGGCAGGGAACTGCTGCTGCAGGCCCTGCCGCCCGTGGCGCACATCCGTTCCGGCACAGTATCCGCACCGCTTCTGCACATCCTGATTCAACAGTTGTTCGAGGAACTCTCCGGGCAGCGGATGGGCTGGGAGTTTGCGGTGCGCCAGTACGGGCAGCTGCTGCTGTTGGATGTCCTCCGGGCCTTTGTCGCTGATGCGGATCTGCCGCAGGGGTGGCTGAAACTGCTGGCAGACGAGCGGCTCCGGCCGGCCCTGGCCATGATCCATGCCTCGCCGTCCCGGCCCTGGAGCCTCCAGGACCTGGCACGCGCGTCCGCCATGTCCCGCACCGCTTTTGCGGAGCATTTCCGTGAGGTGGCAGGCACACCTCCGCGCACCTACCTGAACAACTGGCGGATGCTGGTGGCGCAGCGGGAACTGCGGGGCGGGGATACCCGCATCCGTGCGCTCGCGCTGAAGCTGGGCTACTCCTCGGAAAGTGCCTTCAGCACGGCATTCAAGCGCAGCGTGGGCGAGTCGCCCCTGCAGTACCGGAGCCGCGTGCGCGTCAGCGAATGAGGTCCTTTACCTCCCGGCGCCGCGCACCCGGTGACGGCGGCGGCTGTGCATGCGCGCGTATATTCTGGCACGGCTGCTGGACAGCGCCAGGATCAGCAGGATGTCGAAGGAATAGCCGAACAGGTTGGCGGCCAGCGGAACGGCCGGGCCGGTGGCCACCGCAATCATTTGCAGGATAATCGCCGCCGCGCTGAGGGACATGGCGGTGACCCGGGCAATGTTGTTGCCGCGCAGGATCAACAGTGCCAGCACCGCTTCCACGCAGGCGAAGACGGTTAGCGAGGCACTGGCCGGGGCGTAGGTGCTGCCCATGTCCGCCAGCCCCTGGCTCTCCTCGCCCAGCACCTGGGTGACCCACGGCCCATTGGCAAAGCGGGCAAGGAAGGGAGAGGCCACCGTCAGGGCGGCTACCCCGCGCAGGAACACCAGCACGGCGCCGAAGACCACCGGCGCCGGCCGGCGGAGCGGGAGCCGGGACAGCGTTCCGATGCCGGTCCGGTTGATCGCTGCCAGTTCCTCCTGCTCGCCGGGCCGCTCCGGCAGGCGCCCCACGTCAACCACGGGCAGGTCTCCATCAGTGGCAATCGCGTCCCCGCCGCCGTTGCGCGAGTGGTACCCGGTGGAAAAATTCTTAATGACGTCGACGGAGACATCCGGCGAAACCTGCTGCAGCGACGCGACGAGGTAGTCCCGTTCGGCGTCGATGTTCTCTCCGACCCGGTGGGTGACCTGCAGTGTAAACAGGGACAGCCCGACGGCGCGGTCAAAGGAGGCGGCCGCCAGCCAGTCCGAGGCGATGCCGCCGGGCAGCATCCAGCCTTCCGGGCAGCGCCAGAACCGCACATGGTGGCGTTGGCGCGGGTTGCCGTCCACCTCCTGCTCGTAGGCAAAGTCCTGTTCCCGGCCAAAGAGCAGCAGCGGACTGACCGGGGCATTCGGATAGCTGCGGTGCAGCAGGGTGGAGCTGACGATTCCCCAGCTGCTGGCCAGAGTCACCGGGTCCGCGAGATGCCAGCCGGCCCGGCCGAGCGCCCCGCGCAGCTGCTCCTCGTTGCCCAGGAAGGCGAGGTTGACGGCGTCGCCGAACAGTCCGGCATTGGTGCGGGTCCGTCCCATGAAGTAATCCGGGATAAAGATCTTGGTCAGGATCCGGTCCAGCCGTGGCAGCACCAGATAAGCCAGTGCGGCCCAGAAGACCACCAGGAAGCCGATATGTCCTATTTCCAGGGAGCTCTGGAACAACAGGATGGCGAACCAGATGGACGCGAGACCGCTGAACGCGAAGAAGGCCCAGTCCAGGGCGGTGGAGGCCGGCTGCGGCCCCGGACCCGGGTCGGTGGTGCCGGTTTCGCCCGCCGTGGAAGCGGCGGCTGTCGGGGACGCATCCGGGCGGGGATTCCCGGCGCCGGGGCCGTGCCCGCCGCCGCCTGCATCCCGATTGCCCGACTGCGTCATGCCTCCACGCTGACCCGCGGCTCCGGCCGGCGTCAATGCATTGCCGCGGGTTCGAGGGTCCGCGCCGACGCGGCGTTGTCAGAAGGGAAGGTTGGAGGCGCTCATGGGATGGACGATGAGCAGTCCGGTGATTTTTCCGGAACCGTTGTAGGCCACCCGGCCAATCCATTCCCCGGCCTCGTGGTTCAGCTGCGTCTGCCCCACCAGGCCGCCGCCCAGCAGCTGGTTGATCTGCTGCAGCACAATGTTGCGGCCGTCTGCGGTCTGGATGACGGTGTCCGACAGCGACTCCAGGGCACCGGTCTGCTGCACCACGCCATCCCAGACCTGCATCACCTTTTTCTTGGTGAGCGTGCGCGAACAGGTGAAGGTCATCAGCGCCTTGACCCCGGCGTAGTCGCCCTTGCTGAGCATCCGGAACACCTCTTCGGTGCGTTCCTCGAGATTTACCACGGGCTGGGCCATAAGTTCTCCTCCTGTTTCAAGTGCTGCTGCCGATCCGAACCGTTTGAACGCGGCCTGCCGGGAGATCCCCAGCGCCTCGCCAATGAGCTGCCAGGACACTCCGGCCGCGCGGGCTGCCGCGACGGAGGAGCGCAGGTGCGCCTCGGCGGCCCGTTCAATGCCGACGGCGACGGCGACGGCGGCTGTTGCGTCCGGGGCGCCGTCGTCGTTCTTGTCCGCGCCGGCGGCGAGCCCGCGTGCCTGATCCACCAGCCGCTTAAGCTGCGCCAGGGGCTCGCTGTCCGGGGAATCCATGCCCCCAACCTACTGTGGATCGGTGATTTGTCAACCGTTGGATGACAAGCACCGTTTTGTTGGCGGCCGGTCCGGAACCTCCACCGCAACCCGGTTCCGCCCCGAGTTGCCCCCGGCAACCGGGCGTGCGACCGTGGAAGGGAGGCCGCTCCACGGTCTCCCGGACGAGGGGTGCCGTACCCGGTGTGCGACAAGACGGCCCGTGGGAGATTTTTATGTCATGGGTTGTGTTGGTGCTGTCCGGCGTCCTGGAAGCAGTATGGGCCACCGCGCTGGATAAGTCGCAGGGCTTCAGCCGTTTCTGGCCGTCGGCTATTTTCGTTACCGCGCTGGTGGCCAGCATGGCCGGGCTGGCCTTCGCCATGCGGGAACTGCCGCTGGGCACCTCGTATGCCGTGTGGGTGGGGATCGGCGCCACCCTGACCGTCGTTTACGCCATGGCTACGGGCGCGGAGTCGGTGTCCCTGCTGAAAATCCTGTTCCTGGCCATGATTGTGGGCGGCGTGATCGGGTTGAAGTCGCTGCACTAGCCGGTTTGGCGTGATCTCAAAGGACGCGCACGGAGTCGGGTAAAGGGCCGGGGTACGTCCGGCAGGTAGATTCTTAGCTGAGAACCCCAGACCGACCGCCGAAAGAGGAGCAATGTCCGCTTCGAAATCCATCCTTTCCCTGCAGATCATGACACTGGTCCTGGTGTTGATTGCCTGCGTGATGAACGCGATCGTGGAAAACTGGGTGGCTTTCGGCATCCTGGTGGCAGTTGCGGTGCTGAATGTCATTCACATGGTCCTGTATCGCCGCTCCCGCGCCGGGGATGAGGCCCGGTCTGCCTCGGAGACAGCGGCGGTCTAGGTCTGCGGGTCCGGTGTCCGCCGGGTTTTCTGTACGGGTTTCCGCCCCGCACCCCTCGCCGGGTGTGCTGTTGTCCGCAAGAATGGACGGCACCTGCCAGCTATCCGAGAAGGGTCCGCCGCCATGACCAAGTACCTGATCTCCTTTCCCAGCAGCGCCATGATTGTCCCGCAGCAGGAAATGCAGTCCGTGGCGGACGCCGCCCACGCCGTGACGCAGGAAGCCAAGGACGCCGGCGTCTGGGTGTTCGGCGGCGGCATCGATGAGAGTGTCCCGCCTGTGATGGTCGACGGCGAAGGGACCGTCCTTGACGGCACCTATCCGCAGACCCGGCAGATCGAGGGCGGCTACACGGTGCTGGAAGTACCCACCCGCGAGGCGGCACTGGAATGGGCTGCGAAGTTCGCCGCTGCCTGCCGGTGCGCGCAGGAAGTGCGGGCCTTCGCCTACGATCCTGCCGCCTGACGCCCCACGGTCCGCCCAACCCTTTAACTACCGGCGGAACCGGTGTTAGCTGGAGGAAACTGATTCACCGCAGCAGCCCTTGTGCGAAGGAGATCGACATGACGGAGAAGCTCCACAAATTTGCGGATCTGTATCGGGGACAAGGGCCGTGGTGCGCCGCCTATGTTGACGCCGGTGCCGGCACGGTGGACGCCAAAGAGGCCGCCGAGGTCCGTCCCGGGGATGTCCTCGCAGCGCTGGCCGCGCAGGGGGCACCACCGGAGGACCAGCAGGCGATGGAAACCGCAGTGGATCCTGCCTACGGGCTGCCCGCCCCGATCTCGCGTTTTGTCCTGGTCCGGCAGGGCGGGGTGGAACTGAACGAGCTGCTCCCCGGTCCAATGGTGTCCCCGCAGCAGGTTTCCGTTGACCTGGTGCCGGATCTGCTGCCGCTGCTCAAGCACCGTCCGGAAGAATTCCCGTACATTGTTGCCGACGTATCACGCGAGGGCGGGGAGATCCGGCTGGAATATGTCGGCCGGCCCGGCCCTCCGTCCGTGGAGGATGTCGAAGGTTCCACCGAGGACATCCACAAAGTGTCCGTCGGCATCTGGGGGCAGGACAAGATGCAGCGCCGCACGGAGGAAGTATGGCGCCGCAACGCGGAGGATATGGCCGAACAGATCGACCGGGTGGTGGACAGCAGCGGCGCCCGGCTGATTGTGCTTGCCGGGGATGTCCGCGCCCGGGGGCTGGTGCAGGAGCAGCTGGCGGAGGCGCACAAGCCGCTGGTCAGCATGATCGATTCCGAGCCTCGCCCCGAAGACTCCCACCAGCAGGTTTTCCAGGACCGGGTCCTGGAGCGCGTTGCCCTGCAGTGGGCGGCCGAACAGGATCAGATCATGGACCGGCTTGCCCTGCAGGAAGGGCAGGCGAACCCCGAATCGGCCATGGGCGTGGGAGCAGTGGTCACTGCACTGCAGCAGGCGCAGGTGGACGTGCTGATCCTCAACGACAGTGCGCTCGCCGACCGGCAGATGCTGGCCCTGGGCGCCGAGCCCTGGCTTGCCACTGCGGAGGAGCACGCCCTCGGCGCGGAAGTTCTGGGATACGTGTCCGCGCCGTCCGCAATGCTGCGGGCGGCGTCACTGACGGACGCCAGCCTGCTTCTGGTGCCCGACGGCGTGCTGCCCGGCGGTGCCGGCGTCGCCGCGCTGCTGCGCTGGCCCACCGGCCCCGAAGCTCCCGGCGGCCTCTCAACGTAGCGGCGGTCAGTGGCGGCTATTTGCCGCTGAACACCGGGAACCGGCTGGACTGTCCGTAGTCGCTGATGCGCAGCCGCCACAGCGTGTTGATGTCCTCGTCGGAGATGGTGAAGTCCACCTGTGCGTTCTCGCGCATATGGTCCGGATTCGCCGTTTTGGGCAGCGGGACCGTCCCCAGCTGCAGGGCATAGCGGATGCACAGCTGCGGGACGGTCACCGAGTAGCGCGCAGCCATCTCGGCGACGTCGGCGTTCTCCAGGATCTCCCCGTGGGCGATGGGGGAGTAGGCCTCAATGAGGATGCCCTGCCCGGTGCAGTAGGAGAGAAGATCATCCGGGGTGTTGCCCACGTGGAACAGCACCTGGTTCACCTGCGGGGCCACCGTGCAGACCTCGATGATGTTCTCCACATCGGACTGTTCGAAGTTGGAGACGCCGATGGAGCGGAGCTTGCCCGCCTGCTGCGCTTCCTCCAGCGCCCGCCAGGCCGCCCGGTTTCCCTCCGCGTAGGTGCCGCCGCGCCAGTCGTTCCAGGGCTGGGGCGCGTGGATCAGCATCAGGTCCAGGTACTCCAGGCCCATCGTGGCCAGGGACCCGTCAATGGCGGCCACGGCGTCGTCGTAGTCCTTGATCTCTGCCGCCAGCTTGCTGGAGACAAACAGCTCACCGCGGGGAACCCCGCTGGTGCGCACGCCCTCACCCACCCCGCGCTCGTTGCCGTAGGCCTGGGCGGTGTCAATGTTCCGGTAACCGATCCCGATCGCGTCGCGGACCGCCTGCGCTGCGGCGCCGTCGTCAATAAACCAGGTGCCCAGGCCCAGCTTCGGAATGGGCCGCCCGTCGGTCAGCATGTAGGTCTCGTTCAGGATCATGGTTCCGGCTCCTCGCCGATCGGCGGAACACGCTCTTGACTGCCATGGTCCCGCAGTCTGCGGGGAAGGGGAACGGGCATTGAGGCGGGACGCGGCTCGTCCAGCGAATTCCGGCGCACGCCGGATGGACCCGGCCGGCGGCAGGTTTTTCCCCGGCTGCTGGCGGGCGCCGCGGCGGAGTGCTTGCATGGGAAGGACGGCCCGGGCCTAAGGAGCACACCATGACGGCAGAGGACCCCCGTTCACCGCAGGACACCGAGGCCCGCCGGGAGCAGGCAGAAGCGACGTTTGCCCGGCTCTTCGGGCCGCGTGACCGGGACGTGCACGAGGATGACCCCGAACTGATGGAGATCCTGCGGTGCTTCATTTTCGCCGACGTCTTCGGTACCGGCGTCCTGGATGACCGGACCCGGGAACTGATTACGGTGACCGTTCTTGCCTGCATGCAGACCCTGCCGCAGCTGACGGCCCACACGGCGGGGGCGCTGCACGTAGGCGTCACCCCGGTGCAGATCCGCGAGGCCGTGTACCAGCTGGCGCCCTTTATCGGTTTTCCCCGCACCCTCAACGCGCTGTCCACCATCAACGCCGTGTTCCGGGACCGCGGGATTCCGCTTCCGCTGCCGGCCCAGGGTGTGGAGGACGACGACGCCGGGCGCTACCAGCGCGGACTCGCCGAACAGCTGCCCCTGTACGGCAATGAGATCAGGGACAACCTGGCCGATCTGCCCGAGCCCTTCAACGAGGCCCTGCCCCGGTTCCTGACGGAGTTCTGTTTCGGGGACTTCTACACCCGCGGCGGGCTGACGCGTGCGGAGCGGGAACTGCTGGTGCTCTGTGCCCTGGCCACGCTCGGCGACACGGCCGCGCAGCTGGGGCCGCACGGCCGGGCCTGCCTGCAGGTGGGCAATTCCCGGCAGACGGTGGTCGCCGCGCTGGTGCACTGTTTCCCGTACATCGGTTTTCCGCGCACTGTCGCCGCCATCCGGGCCGTCAAGGAGCTCTGAGGCCGGCACTGCCCGGCCACACCCCGACTACCCGTGTGCCCTCCGGCTCTGCCAGCCATAATCGCTATTTCCGCGCAGGAAACAAGTATCGCAGCCCGGTTTCGGTTCACCGGGCACGGCGCAAAGACTCCCGCTCAGGGGGTCTGTTTGTTGCGGGGGAGCCAAAGGCCAAACAATCTTGGGGATGAAATGAGCCAGACAACGCAAGCACATGCCGTACGGAGAGAACTGCCCGGCCGATCTGCGGGGCAGCTGTCAGAGAGCACCCTGTGGTCCATCCTGACCATAGAATCGGCGGCACCTGAACCGGAGCACAGGGACTGGGGTGATGCGGTTATCCGCCGCGTTGCCGTCCCGCTCAGTGCCCAGGCACGCACCTGGGGCGGGTACCGGTTTGGGTTCACCCGGAACCCGGCCCCGGATCATCCCGCGGTACACCTGCATCTGCGCGCCGCCGAAGTTGTTGTTGGACGTGCGTGGAAGTTTGCCCGGACGCTGGCGGACGGGAATGCTGCAGCGCTGGGACCGGTGAAGCTCTCCACACCGATCGACATTGTCTACCCGCCGCTTCCGGGCGAACCGGTCCCTGAGCTCATGGAAGCCACGTTTGCCCGGTTCGGCGGGGAACACGGCCTGAAACTGGTGGCGGAGGTTTCGGAGTTGTCCGCGGATCTGGCCATGTGGGCGGTGAACCGCTTTCCAGGACCGAGCATGCGCTCCACGCTGGGGGCCCTGCTGCTCTTCGACGCCGCCCATGCCATGATGCGCGGCCGCCGGTCCGCCGTCTGGCCTGACCGCAGGGCGACCAGCTGGGACTATTACTGGAATGCCCATCTGCAGGCCTGCATAGGAGCCTCCGGTCAGCCCGCAGAGCATGTCCGCAGGGCAATGGTGGCACGGATGGCACCGCGGATTATGCCCATGCACCGGGTGATGGCCGCCCTTGCCTCCGAGCCGGCGGTGGATCTGTGGCGCAAGCGCTGGGGGCAGGCCATCGATCTGTATTTGTACCGGGCGGACAAGCAGCGGGTCAGCCGGAGTGCGCAGCGGCTGACCATGGCTGCGAGCGGGCTGATGCTCAACCGGCTGGGCATTTCCCTCCGCGAAGAGGCAACCCTGGGACTCTATGCGCGCGCTTGGAGCACGGAGGCCGAAGCGCACTATTCAGGCGAGGGATGACCCATCCCGGACGCCCGCCGCACCGGCAAGCGGCGGGCATCCGGCAGGGGCCCGCCGGACCGGGCCCGGCGGAAACCCCAGATGCTTAGAAGACGCGGTCTGCCACGTTCACCCGGGTGGCGGAGGCCAGGGAGGATTCAACCCGGTCGGCCGGCGTCGGCCCGGGAACCGAGCTCAGCAGCTGGTCATCCGGGGTGTTCGGATCTGCGAGGTAGATGCGCGTGTACCCGGCCGATTCCGGCTCGAACCTCCAGCTCTCGGACAGCCGGCCGGCGTCCACGGTGTCATACCCCAGCGCGTCGATGATCGCCTGCGCTTCGGCCTTGGCCTGGTCGTCGTCGCCGGCAATCGGGAGTGCGGAGCGGTCCGGGGCTCCGGAGGGGCGGGCCAGCTGCGGCAGGTGGTGGGCCAGGATGTTGTTGAAGGCCTTGACGTAGCGCACGCCGGGCAGCCAGCCGGAGACCAGTTCGCTGGTGGTCACCGTCCCGGCGTCGAGCTCCGCGATGCGACCGTCCCGGGAGGGGTAGTAGTTGCTGGTATCGAGGACAAACCTGCCCTCCAGCAGCCCTTCCGGCAGCTCTTGCACCGCCTTCAGGGGAATGGAGAGTACGATGGCGTCGCCGAGTTTAGCTGCGTCCTCCACGGTGCCTGCCTGGGCCAGCGGCCCAAGTTCGGCGACTAGGTCCTGCAGGGACTCGGGCCCGCGCGAGTTGGCGATGACCACGTTCATGCCGGCGGCAACAGCCAGCCGCGCGACGCCTGAGCCGATGTTTCCGCTCCCAATGATTCCAAGTGTCGGCATTGCGAACCCCTTCGGTGGTGTTCATTCGGCAACGCCGGTGGGGCGCCGCTCCTTGCAGGGTTCAGCATCCGCGGCGCTGTGAAAATTCCGTCCGGGCTGCCGGGTTAGGTGCGGCGCGTGGCGGAGACGACGACGTCGCGCAGGGTGACCCGGGTGCCGTCCGGCGCGGTCATGGAGCGCGGATGTTCCTCAGCGACGGTGATGTCCCATGCCGCCGGGTCCAGGAGTGCCCGGATGGCTTCGGCCGTCACCGTCGCTTCCTCCGGCGGGTGGTGCCCGTGCGCGGTGGAGGCATCGTCGTCGTGCGCGTGCCCGACAATCAGCAGCGTCCCGCCCGGAGCCACCCACTCGGCGACGCGGGAGTAGAACGCCAGCTGCGGCATCGCCGGGTGGGCGTAGTTGGTGGTGACCAGGTCGAAGCGGCGGCTGGGCTCCCAAGCTGTCAGGTCAGCTTCCGTCCACGTCACGCTGCCGGGCAGGGTCTGCGCTTCGGCCCGGCGGGCTGCCGTGGCGAGGGCCGACGCAGAAACATCGGCGCCGACCACATCCCAGCCGGCGGCAGCCAGTTCCAGGGCTTCGGCTCCCGTGCCGCAGCCGGCGTCCAGTGCGGTGCCCGCCGGAAGTTCGGCCGCGAGGCGTGCCACGTAGGGGTTGGCGGGCGGCTCGTGGCCCGTGTCCGGATCAGTGTCCGGGGCTTCGTGCCAGTGCTGCTCCCAGTAGTCCTTGTCGAAGCTGTGCGTCATTGTTCCAGCGTAGTGGCCACGGCTGCGCGGCATGGGCTGGATGGGCCACCATGCCGAACACCCGCCGCGGATCTGGACAGCGCCAAGCGAATCCGCGCGTCGGGTTCGCCCGGCGAAACGATGGTTCCCCCCACCGCCCATGCTCCCGCAGCGGGCGCGCAGGCGAAATGGCCCGCCGCTGTTCGCCGTCGAGGTTTTGGACTTCCCGGGGAAGACGCCGGGTGCTCTGCTGGAAAGTGACAGCACTGGATCCTTCGAAGGAGCACACTCATGCGCGGAGTTGTCATTCATGCCCCCGGCGATATCCGGGTCCAGGACCGGGAGGACCCGCGGATCCTGGAGCCGACGGACGCTGTCATTCAACTGGCCGCAACCTGCATCTGCGGTTCCGATCTCTGGCCTTACCGTGGCATCGAAGAGGTGTCGGCCGCTGCGCCGATGGGCCATGAGTATGTGGGCACGGTGACGGAGATCGGGACGGCCGTCCGCACGCTGAAACCCGGGGACTTTGTGGTCGGTTCCTTCTGGGCCTCCGATAACACCTGCGAGATCTGCCGTGCCGGTTACCAGAGCCGCTGCGTGCAGGCCTATCCCATGGGTGCGATCGGCACCCAGGCGCAGTTCGCGCGGATCCCGTTAGCCGACGGCACCCTGGTCGCTACCCCCGGCCAGCCCGACGCCGGCCTGCTGCCTTCGCTGATGGCCGCCTCCGATGTGCTCGGTACCGGCTGGTTCGGTGCCGTGGCGTCACAGGCCGGTCCCGGCAAGACCGTGGCAGTGGTGGGCGACGGCGCCGTCGGGCTCCTTGCCGTGCTGGCCGCACGCCAACTCGGCGCCGAGCGGATCATCGCCATGAGCAGACACCCGAAACGGCAGGAACTGGCCCGCCGGTTCGGCGCCACGGACATTGTCGCCGAACGGGGCGACGACGGCGTGGCGGTCATCAACGACATGACCAACGGACTCGGCGCGCACTCGGTGGTGGAGGCCGTGGGCACACAGGAATCGATGATGCAGGCGGTCCGTTCCACCCGGCCCGGCGGGCACATGGGGTTCGTGGGTGTCTCCCACGACGTCGCCCTGCCGGGGCTGGAATTATTCTTCGCCGAAATCAACATGCTTGGCGGCCCGGCGCCGGTCCGCCGGTTCCTGCCCGAATTGATCAAGCTGATCTGGAACCGGAGCATCGATCCGGGTCAGGTCTTTGATCTCACGCTTCCCCTCGAGGACGCCGCGGAAGGCTACCGGGCCATGGATGAGCGCCGGGCGGTGAAGGTGCTGCTGACTCCGTAGCGGCGGTTGGGTGCTTCGCCCTTAGATCTGCCGCTCGGCCACGTTCACCCGGGTCGCAGTGTCCAGCGCTGCCTTGATCTGCTCGGCCGGAGTGGTGCCGGGCGCTGCCTCCGCCATCTTTTCCTGCGGCACGTTCGGATCCTCGAAGTACACCAGGCCGTAGGCCGGGGTTTCGGGTTCGAAGCGCCAGCTCTCGGCCAGCGTCCCGGCGTCGTACGTGTCATAGCCCAACGCGCTGATGAGGTCCGTGGCCTCCGTCTTGGCCGCGGCGTCGTCGCCGGCGATGGGCAGTGCGGACCGGTCTCCGGCACCGGCGGGGCGGGCAAGCGCCGGGATGTGCGCGGCCATGATGTTGTTGAATACCTTCACCTCGCGGGCGCCGGTGAGCCGCTGCACCAGTTCACTGGTGGTCACGGCGCTGGAGTCGAGTTCCTCAATGCGCCCGTCGCGGGAGGGGTAGTAGTTGCTGGTGTCCAGGACGAGCTTGCCGGCCAACAGCCCTTCGGGCAGTTCCGGTACAGCCTTCAGCGGGATGGACAGCACGACGGCGTCTCCGGCGCTGGCTGCGTCTTCCACCGTTCCGGCGGTGGCCAGCGGTCCGAGTTCGGTGACCAGGTCCTGCAATGTTTCCGGCCCGCGGGAGTTCGCGATGACTACCTTCATGTCCGCGGCAACGGCCAGCCGTGCCACTGCCGATCCGATGTTTCCGCTGCCAATGATTCCCAATGTCGTCATGGTTCATCCCTCCGTGTGGTGTACTGCCGCCTGTTGTCCTGCGGCCGTACGAAGTGCAAACCGGCAGGGGTGGGCCGAAATTCCCGGAGCTCCGGTGCCCGAACCCGCCGCGCGGTTCTACGCGGGAAGCTGTTCCGGGTTCTTCCATCCGCCGCGGTGCGTCATGGACGGTTCAACCGGTTCCGGTGCCGGCCGCAGGACAATCACTGCGGTGGCAATGGGCCCCAGAAGGAGCGAGAGCAGGAACCAGATCCAGCGGGACCCGTTCTTCTGCTCGGCCAGCCCGGCGTTGATCAGGGCTACGGTGAACCAGAACATGCCTGTTGTTACGTACGTATCCATCGGCCTACCCGAGCACAACGGCAATACCTCGTCGAATCGAAGACGTGAGGAAGCCCGGATGTGCAGCGAGCTAACCCGCCTGACTGAGCAGGTTTTCCAGGTGCAGGCGTTTGCGGTTCAGCCGGGCCAGCGAGGTCAGGCCAAACAGCATCATCCTCATCTGCGTGCCGACGCCCGGCAGTCCCTGCTCACGCAGGGCAGCGGCGACTGCTGTGCGGTCCTCGACGGATGTGTCTTTCATCAGCGCCCGGGCCCGGGTGAACTCTTCGGAATTCAACGGGTGGTCCCGGAGGCGGCGGTTCACTTCCTCCAGCTGGCGGCGGATAGAGGCCGGTTCTGCGTTTTCTCCAACCATGGGCCGAATCTACCAGCCGTGGTCCGGGCCCGCCCTGAGCCCGCTGCCTTCCCGCAGATGCTCCTGCAGGTAGCGGCCGGTGGGGTCGGTGGGCTCGGTGGCACCATTCCGTAGTGGTCATGCGTGCGGAGGAAAAGGACGGTCTGGGGCAAACGATCGATGGTTTTGGCCAGCAGGTATGGATATTCGCAGGGCGATATCACAGCCTGTAGTACGTACAGCTGACAACGCTTAGGGGGATGAATGAGTCGCATAATGGACTCGAGCACCGATTATCTACGAGTAGCTATCCGTCCTGAGCAGCATTCCGACGCAATCCTGTGGTCCATCCTGACCATTGAGCCGGACCGCGATGATGTGGGCGACGATATAGTCCGCCACATTATCGCTCCTCTTTCTTCCCAGCTGCGGGCCGGGGAAGGGGGCCGCTTTCGGTTTTCCCGGAGCCTGGAATCCGACCGCTATGCCGTGCATCTGCACTTGAATGCACCGGAACGCGTGATCGAACGCGTGTGGAAGTTCGCGCACGCGCTGGCTGACGAAAATGTTTGCACGGTGGGTGCCCTCAAGCTCTCGCATTCGCCAGGCGTTATTTATCCACCACCTTCGGGCGAACCGGTACCCGAGCTGTTGGAGGCGCCGCTTGCGCGTTTTGGCGGATTCAAGGGCTTGGAACTGTTGGCTGAGATTTCCGAGGTCTCATCGGACCTGGCGTTGTGGGCGGTCGACCGCTTTCCCAGCCTGAAGATGCGTTCGATGGTGGCGGCCCTGCTTCTCTTCGATACGGCTCATGCCATGATGCGAGGACCCCGCTCCGCTGTTTGGGCTGACCGCAGAACCACCAGCTGGGAGTACTTCTGGAATGCCCATCTGCATGCCTGCACCGGTTCGCTGGGCCCGCACTCCGCGCAGGTGCGCAGCGCAATGATCGCTCAGATGGCACCCCGGGTTGTTCCCGTCCACAGAATCATGGCCGCGTTGGCCGCAGAGCCGGCGGTGGAGATCTGGCGGAAGCGCTGGGCCCGGGCCGTTGATGAGTATTTATACCGGGCAGACAAGCAACGTATTAGCCGCAGTGCGCAGCAGCTGGCCACGCGGGCAAGCCAGCTGTCCCTGAACCGACTGGGCTTCTCGCTCAGGGACCAGGCGGTCCTGGGGCTCTACGCGCGTGCCTGGAGCAAGGACATCGAGTCGCAGTACTTGGGAGAGGACCGCTCGTCGCAGCCGTCAAAGCGCTAATAAACGACGACGGCAGGCCCCCGCATTCCGCGGCAGGCCTGCCGTCGTCGTTTGTTTCAGCCGGGAAACCGGAGCGAGCACCGGGTAGTCCGTGTAGCACGCGGCCAGGTCTTTGACCTCGGGCTTCCCCTCAGGGACGTGGCGGAAAAATACCGAGCCATGGATCAACGCAGGGCGGAGAAGGTATTGCCGGCTCCGTAATCATCCTCAGTGCCGCCCAGTTGCCGTCGCCTCTATTGTGCGGCGGAGATCTGCAGGACACTGAAGGTATTGGCCGCAGGAGTGCGGCGCCGGATACGCAGCGGCTGCCCAGCCGCGGGATGCCGCTGCATCAGCCCTCTGACGAGGAAGAACAGGCGAACACCGTACCCCCGGAAAGGCATTCCTATGAGACTTCCCTCTCTTGCCCGGCGGGCTTTCTCCGCACTTCTAGCCGTCTGCATTCTGGCCCTGGCGACGGGGTCGGCTGCATTCGCCGTGTCCCCGGGTTCCAGCCCGCAGTCCGCGCCCTTTGCCGTGGTGAATGACGGCTCCGGTCCGCAGTTCTACAGCGGAGTGAACATCGACGTCCAGGATGACGTGTCCGGTGACGTGTACGTCTCCGGGCAGAGCGTCACCATCAGCGGAAATGTCACGGGGGACGTGATCGCGGCAGCCCAAACGATTTCCATTACCGGCAACGTCGACGGAAACGTCCGGCTCGCCGGGCAGGACGTGACCATCAGCGGTGAGGTTGCGCGCAGCGGAACAATCTTCGCGGCAACCCTCACCATTACTGATGCCGGGTCATTCGGGGACGACCTGGTGGGCGCCGCGGGTGACATCGCCATCTCCGGTGCGATCGGCCGGGACGTCGAGGTCGGCGTCGGAAACCTCACCATCAACGGCACGGTCGGGGGCAACCTCACGTACAACTCCGACCAGGAGGCAAACATCGCCGCGGATGCGGTCAGCGGCAACGTGGAGCGCATCGCCCCGGAGCCCGAGCAGGAGCCCACGGCGGGGGAGAAGTTCGTTGGCTGGCTGCTCGGGCTGCTGTATGCGCTGGTTGCGCTGAGCCTTATCACCGTGCTCGCGGGCTGGCTCTTCCCCCGTTTGCTGCACCGGGTGACCGACAGGCTCCTGCCCCGGCCATGGCTGGCGCTGCTGGTCGGTTTTGTGGCATCAATCGCCGTTCCGCTGGTGGTGGTGCTCCTTCTGGCCACGGTCATCGGGGCGCCCCTGGCCCTGGCGGTCCTGTTGGTCTGGATAACGCTGACGCTCGCCACCTTTGTTTTCGGTGCCTATTTCATTGGCCGGCTCATTTTCCGCGGCAACCAGCATCCGGTGGTGAAGGCGCTGGTCGGAGGGCTGATTCTTATTGTCGCGCTGCATATTCCGTGGCTGAACATCATCGTCTGGCTGGCCATGGTGTTTCTTGGACTGGGTGCCCAGCTGCTGGCAATCTACGACCGGCGTCCCTGGCGGCGGGTTCCGCCCGTATCCGGTGTTGCCGGCGCCTCCGCTGTTTCCGGCGCCTCAGGCGTCGAACAGCGAAGGGGCGACGGCGGGGACCAGCCCCCAGCCGTCGACTCCAACTGACCCGGTGACACGACGGCAGGCCTCCCGCATCAGCGGAAGGCCTGCCGTCGTCGTTAGTAATTCAGATTAGGAAGCGACGGGCTCCAGCACCGGGTAGTCCGTGTAGCCGGCGGCGCCGTCGGTGTAACGGCCAGGATCGTCGAGCCCAATCTCCTGACGAGGTGGTCGACTCGGTGCCTCTATTGTTTCTCGGTGACAGGGCCGCCTGCATCGAATGTGCTTTGGAAGACCTTCCAATTTCCGTTGTCCAGGAGCATCACTGCGTAATGGCTATAGGAACGCAGTGCCGTCCGGCCGTCCACAAGGGGAATTTCATAGTCGATGGTGGAGTATATTCCGATCACCTTAACGTTCTCGGCGGGGTTGGCAAACGGAAAAACGTCATCCACCTTCTCAATACGCGGAACGAGATCCACCTTGTCCCCCTGCCGATACGGCGTGGCACTGGACTCGTCACCAACGGTGATCCATAGGGCAGGCCGGCCGTCCAGCTGGGGCCAAGCCTCCAGTCGGTCCTGGCGTTGGCCGGCAGCAGCCGGATCCGCACTGCTCTTGGCCGCCACCATTCCCAAATGGAAGGGGTACCACAGGGAATCCACTCCTTCCGGGAAGGGTGCCTCGGTTCCCTCCCTCTCCACGCTCTTTGCGAAGTCAAGCGCTGTCTGCCCACGGGCTAGAAGGTCGCTTTCGAGAATGTTTGAGGCTGCGAAGTGCTTCGCGTCCTCAAGGCTGGATTGAATCTTGTCGCTATCCGGACCTCCGAGGAAAACGTTCCGTTCGTTTTCGACCCACTTCCACTGCAAGTAGGCGTCGATGGCATCAGCGGCATCCGAAGCCTGCTCGGACCGGAGGTTCCACTCGATGCCGTGCGAGGCGGGATCGGCTGCGATTTGGGACGGATCGAGGCCAAACGGCTTCTCCGGGATGCGGGCAAGGGCATCCGGAAGGTCAGATGGAGTTGCCGACGCTGACGCTGTCGCCGATGCCGTCGATTTTGATGCGGGGACCGCATCTCCTCCAGCGCATCCCGCCAAACTTACGAGAACGGCCATTGACGCAGCGACCCGTACGGAAATCTTCAATTGTTCCCCCATGTTAGAAACCTGAGTCAACGCGACCCGGGAACGAGTGTATATGTCCGCATAGAAGTTCCTGTTATGCAGTCTCTAAGCCGGTGACCGGGCGCCCGGCATACCCCACCAAGCAGTTCGGCATCCGGGTATTTACCTGCACATCGGTCTGGGTAACGTGCTGCTGCCCGCAGAAAACGACGGCAGGCCCCGCATCAGCGGAAGGCCTGCCGTCGTCGTTCGGTTGGACTAGGAAACCGGCTCGAGCACCGGGTAGTCCGTGTAGCCGGCGGCGCCGTCGGTGTAGACGGTGGCCTGGTCGATCTCGTTCAGCGGGTGGTCCTCCTGCCAGCGGCGGGCCAGGTCCGGGTTGGCGATCACGGGGCGGCCGACGACGACGGCGTCGGCCAGGTCCTCCTCGAGCAGCATGATCGCGTCCTCTCGGCTGGTGACCGTGCCAAAGCCGGTGTTCATCAGCACCGGGCCGCCGAAGCGGTGGCGCAGGTCCTGAACCATCTCGTCAGCCGGGTCGGCATGCAGGATGGACAGGTAGGCCGGCTTCAGATCGGCGATGCCGTCCACCAGGGCGGTGTAGGTGGCGGTCACGTCGGCGCGGTCGGTCTCCAGCACGCCCTGGATGTTGTGCTCCGGGGAGATGCGGATGCCGGTGTGCTCGGCGCCGACGGCCTCGGCGACGGCGCGGAAGGTCTCGATGACCATCCGGGCGCGGTTTTCCGGGGAGCCGCCGTAGTTATCCGTGCGGGTGTTGGAGACGGGGGAGAGGAATTCCTGCAGCAGGTAGCCGTTGGCACCGTGCAGCTCGACGCCGTCGAACCCGGCCTTCATCGCGTTCTGCGCGGCGGAGACGAAGTCCTGCACGACGCCGGGGAGTTCGGCCTCGGTGAGGGCGTGCGGCACCGGGAAGGGCTGCTTGCCGTCGTAGGTGTGGGCCATGCCCTCGACGGCGATGGCGCTGGGGGCCTGCGGCTGGCGGCCGCCGTTGATGTTCTCGTGCGCGACGCGTCCGGAGTGCATCAGCTGGGCGACGATCCGGCCGCCGGCCTCGTGCACGGCGTCGGTGACGCGCTTCCAGCCGGCCACGTGCTCCTCTGTGACCAGGCCGGGCATCAGGGCGTTGCCCTGGCCGGTGAAGGAGGGGTAGATGCCGTCACTGACGATCAGGCCCATGGAGGCGCGCTGGCGGTAGTGCTCGACCATGATGTCGGTGGGCACGCCGCTGCGGTCGGCGCGCACGCGGGACATCGGTGCCATGACGAGGCGGTTGGGCAGTTCCATGGTGCCGACGGCGAGGGGGGTGAAGAGTTTCAAGTGGTGGTTCCTTCTGTTGCGTGTGCAGGGGAGGTGAATGCTCCCAACCAGCGAATCTGTCTATGCACCAACAACCGCTAGGGATGGGGGAGATATTCCGCTGACGTTGCACATCACACTCAGGAGGCCTGGGGCACCAACGGCAGAGAGCTGCCGTTTCGCATAGTTAGATCATCTCTAGCCACTGCTTGTTTTCATTCCGAATGAACCCTGTCGTAGGCTGCCCGGATGGGGAAATATGCAAAATCGTGCGTAGTTTTATTTGGACTCTGCGCGACTCTGGTCGTCACTGGTTGCGAAAGTGATGTCGCAGACACTGTGGTATCTCATGCTTGTACACAGGCATTTGAAGAACTTCGCCAAATATCTGACGCTATGTATGCAGCCGAAGCAGAGGGAAAGACTTTTACTGACGCTCAGTGGAACTCGATAGACGTCGCACCTCTGCAATCATGCACATCAGCGGATGAGTGGCTAGCCGCCGGAAAGCAGAATCCTGGTGCTTTAGGGTTCACCCATCCGGATGCAATTGATGAAACAGTGCTAGGCGTCTTCTGCTATGGCGATGATGTCACGAGCACACCAGTCTGCGTTGATGCGGCTGCGAAGGGCATCAAGGCTCCGTGACCAGCAGGTAGAGCTCTCATGAAAATAAAAGCTCATCCCGGCCCGGGCTCCCGTCTAGCCCGGCTACAGACAGCACCCTCATCTAGACGATCAGTAAATGGGCCTCCGAAGTTGATTGCTACGAGCGTGCAGGGCCGCAACTGAGACCCAAAACGTCTTCCCAAAGGGAAACCCACCGTATTGCGAGAGGACTGCGAAGAACAGGTAGAGTCCCGTCACCTGGGATGGATCAGCAGGAGCATCATCGAGGTGCAAAGCTGACATATGCGCTGTTATCGGCGTTCCTGATTGTGTGTCATATGTCTCTAGTAGGTAGCTACACGGGCCGCCCTACCCACTGAAGCGCGCTGCATTCCCAAAGTTGGCCCGCAGCCTCACCGCTACAAGCTGGATCTAGCAGCTTCGCGACAAGTTCAGCCGCGGACTCGAAGGTTGTAAATTCGCCACACGCCCGAACGCCTCGGGCAATCGTCGAGTACTGAGTCCGCCACTCCAGGGGCGGATCAAACGAGGGAGTATTATCTAATTTTCGGACAGTCCACTCTGACCTTATGGCATTGATTAGATCTGAACCCTGCATGTTTTGCGTGCGGGCGAAGACAACCAAATCAACTAGATCACGTACGCGGCTGGACCTTTCGTGTGCGTAACCGTAACGGGCCTGGGTGGCGCAGAGCTTATCAGCGACATGATCGACAACGGGGTAAAGCAGTATTTTTGCAGGCTTTAGGCCTTCGATCTCGAGTATCTGACTGAGGCTCTCTTCCGGGTCTGTGGTCATGATCGACCCAACTACCAAATCGACTTTTACGTATTGGACTTTCTGGCTCCCGCAATACGCATCGAACGTTACCCTTAGTCCTTCGACGTCGGGCTGATCTGCGCCTTTTCCTGCGTTTACCTTCTTGGTCGGCTCAAACCGGAAGTGATCGCCCAGGTCAACCTTCGACGCTGCAATTAGCTCGTCATAGACCGTTCCCAAATCCTCAAGTCGACCAAGTAGATCAACGTCCTGGGTGGTGCGAGCGTCGCTAACCCTGGCAAGAACCGCGTTTCCTCCTTTGAGTACCCATCCTCCTGGTCCGGCAAAGATCCGGGCGAGAAACCTTTCGTGGACGAACCGACTTGTAAAGGCAGCAACGGTACCCCCATCCCTCTTCGCGGTGGTTCTCGCGTGTTCGGTAACAGCGCGCCAGAAACCCTGCGCCGTCCGATACGAATCTGGGGATTTCACTTATCATCTTCCGGTGCTCGTTGTTCTTTGGCGTTCTGCTGCTTTGTATTTGTGAGCTTCCCGGCACTCTGACCTTCATATTCCCTCATGTTTTTGATCGCCTCCATGACTCCGCTGT
>NZ_JAUHHB010000001.1:444486-1377712 GCF_030410475.1 Arthrobacter sp. YD2
TGAGCATGGGTGTTGGGAGGTTGGCGAGTGAGGCTGATTCGGTCATGTTTTTGATCGCCTCCATGACTCCGCTGTTGAGCATGGGTGTTGGGAGGTTGGCGAGTGAGGCTGATTCGGTCATGTTTTTGATCGCCTCCATGACTCCGCTGTTGAGCATGGGTGTTGGGAGGTTGGCGAGTGAGGCTGATTCGGTCATGTATTTGATCGCCTCCATGACCCCGCTGTTGAAGGATGTTGAGGCTATAAGCTGTCCCACTGATGACTTGACCGTGGCGGCTGTAAGTGCGGCTGTACTCAGCCCGGCTAGATCGAGTATGCGCTCCAGCAGTTCGTCACCGGCGCCGTATGGTGTGCGGTTGGCGACATGAGCCAGTTTTTCACGCAGTTTCGAGAAATCAAGTATGCCGGAGCGGTGCCCATCTCTTACGGCATCGGCTATGTGGGTAAGGTCGTGACCGCTCCGGACAAGATCAGCAATTGTCCGCTCGGGCGTTGTCGTAGGAAGAGCATCGACGAGAACGACATCGTCCGCGCTGAGGGAGAGCCGATGCAGGCGAATGGCACGGACAGTTTGTTTCCGTTGTCTGGTGGTGATCTCAGGAACGTCGTGCAGCAGATCTCCCATGGAGTGCAGTGCGGCTGCTGAAGTATGGGATGCCACGATGGCTTCACGGGACCTGGTTATCCGTTGTTCTACTGTGTTCCCGGGATCGAGGCTAAGCCACGATGCGTGAAGGGATCGAAAGTTATCCGTCGTGCTTGAGGCCATGGAGTAAATCCCTTGGTCTACACGATCAAGCAGTCCAGCTCCTACCAGGCGGACGAGTTGCATGCGTGTAACGCCGTGTGCTGCCGCTTGACTGGTGGTTAGCAGTCCCCATTGGGCGGCCGCGAGCTCGCTGACCGTCGCCAGAACATCCTTAGACATACTGAGATTGTATCACCTAACGTTACAAAATCAGCACTCAGGAAGATCGATAGATTCCTTATGCTGACTTTGTCCCCTTTATAGGTTACAAAGTCAGCATGAAGGGTAGTAGCGTGCCCGCCGTGCCTACACTCGTGTTCGAAGGGGCCTCTCGCCGTCCGTTCCTGGACGATCAGTTGCCAACAGGAAGCTGATTGACGGCAGTGCTGCGGCAAGACAATTATTGCTCGCTGCAAGTAAGAGGCATTCTCGCCGCGACTCACAGTCTGCAAATTGTGTGAGTCTCGGTGTGAACACCAGCCACGGTAGATGCCAGAGCGCGGGCACGACTCAGAAGTGCCACGTGCAAGGGACTGCGTGCGGACTCGGATTTATTGAGGCGTCTTGCATCCCATGGGTTGTGAGACACCGTGAAAGAGACAGTTTCGACGACGGAGTTTTCCCAGCGTTGAGTGTCTTGCAGCGGTGTAGCAAAAGTCCTCATCTAGCCTGTGGTGCACTCTTTGGATGCAAGACACTCTTGCTTTGACTGACTGGAAACCGAGAGTGGAGTCCAGTCGCTCCTCGAGATTGTTCGATTAATCGAGCACCTGGTCGCTCTTGACGTGACCCCCACCACATGCCACCCTCATCATATACGATTTCGTACTTGATCCAGGAGAGACATGGGCAACGACGCCACCACGGACACGCTCAAGCAGGCCGGCAAGGTCATCGCCGTCCACATCAACTACCCCTCGCGGGCAGCAGAACGCGGACGCACCCCGGAACAGCCCTCCTACTTCCTCAAGCCCAGCTCCTCACTGGCTCTGACCGGCGGCAGCGTGGAACGCCCGGCCGGCTGCGAACTGCTCGGCTTCGAAGGCGAAATCGCCCTCATCATCGGCAAGACCGCCCGCCGCGTCAGCATGGCAGACGCCTGGAGCTACGTCGGGGGAGTGACCGCCAGCAATGACCTGGGCGTGTACGACCTGCGCTGGGCCGACAAAGGCTCCAACCTCCGCTCCAAGGGCGGCGACGGCTTCACCCCCGTCGGCCCGGCCATCCTCAACGCGGCCGACGTCGACCCCGCCGGCCTCCGCATCCGAACTTGGGTCAACGGGGACCTCACACAGGACGACACCACCGCGGACCTGCTCTTCCCCTTCGCCCAGCTGGTGGCCGACCTTTCCCAGCTGCTCACCCTGGAACCGGGCGACCTGATCCTCACCGGCACCCCCGCCGGTGCCTCCGTGGCCGTCCCCGGCGACCGCCTCGAAGTGGAAGTGGACGTCCCCGGCACCGATCAGACCACCGGCCGCCTGGCCACCACCGTCACCGACGGCACGACCCCGCTCGCCCCCTTCGGCGCGCAGCCGAAAATCGACGACAAACAGCGCGAAGAAGCCTGGGGCTCCGCCGAAAAGGCCGGCCTCGCGCCGCAACAGGAAACACAGCAGGACCAGCTGCAAACCTTCACCCCGGAACTGAAGGCCAAGCTCGAATCCGTCGCCACCGCCACCCTGTCCTCGCAGATGCGGGTCCGTGGCCTGAACAACGTCTCCATCGACGGCCTCACCGGCACCCGCACCGGCCGCAAGGTGGTCGGCACCGCCCGCACCCTTCGCTTTGTCCCCAACCGCGAGGACCTCTTCAAGACCCACGGCGGCGGCTACAACGCGCAGAAACGCGCCATCGACTCCGTGGGCGAGGGCGAAATCCTGGTCATGGAAGCCCGCGGCGAAAAGGGCACCGGCACCCTGGGCGACATCCTCGCCCTGCGCGCCAAGCACAACGGCGCCGCAGCCATCATCACCGACGGCGGCGTGCGCGACTACTCCACCGTGGCCGGCATCGATCTGCCCGTCTACTGCGCCAACCCGCACCCCGCCGTCCTCGGCCGCAAGCACGTCCCCTGGGACACCGACATCACCATCGCCTGCGGCGGCGCCACCGTGCAGCCCGGCGACATCATCGTGGCCGACGACGACGGCATCCTGGTCCTCCCTCCGGCCATCGCCGAGGAGCTCGTGGAGGCCAGCATTCGGCAGGAACACCAGGAAGAGTTCATTGCCGAAATGGTGAAGGCCGGCCACGGCGTGGACGGGCTCTACCCGATGAACGCGGCCTGGAAGGAAAAGTACGAGGCCTGGGCAGCGGAACAAGCATGAGTGCAGCAGCCAGCAGCAACGGACAAGCCCCCAGCGCCGCACCCATCAGCGCGGGACAAACCAGCACCGCCACCGGCTCCAAATCGGAGCAGGCCTACACCCAGCTGAAGGACCGCATCCTCGGCGGCGAGATGAGCCCGGGCTACCGCTTGGTGCTCAGCAGCATCGCCACCGAGATGGGCTTCAGCGTGGTCCCGGTCCGCGAAGCCATCCGGCGGCTCGAAGCCGAAGGGCTGGTGCACTTTGAACGCAATGTGGGTGCGACCGTGGCCGGCATCGACCCGGACCTGTACCTGCACACCATGCAGACCCTCAGCATCATCGAAGGCGCCGCCACCGCGCTGGCCGCCCCGGACATCAGCGCCGAGGAACTGGTCCGGGCCAGGGACCTGAATGACCAGATGCGTGAGCTGCTGGCTGCCTTCGACCCGGTCCGCTTCACGCAGCTAAACACCGAGTTCCACGCCCTGCTCTACGCCCGCTGCCCCAACCCGCACATCCTGGACCTGGTCCACCGCGGCTGGAACCGGCTGGGCCGCATGCGCTCCTCCGTCTTCCGGTACGTGCCGGACCGGGCCCACGCGTCCGTTGCGGAACACGCGGCGCTGCTGGATTTTATCGAGGCGCATGCCGCTCCGCGCGTCATCGAAGTAGCCGCCCGTACGCACCGCACCAACACGCTGAACGCGTTCCTGGCCCAGACCAACCAGCCGCCGTCGCCGATCTAACCGCCGCCGATCCGACGAGCCCCGATCCAAACGGCCGCTGATCCAACGAGCCAGACCCAAACACCCCGCCGAGTTCGAGACCAGAGGAAACCATGAGCACGCACTTTGTCCCGGAGAACCTGCCCACCCACATCCAGCACTTCATCAACGGCAAGTTCGTGGACTCCGCCAACGGCGCCACCTTCGAGGTGCTGGATCCGGTGACCAACAAGACCTACGCCACCGCCGCCGCCGGGCAGAAGGAAGACATCGACGCCGCTGTCGCCGCCGCCCGTGAAGCCTTCGTGAACGGCCCGTGGCCCAAAATGAAGCCGCGCGAACGTGCCCGGGTGCTGAATAAGATCGCCGACGCCGTCGAGGCACAGGAAAACCGCCTGGCCGAAATGGAAACCTTCGACACCGGCCTGCCCATCACCCAGGCCAAGGGCCAGGCCCTGCGCGCCGCGGAGAACTTCCGCTTCTTCGCGGACCTGATCGTCGCGCAGTTCGACGACGCCATGAAGGTTCCCGGCTCGCAGATCAACTACGTGAACCGCAAGCCCATCGGCGTGGCAGGGCTCATCACCCCGTGGAACACCCCGTTTATGCTCGAATCCTGGAAGCTTGCCCCGGCCCTGGCCACCGGCAACACCGTGGTGCTCAAGCCCGCCGAATTCACCCCGCTCTCCGCCTCCCTCTGGGCGGACATCTTCACCGAGGCCGGTGTTCCCGCCGGTGTCTTCAACCTGGTCAACGGCCTGGGCGAGGAAGCCGGCGACGCGCTGGTGAAGCACCCGCAGGTCCCGCTGATCTCCTTCACCGGCGAAACCACCACCGGGCAGACCATCTTCCGCAACGCCGCGGAGCACCTGAAGGGCCTGTCCATGGAGCTCGGCGGCAAGAGCCCGTGCGTCATCTTCGCCGACGCGGATCTGGACGCCGCCATCGACTCCGCCCTGTTCGGCGTCTTCTCCCTGAACGGTGAACGCTGCACCGCCGGCTCCCGCATCCTGGTCGAGCGTCCGGTCTATGACGAGTTCTGCGAACGCTACGCCGCCCGCGCCAAGACCATCGTCGTCGGGGACCCGCACGATCCGAAGACCCAGGTGGGCGCCCTCGTGCACCCCGAACACTTCGAAAAGGTCGCCTCCTACGTGGAGATCGGCAAGACCGAAGGCCGCCTGCTCGCCGGCGGCGGCCGCCCCGAAGGCCTGGAGGAGGGCAACTACATTGCCCCCACAGTCTTCGCCGACGTCGCCCCCAACGCCCGGATCTTCCAGGAGGAAATCTTCGGCCCCGTCGTCGCCATCACCCCGTTCGATACCGAAGCCGAAGCCCTGGAACTGGCCAACAACACCAAGTACGGCCTGGCCGCCTACATCTGGACGTCCGACCTCACGCGCGCTCACAACTTTGCGCAGAACACCGAGGCCGGCATGGTCTGGCTCAACAGCCACAACGTCCGCGACCTGCGCACCCCCTTCGGCGGCGTGAAGGCCTCCGGCCTGGGCCACGAGGGCGGCTACCGCTCCATCGACTTCTACACCGACCAGCAGGCCGTGCACATCACCCTGGGCAAGGTCCACACGCCCAAGTTCGGGACCGACGACGCCGCCAAGGTTGACGGCTAAAGAATCCCGGACACATCGCCTTACTTTTGCAAAGGAGCAAAACCATGGAGATTGAAAACCCCATCCCCACCCCCAGCATCAACCCGCCGGACATTGTCCGCTGCGCCTACACCGAACTGGTGGTCACCGACCTGGAACGGTCCCGCCAGTTCTACGTGGACGTCCTCGGCCTGCACGTCACCGAAGAGGATGAAAACGCCATCTACCTGCGCTCCCTGGAGGAGTTCATCCACCACAACCTGGTGCTGCGCAAGGGCCCCGTGGCCGCCGTCGCCGCCCTGTCCTACCGCGTCCGCACCCCCGAAGACGTGGACGTAGCCGAGGCGTACTACAAGGAGATGGGCTGCCGAACCGAACGCCGGGCGGACGGCTTCGTCAAGGGCATCGGCGACTCCGTCCGCGTGGAGGACCCGCTGGGCTTCCCCTACGAGTTCTTCTACGAAGTGGACCACGTGGAGCGCCTCACCCAGCGCTACGACCTCTACTCCGCCGGCGAGCTGGTCCGCCTGGACCACTTCAACCAGGTCACCCCGGACGTGCCCCGCGGCCGCGCCTACCTGGAGGACCTGGGCTTCCGGGTCTCCGAGGACATCAAGGACTCCGATGGCGTCACCTATGCCGCCTGGATGCACCGCAAGCACACCGTGCATGACACCGCCCTGACCGGCGGCGACGGCCCGCGCATGCACCACATGGCCTTCGCCACGCACGAAAAGCACAACATCATCCAGATCTGCGACAAGATGGGCGCCCTGCGCATCTCCGACCGGATTGAACGCGGCCCCGGCCGGCACGGCGTGTCCAACGCTTTCTACCTCTACATCCTCGATCCGGACGACCACCGCATCGAGATCTACACGCAGGACTACTACACCGGCGACCCGGACAACCCCACCATCACCTGGGACGTCCACGACAACCAGCGCCGCGACTGGTGGGGCAACCCCGTGGTCCCGTCCTGGTACACCGAGGCCTCCCTGGTCCTGGACCTGGACGGCAACCCGCAGCCGCTGACCAAGCGCACGGAGACCTCCGAAATGGCGGTCACCATCGGCGCGGACGGGTTCTCCTACACCCGCGAAAACGACGAATCCGGCAGCTACAAGGGCGAGGCCGCCAAGGGCTTCAAGATCGGCTCCCAGCTCTAGCCCCGGCCCCGCCGGAAAGGCCCGACGACGGCGCGGTAACGACGACGGCGCGAGCCCGGCGCCGTCGTCGTCCTCCCGAACGCTGGTCCCACCACGCCCCACCCTTAGTTTTACCGAACAGAAAGCAGCACGGTGCTAGATAAAGAGACCCTGAAGGCGGTGGCCAACGAACTGGTCGAAGCCAAGCGGACCCGGACCCCGGTGCCGCTGCTGACCGCCCGCTATCCCGAGATGACCGTGGAGGATTCCTATGCGGTGCAGAACCTCTGGGCGGACCGGCTGCTGGCCTCCGGCCGGAAGCTGGCCGGGCATAAGATCGGCCTGACCTCCAAGGCCATGCAGGCAGCCACCGGCATTACCGAGCCGGACTACGGTGTGATCCTGGATGACATGGTGCTGGAGAACGGCGCCGTCCTGCAGTGGGATGCCTACACGCATCCCCGCATCGAGGTGGAGCTGGCGTTTGTGCTGGGCAGGCCGCTGGCCGGCCCGCACTGCACGCTCTTCGACGTCCTGGACGCCACGGACTACGTGGTGCCGGCCCTGGAGATCCTGGATTCCCGGATCCAGATGGATGGCCGGACCATTGTGGACACCATCTCCGACAACGCGGCCATGGGCGCCATGGTGGTGGGCGGCAACCCGGTGAAACCGGCCGACGTCGATCTCCGCTGGGTCTCCGCCCTGCTCTACCGCAACCAGGGCATCGAGGAAACCGGTGTTGCAGCAGGCGTGCTGAACCACCCCGCCGCCGGCGTGTACTGGCTGGCCAACAAGCTCGCCGTGCACGGCACCTCGCTGCAGGCAGGGGAAATCATTCTTGCCGGATCGTTCACCCGGCCCATGTGGGTCTACCAGGGCGATACCGTCTTCGCTGACTACGGACCGTTGGGAACCATCACATGCCGCTTCGAGTAGAGGAAACCTTCGGGGCCCGGCTTGCCGCCGGCGGCCGCCAGACGGGCATGTGGGTCTGCTCCGGCAGCCCGCTGGTCGCTGAAATCTGCGCCGGCTCCGGCTTGGACTGGCTGCTGATCGACGCCGAGCACAGTCCCAACGGGATTGAATCCCTGCTGGCGCAGCTGCAGGCCGTGCATGGCTACCCGGTCACCGCCGTGGTCCGCCCGCCCATCGGGGATGCGGTGCTGCTCAAGCAGTACCTGGATCTGGGTGCGCAGAACCTGCTGATCCCCATGGTGGACACCGCCGAGCAGGCCGCTGAACTGGTCCGCGCCGTCCGGTATCCGCCGCACGGGATCCGCGGGGTGGGCAGCGCCCTGGCCCGTGCCTCCCGCTGGAACCGGATCGAGGGCTACCTCGAAAATGCCGCCGAGTCCGTGACGCTGCTGGTGCAGATTGAGTCCGTGGCCGCCGTCGAGAACGTCGCCGAGATTGCCGCCGTCGACGGGGTGGACGGTCTGTTTCTCGGCCCGGCCGATCTGGCCGCCTCCATGGGGCTGCTGGGCCAGCAGGAGCACCCGGACGTGGTCTCCGCCGTCGAGCACTGCATCCGGGTGGTGAAGGCCGCCGGCAAACCCGTGGGCGTGAACGCCTTCGCCGAGGCCACCGCCCGCCGCTATATCGACGCCGGGGTGGACTTTATCCTGGTGGGCGCCGACGTTGCGATGCTGGCCCGGGGGAGCGAGGCACTGGCGGCGAAGTACATTCCCGCCGCGGATGGAGGGACGCGGGCCAGTTACTGAGCGGGCCGGAGGGTTCGCGGGAATCGAGAAGGCACAAATTACCGTTTTTCGGCTGAAAATCGGTAATTTGTGCCTTCTCGTTTGGCTGCCAACCTCGCGGTGACTCGGTTTTCCCACGCTCTGGTGCAGGTGGGGCGGATGTTTCCCCAAGCGTCGCACCAGTAACACTCCGTGGGAATCTGTGCGGGCCGGGGAGAGTCCCGGCCTGGAAAATCGACCGGTTCGGGAATCTGCTGCCGGTTTGGTTTTTTGCTGCCCGTTTAAACCGGCAGCACAAACCCAAACCGGCAGGGAATGCACAAACCGGCGGCAAAGTGCCGGGCCCGCACAGCCAGCCTGCCAGCCTGCCAGCCTGCCAGCCTGCCAGCCTGCCAGCCAGCCCGCCACCCACCGGGGCACCGTGAGCCGCCACGCACCCGCAGGGTATCCGCAACCCTTCGTCCCATGTATATTGTTTCGCATGCGAAATAATGACGTGACCTCGATCACTGCCGAACGGATTTCCATCCCGGTTCCCGCCGGCGGTGCGGTGGCCGGAACCCTGCGCCTACCCGACGGCGCGCCCCTGGCCGCCGTCGTCATCCATCCGGCAACGGCGGTGGCGGAACGGCTCTACACCGGCTTCAGCGAATACCTGGCCGAAAACGGGTTTGCCGTGCTGACCTATGACTACCGCGGCACCGGCGCCTCCGGCAGCCCCAAGGCCAACCGGCAGCTGAGGATGCGCGACTGGATGAACCAGGACGTCCCGGCGACGTCGGCCTGGATGAGGGACCGTTTCCCCGACCTGCCGCACCTGGCCGTGGGCCACAGCCTCGGCGCCCACGCCATGGCGCTGAACAACGGGCTGGAGGACCTGCGCGGATTCGTGGGCGTGGCCTCGCACGCCGGTGTCACCAGGGCCATTGAGGACCGGAAGGAACGGTTCCGGGTGGGACTGATCCTGAGCTTCCTCGGTCCGCTGACCGGCCGGCTGCTGGGTGCCGTGCCCGGCCGGAAGCTCGGCCTGGGGGAGGACATGCCCGGTGCCGCAATGCTGGAGTGGAGCGGCTGGAGCAAAAAGCCCAACTATTTCTTTGATGATCCGAGCATGGACGCCGCCCGGCGCACCGCGCAGGTGAAGACCGACGCCCTGGTGATCGGGTTCACCGACGATCTCTGGGCGACGCCGGGGCAGATCAACGCGGTCTTCACCCACCTGGTCAACGCCTCGGTGGAGCGGCGCACCTATTCACCTGCCGACGCCGGCATTCCGGCCATCGGGCACATGGGCTTCTTCCGCCGCAGTTCGCGTGAGAAGCTGTGGCCGGAGGTGCTGACGTGGTTGACGGAGAAAGCAGGGCTGAGCCCGCAGTAGGCGCGCCCCGCCGGAGTGCCGGGCCGGGGGAAGCAGTGCGTACGGCGAAACCGCCGCGCCTGTTTTTCCTTACGCTGACTGCCGAGCGCCGGCTGCGCCGATGGATTGCCGGCCGGGGCAGGGAGCATGGCATCAGTGCCTCCGCGGGCGGGGTGCTCCTGTACGTTGCCTCCCATCCCGGCGCGAGCACGGGCGAAGTGGCGGACGCGGTGCAGGCTTCCCCGGCCGGGATGAGCGGGCTGCTGGCCCGGATGGAGTCCGCCGGGCTCATCACCCGTGCACCTGATCCGGCCGATGCCCGGACTATCCGCCTGTCCCTGACGCCGGCCGGAACGGAGGCGCTCGGCGTCGTCCACGGGGCCATCAACGAACTGAATGCGCGCATCAATGACGGCTTCACCCCCGAGGAACTGGAAACGGTGGCCCGCTGGCTGCGGCACGTTTCCACGGCGTTGGACTGAGCGGGGCGGCCAAGCAACCGTAAATACGGATTGCTTGGCCGCCCCATGAGTCAGCCGCCTGGCTAACCGGCCTATTGTTCGCCGGAGACCCAGCGGATGATGCCGTCGAAGATCTGCTGGTATCCCGGCCATTCCTCGCAGAAGGCCACCGGAGCCCAGTGCGGGGAGCAGTCAGACGTGAAGACAGCGCTGCGTCCGGAACCATGCTCGGACAGCGCGATCAGCGGATCACCGTTAATGGATGCCACCAGCTCGGCACCGGGACGCAGCGTGGTGCGGTTGTAGCCCAGCAGTGCCGGCCACTGTTCGCCGGCGCTGCCCAGCACGGAATGCCCGGGCATCTCCACCTTGGCGGTCAGACCCGAGGGCAGCTCCCACCGGTCGTCCTCGGCCAGCATGCCAACCGGCAGCACCTCGGCGATAGCGGTATTGCGGAACGCGGCACGGGCCTGGAAGCCGGAGAAGGACAGGTAACCGCCGATCATCACCAGCCCGCCTCCGGCGCGGGTCCAGTCGGCGAGTGCCTGCAGCCGGTCCTCGCCCGGCGTGAAGCGTTCAAAAACACCGGGGGCGAGCTGGATGGAGTTGGCGCCGATGTCCGAGAGCACAACGACGTCGTAGCGGCCCAGCGCCTCGGCGCTGCCGGGAAACTCTGTCGGCACCAGATGGGCCGGCATGTGGGTGACCTCGTGCCCGGCGGCTTCCAGGGCGTTCTTGAGCGGACCCACACCTTCCACGTAGGAGTGCACGGAGAACTCGTCGACGCCCTTGACGTGTGTGGAGGTGGTCATCCAGCTTTCGCCGGCAATTAGTACTTTGGCCATGATTCCTTCTTGGATAACTAGTGGTCTTGTAACTGGTGGAGTGGTTTATGCGTGGTGTGAATGGACAAACAGCTGCGCCGGATTCCTGGTCATCAGTTCCCTGGCGGTTTCCCCGGATACCCCGCGTTCCGCCAGGAAGCGGGGGAAAACGGAGGGAACAAAGCCGAAGCCGTTGCCGCCGTAGCGGCTGAGCATCCCCTTGAGGAATACGTCGTGGCTCAGCAGGATCCGGTCCCGGTAACCTGCCTCGATCAGCCGGGCCACCGCGCCCGCAGCCTGGTCCGGGGTTGGCGAGATTCCTTCGCCCGGGTAGCTGTACGGCATGCCGAGCATGTCGAAACAGAGGTAGGTGCCGCGTTTCGCCAGCTCCAGCTGGTAGCCGGGGTCCTCCGATGAGGGGTCCATGTGGCACAGCACCACTGCCTCGGGCCGCACCCCGCATTCATCCAGCACGATGTCCAGCACCCGGTGGCCAACCCGCAACCAGCCGGGGAGATGGATAAACAGCGGCACCCCTAACTGCAGCTGGGCACGGGCGGCGGCACGCAGCGATTTTTCCTCCGCTGCGGTGAACGACGGCGAGACGCCGATTTCCCCGATCACACCGGGACGCACGCCCGGCCGCTCGAAGTCGGCGAGAATCTGTGCGGTGAGCTCCTCCTCGGAGGCCGCCAGTTCCTCACCAGCCTGGAATTTCTGCAGATACCATCCCGAGCCCATCACTACCCGGACCCCGGAGGCCTCGGAATACTTCAGCAGGGCCTCGGGATCCCGGCCCAGGCCGGGCGGAGTGAGGTCAATGACCGTAGCCCCGCCCGCTGCCCGGAAGGCACACAGATCCTCAACGACTGCTGCGGGGTCATGCAGGCCGCAGTTGTCTTTGCTGTTATACGGATGTTCGCGCAGAACCGGTGCCAGTTCTGCGGTCACCGGACCCGCCAGCAGGGTCCGGATCTGCGGGTCCTCAGCGGGAGTGAAGGCACGCGCCAGATCGTTTGCCAGGTGCTCGTGCGGCAGGACAAGCCCCAGCTCGGTGTGCTCAACCGGGCCGCCAACCGTCTGGACAGTGGTCATTTTCCGCTCAACCTGCTGACGAGATCGGAGAGTTTCTTGCCGCGCATATTGATCCAGATCGCGGCGAGGAGAACGAGGCCGGTAACAATCGGGGTGAGGAACGGACTCATGCCCACCAGGGTCAGGCCGTTGGCGATCAACCCGGTGAGGATTGCCCCGATCAGGGTTCCCACAACCGTGCCGCGTCCGCCGAACAGGTCGGTACCGCCGATGACGACGGCGGCGATCACCGTCAGTTCGAGCCCGACGGCGGAGTTCGCCGAACCTGACCCCAGGCGGGCTGCGATCATCACACCGGCGATGCCGGCGGCCAGGCCGGAGAGGGCCATGACCAGCATCTTGATGCGGCGGGTATTGACGCCGGCCCGGCGGATCGATTCCTCGTTGGAACCGATGCCGGTGACGTACTGGCCGAAACGCATCTTGTGCATAAGGATCAGTCCGGCGATGAAGACAACAATGCCGATCCAGGCCAGCCAGGAAATCCCGAGGAAGGACCCGGAACCGATCTGCCGCATCACGGTCTGCTCGCCGATGGGAATGGAGAACCCTTCGGTGGAGAGCAGCGCCAGCCCGCGGATCACGGACATGGTCGCCAGCGTGACGATGAAGGCCGGGATGCCCTGGTAACTGACCAGGTAGCCGTTGACCAGCCCCCAGGCGAGCCCCATGAGGCAGGCCAGCAGGATGACCACCGATGATTCCATGCCCGTGGCGATCAGTTCGGCACTGGTGGCTGCGATGAACGCGGCAATGGCGCCGACGGAGAGATCGATCTGTCCGGCCGTGATGACGAACGTCATGGCCACGCCGATCACCAGGACCGGAGCAATCTGGGTGGCCAGATTGGCCAGGTTGCCCAGCGACAGGAACGCCGGGCTGGCGATGGAGAAAATCACCGCGATGAGCACGGTGACCGCACCCATCAGCAGCGTGGGTTTATTCGAGCGTTCCAGCCACGAAGGGGAACTGGTCCGGACGGCGCGTGCGGTCGGTGTGGGGGTAGTCATCAGGATGCCTCCGGGTACTCTTCGTCCGACCGGGTGATCATGGCGACGAGGGATTCAATGTTCAGGGAGCTGATGGGCCGGTCATCCACGCTCTGGCCCTCGTACATGGCGGTGACCCGGTCGCAGACCCGGAAGATGTCCTGCAGCCGGTGGGTAATCAGGATGACGCCCACCCCCTCCGCAGCAACCTGGCGGATGAGGCGGAGGACCGACTCCACTTCGGCCACGGCGAGGGCCGCCGTCGGCTCGTCCAGAATCAGCACGTCCGGCTTGAAGGAAACCGCCCGGGCGATGGCGACAGTCTGGCGCTGGCCGCCGGAGAGGGTACCGATTTCCTGGTGGGTGGACTTGACCCTGACATGCAGGTCATCCAGGACCCTGGCGGCCTGTTCATGCATGGTCCGCCGGTCCAGGAACCTGCCCTTGACCGGCTCACGGCCAAGGAACAGGTTGCTCGCCACATCGAGGGTGTTGCAGAGGGCCAGGTCCTGGTAGACGATGCCGATGTTTTCCTTCTGCGCGTCACCGGGGCTGTTGAATTTCACGGACTTTCCGCGGATCAGGATTTCGCCTTCATCGTGCTGTTCGGCGCCGGCCAGTACCTTCATCAGCGTGGATTTGCCGGCGCCGTTGTCCCCCACCAGGCCAAGGACTTCGCCGCGGTGCAGTTTGAGGTCCACGCCCTGCAGTGATTTCACCGGACCGAAGGACTTCTTGATGCCTCGGAGTTCAACGAGGAGTTCGGGAGAGGTCATCGGGATCACTTCTTCAAGTAGTAGAGGTAATCGTCGACGTTCGACGGGGTGACGATCTGGGTGGGCACGGGAATGGTGCTTTCCACTTCGCGGCCGCAGCTCAGGTCCACGGCGGCGGTCATGGCGTCATAGCCGAACTGGAAGGTGTTCTGCTGGACCACACCCTTCACGTAGCCCTCCTGCAGGCCGTCAACCGCGGCGTCGGACAGGTCCCAGCCGACAATGCTGACCCGATCCTGGGCATTCTGGTTCTTTACGCCGGAGACGAGGCCGATCAGTGCCGGCTCACCGGTGGCATAGACGTATTCGAGGTTGGGGTTTCCGGTCAGGAGGTTTTCCGCGGAGCTCTGGGCGGTTTCCTGCACGTTCTTGCCGTCTACAACGGTGCCCACCTCCATGCCGCCGGACTTGATCGCGTCTTCGAATCCCTTCTGGCGTTCAAGCTGGATGGTGGAGTTCAGGGCGCCGACGATGCCGACGGGCCCGGCATCGCCGTCAGCTGCTTCCAGCAGGAACTCACCCATCTGGGCTCCGCTTTCCTCATTGGACGTGCCCACCTGGGTGGAGACCGCCGGGTCCTCGACGATGCCGTCAACGGCAACAACCTTCACCCCGGCCGCTGCGGCAGCCTTCAGCGCGGGCTTGATGCCCTCGGTATCGATGGCGGCCACGATCACTGCCTGCACGTTCTTGGCAACCAGGTTTTCCACGGCGTTGGCCTGCTGGATGGGGTCATCGTTGGCGCTGATGATCTGCAGGTCCACGTCCGCCTCATCTGCGATGGTCTGGGCGCCGGTGTTGATTTGGTTGAAGAACAGGGCCTGGAGATTCGGGGTGACCAGACCGATCCTCAGGTTGCCGCCGTCGGGGGCCTCGCATGTTTCGGGGATCCGTTCCGGCTGGGGGATTTCGGCAGCAACGGCGGCACCGGTGGAATCGGGGGTGTCAGCGGCCTCCGACGAGCCGTCGCAGGCCGAGAGGGTCAGGGCCAGAGCGGCGATGGACAGGGCGGCAGTAAATCGCTTTCGCATGGTGGGTCCTTTTCAGTGGGTGCCGTGGGTGGCAGGAACGGTCTGGAGGGTGGCAAGAAAGTCGCGAAGTTCAGCTCGGCCCGGTGATGCGCGGGCGCCGCGGCGGGTACAGGCCAGCGCTGCTGCGGCGGCTGCTGTTGTTGCAGCCGCAGCCGCGGTTTGTCCGAGGGCAAGTTCAGCGACATAGACTCCCGCGAAGCAGTCTCCTGCGCCGGTGTCGTCGACGGCCTCGACCCGGACGGCCGGAATATGGCGGACCGGCCGGCCGGGCTCGAGCAAATCCAGGCCGCCGGCGCCGCGGGTGAGCACAATGGTGGTTTCTTCGCGGCGGGACATTTCCTGCAGCTCTTCCAGTGAGAGCCCGCAGGTGTCCTCGAAGGTGCGGCGGCTGCCCAGCAGGTGCCCGGCGGCAGCGGCGGCATTGCGGACCTGGGCTGCAGTGTGACATCCGTCGATGTCCACGACGATGCGGGCCTCGGTGCGTGCCGGGAGCGGCTGTTCCCAGCGGTAACCGTCCACGTACAGCCAGTGCCCGCTACCGGGGTGGAGCCTGCCCAGGACGGCCTCGAGGTCATCACCGGTCAGGGCGTCATCCTCGCTGACGACGGCCCGCTCGCCATGCCGGTCCAGCAGGACGACGGCGTGGGTCAGGAAGGCATCGGTGCGGGACCAGGCGGTGGAGACACCTTCACGTTCCAAGGCGGCGAGGAACGCAGCGGATTCGGGATCCGCTCCCACCGCCCCGGCGAATACCGCGTCGGCACCGAACCGGGCTGCGGCCACGGCCGCATTCGCTGCCATGCCGCCGTCGTACAACCGGATAGACCGCGCCTGGAGGCGTTCGCCCGGTGACGGCAGCACGTCCATCTGCACAATGACGTCCCGGTTCGCGTAACCACAAAAGGCAATCATGGTTCCGGCTACATCCCGGCGGCTTTTGCCACCGCGCGGACTTTGCTGCCTTCGGCCCGTCCCCACCAGCGGCCGTTGTCCTTTACCGATGACGCCACAATGGCTCCGTTGCATTCCCCCAGCAGCTCAGCGGCGTTCTCAGCAGTGATGCCGGATCCGATGATGACGGGCAGGACAGTGCAGTCGCGGATACCGCGCACCTCCTCAACGCTGGCTGCATCCCCGGTCCGGGAACCGGTGGCAATCAGGACGTCAGCATCAAAGAACTCCGCGTCCTCGGTCTGCTCGGCGAGTGTGCGGTCGGCCACGATGGCATGGGCACCGTGCTTCACGTGGACGTCGGCGAACACCCGCACGCCCTGCGCCTGGATCCGTGAGCGGTAGCGCGTGGTGGCCGCGGCCTGGCCTTCGATGAACCCCTCGTTGGCGACGTAGGCGTTGGCCCACTGGTTCACCCGGATCCATCCTGCGCCGGCGGCATGCGCGGCAGCGACGGAGCACTCGCCGGCGTTGGAGAGGATGCTGACCCCGATTCGCGGACCGAATTCCTCCACCACGCGGCGCGTGATGACAGCCATGGCTGCCGCAGTTTCGTAACCGTGCTCGCCGGGTTTCTGGAACGGAATGTCCCAGTGGTTTTCCACAATCGCGGTGCTGAAACCGTTCTCCAGATAAGTGCGTGCCTCCTGCAGCCCGTAAGCCGCGATCTCCTCGACGGGCTGGCCGCGGTAATGCGGGCTGCCGGGCAGCGGCGGCAGATGAATGGCGCCGACGAGAACCTTGTCCGCGGCGAAGAGCTCGGCGATGGCGGACGGTTTGGGTGGGAACACGCCCAGTGCTGGTGTCGACATGGGAGCCTCTCGGAATAGGTGAGAAAACGTTTCCTCGGTTTTGGACGATGCTAGGCCGAGAGCCCGAAACGGTCAATACATTTCTTTTCCGCGTCGTCACATGTAAGTTCGTTGTAACGCCCCGGAAACAATGGTCAAACGAGGGATTTTTCCTCGGCTGGTTATCTCACCTGGAATGGGCCTAGTATCAGAAGACGTTTTCACAGCAGGGGGCTGAATTTGGAAAGGGTGACCATACGGACGGTCGCTGACGATGCAGGCGTTTCCATCGCCACGGTGTCCAGGGTCCTGGCAGGAGCCGAGACTGTGGATCCGGCACTGCGACGTGCCGTGCAGGTGTCAGTCCGAAAGCTCGGATATTCGCGCAACACCATCGCCAGCGCATTGCGCAGTTCCAAAACCCGCACCATCGGGATGGTCCTGCCGGAAATCGCCAACCCGTTTAATACGGACCTGGTGCAGGAGGTCGAAGACGCGCTGCACGCCCGGGGCTTCCAGCTGCTTCTGTGCAACGCCCATCAGGACGTCGAGCGGGAACGCGAAGCACTGCAGTCCCTGCTGGGCCAGCAGGTGGACGGTTTGATCGTCAGCCCCGTGGACGCGACAGGCAGCATGGAAGCCGTGCAGGCTGCCGCACGTGCACGGCCCCTGGTGCAGGTTGACCAGCGGATTGAAGGACTCGACGCCGACTGGGTTGGCGTGGACGATGAGCGGGGCATCCGGCAGGTCCTCGAACACCTGGTGGAGCAGGGGGTCACGTCAGTGGGCTTCATCGGAGCCCGGGAAACAGACTCCTCCGGGGCCGCACGCCATCAGGCCTTCCGCAGGCTGTGCCGGCACTTCGACCTGTCCTTTTCCGAGAACTGGATAATGCTGGGTGAGTACAGTGCCTCCTTCGGCCGGAGCGCGATGGCATCGATGGCCGAGCAGGGGACTCTCCCCGACGCGCTGGTGTGCGGAGCCGACATTATTGCCATTGGCGTGCTGCAGACCTGCCACCGGTCAGGGATTGCCGTGCCAAAGGATTTACAGGTCACGGGCTTTGACGACATTGAATTCGCCGATCTTTGCACGCCCCGGCTGACCACCGTCCGGCAACCGCTGGAAGCGATGGCCCGGCAGGCGGTGCGCCTGCTGCTGGAGGACGGAGACGAAGCCTCTGTCCGGCTCGCGCTGGCTCCGGAAATGACACTGCGGGAAAGCACCGGAAAACCCGCCTCCTGAATCAGCGGGCGGAACTACAACGAAGAGCAGCAAGGAGCGTTGATGACCGAGGAACAGACCGTGCAGCTCCTGCAGGATCTGGTCAGGAGACAAACAGACTCCGGCGACCACGCGGCGCAGGAAGCACTGCAGGGATTTGTGGCCGATCTGGTGGCTGCTTCGGCCCGGAATGTCAGGGTTCGCCGAAGCGGACCGGGCGAATATCCCTGGACCCTGCTCACCGCAGGCGCAGGGGACGGACCGGTCCTGCTGTTCGCCTGCCACGTGGATACCGTGCCCGTGGGGGAGCCGGCCCGGTGGAGCCAGGCGCCCTTCGCGGCACGGATCGCTGACGGACGTCTGTACGGACGTGGCTCCACGGACATGAAGGGAGGGCTTGCCGCTGCGGTGGCGGCCCTGCTGGAAGCGGACCGGCTGGGCCGCAACGTGGGTCTGCTGATGACTGCCGACGAGGAGATTGGCAGCCTCGGAGCCCCCGACGCCGCTGCGGGGCTGGCCGGGCTGGATCTGGGGGCGGTGATTATTCCGGAGGCTACGCAGAACCGGATTGTGCTGGGTCATCGCGGGGCGTTGTGGCTGCGGGTCACCGCAGAGGGTCTGGCCGCCCACGGAAGCACGCCGGAACGGGGCGTGAACGCCGCGCTGAAACTCGCCGATGTCCTGGTGCGTGCCGGCAAGGAACTGCCCCTGGGAGCAGACGGGTTCCTCGGCCCCGAAACGTGGAATCTGGGGACGTTCTCCTCCGGAACCGCACCGAACATTGTCCCCGACGCAGCCGAAGCGGTGATCGATATGCGTATAGCCGGTGAGGGCACCACACTGCTGCAGTGGTGGCAAAGCCAGCCGGAGATCTCCGGGGTGGACGTGCTTTTGGCGCTGCCCGCGCTGCGCTCTTCCGTTGACGGGATCGAAGCGCTCGCCGCCGTCGAGGTTGATTCCAGCCCCGCGCCCTACTTCACTGACGGTGCGGTGCTGGCGCAGGCGGCGCCCGGTGTGCCGGTGCTCGTCTGGGGGCCGGGATCGCCTGCCCAGATGCACGCCGTCGACGAGTTCCTGGAGCTTACGGCGCTGGAGGATGCTTCCAGGATGTTCCGCGCCCTGGTCGGCCGCTGGTCCTGATCCAGCCCTTCGGCGTTTCAACCTGATGCTTGGCACTAAAACCGGGGGAGGGCCAGCCTAGGATGGGCCGCATGAGTCAGAACCCCGCCGACTGGAGCCCCGCCACCACCCAGCATTTGCTGCTGCGCCGGCTGGAACGCACGGACTACGACGCCGCGCTCCGGATCCATACCGACCCCCGCACCAACCTGCACAATCCCGTGACGCCCACCGCGCAGTCCGCGGCGAAGTTGCTGCAGGATTTCCTGGACCACTGGGACCGCGAAGGGTTCGGCTACTGGGCCGTGGCGGAGCGGGACGCCCCCGGCACCGTCATCGGCTTCACTGGGCTGCAGCGGGCATTGGTGGATGACCGGGAGATCCTGAATCTCTACTACCGGTATGACCCCGCCGTCTGGGGCCGGGGCTACGCGAAGGAAGGCGCACGCGAAGCCGTCCGCCGCGGCCGGGAACTACTGCCGGAGCTGCCGGTGCTGGCCCGGACCACCGCGTCCAACATCCTCTCCCAGCGGACCGCGCAGGCTGCCGGGCTGCAGCACCGCCCGGAACTGGACCGGCATTATGCCGGGCTGCCGGAGGTCTATCTGGTGCTCGGCTGGCCGGAGGGCTCCGCTGACGGATCCGCGGAGACCGGAGCGGTGGCCCAGAAGGCCAGCGCCGCCACCGGCAGCACCACGCCAAGCCCGGTGAACAGCTCCAGCGCCACCGGCCCCTGACCGCTCACCGTGCCGGTGAGCATCATGGTGACCGTGATCGAGGAGAGCATAAACACCGGCACCAGCGCCACCAGCAGGGCCGTGCCCGCAGCACGCACCCCGGCGCGCCGCCGTCGTACCGCCACCCAGAGAGCGGGCAGAATCAGTGCGATCCAGACCCAGTGGTGGAACCAGGAGATCGGCGAAATGGTCAGCATCACCACGGCATTCGCGCTGATCGCCGCCACGGCATCGCCGCGGGCGTCCGAGCGCCGGATCGCGAGGAACCCCAGGACGACGACGGCGGCGGAGGCGAGCAGCCAGAGCGGACGCTGCAGCGCCTCGGGGGTGCCGAAATGGGCAATGAGCGAGTTCAGCGACACGTTGTACATATCCGTCGTGTCGCCGACCCGGTCCGCATTAAACAGCGAGTCGAACCAGAACGTCCGCGCCTGCTCCGGGGAGGCCAGCCAGCCTGCAGCCACGGTGGCGGCGAAGGTCCCGCCCATGGCCAGGATGGCCCGCCAGTCCTTCCGGACCAGGAAAATCAGCCCGAACGCCAGCGGCGTGAGCTTGATGCCCGCCGCCAGGCCGATCAGGATGCCGCGCGGGAACCTGGCGGACGCCGGGCGGAGCAGGTCCGCGACAATCAGCAGCATCAGCATCGGGTTGATCTGGCCGAAGCCCAACCCCTCCCGCCACGGTCCCAGCACGCCGATCAGCAGCACGGCCAGGACGGCGGTGCCGGCGCTGCCGCCGAGGGCATGATGCAGCTTCGCCGGGAGCACCTCGTTGCGTTCCAGGTAGCGGGCCACGAGGAACCCGGTGACCAGCAGGCAGGCGCACGAGGTGGCCGTGATCAGCACCAGCCCCACGGCTTCGGGCAGGAACGCGAACGGGGTCAGCAGCAGGGCGGCGAAGGGCGGATAGGTGAACGGCAGCCCGCGGGTATCCGTCTGCACCAGCGCCGGGTCATACAGCCGGTGTTCGCCCAGGCCCAGGAACGCCCGGGCGCCCTCACGGTAGACGGTGAAGTCCAGCCCGTGGATCTGCGCGCCCAGCACCACCAGCAGCAGTGCCACCGGAAGCCCGACGGCGAGCCAGAGGACCTGCGTGCGGGTGCGGGCGCGGGGTTCCGCCGTCGTTAGTGCCATGCCTGCCAGTTTAGTGGGCGGTCTCCTGCCGGCCGGGGACGGGGAACCGTCCGGAGGTATCCGCGTCCAGGGCCATGAACACGCTGTGCGGGTCCTCGGTGTAGCTGCCGAAGGGCGGGCATTCGGTGAACCCGTGCCGGGCGTAGAGCCGGCGGGCCGGGGCGAAGAAGTCCTCGGTGCCGGTTTCCAGCAGCACGGACCGGTACCCGCGCGCCTGCGCCTCGGCCAGGATGCCCTGCAGGATCCGGGTGGCGACGCCGAGCCCGGGGGCGGAGGCGGCGGTGCGCATGGACTTGATTTCACCCTGATGCGGGTTCAGTTCCCTCAGTGCGCCGCAGCCCAGCAGCAGGCCGTGTCCGCGCACGGTCCAGAACGTGACGGACGGATCGCGCAGTGCTTCCGGGTCCAGGGCATGCACGCTTTCGGCCGGGGAGGTGGCGAACATGTCTGCCAGGTGCTCCTCCAGCAGGGCCAGCACGTCCGGGGTGCAGGGGTCATCGAGCTGCAGGTTCACGGTTTGCCTGGCCTTCTCAGCGCACCGGCGGCCGCGCCGCCATGGCCCGCTGGGCGGCGAGGATGGCGGTCAGAGTGCCGGGCTTGGCATGCTCCCGTGCGGCGGGGGCTGCGGCGGCATCGGCCGTCTCCGCCTCCGCTCCGGCTGCGGAGGCGGCGGGCTGCAGGTCAAGGCGCATGAAGATGCTGCCCGGATCCGCCCGGTAGGTGCCGAACGGCCGGCAGTCGACAAAGCCGTGGCGCTGGTACAGCCGCCGGGAGGAGGCGAAGAAGTCCTGGGTTCCGGTTTCCAGCAGCAGGCAGGCGTAGCCGCGGGCGCTGGCATTGCTGATGATCTGCTGCAGCAGCACCTGGCCCACACCCAGTCCGCGGGCGTACGCGGCGGTGCGCATGGACGTGATTTCCCCGCACAGGCCGGTGGTGCCGCTGCCGGGGACCGGCGGGGTAAGTTCCTTGAGTGCGCCGCAGCCCAGCAGCGTGCCGTTTTCGCGCACGGTCCAGAAGCTCACCGACGGGTGCTTCAGGTAGGGAGGGGTCAGCCCGGCTGCGCCGGCTCCCAGCCCGGGATACAGCAGGTCGCGGTTCTGGGCCAGCAGCGACATAACGTCGGATTTGGCCGGATCATCGCGCAGCAGGGTCACCTGGCGGGCCTTCTGCCCGGCACCGTTCTGGGCGGAGCGGATGGTGCGCAGTGTGTCCGGCAGGAAGGGCCGGGGCGTGCCGCCCATGCCGGGCCGCTGTCCCGCGGCGGCCGGCTGTACCGGCAGGGTGACCTGCTGTGAGGCGGGGGTGAAGGGATGCATTTCTACTTCTTCCGGGAACGGGGCCAAGACGGGCTCCGGAAGGGTATCCGGCCGCCGGAGGGCCGGTATTTCTGTTGTAGTCCCGGGCCCCCGCCGCGTCTTCTGCGCTGATTCTAACTGCTGCCCGGGCCAGGGACGCGGTGCCGGTCCAACGTGTCAGGGCAGCGTCATAAAACGGCGGCGGCCGGGCATCGGCGCGGTGCCAGCTTCGGGCGGGCAGGGCTTACCGGGCTGCCATGACCGACTCGAGAACCGCCTGGAAGTCCGGGCCCACCCTCACTGTCAGGCCGCCGTCGTCGGACACCTCGGTGAGCTGTTCATAGCCCGTTCCGTTCCACCAATAGACGTGCGGGCTCAGCGGGCCGGGCGAGTTGGTGTATCCGGCCGCGGCGAACCGGGCCATGCCGCTGACCGCCCCGATCACGGAGTCATCCTCGATGACGTGCCAGGCGACCTGGTGCCGGTTCGGAATGCACATCAGCCAGCCGTAGTCCTCCCGGATCTGTTTGCCGGTGAGCTCGGTGGCCAGCCCGGGCAGCAGCAGTGCACGGCTTGCGGTGTAGAAGGACTCGCCGATCAGGGCGGTGACCGTGCCGCCTTCGGGTGGGGTCATGTGCTCCAGCCGTTCAACGTCCAGGCCGTGCAGGTTCGCCAGGCCCTGCTCCCGCAGCGCCGCATAGCCGCCGTAGGTTCTGGCGTTTTCATGCCGGAACACCGCGACGGTGTCCGGCAGGTCCAGTGCCAGCATTTCAATGACTCCGGGCGCGAATTCGCGGTGCGGGTGGCCGTCGAGTTCGGGAACCACGGATTCTTCATACAGCCGGGCGAAGGTCCGGCCCGGGATGTCCGCCGGGGACAGGCCCTGGAACGGGTCAGGGGTATCGAAGCTGGTCAGCAGCCGCTGCAGGTGTCCGCGGATCAGCCCCGGCCACACCTGATGAGGCTCGGACTGGCAGACTGCGGCGATGTTCCAGAACCCGAACTTTCGGCCCGCACGGTCCACGGCGTGGTCCGGATAAACATCAACCTCGTAGCCGAGCTCGGCAAAGACCTGCCGGGTTGCCGCCCGGAACTCGTTCGCGTCGGAAACTGAAAAGAATGTCAGGTGCGAATCCGGAGTTTCCGTTCCGGCGGACTTGTTGCCAAAAATACCCACAGCGGTTTCCTCTCAACCCGGCACCCCAACCTCCATTGGGGCCTCAGCCTAGGGGGTTCTGAGTCCTGCACGGGGAAAGACATGCCGGGCGGGGGGGCGGCGGGGGCCCCCCCCGCCACAGTGTCAGCTGTCCAGCAGGTCCTTCGCGGCCGCGGCAATCTGCGTGATGTGCGGGTTCAGCTTCTCCAGCTCCGCTGCGTGTTCCGCAACGGCGGCCTTCTTGGCCGCCAGGATCGACGCGGCAAATTCCTCCCGCACCCCGGTTTCCACGGAGCAGTTGTAGTACTTCACGGCCAGGGCCGCCTCCGCCGGGGTGGGCTCGTAGGAAATTTCGGTATCCGCGGGAATGATCTCCACCCCGGCGGACTGCTTCGGGCCGCTGCGTTCCGGGTATTCCACCGGGGCGCCGAGCTCGACCCCGGGCGCCATGCCGAAGAGCTGGTCCGGTGCGGCGGTTACCGGTTCCCCGGCGTCGGCCAAGCACTGCACCACTTTCGCCTGCAGCGGCTGCAGATCATCCATGGTGGGCTCGAAGATGCCCGAGAGCTTGCTGGCGAGCCGGTTGTAGTCGATCAGGGTATTCTCGGCGTCCTTCCCCAGCGCGGCCCAGGCCTTGGTGTCGCAGGCGGCGGCCACGGCGTCGAAGGCTGCATCGTGCACAAAGACTTTGGCGGGGGCGGGCGGCTGCGCCTCGTATCGCAGACCCCGGTCCGTGGCGTCCTGCACGCTGCCGAAGAAGGCGTCGGTGACGGTCAGCTGATCCAGCAGCTCGCTCCGGTACTGGGTCCGGGGTTCGGTGGGGATGAACTGGGCGTACTCGGAGTAGCCGTTGTCCGCGTAGCACTGGAAACGGAGCACGTCCTGGGCGAAGAACGCCTGGTCCATTTCCTCGGCCAGGTAGGCCTCGAACGGGTCGGCGGAGGAATCCGCCACCACGGTCAGCCCGGCATCAGCGGAGCAGCCGGCCAGTGTTGCCGTGCCGATCAACAGTGCGGAGCCGAGGCCGGCGAGATAACGACGACGGCGGCCGGGCGCCGGGGATACAGAGCCCTGGGCGCGGTCCGGCCGGCGGGAAGGTGTGCTCACGGAGCGGTTCATGATGTGCCTTTCGAGACTGGTGCGGGTGTGCGGCAGTACCGGACCGGCTCATCGGGAGCGTGTCCGTGGAACGTTATTCGGGAGGGAATGCGGTGGTGCGGGTAAGGCGGGTGGGCTCAAGCGGGCCACACGTCTTAGGTGGTGCGGGGGAAGCCTTGCCTACGGCGGGAGCCGATGCTTCCGAGACGCAGGCCGACGGCGGTCAGCGCCGCGGCCACCGGAGCCAGGAGCAGGAAGCCCCCGCCCCAACCGGCGTCAGCCGGCAGACCGGAACCGGTCAGGGCCGCGTCCAGTACCGCGCCGTCCAGCAAACCGCCGTCCAGCAGACCACCGGACCAGAGCCGGACCAGTAGGGGCACGGCAGCCACGGCCAGGCCCACGGTCCAGGGCAGGGCGCGCCGTCCGCTGGCCAGCAGCATGCCCGCCAGGAGCATCAGGAACACCGCCGCCAGGGTGAGGGAGCGGGCATCCACGGCCACCAGGCTGTCGGCGTCGTAAAAGAACAGGGCGGCACCGCCGGGGAGCCGGCTCACCGCGAGCATCACCCCACCCCATGAAACACCGGCGGTGACAACCGCCAGCAACAGCCGTCCGGAGGTAGTGGTGGCAGGGTTGCCGGCCAACGCCAGCAGCGCCAGTGCGCTCACCCCCAGCATGGGAACCAATGGGGGCGCCAGCACCTCCATCCAGGTGCCGGCCAGACTGACCAGGGGAGCCGCAGCTGCGGCGCTGAGGTACAGCGTCCGGCGCAGAGCCCGCTGGCCTGCCAACGTAGCCAGGAACCCGGCGATCAGTGCCAGATACACCACTGCGGCCGCCGTCGTGAACGGTCCCAGCGGCAACAGGGACTCGCCGAACCCTTCACCGGTGGGCCGCCAGCGCAGGGTTCCCGGGCGGACCCATGGTCCCCACTCGCCCAGCAGGGTCAGGGTGAGGGCCAGGTGGGTGGCCAGCACCGTGGCGGTGAAGGCGATGCCGTTGCGGCGCGTCCGTCCCACCGCGCCGAGCAGGGCCAGGGCGCGAGCGGCCAGGCCGTTGCCCACCAGGTTAATCAGCTCTGCCGGAGTGGGGTGGGTACGGTGTTCACTGCGTGCGACGTCGAGCAGCACGCCGATCATTTCCGCACCCTGTTCCCGGCGCCAGCTGCCGGGGTAGGCATACAGTGCCCTGGCGTAGGCGGCCTCCAGTGCGGTGGTGTCCCTGCCGGTTTCAGGAGCTGGGCTGCCGTGCGCCGGTCCGGATGTGCCGTGCGCCTGCCGGGAGGGGCGGGCGGCCTGCCGGGGCGCGCCGCCGGTGTTCATGCGCCGGCCTGCGCTGCGCGCAGCTTCAGCTTGGACATGGCCTGCCGGGCATTGGCCGCCAGCCGTTCGGCTTCGCGGCCCAGCGTGGCGGCACCGTTCTCGGTGATCCGGTAATAGCGGCGGGCGCGGCCGTCCACCACATCCTCGCCGGAAATCTCCACCAGACCGTCTTCGCGCAGCCGGTCCAGCACGCCGTACAGGGTGCCGGGCTGCAGCTTCACGCGGCCGCCGGAAAGACCCTTTGCCTCGGAGATCAGGGCGTAGCCGTGCTTGGGCCCGTCTGCCAGGGCGGAGAGGACCAGGAAGGTCGGTTCGCGCATCTCATGCTTGCTCATGCCCAGAACAATACTCAGGAAAACTGAATATAGGGAACAAATATATATAACGGTCGGGTCACGGTTTTGCCGGGCGTATTCCGGCCCGCGTCACTCATCCAGTTTGGCCAGCAGCGCGGCCAGTGCGGCGCGTTCATCCTTGTCCAGGGCGGCCAGCAACCGCTGTTCGGTGGCCACGTGGTCGGGGAGGGCGGCATCGACGGCGCTCCGGCCCGCATCCGTCAGCGAGACCAGCTTGCCCCGCCGGTCGGCGGAGCTGGGGGAGCGCCGCACGTACCCCTGTGCCTCCAACCGGTTCAGCCGCTGGGCTATGGCGGCGGAGGTGACCATGGAGCTGGCGCTCAGATCCTTGGGGGTGAGTGTGTACGGCGGGCCGGAGCGGCGCAGTGTGGCCAGGACGTCAAAGGAGGCCGCGTCCAGGCCGTGGCTGGCGAACGTTTCCGCCAGCTGTTCATCGAAGCGGCGTGCCACCCGCGACAGCCGCCCCACCACGGCCATCGGTGAGACATCCAGGTCCGGCCACTCCGCTGCCCACTGCTCCAGGACCCTGCCTACGTGATCAGTCATGATTGCACCCTAGCAATTTGCTAAGCACTTAGCTACATTAGCTAAGTGCTTAGCAAATCCTTGATCCTGACCCTAACGACGGCCCTGGCACCGATTGTTTGGGGAACCACGTACATCGTGGCAGCGGAACTGCTGCCGCCGGAGCGGCCCCTGCTGGCCGCCTTGCTGCGCTCCCTGCCCGCAGGGCTGCTGCTGCTTCTGCTCGTGCGGCGTCTGCCCCGCGGCCAGTGGTGGTGGCGTTCGGCGGTGCTGGGAGTGCTGAATATCGGGCTGTTCTTTGCGCTGCTGTTTGTGGCCGCCTACCGGCTGCCCGGCGGGGTGGCCGCCACGGTGGGTGCCGTGCAGCCGCTGCTGGTGGCGCTTTTTGCCTCGCGCTGGATCGGGGAACGGCTGACCGGACGGAAACTGGCGGCAGGTACCGCCGGGATGGCCGGCGTCGGGCTGCTGGTGCTGCAGGCACAGGCCCGTCTGGACGCGGTGGGTGTGGCGGCTGCGCTGGGAGGGGCGGTAGCCATGGCCGCCGGGGTGGTCCTGACCAAAAAATGGGGTGTCCCGGATACGCTGCTGGCCTCCACGTCCTGGCAGCTGATCGCCGGCGGAGTGTTCCTGCTTCCGCTGGCGCTGCTGGTGGAAGGACCGCCGCCCGCCCTGACCGGCATCAACCTCGCCGGTTATGCCTATCTCTGTCTGATCGGCTCCGCCCTGGCCTACAGCCTGTGGTTCCGCGGCCTGCACCGGCTTCCGGCGTCCAGTGCCGCATTGCTCGGGCTGCTCAGTCCGGTGGTTGCTGCCGCGGCCGGCTGGCTGCTCGCCGGGCAGGCGCTGAGCCCCGGCCAGTGTCTTGGCGCGGCTGTCGTTCTGGGTGCACTGGTGCTGGCCGGTCCGGCCGGCAGGGCACTGAGGAAGAAGCCCATCGGTGGGGAAAATTCCTCCACTTTGGGAAAACGCCTCCAGTTTGGGAAATCCCTCCGCTGCAAACCGGCAGCGATTTCCCAAACTGGAGGGAAAACGGACAAAGCGGAGCGAAACGCCATCAGCCGGAGGGGCTGAGCTGCACCCACCGGCCTGCCGCCGGGGCGCGGCCCGGCGCGCCGGCAGCCCTACACCGCCGGAGCCGGAGCGTCCCGTTCGCGCAGCCCGGCGGCCAGATTCCCGGCAGCCTGGGCGTCGCCGGACTGTACGTCGCCGGAATCCTCCCGGGCCGCCCGCATGCCCAGGTAGATGGTGTCCCGGGCAAACGGCAGCCGGGCGAACCGGATCCCCGTGGCGTCCCGCAGGGCGTTGGCCAGGGCGGGAGCCACCGGGTTGAACGGGCTCTCGCTCATGGACTTGGCGCCCATCGGCCCCAGCGCATCATCGGTTTCCGCGAAGAAGACCTCCGTGCGCGGCACATCGGCGAACGTGGGGATGTGGTACTGGCGCAGGATCCGGGTTTCCACCGTGCCCTCGGCGTCAATTCGCACCTCCTCATACAGGGCAGCCCCCAGGGCCTGGGCAATGCCGCCCTCAATCTGGCCGCGGCACTGCACCGGGTTCATCACGACGCCGGCGTCCGCGGCATGCACGCTCTGCAGGATCCGCAGCTCGCCGGTGCCGGCGTTGACCGCCACCCGGAAGCCCTGCACATTGAAGGCCACCGAGCGCGGCGTTCCGCCCCAGCGGCCCTCGGCGGACAGATCGATCTCCTCGGCCCGGGCGCGCGCGGCAACCTCGGCCAGCGGGATCCGCTCGCCGTCGCACTCCACACAGTCGGCCAGCAGCTGCACCTGGGCCGAGGTGTTGGAAAACAGGGACGCCGCGAAGCCTTTGAGCAGGGTGGCCAGTTCCTGGGCGGCGGCCAGCGAGGCCTTGCCCGCGACCACGGTGCCGGTGGAGCCGTAGGCGCCGGTGTCGTGGTCCACCAGATCGGTGTCCGACTGCCGGATCACGATCCGGTCCGCGGTGGTATGCAGTGCGGTGGAGGCCAGCTGCGTGTGCACGGTGGTGGTGCCGTTGCCGAACTCGGAGGTGCCCACGTTCAGCCCGTACCGGCCGTCCTCCTGCAGGGAGATCTTTGCGTGGCTGATGTGTCCGCGCGGCGGCACGGTGTCGATCATGGCGACGGCGGTGCCCTCGCCAATCAGCCAGCCGTCGACGTCGTCAGCCCCGACGTCGTCCGCCCCGCCGTCCTCCCCGGAAAGCCCCGACGCCGCGGGCAGCTGCGCCCCGGAGGTTTCCGGCCGCTGCCGTCCCTCGGCCAGGGCGGCGGAGACCAGGTCAATGCACTGGTCCAGCCCGTAGCTGCCGTAGTGCACGTCCTCGGCCGGTTCGGGGGCGGTGGAAACCATGTCATCGCCCTTGGCCACCACGTTGCGGCGGCGGAACTCCAGCGGATCCATGCCCAGCCCGCGGGCCAGCTCGTCCATGGCGGATTCGATGGCGTAGATCATCTGGCTCAGCCCGTAGCCGCGGAATGCGCCGGAGGGCAGCGTGTTGGTGTACACCGAGCGGGCGTCCACCTTCTTGTTCGCGCATTTATACACGGCCACGGATTCCCCGCAGCCGTGGAACATCACGCCGGGCGCGTGGTTGCCGTAGGCCCCGGTGTTCGCTGTGACGTCCACCGCGAGGGCGGTCAGGGTGCCGTCCGCCGCGGCGCCGGCGCGGACATGCACGGCAAACGGGTGCCGGGTGGTGGTGGCGGTGAACTGTTCCTCGCGGGTCAGCTCCAGCTGCACCGGCCGGTTCAGCTTCAGGGCCGCCAGGGCCACAATGTCCTCGGTGAGCATTTCCTGCTTGCCGCCGAACCCGCCGCCCACCCGGCCGGTGAGCACCCGCACCGAGGCCGGCTTCATCCCGAGCACCCGGCACAGTGCGCGGCGGATCAGGAACGGAACCTGCGTGGAGGTGCGCACCACCAGGCGTCCCTTCTCATCAAAGGACGCGATGGAGCCGTGCGTTTCCATTGCCACGTGCTGCAGCCGCTGGCTGACGTAGGTGTTCTCGTGCACGACGGCGGCCGCCGCAAGTCCGGCCTCCGCGTCGCCGAGCTCCGAGTGCAGTTCCGCCACGATGTTCCCGGCCGTGCCGGGGTGGACCTCGGGGGCGCCGTCGGCCAGTGCGGCGTCGGTGTCCAGCACGGCGGGCAGCAGCTCGTACTCGACCTTCAGCGCGCGCACGCCTTCCGCGGCAGCACCCACCGAGGCGGCGACGACGGCGGCCACCCGCTGGCCGCGGAAACGCACCACGGTGTCCAGGATCCGGGTGTCATCGGGATCGTCGGTGTGCAGTTCGTGCTGGGCGGTGGAGAAGAGCTGGTCCGGCGCGTCCTCGTGCGTGAGCACCGCTTCGACCCCGGGCACGGCCAGGGCGGCGCTCGCATCGATGGAAACAATCCGGGCGTGCGCGTGCGGGGAGCGGAGGATCTTCATGTGCAGCAGCCCGGGCAGGTCGGCTGCCGGAACGTCCATGGTGTAGCGGGCCCGGCCGGTGACAATGTCCGGGCCGGCCGGGGCGGGCACGCTGGTGCCGACGGTGCGCGGCGCAGGGGTGCTGGCTGCGCCGTCCTCCGGATCCGGGGCGCCGTCGTCGGGCACGTCCACATGCCGGTGCCCGCAGACCGCGTCCCCGATGGCGCGGTAGCCGGTGCAGCGGCAGAGGTTGCCCTTCAGGTTCCGCGGCAGGTTGGCCTTCTGCTCCTCGTCGAAGGTGGCGGCGGTCATCACCATGCCGGCGGTGCAGAAGCCGCACTGGAAGCCTTGGGCGTCCAGGAACTGCTGCTGCATCGGGTGCAGCCCGTCCTCACCGGCCAGGCCTTCAATGGTGGTGATTTCCCGGCCCTCGGCGCGCACCGCGGGGTAGAGGCAGCTGTGCACGGGTTTGCCGTCAACGTGCACGGTGCAGGCGCCGCAGTCCCCGGCGTCGCAGCCCTTTTTGACTCCCAGGTTGCCCTGTTCGCGCAGGAAGGTGCGCAGGCACTGGCCGGGGAAGGGGGTGGCCTCCACCTCGGCGTCATTGATCCGGTAGGTCACAGGGAACCCTCCTTCGGGGCAGGGGTGTTGGCGGAAGCGGAAGCAGCGGGGGGAGCCGGAGCGGCGAGTTCGGCGCGGATTTCCTCGGCCAGCCGGTCCGTCATGTAGTGCCGCCATTCGGGCAGGCCGTGCACGTCGTCATGCCAGAGCGCGGCGTCGATGCTGCGGTCCAGCTCGGCGCGCAGCTCGGCACGGGTGGGCACGGCGGCGAACCGCAGCTGGACCGGACGCTTGGTGGCGGCGGTGACGGTCAGGACAAACGTGCCGTCCTCATCCAGCCGGCCGATCACCAGCACCCCGGAGCGGCCAAGGTTGGTCAGGGACAGCCGCCGGAACGCGGTGCGGGCCCGCAGGGCGGACGCGGGCAGGGTGACGCTGCGCAGCAGTTCGCCCGGAGCCAGCGCGGTGCGGCCGTCGCCGATGACCAGCTCGGTCACGGGCAGCCGGCGCGAGGTGCCGTCCGGGGAGTGGACCAGTGCGACGCCGTCCAGTGCCGTGGTCAGCGACGTCATGGGTCCGGCGGGCAGGCCGGTGCAGATGTTCCCGCCCACGGTGGAAACATTCCAGACCTTAAAGGAGGCGACAAAGGAATCACAGCACAGCGGAATCAGGCCCAAAGCCGGCCACTGCTCCCGGGCCGCGGCCGGGGCGGCGCCGGGGAAGGCGAACAGCTCGGCGATGGTGCAGGTGGCGGCGATCTCCAGGCCGTCCCCGGACACGGTCAGGGATTCCCAGCCGGCGGCGGTGATATCCAGCAGCCGGGCCAGCGTGTCCGAACCGTAGGAGAACAGCACCGTGCCGCCGGCCATCCAGGCATCCCCGGGGCGCCACTGCTGCGGATCCGCGGTACGGATGACGTCGGAAACGGTAGGCATGTCCATAGGGGTCCCTTAGCTGGCGTGAAGTCGGTTGTACGGATGGATGGGCCCGCTGCGGGTCCGCAGCGGCTGCCCGCTGGCGGCAGCCCCGGAGCGGGCGGCAACAATTTCGGCGAAGACGGACAGGGCGGTTTCCTCCGGTGTGGCGGCGCCGATGTCCAGCCCGATGGGGGAGTGCAGCTTCGCCAGCTCGCGGGCGGTCAGGCCCGCGGCGCGCAGGGCGGCCATCCGCTGTTCGTGGCTGCGCCGGGATCCCATGGCCCCCACATAGGCGAGGTTGCCCCGCAGGGCCTCGGCCAGCACCGGGACATCAAACTTGGCGTCATGGCTGAGCACGCACACCACGGTCCGGGCATCCAGGTTCCCGCCTGCGGCTTCGCGGCGCAGGTACTGATCCGGCCACTGCACCTGTACATGGTGCGCCGCGGGGAACCGGTCCGGGGTGGTGAACGCGCGCCGGGCGTCGCAGATGGTCACGTGATAGCCCAGCAGCCGGCCCTGCCGGGCCAGCGCGGCGGAGAAATCATTGGCGCCGATCAGGATCAGGCGCGGCGGCGCGAGCCGGGATTCCAGGAACAGGACGGGGCCACCCGGCTCGCACACGGTATCCGGACCGCCGTCCGCCGATGCGCCCAGCTCCGGTACGCCCAGGCCCGGACCGTCCAGTTCGACGACGCCGGTCCGTCCGGCCGCGAGCAGCGGGGCGATCCGGGCAGCGGCACGCGCCGGATCCATGCCCAGCATCGCGGTCAGGGCCGCGCCGTGGGCGGCGAGGAGACCGGCATCGGTGGCACCGGCCGGGTCGGTGACAAGCAACGGGGCAGCAGGTACGCCGTCGGACGCTGCGGCGTCGATCCGCCGGATCAGGGCACAGGGGGCGTCGGGTCCGGGGATAAGGGGAAAGGTGCCGGCGGCGACCGGCTGGATCAGGACCTCCAAGGTGCCGCCGCAGCTGAGGCCGACGGCGAAGGCATCGGCATCGCTGTAGCCGAAGGCCTCCACCCGGGCACGGCCCGCGGCGAGGACCTCTTCGGCGGCGGTGACGACGGCGGCCTCAACGCAACCGCCGGAAAGGGAACCGGTGATCTCTCCGGTTCCGCTGATGAGCATGGAGGTGCCGACCTGGCGGGGCACGGAGCCGGACGCCCGCACAATGGTCGCCACCGCGCATGGGGCACCGTCCGCCGTGGCGGATGCCAGCGCATTGAGCATGTCCAACACTGCGGCCTACCCTCCAGCAACACCTGCCGGCGGCAACCGCCACCGGCTAACCCAGTAACCAAAGCGGTGAGTTCCCCCTGCCGGGAGAACCGGGCAGGGGCCTTAAATCCGCAAAACAATGACTAAAAGCGAAACATATTACGGCGCGCATTGATCCGCCCTGCAGGCGGAAAAGAATGCATATTCCGGCACCGCCGGGAAACGATGAATGCCGCAATTGCTCCGGTAATTGCACGGAAGCCTACCACGGTGTCCCGGCACGCGGGACACCCCGCCGGTTATGACGCGTACGGCTGCCCGGCCGCCTCGCCCCGCCCGCCCGGGCGCGTGCTGCACTGGAGACCCCTTGGACCGGAAACCCCTTGGACCGGAAACCCCTTGGACCGGAAACCCCTTGGACCGGAAAGTCCGCTGCGGGAAGGAGGGGCACAGTCGTTTGCTTCACATTTTCCGGGATGGCACCGTCATCTGGGTAGGGTGGGGCCGTGCGGACGGTCAGGCCACCGGCGCACAGATCGTCCGGCCCGCCGCCTGCGCGGACCGGAATGCGGAACCGGCCTCTTGGATCAGCAGACAAGCCCACTGAGCTGGCCCCGGGAGGGGTCTGTCTGCCCAAGGTTGTTCCATGAACGCTTCCACGCCCGCCTCAGCACCCACCGCCTCAGCACCCGCCGCCGTCGTCGTACCCGATTCACCCCGCGCCCGCCTTTGGATCAGGAACCCGCTGGCCGCCTTCACCGCCAACGGACTGGATGCCGCCGGCGGCCTGGTGATCGAGAACGGGATCATCGCCGAGGTGCTGGCGGCCGGGCAAACCCCGTCCGCGCCCTGCTCCGAGGTCTTTGACGCGTCCGGCCACGTGCTGCTGCCGGGGCTGATCAACACGCACCACCACTTCTACCAAACCCTCACCCGGGCCTGGGCGCCGGTGGTGAACACCCCGCTGTTCCCCTGGCTGAAGAACCTGTACCCGGTGTGGGCCAGGCTGACCCCGGCGGACCTGGAACTGGCCACCACCGTCGCGCTGTCCGAACTGCTGCTGTCCGGCTGCACCACCGCCGCGGACCACCACTACCTCTTCCCCGACGGGCTCGAGGACGGCATTGACGTGCAGGTGGACGTGGTGCGGAAACTGGGCATGCGGGCCATGCTCACCCGCGGCTCCATGACCCTGGGGGAGGACGACGGCGGCCTGCCGCCGCAGCACACGGTCCAGGCTCCGGAGGTGATCCTTGAGGACAGCCGGCGGCTGATCCGGGACTATCACGAACGCGGTGACGGCGCCGTGATCCAGATTGGGCTGGCCCCCTGTTCGCCGTTCTCGGTGACCCGGGAGATCATGCGCGACAGCGCCGCGCTTGCCGAGGAACAGGACGTCCGGCTGCACACCCACCTGGCCGAAACCATGGACGAGGAAGCCTTCTGCCTGGAGATGTTCGGGCTGCGGACGGTGGATTATCTGGAGAGTGTCGGCTGGCTGGGGGACCGGACCTGGCTGGCGCACGGCGTGCATTTCAACGACGACGAGATTGCCAGGCTGGGTGCGGCAGGCACCGCCGTTGCCCACTGTCCGACGTCGAACATGCGCCTGGCCAGCGGCATTGGCCGGATGGCGGAGCTGGAGGACGCCGGTGCCCCGGTGGGGCTGGGTGTGGACGGCTCGGCTTCCAATGACGCTTCGAACCTGATCCTGGAGGCCCGGCAGGCCCTGTATCTGCAGCGGCTGCGCTACGGCGCCGAAGCCATCACGCCCGAACGTGCACTGGGCTGGGCCACCAAGGGATCAGCACGGGCCCTGGGCCGGAAGGATGTGGGCGAACTGGCGCCGGGCCGGCAGGCAGACCTGGCGATGTTCCGGCTGGATGACCTGCGTTTCTCCGGCAGCCATGATCCGCTCTCGGCCCTGCTGCTCTGCGGCGCGGACCGCGCGGACCGGGTGATGGTCGGCGGTGCCTGGCGCGTAGTCGACGGGCAGCTGCCCGGCGTGGACCTGCCGGAGCTGATTGCCCGGCACACCGCGGCGGCCCGGCGGATGATGGCCGGGTAACCGGGCGGGGTGTGCCTGTGCGGTCGGTGCGGCCGGTGCTGGGGGCCGCGCCGCACAGGGTCCCACCGGGTGGGGTGCGTGTTGCCCAGTGGGACCACTCCAGTACCACTGGCATCAGTGGGTGGGAAGGTGCGCAGGGGCCGGCCGGTGCTGGGGGCCGCGCCGCACAGGGTCCCACCGGGTGGGGTGCGTGTTGCCCAGTGGGACCACTCCAGTACCACTGGCATCAGTGGGTGGGAAGGTGCGCAGGGGCCGGCCGGTCGGGGGCGACAGGAAGGTGTGCCGAAGCCCGGGATTGTCACCGAGACCCGGACGCTGGCGCAATACTTTCCCGGAAAAAGACGCACGGTTACCGCCGAATTTACCGGCGGGAAACATAAATCAGTTTTATTCCGCCGGAATGACATGTTTCTTGACAGATATGACGTACCTCACCCAGACTGACCGGCATATCAATTCCGTTTGCAGGAAACATCGAATCAAGTCGGCGCCGCCGATGGTCAAGGGTGTTCAGCGCCGGCAACGGACGAGCTCTACCTGAAAGCTGACACCCGTGCCCTCAGAACTCCGCCCCGACGACGCCGCCCCGGACTTCCTTACCGCGTTCAACGCCGCCCGGAGGGCCGATGCCGAAGCCATGCTGCGCCCCTGTGCGGACATCCCGCGCTGGTGCAACGAGGTAGCCGCAGCCCGCCCGTTCGCCTCCGCCGGAGAACTGCTCAGCTTCGCCGAACTGGCCGCCCCGGACTTCACCGAGGCGGAGATCGAAGCCGCGCTGGCGCACCATCCCCGGATCGGCGAGCGCCCGGCAGGTTCCGGCACCGAAGCCCGCTTCTCCCGCAGCGAGCAGGCCTCCGTCAGCGGACTCGAGGATGTGCAGGACCGGCTGCTGGCCGGCAACCGCGCCTACGAGGAGAAGTTCGGCCAGGTCTTCCTGATCCGCGCCGCCGGCCGCAGCGCCGAGGAAATCCTGGCCGCCCTGCAGGAGCGGCTCGGGCATACGCCCGCGGAGGAAGTCCCCGTCATCGCGGCCCAGCTGCGCGAAATAGCCATTCTGCGTCTGGAAGGACTGCTACACCCATGACCCGCAGCCACGTCACCACCCACATCCTGGACACCGGCGCCGGCCGGCCAGCCGCCGGCGTCGCCGTCTCCCTCTGGTCCGCCGGCGGAGACGGCTGGGACCGGGTAGCGGAGGGCACCACCGACGCCGACGGCCGGGTGTCCAGCCTGGGCCCGGAACAGCTCACCCCCGGCACCTACCGGATCGACTTCGCCACCGGCGACTACTTTGCCGCCACCGGCACCGAGACCTTCTTTCCCAGCGTTTCCCTCACTTTCGCCCTGACCGACGCGGCCCAGCACTATCACGTACCGCTGCTGCTGAGCCCCTTCGCCTACTCCACCTACCGAGGAAGCTAAACCCATGACAGAAACAACCCAGGCCACCACCGCAGCCCAGATTGTCCTCGGCAGCAACCAGTACGGGAAGGCCGAGGTGCGCCTGGTGAAGGTCACCCGCGACACCGCCCGGCACCAGCTCGAAGACCTCAGCGTCACCAGCCAGCTGCACGGTGATTTCGAGGCAGCGCACACCGAGGGCGACAATGCCCACGTGGTGGCCACCGACACCCAGAAGAACACCATTTACGCCTTCGCCCGCGACGGCGTCGGCTCGCCCGAGGCGTTCCTGCTGCGCCTGGAGCGGCACTTCACCGGCGGCTTCGAGTGGGTTTCCGGCGGCCGCTGGGCGGCTGAACAGTACTTCTGGAACCGGATCAGCGACCATGACCACGCCTTCGCCAAGGACAAGTCAGAAATCCGCACCGCGGTGCTCGTCTCCGAGGGCGGCCGGCAGCACCTGGTCTCCGGCATCAGCGGCCTGACCGTGCTGAAGTCCACCGGCTCCGAGTTCCACAGCTTCCCCCGGGACCGCTACACCACGCTGGCCGAAACCACCGACCGGATCCTGGCCACCGACGTGACCGCGAAGTGGCGCTACGCCCCGGACACGGACCTGGACGCACTGGATTTCAACGCCCTGTACGCCTCCGCCCGGACCCTGCTGCTGGACGCCTTCGCGAACACGCATTCCCTGGCGCTGCAGCAGACCATGTTCGAAATGGGCAAGGCCGTTATCGCCGCGCACCCCGAGATCGCCGAAGTACGGCTCTCCCTGCCGAACAACCACCACTTCCTGGTGGACCTAGCGCCGTTCGGCCTGGACAACCCCAACGAGGTCTTCTTCGCCGCGGACCGCCCTTACGGCCTGATCGAAGCCTCCGTGCTGCGCGAAGGCGTGGTTGCGGACTCGCCGGTCTGGAATACCGTGGGCGGTTTCTGCTGATGAGCCGCAAACACAGCCCCGCCACGGCCGGCAGCGCGCCCGCCCGCCCGGAAGACGCCAAACTGCCGCTGGGCAGCACCTTCGCCTACGGCTTCCAGCATGTGCTGACCATGTACGGCGGCATCATCGCCCCGCCGCTGATTGTCGGTACCGCCGCCGGACTGGATTCCGCCGACGTCGGCATGCTCGTCGCTGCCTGCCTCTTCGTGGGCGGCCTGGCCACCCTGCTGCAGACCGTCGGCATTCCGTTCTTCGGCTCCCAGCTGCCCCTGGTCCAGGGTGTGTCCTTCGCCGGGGTGGCCACCATGACCGCCATCCTCGACGGCGGCGGCGGCCTGCAGTCCGTGTTCGGTGCGGTGATAGTCGCCTCGCTGATCGGCCTGCTGATCACCCCGGTCTTCGCCAAGGTGATCCGCTTCTTCCCGCCGGTGGTCACCGGCGTCGTGATCACCACCATCGGCCTGACGCTGATGCCCGTGGCCGCGAACTGGGCCATGGGCGGCAGCAGCGCCGCCCCGGATTACGGCAGCGTCTCGAACATCGGCCTGGCCGCGCTGACGCTGCTGCTGGTGCTGCTGCTGAGCAAGCTCGGCAACTCCACCATCTCCAGGCTCTCCATCCTGATCGCCATTGTGCTCGGCACCGTCTTCGCCGTCGTCACCGGCAAGGCCGACTTCTCCGCCGTCGGCAGCGGCGCGATCTTCGCCGTCCCGGAACCCTTCGCGTTCGGCATGCCGACCTTCGAGGCCGCGGCCATCATCTCCATGGTGATCGTGATCCTGGTGACCCTGACCGAAACCACCGCGGACATCATTGCGGTGGGCGAAATTGTCGAAACCAAGGTGGACTCCAAGCGCATCGCCAACGGCCTGCGCGCGGACATGCTCTCCAGCGCCCTGTCCCCGGTGTTCAACTCCTTCACCCAGAGCGCCTTCGCTCAGAACGTGGGCCTGGTGGCCATCACCGGCGTCAAGAGCCGGTTTGTGGTCAGCGCCGGCGGTCTGATCCTGGTCATCCTGGGCCTGCTTCCGGTCCTGGGCCGGGTGGTGGCAGCGGTGCCGACGCCGGTCCTTGGCGGCGCGGGCATTGTCCTGTTCGGCACCGTGGCGGCCAGCGGTATCCGCACCCTGGCGAAGGTGGACTACCGCAACAACATGAACTTCATTATCGTGGCCACGTCCATAGGCTTCGGCATGATTCCGATTGCCGCACCCACCTTCTATGACGAGTTCCCCACCTGGTTTGGCACCATCTTCCACTCCGGCATCAGTTCCGCCGCCGTGATGGCGATCCTGATGAACATCCTCTTCAACCACATCCGCTCCGGCAACCCGGAGGACCCCTCGGTCTTCGCCGAAGGATCCAACCGGATTGTGCGCATTGAGGACCCGGCGGCGCTGAAGGATGGCGACCACATGCAGGACGGAAAACTGCTCGACGCCGACGGCCAGGAAGTCCCGCTGGCCACCACCGGCAGCACCGAAAACGACCCCCACTAGGACCGTGACCGTGAAACCCTCCACCGCCCCCGCACCCGCACCCGTCCTCGGTGACGGCCACCTGCACCGGCTGGACGCCGTCCTCGCGGACACCGACCGGCTGCTGGCCGCCGCCTACCCGGGCGACGCGGGTACCCGGCAGCCCGTACACACCGTCTACATTCCCGCCGACCGCTGCGTGCCGGCCCTGCCTGCCCACTGGGGCCGGGAGGGCCTGGCCGCCGCGGCGGCGCAGGGGTCGCTGACGGAGCTGGCAGAGGTGGCGGGGTTGGACGCGGACCTGGCCGCCGCCGTCGTGCCCCTGGTCGAGGCCAAACTGCAGACTGAACCCATCGAGGACCTGCGGCTGGACTTCGAGGACGGATACGGGATGCGGCCGGACGAGGAGGAGGATACCCACGCCCGGCAGGCTGCCGTCGCTGTCGCTGCCGCGGTGGCGGACGGCACCGCCCCGCCGTTCGTGGGTATACGGTTCAAGTGCTTCGAAGCGGCCACCCGGGCCCGCGGCGTACGCACCCTGGACCTGTTCCTGGCCGGCCTGCTCGCGGCGGGGGAGCTGCCGGAGGGCCTGGTCCTGACCCTGCCCAAGGTTTCCACCGTGGAGCAGGTGGAGGCCATGGTCTACACCTGCGAACGCCTGGAGGAAGCGCACGGACTGGAACCGGGACGGCTGCGGTTCGAAGTGCAGGTGGAAACCCCGCAGCTCATCCTTGCCGCCAACGGCACCGTGCCGGCGGCCCAGCTGATCCACCGCGGCAAGGGCCGGATCTCGGCGCTGCACTACGGCACCTATGACTACAGCGATTCGGTGCAGATCGCCGCCGAATACCAGTCCATGGAGCACCCGGCCGCGGACTACGCCAAGGCCGTGATGCAGGTGGCCGTTGCCGGCACCGGCGTCCGGCTCTCGGACGGTTCCACCAACATCCTGCCACTGGGCACCCCGGAGGAAATCCGCGCCGCCTGGCAGCTGCACGCCCGGCTGGTGCGCCGTTCCCTGGAACGCGGCTTCTACCAGGGCTGGGACCTGCACCCGGCCCAGCTGCCCACCCGCTTCCTGGCCACCTACGCCTTCTACCGGCAGGGGTTCGACGCCGCCGCCCGCCGGCTGCACACCTACGTTGCCAAGCTCGAGGGAACGGTGCTGGATGAACCGGCCACCGCCCGCGCGCTGGCCCGGTTTGTGCACCGCGGACTGCTCTGCGGCGCCCTGACCGAGGCGGAAGTGGCGGACGGCACCGGGCTGACCGGCGTCGAACTCGCCGCCCTGGCCCACCCCAAGGCCGCCGCAGCGGTCCCGGCAGCGCCCTCCGCACCGTCCACTTCCCGCCCCGCCCCGTCCTGACCGGCACCAATTCCCCACCCCAAAGAAGGTCCGCTAGATGAATACCCCCCAGTCCGACACCCCGCGCTACTACGCAGCCGCCGGCGGCCTGCCGGGCCAGACCGAGCTGCTCACCGGACGCGCCGTGGTGACCGAGGCCTACACCGTGATTCCGCGCGGCGTACTGCGCGACATTGTCACCAGCGTGCTGCCCGAATGGACGGACACCCGCACCTGGATCCTGAACCGGCCGGTAGCCGGCGGGGCCACCACCTTCGCCCAGTACCTGGTGGAGGTGGCACCCGGCGGCGGATCCCGCGCCCCGGAACCGGAACTGACGGTGGAATCCTTCGTGTTTGTGCTGGAAGGAGCCCTCACCGTCCGGCTGCTCGGCCGGGACCACGTGCTGACACCGGGCGGTTTTGCCTACCTGCCGCCGGAAGCCCTGTGGAGTGCCTACAACGAGGGCGGCGAGCCTGCGAAGTTCCAGTGGATCCGCAAGGCCTACCAGCCGCTCGCCGGCCACACCCCGCAGCCGGTCTTTGGCAACGAGCAGGACATTGAACCCGCCGCGATGCCCGGCACGGACAACAAATGGCGCACCACCCGGATGATCCCGGTGGATGACGTGGCCTATGACATGCACGTGAACGTAGTGACGTTCGAACCCGGCGCCGTCATCCCGTTCGCGGAAACCCACGTGATGGAACACGGACTGTACGTGCTGGAAGGCAAAGCCGTGTACCGGCTGAACCAGGACTGGGTGGAGGTGGAGGAGGGGGACTACATGTCCCTGCGCGCCTTCTGCCCGCAGGCCTGCTACGCCGGCGGCCCGTCCAACTTCCGCTACCTCCTGTACAAGGACGTCAACCGCCAGGTCCTGCTCGGCGGCCGGTAATGACGGCGTCCGACGGCGGCCCGCTGGCCGGGTACTCGGTGAACTGCTCCACGCTGTTCACCGAACTGCCGCTGCTGGAACGCCCCGCCGCCGCGCGGGCCGCCGGGTTTGGCACGGTGGAATTCTGGTGGCCGTTCGAGGAGCCGGTACCCGCCGAAGCGCAGGTCCGGGAGTTCGAAGCAGCCGTCCGCGACGCCGGCGTGCAGCTGGGGGCACTGAACTTCTACGGCGGGGACATGCCCGCCGGTGAGCGTGGCGTGCTGTCCCTGCCGGACCGGGGTGCGCAGTTCAGGGCCAATGCTGCGGTGGTGGCCGGGATCGGGAAGCGCCTGGGCTGCCGGCTGTTCAACGCCCTGTACGGGAACCGCAGCACGGACTTCAGCCCGGAGGAGCAGGACGCGGAAGCACTGCGGAACCTGCGTGCCGCCGCCGCAGCCGTGGCGCCCTTCGGCGGGACAGTGCTGCTGGAACCGCTCAGCGGTGCGCCGGACTATCCGCTGCGCACCGCGGCGGACGCGGCCGCAGTCCTGCAGCAGGCGCACGACGCCGGGGCGGAGAACACGGCGCTGCTTGCGGACTTCTATCACCTGGCGGTCAACGGCGAGGACGTGGCCGCGCTGATTGCCGCCGACGCAGCCCGGTTTGGCCATGTGCAGATTGCCGACGCACCAGGCCGTGGCGCCCCCGGCACCGGCAGCCTGCCCCTGGCCCGCTGGGTGCGGGAGCTGCGCGCCCGCGGCTACGCCGGGGATGTCTCGCTGGAGTACTTCGCGCCGGCGGACGGCCTGTCACCGGGCACGTTCCTGCAGGCGGCGGATTTTTTGGTAGCCGGTGACACCTCACCGGATGGTATTTCTTCAACGGAGGGTTCGTGATGGGTATGTCGTCAGCACAGGAAGCAGGGCACTTCGACCTGGTGATCCGCGGCAGTGCCGTGCTCACCCCGGAGGGGACCATTCCCGCCGAAGTGGGGGTGCGGGGCGGGGTGATTGCCGCCGTCGTACCCCTGGGCACCGGACTCGACGGGGACCGGCTGATGGAGCTGGCCGCGGACGAAACCCTGCTGCCCGGCCTGGTGGACACCCACGTACACGTGAACGAGCCCGGCCGCACCGAGTGGGAGGGCTTCGCCTCCGCCACCCGTGCCGCCGCGGCGGGCGGGGTCACCACGCTCATCGACATGCCGCTAAACAGCATCCCGCCCACCGTAAGCGTGGATGCGCTGGACACCAAGCGCGCCGTCGCCGCACCGCAGGCCGCGGTGGACGTGGGTTTCTGGGGCGGGGCCGTGCCCGGCAACCTGGCGGATCTGCGCCCGCTGCACGAGGCCGGCGCGTTCGGCTTCAAATGCTTCCTGGTCCATTCCGGCGTGGACGAGTTCCCGCACCTGGAACCGGCGGAAATGGAAGCGGCGCTCGCCGAACTGAAAACCTTCGACGCCCTGCTGATTGTGCACGCCGAGGATCCCGCCGCCATCGCGGACACCCCGCCCGGAGCACAGTACGCCGGGTTCCTCGCCTCCCGCCCGCCGGCCGCGGAAAACACCGCCATCGCCGGCGTCATTGACGCGGCCCGGCGCACCGGCGGCCGGGCGCACATCCTGCACCTGTCCTCCGCCGAAGCGCTGCCGCTGATCCGCACGGCCAAGGCCGACGGCGTGCGGCTGACCGCCGAGACCTGCCCGCACTACCTCACGCTGAAGGCCGAGGAGATTCCCGACGGCGCCACGGCCTTCAAATGCTGCCCGCCCATCCGCGAAGACGCGAACCGGGAACAGCTGTGGGCCGGCCTGGCAGACGGGACCATCGACTGCATTGTCTCCGATCACTCGCCCAGCACCCTGGACCTGAAGGACCTGGAGAACGGCGACTTTGGCGTGGCCTGGGGCGGGGTGTCCTCGCTGCAGTTGGGCCTGGCCCTGATCTGGACCGAGGCACGCACCCGCGGGATCAGCCTGGAGCAGGTGCTGCGCTGGATGTCCGCCGCCCCCGCCGACCTCGCCGGGCTGGACCACAAGGGAGCCATTGCCGAGGGTAAGGACGCAGACTTCGCCGTCTTCGCCGCGGAGGACACCTTCACCGTGGACCCGGCAGCCCTGCAGCACAAGAACCCGATCACGCCCTACGCCGGAAAGCAGCTGACCGGCGTTGTGCGGCGCACGCTGCTCGCCGGCGCCGATGTGGATCCGGCGGCACCCGCGGGCCGGCTGCTGCGCCGCGGCGAGGCCCGGAACAGCTAGGACCGGGTGACCGCGGCCGGGGACCGGGTCCTGGCGGCCGCGGTCACACGGGTGATGGTGGCCACATGACGCCCGTCGCATTTTAGTAACTGCCAAGCCTGAAAGTAGTGTCTTCTTATGGCCCCATTTCGAAACAGCCGCGCTGCTGCGCTCCCCGCGAAACTTTCCCGTTCCTGGCTGCTGGCTTCAGCAGCCGATGAAGCGAACTTTGCGCCGGCGCTGGCGTCCGAGGCCGATTCCGTGGTCTTCGACATGGAAGACGCGGTGCCTGCGGATGGCAAGGCCGAAGCCCGCGAGCGGGTGGTGGAGGCACTGTCCACCGGCATGACCGCCTGGGTGCGTGTCAACGGCATCGAAACCGATTACTGGGCCGATGATCTGGCCGCACTGTCCAAGGCCCCGGGCCTGCGCGGCGTGATGCTCGCGATGACCGAAAAGCCGGAGCAGGTCACCCACACCGCCATGCGGCTGCAGGCCGGCACCCCGGTGCTCGCCCTGGTGGAGTCCGCACTTGGCATTGAAAACGCCACCGCCATTGCCAGTGCTCCCGGCACCTTCCGGCTGGCCTTCGGCGTCGGCGATTTCCGCCGCGACACCGGCGCTTCGGATGATCCGATGGCGCTGGCCTACGCCCGCTCCAAGCTGGTGGTTGCCTCACGTGTGGGCCAGCTGCCCGGCCCCATCGACGGCCCCACCGTGGGTGCCGTGGGCGAGCCGCTGCTGGAGGCCTGCAAGGTCACCCAGAGCATGGGCATGACCGGCAAGCTGTGCCTGATGCCCGAGGCCACGGACTACATCAACCGCGGACTTTCACCGAGCGAATCCGAAATCACCTGGGCGCACGAACTGCTGGAGGCCCACGCTGCCGGCGCCGTGGTGGGCGACGGTTCCTACCTGCCGCGCCTTGCCCGTGCGCAGAAGATCTCCTCGCTGGCGGACTCCTACGGACTCTGGAACGCGTAGGGATCCCTTCGCCTGAACACAGAAGCTGCGGCACCCCGTGCGGGTGCCGCAGCTTCGGTGGTTAAGCGTCCCGGGGTTCCGCGTCAGCGGGTTTTGCGTCCGCGGGTTTTGCGTCCACCTGGTCCAGCAGCTGCAGCACCATCCGGGTGAAGGCGAAGGAGGCATCCATGTCAAAGTCCGGCTGGCTGATGTCCGCGAACAGGTGCGAAGCGCCCATATAGAGGATCAGGTCTGCGTCCGGGCTGGATGCGGCCAGGTTTTCCGCGGCGTCCAGGTCCCCTTCCTCCGCGAAGTACGGGTCCGCGTCCATGCCGTGGATCTGGACGGGCACACCGGCCGGCCACGTATCGCCATAGGTGCCCAGCGGGAGGCAGGCGCTGACCAGCACCGCACCGCGGGCGCCGGGCCGGGTCTGTGCCAGCCGCTGCGCCGGCATCACGCCCAGGGAGAAGCCGATGTAGACCATGTCCGGCGGAAAACGGCCGGCAATCTGCACGCCCAGTTCCTCAATGGCATCCATCCCGATCTCGGACGCATGCGCCACGCCCTCCTCCAGGTCACCGAACACGTGGCCGTCGTAGAGGTCGGGCACCGTGACCATGTGTCCGGCTTCGCGCAGCACGTCGGCAAAGGCATCCATGCCGGCCGTGAGGCCGAGCGCGTGGTGGAACAGCAGCACGTTGGCCACGGGGACTCCTAGGGTTCGACGAGGATGCCGTCCTCGTCGGCAAACAGTGTCGCGCCGGGACGGAAGGTGACACCGCCGAACTCTACGGGCACGTCCACCTCGCCGACAGAGTCCTTGGCGCTCTTGCGCGGGTTGGAGCCCAGCGCCTTGACCCCCAGCGGCAGCTTGGCGACGGCGGTGCGGTCACGGATGGGGCCGTTGATAACGACGCCGGCCCAGCCGTTCTCCACGGCGGCGGCGGCAATCATGTCCCCCATCAGCGCGGTGTTCAGTGATCCGGCGCCGTCGATCACCAGGACGGCACCGTTGCCGGGGGAGTTCAGCAGGGACTTGATCAGCCCGTTGTCCTCCAGGCACCGGACGGTGCGGATGGGGCCGGTAAAGGCGGTGTGTCCGCCCAGGTCCTGGAACTGCAGCGACACGGAGGCCAGTTCCTCGCCGCGCTCGTCATAAAGGTCAGCTGTGCTCAGTCGGGTTTCCATGGCTTCTACTGTGGCAGAGCGCACAACGCGATGCCGTCCTGCCACGCCGGACGCAGCGGCGTTGGCCAGGGGCTACGCGCTGGTCTGCTGGGCGTGGGACTTCAGCAGGTCCACCACTTCGAGCAGTTCGGGCACGGAGCGGGAACGGTCATTGCGGTGATCCTGCGGCCAGCCGCCGGGCAGGCCCTCGTTGTAATACAGTCCGTCCGCCAGGAGCATGATGGCCCGGGAAATGGCAGGGTCTCCGACCTCCTGCTGCACCAGGTCAAACCAGCTGCGGTGGATGTCCTTGAGCAGGTCCGAGGCCACCGGATCCGATGCCTGCGCCAGCCGCACCACACCGATCAGTGCCCGGTCCAGGTCGCTGCCCACGTAGACCGAGCCGCGCACCAGATACCGGGATGGTCCTTCCGGATCCTCGCGCATGGTCTGCAGGTCCGCGGCGGCCAGCTCGCGAAGCTTTTCGATCAGGGCACCGGCCATCGCTTCCTTGTTCTTGAAGTGATAGAGCAGGCCTCCCTTGGAGACTTCGGCGCGGGCAACCACGGCATCGAGGGTGGCGCCGCGGGGACCTTCATTGATGAGCAGCTCTTCATAGGCGTCAAGGATGCGGTCCCGGGCGGGACGAGGGGTGGACATGCTTTTACGCTACGCCATCAGGGCCCGGAAAGTCGGCAATTTGAGAACCGTACAGTCTAGACGGTACAGTAGCTAGTCGGGGTTTTCCCGTGCCCAAAAACAATGCTGATGTTTCAAGAAGGAGGATGCCGTGCTGGCCGTCCAGGAAAAGCCCGCAGTAACGCGTGCAGGTAAGCGCGAATGGTGGGGGCTCGCTGTCCTGATGCTGCCTGTTCTGCTGATCTCCATCGACAACAACGTCCTGAGCTTCGCCATTCCGTCGCTGTCCCAGGCGCTGGCGCCCACCGGCGTCGAACTGCTGTGGATCGTTGATATCTACGCCCTGGTCCTTGCCGGACTGCTGGTCCCCATGGGCAGCCTGGGGGACCGGATCGGGCGGCTGAAGCTGCTGATGATCGGCAGTGCCGGCTTCGGTGTCTTCTCCCTGGTGGCGGCCTTCGCGCCGTCGGCAATGCTGCTGATTGTGGCCCGCGCCCTGATGGGTGTCTTTGGCGCCATGCTGATGCCCGCCACGCTCTCCCTGATCCGCAACATCTTTGTGGACCCCTCCCAACGCAGGATCGCCGTGGCCATCTGGGCAGCCGGCTTCTCCGGCGGCGCGGCACTGGGCCCGATTGTGGGCGGCGTCCTGCTGGAGCACTTCTGGTGGGGTTCGGTGTTCCTGCTCTCCATTCCGGTGCTGCTGCCCCTGCTGATCTTCGCGCCGATCCTGCTGCCCGAGTCCAAGGATCCCAGCCCCGGAGCCGTGGACCGGCTCGGCGTGGTCCTGGTGATGGCCGCCATGCTCTCGGTCACCTACGGCATCAAGACCTTCGCGCACGACGGCGCGGGTGCCGGCCTGCCGTTCATCGCCGCCGGTCTGATCCTGGGCTTCCTCTTTGCCCGCCGCCAGCTTTCCCGCGAGAAGCCGATGCTGGACGTCCGGCTGTTCCAGAACCCCGTCTTCACCGGCTCCATTGCAGCGAACCTGCTCAGCCTGTTCGCCATGGTCGGCTTTATCTTCTTCCTGTCCCAGCACCTGCAGCTGGTGGTCGGCCAGACACCCATCGAGGCCGGTCTGACCATGCTGCCCGGCCTGGTGCTGACCATCATCACCGGCCTCGCCGTGGTGCCCCTGGTCAAGCGGGTCCGCCCGGCCGTAGTGGTGGCCGGCGGGCTGCTGTTCAACGCTGCCGGGTACGGCCTGGTCTTCGCCTCCGGGGAGAACGTCACCGTGATGACGCTGGTGGTTGCGTTCCTGCTGCTTGGTGTGGGCGTCGGTGCGGCTGAAACCATTTCCAATGACCTGATCCTGGCCAGCGTCCCGCCCTCCCGTGCCGGATCGGCCTCGGCCATTTCCGAAACCGCCTATGAGATCGGCTCCGTTCTGGGCACCGCCGTGCTGGGCAGCATCCTCACCGCCGCCTACCGCAGCGGCGTCTCCGTCCCCGGCGGACTGAGCCCGGAGCAGAGTGCTGCCGCCGGCGAAACCCTGGGTGGTGCGGTGCATGTGGCCGAGGACCTGCCCGCGGATCAGGCGGCATCGCTGCTGCATTCGGCCCAGGTGGCCTTCGATTCAGGCGTCAGCGTCACCACGCTGATCGGCGTGATCACCATGGTGCTCGCCGCCGTCGGCGCCGGGATCCTGATCCGCAAGGTGCCGGCCCACCGCTAGCGGATTGGGTTGGGGCTCCGGGGTCCGGGCGCGTGTCCGGGCCTGCCTGCACGGAGGTGCCCCGGTCCTGGTCCGGAGGTGCCCCTGCCCGCCTGCCCCGGAGGTGCCCCGCGCCTCTAGTCCCGGTGCGGCCGGGCAATCAGCACCGGGCAGTAGGCATGGGCCGCCACGGCCGTGCTCACCGAACCCAGCAGCAGCCCGGCAAACCCGCCGCGTCCGCGGTTGCCCACCACCAGCATTTCCGCTCCGCGGCTGGCCTCCATCAGTACCCGTGCCGGCTGTCCGGCCACTGCCTGCCGGGTCAGGCCGTCCGGAACCTCAGTGTCCGCAAATGCGGCGTCCACGGCCTCGGCCAGCGCATTCTCCGCCTCAATTCGCGGAGAGAACTCCGTGGTGGGAAACGGCGTTGCCAGCATGGCCGGGTATTCCCAGACAATGAGCGTCTCAATCCGGCAGCCGAGCAGCTCGGCCAGCCGGGCCGCCATCCGCAGTGCCTGCACGGACTCTTCGGAGCCGTCCATACCAACAACAATCCGTTTCCGGGGTGCCTCAGCCATGGGGTTCCTTCCCGAGGTTGGCCAGATATCCAGTAGTCTGCGCGTCATGCAGGCGTAACGGCCAGAGCAGGGCCGGGCATTGTTCCTAAGATGGCGTATATGTCCGCCCTTCGCCGTTCCACCGGCCCCGCCACCATGACCACGGGACTGCTGCTGGTCCTGGCACTGCTTTCGGCCACGGGCCCGTTCGCCACCGATCTGTATCTGCCGTCCTTCCCCCAGATGGCGGACGAACTGGGTGCCACCGCCACGGGTATCCAGCTCACCCTCACGGCCTTTTTGATTGGCATGGCGGCCGGACAGCTGTTCTTCGGCCCGTTCTCGGACCGGTACGGGCGGTTCCGTCCGCTGCTGATCGGCTCCCTGCTGTTTGTCCTGGCCTCCGTGGTCTGTGCCGTGGCGCCGAACCTGCCGGTGCTCATTGCCGGCCGGCTTTTCCAGGGCCTGTTTGCCTCCGCAGGCGTGGTGATTGCCCGCGCCGTCGTGGCGGACCTGACCTCCGGGCAGTCAGCGGCCCGCACCTTCAGCCTGCTCATGACCATTGGCGGCGTGGCGCCCGTGCTCGCACCGACCGTGGGCGGCATCCTGGCCGGCAGCATCGGCTGGCGCGGAGTGCTCTGGGTCCTCGCCGGGCTCGCGGCGGCCATGCTTGCCGGGGTGGCCGGTGTTGTCCGGGAGACCCGACCGCCGGAAAAGCGCAGCAGCGGCCCGTTCCTGGGCGGGCTGGCTGCGGTGCTGCGCCGACGCCGGTTCGTGGGTTATGCGGTGCTGTTCGCCTCCACTTTCGGCGTGCTGATGGGGTACATCTCCGCCTCGCCGTTCATTTACCAGAACCTGATGGGCCTTTCCCCGGCCGGGTACGGGGCGGCGTTTGGCATTAACGCGCTGGGCCTGGTGCTGGCCGGGTTCATTTCCGCCCGTCTGGCCCGAACGGTGCCGCCGCGACGCACCGTCAGGATCGCGGTCCCGGTGCTGCTGGGTGTCTCCGCAGTCCTTCTGGTGATGATCCTGCTGGACGTTCCGCCGCTGCTGCTTGCCGTGCCGATCTTCCTGGCCGCCTCCTCGGTGGGCTTCATCATGGGCAACACCACCAGCCTGGCCCTTGCCGAGGCAGGATTCGCAGCCGGCAGCGGCTCCGCCGTGCTGGGCAGCGGACAGTTCTTCTTCGGCGCCCTGGTCTCCCCGCTGACCGGCATCGCGGGGGAGGACACCGCGCTGCCGCTGGCCCTGGTGATGTGCGGCTCGGCATTGGTGGCGGTCCTGGCACTGCTGGCGACCCGGAGTCCGGACCAGCCGGACGGGGAACGACGCCGGCTGGCGCGGGGAGCGTAGGCACCGCTGTCGTCGTGCGCCGCCCGGGAACGCCCGCCGCGGCGTTGTTGTACCGGCCGCCGTGGTGCCGCCCCGGGGACACAAGCTGCGGCGTCGTAGTGCCCGCCGCCGTCGTGCGCCGTCGTCGTTGGGCGGCACCCCGACTTGAGCCGGACCGACCCTCGGGCATAGGGTAGTAAGCATACTTACGTAAGCGTGAGTGACCGCCTTTTGCGGCGGCCCCGACCGGACCGCCCGAATGGACTGACCTACCGAAAGTGGGAACTTCTATGACAAACGGCAACAACTCGGATCAGTACACCTTCCAGAACCCGGTGGACCGTTACCCGTCCATCGCCCCTCCCGTCCAGGACCAGTCCGAGCCCGGACTCGATAAGGACATGACCCCGCACGTGGACCACGGCGAGGACACCTACCGCGGCACCGGACGGCTGGAGGGCCGCAAGGCGCTCGTGACCGGCGGCGATTCGGGCATCGGCGCTGCCGTGGCCATCGCCTTCGCCCGGGAAGGCGCCGACGTCGCCCTCTCCTACCTCCCCGAAGAGGAACCGGACGCGCAGCACATCGCCGAAGTCATTGAGAAGACCGGCCGCAAGGTGGTTAAGCTCCCCGGTGACCTAAAGGACGCCGAGTACTGCAGCCAGCTCGTGGAAGATGCCGTAGCCGGCCTCGGCGGGCTGGACATCCTGGTCAACAACGCCGGCAAGCAGGTTGCGGTGGACAACCTCGAGGATCTCTCCGACGAACAGCTGGACCACACCTTCAAGACGAACATCTACTCGTTCTTCCGGGTGACCAAGGCCGCCCTGAAGCACCTGCCGGCCGGTTCGAGCATCATCAACACCACCTCCATCCAGGCCTATGAGCCGTCGCCGAACCTGCTGGACTACGCCAGCACCAAGGCTGCGATCAACAACTTCACCAAGGGCCTGGGCCAGCAGCTGGCTCCGAAGGGCATTCGCGTGAATGCTGTGGCGCCGGGTCCGTTCTGGACGCCGCTCCAGCCCAGCGACGGGCAGAACAAGGAAGACCTGCCGGAGTTCGGCCAGAGCGTTCCGCTGGGCCGCGCCGGCCAGCCGACCGAGCTTGCCCCCGCTTACGTTTTCCTGGCCTCCCCGGAGTCCAGCTACGTGATCGGCGAGACGCTGAACGTCAACGGCGGCACGCCTTCGCCGTAACCGTTTGGTTACACACCGTTGCACCCGGGCCCCGCGTTTGCGGGGCCCCGGTTTGTTTATACAGCGGGTTAGAACAGGTGCCGTGGACGATGATGTGAGGCCCGGCTCCAAGGGTTATGCAAGGTAGTACTGGTCGGGTGCACAGCATCCCACCCAGTGGTGTCGGTGGTACCGGTGAGGTCACAGCAGCCGCAGGGGTACCAGAGAGTGGGAAATCCTGCGGATCGGGCAGCGGAAAACCAGCCGCAAACCACCCGGCCACACAAACCGGCCGACCTACGAAAAACGGCCGCTGCACCCCCGGAAACCGGGAGGAGCAGCGGCCGTTTTGGATCCGAGGGCGCTCCGCTTAGCGGGTGACGGTGTCTTCCGTGCGGAAATCGGCACGGTCAATACGGCGGTGGAAGCGCATACCGGCCAGTCCGCCCAGCACGGCGCCGAGCAGTGTAACCACCAGGCTCGCGGCCACGGCGATCCAGGTGCCGGGGCTGACGTTGTTCAGATCCTCCGGCAGCGGAGCCACGGAGTTCAGCTGGCTGATGCTACGGATATCGCTGCCGTAGATCAGGCCCAGGATAATGACGACGGCGGCCGCGATCAGCGCCCACAGCCACACAGCCAGGCCCTGCTTGAGACCGTTGAAGCGTGCCATTCGGCCGGCAACGTAACCGCCGGCAAAGTAGGAAAGCAGCAGTACTGCGAGCATGATGACGGCGCCAATAATACCGGCGGACTGGTTGGCGGCGGCGGATTCGAGGGCCGCCCCCAGATCCGTTTCGGCGGAAAGGTTGATGGCGGCGCCGATCGCGGCGGCCAGCGCCGTCAGCAGCACCACCATACCGGTGGCCGTCAGCCAGCCGAAGAACGCCGAGCCGAACTTCATGCCGCCGAAACGTTCCTTTTCCAAGGCCAGGAGGGCGTCCCGGTTCGGCAGGGCGGCGTCGCCCGCCACACCGTCGCTGTGCCGATCGTTCCGCGCGTTCCTTGCATCGCCGTCCTCCGCAGTCCTGTGGGCGCGGCGGTCACCGCCGGAGTCGCCGGGCAGGTCGCGGCTTGCCGTTACCGGAGCGACCCGGGTGGAGGTGTCCTCGCCGGCGGTGTGCGTGGGGACGGCCCGGGTGCGGGTGTCCTCGCCGGTGGTGTGCGTGGGAACGGCCCGGGTGGAGGTGTCCTCGCCGGCGGTGCTGTCGTTGCGCATCTCTGCTGCCGGGACTGCGCGGGTATCGTTGCGCCCGCCGTCCGGATCCGTGGCGTAGCTACCGGCGTGGCTGCCCGTATGCCGGCCCGGTACCTGACCCTGATCGGCAGCTGAGGCGGAGGCTGCGTCGCTCACCCGTGTGCCGGTGTCTTCAACCCTACGACCGTCTGCGGGAACGGTGCCCGCGGTCTCAGCAGCTGCGGCAGACCGTTCCGAGCGGTCCCGCAGAGGGCCGCCGTCGTTGGCGCCGCGGCCGTTCGAGGAAGTGTTGGCGGGGTTCTCTGGGTCGGTGCTCATTACTGCATCTCCTGTTTCCGTCCGGGGAATCGGGCTGAAGATGCCAGCTTATAAGCCTCCTTACTAATTTCTCCACCTGAGGGAGGCAGTGCGTCCGGGTTTAGGGGGCCCTAGGAGCGCGATAACACTACGTTTGGGGATGAATCTGCCGGTTTGGGAAATCCCTGCCGGTTTGCAGCGGAGCGATTTCCCAATCCGGCAGCTGAAACCCAACCCGGCAGCAGGGCATGACCGTCCGGTGTACACATAACGGGCTTATTCGGCGGGTTTAAGCCCTGTATCTGTACATTCGCCGGCGCCGAACCACCCGAAAGGAAATACGCCGGTCGCGGGGAAGCGGTGCAAGACTGATGGAATGGATCCCGATCTCCTTGTAACCCTTGCGGCTGCCCTCGTGATTGCCGTGGGACTGACCGGCATAGTGGTGCCCGTGCTGCCCGGCAGCATCCTGATCATCATTGCCCTGCTGGGCTGGGCCTTCGGCGTGCAGAGCCCGGCAGGCTGGTGGGCTTTCGGGATCGGTGCGGTGCTGCTGGTTGCCGGTATGCTCGCCAGCTTCTTTCTCACCGGGCGGCGGCTGAAGCAGCGGCAGATTCCCACCCGCTCCATCGTTGCCGGCGTGGTGCTCGGCGTCGTCGGAATGTTCACCATCCCCGCCGTTGGCCTGTTCGTCGGGTTCGCCGCCGGCCTGCTGCTGAGCGAATGGCAGCGGCAGCGGAACCTGTCCACCGCCTGGTCCTCCAGCCTGGCCACCCTGAAGGCGATGGGGATCGGCATCCTGGCTGAACTCGCGTTGGCGCTAACCGCGGGCGGCATCTGGGGTGCGGGCGTCTGGGTGCACTTCGCCACCCGCTGATCATGTATAGGGTGTGGCGGTATGAGCGAACCCTCGATCAACCGCAGGATGCGGTCCGTTGAAGACCTCCTCGACCTGATGGACGGGCTCTTTGCGCGTGAATCGGTCCGCTGGACCAGCGACGCCGGGAGCGCCTGGTGGAACAACTTCTACGCAGACCGCACCCGGCCCGTTCCGTTTTTTGCGGACAAGCCCGATGAGAACCTGGCGCGGTGGGTCCGCGAAGGCGTGCTCTCGCCGACCCGTGTACTGGATCTGGGTTCGGGGCCCGGGCGCAATGCCCTCTTTCTTGCTGAGCGCGGATACGCCGTGGACGCCGTAGACCTCTCCTCGGCTGCGGTGAAGTGGGGGCGGGAACGGGCTGCAGACCGGCAGCTGGACGTCTCCTTCACCTGTGGCAACGCTTTCACGCTTCCGCCTGATGCGTTGCCTGGACCGTACGGACTGGTCTACGACTCGGGCTGTCTGCATCACCTTCCCCCGCACCGCCGGATCAGCTACCTGCAACTCCTGCAGCGGACCCTCGCGCCCGGCGGGTATTTGGGGCTGGCCTGTTTTGCCAGGGGCAAGATGGGCGCAGAAGCACCAGACGAGCAGCTCTACCAAGATGGGGAGTTTGAAGCAGGGATAGCCTTCAGTCCGGACGATCTTCGGTGGGTTTTCGCAGACCTGGGCGAGATCGAAATCCGCCCAATGGCAACCCAAGACCGGGATTCTCCGTGGTTTGGCGAATCTTTCCTGCTTACCGCCCTGTTCCGCCGCCCGGAGTGACTGCCGAGCCCTAAGCGCCGGCGACAAACTCCGCGAGATTGCGCAGCTGGTCCACCCGGCACTCCGGCTTGACGTACATCATGTGCCCGGCCTCGTAGTAGTGGTGTGAGAACCGTGCCCGGGCATCCTCGTCCAGGCGCATGTGCGCCCACACGTACTCTGCGGCGAAGTGCGGCGTGGCGCCGTCGTAATAGCCGTAGTCCACGTGCACCCGCAGTGCCGGGTTGTGCACCAGCAGCCGTTCCAGCGTGCCGGTGACGTCCACGGGAACCCCTTCAAAGTTCTTGTAGCTCCACGGCTGGACGCGGCCGGTGAGGATTTCGTACGGCAGGTCGTTCTCGTACCCCAGCTCCGCACGCACGTAGTGGTTAATCGCTGCCGAGTACGGCCCGTTGATGGCGGTGAGGCTGGGATCGTCCCAGTTGATCCAGTCCTGCTGGTGCGCCGGGGCGGCAGCGAACCGGCCGTCGATGCGACCCACGGACAGGTTCTCCCCGCGCAGCAGTTCGGCGGAGAACATGGCATAGTCCCAGCGCAGGTTGGTACGGCGGATGAAACCCTCGTCCAGGGTGGTGATTTCCGCGAGCCGGCGGACGACGTCGTCGTACTCCCCGGCGTCCAGCCGCGCCCCTTGGTGCAGGGCGTACACGTAGTCGCGGGAGGCGTACTCCTCGGCTTCGCGCACGACGTCGGCCAGTTCCCGTCCGGGATGGCGGCCGTGATAATGGGCAATGGCGGCATAGGTGGGCAGGTGCAGCGGATACGGGGTTTCCCGCCCGGGTGCGAAGTCCAGGGTGGCCATGTTCAGTACGGTGGAAATCAGGCCGAGGCCGTTGACCGCCAGGCCGTACGCGTCAAAGAGCTTCCCGGCCACAGCGACGGCGCGCAGCGTGCCGTAGGACTCGCCCACCAGGTACTTGGGGCTCAGCCAGCGGTTGTTGCGGGTGGTCCAGAGCCGGATCACCTCGGCCACCAGGTCCCGGTCCTCCTCGAAACCGTGGAACTCGCCGGCGTCGTTGCCGTCCACCACGCGGGAGAAGCCGGTGTTCACCGGGTCGATCATCACCAGGTCCGCGTGCTGCAGCAGGGTCTGCGGGTTGTCCACCAGGCCGAAGGGCGGCGGTGTGAGTGCCCCGGCGTCGCCCGAGTCCACCATCCGCGGACCCAGAAGGCCCATGTGCAGCCAGACGGAGGCGGACCCCGGCCCGCCGTTGAAAGCGAAGACCACGGGCCGGCGGTTGGGTCCACTCTCCGGGGCATCGGCGGCATAGGCGGTCATAAAAATCTCCGCCTTGGGCTGGAATCCGTCCGACTTCCCGTCCTTCACCTCCTCCTTCCGGAACACCAGCCGTCCGGTGGTAGTGGTGTAGCCAAGTCCTGAGGGGAGGGTGTGCCGGCGGACCGCGAAATCGTCGGTGACCTGCGGTGATGCACCGGCTGGATCGGAAGGCGGTGCGGGCGGGAGTTCGGGGGAGACCATGGCAAGCAGACTACCCGTGCCGGGAGCAATTGGCCGGTACCTGAAACGGGCGGTTCCCGTCTGGCCGCGGAAAGGGGCAGGTTTGCTCTTCCCTGCCTCCGGACACCGGTCTACGTTGGGACCACTGTGACCGGCCACGGCCCCAACAAACGGAGGCTCGTCTCACGCGGCGGTCCACAAGGTGCGGAGGAATGACATGTTTTTCCATAAGCAGGAGCTCCAATTCAAATCCACCCCGGACAAGCCCGACGCCGTTTATGCCCGGAAGCTGCAGGAGGTTCTGGGCGGACAATACGGTGAAATCACGGTGGCCATGCAGTACGGCTTCCAGTCCTGGAATTCCCATGTGCCGGGCAAGTACCGGGACCTGCTCTACGGCATCGCAGCCGAGGAAATGGGCCACGTGGAAATGCTGGCCGTGATGATCGCCCAACTGCTGGAAAAGGCCCCGCTGGGCATCACCAATGACGCGGTGCAGTCCGATCCGACGGTGGCCGCAGTGATGGGAGGCATGGATGTCCAGCACGCCATTGTCGCTGGTGCCGGCGCCCGCCCGGTGGACAGCAACGGCAACCCCTGGACCGGCGGCTACATCACCGCCAGCGGCAACATGCTCGCGGACTTCACCTCCAATGCCAACATCGAAATGCAGGGTCGCCTCGCGGTCGCCCGGCTCTATCACATGACGGATGACCACGGCGTGCGGGATCTGCTGTCCTTCCTGCTCGCCAGGGACACCATGCACCAGAACCAATGGACCGCTGCGGCCCTGGAACTTCAGGCGGAGAATATGGAACAGCTTCCGGTCCCCAGCAACTTCCCGCTCAATAAGGAATACCGAGAGGTTTCCTACCAGTACCTGAACTTCTCCGACGGCGAGCATGCTTCCGAAGGCTCCTGGGCGTCCGGACCCACGCCGGACGGACACGGCGAGTTCAGCTACCATGACGGGCCCACGACGTCGGCTCCCATGCCTCCGCCCACCCATCCGGACGCACGGTTCTACGGGACCACGGACGTGCCCAATGTGGTGGAGAAGGCTGCCGGAGCGGCGCAGGACAAACTGAAGAAGGAATAGCCCGAAGCCGGCCCCGGCGCGGAGGTCACCGCGCCGGGTCTTGGGCTGCCCAGGCTTGGATGGGCTCCCGCGACGGGTTTTTTGGGCTGCGCAAGCTCGGACTGGGCTGCCGCGTCCGGCCCGGACTGGGCTGCCTGCAGATGCTGACCGGCCAGCCTCCTACGCGGTCCGCCCGGATATGGCCGTGTCCGGTCCGTTCGCGGGCCGATCCGCTTTGCCGAAGTACCAGGCCAGGAAAAAGCCCATGGAGACGGTCCCCGCCAGTAGAGCGGCGCGATCGCGGGGTCCGGTCACACCCCCGCCAAGCAGCGCGGCGCCGCCTGCGGCGTTGAGGGCACTCCACGTGGCGTTGGCCAGGGGGCTGGAGAGCCCGACGCCGGGCGGGGAGGCAAACGGGGTGGGGAACTGCTTGCCCTGCACGGCACTGACGCCGTGTGGAACGGCGTTGGCCAGGAGCACCCCGGCGAAAAACTTCGAGACGATAGTCATGGCGCGAGCGTACCCGCCGACGCCGGTTTTACGGCCGATAAGCATTCTTTCGCACTATTTGAATTCTTTCGCGCAGTTTGGACTGGCTGAAAAAACGCAAACCGGTCGATTTGCCCACCGGTCGATTTTCCCGCCCGCGGCCGGACCAGCACCCGCCCGCCCGCGGGACCCTACGCCCCGCGGGCCCCGGCCGCCCGGCCGAAGTCTGCTAGGCCGCGGTGCTCTTTGCGGCATCCCCGCGGGCACTGCCGGGGGCGCCGCGGGAAGTCAGCTCAGGGGCCGGCTTGGCGTAGAACAGTGCCGCCAGCAGGGCCACGATGATCACGGCGGCGGGCAGGTACAGGGACTGGCCCATGGCCTCCGAATAGCCTGCCTTGAGCGCCTCCGGGAACGCACCGGCGGCAGGTGCCGTCCCGCCGTCGGCCGCCCCGGCGCCCAGGAGTGCGCTGAGGCGGGACTGCATGATGGCGGCGATGGCGCTGCTGCCGATCACGGCACCGAACTGGCGGGTGGTGTTGTAGACGCCGGATCCCGCGCCGGCGACATCAGCGGCCAGATTGCGGGTGGCGGTGAGCGAGACGGAGGGCCAGATGCAGGCGTTCGCGAAGCCCATCAGGAGCATCGGGAGCACGAGCTGCCAGTACGGCACATCCGGGCTGAGCAGTGCGCCGAGCCAGATCAGGGATGCCGCCATGGAGGCGAAGCCGACGACGGCGATGAACTTGGGGTTGCCGCGTTGCACGGTTTTTCCCGCCAGCGGGGCTAGGACACCGGACAGGACAGCCATCGGGGCCAGCAGCAGGGCGGCCTGGGTGGGGCTGAGTCCGCGAACGTTCTGCGCGAAGAGGATCAATGGCAGGGAGAACGCGGTCACGGCGAAGCCCATGCCGGTGATGGAGATATTGGCCAGCGAGAAGTTGCGGTCCCGGAAGAGCTTCAGCGGCAGCAGCGGTTCGGCACGGTTCAGGCGCTGCCAGAGCACAAACAGGGCCAGCAGGACAATGCCCGCAATGATCAGCGACCAGACCGAGATGGGCCCGGCGATGGTGCCCCAGTCATAGCTCTCGCCTTCCTGGATACCGAAGACCAGCGCAAACATGCCCGCCGCACTGAGCAGCACGCCCAGGTAATCGAAGCGGTGCACCGAGGTGGAGAGCCGGGGCACCAGCCGGTAGGCGAGGATAAAGCCCACCACACCCACGGGGATGTTAATGAAGAAGATCCATTCCCAGCCCAGGCCGTCCACCAGGACGCCGCCGAGGATCGGTCCCACCAGGGTGGCGACGCCCGCCGTGGCGCCCCAGAGACCCAGAGCGGTGCCGCGCTTTTCCGGTGGGAAGATCCGGGTGATCACGGACATGGTCTGCGGGGTCATCAGTGCCGCGCCGAAGCCCTGGAAGACACGGGCCAGAATCAGCGCATCCACGCTGTTGGCAAAGCCGCACCAAAGGCTGGACAGGGTAAAGACCACCAGTCCGATCAGGTAAACGCGGCGGGGACCAAAGCGGTCGCCCAGCCGTCCGGTAATCAGCAGCGGCACCGCGTAGGCCAGCAGGTAGGCACTGATCACCCAGATCACCTGGTCCAGGCCTGCGCCAAGGTCTTCCATGATGGCCGGGGTGGCGATGTTTACGATCGTGGAGTCCACCAGGATCATGAAGAAGCCGATGACCAGGGACCACAGTGCGGGCCAGGGCCTGACCGTCTCCGGGGAAAGGTTTTTCAAGGTGCTTGCTGCCGTTCTGGAGAGTGGGGGTGCCGGGCCGGGATGTGTCCCGGGACGGGCCGTAAAAGAGCCGAAATCCATTGTGCACTTAGGCTCCCTTAGGACCAACCCGGGACTGTCCTTCGGTATTCCGGCTTTCAGAAGCAGCGTCGGTGACCCGCGTCCAGCCCGCGTCGAGCCCGCGCCTAACCCGCGTCGAGCCCGCGTCTAACCAGCGTCGAGCCCGCGCCTAACCCGCGTCGAGCCCGCGTCTAACCAGCGTCGAGCCCGCGCCTAACCCGCGTCGAGCCCGCGTCTAACCAGCGTCGAGCCCGCGCCTAACCCGCGTCGAAAACCTCTCCGTTGCGCGGCAGCCACGGTCCGGCCCCGCCTCCGGGATGCAGAAAAGCCACCGGCAGGCCGCGGCAGGTGCCCCAGTCCATAGAGTCCGTGACCTGGAGATGGACATGCGGTTCGGTGCTGTTGCCGGAGTTTCCGCAGGCGCCAATCCGGACGCCTGCCCGAACCCGGGCACCCGGCACCGCCTCCACGGAGCCGCAGGCCAGATGCGCGAGCAGCACAAAGGGGCCCTCCGGTTCCAGGGCAATCACCACAGAATTGCCGGCAATTGCGTTCGGGCCCTGCCGCACCCGCCCGCGCTGCGTCAGGGCGTAGGCGAGCAATGCGGGCTGGGAGCGGCGTGCCTGATGGTCCGGTTCGCCGTCGTGCACGGAGACCACGGTGCCCGACGCCGGCGCCAGCACCGACACCCCGAAGCCGTGGAAGATCTCCGGCGCCTCCGTGGAGAGCAGGGACCGCCATCCGGGCGGTCCGGACCGGCCGTGTGCGTCCACGGCCACGAAGTCGATGGCGTAGGCGGTGCCGAACAGGTCGGTGCCGTGGCTGGGGACGCGGTTGGCAGGGCTGTTCTGCGTCAGCCAGCGGCCGGTGAACGGCAGCCGCAGGATGGCCGGTGCTGGTGGTGCTGCCTCGGACACGGCATCCCTTTCTCCCCGCCGGTGTTCCCTCTGTTAGGCCCGGTGTCTGTCAGGCCCCGGAGCGTGGACGCGCCAGGACCCCGATTTCGGTGCCGGCCTGGTTGTAGATCCGCAGGGTGTCGCCGTCGACGTCGGCCGCTGTACCGGCGGAAAGCCATTCATCCACGTCGTGGCAGAGCATCATGGTGGAGGCCATGTCCTGCAGGGTGACGCGGGTGCCCTCGATGCTCCAGTGGCCCATCAGCCGGTTGCAGCCGTCGGTGCCGCTTACCCGCCCGCCGGGATCAAACTCCAGCGACGGTGCCTTCGGGTTGGCCGTGTCTCCCCAGGCCCCGGTGACGTCGGCGTCCGGGGCGGTGCCGCCGTCGTCCGGTGAGGCGCTGTTGGCGGCGTCCCCGCAGGCCGCCAACAGCAGGGCGGCGGGCAGCACCAGTGCCAGCAGTGCCCGGCCCGTCCACCGGGACATCACAGCCACTTATTCCGCTTGAAGGTCAGGTAAAGGACTATCCCGGTCACCAGCATTCCCAGCAGGGCCAGCGGATAGCCGAACTGCCAGGACAGTTCCGGCATGTTCTCGAAGTTCATGCCGTAGACGGTGCCCACCAGGGTTGGCGCAAACAGGATGGCGGCCCAGGAGGAAATCCGTTTCACCTGCTCGTTCTGCTCAATGCTGGTTTCGGCCAGCCGGTTCGAGGCCAGCGTGGAGGACAGGGTCAGTGCGTTTTCCAGGATGGCGCGGTACGCGTTGGCCCGGTCGATCAGCCGCAGCACGTGGTCCAGTACATCGCCCAGGTTGTCCCGCAGCTCAGCCGGAACGCCGTACTGGTCAGCGTTGTTGCGCAGTTCTCCCACTACGGTTTGCAGCGGGGAGATGGCGCGCTGGAACTGGATCACCTCGCGGGAGAGTTCGTAGATGCGGCGGGAGACTTCGGCGTCGCCGCCGAACAGTTGGTCCTCAATCTCGTCAATGTCGTTTTCAAGTCCGGCTGCCACCGGAGCGTACTCATCCACCACCTGGTCCAGTACGGCGTACAGCACCGCCTGCGGCCCGAGCATCAGCAGTTCCGGTTCCTGCTCCAGCCGCTTGCGCACCCGGGCAAGGTCAGGGGATTCGGCGTGTCGGACGGTGACCACAAAGTTGGGTCCCACAAAGAGGTGCAGCTCCCCGAACTCCACGCGTTCGACGTCGTCCAGGTAGCGGGCGGGGCGAAGCACCACAAACAGCTGCTCGTTGTACTGCTCCAGCTTGGAGCGCTGATGGCCGGCCAAGGCGTCTTCGACAATCAGCAGGTTCAGCCCGAACTCTTCGGCCACGGCCAGCAGCTCTATTTCGTCCGGCCGGTAGAGGCCAATCCAGGCCATGCCGCCGGAGGTTCGGGTCAGCTCGAAGGTCTCGTCCAGGCTGTCCGGGTCGTGACTGCGTTTGCCGTCCACGTAGACCGCATTGTCGACCAGCGTCATGGACATTCCCCTAGCGTCGAAACCCTTAGTGCCGGCAGCATTACCGGCAGCGGTCCGGGCGCCGGACCATGGCCCATTATCCTCGTTCCCGCCCTGTTGCGGCCATCGGCGCCGCACCGTTACCCGGGATCAGGCATTTAGGCCCGGCGCCCCGAAAGCTCAGAACCGCCAGATGAGCGGCACGTACAGCACTGCGGCGGCGAGGAAAACCAACGAGAGCGGCAAACCGAGGCGCCAGTAGTCTCCGAAGCGGTATCCGCCGGGCTGCATCACCATGAGGTTGGCCGGGGTGGCGATGGGGGTGAGGAAGGCGGCGGCCCCGGCCACGCTGAGTCCCATCATGAAGGGCAGCACGCTGACCCCGAGCGTTTGCGCGAAAGTCACCGCTACCGGCCCCATCACAAGCACGGTGGCCACGTTTGAGATGAACTGGCCCAGGATGAGGGCGAGGACGCAGATCACCAACAGGGCCAAATGCGGGGACACGTCGCCGGCTGAATCCAGGACCAGAGCGGCGATCCCATCTGCCGCGCCCGAGGAAACGAAAGCCGAGGACAGCGGGATAAGCGCGCCAATGAGGACCACGGTGCTCCAGGAAATGGCCCGGAACCCCTGCGGCACGGTCACCACCCCCAGGAGGACCAGGGCGGCTGCAGCCAGCAGCCCCACCATTACCGGCGGGAGGAGGCCGGTTGCCAGCAGCAGGATCGTGGCGGCCAGCACGGTAAGGCAGCGGCGCCATCCGCGTCCCAGCGGTACGCCCCGCTGGAGGATATGCGGCGGTTCGACGGCGATGACATCAGCGGACTGCACGTAGCGGCGCAGCGCGTCCCAGGGGCCGTGGACCAGCACCGAGTCGCCGGCCCGCAGCGTCAGGGTCCCGGGCGGGGCGGGATCATCGGGAGCCGCATCGGCGGTCCCGCCGCGGTGCAGCGCGACGATGACCAGGTCTTCCCTCTGCGTGGTCATGCCTGGGCTGACGATCCGTCCGATCAGCGTTGAACGCGGAGCGACGAGGACCTCGACGGCACCCATCTTTCCCGTAAACAGCCGTTCCGTGTCGAGGTCGGCTGTATAGCTCTCGCGCCAGGACTTCACCCGGGCCCGCGGGTCGGCGCCCGCCTCCGCGAGCCGCTCGGGCGTGCGTCCGGGCAGGAGCCTGCGGCCGAGGAGCACTACCAGGAGCGTTGTCACCACAACCAGGGGGAGCCCCACCAGGGCAAATTCGAAGTACCCGAACTCCCGCCCGCCGGAGCTGGCGGAGAGGTCGGAGACGATGATGTTCACGGGAGTTCCGGTGAGGGTCAGCAGCGATCCCGCACTCGCGGCGAAGGCCAGCGGAATCAGCATGTGCGAGGGGACGACGCCGGCCCGCGCGGTTGCGACGACGACGACGGGCAGCAGTGCAGCGACGGCGCCGTTAATGCTGATCACCGCGGAGAGGAGTGCAGCGACGGCCATGATGGTGATGAGCAGGCCGGTGCGGCTCAGGGAGGAGCGAAGTTCGAGCTGCTGTCCGATCCAGGCAGTGATTCCCGTGGCGTCGAGGGCCTCGCTGAGAACGAACAACGAGGCAATAAACAGGGTGATCGGGTCACTGAAACCCTGCAGGGCTTCGTTTAGCGTGAGCACACCGGTGGCCCACAGTGCCACTGGAACAAAGAGCGCGACGATCACGAGGGGCACCCGGTTGGTCATAAATCCCGCGACTGCCAGAGCGAGGACCGCAAAGGTGGCGAGCATGGGCGGGATCATGCGACCGGGCTTTCGGTTGTATCCACTTCTCACCCCTGGGTCGGCGCCCGACGGCTGGAGAACGCGGGATTTTCCCCGTTTCAATAGCCTGCCTCCGGAACCCATGCAAAGCCATAGCGGCACCAACTGGGCGGCGCATTTCTCCTGTCATCGGCGTACCTGCTCATCGGCGTATCCCGATGCCGTTGTCCGGGTGGGGGAGAGAGGGTGCAGACCTATTCGGTCCGGAAAAACGGCTTTGTCGGTGCCGGCCCGTTGTCCTGCCCACTGTCTGGGCCGGAGCCCGTGCCGGTGCCTGCCCCGCCGCCCGTGCTGCCATCCGCTCCGGTGCCTGCCCCACCGCCCGTCCCGGTGCCTGCCCCGCCGTCCGTGCCGCTGTCTGTCCCGCCGTCTGTCCCACCATCCGCGCCGCTGCCTGCCGCGCCGCCGCCTGCCCCGCGGTCTGCCCCGGAGTGCGCTTCCCGGGCGGCGGCACCTGGCCGCCGGCCGCCATGCAGTGCCCGGAGGGCGTTGAGGATGGCCGCCAGGTCCACCGCTTCCTGCGTCAGGGCGCCGGCCACCGCGGGAATGAACCCGAAGGCGGCGGTCAGCATCAGCCCTACGCTCAGGATGATGCCCAACCAGATGCTGCTCAAAGCCACCCGCATGGTCCGGCGGCCGATCTCCACGGCGTCGGCCACCCGGCTGATGTCGTCGGCCACCAGCACAACGTCGGCGGATTCGCTGGCGGCGGTGGAGCCGCGCGCCCCCATGGCGATGCCGACGTCGGCGGCCGCCAGCACCGGAGCGTCATTGACGCCGTCGCCCACCATAATCACCGGCCGGGGCGAGAGCGTGCGTACCGCGTCCACCTTGTCCGCGGGCAGCAGCCCGGCCCGGACATCGGTGATCCCGAGTCCTGCCGCCACGGCGCCTGCCGTGCCAGGACCATCTCCTGTCAGCATCACGGTGCGCCGGATGCCGAGTGCGGCCAGGCGGTGCAGGGTGGCGGCGGCGTTTTCCCGCACCGCATCACTCATGATCAGGGTGCCGGCAAAGTGTCCGTCGATGCCGACGTAAACCACCATCTGGCCCGGTTCAAGGTGTGCCGGAACCGTGTCAGCGGCGGTTTCAGCCACAAAGCGTTCCTTGCCCACGCGCACGGTGTGCCCGCCCAGCACGGCTTCCACACCGTTGGTTGCCACTTCCCGGGCGTCCCGGGAGGACTGGAGGGCAAGTCCGCTGGCCGCGGCTGCCTGCTGCACCGCGGCGGCAAGGACGTGGGAAGAGTACTGCTCTGCGGAGGCAGCCAGGCCGAGCACGTCCTCCGCGCCAAAGCCGGGCTGCGGACGGACCTCCACGAGTTCGGGCTGCCCGTGCGTCAGGGTGCCGGTCTTGTCGAAGGCCGCACTCTCGGCTTTGGACAGCTGCTCCAGCACGGCTCCGCCCTTGACGATGATCCCGGCGCGGGCCGAACGGCTCATGCCGCCCAGGAATGCCACGGGAGCGGCAATCAGCAACGGGCACGGCGTGGCCAGGACCAGCACCTCGGCAAACCGCACGGGGTCACCGCTCAGCGCCCACGCCACCCCGGCGATCAGCAGCGAAACTGCAGTGAAGGGAACCGCGAAACGGTCCGCAAGCCGGACCACCGGTGCCTTGGACCCCGCGGCTTCGGCCACCAGTGCGACAATGCGCTGGTACTGGCTGTTCTCCGCCGTGGCGGTGGCCCGCAGCAGTACGGCGCGGGTGCCGTTGACCGAACCGCTGAGCACAGCGTCGCCGGCGTAGCGGGTAACCGGAAGCGGCTCACCGGTCAGCGAGGATTCGTCAAAGCCGCCTTCGGGGGAGACCAGTTCTCCGTCCACCGGCACCACTTCGGCCGGACGGATCAGCAGCAGGTCACCGGCAACCACCTCCGTGGCCGGAATGTCCTCGGCGGCCGCTGTGGTGTCGCCGCCGGGAAACCGGTGCGCACGCTGCGGTGCGCGTTCCAGCAAGGCATCCAGTTCACCGCGGGCCCGACCGGCGGCATAGTCTTCCAGGGCCTGCCCGCCGGAGAGCATCAGCACAATGATCAGCGCCGCCAGGTATTCCCCCACGGCAACCGTGGCCGCAATGGCGATAACCGCCAGAATGTCCAGCCCCCAGTTGCCGGCCCGGATGTCCCGGACCATGCCCGCAGCGGTTTTCAGTGCCACCGCCGAGGCGAAGAGGCTGGCGGTCCAGGCAGCGGCAGTGCCCGCACCGGCCCACTGCAGCAGCAGAACCGCCACACCCGCCAGCACGGTGGCGAACACCAGCGGATAGCGGCGGACCGCGCGGGGGAGACGGAACAGAGTGGCCATGTCTCTGTTGTAAGCCTGTCGGTGCAGGGTTTCCAGCAAGCGAAACCTCACCTAACTACCGCGCCAGGCATTCGGCGGGCTAGAGGACGCGGCGGCTGAGCAGGCCGGACGTCAGGAGCAGGAGCCCGACGGCGAGGGGCCAGAGCAAATACATGCTCAGGAGGGCGCCGAATGCGGCAACTGCCAGGCAGGTCAGCATGGTGCCGCACACCAGGATCAGGCCCAGGGTGATCCGGAGAAGGCCGCGGTGTGGTGACGGAAGGGGCGGAAGCCATGCGGGACGCTCGTCAGTCCAGCTCATCCGGCAATTTTAGGGCGGGACGGGTCCATGCGCACCCACTCTGCGCCGGTTTTTCTGCCCCAGCCAGCCACTTCGGCTCTTCACGGTGTGCCAGGCACGTGAAAGGATGGCGACACCCTGCCGCCAACCCTTCGGAGTTTGCCCTCATGGACCAGAGCGACCTGTTAATTGATGCCTTCGGACGCCTCCCCGACACGGTTCGCCGGACCGTCCAGGATCTGGACGCCGACGCCCTGAACCACCGCCCATACCCGGAAGGGAACTCCATTGCCTGGTTGATCTGGCACCTTGGCCGGGTGGAGGACGCCCAGATTGCCGACGTCGCCGGGCAGGAACAGGCCTGGACCGCGGACGGCTGGGCCAAACGGGTGGGGTTGCCGCTGGCCGTGGAGGACACCGGGTACGGGCATACCTCCGAGCAGGTGGCGCAGGTGCGGGTGCATTCCGCCGAGGTGCTGCTGGGCTATTACGACGACGTCCATGCCCGAACGGAAGCATTTGTTTCCGGGCTCTCCGCACAGGACCTGGACCAGGTGGTGGACCGGGCCTGGGATCCGCCCGTCACGTTGGGTGTCCGGCTGGTGAGCATCCTCGCGGACTGCCTGGAACACGCCGGTCAGGCCGCTTATGTTCGCGGCCTGGTGCTGTCCCGGCGTTCCTAGGTTTCCCCGGCAGCGGGGCCGGGTCAGCCCAGCGAGACCAGGAGTTTCTCGCAGGCGTTAAGGCAGCGCCGGCAGGCGTCGGCGCAGATCCGGCAGTGCTCATGCATGGACGCGTGCTGCTGGCATTCCTCCGCGCAGGCAGCGCAGGCTGCCATGCAGGCATGTAGCAGGGCGGCGGTCGCGGGGCCCGTGGTTGCTGTCCGGGACAGCACAGCGGCCGTGGCGGCGCAGATTTGCGCACAGTCCAAATTGGTGCGGATACAGGTGACCAAATCGCCGAGCATGTCCTCGCCCAGGCAGGCGTCTGCGCAGGCATTGCAGACGGAGGCACATTCGCCGCAGGCTTCGAGGCATTCGGCCAGCAGCCGGGGATCTGCGGCGCGGGGGCCGGCGGGGTGGCTTTCGAGCATTTTGGTGATCACGGACATGGGATTCTCCTTGATTCCGGTGAGCTTGCCTTCGGCCGTGCCCGGCCGTGGCCTTGCCACCACCGTAACGACACCTCGCAGGACTTCCAAAGGGGGCTTATGGTTTGGCCACGGCCCGGCGGCGTGATTAGAATCGATGTAGCCTAGCGGGTGGTTATCCGGCGTGATGTCGGCTTTGATGCCGAAGGCGATGCCGGACCCGCGCCGTGTGGCGCAGTTTGGGGCTTTAGCTCAGTTGGTAGAGCGTTTCGTTCGCAATGAAAAGGTCAGGGGTTCGATTCCCCTAAGCTCCACAGATCCGAAGGGGTCCGCTTTCCCTGTTAGCAAGGGGAGCGGGCCCCTTTTTCATGTTCCTCAGGGCCTGTCCATGCTGCAGGTCCTTTCCTGTTCCGGGTACCGGAAATATACCCCTACCGTAGGTAGTGTTCTATTGGTACAGTGCCAGCCATGGACACCACTACAGCCTCGTCAGGCACCCTCAACGCCCGCTCCCTCCTGCTGCCGTATCTGCTGGCCCTGGTTGCCGCCATGGCATTGGTCCAAGCCGTCATCGCCCTGACCGGGGGAGGAATCGGCGTTGCCGGCGGCGCATTGACCGCTGCGGTGGCCGCCGGAACCGCAGCCTGGATCTGGCGCAATTACCGCCGGCTGACCCGGATCCGCTTTGGACTGGCCATCGCCCACGTCATTGCCTTCCTCGCCGTCACCGCGTCCTTTAACCTGCACGCCGTCATTCGGCTGTTCGCCTTGGGATCAGACGGAACGGAAGCGCAGGCGGCGCAGGAGCTGCTGGCAACGCCCTGGTTCGGAGCCACGCTGCTGATGAGTGCCGTGTGGGGGACCGGCGTGCTGATCCACCTGGCCGGGTCCGTCCTGGGCCGTGGGTGGGAGGATTAAGGGGTGGCACATCCCTCAGAGGAAGAGGAATGGATCCGGGCGCGAATCGCCTCCTGGGTGGAGACTTACAAAAAATCGATGCTGACACCGGTGATTCTGCGGGTGGTGGCCGAGCACCAGCCGGTCACAGTGGCCGGCATTGCCGCAGGGGTTGCCTCCGGTACAGGATGGAAGATCACCGAGCGCAGCCTCTACCGGACGTTGAAACGGCTTCAGGACGCGGGACTCCTGCATGGTGAAGAGGTGGAGGTGCCCCGGACCGGAGCCCGGCGGAAGGACATTTCCCTGACCGGGCCGGGCGAGCAGTTCCTCGCCGGCATCAGGGCGAACCTCGTTGAATAGCCCGGTGCGGTGCCGGGCCTAAAGGGAATGGCGTGCAGCTCATGAGGATCCTCGTCACCGGTTCCACTGACGGACTGGGGTACGCCGCGGCGGATGCGCTGCTCGCCGCCGGACACGACGTCGTCGTTCATGCCCGCACCACTGAGCGGGCTGCCGCCCTCGAACCGCTGCTGGACCGCGGTGCGGAAGCAGTGGTGGCCGACTTTGCGGACCGGGACTCGGTACGGAACCTGGCCGGGACCCTGAACACGGGCAACCGCCTCGATTCGGTGATCCATAACGCCGGTGTGGAAACCGGTCCGTCCGTGCTGGAAGTCAACGTGGTGGCACCCTACCTGCTCACCGCCCTGCTCGAGGAACCGCAGCGGCACATCTACCTGAGCAGCAGCTCCCACTTCAGCGGCCGTCCCTCACTGTCCGGCGCCGACTGGACCGGCGGAAAACCGGGATCCTACGCGGACAGCAAACTCTACGTGACCACGTTCTCCGCCGCCCTTGCCCGCCGCCGTCCGCAGGTGCTGGCTAACGCGGTGGATCCGGGCTGGGTGCCTACCAAAATGGGCGGCCCGAACGCGCCGGATGATTTTGCCCTGGGCCACGAAACCCAGGAATGGCTCGCGGCCAGCGAGGATCCCGACGCGCTCACCAGCGGCGGCTACTGGTACCACAGGAGGCGCAGACAGCCCCACGCCGCTGTTCTGGACACCGCTTTCCAGGACGAACTGCTGCAGGCCCTCGCAGCGGAAACGGGTACTGCGCTCTAATACCCCGGGTCGGGGGATTCCGGCGGGGGAACCCGGCGGTGGGCTTCGGCGGATGCTTCCGGCGGGCTGGGGATTCGGCGGAGGCTTCCGGCGGGCTGGGGATTCGGCGGGTCGAGCTTCCGTCCGGGGAATTCCGGCGGGGGCTCGGCCGGTCAGGCCCGCTTGTTCAGGACGGCGCGCTCGGCTTTCTCCCGCCTCATTCGGGCCAGGAGCAGAATGATGATCGGCAGGCCGAAGAATGCGCTGAACAGTATGGGCCCTGCTGCCTCACGGAGGAAGGCGGTGAGGGCACCGACCGCAATCAGCGCCGCTGTAGTGCCGAGCAGGAGCATCGGGGCTTTCTTGTCGACGCCGCTGCGCCGGAGCAGGAGTCCAATCCCGGCTGCGAGCACCGCACAGGTCAGGACCAGCCACAGCACCGCCAGCACTCCAAGGGCCGGGGAAAGGGCCCGGTCACTGGTGAACATGGTGGCTGCGCCGAGCCCGTTGGCGATCATCAGCGGAATGGCCAGGACACCGGCAGCCACCCGCCGGCTGGAGGACTGCGGGGGCAGCGGAGGCTGGGGTGTTTCCCGGTAGCCGGTCTGGTGCGCATACGCGGGATACCCGGTGTCGCTGCGGGCCTCGGCCATGAGACGGACCTTTCCTTGTGCCTGGTACCTGGTACCTGCCTGGCGATTGTGTCCAGTGAGTACGTGATCCCCGGGAATCAGCGCAGGATGCACCGCCGGTGGAAACCCGATCCTACTAGGGGTGGGGGACACAACACCGGACGGCCCACGGTTGCGGGGCCGGGCTGCCTACGCTGGAAACATGAAAGTCACTGGCGTTATCCGTCCTGTCGAAACCCGGGAACTGGAAGCCGAGGGTGAGAGCTTCCTGGAAGCGCGCGAAGCGCTGCAGGCGCAGGTCCCCGAAGGCTGGCAGCTGATCATGGTGACCACCCACCCATAGCGGGGGCCGGTTAGACTCCCGGCATGAGCATCACCCTTCACCGGATGACGGCCGCAGACGCGGATGCCGTTACCGCATTCCTCTCCGCCAACCGCTTCCCCTTCCATATGAACCCTGCTCCAACGGGGGAGCAGGCCGCGTCGCGGGTGGCCGCCGGCGACTTCTGGAGCGGGGAGTCGCAGGGCTATTGGATCCGGTCCGACGGCGAGGACGTGGGCATGACGGTGCTGGAGGACCTCGAGGACGATAATCCGGTCTTCGACCTGCGGCTGGCGGAAGGCTGGCGCGGGAAGGGACTCGGCGTCGACGTCGTCCGGGCCCTGTGTCGCCTGGTCTTCACCGAGATGCCCGGGATAGTGCGGTTTGAGGGCCAGACCCGGGAGGACAACATCGCCATGCGTAAAACGTTTGTCCGCGCAGGGTTCGTGAAGGAAGCGCATTACCGTCAGGCGTGGCCCACGGCAGAGGGTTCCCGGGTCGCTTCCGTGGCCTATGCCATACTTCGGACTGACTGGGAAAACGAGACGGTCACACCCTTTGAATGGAACGATCTGCCCGGCTGATGGGTGGGACTGGAGCTAACGGTGCGCGGAGACTCGGCTATTGCGGTGCGGGGGCTGACCAAACGGTTCGGCCGGGTCGCTGCCGTGGACGATTTGTCCTTCGAGGTGGAGGCAGGCAGCGTGTTTGCCTTCCTGGGCGCCAACGGAGCAGGTAAATCCACCACAATCTCCTGCCTCACCACTGTGCTTCCCTTCGACGCCGGAACAGTGGAGGTGGCAGGGCACGATGTGGTGCGCCGCGGCAACGGAGTCCGCGAGGCCATCGGCGTGGTCTTTCAGGATTCGATGCTGGATCCCATCCTGACGGGCAGGGAGAACCTGCAGACCCGGGCGAGGTTCTACTCCCCGGACAAGGCCGCGAACAATGCCCGGATCCAGGAATTGAGCCGTCTGGTCGGACTCGAGGATTTTATTGACCGGCGCTACAGCACGTACTCGGGCGGGCAGCGGCGGCGCGTTGATATTGCCCGTGCCCTGCTGCACTCGCCGTCGATCATCTTTCTGGACGAACCCACTGCCGGGCTGGATCCGGCCAGCCGCGCAATAGTCTGGTCCACCATCCATGACCTGCGCGAAAACCAGGGCCTGACCGTTTTCCTCACCACGCACTACATGGAGGAAACCGAGGAAGCGGACCGGGTCTGCGTGATCGAGAAGGGCCGGATCATCGCGGACGGAACGCCCACCACGCTGCGGGCACAATACAGCCGCAGTGTCCTGTCCATCACCTCCGCTGATCCCGGTGCCCTGCGCATGCTGGCACGGGAGACGGGAGTGGACGTCATCGGCGGTGAAGCCAACATGGTCCGGCTGGCTGTGGAGCGCTCCGACACGGCCCGGGAGCTCCTCGCCGAACACGGCGGCAACGTGCTGGACTTCGAGTTCCGCCACGGCACCATGGACGATGTATTCCTGGCCCTCACCGGCCGGACGGGGGACGCCGAATGAACGTGGTTATGGACATTACCGGCAGGAACCTGCGCCTGTATTTCCGGGACCGGCTGAATGTTTTCTTCTCTCTGCTGGGCGCGCTGGTCCTGTTCCTGCTCTATACCCTCTTTCTGGGCAACCAGCAGACCCAGGGCCTGGCCGAGAGCTTTCCGCAGGCCTCGGAAGAGGACATCAAGGGCTTTGTTGACGCCTGGATGTTTGCCGGAATTGTCGGCATCACCGCCATCACCACGGGCCTGGCCGCCGTGAACGTCATTGTGGATGACACTGCCACAGGCCGCTTCCGGGACTTCCTTGTCTCGCCCATCGGCCGCGGGCAGCTGGTGCTGGGCTATCTTCTGTCCACGGTGGTGATTGCACTGATCATGACCACCGTGGTGTTTGCCGTGAGCCTGGCCTACCTGGCCCTGGCCGACGGCGTGTTCCTCAGTGCGGGAGAGCTGGCCCGCACCTATGGATACCTGGTGCTCAGCTGTACCGCCTTCGGGGCGCTTAGCTCGTTCATTGTCACGTTTGTCCGCACTCCCGGGTCCTTTGCTGCCCTGTCCACGCTGGTGGGCACCATCCTCGGCTTCGCGGCGGGCTCCTACATTCCGGTGGGGGCGTTCCCGGAGGGGGTGCGCAACTTCGTGAGTGCGCTGCCGTTCCTGCAGGCTTCCATGGTGGTCCGCCAGGAAATGACCGAAGGTCCCCTGAGCGCGGTGACGGACCAGCCGCAGGCGGTCGACGAGGTGGAGCGGCTGTTCGGCATCTCGGCCTATGTGGGGGACTGGGCGGTGCCCACGGGCTACGTTGTTCTGGTCCTGGTGGCCATGGTTGTGGTCTTTACCGTCCTCGCCGCGGTGCGGATCCGGTCCCGCATTCGCTGAGCGGGTTCGACGCCGGCCACAGTTACGTGCCGGCCGGTGTTCCGGTTGCTGTGCCGGGGCCGGCGTTGTGGACCGTCGTGCCGGTCGATGTGCCGGTTGCCGTGCCCGGGCCGGCGTTGCGGGCCGCCTCGATTCGCAGCCCCAGGTTTTCCAGACCTGCACGGATCATTGCGCCGTAGCCTTCGGTGCCCAGTACATCCGCGGCGGCGAGACCCAATACATGGTGGCGGCGTGCCTTGCCGGGCTCACCGCGGCGGAGGTAGCCGTCGCCGAGGTTCAGGTGCAGCGAGGGTGCAAACCCGCGGGCTGAGGGGATGCCGAGAGGCACCAGGTCCCCGTCCCGGACGCCTGCATACTCAGCCAGGGCGGCCTCGTCCCAGGCTATTTCAGCTGGCAGATCCGATTCCGTATCTGCCAGATAGTGCGCCAGGATGCATCGGTGGGCGTGCTCGCCCGGAACCGTACCTTCCCAGCACGCGAGGAGACGCTGTCTTCCTTCGGTCCGGTTCCCGCCCAGAGCCACTCCCACGGCGTCAGTGATTTCTGCCCACGATGTCATCCGGGAAGCCTAACCTGCTCCGGCGAGGAGCCTCCCTGTCACAGGGTCAGAACGGTGCCGGTTCGGGGCAGGTCTGATCGGTGTCCCGGTGTTCCATTTTCAGGAAGGGCTCAGTCCGGTAAACCCGGCCCGAGGGCGAGGTCCACTCCATCACGCCGGGTGCTGGTTGGCGTGCCGTCCAAAACCCCAACGTCTTGAACCGGTGGTGCCGGCGGCATAGGTGGGCGAGGTTTCCATGGTCCGTTGTGCCACCCTTTCCCCACTCCGTGGTGTGGTCGATTTCCGAGACTGCAGTGCTAACCCTGCAGCCAGGAAACCGGCAGGTCCCGTCCCGGGCCCTTAGCCATCGGGCCAATCCGGCAGGGACTTTTCGGCGCCTGCCAACCCCGAGGATCTCTCCGGTATCCGGATCCTGAACCAAACCGGTCCACCGGGTAGCTGTGCGGGCCAGCCTACGGGCCGCTTCGGCACTGATTGGGCCGTACCCGTGCAGCTCGGCCGGTTCCTCGTTGGCACCGAATAGAGTCTCGGCGCTGATGAGGACCATAATCTCTGCCCGCGGTAGGAACGCGTCGGGGTCGGCATCCTTGGATCCGCTGCCCCCTCCTGGCTGGGCTTCATTGCCGGCACCTGCACGGTTGCGCCCGCCGGACGGGACGGAACCCAGACCGCCCATAAGGAGCTGGGCCAGGATGTCTGCGCGCAGCTGGTCCGTGGTCCTGGAGTCCCCTGCCGTCCGTTCGCCGCGGGCCGCTGTGGAGAGCGCCGTGTAGATCTGCTGGGCGTCCGCCGCCGGCAGATGCGCGGACAGCCATGACATGCCGTCCTCGTCGCGGTCCAGAACAACCCGCCGCTTATCAAAGGCGGTCAGGTGCCGTTCGGGAATGGTCCGGGGATATGTCCGCTCCCGCAGTCGCCGGGCCTGGGCAGAGAACTGGGCACGGGTTGTGCCTTCGGCCTTGTCCAGCAGTTCGGATTCGAACCCGGGACGTTCCGACGCTGGAACGGTCTCGCACTGATCCAACACCACCTGGGCATGGGCATAGGAGAAGCGCCCTTCTTCGAGCCCGGACAAGGTAGCGGTATGGGCTTCGCAGAGCCTGGCCGCCTCCGACATCATGGCCTGCGCGGTGGTCTGCGGGACGGTCAAAACGGCGGCGCATTCCGAGGCTGCCAAGCTAAATGCCAGTCCGGGTTCTTCCCGGCCGAGATCTCTTGCAGAGACCTGAGCGGAAGAGTTCTTCCAAGTGATTGATCAGGCGCGTTTCCTGAGCCTGTGCCCAGCGGACCAAATGGGCCATGCGGGCCAGCACGTCGCAGGTGGCCTGTTCATCAAAACTGTCCCAATTCTTCAGCGTCAGGATCCCCGTGAACCCGTCCGGAAAATCTGCGCTGGCGTCTGCCGCTGCAGCAGGTCCACTGGTACGTCCGGCGTCGGCGGCCGTACCGTAGTCGGCCGTACCGCCGCCGTCGGCATGGAAAACCGCGAGCGTGCGCGGGGTGCCGGCGCCATCCTTATTGCCAGCATGGCCTTCGGCCGTCTGGTGTTGTGTCCCTGATTCTTCGGTTATCCGTTCGGTACTACCGAGCTGACCCATGCCTAAGGATTTCATCCGGCACTGACATTTTCGGTCCCGAAATGAGCCGAAAAACCGTTCGTCGTTGACCGAAAAATACCTGTCTTTAGGAGCAACCTACTTACTTTGAATCCGCCGTCGGGCTGCGTAGTCAGCTGGCCGCCGTCGTCGCACACGGCGCCGCCAGCGGCGTACTCGACCGGCCGCCGCCGCCGGTCACCCGCCCGCCACTCCAGAGCCTGCGCCCTCAGCCGCCTGAGCCAGCCTCCTCGCCGGCGTCCACCTCGTAAATGATCTCCAGCCCGTCCTCGTCATCCCACTGCTCGCCGTTGGCCACGAAACCGTACTGTTCCACCAGCCGGCGGGACGCTTCATTATCCGGGCTGATGGTGGCCCGGACTACGCGGATGGAGGGTTCCTGCGCGGCAACGGCCAGCAGCGCCTCCAACGCGGCCCGGGCATAACCCTGCCGCCGGTACGCCGGGTCCACCGAATATCCCACTTCCACCATCCCGGCATCGTCGGGCGGCCCGTGAAACCCGGCCAGTCCCACAGCCCGCCGCAGCTCGGGATCGTAAACGGCCCGAGTGATCCAGACAGCGTCGCCGGGGTGCTCCTGAAGCTGGGCACTGCGGATCCGCCACAGCGGCTGGCGGTCCCGGGAGAAATGCTCGGTCAGTTCCAGGGGTGCCTGACGGTTGGCGCCGTCCAGATCGCCCGCCGCCAACGCGTCGATTACCCCGCGGGGAAGCTGGATCAGCTGGATGCTCCTGAGTGCCGCTGCCAATGCTGGCTCCTTTGCCGGTTCCGATACCGCTTATCTGCGTCCGGGGTTACGACCCTAACCTGATCCCCGCCAGACTTGAAGAAACCCCGCAGCGGCACCGGAAAGGGACACTGAAATGGGCACCGATTCCGTACTGATCATCGGATCCGGTCCGGCGGGCTACACCGCGGGCATCTACGCCGCACGTGCCGGGCTGAAGCCGCGCATCCTGGCCGGGTCCGTCACGGCCGGAGGGGCCCTGATGAACACCACCGAGGTGGAGAACTTTCCGGGCTTTGCCGACGGCATCCAGGGCCCGGACCTCATGGAAAACCTGCGCAGGCAGGCGGAGAAGTTCGGTGCCGTGGTGGAGTACGACGACGCCGTGTCGGTGGATCTTGCCGGGCACACCAAGAAGGTGGCCGGGGGAAACGGGCAAAGCTACAAGGCCCGCTGCGTTATCCTCGCCACCGGCTCGGTGTACAAGGAACTCGGTCTGCCGGAGGAGAAGAAACTCAACGGCCGCGGCATCTCCTGGTGTGCCACATGTGACGGGTTCTTCTTCCGCAACCAGGCCATTGTTGTGGTCGGCGGCGGGGACTCAGCCATGGAGGAAGCACTGTTCCTGACCCGCTTCGGGGACTCCGTGACCGTCGTCGTACGGCGAGACACCCTGCGGGCCTCGCGCATTATGGCCCAGCGGGCGCGGGACCACGCCAAAATCCGCTTTGAATTCAACTCCGAGGTCACCGCCATCCACGGTGAGGACAAGGTCACCGGACTGACGCTTACAGACACCGTCACCGGGGCCACCCGCGAGCTTCCGGCCCGGGGAATTTTCGTGGCCATCGGGCATGCTCCGCGGACGGATCTGCTGGCGGGCCAGGTGGAGCTGGATGAGAACGGATACATCAGGGTGGCGGCGCCCACCACGCAGACCAACCTGGACGGGGTGTTCGCCTGCGGGGACGCGGTGGACCACCGCTACCGGCAGGCGATCACCGCAGCCGGGACCGGCTGCTCCGCGGCACTGGACGCCGAACGGTATCTTGCCGCTGTTGCCGACGCCGACAGCATCGCCACTGCCCTGGTGGAAGGCTCGCTCAACGGATAGCGCCGCTCCTGGTAGAACTAGGCGCCGGTGAAAGTCAGCACCAGCAGGGTGACATTCAGTCCCACCAGCAGCACGGAGACCACCACTCCCAGCGCCGTGGTCACCCAGTGGTTCCGGTACGCGCCCATCAGTCCCCGCTGCGCGGTGAGCCAGACCAGCGGGATCAGCGCAAACGGAATACCGAAGGAAAGGATCACCTGGCTCAGGATCAATGCCCAGGTGGGGTCGATGCCGACGGCGAGGATCGCCAGTGCAGGCAGCAGCGTGATCAGGCGGCGCAGGAGCATGGGGATGCGGACTTTCAGCAGCCCCTGCATGATCTCGGCGCCGGCATAGGCACCCACCGATGTCGAGGCCAGGCCGGAGGCCAGCAGGCCGACGGCGAACAGCGTCGCCACCGCGCCGCCCAAGGAAGCGCCGATGGCGGCATGGGCGCCCTCGAGCGAATCGGTGCCCTCCACGCCCTGCAGGGAACTGGCGGCCAGCAGCAGGATGGCGAGGTTGACCGAGCCCGCTACCGCAAGGGCTATGGTGACGTCCCACTTGGTGGCCTTGATCAGCCGGGGTGTGGTCAGCGTGGCGGAGCGCTGCGGGAAACGGTCCCGGGTGAGGGCCGAATGCGCGTAGATGGCGTGCGGCATGACCGTGGCCCCGAGGATCGAGGCGGCAAGCAGCACAGACTCGCTGCCTTCAAAGCGGGGCACCAGGCCCTCGACCAGTGAGGAACCGTCCGGCGGACTGATGAAGACACCGGCGGTGAAACCGACGGCAATAACGGCCATCATGGTCACAATCACGTACTCGAAGCCGCGCTGCCTGCCGGTGTTCTGCAGCTGGAGCACCACCATGGAAATGACTCCGGTGATGATCCCGCCCAGCAGCAGGGGCAGGTCAAAGAGCAGCCAGAGGGCCACGGCGCCGCCAATAACTTCGGCCACGTCGGTGGCCATTGCCACGAGTTCGGCCTGCAGCCAGTACAGCCGCCGGGCCGGCTTCCGCCCGATCCGCTCACCCAGCAGTTCGGGCAGGCTGCGTCCGGTGACCAGCCCCAGCTTGGCGGAGAGGTACTGGATGAGCCAGGCCATGATGTTGCCGACCACCACCACCCAGACAAGCAGGTAGCCAAACTTGGCGCCGGCGGTCATGTTGCTGGCAACGTTGCCGGGGTCCAGGTAGGCGACGCCGGCTACGAGTGCCGGGCCGAGAAGCAAGAGGATATTGCGCGGCCGGGTGGGTGGTTGCGGACGGGCGCCTGGGGCGGTGGGGGTCATCTGAGCGCGAGCCATGACAGCAACCTAGCAGTTTAAGTTCGGCATGCCTAACAATTATTGCGGGAGTGCCTCCACGCCGGTGAAATGTTGCCTCAGCCCCGGAACAACCCGGCCGGAACAACCCCGTTGGAACATCCCCGGGGACGGTTCCGGATACGCCGAAGGCGTGCACCTTCCGGTACACGCCTTCGATCGGTTGGTAGGGAAGGGGTTAGGCCTGCGGTGCGTAGGACGGCTGGCCGGGGTTGCTGGCCTGGCCAAACGGACCCTTGGTGGCCTGCGGGCCAAAGTAACGGACCGAGCTGTAGGAAAGGTAGAAGTACATGATGGTGCCGAAAAGGAACAGCAGGACCGCCATGATGGCCGTCTGGCCGAAGACCTTTGCAAGATTGATGGACAACAGCACCAGGGCCACGAGGTTCAGGACCGGCACCAGCATGGCGAGGAACCACCAGCCGGACATGCCGGCAATGCGGAAGAGCAGCACCTGGGCATACACGGGCACAAAGGCCTCCCAGGGCTTGCGCCCGGCCTTCTTGAACATGCCCATCATGGCTAGTCCGCCCAGGACTATGCCAATGATGCCGAAGACAAGCATGGAGCCAAACAGTGCACCGGCCCCAACGGTGGTCTCCGTGGTGGTTGTGCCGAATTCGGAGGCAGAAAGAACAGACGGAAGAATCGAGACTGGATTGATCATGCCGAGAACGATATTTGCTCCGGGGTAGAAGTCAAGGGCCCGGCTCGTGTTTGTTGAACGTTTATTTTTTCGTTTCATTACCGGTTACGGCAGGGCGTTTCCACGGGAGATATCCGGTGACTTCCAGCTGCAGGGAATAGCTCAGAAAAGTGCGGATAAGCACGATGACGGCCAGTATCCCCACCGATTCGAAAGTGGGGGTAACCGCCACGGTACGGATGATGTCCGCCGCGACCAGCAGCTCCAGCCCCAGCAGAATGCTTCGGCCCAGCCGCTGGCGGTATTCCTCGTATACCGGCCCGCGGTGCTGCAGAGCCGCCGCCGCCGCTGCAACGGTGGCGGCCAGGGCACCCAGCACAATGGCCGCCACGCCTGCCAGGTCCATTACCTGCCCCACGGCCTCGATCACATGCTGGAAATCCACTCAGCCCCGCCACCTTATGTCCGTCTGCGTACGTCCATCAGCACCCGCGGGCGGGCCGGCGTCAAGAGTGTGCGCCCGGGCGGGGGCCTCCGGCATGGGATCGCGTCCAGCAGCTGTCCGGCGGACGCTCAGGCAGCAGCAGGGACCGGACGGTAGTAGAAGCGGAAGTCGTCGTAGGGATCACGCCAGGCGGAGTCATCCCGCGGGATCCGGTGCACCGTAGCGGCGGGAGTCCACCGATTGTGCGCCAGCCCGTCGTCGTCGATCCAGTGCAGGAGGACGTGCGTCCGTGTCCAGGCCGCCGCTTTGGCGTCAACGGTGCCGCTGGCCGTGCGGCACCGGACATACGGCTCCCGCCGGTAATGGGCGTGGGTGACGGGTCCGGCGGGAACAACAGCGGCAGTGGAAGCCGTCAGGACGGAACGGGAGGTCTCGGAGGAGCGCATGCCTCCACTCTGGCAACCGGCACTGACATTCCCGGGCGGGGCCGCCTGGCCCTGCAGGTGCTAGGAGGCGAGGTCCCGCCACTTGGCGGCCGCACGGTTGGTCAGGTCCGTTCCGCGGGCCACGGCGCGGCGCGGCATCATGCGGATTACCGGTGCCAGCCCGTGCCCGGCCTCGTCGCTGTGTGCCGCGTTTTGCGCCGTCTGCACCATCGAGGCGTCCCGGGCCGTAGCCACGGGGCGGTTCAGGACCAGGTAGGCAATACAGATGGGGAGGAAGAGCAATGACACCAGGGTGAGTGCCCCCAGCCCGTACAGGGCCAGGGCGGCGTGGAAGGGAGACCCGAAGAGGGAGGCGATGAAGTCTGCGGCGCCGATCAGCATCCAGAGCCAGAAAACAGCGATCAGCACGAGCCCGCTGCGTGCCCGGCGGTAAAGCATGGTGGACCGCCTCCGCGCAGAAGGCATGGCCTGAGACTGACTGCCCATTCGGTTGTTCTCCCCAACTAATGTCCAAATGCGGACCTAATGCAGATAATAGCCGGTTTTTACCGAAATGGCGGATAGGATGTGCGCCCGTTCGCCGTGTTGCGGGCGTGTGCCGGTCAGCCTTCCGGCTGCGGATCCGTCCGCACCCGCCGCAGTCGCGGACTGTTGGGATTCAGCAGGGAGTGGCGGTACCCGTAGAACCCGTAAATGAGCATCCCGATGAGCAGCCAGATACCGAAGCGCAGCCAGGTTTCCCAGTGCAGCTGCAGCATCAGGAATCCTGATGCGAGGACGCCGAAGGCGGGTACCCAGGGCATCAGCGGCAGCCGGAATTCCCGCGGCGCATCGGGCTGGCGGTAGCGCAGCACAATCACGGCTACGCAGACCACCACGAAGGCGGCGAGGATGCCGATGTTGGTCAGGTCGGCAACGGCGCGGATGGGGAAGAACCCGGCGAGCAGGGTCGAGGCGCCGCCGGCTATCCAGGTCACCCGCTGCGGTGTGCCGTGCCTGTCCGTGCCGGCGAACCAGCCGGGCAGCAGCCCGTCACGGCTCATGGAGAACCAGACCCGGGTTACACCCAGCAGGAAGGTGAGCATCACAGTGAGGATGGAGAGGACGGCAAAGGCGGAAATCACCGTGGCAATGACCGGCAGGCCGGCGGACTGGAACGCGGACGCGAACCCCGCGGTGGGGCTGATGTCGCGGTAGTTCTGCATCCCGGTGAGCACCAGTGTGGCCAGCACGTACAGCACCATGGCCACGGCCAGGGACAGCAGGATGGCCTTGGGCATGTGCTTTTTGCCGTCCTTGGCTTCCTCGGCGGCAGTACTCATGGCGTCATAGCCGAACACCGCAAAGAACACGGTGGCGGCGCCGGTGAAGACCGCCCCGAAACCGCTGGGCATAAACGGGGTGTAGTTATCCGTGTTGATGTAGAAGATACCCAACCCGACAATGAACAGGATCAGCAGCACCTTCAGGCCCACCGCCACCAGCTCGAAGCGGCCGAAGGTCTTGGTTCCGCGGCTCAGGATCCAGGTGATGAACAGGCAGACGACGGCGGCGGGCAGGTTGATCACCCCGCCCTCCACGGTGTCCCCGGTGCCCTGCATCCACACCGGCATGTCAATGCCGAACCCGGCGAGAAACTCGGTGAAATAACCTGAAATGCCAATCGCCACCACAGCCACAATGGCGGTGTATTCCAGCAGCAGGTCCCAGCCGATGAACCAGCCGATGAGTTCGCCCAGAGCCACGTAACCGTAGGTGTAGGCGGAACCGGCACGCGGCACCATGCCGGCGAATTCGGCATAGGACATGGCAGCTGCGGCACTGGCCAGACCCGCCACGAGGAAGGAAATCAACACGGCGGGGCCCACCGGTGAGGCGTCCGGGCCGCCGTTGGCCACCAGCCCGGCAAGGGTAAAGATGCCGATGCCGATAATGCCGCCCACGCCGATGGCCGTCAGTTGCCACAGCCCCAGGCTCTTGAAGAGTTTGTTGCCGGTTTTTTCGTCGTCGACGTCGTCAATCGGCTTCCGCCGCAGGACTGAACCTTTCCCGCCTGAAGTGATGGCCATATCCGCTCCCATCCGTTTGCGGCGTCCGCCGCCGGGACCGGGTGCCGGAAGAGAGACCCGGCACCCGCTACGGCAGAAGTATGGACCCGCAGCGTTCGGGTGGGTACCCCGCCGGGGCACTTTTCCCCGGCCGGAGGGCAGCCCGCCGCAGCATCAGGGGATCAGATCATAAACAGGCTCAGCACCCAGACGGCGCCGAAGCCGGCAAAACCCTGCACCGCGGTGGCAGGCGTCAGCGTGCGGTAGGCCGTGGCCGTGGGGATCCGGCTGAACTGGGACACCACCCAGAAGTAGGAGTCATTGGCATGGGAGACCACCATGGCTCCGGCGCCGATGGCCAGAACCGCCAGCACCGGACCCGCGCCCGTAGCCAGGCCAAGGGGCTCCAGCAGCGGCAGCAGCATGGCCGAGGTGGTCACCATGGCCACCGTGGAGGAGCCCTGGGCGGTCTTCAGCGCGGCGGAAATGACGAACGGCACGGCGATGCCCAGGCCCAGCGTGGCGAGGTTGTCGGAGAGGAAGGACGTGATCGGGCTCTTGCCCAGCACTCCGCCAAAGGCCGCACCGGCGCTGGTGATCAGCAGGATGGGAGCGGCCAGCACAATGGAGTCGGTGATGTTGGTGTTGAAGGTGGCCAGCTTGCCCTTGCCCTGGAGCAGGAACACGGCTGCTACCAGACCGAAGGCCAGGGCGATGACGGGCGTGCCGATGAAGGTGAGGGTGGCGGCCAGGCCGCCGTCGCCCATCGGTGCGCCGGGCAGCTTGGCGATGGAGGACAGGCAGATCAGCAGGATCGGCAGCAGGATCGGCAGGAACGCCATAAAGCCGCTCGGCAGTTTGCCGTACTGCGTTTTCAGGTCTTCATAGCTGACATCCGCCTCTTCGGCGGGAACCGGCAGCAGCTCCACGTCCTTCTTCAGGAAGCGGTTGGCGAAGAGCAGTGCGGCGCCGGCGGATACTGCGGCCACCACCAGGCCCAGGCCGATCAGCAGGCCCAGGCTGTCCACCACGTTCAGGTTGGACGCCGCAGCCAGCGGCCCGGGTGTGGGCGGCACCATGGTGTGCGTGGCGTACAGGCCGGTCATCAGGGCGATGGACATGGCCACCAGGGACACCTTGGCCCGCTCCGCCATGGCCTTTTTCAGCGAGTTGAGGATGATGTAGCCGGAATCGCAGAACACCGGAATCGAGACAATGTAGCCGATGATGCTCATGGTCAGGGTGGGGAAGCGCGTGCCCAGTACCTTGATGAGCGCATCGGCCATGGCAATCGCTCCGCCGGAACGTTCCAGGATCACGCCGATCATCGTGCCGAACAGGATCACCAGGCCAATATTGCCCATGGTGTTTCCGAACGCCGTGGTAATGGTCGGAATGATTTCCTCAACGGGCAGCCGGAAAGCGAATGCGCCAATGAAGGCCGCCCCGAGAAGTGCCAGGAAAGGCGAGATTTTCAGCTTTGCCGTGACAAAGACAATGCCGATTACCAGCACCAGCAGTATTACCAGATCAATCATGGGGTTCCTTTAGAGTGAAAAACGTCGATGTTTATCAACAGGACAAATCATGGAATCACGCGTGTTTGGCAAGTCCAAAACGCCGCGGTGACCGCCCTGCGGCCGCCAGGCCTGAACAGGCGCGGGCCGCAGCATCCTCGATGAGGAGCTCTGCATCTTCGGTGAGCTCCTCAAGCGTTGCCGGTCCGCGGGCCAGGGACACCGCGGTGGTGATCCCGGCGTCCCGGCACTCGGCAGCACTGAGCCGAACCGTTCCGGCCACCACCACCAGGGGACTGGCCGCCGGCGCGAGGCGGCGGACCGCGTCCACCACCTTGCCGCCCAGTGACTGGGTGTCCAGGCAGCCCTCCCCGGTCAGGATCACGTCGGCGCGTGCCAGTGCGGCCTGCAGGCCAACAGCATCGGCCACCAGTTCCGCGCCGGGAACCGTTTCCGCTCCGAGGAGGGCAACCAGGGCCAGCGGCAGGCCGCCGGCCGCACCGAAGCCGGGGGTGGCGAGGTAGGTGTCCGGGTCCGCGTCAGGACGCAGTGCCGCGAGGACCCTGGCAAGGTTGGCCAGGCCAGCATCGAGCAGCGCCACATCCTCCGGTCCGGCCCCTTTCTGCGGTCCGAACACGGCTGCAGCGCCGTGGCTGCCGCAGAGGGGGTTGGCGACGTCGACGGCGACCCGCCACTTCACGGCCGTTGCGCGCGGATGCAGTCCGGACGTGTCCACGGTGCTGATCTTCGCCAGTCCGCCACCCCCGGGAGCCGCAGGGGCGCCGCCGGCTTCGAGGAAACGTACTCCGAGCGCGCTGAGCAGCCCGGTGCCGCCGTCGGTGCTCGCTGACCCGCCGATGCACAGCAGGATCTCTTCGACGCCTTCATCAAGGAGGCTGCGGGCAATGGTGCCCACGCCGTAGCTGTCTGCGCGCAGCGGCTGCAGGGGTACGTCCGAGACGGCGGGAAGCCCGTTGCCCTCGGCCGCTTCAATGATCCCGATGCGGCCGTCCGCGGAGATTCCGTAGCGGGCCATTTTCGCCCGTCCCAGGGCGTCCGTGGCGGGCACCAGCAGCGGCGGGCGGCCCCAGGCGGCGAGCAGGGCGTCGAGGGTCCCTTCACCTCCGTCAGCCATTGGAATCTCGATCATCTCGGCGTCCGGACCCAAAGCGAAACGCGCACCGCGGGCCATGGCTGCGGCGGCCCCGGCAGCAGAGATACTGCCCTTGAAGGAGTCCGGGGCAACGACGATGACGGGCGGAGGGAAATCAGGCACCCACCCAACTTTAGGGTGTCGGTACTCACAGGCCTATGTTTGGAGTAACCACTGATTACCGTTTATCCACGGCCGAAAGTAGGCACAACGCACAGTGTCAGGCCCGCGCTGCCACCAGGGCCAGCTGCAGGGTCAGCGCATGCCGGACGTCCCGCGGGTTCAGCGCCGTGACCTGCGCAATCCGTTCCAGGCGCTGGATCACGGTATTGCGGTGGGTAAACAGCCGGCGGGAGGTCTCCGAGATGGAACTGCCGGTGCCGAGGAACGCGGCGAGCGTTGAGCGCTGGGATTCGGACAGCTCTGCGATCCGGGCGGCCAGATGCCGGGCGCTTCCGCTGGGCATGCAGGCGACCGCCAGTTCTGCGCTCAGGTCCTGAAGCCCCAGGACGGCTTCATCCGCCGGCAGGAGCTCCGGGCGGGCCGCCAGCTGCCCCAGGGTTGCGGCGCTTTCGTGCAGCGGCCCGTCCGCGGTGCAGGCATCGCCCAGGAGCAGAACCGAACTGCTGCCGGCCGCGGCAGCCAGCGCGGCGTCGTCGTGCGCGTCCAGCAGGATCCAGAGGGCACCCTGAAAGGACGCCCAGCGGTAGCGGCCGGAGCGGGAGAGGAAATCGGTGAGTTTGCCGGCGTCAACCGGAAGGCGGTGGATGGGACGTCCGTCCGCGGCGCGCGCCAGGACCGCCGCGATGCGCCACGGGCCGGGCAGGGACGGCGAGCCGCCGGCCAGTGCACGCTGTACCGATCCGGGCTCGAACCCGCCGTTGAGCAGGCGTCCCAGCAGGTCTCTGTCGAGCGCTTCCCGCAGCGCTTTGGCATCCATTTCCCGCTCACGCTCGAGCAGCAGGCGGATGGTGAGGACAACCACGTCGGCCAGCGGCAGCACGACGTCGGGCGGTCCGGTGAGTCCCACCACCCCCACAACCGTGCCCTCAAGGGTGATGGGACAGTTCACGCCGGCGCGCATTCCGTCCTGTTCCCCGGGGTGCCGGATGACCACGGGGTTGCCGGTGGCTGCCGCCTCCCGGGCACCTGCATGCAGGCTGCCGATGCGGGCGGCATCCCGGGAGGCGATGATGATCCCGGCGGCGTCCATCACGTTGACGTTGTGCTGGAGCGTGGGAGAGATGCGGTCCACGACGCGTTGCGCCAAGGCACTGCTGAGCGGCGCTGACATGTCCCCAAGTCTAGAGGGGCGGACACATTGCTTCCCTTCCGGCGGTCCCGCCCGGCGCCCCCGTCCCGGCCCCGTTCCTGTCCCGGCCGGACCCTTGCGGGGCATGGGCCCGCGCCACACAATTGAGGCAGTTGTTCCACCCCGCCGCCGGACGCCGGCTGCGGAGAACCGTGGGAGACAGGGGAAACGCGTTGTCCATGGAACTTTTGCCGACGCACAGTATGCGGATCAATGACTGGCTGGGCACGTACGCAATGGACCTGAGCCGTTATCAGGGCGCAGATGAGGGAATCCATTCAGCAGTCCTGGCCCGGCTGGGCGATGACGGCCTGAATTACCACCACATCCAGCACCGGGTGAAGGAGGCGGACTCCCTGGGCCGGAAACTGGACCGGCGCACCGAAGACGGCACGCCCCGGTACGCCAACGGGCTTGAGGACATCGATGACCTGATCGGCGTGCGGATCATCCTGTTCCTGGAATCGGACATTCCGGCCGCCATGGAAGCGCTGGCGGGCGCCTTCGAGGAACTGGACCACGTAGATAAATCCGCCGAGCAGAAAGCCCGCGGCGACTTCGGCTACTCCGGCCAGCACCTGGTCCTCCGGGTGCCCCGGGACAACCCGCCTGCCGGCTGCGAAAACTTCTGCGGACAGCGTTTTGAAGTGCAGTTCCGCACCATCCTGCAGCACGCCTGGGCCGAGTTCGAGCATGAGATCCGGTACAAGGGCACCGGACCCGTCCCGCCGGAAGTCAACCGGGCGTTCACCCTGGCCTCCGGGCTGATTGAACTGGCGGACCGGGAGTTCGACGCCATTAACCATGTGGTCGCGCTGCAGCGGCTGCGCGGCGAGGCGCGGGTGGCCGGCGTGCAGAGCGGCGACGAGCTGAACGCGGCCGCCCTGCGCGAGGTGCTGGAACAGGAACTGCCCGAGAACCCGCGCAGCCGCGCCGAACACTACGACTGGCTGGTCCAGGTGCTTGAGGCCAACACCGTGTATTCGCTGTCGGAGGCCACGGCCCTGCTGCGCTCGGCGGACTGGACAGCCCTGGCTGACCGGCTGCGCTACCGCTTCCCGCCCGGACACGTGCGCGCCGCAGATGACTACCTGCTGGAGCAATGGGGCAGGGCGTATATCCAGCGCACCGCACACCTGAGCGAGGACGGCACCCGGCGCGGGAAACTCGAGTATCGCCTGCGCCGGTTAGTGTCCTGAACCTGTCCCCGGACCCGCTGGGGGCCGGGACGCAGGAGGGACACTAGCGCCCGGCGCGGAGGGCAGCGGCGGCGTCGGTAGCGGTGGTGCGGATCCGGTACAGGCTGGACGTGGCAGTCATGTACAGGGTCCGGCCGTCTGCGCCGCCGAAGCAGACGTTGCTGACCGTCTCCGGCACCGGAATGTGTTCCAGCAGTTCCCCGGCCGGGGAGAAGACCCGCACCCCGTCCCCGCCGGAGGACCAGATGTTGCCGTCCGTATCCACCCGGAAACCGTCCGGTACGCCAGGGGCTACCCGCACGAACACCCGGCCGTTCTTCGCCTGCCGGCCGTCCACGACGTCGTAGGCGCGGATCGGGTTGCCGTCGGCCTGGGCGGGACCGGCGGGGGAGACGGTCTCCTCGGCGGTGTCCGAGACATAGAGGACGGACTCATCCGGTGAGAATGCCAGCCCGTTGGGCGCCATGATATCCGTGATGACTGCGGTGAGTTCCCCGCTGGCCGGGTCAAAACGGAACACGTACCGGTCCCCGTATTCCAGCTCGCCGGGGTGGCCTTCGGCCGGGTTGTCGATGCCGTAGGAGGGATCCGAGAACCAGATGGTGCCGTCGGACTTCACAACGACGTCGTTGGGGGAGTTGAAGCGCACCCCGCCGAAACGGTCCACCAGGGTTTCCACGGCGCCGTCGCGGTCCCGTTCAATGGCGCGGCGCCCGTGCGAGCACTGGACCACCGACCCGTCCGCGTCCAGGGCGCGGCCGTTGGTGAACTCCACGTCCTGGCCGTAGACGCTGAGCTCACCGCTGGTTTCGCTGTATTCCAGGATCCGGTTGCTGCGCACATCGCTGTACCGTACGGCGTTGCGTCCGGGAACCCAGCAGGGTCCCTCGGCCCAGACCGCGCCCGTACCCACCTGTTCCAGTGCGGCTCCGGTTTCCAGCAGCGTCCGGGGGGATGCGTCTGCGTCCATGCTTTGTCTCCTGTTCGAGGCCGCAGGGGGCCCGGGTCAAGCGCGTACGGTCTGCGTCCTTTTATACGCGAGCGTGGGGCACGGCCCAAGCCGGGCAGTGATCAGGGCAGGTTACGGAAACCGCGGATCAGCACGTCGGCCCGCCCGCGGGAGGCCCGGACCAGCTCCGCGTTGGGCTGGTCCACCTCCTGTACCCAGGCAGCGGCTGCCTGCGGGCTTTTGCCGAAGCGGATATGCCGTTCCACCAGGCGCTGCACCCGCAGGTCCTCCTCCGGTTCGCAGTACCAGACCTCTGCGCAGCGGGCACGTACCTGTTCCCACTCGGGGCGGTCCAGCAGGAGATAGTTGCCTTCGGTGAGGATGATCCGGGCTGCCGGGAAAACCGGGATATCCCCGGCCAGCGGCTGCTCCAGAGTCCGCTCGAACCCCGGGGCGTAGACGACGTCGGTACGCCCGGCGGAGAGCAGCCGGTCCAGCAGGGCAGCGTAGCCGTATGCGTCGAAGGTTTCCGGGGCACCTTTGCGCTCCCGCAGGCCCTGCCGGTCCAGTTCCCGGTCCGAGAGGTGGAAACCGTCCATCGGCACATGGGCAAAGCGGCGGGACTCCACGGGCTGGTGTTCCGGGTTCAGGGCACGGACCAGGGCCTCAACCAGGGTGGTTTTGCCCGCCCCCGGCGCACCGGTGACGCCAATGACGAGGGTTCCGGTACAGGAACCGGCCAACGCCGTCAGCCTGTCCTGCAGCTGCCTCAGAGTAGGGAAGGACATAACCGCATTCTCCTCTGCCCACGTCTTTCGCCGCCCGGAAAGTGCCAGTCTACGGTGCCTTGGCAACGGGCGCCCGGACAGGAAAATGTCCGCCGGTTCTCCTATGGTGGTGGGCAAAGGCCGAGCACACGAGGAGGCAGATATGTCAGATTTCCGAGGACGCAAGCTCTTGAAAGCAGCAGGGCAGGGCGCAGTTGCCGGACTGGCCGGTGTCGCAGCAATGACCGCCGGCGAAAAACTGGAACAGGCTGTGACCCGGAGGCCCAATTCCTACGTTCCGGCCCGCACCCTGCTGAGCCTGCTGGGCCAAAAACCCGCCGCCGATGCCCGGCCCCCGCTCTGGAACCACGCCATGCACTGGGGGACGGGCGCGGTTCTCGGTGCCCTGCGCGGGATCTGGTCCGTCACCGGGATCCGCGGCCCGGTTGCGAACACGACCTTCAGCGTTGTCCGCCTGGCCACGGACCAGACACTTGAAAACGCCACCGGCATCGGAGCCCCGCCCACCTCGTGGCCGCTGTCCGAGACCGCAGTGGATGTTTGGCACAAGACGGTCTATGCCTGGATTACCGGTGTGGTCTCAGATGCCCTGATCCCGCCAGTCCTGGAATCCAGGCAGGGCACCACCAGCCACTAACCCGCCGTGCGCACAGTCCTTTGCCCGGCCTAAGCTGGGGTTGTTGTCTACCGGAGGAGAGATACGTTGTCCCTGCTGACCCCCCTGATTACCAGTGCCGGCCTGATCGGCGGCTACAAGACCGCCCGTGACACCGGCAACCGCCAGCTTGGTGGAGCCGTCCTTGCCGCCGCAGGTGCCGCTGCCTTTGCCCTGTGGAAGCGCGACGCCGGCACGGGCAAGGCTGCAGCCCTCACCGCCGGCTACGTGGCCGCGTTCGGCCTGTCCCACCCGCTGGCCAAGAAAATGGGGGCCTGGCCGTCCGTCTATACCGTGACCGGCGCCGTGGCCCTGGCCTCGCTGGTCTTCGGCCGCAAGCGCTGATTCTCTCTGGCTGCCGGGCGGGGACAGCGGTCCCGGCCCGGCGGCAGCCCCGGCGTCGCCTCACGCCGGGCCTCTGCCAGCCCCTTGCCGGCGGCAGCCCGCGCGGCAACAAGCCCGCGGCACAAGGCAGGGCAGAGCGGGAATCATCGGCCCGGCGTCGTCGTTATACCTGATGCGGGCGGAACAGGGCCCGCAGCGGAAGCCGGGACACCGGCGCCGTCGCTTGATTGGCAACTTGTTGATTGGTAATTCAATACGGGGATGATCGGTTTCGACGATGTTGGTTGTGCCAGGGGAAGCGGGCCGAGAACGCAGAGTTATCTCGTTAACGCTCTCTGCAAAAAAATAAGTGCCAAACCTATGCGCACTGACTTCGCTCTCGCTGCCTAAGCAGCCGGAGTAGTCCGTCAGCCCGGAGTCGCTCTCGCTCCGGATCCTGGCGTCGTTTAGAGGGCCACTGCTGAACACTTCCGCCGTCGGGGTGTTCGGGACTTTTTGACGGCTGGGCCCGGACCGGCCACCTGTATGCAGGATGGCCGGGGCCGAGAAAATCCGACGCATACTGCGCCCGGAGAAGCCCTGGCAAAACAACACCGGACGGGGGTTCGATTCCCCCCATCTCCACACCAGGCGAAAGGCCTGCCCCTGAAGGGGCGGGCCTTTCCGCGTGTCCGGCCCCGTGTACTGGCGTTGAAGCACCTTCTGCCTCCGGCACTAATGTGGGATGCAGAGGGCAAACGGCCCCGTGCGCGAAGGGATGGACATGCAGGCACTGACAATCAGCCCCGGACAAAAGGATTCGCTGGAGCTGAGGGACCTGCCGGAACCGGATGCAGCGGAAGGCAGCGTGCTGGTGGAGATCCTGTCGGTGGGACTGTGTGCCACCGACCGGGAGGTTATTGCCGCTGAGTTCGGCACGGCACCCGCCAACCGGGATTATCTGGTGATGGGACACGAGAACCTTGGCCGCGTGCTGGAGGCGCCGGAAGATTCCGGGCTTGCCGCCGGAGACCTGGTGGTGGGTATTGTCCGCCGGCCCTGTGCCGAGAAGTGCCCTGCCTGTGCTGCGGGCGAATGGGACATGTGCCATACCGGCACCTATACCGAGCACGGCATTGAAGGGATGGACGGTTTTGCCCGCGAACGCTGGCGCGGCGAACCGGAAGAGATGGTGAAACTGGACCCGTCACTGGACCGGGTGGGAGTGCTGCTGGAGCCGGCCACCATCCTGGCCAAGGCCTGGGAGCAGATTGACCGGATTGGCAGCCGTGCCTATTTCCGTCCGCGGGTAGCCGCCGTGACCGGCGCCGGACCGGTGGGCCTGCTGGCCGCCCTGTTCGGAGTGCAGCGCGGACTCGAAGTGCACGTCTTTGACCTGGAGGAAGACGGACCCAAGGCGGATCTGGTGAAGGAACTGGGGGCTGTGTTCCACACGGACAGCCTCACGGATTCAGGCATCAGCGCGGACATCATCATCGAATGCACAGGTGCGCCCGCGGTGATCCGGGAGGTCCTGCACCGCGGCGCCAAAAACTCCGTCACCTGCCTGACCGGTGTCTCCGAAACCGGTGCCGAGGAGCCCCTGGACCTGGGCGCCCTGAACCTGGGACTGGTCATGGACAACCGGGTGGTCTTTGGAACCGTCAATGCCAACCGCAGGCATTACCTGAAGGCCGCTGAAGTGCTGGCACGGACCGACACGGGATGGCTGGAGAAGATCATCTCCCGCCGGGTCCCGCTCGCTGACTATGCCCGGGCCTTTGAAGATCAGGGCGAGGACATCAAAGTGGTGCTTGACCTGCAGGACGCCTGACCGGTTCCGCAGGCTATTCAGCCGCGGAGGATTCGGTGATACACAGGAAGGACCAAAGCGGCCGCCGCCGCGGTCACGCCAGCTCGCATTGGAGGCACTCAGATGGATAAGGACACCGATCTTCCGCTGATTCCCGGCGGTTCCGAAGCTGACCGGGCGGAGCAGGACATTCCCGCCGTTCCCGGTGCAGGAGATGCCGGGCCCGCGGGGGAAATCCACCGGGACGGCACTGACGGTATCGAGCAGGAAATCCCGGAGGTGCCGGGGGCCGGTGACGCAGGTCCGGAAGGCCGGGTGTACCCCGACGGGTCCGAGGCCGACATCCTGGAACAGAACACCGACGTTCCGGGAAGCGACGAGGACTATCCGCAGGGGGACGGCTGATGCCGTGATGCCCTGCCCGCTCCAGCGGTACCGGACGTGCCGCATCAGGGTCCGCGGCCGCGGATTCCCGGCTGCGGCACCGCTGCCGGCGTGCCGGCCCGCGTAGAATGAACGGCGGCACAAGGGGCAGATCAACAGCAGGAGCGGCGTGAATTACTTTGACCCGGCGGCGGTCTTCGACGTCGTCGACCTGGCCGGTGTGCTGGCCAACGGCGTTTTGGGTGGAGCCGTCGCCCGGCAGCTGCGGATGGACCCGGTGGGGTTCATCGTGCTGGCCCTGACATCCGCCCTGGGCGGCGGTGTCCTGCGGGATACCCTGCTGCAGGAAGGGACACCGGTGGCGCTGACCAACCCCGCCTACCTCATCACCGCCCTCGCCGGTGCCTTCATCGCCTACGCCATTGAGCTCAAAGGCAAATGGGCCAACCGCTTCCTCATAGTGATCGACGCGTTCGCGCTGGGCTGCTGGGCCGCGACCGGCACTGCCAAGGCACTCGCCGTGAACCTGGACTGGCTGCCGGCCATCCTCATCGGTGTGGCCACGGCCGTGGGCGGCGGCATGATCCGCGACATTGTGGTGGGCCGGGTGCCCGCCATTTTCGGTGGCAACACGCTGTACGCCACCGGTGCACTGGTGGCCGCCGTCGAAATGGCTGTCCTGTACAACATGGGCCTGCAGAACGTGGGCATGGGCGTGGCCATCGGCACGGCCGCCGTGCTGTGCATCCTGGCCCGGCGGCGCGGCTGGCGGCTGCCCGGGCCGGGGGAGTTCAATGTCCGGCTGCCGCGGCGGGCACGGCCAGCGGAGCGTCCCGGAGCCGGCTGGCCGCGGCCGAAACTGAAGCTGCCGCGCCTGCGCCGGAACGGAACCGGCACCAGCGACGAATCGCCGGACGCGCCCCGGCATTCCTAGCAAAGAATGTCCGCCTAAACACTGAAACAACCGGATTTAGTCCCCGGAATCCGTGCTTTTACAGACGCGATATGCGCGGGTAGCGTGGCGCACATGACTGCTTACAAGAGCGTAAATCCGTCCACTGGAGAGACCCTTCAGGAATTCCCCACGGCCACCGACGGCGAAATCCGCCAGGCCATCGATTCAGCCCATGCCGCTTTTACCCACTGGCGTGCCGAACCGGTGGAAAACCGCAGCAAGGTTCTCTCACGCGTCGCCGAACTCTACCGGGAGCGTTCCGACGAACTCGCCGCCCTCATTGCCCTGGAAATGGGCAAGCCGCTGCGCGAAGCCAAGGGTGAAGTGGCGCTCTCCGCCAACATCTACGAGTACTACGCCACCGAGGGGCCCGGCTTTATGGCGGATGAACAGCTTGATCCCCGGGGCGGTGGCAGCGCCGTGGTGCGTACCCTGCCCGTTGGTGCCCTGCTGGGGATCATGCCGTGGAACTATCCCTACTATCAGGTGGCACGTTTCGCAGCGCCGAACCTGATGCTGGGCAATACGGTGCTGCTCAAGCACGCCAACAACTGCCCGCAGTCCGCGCTGGCCATGGAACAGATTTTCGCCGATGCCGGAGTCCCCTCCGGTGCCTACACCAACATCTTCGCCACCAACGAGCAGGCTGCGGACATCATTGCCGACCCGCGCATCCAGGGTGTGTCCCTGACCGGCAGCGAACGTGCCGGTGCCGCCGTCGCCGAAGTGGCCGGACGCAACCTGAAGAAGTACGTCCTTGAACTGGGCGGCAGCGACCCGTTCATTGTCCTGGACTCCGAAGACCTGGACGCGACGGTCAAGGCAGCGGTTGCCGGGCGGATGGGCAACACAGGGCAGGCCTGCAACGCGGCGAAACGGTTCATTGTGGTGGAGGATCTCTACGAGGAGTTCGTGGAGAAGTTCACCGCCCGCATGGCGGCCATCGAGCCCGGAGACCCGCTGCAGCAGGAGACGCGGTTTGGTCCGCTCTCCTCACAGTCCGCCGCGGACGGGCTGCTGGAACAGATCCGCGACGCCGTGGAGCGGGGCGCCACCCTGCGCACCGGCGGCGGGAGGATCGACCGTCCCGGATCCTACGTCCAGCCGACAGTCCTGACCGACGTCACTGAGGACATGCGTGCCTTCTCGGAGGAACTGTTCGGGCCGGCGGCCGTGATTTACAAGGTCGCCAACGCCGATGAAGCAGTGGAGCTGGCCAACAACTCGCCCTTCGGTCTGGGCGGGGCCGTGTTCAGCGCCGATGAAGGCCGGGCGCTGGAGGTGGCTGACCGGCTGGAGACCGGCATGGTCTGGATCAACGGCACTTCCGGTACGCAGGAGGACCTGCCCTTCGGCGGCGTCAAGCGTTCGGGCGTGGGCCGGGAACTGGCCCGGTACGGGATGGCCGAGTTTGTGAACCGGAAGCTGATCCGCATTCCCAAGAAGCGCTGAGCCCCCTGCAGCTCAGGCCGCGCGGCTGCTTTCCGGTTCCGGCCGGGAAGCATCCGCGTGCTCGCTGGGGCCGTTGAACACCACGTACCGGTAGGCGAAATACCGGAAGATGTTACCCAGCGCGATACCTACCACGTTGCCGGAAATGTTGTCCGCGAACTGGCTTTGGAAGCCCAGCAGGTAGTGCGAGACGTAGAGACAGCCGGCGGAGATCAGCAGCCCCACGAGGTTGGTCAGGGCAAAGAGCAGCGTTTCACTGCGGATGCTGCGTGTACGGAGTTTCCGGAAGGTAATGTACCGGCTGCCCAGCCATGACACCGTGGTGGCGGCCAGCACGGAAATGGTCTTGGCCAAGATGGGGCTGTCCTGGATCAGGGTGGCCGAGAGGATGTTGAACAGGCCCACATCCACCACAAACGCGACGGTGCCCACCACTGAAAATGAGCCCAGCCGGTGAGCAATCCTGCGCACCCCTGTGGTTCCTGCCATTACCGAAATCCGTTCAACCGCGCTCGCCCGGGAGGCTGCCTCCTGCCCGGGCCGGTGCGTACACACGGCCGGGCCTTTTACCTTCGGATGATTGCACACCGTGCATTCGGCCGCAAAATCAGTTCGCTGGCAAGCTGGATCAGGGCAGTGTGACCGTAAATACAGTGCCCTTGCCGGATTCGCTCTCCAAGGCGATGGTGCCGCCGTGCTCTTCCACAATGCGCTTGGAAATCACCAGGCCAAGGCCGACGCCGGGGATCTGTGCCCTGCGGGCCGTGCCCGAGCGGAAGAACTTGGTAAAGACCTCGGCCTGCTCGGCGCCGGTCATGCCGATGCCGGAATCGGCGACCCGCAGCACCGTGGTCCCGGCTTCCGTGCGCCAGGCGCTGACCGTGACCTGTCCGCCGTCGGGGGAGTACTTGACCGCGTTGGAGAGCAGGTTGTCCAGGACCTGCGCCATCCGCTTGGGATCCAGCATGGCCGGCAGGTTCTCGGGCAGCTCGGTGACAATGTCGACGCCGTTCATTTCCGCGCGCGGGGCCGCAGAGGTGATGCCTGCGCGGATGAGCTCGCTGAGGTCGGTGACCTCCAGCTCCATGCTGGCGGAACCGGCCGCGGCGGAGAGCAGGTCCGAGACCAGGTGCAGCAGTTTCTCGGAGTTCCGCTGCGCCACCTTCAGGGAGGACGCCACATAGGAGGGGATGGCGTCTTCCTCATCCAGCGCCAGTTCCAGGTACCCCATGATGGAGGTCAGCGGGGTGCGCAGCTCGTGGGACACATTGGCCACGAAGTCGTCCTTGGCAGCCACCGCATTCACCAGGCCCGTGACGTCGCTGTACGCGATCACCGAGCCCTGGAACGCGTCGTCGTCGCCGTGCATGGAACGGGCCGAGACGCTAAGTGCCTTTTGCTCCTCGCCCTCGCCGTACCAGACCAGCTGGTCGGAGAAGGAGTGCCCCTCCGATGCCCGCTGCACCGGACGCTCGGCCGGCGGAACCGGGGTGATGCGGTCCGGCCCGAAAATGAGCAACTCGGCCTCGGAGGGGCGCCGGGTGAAACTGGGGGCGGCCAGGCGTTCGTGGAACTGCTGGCGGGGGTTGGTGAGCAGGCGCCGCCCTTCCTCGTCAATGACCACCACACCCACCCGCACGGTGTTGAGGATGGACTCGAGCATCAGCTCCTTGCGCAGGCTCTCCAACAGGGAGGCCTGCAGCACCACGTCCTTCTCCTGCAGCACCACGGTCTGCGCGGTCAGAGTGGCTTCGGCCTCAGCGCGTGCCGCTTCGGCCTCTTCCGCGGTGCGCAGGGCGGAAATCAGGTCCCGTTCATACAGCCGCCGCTCATGCGCGTAGAACGCCACTACCTGGTCAAGCGCCGGGCGGTCGGCGGTGGCGGGGGTGCGGGTGGCGGAGAGCAGCACCGGAATGCGCCGGCCTTCGGGTCCCAGGAGGTCGACGGCGAGCTCGGCGAAAGTCGCTTTCATTCCCAGCTGCGGCATGGCGTGGGTGGTGTAGACAATGCGGTCGCCCACAGGGAGCAGCTTGAGCAGGCTGGTGCCGCGCAGCTCCTCCAGGGACTTGCCGATCCAGGAGAGGAGCATGGTGTTGGCGGACACGACGGTTCCGTCCGTCAGGGTCAGGATGTGTCCGGCCGGGGCGTTGTTGAACAACGCCTCGTAGTCGAGGGGGAAAAGCTGCTCCACGGTTACGTCGACTGCTGCAGATACTGCGAGATGATGCCTGCCGTCTCCTTGGGCGCGCTCACATGCGGAAGGTGGCCGGTGGCTTCCATCCGCACCAGTGTGCTGCCCGGGATGCGTTCCTGCAGATAGACGCCCACGTGATCCGGTGCGAGCAGGTCTGCGGAGGCCTGCATGATCAGTGTGGGAAGGGAAACGTCCTTCAGCAGGTGGCGGACGTCGGACAGGAAGGCCACCCGTGCGAACTGGCGGGCGATGGTCGGGTTGACCCGGCAGAAGCTGTCCTCCAGTCGGGTGCCCAGGGCGGGGGTGTCGGGGTTTCCCATGATGACCGGTGCCATGGTTGCTGCCCAGACCAGGTAATTGGTGTCCAGGGAGACCAGCAGGTCGTCGAGGTCGGCGCGGCTGAAACCGCCTGTATACCCGTCCTCCGGGTAGTCCATGTAGCTGGCGGAGGGGGCCACGAGGATGATCCGGCCCAGCCGGTCGGGCTTCCGTGCCGCCGCGGCCACGGCCATCATGGCGCTGACGCTGTGGCCGATGAAGGTGACATCCTCCAGGTCAAGGTCCTCACACAGTTCCAGGACGTCGGAAACGTAGCCGTCCAGGGTGGAGTATTTTTCCGGTTCATAGGCATCGAGGTCCGAGCCGCCCGCGCCCACGTGGTCAAAGACGACGACCTTGTAGTCATCGGTGAAATGCGGCAGTACATGCTGCCACATCCCCTGGTCGCAGCCGAACCCGTGCGCGAAAAGCAATACCGGACCCTCCGTGCGTCCGAGCACTCGAACGTTGTTCCGGGTCCGGATATCAGTCTTCATGTGTCCCAGCGCCTGCTTTTCTTCTGATGCAATAACCGCCCGGGGCCCAGAGCGGATTCAACTGCACACTTTACAGGTTCCGCACGGCTTTAATTGCCAGCCCGGGGTGCATAAATATGCCCTCTAATGTGTTCCGCAGCGGAGGATTCCAATGCGGTGAAAAACAGCATTCTTATGCCGCCGGATGAGGGAATGGACGGTCCGTTGGGTTTACCGCACGGAGAACCGGAGCTCGGCCGCCCCGCCGTTGAACTGGGTGGTGGCCACCAGCTGCATGGGCCGGGTGGGGCGGTCCACCGGAAGAAGCCGCCGCCCGCTGCCCAGGGCAACGGGCATGTAGGTCACCCACAGTTCGTCCAGCAGCCCGGCGTCAGCAAATTGGGCCGCCACATTGCCGCCTCCCACCACCCAGACGTTGCGCTCCCCGGCGGCGTCCCGGGCTTCGTCAAGTACCTGCTCCACGTCCCCGGCGGCAAACCGTATGTCGCCCTGCGGCGGCGGGGTTTCCTCCCGGGAAGTCAGCACCCAGCACGGCTGGCTGTAGGCCCAGGCATCCGGTTCCTCGGCGCGGAGCCAGCGGTAGGTTTCTCCACCCATAATCACCGCACCGACTCCGGCGATGAACCGGTCATAGTGCGCTTGGAAGGGCTCGAAGCCGAACTGCAGCAACCAGTCCAGGTTGTTGTCGGCTGTCGCAATAAAGCCATCCAGGGACGAAGCTACGTAATAGATGACCTTGGGCATGCTGCAAGATTACGCGCAGCGTCCGCCGAAAGGCAGGGGACGGGAGCCGGCGGTGGTGCCGGAACGGGATCAGGACGCCGGACATCATGGGCGGGTGAGGCGTGGACGCCGCGAAGGGGATAGGTTGAAAGGAAAGCACCATAAGCACCCTGACTATGTGCGCATCCGGCCGCCGGGCGGCTCCGGCCGGACGGAACGCGGAAGGACGAAACATGAGTGAACGGCTTGTTGCTGATGTGATTGTCGATCGCCTGAAAGCCTGGAACGTGCAGCGCGTCTTCGGGTACAGCGGCGATGGGATCAACACCGTGCTCGGCGCCATGCGCCGCAGCGGAGATCCCGAATTCATCCAGGTCCGGCACGAGGAAAACGCTGCCTTTATGGCTGTGGGGCACGCCAAATACACCGGCGGAGTGGGGGTGGTGATGTCCACGCAGGGCCCGGGAGCCATCCACCTGCTCAACGGACTGTATGACGCACGGCTGGACGGTGTGCCCGTGGTCGCCATTGTCGGCCAGCAGTCCCGCAGCGTGCTTGGGTCCTCCTATATGCAGGAGGTGGACCTGATGCACCTGACCCGGGACGTGGCCTCGGCCTTCCGGCAGCAGGTCAATTCCCCGGAACAGGTGCCGCTGGTCCTGGACCGGGCTTTCAAGAAGGCGCTCGCCACCGGCACACCCGCCGTCGTGATCATTCCGCATGATGTGCAGCAGGCCCCGGCCCCGGAGCTGGAACAGGAACACGGCATCCTGAACACCGTCCCGGTGTTCCGTCCCGCCCGCACCCAGCCCGGCGAGGCTGATGTGCAGGCCGCGGCAGACCTGATCAATTCCGGGCAGAAGGTGGCGCTGCTGGTAGGCCAGGGCGCCCGGCACGCGCGGGCGCAGGTCCATGCCCTGGCGGAGAAGATTGGTGCGGGTATCACCACCAGCCTGCTCGGCAAGCCCTACGTGGATGAAACGGCGCCCCTGGCCGCGGGGACCATGGGGCATCTGGGCACCGCGTCCGCAGGCTACGTGCTGGATAACTGCGACACCCTGCTGATCATCGGCTCCAATGACCCCTGGACCGAGTTCTATCCAACGCCCGGATCGGCCCGGGCCGTGCAGATTGACCGGGATGCCTCGGCCATCGGCAACCGGTACCCGGTGGAGGTGGGCATTACCTCAGACGCCGGTCCCGCACTGGATGCCCTCATTCCACTGCTGGAGGCCAGGCCGGATACACCCTGGCGGGGCAAGGTGGAGGAAAGCGTACGCCGCTGGCACGAACTGGCCCGGGTCCGCGCCATGACCGACGCAGATCCGGTCAACCCGGAACGCGTGGTCTGGGAACTGAACCGGCGGCTGCCGGACAACGCGCAGGTGGCGGTCGACGTCGGCAGTTCCGTCTATTGGTACGCCCGGCAGCTCCAGCTGCCGGAAGGGGTGCCGGCGCACCTCTCCAGCACCCTGGCGTCCATGGGCTGCTCCGTGCCGTACGGACTGGCGGCGAAACTTGCTGCTCCCGACCGTCCGGTGGTGGCGCTCTCCGGGGACGGTGCCATGCAGATGGCCGGCGTGAGCGAGCTGATCACCCTGAGCCGGCTCTGGCAGAAGTGGGAGGACCCGCGGTTTGTCCTGTGTGTGCTGAATAACCGCGAACTGGCGGAGGTGACCTGGGAGCAGCGCGAGATGGAGGGGGACCCGCGGTTCGAGGACAGCCAGTCGCTGCCGGACTTCAGATACGCCGAATACGCCAAACTGCTGGGCCTGGAAAGTGTCCGGGTGGAGGACCCGGAACTGCTGGGGGAGGCCTGGGACGTGGCGCTCGCCGCCAAGCGGCCGTTCCTGATCGAAGTCGTGACCGATCCGGCTGTGCCGCTGTTGCCGCCCTTCCCCGCCGGAGCTGCCCAGGCGCAAACCATGAAGGACGGGCTGGCACAGGAGGGCGCCGCGGGCGAACATTCCCGGCGGCTGCTGGATACCTACCTGGCGCAGGAGGAGGGGCTTTACGACGATCTCTGAGCCGGGATACCGGAACGGACGCACCCGTGAAGGGTGCGTCCGTTCCTCCTTTCAGCGGACCGGCCTGCCCTTTGAGGAGGCTAGGAGCGGGCCGGTGCGCCGAGTTCCACGGGTTCTTCGTCATTGCGGTAGGCGGATTCGGAGTGGGCGATCAGGTCAATGCCCTTGAGTTCGCTCTCCTCCGGGATGCGCAGCCCGATGGTCAGCTGCAGCACCTTGGCAATCAGCCAGGTCACCGCGAACGAGTACACCAGCACCGCCAGGCAAGCCAGCGCCTGGATGCCCAGCAGCGAGAAACCACCGCCGTAGAACAGGCCGCTGACCCCGTTGGGTGCCGCGTCGGTGGCGAACAGGCCGATCAGCAGAGTGCCCAGCAGGCCGCCGACGGCGTGGACACCCACCACGTCCAGGGAATCGTCAAAGCCCAGCCGGAACTTCAGCTCAATGGCCAGCGAGCAGACCAGCCCGGCAATTGCCCCAATGGCTACGGCTCCCAGCGGGCTGACGGCACCGCAGGCCGGGGTGATGGCCACGAGGGCGGCAATCAGTCCGGACGCCGCTCCGAGGCTGGAGGAGCGGCCCAGGCGCATACGTTCCATCAGCGCCCAGCCGAGCAGGCCGGCCGCAGCGGCCACAGCGGTATTCAGGAAAACGACGGCGGCCGAGTGCCCGGCGCTCAGCGCAGACCCGGCGTTGAACCCGTACCAGCCGATCCACAGCAGGCTGGCTCCGAGGAGGATCAGCGGCCGGCTGTGCGGCTGGCCGTGTGAGTGCGGCCAGCCCTTGCTCCGGCCCAGGACAAGGGCCAGTGCCAGGGCGGCAACCCCGGCGTTCAAATGCACCGCGGTGCCGCCGGCAAAGTCGATGGCGCCCAGCTGGTTGGCAATCCAGCCGCCGGTCACCGTTCCGTCGGCATTGTCGAAGGCGAAGACCCAGTGCGCTACCGGGAAGTAGACCAGCGACGCCCAGAGGCCGGCGAAGACCATCCACGCGCCGAATTTCATCCGCCCGGCGGCGGACCCGGCCACCAGGGCCGTGGTGACGCACGCGAACATCAGTTGGAAGGCGGCGAATAGTGCCAGCGGGATGGATGCTGCGGGATCCTCGGTGAGCAGTTCAGACAGTCCGAAGAACTCCAGCGGGTTTCCCAGCAGCCCTACGCCGCCCAGTGAGTTGCCGAAGGCCGCGGAATAGCCGTACAGCACCCAGAGGACGGCTACCAGGCTGGCTCCGCCAAAGCACATCATCATCATGTTCAGGATTCGCCGTGAACCCACCATGCCGCCGTAGAAAAAAGCGATGCCGGGGATCATCAGACAGACCAGCGCGGAACTGGCCAGCAGCCAGGCCGTGTTTCCAGAGTCCATGGAGGTACTCCCGTTCGGGTCGGGTGCCCGCTGTTTACGTGCCCCCCGGAACACAGGCCAGACATTCAGGGAAGGGCAGGTGCAGCCGGCGGGGCAAGGGATGGATCAGCCCCCATTACTGACCGGCAGTCCCGCCGCAGCCGCGGCGGAGACGCTCCCTCAAGGGTGGCGGCCCGATGTTACGCGCGGCAGCGCCTGCAGGTTAGCGCTGTGTTAACACCCGCTGGGTGTCCGCTGTAAGAACGCTGGATGCTGTGTGCACCGCGGGGACAGGGGCTGGCAGGCTATGCCGTGCGCGGCAGCCCGCGGCCGAAGGTAAATGCCCGAATCAGCTGGAGGGCGCCGAGGACGATCAGGAAAATGCCGCCGTAAATCACCAGCACGGCAAGGGAGCCCAGCGGCAGGATCAGCACCGCAATTCCGGCGAGGATGCTGAGGATGCCCAGCACAATGGCGAACCAGCGCGAGCCCCCGCGGTCGGACTCGGCCAGGCTCATGACGCCCTCCACGATCCAGGCGATGCCCAGCAGCAGTGCGAGCGCAGTCAGGGTTGCCGCCGGATTCCGGATGGCAATAACGCCAACCACCAGCAAGGCCAGCCCTACAAGAATGTTCAGGATCTTCAGGCCGACGCCGATTCCGGTAAAGATGCCCAGCAGCACACGGATAATGCCGGCAACCAGGAAATAGAGCCCAAAGAGAAAAGCGAGGACCTCCAGTGTCGCTCCGGGCCAGAAAAGGACCAGCAGGCCAAGAATTACGGATACCAGGCCGGTGATTCCCAGCCCGATGCGGATCCCGCGGATGGCGGATCTGGCAAGATTCAGGGCGTCCAGTGCAAACCCGTTGTCCTGACGATATGAACTGCTTCCTGATGCGGACATGCTTAGGACCTCCAGAGAGATTGCCCCCACGGACCGGCTGGACCCGCCTCAAGTATCCGCCGGGCACGCCCTGCTTCTCTAGGGAGCGGCGCCGGAACCCGTCAGCTCCGCCCCGATCATTGCGGCCACGGCCGCCATGCCTTCCGTGTTCGGGTGAAAGGGCAGCGGGCCGCCCGGCCGCGGACGGATGCCCGCGGTGGTCCAGGGGTCATCGGACCAGGCATGGTGGTCCGCACCCGCAGCGGCTACCGGAACCAGAGTTGCCCCGGTAGCCGCGGCCGCACGCGCCGTTGCACCGGCCAGATGCGTAAAGAACCTCCGCCCGGACGCTGCCTGCCGGGTACTCATCCGCGGCACACGGACCACGGGGTCCGGCGGCAGCACGGGAAGGTACTGGACAAAAAGGACCCGTGCCCGCGGCGCGCGCCGGCGGACCAGTTCGCCCACCATGGTGAGGGAGGCTTCGAGCAGAACCAGCTGCCGGTCCAGGCCCCCGGTGCCCAGCCGCTGCAGTCCGCCTGCCAGCCCGGCGAGCCGGGCCGGACCGGGCGGCAAACCGGCGGCCACCAGACCCGTGACGTAGCCAATGTCATTGCCGCCCACAGTGATGGTGACCAGGTCCGTGTCCGGGGTCAGCGCGTCCGCCTGGGGCGGCTGGCCGAACTGCCGGCGGTACAGAATGTCCGCGGTGACCGCCCCGGAACTGGTGACGTCGGTGAGCATCAGGTCCAGCGCGGACGCCAGGCGGTGGGGATAGTTCGCGTCGGTGCGGCGGGCGCCGGGCGCTGAGCGGGGGACCGGAATCCCCAGCCCCGGGCCGGCAGCGTAGGAGCTGCCCAGGGCGACATACCCGGCACCGGAGAAGTTCGGACGCGGCTGTGCACTGCTCTGCTGGGTCTCCATAAGCGGACAGTCTGCCCGTGCGCGTTCCCAGCGGCCAGAGTTACTGCAGCCACGGAGGTCCGCCCACCCCCAGAAAGGCCCGGACCTCCGCGTCCGTGGTCTGCGGAAAACTGTCATAGGCCAGTCCGACGGCGTCCAGTCCGCTGTGTGCCCACGGCACCACGACGTCGTCGGCCAGCGACGCCGGGATGTCCGCTGCGCTGCCGCAGGCCACGGGGGCGGCAGCCACCAGCCAGGCCGGGGCCAGCCGGCGGACCACCCCCAGCGCCGCGCGCATAGTGGAGCCGGTGGCCAGGCCGTCATCCACCAGGATCACTGTTGCCCCCGGCACCGCCCGCACCGGGGTTCCGGGCCGGAACAGCTCTTCCCGCCGCCGCACTTCGGCCAGCTCGTCCTCGGCGGCAGCCTCAAACATTGTGTCCGCCCGGCTGCTGCGGCTGCGCCAGTAGCTGAGCACGTCATGGTTCCGCACCACTTCGGTGATTCCCGCTATCCCGGCGACCGCCCCGGCGGCGAGCTCGGGCTGCAACGCATATCCGATTTTGCGGACCACCACCACATCCAGCGGGGCGTCCAGGGCGGCCGCCACCTCCGCTGCCACCGGCACACCGCCGCGGGGCAGGCCCAGCACCAGCAGCTGGGGTGCATCGGCATAGGCCGTCAGCGCTGCGCCGAGCTGACGGCCGGCATCGGTGCGGTCCCGCCATCCGTGCGGGGGGACGGGGCCAGGAGGGGTGGCGGATTCCGGCATGGGGCCCATTTCCGGCAGGTGGTGTTTTCTTCACGCTAGGCCCGCGCCGGGAGGGCGGCAAGCCCGTTCGGGAAGGAGCCTGCCGCGTTGCCAAAGCTGCAGGGACATAGCAAAGTGGCGGCTATGACGCAGACAGCAGTAATCACAGGGGCAACCTCCGGCATCGGTGCGGAATTCGCCCGCCGTCTGGCCGAACGCGGCTACAACCTGGTGCTCACCGGCCGGGACACCGGGCGGCTGGCGGATGCCGCCGCACGGCTCGCGGAGCAATACTCGGTAAAAACGGAATACATCGGGGCGGACCTTTCCACCGAGGACGGCGTGGCCGCAGTGGCCCGGCGGGTGCAGGAGCCCGACGTCCGGATCCTGGTGAACAACGCCGGCTATGGGTTGAAGAACGACTTTGCCCGGAATGACCTTGATGCCGAGGTGGACCACCTCAATGTGCTGGTGACGGCTCCGTTGAAGCTCAGCCATGCGGCGCTGAACGCCATGCAGGCGGGCGGCGGCGGCCGGATCATCAACGTGGCCTCCCTTGCCGGCCTGCTGCCGCGCGGGACCTACAGTGCCGCCAAGGCGTGGCTGATCAACTTCAGCCGCTGGGCCAACATCTACTACAAGGACCGCGGCATTACCGTCACCGCCGTGTGCCCGGGATTTGTGCACACCGAGTTCCACCAGCGCATGCAGATGGACAAGAGCGTCTACCCCAAGTGGATGTGGCTGCAGGTTGAGCAGGTGGTGCGTGAGGGGCTCGCCGATGCCTTTGCCGGGAAGGGCATGTCCATCCCCTCCAGGCGGTACCGGGCAGTGGCGGCCGTGAGCAAGCTGGCGCCGCAGACGCTGGTAGCCAAACTCGCCGGCAGGGGACGCTAGGCCGCTTCCGGGCGCCCGCCCCCGCCGTCGTGCAGCGTCACATGGGCTGGCGGGAGAACGACGGCGGGCCTAGGGTGGCGGTGCGCCCCACCGGGACGCATCAGACCAACGAGAACACCGGCGAAAGCGAACCCCATGAGCACCCCCACGGTTTATGCCCTGCATGAGAATCCCGAATGGTTTCCGCCCTTTGCGCGCGCCTTCGAGGCGGAGGGGATCCACGTGGAGGAATGGCTGCTCACCGACGGGGTGCTGGACCTGGACGCCGTACCGCCGGAAGGGATTTTCTGGTCCCGGATCAGCGCCTCCGCGCATACCCGCGACCACGGGCTGTCCAAGGACTATGCCCGCTCCGTGCTGTCCTGGCTCGAGGCCCACGGCCGGCGCACGGTGAACGGCCGCCGCGTGCTGGAGATGGAAATGAGCAAGGTGGACCAGCTGACCGCGCTGCGCGCTGCGGGCATTGACACCCCGCGCACCGTGGCAGCGGTGGGCCGCGGCCAGATCCTGGCGGCTGCAAAGGAATTTGAAGCCCCGTTCATACTCAAGCACAACCAGGGCGGCAAGGGGCTCGGGGTGCGGAAGTTCGAGTCGCACGGCGAGCTGGCGGATTACGTTGCCTCGGAGGAGTTCGAGGAACCTGTGGACGGCATCACCCTGGTCCAGGAATTCATTGTTGCCGCCGAACCCTTTATTACCCGGGCGGAGATTGTCGGCGGCGAGTTCATTTACGCGATCCGGGCGGACACCGCCCGCGGCGGCTTCCAGCTTTGCCCGGCCGACGCCTGCGCCATTGACCCGGTCACCGGCCGGCCCGTGATGCCCCCGGGGGCCACCATCGCCCCCGACGCAGACACCCAGCTGTTCAGCCTGCGCGAGGACTTCGACTCGCCGGTGATCGCCAAGTACCTGGACTTCGCCCGGCGCAACGGGATTGAGGTCTGCGGCATCGAATTCATCGAAGCGGCCGACGGCCGGCTGCTCACCTATGACGTGAACACCAACACCAACTACAACGCCGCCGTTGAGGCGGTGGCACCCCGGTCCGCGCCGCGGGCGCTGGCCAGGTACCTCGCAGGCCTCGCCGGCCAGGACGCCTAGCCGGCCAGGACGCCTAGCCGCCCGGCTCCCGGCGCCGCCAGCCCGGCGCTTCTGCGCCACTTCTCCGCCACAGCAGGTGTGATCTGCGCCGGAAGCGGGCACCAGGGTGGCCCCGGCCTCGTTTTTTATCTCCGGAAGCGGTGCCTCGATATAGTCGTTGTTAGCCAAACTAAGGAGCCTATCCATGTCCGCTGCTGCCGAATCTGTGTCTGAACCGCTGTGGGTGAAGAACTATCAGAACGGTGTTCCGGCGCAGATTGACCTGCCCACGGAATCCCTCACCGCCATGATGGAAGACGCGGTGGACCGTTTCGGCAGCAAGGTGGCACTGGAATTCTTCGGCGCTGAGACCACTTACAAGGAGCTGGGCGACCGGATCAACCGGGCCGCCGAAGGCCTGCGCCGCCTGGGTGTGCGCAAGGGCCACCGCGTAGCCGTCATCCTGCCCAACTGCCCGCAGTACCTCATTGCGTTCTACGCCGTGCTCCGCCTGGGCGCCGTCGTCGTCGGCCACAACCCGCTGTACACCGAGCGGGAACTGCGCCACCAATTCGAAAACCACGGTGCCAAGGTCGCCATCGTGTGGGACAAGGTGGTGGAAAAGGTCCAGGATTTCCCGGACGACGTCGCTGTGGACACCATCGTGGCCGTGAACATCACCAAGGCCATGCCCCGGCTGAAGCGGATGGCGCTGACCCTGCCGCTGCCGTCGGTACGCCGGACCCGCCAGGGACTGACGGCGAAGACGGAAAACACCCTGGCCTGGGAGGAGCTGCTGGACACCGCGCCGCTGGCGAAGGACCACCCGCGCCCCAAGGTCACCGACCTGGCGGCACTGCAGTACACCTCGGGCACCACCGGTGTGCCCAAGGGGGTAATGCTCACGCACTTCAACCTGCGCTCGAATGCCCTGCAGGGCAAGGCCTGGATGCACGGAGCGCAGGAGGGCAAGGAAGTCATCTACGGTGTCCTCCCGATGTTCCACGCCTTCGGCCTCACCCTGTACCTGACCTTCTCCGTGCTCACCGGCTCGAGGCTGGTGCTTTTCCCCAAGTTCGATGTGGATCTGGTGATGACCGCGGCGAAGAAGTCCAAGCCCACCGTCTTCTGCGCCGTGCCGCCCATCTATGAAAAGACCGCGCTGGAGTCCAAGAAGCGAGGTGTGGACCTCTCCACCATCCGCTACGCCATTTCCGGTGCCATGACCCTGCCGGCAGCTACCGTCCAGCTTTGGGAAGAGGTTTCCGGCGGGCTGCTGGTGGAGGGCTACGGCCTGACCGAATCCTCGCCCGTGGCACTGGGCAACCCCTTTGCCCCTTCCCGGCGCAACGGCACCATCGGCGTTCCGTTCCCCAGCACCGAGATGCGTGTGGTGGATCCGGAAGCTCCGGAGAACGATGTTGACCCCGGCACCCCCGGCGAACTGCTGATCCGCGGACCCCAGGTGTTCGCCGGATACTGGAACAATCCCGAAGGCAGCGCCGAGGTACTGCTCGACGGCGGCTGGCTGCGGACCGGTGACATTGTCACCGTTGATGAGGACGGGTTTGTGAAGGTGGTGGACCGGCGCAAGGAACTGATCATCACCGGCGGGTTCAACGTTTCCCCGACGGAGGTGGAGGAAGTGCTGCGCACCCACCAGCTCATCCTCGACGCCGCCGTCGTGGGACTGCCCCGCGCCGACGGAGGCGAGCAGGTGGTGGCCGCCGTCGTGCTCCAGGAAGGTGCGGAACTGGACGAGGCCGCCCTGCGCGCCTACTGCCGGGAACGGCTTACCCCCTACAAGGTGCCGCGGAAGATCCTTGCCATCGAGGAGCTGCCCAAGTCCATGCTGGGCAAGGTGCTGCGCCGGCAGGTCCGCGACAGCCTGCTGAAGGACGCATAGGCTTTTTTCTTCCGGGCGGACGGGTCGCCTGACTGTCTGTGCCCCTCCTGCCTGCGCCTGGTTGCCCGTGCGGTTGCCCGTGCCGGCCTGCCTGTCCTGCAGAGTGCCCGTCCCACCGGACGGGCACTCTGGTTCTTCGGGCTGCCGGTACCTATTGACGGGGTCCCGGCAGCGGGTTGGAATTGTAAGTGGGCTTGGTATCTGCCAAGTCACTTCCAAACCAACTGGCCGCCAGGGATGCACGTGGACAAGCCAGTGTCCCCCTCCTGCGGTCTGTGGTGAACCGCCGCCGGTCAACCGACTCGGCGGATTCGCTGTCGCGAGGAGAACACGATGATCACGAATCAGCAGGTCGAAGGGCTTATGGCCGGGTCCGGCAATGTGCTGGGCCCCAACGGTGACAGGATCGGCTCAGTCGGCACGTTCTACCTGGATGACCAAACGGACGAGCCGGCCTGGGTCACGGTGAACACCGGTCTTTTCGGTACGTCGGAAACGTTCATCCCCCTCACCGAAGCAAGCGTTGACGGTGTTGACGTCCTGGTGCCGTATTCCAAGGAAGAGGTCAGGAACGCGCCGCACATCGACAGTGACGGCTCCATCAGTCCGGAAGAGGAAGTGACCCTCTACCGGTACTACGGGTTCGCCTACGACGACGGTTCGAGCGAGTCCATCACTGAAACGGAAACGATTTCCGCCGACGACGGAACGCTGACCGACGGCGGCACCACCTCCAGCCGTAGCTCAGGCGGTATGTCCGGCAGCGATGCGGACGCCGGGCTGGTCTCTGACGAGCGTACTGCCGGCACCTCGAGTGGCGCGGGCACGTCAGACCTTTCGGATCAGTCCCGGTCCGGAGCCAACATTGATGACGCCATGACCCGGTCCGAGGAGCGACTGAATGTTGGCACCGAAAACCGTTCCGTGGGCAAGGCTCGGCTGCGCAAGTACATCGTGACGGAAACGGTGACCCAGCAGGTTCCGGTCAGCCACGAGGAGGTCCGGATTGAGCGTGAGCCCATCACGGATGCCAACGCGGGTGACGCCCTTTCCGGTGCCGAGCTGACCGAGGATGAGCACGAGGTCACCCTGCATGCCGAGGAACCTGTGATCTCCAAGCACACCGAACCGGTGGAGCGTGTGCGGCTGGAGACCGAGACCGTCACGGACACGGAGAGCATTTCCGAGGAGGTCCGCAAGGAGCAGATCGATACGGATGTGGACGAGACCAACATCCGGCGCGGCACCTCGGGCGGGTCCGGGTCCGGCGGCTCAGGCGGTTCGGGTTCCGGGGGCTCGGACTCCGGCAGCTCGGACTCCGGCAGCTCGGGCAGCTCCGGCGGCAGCCGCTAGTACGGTTTCACCGCGTGTAGTTATCGGTTTCACCGCGTGCAGCCACAACGGCGCACAGCCACAGCGGCGTAGAACCGCAACAGCGCAGAGCCACAGCGGCGTAGAACCACAGCGGCGGGTCCTGGGTTTCCCGGGGCCCGCCGTTTGCTGCGTTCCCCTCCCGCACGGAGGGAAAAATCGACCGGTTTGGTGAATTCCGGACGGTTTGAACCGTGCGGATAAGCCCAAACAGTGCGAAAAAATCTGAACCGTGCGGAAAACATGCCGGGCAGGCGAACCCGCATCGTGCCTCAGGCAACGCGTTCCGCGATCAGCGACTGCAGTCCCAATCGGCGCAGCGCACGGCTGGAGTCCAAGCTCCGGCCTAAGGGTTCTGGGTTGGGCTGGGGCAACTGTCCACGGAGCCCGGGGGAACCTATGCGAAAAACCGCTGCCAACATGGCCCTTGCCCTGATGCTGCTGACCGGGTGCAGTTCGGCAACGGAAGAAGCCTTACCCGCTGCAGCGCCGTCGGATTCCTTCCCGGCCGCCCCTTCTGTAACCCCGGTAGCCTCGGCGAAGGATCCGTTGGAGGAATCCTGCCGCAAGCTCGCCGGACCGGAGAGCAAAGCGCCGCTTTCCCAGGCCGTCTATTTTGTCAGAATCCAGGAGGGCATCTACGGATTCAATGCGCCGCCGGAGAGCGCCCGCACAGTGGCGATGCAGATCCGCAGCATCGCCGCCAGCGCGCCGGAGGGCTTGAAAGTGCACTTGGAGGAGTTCATTTTGTCCTTGGGCACGGCCATTAGCGCTGCTGAAAGCCCGGATGCCGCGTCGGGCTTCGATATGTTTGCGTGGCAAAGCACCATTGCCGACATTCAGGCAACGTGTGGGCTCTAAGGGCAGGCTGAGTCCGTCCGGCAATAACCTCAGTCCTCCCGGGGAATCGGGGAGACAAACCACCGGAAACCCTCCCTGCCGCTTTGTGGTTTCCCTGCCCGTTTGGGAAATCCCTGCCGGTTTGCGGAGGAGCGATGTCCCAAACCGGCAGCAGAAACCCGAACCGTGCGGAAAACCCCATCCCGGCAGACGGAGGCGCCCAAACCCCATCCCGGCAGACGGAGGCGCCCAAACCCCCACCGGCAGACGGAGGCGCCGGAACCCCATCCCGACAGACGGACGCGCCCAAACCCCCATGAGCAGACGAACCCGCACCGGCCCTTACGCCACTAGCCGGGCCCTTACGCCACCAGCCGGGCCGTCCGCTCCAGGACCTCGCGGCAGGCCCGGATGGCGGGACGGCGGCTGCCGGCTTCCCGGACCGACGTGAAGATGGTCCGCCGGGGCATGCCGGGCAGGTCCAGCAGCCGCACGGTGGGGGTGCGGCCGGTCCACACCAGTTCGGGCATCAGGCCGACGGCGTTGCCGGACTCAATCAGCCGGATCTGCGCCTGCAGGTCTGCCGTTTCATAGCGGACATCCGGTTCGAAGCCGGCCTGGCGGCAGGCCTGCTCCGCCCAGTGCCGGGAGGCCGCTCCGCGGGGCTCCATCACCCAGGCGCAGGAGGCGGTGTCGGCAATGGACCGGATATCCGCTCCGCCCAGCCGGTCCTCGGGTACGGCGAGCTGGATGGCGTCAGTGGTGAGCTGCATCCTGTCCAGCCCCGGATACCGGGGAGCAGCATGTCCGGGGTACTGTTCCGCGATCACCAGATCAAAATCCCGTGCCCAGGTTTCGTACAGAGCCGTTTCCGGTTCGCGCTGGGTCATTTCGATCCGCACTTCGGGGTAGTCCCGCCCCAGGATGGTGAGAGCATCTGGAACCAGGGCCAGTGCCGCGGACTGGAAAACCGCCAGCCGCACCGTACCGGTGACCGTAGTCAGGGACTCCGCCAGATCCGCCTCCGCACGTTCCATTGAGTCCAGGATCTGCGCCGCGTGATCCACCAGGATCTCGGCCTGTGGGGTCAGTGTGACCCGCCGTCCGGTTTTGCGCAGCAACTCAACGCCCACCTCTTTTTCCAGCAGCGCCAGCTGCTGTGAAACCGAGGACGGGCTGAAGTTCAGGGCGGTGGCAACCGAGGCCAAAGTGCCCCGGACCTTCAGCTCGCGCAGCAGCCGCAGGCGGCGGATATCGAGCATGCAGAGCACCCCTTCGATTGTTCGGAAGACCTAACCGGTATTGGTGGGAAAAGATCGCTTTATCTAATTGAACTACAAGCGGATGATTGGTCAGTACCCCGGGGGGATAGCCACTTGTTAGACGAAAAGAGCACCAGCTTATGACCGAAATCTTTGAGGACCGCGACGTCGCCGGCGCAGTCCCCAATCCGCAGCTCGCAGAGCAGTCCGTGGCACTTGTGCGCCGCTGGCTTACCGAGGCTGCAGCCGTCCCCGTGGATGCCTCGGCAGCACAGCTGGCCGGTGTCCTGAAGGACCCTGACGGCCTCGGTTTCACCGTGGGTTTTGTGGACGGCGTGGTCCGTCCCGAAGACATCCGCGTGGCCGCCCGCAACCTCGCGGCCCTGGCCCCCCGCGTACCCGGCTTCCTGCCCTGGTACATGCGCGCTGCCGTGCGAGCCGGCGGCATCCTCGGCCCGGTCATGCCGCAGGTGGTTATTCCTGCCGCCCGCAAGGTGCTGCGCGAAATGGTGGGCCACCTGATTGTGGACGCCACCGATGCCAAGCTCGGCAAGGCCATCGCCGGCATCCGCAAGGAGAACATCCGGCTGAACATGAACCTGCTGGGCGAAGCAGTTCTCGGACAGCACGAGGCTGCCCGCCGGCTCGAGGGCACCCACGCCCTGCTGGCCCGCGACGACGTCGACTACGTCTCCATCAAGGTTTCCGCCACGGTGGCCCCGCATTCCCCCTGGGCCTTCACCGAAGCGGTGGAACACGTGATCGAGTCCCTGACCCCGCTCTTCCGCCGTGCCGCGCAGTCACCGGTGAAGAAGTTCATCAACCTGGACATGGAAGAGTACAAGGATCTGGAGATGACCATGGCGGTCTTCACCGGCATCCTCTCCAACCCCGAATTCAAGGACCTGGAAGCCGGCATTGTGCTCCAGGCCTACCTGCCGGACGCCCTCTCGGCCATGATCCGGCTGCAGGAATTCGCCGCCGCCCGCCGTGCCGATGGCGGCGCCGCCATCAAGGTGCGCGTGGTCAAGGGTGCCAATCTGCCCATGGAGCAGGTCGAAGCCTCCCTGCACGGCTGGCCGCTGGCCACCTGGCACACCAAGGCAGACAGCGATACCAACTACAAGCGCGTGATCAACTACGCCCTGCACCCGGACCGGATCGGCAACGTGCGGATCGGCGTGGCCGGACACAACCTCTTCGACGTCGCCTTCGCCTGGCTGCTCGCCGGGGAACGCGGCGTGCGGGACGGCATTGAATTCGAAATGCTGCTGGGCATGGCCGCCGGCCAGGCCGAGGTGGTACGCCGCGACGTCGGCAGCCTGCTGCTCTACACCCCGGTGGTGCACCCGGCGGAATTCGACGTTGCCATCGCCTACCTCATCCGCCGGCTCGAAGAAGGAGCCAGCTCCGAGAATTTTATGTCCGCCGTCTTCGAACTGGCGGAGAATGAAGCACTCTTCGAGCGCGAAAAGCTGCGCTTCCTGGCCTCGGTGGAGAACCTGGACACCACGGTGCCGGCTCCGCACCGCGTGCAGGACCGCACCCTGCCCGCCGCCGCAGCCGCCACGGACAGCTTCGACAACACCCCGGACAGCGACCCGTCGCTGCCCGCCAACCAGGCCTGGGGTCGGAACATCCTCTCCCGGGTGCCCGGCTCCGAGCTGGGCAAGGCCGCCGTGGCTGCCGCCGCCGTCGGCACCGAAGCCGAACTGGAAACCGTCATCGATACAGCGGTAACCAGGGGCAAGGCCTGGGGTGCGCTCAGCGGTGCCGAGCGCGCCGAAGTGCTGCACCGTGCCGGTGAGGTCCTGGAGGCCCGCCGCGCGGATCTGATGGAGGTTATGGCTGCCGAGACCGGCAAGACCCTGGACCAGTCGGACCCCGAGGTATCCGAAGCCATCGACTTCGCGCATTACTACGCCGAACTGGCCCGTGAGCTGGACACGGTCGAAGGCGCCACCTTTGTGCCGTCCAGGCTGACCGTGGTCACCCCGCCGTGGAACTTCCCGGTCGCCATCCCCGCCGGCTCCACCCTGGCCGCGCTGGCCGCCGGATCCGCCGTCGTCATCAAGCCCGCCCGCCAGTCCGCCCGCTGCGGCGCCGTCATGGTGGAGGCGCTGTGGGAAGCAGGTGTGCCCCGCGACGTGCTCCAGATGGTGCAGCTGGGCGAGCAGGAACTGGGCCGCCAGCTGATCTCCAACCCCGCCGTGGACCGCGTGATCCTCACCGGCGGCTACGAGACCGCCGAACTGTTCCGTTCCTTCCGCCCGGACCTGCCGCTGCTGGCAGAGACATCCGGCAAGAACACCGTGATCGTCACCCCCAGCGCGGACTTCGACCTCGCCGCCCGCGACGTCGCCGCATCCGCCTTCGGCCACGCCGGGCAGAAGTGCTCGGCCGCGTCACTGGTGATCCTGGTGGGTTCCGTGGCGAAGTCCCCGCGCTTCCGCAACCAGCTGGTGGACGCAGTGCAGTCCCTGAAGGTCGGCTACCCGGAGGATCCCACCACGCAGATGGGTCCGGTCATTGAACCGGCCGCCGGCAAGCTGCTGCGCGGCCTCACCGAGCTCGGCGAGGGTGAGACCTGGCTGCTGCAGCCCGAACAGCTCGATGACAGCGGCCGGCTGTGGAGCCCGGGCATCCGCACCGGTGTCCGCCGCGGCTCGGAATACCACCTCACGGAGTACTTCGGCCCGATCCTGGGCGTGATGACCGCCGCGACGCTGGAAGAGGCCATCGACATGGCCAATGACATTGACTACGGCCTCACCGCGGGACTGCACTCGCTGGACCCGGCGGAAATGGATGTCTGGCTCAACCGCATCCAGGCGGGCAACCTGTACGTGAACCGCGGAATCACCGGCGCCATTGTCCGCCGCCAGCCGTTCGGCGGCTGGAAGAAGTCCGCCGTGGGCGCCGGCACCAAGGCCGGCGGCCCGAACTACCTGATCGGCCTGGGCAACTGGGAAACCGCGGCAGGCACCGGTGCCCCGGAGCTGGGCACGGAAAGCACCGCCGCACGCCTGGTCTCGGCTGCGGAATCGGCCGGTACGGTCTTCGACGCCGCCGACGCCGCGTTCCTGCGCCGCGCCGCCCACAGTGACGCCGCTGCCTGGGTAGCGGAGTTCGGCACCGCGAAGGACGTTTCGGCACTGTCCGCCGAGCGCAACGTCTTCCGCTACGTGCCGGTGCCGGTGACGGTCCGCCTCTCCGAGGGCGGGTCCGCAGCTGAACTGGTTCGGGTCCTGGCCGCTGGCGTGACCGCCGGGTCGGCCGTGACAGTCTCCTCCGCGCTCGACCTGCCCGCCGGTGTCCGCGCCGTACTCACCGAACTCGGCATCGGGTTCACCGTGGAGAACGACGCCGCGTGGTTGGCCTCAGCCGCCGCGCTGACCTCCGGCCGGGTCCGGCTGATCGGTGGATCCCCGCTGGCGCTGGCCGAAGCCACCGGCGGTACCCCGGATATCGCCGTGTACGCCCAGCCGGTCACCGAAGCGGGCCGGGTGGAGTTGCTGCCGTTCCTGCACGAACAGGCCGTCAGCATCACGGCGCACCGCTTCGGCACGCCGAACCACCTTTCGGACGCGCTGATCTAGCTCCGCCTGAGGTTGGCCGGCAGACCTGCCAACCTCAGGAACCGGACGCCGGGTGGGAAGCACGCAGCAGGAAACGCTGCAGCTTTCCACTCGGCGTTTTTGGCAGTTCGGCAACAAAGTGCACCGTCCGCGGATAGGCATGCGCGGAGTACTGCGTCTTCACCAGCTGCTGCAGCTCCGCGGCCAGCTCCGGCGAGCCGGAACCGGACCGCAGCACCACGTATGCCTCCAGGCGTTCCCCGCGCAGTTCGTCCGGTACGCCGACCACCGCGCTTTCCGCGACGTCGGGGTGGGTGGCCAGAACCGATTCCACTTCAAACGGCCCAATCCGGTAGCCGGCCATAATGATCACGTCATCGTCCCGGGCGGAGAAATAGGTGTAGCCCTGCTCATCCCGGGAACCGGTGTCCCCGGTAAAGTACCAGCGCCCGTCGCTGCTGTACCGCTCGGCGCTCTTGTCCGGATTGTCCGTGTAACCGCTGAACCACATCAGCGGGCTGGCGGGCACGTCGATGGCCACCCGGCCCTTCACGCCCGCCGCTGCGGCTTCCTCGTCCTCGAGATTGAGGACCTCGGTGTGATAGCCCGGCAACGCGTGGCCCATGGAGCCGGGCCGGATCTCCCGGTTCACCGATTCCTCCCAGCCGTTAACAATGCACATGCCCATTTCGGTCTGCCCGTAATGGTCCCGGATCACGGTGCCCAGGGTGCGCCCGGCCCAGCCGATGGTCTCGGCGTCGAGCGGTTCACCCGCACTGGAGGCACGCTGCAGGGACAGCTGCCCGACGCCGTCGGGCGCCTCCGCGCGCAGCGAGCGGAAAATGGTGGGCGCGGCGGCGAAGTTGGTCACGGCGAAGCGGTCCAGGATGTCCCAGCAGAGCTTCGCATTGAAACCTCCGCGCAGCAGCAGGTTGCGCCGCCCTGCCGCCAGCGGTGCCAGGATCCCGTAATAGAGCCCGTAGGCCCAGCCGGGATCGGCGGCGTTCCAGAACACGTCATCCTCCCGCACGTCCAGTCCGTAGTGGAAATAGGCGGAAAAGGCGTCCAGCGCCTTGAGCGGTACGGGTACGCCCTTGGGGTCCCCCGTGGTGCCGGAGGTGAAGATTTCCACCAGCAGCTCAGCCGGGTCAAGCACGGCGGGTGCCAGTCCCGGCTGCTCGGCGAGCAGCAGCTCGTCCCAGTCCCGTGCCTCCACCGGGCCGGTAGTTCCCCGACCGGCGGCATTACCTCCGTCGCCACCCGCGGCCAGCACCGTCAGCCCCAGGTCCTGTACCAGGGGCGTCACCTTGTCCAGCTGCCCGGCGTCGGCCAGTACTACCGCGGCGCCGCTGGCCGCCAGCCGGACCTGAATGGCGGGGGTGGCAAAGGCGGTAAACAGCGGCACGTGGACGGCGCCCAGGCGCCACAGGCCCAGCAGGGCGGTTACCAGCTCGGCACTCTTGCCCATCAGGGTGGCCACCCGGTCTCCCCGGCGTACCCCGAGCCGGGCGAAGGCGGCAGCGGCCCGTTCGGAGCCTTCCCGCAGTTCGCCGTAGGTCAGGTCCACGGACGTGAGATCCGGATCAATAACGGTAAAGGCCACCGCGTCCGTCGGGTGGCGGTCGCACAGCAGGACGGCAGGGGCCACCGGCCCCGGGACAGTACGGGAAATGGACATAAATGCAGCTCCGTTCCATCAGGTGTGCCATGGATCACTCCACGGCCATGGTGTCCATGCTAGGTGAGGGAGCTTTTGAAGCGGACATTGTGTTTCCTCCACTGCCCGGTTCATGATGGCTGTCGCAGGCCAATCCCGGGAGGTCCCCATGGAGCCCATGCTCATCGGCAGGAACGCGGTCATTTACGGCGGAGGCGGGGCCATTGGCGGTGCCATAGCGCAGGCCTTTGCCCGGGAAGGTGCCCGGGTGTTCCTTGCCGGCCGCACGGCGGAACCGCTCGAGGCAGTTGCGGAGCGCATCCGCCGGGCCGGGGGAGAGGTGCAGACGGCATTGCTGGACGCCACCAATGAGAGCGCCGTCAACCGGCATGCCGATGATGTGGCCGCCGCGGCGGGCAGCCTGGACATCTCCGTGAACGTTATCCAGCACGGGGATGTGCAGGGCACCCCCATGGCGGAGATGGCCCTGGCGGATTATCTGCGTCCGGTCTCTACCGCCGTGCAAACCCTGTTCCTGACCGCCCAGGCAGCGGCCCGGCACATGATGCGCCAGCGTTCGGGAGTGATCCTGGTGTTCGGCGGCTCCGGGAACCCGGTGCCCGGGATGTACCTGGGCGGACTCCAGACGGCGTTCGGAGCCATGGAGTCCATGCGCCGCCAGCTCTCCAGTGAGCTGGGCCCGTTCGGTATCAGGGTGGTGACACTGCGCTCCGGCGGCATTCCGGAAAGCCTGCCGGAAAACATGGAAGGCGCCGGCGAAATCGCCGACGCCATCACCACCGCCACCATGCTGGGCCGCGCCGCCACCTTGGACGAGGTCGGCTATGCAGCGGCGTTTGCCGCTTCCGACCGGGCTGCCAGCATGACAGCTGCAACTTTGAACATAAGTGCCGGAAGCCTCATCGACTGACGCGTCCGGGCATGCAGGGGACCGGAAGGACCCTAGGCAGGGATCTTCCAGAGGGTGAAATCATCCATGCTGAGTGCGGTCCGCAGTCCGCTGGATTCATCCCGGATCCAGACCGTGGACAGACCGGGGGCCGTGTCCTGGACCTCACCGTGGAAATAGGTTTCGCCACCGCTGCGGGCTTCTATGGTGTCCCCGCGGCGAAGGGTACGGATGCTGCGCACGCGCTTGGCGCGGGCAGTCGTGGGCGGAGTGGGAGCGTTAGCTACCGGCAAAGGGCGCCTCCTGAGATTGTTGATATTTATGCCAACAGACGTATACCCATAAAATATTCCCGATCACGCATAGGACCCTCTCGCTGGGGCGCCCCCGGCCGGTAAGCTTCGGCCATGGATATCGTGGATTTCCTGGTCACACGCTTCCAGGAGGACATCTCCGAGGCCCGCAAACTACTCGCATCTTCCAATGTTTCCCTCTCCGACCGCTGGTACGAAGAGCGTCTGTTGAAGGAATGCGAAACCAAGCTCATGCTCATCGAGATCATTGGGGGCGCCCGCCGCCATGCCCTCTCACGCATGGTTCTGGATGAGGATGACGACGAGGATCCACGGTTCCGCGAGGAACTGGAATGGACCCGCCTGGCACTCTCCGCACTGGCAGCCGTCCACGAGGACCATCCGGATTTCCAGGACGGCTGGCGGCTCACGCAGGAGAGTCCCTAGCCGGTTCCGGCACGCCCGCAGCCGGAAGCTGCGGATGCGGCGGCCGGACAGGGGCCATAGATTGGGTGCATGAGTGAAACGCCAAACACCCAGCCCGCCCCCACAACCGGCGACCCGCTCCACCGGCTAGCCGGCCTGCACAAAGTTGCGACCACGTTCACCGGATGGGACGGGGCCGAGCAGCAGGTTTCGGAGAAGACCCTGCGCAGTGTCCTCACCGCACTCGGGCTCGCCGTGGACACAGAGGAGGACCTGCTCCGGTCCCTTGCCGAGTCGGAGACGGCCGGCTGGAAGCGTCCGCTGCCGCCCACCGCCGTCGTCCGCCGCGGCCGGCCCGGCGCCGTGCCCGTACACCTGCCCCGGGACACCGCAGCGAAGCTGCGCATCCGGCTGGAGGACGGCAGCGAACTCAGCCTGGACTGGCCTGCGGAGGCCGACGCGGAACTCGACGTGGAGGGCGCGGTGCTGGCCCGCACCCAGGTTCCCCTGCCGAGCGGCCTGCCGCTGGGATGGCACCGGCTGGAGCTGGAAGCCGGCGAGACCCGTGCCGCCTCGACCCTGGTAGTGACCCCGGACCGGCTGGACACCGCGGACGCCCTGCAGGAGCAACCGGCGTGGGGGCCACAGGCCCAGCTGTACTCGCTGCGCTCCCGCCGCTCCTGGGGCATTGGCGATCTGACGGATCTGGCGGACCTCGCCGCCGTCGTCGGCGCCGACTACAACGCCGGGTTTGTGCTGATCAACCCGCTGCACGCCGCGGAACCCGTTCCGCCCATTGAACCCTCCCCCTATCTGCCCACCACCCGCCGGTTCTTCAACCCGCTCTACATCCGGGTGGAGGCGGTACCGGAATTCGCCTACCTCGGTGACGCGCAGCGGAAAGCTGCAGGGGAGGCGGCCCGTGCCCTCTACCCGGCCAACTCCTCCGCCGAGGAGCTGAACCGCGATGCCACCTACGCCGCCAAGCTGGCGGTGCTCCGCGACGTGTTCGCTGTGGAGCGCACGCCGGGACGGCAGCGCCAGTTCGAGGCATTCAAGGCCGACGCCGGGCAGGGCCTGGAGAACTTCGCCCGCTGGTGCGCCCTGGCCGAAGACCTGAAGCCCGGCGCCCCGGAATGGAACGAGGCCACCGGCCCGGACAGCGAGTACGTGCTGGCGCAGCTGCCGCGGCTGCAGGACCGGATCGAGTTCTTTAATTGGCTGCAGTGGATCTGTGACGAGCAGCTGGAGAACGTGCAGCGGGCCGCCAAAAAGGCGGGCATGGGCATCGGCATCATCCACGACCTGGCCGTGGGCGTGCACCCCGGCGGCGCCGATGCGTGGATGCTGCGCGACGTACTGACGCAGGGCATCTCCGTGGGCGCCCCGCCGGACATGTTCAACCAGCGCGGCCAGGACTGGAGCCAGCCGCCATGGCACCCGGGCCGGCTGGCCGAATCCGGCTACGCCGCCTACCGGGACATGATCCGCACCATCCTCCGCCACGCCGGCGGCATCCGGGTGGACCACATCCTGGGCCTGTTCCGGCTCTGGTGGATTCCGCAGGACGCGGAGTCCCCCGGCGAGGGCGCGTACGTGTACTACGACCACGAGGCGCTCATCGGCATCCTGGCGTTGGAAGCGCAGCGGGCCGGCGCCGTCGTTATCGGCGAGGACCTGGGCGTCTTTGAACCGTGGGTGCAGGAGTACCTGGCCGAGCGCGGGGTGCTGGGCACCTCCATCCTGTGGTTCGAGCAGACCGAAGACGGCCCGCGTGCCCCCGAGGAGTACCGGGTGGGCGCGCTGACCAGCGTGAACACCCACGACCTGCCGCCCACCGCGGGGTACCTGGCGGGCGAACACGTGAACCTGCGCGAATCCCTGGGCCTGCTCAACCGGCCGGTGGAAGAAGAACGCCGGGCGGACAGCGAGGCGCAGGAAGCCGTGCTGGCCGTCCTGCGTGAACGCGGGCTGCTGCCCGCGGATGCCTCCGGGCAGACGGCGGGACAACTCGAAGGGGAGGAAGTGCAGCGGACCGTGGAGGCGCTGCACCGGTTTGTGCTGCAGACCCCGTCGGTGCTCCTGGGAGTGGCGCTGGCGGATCTGGTGGGGGAGAAAAAGACCCAGAACCAGCCCGGGACCGCCGATGAGTATCCGAACTGGCGGATACCCCTCAGCGGCCCCGATGGTGAAGCGGTGCTGCTTGAGGACCTGGAGCACAACGAACGGTTCCGTTCGCTGGCGGTCCTGATGCAGGAAGGCCTCTAAGCCCTACTGCTCCAGCTTCATGGCCTTGCGCAGCGTCAGCGAACCGCCGCTCTGCATCACTGCCCGGCGGTAGATCCGCTCGCCGAAGCGCAGCAGGCCGTAGGCGGCGGCCAGGGCAATAACCAGGGACACGAGGGTCTGCCAGAGCGGCACGTCGCCGTTGAGCATCCGCACCGGCATGGCCACGGAGGAGACCACCGGAACAAAGGACGCGGCGACCAGCAGCTGGCCCTTGGCGAACAGACCGGCGAACAGGGCCACGATGATCACGGTGAGCACGGGGGCCGAGCTGTTGTTCAGGTCCTCGCTGCGGCTGGCCATGGAACCGATCATGGCCCAGGCAGAGGCGAGGATCAGGAACCCGGCCAGGAAGAAGACCAGGAACCAGCCCGACGCCGGCACAATGGCCCCCACGGTTTCCGCGGTGCCGGTGAGGTTCAGGGCCAGCAGGGCGGCACCGGCATAGAGGGCAAGCTGGACCATGGCCAGGATGGTGTTGCCGGCGACCTTGCCGTACAGCAGCTGGCGGATGGGAATGGCGGTAGCCAGGATTTCCACCACCCGGTTCTGCTTTTCCTCCAGCACGGAGGTGGCAATGGCCATGCCAAACACAATTGCTGCCATGTAGAACAGGAACGCGAAGACAAAACCGACAATGGTGGCCAGCAGCTGGTTCTCCGCACTGCCTTCCAGCAGCTCGGATTCCAGCTCCGAGCCGGCCAGCAGTTCCGCGGAGGTGGTGCCTGCGGCCGCCGCATTGCTCTCCAGTGCGTAGCTGCGCAGCGCCTCCGCCAGGCCGCCCTGCAGGCCGTTGCCGATTTCGGTCAGCCCGGTGAGGGTCCAGGTGCCGTCCACGCGCACCAGGGCTGCGTCCGCGTCATCCTCCCTGACCAGCTGCAGGGCGGCGTCGGGCGAATCCGCGGTGACGGCTTCGAAGGCGGTGTTGCCGCCGTCGGCCTGGCCGGCCTCATCCGCGAGGGCTACCACCGACTGGCCTTCGGTGCCGGTGACAGCAACGGTGTATTCCTCGCCGCGGGAACTCATAAACGCGTTGAACAGGACCGTGCCCACAATGATCAGCAGAGTGACCAGGGTGGAGATGAGGTAGCTGCGGTCCCGGGCCTTCACCATCACCTCGCGGAGGGTGACGATGGCCCAGGGGGCGGTGCTGCGTTCGGTGCTCATGCTGTGACCTCGCGGTAGATCTCGCTCAGGGACGGACGGATGGGGGAGAACTGTTCAACGCTGCCGCGGCGGAGGGCGGCGGCGAGCAGGCGCTGCCCGGCGGCGTCGTCGTCGAACTCGACGACGGCGTCCGGGCCGGCGACGTCGAGCACGCGCACGCCGGGCTCTTCACGGATCCAGCCGGCGTCGGGATGGACGGTAAGCCGGTGCCGGTTGGCGGCGCGGGCCCGCAGGTCCTCGCCGGTGCCGGAAGCAATCATCCGGCCCTGCTGCAGGACCACCAGGTTGTCGCAGAGCCGGTCCACCAGGTCCAGCTGGTGGCTGGAGAAGAGCACCGGCACGCCCTGCGCGGTGTAGTCCCGCAGCAGTTCCACCATGGAATCCACGGCCACCGGGTCCAGGCCGGAGAACGGTTCATCCAGGATCAGGGCGGTGGGCCGGTGCATCAGGGACGCGATGATCTGCACTCGCTGCTGGTTGCCCAGGGACAGGGATTCGAGTTTGTCCTTGGCCCGGTCCGCCAGGGTGAACCGTTCCAGCATGTCCTTGGCCGCACTGCGCGCATCATTCTGGCTCATGCCGTGCAGCTGGCCCAGGTAAACCAGCTGGTCCAGGATCGGCTGCTTGGGATACAGGCCGCGTTCTTCGGGCATGTACCCGAAACGTGAGCGCATCTTCGCGGTCAGCGGCACGTCATCCATCAGGACTTCGCCGTCACTGGGGGTGAGCACCCCCATGATCATCCGCATGGTGGTGGTTTTGCCGGCACCGTTGGCGCCCACGAACCCGGTCATTTTGCCGGAGGGGACGTCGAAGCTGACGTTGTCCACGGCGGTTTTGTCGCCGAACCGCCGGGTGAGGCTGCGTACCTGCAGCATGGTGGCCGCTCCTTTTCCCGGCAGGCCGGGCTCAATGGGGAATCGTTTCCATTAAGCCTAGTCAGGGCACCGCAGCGGAGGATCGGCCGTCCGGGGGAGAGCCGTGCGGGTTAGTCCGCGGCGGGTTTGTCCCCCGCGAGGATGAGCCCGGATTCGTAAGCGAAGACCACGGCCTGTACCCGGTCCCGGACCTGGATCTTGGCGAGCAGGTTGGACACATGCGTTTTGACGGTTGCCTCGGCCACGAACATGCCGGCGGCAATCTCGGCGTTGCTGCGCCCGGCGGCCACATTTACCAGGACCTCGCGTTCGCGGGAGGTCAGGGAATCGAGGAGTTTCTGCGTCTCCCTGGCGGCCGGGGACGGGACGGGCGACGCCGGCCCGGCGGCATCCGCAGCGGCGGTTTCGTCCCGCTGCTGGCTGGCGAAACGTTCAATGACACGCACCGTCATCTCCGGCGCCAGCAGGGCATGCCCGCAGGCCACGGCGTGCACCGCAGCCACCAGGTCATCCGGGTCCGCGTTTTTGAGCAGGAAACCGCTGGCACCTGCACGCAGGGCGTCAAAGAGGTAGTCATCGCGCTCAAAGGTGGTCAGGATGATGACCTTCGCGGTCCCTGCCGCCACCACCTGTTCCGTAGCGCGGATCCCGTCCAGAACCGGCATCTGCACGTCCATCAGGATGACGTCCACCGGATTCGCGGCGGCAAACTCCACGGCGTCGCGGCCGTTGGCCACTTGGCCCACCACCTCGATTTCCTCCTCGACGGAGAGCATCATGGCGAAGCCGGCCCGCACCAGTGCCTGGTCATCTGCCAGCAGGACACGGATCGGTTCCATCTGTTTATCCTCCCTTTCCACGGGATTACCCCCCCACAGCGCGGACCATGCCTGCACAGACCGCGTACCACCACGGTAGCGGCACGGGCGGCCGTACCCGGGGAGGACCGGCGGCCGGGGCGGGGATGTGACAGGACTGTGTCATACGCGCCGGGTCATACGTGCCGGGTTCTCGGCGTTGGGTCCCCAGCGTTGCGTCCCCAGCCCCCGTCCTCCGCGCCGGTCAGGACAGCGGAAAGCGGACCCGGACGCGCCAGCCGCCGCCTTCCCGCGGACCGATCTCAGTGTGGCCACGGTGCAGGGCCGCCCGTTCCCGGATACCGCGGATACCGAACCCGGAGCCGGCGGTACTGCCGCTGCGCGGACGGCCGTCATCCACGGTTTCCACCTCCACCCATTTAGCGGCACCGGTGGAACCGGTCGCACCGGTGGAGCCGGTGCGCAGGGCGACGACGGCGGCTGACGCCGTGGAGTGCCGGCGGACGTTGGCCAGGGATTCCTGCACCGTGCGGTAAATGGACAGCGCCAGCGGCGCCGGGATGCGGTCCAGGGCACCGGGCTCCTCCTCGGAGCGGTGGTAGGCGACCCGCAGGCCCAGCTGTTCGTGCTCGGCCACCAGGGCGGGCAGATCGGCGAGGCCGGGTTCCGGGGTGCGCCGCGCACCGCCGTCGGACTCCGCCGCCGGCTGGTCCTCGGCGCGCAGAACCCCCAGCAGTGCGCGCATTTCGGCCACCGCTTCACGGGAGGACGCTTCAATGGTCTGCAGGGCACCGGCCGCGGCATCGGGTTTTTTCTCCAGCACACGGCGTGCGGCACCGGCCTGCACACCGATGACGGCGATATGGTGCGCCACGACGTCGTGCAGTTCACGGGCGATGCGCAGCCGTTCATCCAGCACCGCCTGGCGTGCCAGCTCCGCGGATTGGGCCTCCAGCTGGGCGGATTGCTTCACCAGCAGCTCGCGCTGGTGCGCGCTGCGCCAGGAACTCATGCCGAACATGATCGCCCCGCCGAAGTAGGCCCCGTTGATGGCGAGGTTGTAGATGGCCAGCGACGTGAGCGGGGGCAGGAAGCCCCGGTAGGTCTCATCGCCTTCGTTCAGCCGTTCGAGCATGCCGTCATAGGAGGAGGAGACGGTGAAGGACAGCAGCACCCACAACGCCATCACGGCTATGACCACCACGGTGCCGAGCCAGAGGATCCTGCGGTCACGGGCCCACGCCACGGCGGTGTAGAGGGAGGCAAAGTAGGCGGCCTGGAACGCTGCCTGCCCGGCAATGCTGGGCACCAGCAGGGACAGGGACAGGAAGGCGGCGCTGCTGACGAGCATCACCAGGACGGGGTAGCGGCGCCGCACCACCAGCGGCAGGATCATCAGTGCCAGCGCGGCGTGCTGCGCCCAGATGGGGCGGGTTTCACCGGCTGCGGCGCCGATCCCGCGGCTGACCTCCAGAATGACGGCAGCCACCAGGAGCAGGATCAGCGTGCCGATCACGTCATTGCGCTGCTGCTCCTCAGTGGGGCCCGGGCGTTCCCAGTCCTCGCCGGTTCGCCAGGGCAGCAGGGGCCGACGGCGCGGGCGGTCTGAGCCGCGGTGCCCGGCCTCCGGGCCGGCTGTCTCGAAGGCCAAAGTCTCCATCATGCTGACCAGTCTAGGATCCGGGCCGGTGCCGCAGGCTCCGCCGCAGGGATGAACGTCGCCGGTCCGCCGCAGGGATGAACGTCGCGGGCTTGGGGCCCGCCGGCCGGCAGCATTTCCCATCCAGTGGTGCTGGTGGGGCGACTGGTTCCCCCAGGGGGACATCAGTACCACTCGATGGGATTGGCCGCTGGATTACCGTCCGGGACGGTAGCGGACCGTCTCGAAGGCTGTGCCTGCGGGAAAGGAGTGATTTACTGCGTAAGTAACGGCAGCCGGAGACCCCGGAGCCGGGCATCAGCGCGGATGACAGGACTAGAAGCATGTTTGTAGAAGAAGCACAGGCGATCCTCCCGGAGCTCGTGGCGCTGCGGCGGTCCCTGCACCGCGAACCGGAGACCGGCCTGGACCTGCCCCTGACGCAGGCGAAGGTCCTGGCAGCGTTGGAGGGCCTTGACCTGGAGATCACGCTGGGAGTGAAGTCCACCTCGGTGATTGCCGTGCTGCGGGGCGCAGAGCCCGGACCGGTGGTGCTGCTGCGCGGGGATATGGATGCCCTGCCTGTCGCCGAGCTGACCGACCTGGACTATGCCTCCGGCAATGGCAATATGCACGCCTGCGGCCATGACCTGCACGTCGCCGGCCTGGTGGGTGCCGCCCGGCTGCTGTGCGCGCAGCAGGAAGACCTTTCCGGCAGTGTCATCTTTATGTTCCAGCCCGGGGAGGAAGGCCATGACGGGGCCAGCCTGATGATTGATGAAGGAGTGCTCGACGCCGCCGGTGAACGTCCCGTCGCGGCCTACGGGATCCACGTCCGGCCCGGCCCGCTGGGTGTTTTCCGGACCAAGCCCGGCACTTTGATGGCCGGAGCAAACGAACTGCGCATCACGGTGAAGGGATCCGGCGGGCACAGCTCCCAGCCGCAGACCGCCGTTGACCCGGTGCCCGCGCTGACCGAGATTGCCACCGCACTGCAGACCATGGCCACCCGGCGGTTCTCCGCCTTTGACCCGATCGTGCTGACCGTTACCCAGCTCTCCGCCGGTGAAGCCATCAACGTCATCCCGGACACTGCGCGGCTGGGCGCCTCGGTGCGGACCCTGTCGGAGGAATCCCTGGACCGGGTCATTGTGGAGTCCAAGGCGCTCGCCGAGGGCATCGCCACCGCCCACGGCTGCAGCGTCGACGTCGACTTCACCATCCGGTATCCGGTCACCACCAATGACGCCGGGCGGACCAGCGAAGCCATGATCGGGCTGCGGGAGATCTTCGGCGAGGACCGGGTGATTGAATCACGGGACCCGCTGATGGGCTCGGAGGACTTTTCCCTCATCCTGAACGAAGTACCCGGCACCTTCCTCTTCCTGGGCGCCACCCCGCCGGAGGTCAATCCCGTGACCGCGGCCTGGAACCACTCGCCTCGGGTGGTGTTCGACGATTCGGTGCTGGGGGACCAGGCCGCGGCACTGGCGCAGCTGGCCTATAACCGGCTGACCTAGCCCGGCACATGGCGTGATCTGTGCGGGGCTTGCGGTATGCGCGAGGGGCCGGGTGCGGGTGTGGGGCCGCGCAGCGGATGCTAGCGTCGGGGCATGTCTGCACTTTCCAAGCTTCGTGCCGTTGCTGTCCGCCCTGCCCCGCCGACGTCGAAACCCCGGCGGGCCGGCGCCGTCGCCCTCGGTGCCTTCCTGGCTTTTGCCGGGACCTCGCACCTGACCTTTGCCCGGCAGGAATTCCAGGCCCAGGTGCCGGACTGGGTGCCGTTGGACGAGGACGCCGTGGTGCTGCTCTCCGGCGTCGCCGAACTCAGCCTCGGGGCCGCGCTGATGCTGCTGCGCAAACGCCGGGTACCTGTGGGACTGGCTGCTGCCGCGTTCTTTATTGCCATTTTCCCGGGCAACATCTCCCAATACGTGACGCATACCGACGCCTTCGGGCTGGACTCGGACCGCGCGCGGCTGGTCCGGCTCTTCTTCCAGCCGCTCCTGGTCATCTGGGCGCTGTGGTCCACCGGTGCATGGAAGGCGCTGCGGGACCAGGAAGGCCGCCGGCGCTAACGCCTGGCGGCGTCTTTTTCTTTCCGGCGTTTCTCCCGGCGGCGTTGGCGCCGGGCACGGCGTCGTTGATCCTCGCGTTCCTCGCGCTCAAACTGGGCAGCTTCCCACTCCCGGTACCACTGCGGCAGCAGCACGGGCCGGAGGAATTTCGGCAGGAAATACTGGTGCATCATGGCGATCGGCAGGCCAATGGACCATGAAAGCACGGCAATCACCCGGACGAGGGTTTCCGGCATGCCCACCAGGCCCAGGCTGATCGCCGCCAGGGCCCCGGTAAACATCAACCCTCCCCAGAAGCAAACGAATCCCAGACGGGAGTGCTTGGCGGTGGAGCCTGTCGCCACCCTCAGCGCAAGCCATGACGTATAGCGTCCGGTGTAGGCCCGGATGCCCATCACGAGGGACACAGGCCCAAGAACCACAAGGCCGACGCCGAAGACGATGTAGGCGATCAGCGGCGGGGAGTCCATGGACAGACACTCTAGGGGACGTCGGGGGCATATCCGGGGATTCTCACGGGCAGTATGGAGCCTTGCGGCGGCCCTTTCGGCCTGGCTGGCTGCGCATGGAGGACCTGCCGTGACCATCGTCACTGTGTATGGTGTGCACCACGGAGCGTCCTGTGCCGAGAGTAATGTAGGACGGCACCTAAGGTGCCTGAGCGAATCCCGCTTTGTGGCCTTTCCCAGAAATGAACAGCACCATGCAAGAACGCAGCCCCGACCACATCCCTTCACCTGCGATGCCGCCGCCGCCCGCTCCGCCCGCCTCGGATACCCCCGTCAGCGAGACCGGCAAGAAAGCCAAGGCGGGCAAGCGCCGCAAAGCGGCAAAGGCGGCGAAGCAGGTCGGCCCCGATGCCCCAGGCGCACGGAAAGGCAAGCGGATCTGGCTGGCAGTGGCCGGCGTCGTGCTGCTGGCAGGCGGTGCCGTGGGCGGGCATTTCCTGACTGACCCGACCCGGAGCGACGAATACGTGGCGCTGAGTGATGAGTCCGCACAGCGCCAGACCCAGCTGGAGAAGTCCCAGAGCGACTACAACGCAATGAAGACGGACTACAACAAGCTCTCCGCCGGGATCTATGACCGGGAGAAGAAGGTCGGCGAGCGGGAGGACGCAGTTGCCGCCGCGGAAACCGCAGTTAAGGCGCGTGAAACGGCCGTGACCTCCGCCGAAGCCAAAAAGGCCGCCAACACCATCACCGACGGGACCTGGACGGTGGGTAAGTCCATCAGTGCCGGCACCTACACCACGACGACGGACGTTGGGTCCAGCTGTTACTGGGGCATTTACCGCAGCGGTTCGAACGGCGACGACATCATCGAAAACGACATTCCCGGCGGCGGCCGGCCGTCAGTGACAATCTCGGAGGGCCAGGACTTCAAGTCCAGCCGCTGCGGCAAATGGGAGAAGCAGTAATGAAGGAAAACAATATGACGCCGGACCCGCAGACCCCTGCACCAGCCAACGCCGACAGTGGCAGTGCGGTACCGCCTCCTCCCGCCGCCGGCGGCATGACAGTACCGCCGCCTCCGCGCGCCGAACCGCTGAACTCTTCCTCCGCACAGACGGCACCGTACCGGCCGGAACCCTACCGGACAGCGCCCGAACCGGTATCCCACCGGCGGAACTATGCCCTGTTCGCCGGTGCTGGACTCGTGGTGGGCCTGGGTGCGGGGCTCCTGTTCGCCCAGATCGATCTCTCATCTGAGCCCGAGCCATCGATGGCCCTGACCGAGGCTGTACGCGGCTGCGGCCTAACCGAGCAGGCCGGTATCGAGCTGGGGGATGAAGGCCAGAGCCTGACCATGGACACCGAAGGCTACGACGATTACCTCGGCGGCGATGAAGCGGACGACGCCCAGGTGGATTGCGTATTGCGTGCCTTGAGTATGCCCGATTCCGTGAACAGCCGGATGGGCAACACCCGTGCCCTGGACGGCCGGCAGAGCGCCGAGTGGGGAGAATTCACCGCCTCGTGGAGCTACCACCCCGACAGTGGAACCAACGTGGTCATCGAGATCGTGAAGCCCCGCGAAGACTAGCTGCAGGGTTCTGCGCCGCCCCAAAGGGTTCAGCGAGCACACGCCTGCGTAGCGCGAAGGCGTCTCCGGAAGCTCGCAAGGGATGGTTCGCCGTGCCACCGGTGGTGCCGGACGTCAGCACAGCGGTTTCGCTCCGGTTTGTGTGTTTCCCTGCCAGTTTGGGAAATCCCTCCGCCGCGCAGTGGCAGTTATTTCCCAAACCGGTCGATTTTTGCAGACCGGGTAAACCCGCCTGTGCTGTGGCGCTATGAACCGGGCGGAGCGCGTCGGAAAGCATGGAGTCCGACCCAGTGGTGCTGCACCCACACCGGCCCCACCCGGACTCATGAACCTGAAGCCGCGGCAAACGCCCGGGCCGGAAACCCCGCCAAACCCGCTGTACAAGCACGGGGTTGTTCCGGTTCCGGGCCGATCAGCGCTTAATGGGAAGAAGCAACTGGAAAGCAGCGGCCCGGCCGCGTGCACGGCAACCGTTCAGCAGGACCGGAACGGAGCCCAGGGTACTTTCCTAGCCAGAGCGAAGAGGTCTTGATGTGTGGGAATTCGTGGCGGACCGGTATCAGCAGATCCTCTTCGCCGGATGGCAGCACTTCAGCCTGGTGGTGCAGTGCCTGATCCTGGCCACCGTCATTGCCGTGCTTATCGGGGCCTTGGTCTACCGTAATAAGACCCTTACCGGCGTGGCCAACGCCGTCTCGGCCGTAGGCCTGACACTGCCGTCCTTTGCCCTGATCGGCCTGCTGATAGCTCCGGTCGGATTCGGGGCCACACCGGCGGTGATTGTGGTGGCGTTCTACGCGACGCTTCCGATCCTCCGCAATGCGGTGGTGGGCCTGTCCGGGATTTCACCCGCCGTCGTGGAATCCGCACGCGGAATCGGCATGAGCCGGCTGCGTACCCTGCTGCGGATTGAACTGCCCCTGGCCTGGCCGGTCATTCTGGCCGGGGTGCGGGTTTCTGCACAAATGGTCATGGGCATTGCCGCCATCGCGGCCTATGCCCTGGGCCCCGGCCTGGGCGGATTCATCTTCTCGGGCCTGTCCCGGCTGGGCGGTGCCAACTCCCTCCAATCGGTGGTGGTCGGCGTCGTCGGCGTAATCCTGCTGGCTCTGATCCTGGACCTGCTCCTGGTCGGCCTCGGCCGGCTCACAACCCCGCGAGGTATCCGTGTCTGAGACTGAAATCCCCTCAAACGGCGGTAGGGCCGCCGGTGCCGGCATCCTGCTCGAAGATGTCACTAAGCGATTCCCGGGGCAGGAGAAACCGGCGGTCGGCGGACTGACCATGGAGATCCCGCAGGGCAGCATTGTGATGCTGGTCGGCCCTTCGGGCTGCGGGAAAACCACCACACTGAAAATGATCAACCGGCTCATTGAACCCACCAGCGGCCGGATCATCCTCAACGGCGAAGACGTCACCGGAATCGACGGCGACCAGCTGCGCCGCGGCATTGGCTACGTGATCCAGGCAGGCGGGCTGTTTCCGCATATGACCGTGGCCGCGAACATCGCCGTGGTTCCGAAAATGCTGAACTGGGACAAGGAACGTATCCGGTCACGGGTGGACGAACTGCTGGAACTGGTGTCCCTGGACCCGGCGTTGTACCGGGACCGGTATCCCAAGGAGCTGTCCGGCGGACAGCAGCAGCGGGTGGGTGTGGCCCGTGCCCTGGCCGCCGACCCGCCGGTACTGCTGATGGATGAACCGTTCGGCGCCGTGGACCCGATCACCCGCCAGCGGCTGCAGGACGAACTCCTGCACATCCAGTCCGAGCTGCACAAGACGATTGTCTGCGTCACCCATGACTTCGACGAGGCGGTGAAGCTGGGCGACTGGATCGCCATCTTTGACGAGGGCGCCCAGCTGGTGCAGTACGACTCCCCGGAACGCATCCTGGCCAGTCCGGCCAACGAATTTGTGGAGAACTTCATCGGCTCCGGCGCCGGGCTGAAGCAGCTGACCCTGACCCGCGTCAACGAAGTGGATCTGGTGATGCCCGTGACGGCATCTGTCGGGGACCTCACCAGCGACACCCTCTCGCGCCTGCAGGGAGCCGGCGAACAGAATGCTGTGGTGCTCGATGAACGCGGCCGGCCCATCCAATGGCTTTCCCGCCGCCAGCTCAGCCGCCTGGACCGGCACACCGACGCCGTTGATCCGCGGCTTCCGGTGATCGGTAACCAGGCAACTTTGAACGACGCCCTGGACACCATGCTGGTTTCCAGCACCGGCGCGGCACTGGTCACCGGTCCGCGCGAGAGTTTCCTGGGCATGGTGACAGTCCAGACCGTGATGGAGGCCATCACTGCAGCGAACGACGCCGCGCAGCAGGGGTCATCGAGTGCGCCGGTGGGCATCAACAGCGGCATGATCCAGCGTGCCGGGGACCCGGTCCCCGTCCAGGACGTCGCCGGCACCGGAGCACCGCAGTGAGCGCGGTGGCTTCGCAGGCGGCGGCCCAGACCCAGGCACAGGATGGTGCCGCGCCGGCGTCGTGGCGTCCGCTGATCCTGCAGCTGGCAGGAATCGCGGTCGCCTTTGCACTGCTGACGCTGTGGCTGAGCACGGCGGAGCTGAGTGCCTCCGAGCGCACCACCCTGGCCCCGGCGGCCCTCTGGGACTACACCGTGCAGCATCTGCTCCTCACCGGCGTTGCCGCGGTGATTGTGCTGGTGATTGCCATCCCGCTGGGCGTGGTCCTGACACGCGGGCGGCTGCACCGGATCACCGGGCCCGTGATGGCCGTGGCCAATATAGGGCAGGCGGCACCGGCGATCGGGCTGCTGGTACTGCTGGCCTTCTGGCTCGGATTCGGATTCCGGGCCGCAGTCACTGCGCTGGTGGTGTATGCCCTGTTACCCGTTATGCGGAACACCATGGTGGGGCTGCAGCAGGTGGACCCGCGCATCGTAGAAGCCGGCCGCGGCGTGGGAATGAGCTCGACTGGCGTGCTGTTCAGACTTGAGCTTCCGCTGGCCGTGCCGATCATGCTCTCCGGGGTGCGGACCGCACTGGTGCTGCTGGTAGGCACCGCCACCCTGGCGACCTTCGTCAACGGCGGCGGGCTGGGCATCCTCATCACCACCGGAGTGAACCTGAACCTCACCACCGTGTTGGTGGCCGGTGCCGTGCTGGTGGCCCTGCTCGCCCTGATCGTGGATTGGATCGGGCGCGTTGTGGAACACATGGCCCGGCCGAAAGGACTCTGATGAAGACGCCGTCAACGGCCCGTTTACGGTTCGCAGCAGCAGGTGCCGCCTTCGGCCTGCTGCTCACCGGATGCGGCCTGCAGCCGGCAGATTCCTACGTTCCGGACGCCGAACCCGGGTTGATCCAGCCGCTCGAAGGCCTGCCTGATGACGCGAAACTTACCGTCACGGGGAAGAACTTCACCGAACAGCTGATCCTGGGCAAAATCTCCGTGCTGGCCACCAGGGCCGCCGGGTTCGAGGTCACCGACCTGACCAACATTCCCGGCAGCCAACCGGCCCGCGAACTGATGGTCTCCGGACAGGCGGATGTGACCTGGGAGTACACGGGTACCGGCTGGATTGCGTACCTGGGGATGACCGAAGGCATAGCGGACAAACAGGAGCAGTGGCAGGCGGTGCATGACGCGGATCTGGCTAACGGCCTGACCTGGGGAGCGCCCGCCCCCATGAACAACACCTATGCGTTTGCCATCCGCAATGAGGCCGCGGAGGAACTGGGAGTGGAGAGCATTTCAGACATTGCCGCCCTGCCGGTGGAGGAACGCACGTTCTGCCTGGAGGCGGAATTCAACTCCCGACCCGACGGCATGAACCCGATGCTGGAACGCTACGGCCTGCTCCGCGGCTCACCGGAGGGTGTCCCGGAGGGCAACATTGGCATTTACGACACCGGCGCCGTGTATTCGGCGACCGATACCGGCGAATGCAACTTCGGCGAGGTCTTTGCTACGGACGGGCGGATCGACTCGCTGGGGCTGACCGTTCTCGTGGATGATCTGGCGTACTTCCCGGCCTACAACGCCTCACCGGTTTTTTACACGGAAGCGTTGGAGGAATTTCCTGAGCTCGCGGAGGTCTTCGCCCAGATCGCACCGTTGCTGACGGACGAGGAACTGCGGAAAATGAACCTGGCAGTGGACGTGAACGGCGAGGAGCCGGCCGACGTCGCCTATGACTGGATGGTTTCGAAGGGCCTGATTACCACTCCCGAGTGAGGTGGACACCGTGGACTTGCCAGCAATCCTGGATGCCAAGCACATCGACGACGCCGCGGACCTCCTGGACCGCTACTACCGGCAGAAACTCACCTCCGGGCATGTGCGGACCGGCGCGCGGTTCGATACGTGGGCCGGCGGAGGGGACGCACCGGGTGTCGCGAACCGCATCACCGCCGATGACCTGGTGGCCCTTGCCCTGCTGGGTGAGGAAATTACCGGTCCGGCGGTGGTAGGCCTGCTCGAAACCAAGGCAGCCCAGATAGGTGAGCTGCTGGAACTCATCCCGGCGGACCTTGCCATGGAGGATGTCACACCCGTGGAGTACTTCCACGTGCTGGGCAAGGAAAGCCCGGCCTGGCTGCTCTGGGATCTTTTCCGCGGTTACAAGGGCGGGCAGTGGAAGACGGGGGCCGGCAAGGCCAGCAAGCTGCTGGCACGGAAGCGGCCCAAACTGATCCCCATCTGGGATGCGACGGTGGCGAGAAGCGCCGGTCTGGGCACTTCACTCACGCAGTGGGAGGAATGGCATTCCCTGCTGACCATGGACGACAGGGACCTGGCCCGCCGGCTAGCAGTCGTTCAAGCCCGCGCGGACCTGCCCGCCCCGGTCTCCACCCTGCGGGTCATGGATGTCATCCTGTGGATGGACGGCCGCCGCCGCGGGTACAAGCACATGGCAGGGGAGGACTGACAGCTCCCGCGAAGCTAGCGCCGGTAGGTGAAAACGGTCACCCCGCCGCTGGCGAAGTTGGGAATGTCGGCATTGGCCAGCTGGCCCTCGGCGGTGGTCATGGCCTCCTGCATGGCCGGCTCGTCGTCGAAATCCGCCTCGAACAGGGCGAAGTAGGGTGCCGTACCCTCCGGTGCAGTGAGCCGGTGTGAGTGCCGGAAGCCGCGGATGCCGGGAATGTTCCGGGCCAGCGGCAGGTGCACGGTGGTGAAGTGCGTCCGAAACGCATCGTGATCCAGCGGGTGCCCGTACAGGACAACAAGGGTATGCATGCCGGGCAGGCTAGCGCGGCCGACGACGGCGGGACAGAGTGGTGTGGGAACTCACGGAAGGGCGGGTGCCTGGCAGCGGCGGCGACGCGGGAGGAAAAGAAAGCGCGCCGTCTACCGGACTAAGTTACTGAGCGGTAATATAGCGGCCATGCACCTGATTCTGCGCACCATCCTGATCCTCTTCCGCGCCCGCCGCCGCCCCAAGCTGGGGTTCTTTGAGTCCTCCTCCGTGCCCATGCGGGTGCTGGTCACGGACATTGACGTGGCGATGCACCTGAACAACGGCATGTACCTCTCGCTGATGGACCTGGGCCGGTTCGACCTGCTGGTGCGCAGCGGCATGTGGGATCTGATGAAAAAGCACAAGTGGAGCCCGGTGGTGAACAACGAGACCATCAGCTTCCGCAAGTCGCTGCAGTTGCATCAGCGCTACACCATCGAATCCCGGATTGTCGGTTTCGATGACCGGGCGATCTACCTGGAGCAGCGGATGGTCGCCGACGGCGAGATTTACGCCAGCGCGCATATTGGCTGCCGGTTCCTCTCCAGGAACGGCCCGCTGTCCAACGAGGAGATCTTCAAGAAGGTGGGCGCGGTTCCGCCGTCGGACCTCGTCCTCCCTGAATGGATCAAGGAATGGCGCGCCAGTGTGGCCCTGCCGAGCACCCGCCGTCCTGCTCCCCACATCTGGTAGGACGATGGCGGCGCCCAGGCTGCCCGCCGACCGTTGACACCCGCCCTCCCCGGGCCGACGCTGGAACGAGTGCGAGGAACAGGGGTGTCCGGTGAAACTGACTGTCAATACGTTCCTGACGCTGGACGGCGTGATGCAGGGCCCGGGCAGCGTCGATGAGGACACCTCCGGCGGATTTACCCACGGCGGCTGGATGATTCCGCACATGGACGCCGAGGTTGCCCGCATAGGCGGGGAGTGGTTCGGCCACGGGGATGCCCTGCTCCTGGGCCGGAACACCTACGAGATGTTGTGGCCATTCTGGGAAGCGGACACCGATCCGTTTGATTTCGTGGCCACCCACCTCAACCACATGCCCAAGTACCTGGTCTCCTCCACGCTGGAGAACCCGGGCTGGCACAACACCCGCGTGATCCGCGGCGACGTGATGCACAAAGTGGAGGAGATCAAGTCCCACGGCATGGGCGAAATCCAGGTGCACGGAAGCTACCAATTGGCCCGCTCCCTGTATGAGGCCGGCCTGGTGGACGGTTACCGGCTGATGGTGCTGCCGGTAACCGTGGGTGAGGGCAAGCGGCTGTTCAGCAGCCCGGCCGATTTGGGCGGATACACCCTGACCCAAAAGGAAACCACCGAGTCCGGTGCACTGGCGGTCACCCTGATGCGCAGGGGGACATAGCTCCCTCAGAGCGAGAACGCTTTTCCGCGATGCGATAAACTCCGGGGAGAGTATCGGGAGGGTCAACTATGGCTGAACGAGCCGCCGGATCCGGCGTGCAGTCGGTGGAACGTGTCTTTGAACTGCTGGAACTGATTGCCGATGCGGGCGGTGCAGTGACGCTGAGCGAACTGTCCGCGTCCGCCAGCCTGCCCCTTCCCACCATTCACCGGCTGCTGCGCACCCTCGTGGCACTGGGCTACGCCCGGCAGCTGCCCAACCGGCGCTACGCCCTGGGCCCGAAGCTGATCAGGCTGGGCGAGGGGGCAAACCAGCAGCTTGGCTCGGTGGCCCTGCCGCATCTGAAGGAACTGGTGGACGAGCTGGGCGAGACCGCCAACATGGCGGTGCTCGACGCCGACATGGTGGTTTACATTGCGCAGGTCCCGTCACAGCACTCCATGCGGATGTTCACTGAAGTGGGGCGCCGCGCACACACCCATGACACCGGCGTCGGCAAGGCCATCCTGGCACAGCTGCCCGATGCGAAGGTGCGCAGCATGGTGGAGCGGGCCGGCATGCCTACCCCTACCGTTTACAGCCTGGGCAGCACCGAGGCGCTGCTGGCGGACCTGGCACGCATCCGGGAGCGCGGCTATTCCATCGACGAGCAGGAGCAGGAACTCGGCGTGCGGTGCTTCGCGATGGCGGTACCGAACGCGCCCACACCCGCCGCTGTTTCCGTCTCCGGTCCGGTGTCGCGTGTGGATGAAGGGTTTGCCGGCCGTGCCATCCCCGCCCTGCGCAGAGCGGCGGAACGCATCTCCGCAGAGCTGAACCTCGCCGCACGCTAGGCATCACATTTCCCGTTAACGGGGAAGGGCAGGAACCGCGGCTGCGGTTCCTGCCCTTCCTTTAGTGGTGCGAGGTGATGCGGTGGTGCTCCGAAACGCTAGTGCTGTGCGTTGCGGCGGGTACCGGCGACCAGCATACCGATCGGAACCAGCAGCAGCAGCAGCGGGATCAGCACGGCGAGGATCTTCGGGGAGGTGAGGATCTCGCCCGGAGTCAGGGCCGTGGTGCTGGCCCGCATGGTGTCGGCGCCGTCGGCGATGTCCCCGTTGCCGTTGGCCAGCGTCTCGCTGCCTTCGGCGAGCTTGGCATTGCCGTCAGCCAGGTCCGCTGCACCCTTCTTCAGGTCCTTGGTGCCTGCGGTCAGCGTCTTGCCGCCGTCGTCGAGCTTGGTGACACCCTCGTCCAGGGACTCGGTGCCGGTGGTGAGGCGGCCGGTGCCGTCAGCCAGGCTGATGGTGCCGTCGTAGATCTTGTAGTTGCCATCGGCCAGCGTGTACGCGCCGGTCTCCAGCGTGCTCAGCCCGGTGGCCAGGGAGCCTGCACCGGCGGCGATCTTCCCGTTGCCGTCGGCCAGCGTGTAGGCACCGTTTTCCAGGGTGCCGAGGCCGGTGGCGAGGCTGCCTGCGCCGGCGGCGAGCTTGCCGTTGCCTGCAGTGAGGTCCTTCGAACCCTTTTCCAGGGCGCCGAGGCCGGTGGCGAGGGTGCCTGCGCCGGCGGCGAGCTTGCCGTTGCCCTCGGCAAGGGCATCAGCGCCCTGCTTCAGGACGACCAGGCCCTTATCGAGTTCCGTCGCGCCGGCGGAGAGCCGGCCTGCCCCGGCGTAGAGCTGTTCGATACCTTCCGCGGCCTGTCCGGCTCCCGCAGCAAGTGCGGGCGCAGCGGCAGGATCGTTGAGCTGGGCCAAGCCGTCGGAGACTGCGGCGGCACCGTATTTGAGGCCCGGCTGCTGGGGGGTTCCGTTGCCCTGAAGGCCAAGATCGATGGTGGCAACCAGGCGCTCGAGTCCCTCAAGCTTTGCTGCGGCGAGGCGCAGGCGATCGGCGGGTTCCTTTCCGCCTCCGAAAGCTTCCGGCAGGAGCTGAATGCGGTCTGCAGCGGCTTCGAGTTCTGCGGCGCCCATGGACTCGCCGTTCGGGCCGTAGGGGACGAGGTCAGCCTTGATCTGATTGGCCACCGTGTCGGACTGGCCTTCCTGAACCGTGTTGATGCCGGCATCAATCTGCAGCACTCCACCGTTGACGGCGGCAGCTCCCGGAGCCGCCTTTGCAATCCCATCTGCAACCTGCTGTGCGCCCCCTGCGAGGGCGGGTGCCTTCTCGTTGAGAGGCTTCATCTTCGTGTAAAGCTCGTTGGCCCCGCCAGCCACCTGGGTCGACCCGTCCTTCGCCGACTTAGCGCCGTCAGCCAGCTGCTTAGCGCCGGATGCGGCCGAGCTGGCGCCGGTCTTGAGTTCCTTGACACCGGCGTTTGCCGCGGTGGCGCCGGCGGCCAGTTTGCCCGCACCGTCAGCGGCACTGTTCGCACCGGCCTGCAGCTCCTTCGCACCGTTGTTGGCGGTGGTAGCGCCGTTGGCGAGCTGGTTGGCGCCCTCGGATGCGCTGTTGGCGCCCACGACCAGCTGACCGGCACCGCTGTTGGCAGTGGTGGCACCGGCAGCAAGCTTGTTGGCGCCGGTGTTGGCAGCCTCGGCACCGGTGAGGAGCTTCAGTGCACCCTCATCGAGCGTGGTGGCGCCTTCCTTCAGCGTGGTCACGCCGGCCTTGGCGGAGGAGATGCCGTTGGCCAGGGTGTTTGCGCCGTCGTCGACCTTCTTGGAGCCGGCAGCAACTTTGTCTGCACCGTCCTTGGCCTTGGCTGCGCCTTCCTTTAGGTCCCCTGCACCGGTGGAGGCACGCTCAGCGCCATCGCTCAGCTGCACCGCGCCGTCGGCCACCTTGCCGGTAAACAGCACAAAGAAGGCCAGCAGGAGGATCAGGAACAACGCCAAAAGGGCGGTTAAAAGTGTGTGCGGGCGGGATGATGCGCGCCCGGACGTGGAACTCGTCATTGAATATCCTTTTTCTGCTTCATACGGGTCGAGACTGACTGAGCTGCGTGCAGCACGCCGGTGGGCGCAGCCTTCGCGAATGCATGGTGTCCGGTCCGTTTCCGCAGATGACGAAACCGACCCGGGTGAGTGTGATGTCTGTTACATCTAAGCTACCCAGCGGTAACAAAGCAAGCGTTTTGGGAAATTAGTTACCGGTGAGTAGGTTGCACGGTATGTTTTCCTGCGATACGGCAAAACGCGTGTCATTCCGGGACACGGCGTTCTTCAGGGCGCATCCTGACTCCTACACACAGTCTGAGCACGACGCAGCCTGACAAGGGAGTCCGTATGAGTTGGCTGGATCGCAACCGCACCATCGCCCCGCCCGGTTTCAACCGATGGCTCATCCCGCCGGCCGCTTTGGCCGTCCATCTGTGCATTGGCCAGGTCTACGCCACCAGCGTCTACAAGACGGCGCTGGTGGACTATTTCGATGCCAGCCTCACGCAGATCGGTGTGATCTTCTCGATTGCCATCGTGATGCTGGGGCTTTCGGCAGCTGTGATGGGTACCTGGGTGGATGCCAACGGACCCCGAAAGGCGATGTTTGTCTCGGCCATGTTCTGGGTGGGCGGCTTCGTGGTGGGAGCGGTGGGGATCTTCACCCACCAGCTTTGGCTGCTGTATCTGGGATACGGGGTGATCGGCGGCATCGGCCTGGGCATCGGCTACATCTCCCCGGTGTCCACCCTGATCAAGTGGTTCCCGGACCGGCCCGGGCTCGCCACGGGCATGGCGATCATGGGATTCGGCGGTGGTGCACTGATTGCCAGCCCGCTGTCCTCGGCGCTGCTGGCCTTCTACGATCCGGCCTCGGGTACCCCGGGATGGGTGGCCAGCGGGGACGCGGTGGGCAAGCTGTTCCTGACCCTGGCGGCCATTTATCTGATCTACATGCTGTACGGCGCCGCGACCATCCGGGTTCCGGCCGCGGACTGGAAACCGGCGGGCTTTGATCCCTCCGCCGTCGCCGCCAAATCCCTGGTCACCACCAACCACGTCTCGGCAGCCAACGCCATCAAGACCAGGCAGTTCTGGCTCGTCTGGATTGTGCTCTTCTGCAACGTGACGGCCGGTATCGGCATCCTGGAACAGGCCGCGCCGATGATCCAGGACTTCTTCCGCCAGCCCGACGGCGCTTCCCTGGTCACAGCCGCCGTTGCCGGCGGATTCGTGGGCCTGCTCTCGATCGGCAACATGGGCGGCCGCTTTGTCTGGTCCGCCACCTCGGACCTGATCGGCCGCAAACGCATCTACATGCTCTACCTCGGCGGCGGCGCCATCCTGTACGCCCTGCTCTCCTTCTTCGGAGACACCTCCACCATCCTCTACGTAGCGCTGGCCTTCGTGATCCTGTCCTTCTACGGCGGCGGATTCGCCACGGTTCCGGCCTATCTGCGGGACCTGTTCGGCACCTTCCAAGTGGGCGCCATCCACGGCCGGCTGCTCACCGCCTGGTCCGCGGCCGGGATTGCCGGACCGCTCATCGTCAATTCATTCCTGGACGCGCAAGGCACTCCCGGCGAGCTGACCGCGGGGGCCTACTATCCCGCCCTGCTGACCATGGTGGGCCTGCTGATTGTCGGGTTCATCGCGAATCTGCTGGTGACACCGGTCCACTCCCGCCACCACGAACCGAAGTCCGAGCCGGAGGCTCCGGCGCAGACACCAACCCCGGACGGAGAGCACGCATGAGCAACAAAGCGATGGTCACAGTGAGCTGGCTGCTGGTGGGAATTCCGCTGGCGTACGGCGTCTTTCAGACCCTCAGCCGGGCAGCGGCACTGTTCGGCTGACGGCTGTCCGGTGTGCGGATAGGGGGGGGCTGGTCAGCCCTTGGACTTCCCGGAGTCCCCGGAGTCCGTTGCCTGGTCCAGAAGCAGGGAAGAGGCGGCGGCGGCCGCCGCCATCACCCACCGGGGACGGGCCACCCCGCGCCGGATCAACCATTTCTCAACCTGTTCATCCAGTGCCAGGGTCAGTGCCAAAACGCCGCTGACGGTGACCCCCACGAGCGCAGCCATGCCGGCCAGTGCGATGGCCGGGGTTCGCGGCGCGGAACCGGCTGCACGCAGATAGGAAGGCGCGGTTGCCTCACCCGCAGCGCCGTCCTCACCCGCAGCGCCGTCCTCACCCGCAGCGCCGTCCTCAGCCGCGGCCGTGAACGGGGTCACCAGGTCAACCGTTGAGGCGGCCGCCAGTTCCCTGCCCTTGCGGGTGCCCTTCTGCACTGCCACAACGCTGATGGCGCCGATGGCTGCGCCCGGTGCCAGGATGTAAAGGCGGCGCAGGGACGGGGACCAGTCGGCGGGCCGGCTGAGCGTACCGGCAGCAGACACAGCGGCAAGGGCAAGGGAAAGCGGCGGATTCTTCATGCCCCTCACGGTACCGGGGCCGCGCAGGGGCTGTGCAACCGGAGCCCGGGTGCAACGATTAAGGTGCTAAAGCCATCCACCCGTACCTGCGGCGGAGCTTCGCCGGTGCGGAGAGTAGGAGCACGCCATGAAGGCTCTTCAATACCGCACCCTGGGCGCGCCGCCCGAAGTGGTGGAAATCGAAACCCCCGAACCGGGACCGGGCCAGGTGCGGCTGAAGATCACTGCCGCCGGGGTCTGCCACTCGGATGAATTCATCATGAGCCTGCCGGCGGGCGAATACATCTACGGACTGCCCCTGACGCTGGGACATGAGGCCGCCGGGGTGGTGGACCGGATCGGCGACGGCGTGCAGAACATCGACGTCGGCACCTCCATGGCCGTCTACGGTCCCTGGGGCTGCGGGATGTGTTACGAATGCTCCAGCGGCAAGGAGAACTACTGCCGGAACGCCGCGGCACTTGGCATCGCCCCGCCCGGGCTGGGCGCCCCCGGGGCCATGGCGGAATACCTGATTGTGGACAGCCCGCGGCACCTGGTGCCCCTGGGGGACCTGGACCCGGTGCAGAATGTCTCCCTGACGGACGCCGGCCTCACTCCGTACCACGCGATCAAAGGGTCGCTGGATAAGCTGCCCTCAGGCTCCACCGCCGTAGTGATCGGCGTGGGCGGGCTGGGCCACGTGGGGGTGCAGATCCTGCGGGCCATGACGGCTGCCACCGTGGTGGCACTGGACATTGACGAGGCCAAGCTGAACCTGGCCACCGACGTCGGAGCGCACTACACCTTCCCGTCCGAGCCCGGGGCGGTGGCCTTGGTCCGGGACCTGACCGGCGGCCGGGGTGTGGACGCCGTCTTTGACTTCGTGACCAACCAGGCCACCCTGGACCTGGGCCAGGCGATGCTTGCGGCGCAGGGGGATCAGGTGCTGGTGGGTGTCGGTGCCGGCACCCTGCCGGTGGGCATGGCGGCGACCTCTGCCTGGGAAACCTCCATCCGTGCCCCCTACTGGGGCTCGCGCTCGGAGTTGTTTGAGGTTTTGGATCTCGCCCGCAGCGAAGGAATCAACGTGCACACCGAGACCTTCAGCCTGGATGATGCCCCGGCCGCCTACGAGAAGCTGAAGAACAACCAGCTGTTGGGCCGCGCCGTCGTCGTTCCCTGACCAACGCCGGGCGGCGGACCGCGTGGCGGCTACAGTGCAGCGCGGTCCAGCCCGGCGAACTGCGCCGCGGTGCGCAGCAGCTGCGGCACGCCTTCCTCCAGCGAGGGGCCGAACACGGTGTCATGCGGGCGCTCGCCCTTGAGCCAGCGGGTGTAGATGGCTTCGCAGAAGATGGATGCCTTCCACAGCGCCAGGGCCTGGTACCAGGGCAGCGCGGTCAGGTCCAGGTCCATCCGCTCCCGGTAGGCGTTAATGACATCCTCCCGGGTGAAATACCCGGGGTGCCGGGTCACGCCGGTGAGCTCCAGCGGGGTGGACTCGCTGCCGGGCTCGGAATACGTGGCGGTGAGGTACCCCAGATCCGCGAGCGGATCCCCGATGGCGGACATCTCCCAGTCCAGGATGGCGATGACGCGGGCCGGGGACTGCGGGGCAAACATCAGGTTTCCCGGCCGGTAGTCGCCGTGCAGCACCGCGGCGGCCTGGCTGTCCGGCACGTTGTCGGCCAGCCAGCCGCCGATGCGTGCCACGTCGGGCAGGGTGCGCATGGTGTTGACCTCCCAGAGGGAAGAGAACCGGGACACCTGGCGGCTGAGGTATCCCTCGGGTTTGCCGAAACCGGCCAGATCCCCGCTGCTCACGTCCACTGAGTGGATGCGGACCAGCGCGTCGACGACGGCGGCGCTGGTGGCCCGGCGGTCCTCGGGCGAGGAGAGGGCGGGCGGAATGGTGTTGGTGATGACCAGCCCGTCGAGGTAGTTCATGACGTAGAAGGGCACGCCGAGCACCGACTCGTCCTCGCAGACGGCCAGGATTTCCGGCACGGGTACGCCCTGCACGCGCAGCAGCTGCTGGATCCGTGCCTCGCGGACCATGTCATGGGTGGAGCGCGGCAGCGGCGGACGCGGGCCGCGGCGCAGCACAAAGTCGTCATTGCCGCGCCGGATCCGGTAGGTGACGTTGGACTGCCCGTCGCCAATGGAGGCCCAGGCAAGTGGCCCGGCGCCAAGACCGTGGGCGTCGAAAAACGCGGTGACTTCGTCGAGGATCAGCAGCGGCGGGGAAGCCAGAGCCTCTGCCTCGGCGCGGGTGGCTACTACTTCGGTGCCGTCAGGGGTGGTGTGCATGGGTTCAGGCTTTCGCATCGGCGGGGAACGCGGCGTCGTCGGTCAGTGTGCTGCCGGCCGCGGGACCGGCCGCGTCCGTGACGTCGGCAAGATAGGGGGCGCCGTGCTCCACCTCGCGGCGGCGGCCGGACGAGGCCCGGCGGGCAATGGCCCACTTGTGGGTTTCATTGGAGCCGTCGTAAATGCGGAACGCCCGCACCTCGTTGAGGTAGGAGGCCAGGGGCAGCCGGTCGGTGACGCCGTCGCCGCCGCAGAGCTGCAGGCTGCGGTCGATCACGCGGTAGACCGCCTCGGAGGTGTGTGCCTTGGCCACGGAGGACAGGGCGGAGCCCGCCTTGGCATCGGCCTCCAGCAGGGCGGCGGTCTTGGTGATGATGGCGTCGGAGGTTTCAATGTCAATGACTGACTGGGCGATCATTTCCTGCGCCAGGCCGAGTTCGTTCATGACGGAGCCGAAGATCTCGCGCCGGTTGGTGCGGTCCAGGGCTATGTCCAGGGAGCGGCGGGCCAGGCCGAGCCAGCGCATGCAGTGGGTAAGGCGTGCCGGGCCCAGGCGTACCTGTGCGTAGCGGAAGCCTTCGCCCGGCGCGCCGAGGACGGCGCCGTCGGGCACAAAGACGTCCTCGAAATGCACGTGCGGATGTCCGCCGCCGATGGCCCGGTCCATGGTGTGCAGCTGCTCGCCGATCCGTACCCCGGGGGCGTCCATATCCACTAGCAGCATGGTGGCTCCGGCCGGTGCGCCGTCCACGGCATCGGTGCGGACCATGGCGATGCAGAAGGTGGCGTTGTTGGCCCCGCTGGTAAAGCGTTTGTGGCCGGTGATCCGCCAGCCGCCGTCGACTTTCTCCGCACGGGAGCGCAGGGCCGCCGGATCGGATCCGGCGCCGGGATGGGGCTCGGTCATGCCGAAGCAGGAGCGGGCATCCCCGGCGACCAGCGGGGCGAGATAGCGCCGCTTCTGCTCCTCGCTGCCGATCAGGTGCAGCATGTGCATGTTCCCTTCATCGGGTGCCATGCAGTTCAATGCGGACGGTCCGATCAGCGAGTAGCCTGCCTCCTGGAAGATGGGGGACCAGTGTTCCAGCGGCACTCCCTGGCCGCCGTATTCGCGCGGTGCATGCGGGGCGAAGACGCCGGCCGCCTTCGCGGCTTCGCGAAGTTCCTTCAGCAGCGGCTCCGGCACCACCTCGCCGGGACGCGGTTCTGCGGGCATCACCGTGCCGCGGATGAAGTCACGGGTGCGCAGGCGCAGGTCTTCGATCTCCGGGGGCAGGGATGCGGGGCTCATGGCGGGTCCTTTGGGTTTGGCGGGGAACGCGGCGGGAACGCGGCGAAGGAAGCGGGGGAGAATGCGGAACCAGCGGCGTTTAGGCTGAGCCACCGGCCGCGAGCAGCCCGCCGTCGAGGTTCAGGATCTGCCCGGTGATCCAGGCGGCGTCCTCGGAGACCAGGAAGGCCGCGGCGCCGGCAATGTCTTCGGGGGTGCCGAGCCGTTTGAGGGGATAGGAGGCGCTGACTTTTTCCTCCCGGCCTTCGTACAGGGCGCGGGCAAACTGTGTTTTGACGACGGCGGGCGCCAGAGCGTTAACGCGCACGCTGGGGGCCAGTTCCACGGCGAGGGTCCGGGTGAGCTGTTCAACCGCGGCCTTGCTGATGCCGTAAAACCCGATGCCGTGCGCCGGGGTCTGGGCGGAGACGGAGGAGAGGTTCAGGATGGCCCCGCCGCGGCCGGTGAAATCCAGGGCCGCGTAGGCACAGACGTCCTGTACCCAGCCCAGCGTGCCGAGCAGATTGACGTCCAGGATCCGCCGGCCGGCGGCCGGATCCAGCTCGGTCAGCGGACCGTAGACCGGATTAACGCCGGCGTTGTTGACCAGGATGTCCAGCTGCCCCCAGGCGCGGGTTACCGTCTCCAGTACCTCGGCGCGGTGGTCCGGGTCATCGGACTTGCCGGCAACCACCAGGACGCTGCCTTCCGGGAACTCGGCGGCAGCTTCCTTGAGCGGGCCGATATTGCGGGCGGTGATGCAGACGCGGGCGCCTTCGGCGGCCAGACGGCGGGCGATGGCGAGTCCGATACCGCGGCTGGCGCCGGTGACAATGGCGGTTTTGCCTTCCAACCGTGCGCCGGTTCCGGGTATGTGCTGCTCCGGTGTCTGTTCCGTCATCTGCTCCGCCAACTTCCGTCATCCACTACCGAGCGACCGCTCGGTATGGGTAGTCTGATGGAGACACCGCAGCTGTGTCAAGAGTCACAGAGTGCCGGAGAATCCATCGAAAGGGTGCCATGACAGCCGCCGGGACGCCGCCGAACTGGCGCGATTTCTCCGTTCCTGCCCTGCCGCCCCTGCTGGGCGCGGCCCTGGACTGCTTTGTCGAGCACGGTTACCACGGCACCGCCATCCGCACCGTTGCTACCCATGCCGGACTCTCGGTCCCGGGTCTCTATCATCACTATCCGTCCAAGCAGGCATTGTTGGTGGGCATTGCGGAATCCGCGATGGCGGACCTCTACGCCCGCAGCAGCGCGGCGCTCCGCGAGGCCGGGGAAGACGTGGAGGCTCGGTTTGCACTGCTGGTCGAATGCCTGGTGCTGGTCCATGCCTACCGCTGGGAGCACGCCTTTATTGCCGCCAGCGAGATCCGCAGCCTGGAAGGCCCCGCCCGCGCCGGCCACATTGCCGCCCGCGACCGGCAGCAGAAGCTGCTGGACGACGTCGTGGCCGAAGGGTCCCGGCTGGGCCGGTTCGCTACCCGGTATCCCAAGGACGCCAGCCGGGCGGTCACCACCATGTGCACCGGTGTTGCCCAGTGGTACCGGGCCGGCGGTCCGCTCAGCCCGGAGGAACTGGCGGCGCGCTACGTGCAGATCTGCCGGGGCACGGTCCAGGCGCGGTAGCGGTCCCCGCCTGTCACGCCGCCTGCCGTCCTGCCGGCCACCATCCGGCAGAACCTCAGGCAGAACCTCAGCGGTACCGGCGGTTTAGCGGTACCAGCGGTGCAGGTTCTCCTTGGGCTCGGATCCGAGCGCCGTTTCGGAGATCCACGGTCCGGTGCCCTCGGAAGCGTCAAGCACACCCTTCTCGAGCCACGTGTACCGTCCGGCGAGGACGCCCTTGGCGAGCTGCCGGTCGGCGTCGTCCGAATTCCGCCACAGTTCGTCAAAGAGCGATTCGATGCGCACCCGGGACTCGGCACTGAATGTATCCGCGAGCTCGAAGGCACCCTGGCCCTCCGCCGGATCCTCCCGGCGGATAGCCAAGGCCCGGACGCAGGAGGCGGAAATCGCGAAAATCTCCGCACCGATGTCCACTATCCGTCCCAAAAACACCTGGTGCTGCTCCAGCCCCGCCTGCCAGCGGGCCATCCCGTAGAACGTTGACCGGGCGAGCCGGCGCGAGGCCCGTTCTGCGTAGCGCAGATGCTTGCCGAGGATGCCGAACTCGGCGTACGACGTCGGCACGCTGCCCTTTCCTACGGCCAGCGTGGGCAGCCACTTGCCGTAGAAGCCGCTGGCCTTCAGGGCGGCACGGCCCTTGGCGCTCAGCGGTGCGTCGGCCACCGCCAGATCCCCGGCGGCCGTGAGGTGGGCATCCACCGCTTCGCGGGCGATGAACAGGTGCATGATTTCCGTTGACCCTTCGAAAACCCGGTTAATGCGCAGGTCCCGCAGTTGCTGTTCCGCCGGCACGGCGCGCTCGCCCCGGGCTGCAAGGGAATCGGCGGTCTCGAACCCCCTGCCGCCGCGCATCTGAACCAGCTCATCGGCAATGTTGTAGGCCATCTCGCTGGCCCAGAGCTTGGCGAGGGCCGCTTCGATCCGAATGTCCTTGGTGCCGGCGTCCGCCAGCTCGGCGGAGAGTTCGAAGACCGCTTCGAGGGCGAAGCTGGTCGACGCAATGTAGGCGAGCTTCTTGGCAACGGCCTCGTGCCGGCCGATGGGCCGGCCCCACTGTTCACGTGCCCCGGCCCAGCCGCGGGCAATCTTCAGCGACCACTTGCCCGCCGCCGCGCACATGGCAGGAATCGACAGCCGGCCGGTGTTCAGCGTGGTGAGGGCGATCTTCAGCCCCTGTCCCTCCCGGCCCAACCGGTTTGCCGCCGGGACACGCACATTGGTGAAGCGGGTAACCCCGTTCTCAATGCCGCGCAGCCCCATGAAGTTGTTGCGGTTTTCCACGGTGATCCCGGGGGAGGACATCTCGACGACAAATGCGCTGATGCCGCCCTTGTTCCCGCCGTGCGGCGGGACGGCGGCCATTACCACCACCAGTTCTGCGATCACGCCGTTGGTGGTCCACAGCTTCACGCCGTCAATGATGTACTCGCTGCCGTCCTCCGACGGGATGGCCGTGGTCCGCAGCCGTGCCGGGTCGGAGCCGACGTCGGGCTCGGTGAGCAGGAAGGCGGTTACCGCTCCGGCGGCGCAGCGGGGCAGGTACTCCTCTTTCTGCGCGTCATTGCCGAAGACCTTCACCGGTTCCGGCACACCGATGGATTGGTGCGCGGAGACCAGTGCGCCCATGCTGGGGTGTACCGTGCCGAGGATCATCAGTGCCCGGCCGTAGTGCAGCAGCGACAGGCCGAGTCCGCCGTAGCGCCGGGGGATCTTGATGCCGAAAACGCCCAGGTCTGCCAGACCGCGCAGGTACTCGTCGGGAATGACGCCCGTGCGCTCGATCAGCCGGCCGTCCAGGGTCCGGCAGTATTCGGTGAGCGCTTCCAGAAACAGGTCGGCGCGGGCTTCCTCGTCCGGGTCGGCGTCGGGCAGGGACCGGATCAGGTCCAAGTTGTAGTTGCCCAGATAAATGCCCTTGGCAAAACTCGGGCGGGATTCACCGGTGTCCCGGGCCGCTTCGGTGGCATTGCGTGCATCCTGCTCGGTGACGACACGGTCCTTGATTTTGCGGGCACTGCCGTTTCGGCCGGCGTCCTGGGCATCCTGGATATCGGTGGCACTCATGGGATTTCTCCTCGTTCAGGGCCGCACCGTGCTCGCAGCCTCGGCTCGCTGTGGGGACCATGCTACGCCGCGGTAGGTAAGCGTAAAGGGGGTTCGCGGCTAATGTGGGGCGCAGACCGTATTGCCGTGGAAATCCGCTGGAACGGATGCGAGTATCCCGGCAGACCAATCCGAAGGAGACAGTCATGGCATGGGTGGAAACGGAACGCGCGCAATTGGTCCGGACGCTGCGGGAGACGGACCCCTTCGCGCCAACCCTGTGTGAAGGGTGGGACGTGCGCAGGCTGCTGGCGCATCTGGTGCTCCGGGAACATGCTCCGTGGCGGATTGCCGCCGACGTGGCCCGCCGGCCCAAACCCGGACAGGAGAAAAACCTGGGGGCCGAGGCCAATGCCGCCGGCACCCCGCAGGGCTACGCAGCACTGGTGGACAGGTTCGCTGCGGGGCCGGGCCGGTTGTCACCTTTCCGGACAGACGCAGCCAACCTGGTGGAATACGTCATCCATCACGAGGACATCCGGCGCGGGGCAGGGGCGGCCGTCGCACGCCAGCTGCCGGCCGGGCAGCAGCAGGCGCTGTGGAAGCAGCTGGGCATGATGGCCCGGATGGGCTATCGCAGCAGCCCGGTCGGCGTTGAGCTTGCCCTGCCCGGGTTCGGGCGGCGCCGGGTCAAGGCCGGATCGCCCTCGGTGCTGGTTTCTGCCGACGTGGTGGAGCTGGCGCTTCATGCCATGGGCCGGCGTGCAGCGGCGAATGTGAGCATTGAAGGCGGTGGAGACGCCGTGCGCGCCTTCCGCGAGTGGGCGGCCCGGTAGCCGTCACCGGCTTGACAAGCACACCCCCTGTCACGTTGAAATAGTAAGCACGCTGATTGTTTCAGCCGGGCCGGATCGCTTACCGACGACGTATCAGGGAAGCAGGATGATGCAGAACGAGGGGGACTGGGAACCCGTGCGGCTGCTCTCAACCGCCGCACGGCTGGTTAGGCGCCAAGTGGACAACAAGCTGCGGGCCGTGGGCCTGACTCAGGAACGGGTCACCGTTCTGCGGGTCCTGCTGGTGGACGGGCCCATGCGCCGGGCGGAACTGGCCAGGCGTCTGCGCGTCACGGCGCAGACCTTGGGGACGGCGCTGGTGAGCATGGCGGGGCAGGGCCTCGTGGAAGAGGTAGCCATCGCTGCGGGGAAAAGCGGCCGGCTGATGGCCATCTCGGAGCGCGGGCAGAAGTTGCTGGCCGACGCGGAGAACCTCGAACAGGACAATTCCACCGTCGGGATCGGTCCGGAACTGAGGGCGGAGCTGATCACGCTGATTCGAAGCCTTGAGCCCGGGGCCAGGGCGGAGGAAGCCATGGTGCTGCGGCCGGAAAGCGTCGGGAACGGATCCTCTCCGACGGTCCCCGCCGGGGAGCAGGCCGGGCCGGGGTAACGTGTTGAGGTAAGAGCAGCACACGTTAGTGGCATGGCGCCGGGGAAGGAAATGGCATGAGCGAGGGTATCCGCGTTGCCGATGTCGATGAAATAAGCGAGGGCGAGGCCCTGGTGGTGGATGCCGAAAAGGCCGGCACCGCTGATGACATTGCAGTGTTCCACAGCGACAACGGGCGCTTCTACGCCCTCAACGACACCTGCACGCACGAAGAAGCCTCTCTGGCCGAAGGCTGGATCGAAGGCGACGAGGTGGAGTGCCCCATCCACTCGGCACGGTTCTGCCTGCGCACCGGTGAAGCACTGTGCCTGCCGGCGATGGTGAATGCCAAGGCGCACCGCGTGGAAGTACGCGAAGACCAGGTATGGCTGTACCCCAACGAGACGCCGCAGGACGCTTGAGCGAGGCGGCAGGCCCCGCCTCGGTGGCGGTGGTAGGCGGCGGCATAGCCGGATTCAGTGCGGTCCGTGAGCTTCGCCGCCGAGGGTATGCCGGCACGCTCCAGTTGGTGGATCCGGACGGGCTGCCATACGACCGCCCGCCGCTGAGCAAGGCCTTTCTCGCCGGCAGCCTGGACCGGGAACGGCTGCAGCTGGCGCCGGCACGGTGGTATGCAGACAACGGCGTTGACCTGCTCGCGGAGAGTGTCTGCAAGCTCAATCCCGGAAGCGCTGAATCTGTCCTGACCCTTTCCTCGGGCGCGGAGCTGGCGGCCGACGTGGTGCTGCTGGCTACCGGAGCGCGTGCCCGCCGCCTGCCACTGCCAGGCATGGACCTTCCCGGCGTCCTGACGCTGCGCACTGCAGGGGATGCCGGGCAATTGCGTGCACTGATGGGGCCGGAGGCCCGGCTGGTTATCCTCGGAGCGGGGCTGATCGGTGCCGAAACCGCTGCGACGGCGCGGGGTCTGGGGGCCGAAGTGACACTGGTGGACCCGGCGGAGCTCCCCTTCGAGCGGGTGGTGGGGCCGGAGATGGCTGGATACCTGCACGGTCTGCACGCAGCGCACGGCACCGGCTATGTCCGGGGCCGGGCAGTGGGAATCGCGGCGGATGGCCGTGCCCTTTCGGTGGATCTGGAAGATGGCCGCAGGCTGACGGCGACAGCGGTGCTGGTGGCCGTGGGTGGTGAGCCGGTCACCGCACTTGCCGAGGACGCCGGGTTGGAGGTGGACGGCGGCATTCTGGTGGACCGGGCAGGCCGCACTTCGCATCCCCGGGTCTTCGCCGCCGGCGACTCGGCACGCCTGAGGGGTGGCGGCAGCCTGTCCGGACGGCACTTCGAGCACTGGGATGCCGCCAGGCGGACCGGCGAGACAGCGGCGGCCGGAATCCTTGCAGACACGCCGCCCGCCCCCGGCGCGGACTGGTTCTGGTCCGACCGTTACGGCGTGCACCTTGAAGTGGCAGGCAGCCTTTCAGTGCCGGGCCGGACAGTATTGCGCGGGGCACCCGGCCCCGGTTTTATGACGTTCCGTGTGGCCGATGACGGGACGCTTGCCGGAGTGGCCGCCGTCGACGCCGGAACCAGCGTCCGTGCGGCCCGGAGGCTGATCGAGTCGGGGCGGGCTGTCGATCCTGCGGCACTGGCGGATGCGGGAGCGGACCTGCGGCGGATGGCCCGCGCGAGGCCCTGAATCGGGACTCATTCGGGTGCGTGGCACATTACGCAACGTTAGCGTTGCGTAATTGGGCTCAACCTAGGCTAACCTTACTTTTGGGTCCACGCCTGAGCGGATCCGCTTCGTCCGTTAACAGTGAATTCTCATTACAAGGAGCCCCCTATGGCCCTGTCCCGGATGCGCCGCGCCGCTGCCGCGGCCGCCGTCGCCGTCCTCTCCCTCTCCGCCTGCTCCACGGGTGCCTCCGGGGAAAACGAATCGACCGGCAGCGCTGCCGCCGCCGATCAGTTCCCCGTCACCATTGAACATGCCTTCGGTGAGACCGTCATTGAAGAGGCGCCGGAGCGGGTAGCCGCTGTGTCCTGGGCCAACGCTGAAACGGCCCTGGCCCTCGGCGTGGTTCCGGTGGGCATGCCGCTGATCGAGTTCGGCGGCAATGAGCAGGGAACCACACCCTGGATCGACGAGGCGCTGGAAGAACTGGACGCGCCGATCGGCTCGGACAATGCCCCGGCGCAGTATTCCGAGGCTGACGGCATCGCCTTCGACGACGTTGCCGCAACCAACCCCGATGTCATCCTCGCCGCGTACTCCGGGCTCTCCCAGGAGGACTACGACAAGCTGGCCAAGATCGCTCCCGTGGTCGCCTACCCGGACGCTGCCTGGGGCACCTCCTGGCAGGACACCGCCCGGATGACGGGCCAGGCGCTGGGACTGAGCGACAAGGCGGACGAACTGGTCGCCGAGACTGAAAAGAGCATCACCGACAAGGCCGCCGAGTACCCGCAGCTCGAAGGGAAAACCTTCATCTACGGCAACCTGGCTCCGGGCGCCGAGAACGGCGTCTACACCGCGCTCGATAACCGGCCGCGGTTCATGGAATCGCTGGGCCTGACCCAGGCTCCGGTGGTCGCCGAGAACAGCAAGGGCGATGAGTTCTACATCCCCTGGTCCGACGAGAACCTGAACCAGCTGGACTCCGACATCTTTGTCAGCTGGGTCGCCAGCGAAGAGGTGGCGGACAGCATCGCCTCGGATCCGCTGCTCAGCCAGATCCCCGCGGCCAAAAAGGGCAGCCTGGTGGCTGATGCCGATGCAACCCGCGTCTTCTCCACCTCGGCCATCAACGTCCTGAGTATCCCTTACGCCCTGGACAACGTGGTGCCGATGATTGCAGACGCCGCCACTGCCGCGGATAACGCCAAGTAGAAACACAGCCGCAGAAGTAACGGACGCCCCGGGGACCTCCCGGGGCGTCCGTTTGTTTTCAGCCGGCAACGAACAGCGGATTGGACAGCCCCCCACCGGGGTTTGCAATCATCGATTGCATGGAAGACCTGCTTGAGCTTGCTGTTCGACTGAAACCGCTCTTCGCCGTACTCGTGGCGGTAGGTATCTCCCTGATCATTGCCTTTGCGGCCCGCGTGGCAGCCAACAAGGCATTCCGGAAGGTGCCCGGCATTCGGGATGTTTCCGTCCGCGCGCGCAATCCGCTGCGGCTGGTGCTGAGCCTGATCGGCATCCGGATAGCCCTCGGAGCCACGGCTCCGGGTGCCTCCTGGCTTCCCACCCTGGACTACCTGCTGGTGGTGGGGCTGATCGGTGCCGTGGCCTGGTTCGGCGTCGTGATGCTGCTGATCATCGAGGCCATGATCCTCACCAAATACAGCACGGACACCCGGGATAACCGCCGGTTGCGGCGCCTGAAAACCCAGGTGATCCTGGGCCGGCGGATCGGCATTGCCGTGCTGATCACCATTGCCGTGGCCTTTGTGCTGCTGACCATTCCGGAGGTCCGCGCACTTGGCGCCGGTATCCTCGCCTCCGCCGGCCTGCTGTCCATTGTGGCCGGCCTCGCCGTGCAGGGCACCCTGAGCAATGTCTTCGCCGGACTGCAGCTGGCCTTCACCGACGCCATCCGCGCCGACGACGTCGTGGTGGTGGAGGGCGAGTGGGGCACCATCGAGGAAATCACCATGACCTATGTGGTGGTGCATATCTGGGATGACCGCCGGCTGATCCTGCCCTCGACCTACTTCACCACCACACCCTTCCAGAACTGGACCCGCCGCCAGTCGGCGATCCTGGGGACCGTGGAGCTGGACCTGGACTGGCGGGTGCCCGTGGGTGACCTGCGGGCCAAGCTGAAGGAGACCCTGGCCGGCACCGAGCTGTGGGACGGGCGCACCAGCGTACTGCAGGTGACGGAGGCGGTGAACGGGCTGGTGCGCGTGCGTATCCTGGTCAGCGCTGCAGACAGCGGCACGCTCTTTGACCTGCGCTGCCTGATCCGGGAAACCATGGTGACCTATCTGCAGGAGCGGCATCCGGATGCACTGCCCCGCCAGCGGTGGGAGGAAGTCAGCATCAGCAACCCTGCACCGGAGACCCGTGCTGCTTCCCCAAAGCTCCCTTTGCCGCGCAGTTCGGACACCAGCGATTCGCAGCTCTTCACCGGCAGTATCGACGCCGTGGAACGCCGGCAGGTCTTCTCCGGCCCCGGCGAGGAAGTGTTCGCCGAGCGTGAGGAGAACGCGGGGGAGGACGCCCGGCGCTAATCCCGATTTCCGTTGTCGGGGACCGGTGGAACCCTCCCGCTGTTGACACCGGCCGGTGCCGCGCGCACCAATGGGATAGCCCGGCATCCCCGCCGGGTCCGGGAAGGGAGGGGTTATGACGGACGCTTTTGTGCTCCACCAGATCCAGGGATCAAATGTCTGGGCCAACGACGGCGAGCGGCTGGGCCTGGTGGGCGAAGTTCATCTGGACCGTGCCACCGGCCAGCCGGTGTGGATCACCGTGGATCTGGGGCTCTTCGACACCGGCGAACACTACGTGCCCCTGGCTGCGGCCCGGCGTGACGGCCAGGACATCTTCGTGAACTACTCCAAGGACCAGATTTCCGATTCCCCCGGCGCAAATCCGGAAAACCCGCTGAGCCCCGAAGAGGAAGCGGTCCTGATGGACTATTACGGCCTGCGCACTGCCCGGTAGCCGGCTTCCCGTTGCGGGCACCGTGTTGGTGCTAAGGACGCTTACTAATACGATGGGAAGCTGAACACCGATTCCCGCAGGAGGCCGTAGTGGCGCAGGACAGCAAAAGCAAGGCCGAGACTGCTCCCAGTCCGGATGATGCGAGCAAACCGGATAACCCCACCGAGGTCTCCAAGCCCACTTGGAAATACACCCTGAAGAAGACCATCAGGGAATTCTCCAAGGATCAGTGCACCGACCTGGCCGCGGCCCTGACGTACTACACGGTCCTGGCGATCTTCCCGGCCCTGCTGGCCATGGTGTCCATCCTGGGCCTGGTGGGGCAGGCCGAAGCCACCACCAACGCGATGCTGGACCTGCTGCGGCAGTTCGCCCCGGAGGATGCCGTGAAGGTGATCCAGGGTCCGATTGAGCAGCTGACCTCATCCAGTGGTGCCGGGCTCGCCCTGATTGTCGGTATTCTCGGTGCCCTGTGGTCCGCCTCCGGCTATGTGAAGGCGTTCGGCCGGTCCATGAACCGCATCTACGAAATCGACGAGGGCCGGCCCATCTGGAAGCTGCTTCCCACGCAGCTGCTGGTCACCCTGGTCATGATCCTGCTGGCAGCGGCGCTGCTGCTGATGCTGGTGATCAGCGGTCCGATCGCCGAAGCGATCGGCAACGTGATCGGACTGGGAAGCCAGGCCGTGACCGTCTGGAACATTGCCAAGTGGCCGGTCATGGTGCTTTTCGCCGTGCTGATCATCGCCATCCTTTACTACGCCACGCCGAACGTGAAGCAGCCCAAGTTCCGCTGGATGAGCATGGGGTCGCTGATCGCACTGTTGATCCTGGCCGTGGCCACCCTCGGCTTCAGCTTCTACGTCGGCAACTTCGGCAACTACAATGCTACCTACGGAGCCATCGGCGGCGTGATTGTCCTGTTGCTGTGGATTTGGCTGGCAAACCTGTCCCTGCTCTTCGGCGCCGAGTTCGACGCAGAGGTGGAGCGCGGCCGCGAACTGCAGGCCGGGATCCAGGCCGAGGAATCCGTGCAGCTGCCTCCGCGCGACACCCGCCAGACGGAGAAGCGGCAGGAGCAGGAGGAAGAGGACATCGCGGAGGGCCGGAAGCTGCGCCAGGAGCACGCCGGCAAGGACTACGACGACGACCTGCACGAGTAACCACGCATAGGGAACGCCCCGGACCACGCGGTCCGGGGCGTTTTCCATGGTGCGGGGGCCCTGGCCTCAATCGAAAAGGCACAAAGTGCAGGTCTGCTAAACGAGAGGGCACGACTTACCGTTTTCCGGCTCGAAAACGGTAAGTCGTGCCTTCTCGATGTGCGGGGCTTACTGCTGCGCCGCGGATTCCTTCCCCTTGGCTTCCTTGGCTCCGGGGCGTTTTGAGCCCAAGGTCTTGCCCTTGGTCAGCCGGCGGGCGGCGAACAGCACCAGGCCGATGGCCATCAGGATCCCGGCCCGCAGCCAGACGGCGGCGTCCTGCTGGGTAAGCAGCAGGATGCAGGAGGCGATGGCGAGGTAGGGAACCACAATGGGGGTGCGGAAGTGCTTTTCCTCCACCTTGTCCCTGCGGAGCACAATCACGGCAATGTTGGTGCTCAGGAAAACGAACAGCAGCAACAGGACCACCGTTTCGGCCAGGGACGCCAGGCCGCCGGTGGTGGTCAGGATCATGGCCACCACTGTCGTGGCGGCGATGGCCACCCACGGGGTCCTGCGGTTGGGCAGGACCTTGCCGAACACACCGGGCAGGAGCCCCTGCTCGGACATTCCGTAGGTGAGGCGGGAGGACATGATCATGGTGAGCAGGGCACCGTTGGCCACTGCCACCAGCGCGATCAGGCTGAAGGTCCAGTCCGGGATACCGAATCCGGTGGCGCTGACTACATCAAGGAGGGGCCCGGAGGATCCGGCCAGGTCCTCCGTGGGCAGTGCCACGGACGCGGCCAGCCCAATCAGGACGTAGACCAGGCCCGCGGTAAGCATCGCGCCGAAGATGGCCTTCGGGTAGACCCGGCGGACATCACGAACCTCCTCGGCGATATTGGCGGACACTTCGAATCCCACAAATGAGTAATAGGCAATTACCGAAGCGGCCAGGACGGCGGTGCCCGGGTTCACGCCGGCGGGGAACTGCGTGATCTGCTCGGTGTAGCCCTCACCCTTGCCCAGCATCAGGCCCACCAGCACAATCACCAGGACCAGCCCGGAGACCTCGATGATGGTCATCACGACATTGCTGCGCACGGATTCGGAAATGCCGCGGGCGTTCAACAGAGCCACCAGCAGCAGGAACACGATGGCGGCCGGAACCGCCGGCACATCCAGGAAGGGCGCCAGATAGTCCCCGGTGAAAGCCAGTGCCAGTCCGGCCGCGCTGGTGACTCCGGCGGCCAGCATCGCGAAGCCCACCAGAAAGGAAATAGCCGGCACCTTGAACGCCCGTTCGGCAAAAACAGCCGCGCCTCCGGCGCGCGGATACTTGCTCACAAGTTCCGCGTAGGATGCCGCGGTGAGCAGCGCGAGGACCAGCGCAACAACGAGCGGCACCCAGATGGCGCCCCCCACTTCGCCAGAGACCTCTCCCACCAGTGCATAGATGCCTGCGCCGAGAACGTCGCCAAGGATGAACAGATACAGCATGGGGCCGGTGATGCCCTGCTTGAGTTTGGATGCAGGCTTCTCCTGCGTAATTTCTCCCATGAAGGAAAGTGTAAAGAATTTACTAAGAATGCTGATGATCGCGTCCGCGTCCGGTAAAAATTTCCTATGGCAACTTCGCAAACCCTCTCCGAAGAGTACGACGTCGTTATTATCGGCGGAGGCATGGCGGGCCTCACCGCCGCGCTGGTCCTCGCCCGTGCTCTCCGCCGCGTGCTGGTTATCGATGCGGGCAGCCCGCGCAACGCGCCGGCCGGCCACGTCCACGGCTTTCCGACCCGGGACGGGGTTCCTCCGGCTGAACTGCTGGAGCTGGCACGGGCGGAGGTGGCCGGCTACGGCGTCGATCTGGTGGACGCAACCGTCACCGGCCTGGAACCCCCGGCTGCGGTGCGGACCGCAGACGGACGCAGCTTCCGCGGGCGGCAGCTGATTCTGGCCACCGGGCTGCGCGACGTCCTGCCGGACGTTGACGGTCTTGGTGGGCGCTGGGGAGTGGACGTGCTGCAGTGCCCCTACTGCCACGGGTACGAGGTGGCGGGCAAGGTGCTGGCCGTACTGGGCACTGCCCGGACATCCATCCAGCAGGCCCAGCTGGTACGTACCTTCTCCGAGGACGTGACACTGGTGCTGCCCGGGGACATTGAGCTGGGGGAGGAGGGCGCGGGCGGGCTTGCCGCCATGGGCATCCGGACACTTCGCGGAGAGGTTGCCGGTCTGGCAACGGAAGGCGGCGCCCTGACCGGACTGGTGCTTGCCGACGGCCGTACGGTCCCCTGCGAGGCGCTGTTCCTTGAACCCGAGGCTGAGCTCGAGCCGGGCCTGACGGAACACCTTGAGCTCGATGGGGACGGCTGCATAGTTACTGACGAACTCGGCCGCACCAGCCAGAAGCGGGTGTGGGCCGTCGGCAATGCCACCGACCCCTCGGCCCAGGTGGTCGCAGCAGCCGGAGACGCCTACCGGCTGGCCGTGGTGGTCAACGCAAAGCTGCTCGAAGAGGACCTCGGGCTGGCCGTGGCCTCGGCTGCGGACGGCACTGGGGGGCAGGACGGCGCAGGTAAGCAGCACAGCGCAGGCGAGCAGGACAGCCCGGAAGAGCCGGCCGGACTCGAGGAAGCAGCGGTCCGGGAAGCCATCTGACCCTTCCCGGACCGGCAGCTGCCGGCTAGCGCTGCCGGTTGCGGGGAGCCAGCAGCGGCGAGCCGGCCACGCCGTCGCCCCCGCTCATCCCGTTCAGGACAAACTGCAGGGATTCCAGCGAGGTGCGGCGCGGTTCCCAGCCCAGCACTTCGCGGGCCCGTGAAGTGTCCATCACCGGCGCTCCGGCCGCCATGTCAACCCAGCCGGGATCGGTGGCCTGCAGGCCGGCCGCCCAGGTAAGGCCGACGACGGCGCGGATGAACTTCACCGGTACGTCCAGGATCCGCTTTGCACCCAGCACGCCGGCGAGCAGGTCCGGTGTGATGATCGGATCCGCGGCAATGTTAAACGCTCCCTCGGCCCGCCGGTCCACCACCCGCCAGTACGCATCGGCAATATCGTCGGCATGCACGGCCTGGAAGATAAAGGAGGAGGGCAGCGGTATCAGCGGCAGTGAAAGCCTGTTCAGGAAGAACTTCGGGACCAGGCGGCCGAGGAAGTAATGGCCAATCTCGCTGCCGGCATCCGAGGAGAAGATCAGTCCGGGCCGCAGGCGGGCCACGGGAATCTCCGGATACTCCGTTTCAAACCGGTCCAGCAGGGCCTCCTGTTCACCCTTGTGCCTGCTGTAGTGCGAGCTGGCAATGCCGCGGGCCGGCCAGGACTCGTCAGTAAGCCGGTCCTTGGGGGCGGGACTGTAGGCACCCACCGAGGAAGCGCAGACAAACTGGCGCACCCCGGCTGAGGCAGCGGCGGCGAGGGCGTTTTCCGTTCCCCCGACGTTGACCCGGTGCAGCTCGGCCTCGTCGCGGTTGGGCTGGATCAGCCAGGCCAGGTGGATCACTGCATCGGCACCGTTTAGTGCTTCGGTCAGGGCGGCCGTGTTCCCCCGGTCGCCAATGTCGATGCTGTGCCACTCGACGTCGTTGTAGGGCGGCTGCTGCGTGTCGGGGATGCGGCGGGCAATGCCCACCACCTCCAAATCCCCGCCGCGTTCCCGGCGGGCATCCGCCAACCGGCGCAGCACCGCAGTCCCGACATTCCCGGTTGCTCCGATTACGGCTACTCGCATGGTGAAGGTCCTTCCGTTGCACTGCTGCCGGCGTTGAAACCGACTCTACCGGTGCCGCCGGTTTGCGGCAGCCTAGGGACGCAGAGGCCTGCAGGGGAGGGGCAGGGCGCGTAGTCTGATTGCCATGACTTCCCACAGCACCAAGGGTGCCTACGTTACCGGCGGAACCGAATACACCCGGGATACCAACTACATAGAAACCCGGATCACCCGCGACGGCCGGGACGGCTATCCGGTGGAAGCCGGCCGCTACCGGCTGGTCGCAGCGCGGGCCTGCCCGTGGGCCAACCGGACCATCATTGTCCGCCGGCTGCTGGGACTCGAGGACGCGATTTCCCTGGGGCTGCCCGGCCCCACCCATGACGCGCGCAGCTGGACCTTCGACCTGGACCCGGACGGCAAGGACCCGGTGCTGGGCATCGAACGCCTGCAGGAAGCCTTTTTCAAGCGCGTCCCCGACTATCAGCGCGGCATTACCGTCCCCGCGATAGTGGATGTTCCCACCGGCGCGGTGGTTACCAACAACTTTCCCCAGATCACCCTGGACTTCTCCACCGAGTGGAAGGACTTCCACCGCGAGGGTGCGCCGGACCTGCTGCCTGCCGAGCACATGGAGGAAATGGAGGCGGTGAACAAGCGGATCTTCACCGAGGTGAACAACGGCGTGTACCGGTGCGGGTTCGCCGGATCGCAGGAAGCCTACGACGCCGCGTATGACCGGCTGTGGACTGCCATGGACTGGCTGGAGGACAGGCTCTCAACGCAGCGCTACCTCATCGGGGACACCATTACCGAGGCTGACGTCCGGCTCTTCACCACGCTGGTGCGCTTCGACCCGGTTTACCACGGCCACTTCAAATGCAACCGGAACAAGCTCACCGAAATGCCGGCTCTGTGGGGCTACGCCCGGGACCTGTTCCAGACCCCCGGCTTCGGTGACACCGTGGACTTCGAGCAGATCAAGGCGCATTACTACGTGGTGCACGAGGACATCAATCCCACCGGCATCATCCCCAAGGGCCCGGATACCTCCAACTGGCTTTCGGAACACGGCCGGGAGGCCCTTGGCGGAAGGCCGTTTGGGAACGGAACAGCGCCGGGACCGGTACGTGAATCCGAGCGCGTGACCCCCGGGCACGGGGCCGGCGGAAACTAGGGCGGGCCGGGCGGAAGGGCCCGGCCGGAAAAGGAATCCGCGCCGGGTCCTAATACGCAACATAAACGTTTCTTAAACACCCTGAGCATAGGCTAGCCTTACTTAAGCAAATCGCATTGCTACTGCCCGGGGAGGTGCCTACGTGAGCGTTGCCGCACGCCCCGCCGGCGTTCCCTCCGGCGCACCCGGACAGACCCGGGCAGCAGAGGGACGTCCCGCCCCCGCAGGGCGAAAGCGCCCCGGCACCCGCATGATGCTGCTGCTTCTCACGGTCGCCGTTCTGGTGCTGGCCTGCGCCGCATCCGTGGCCGTCGGCGCCCGCCCGATAGCCCCCGGCACGGTGTGGGACGCCTTCACCGCCTTCGACCCCGCGAACGGCGACCACGCCGTGGTGATGTCCCGGGTACCCCGCACCGTCCTGGGCCTGGTAACCGGCGCAGCCCTGGGCCTCGCGGGTGCCGCGATGCAGGGCGTGGCCCGCAATCCGCTGGCTGATCCCGGCATCCTTGGCGTTAATGCCGGAGCGGCCTTTGCCGTGGTGCTCGGCATCTACATCTTCGGCATTACCAACCTCACCGGTTACATCTGGTTTGCCCTTGCCGGCGCCGCCCTTGCCGCCGTCGTGGTGTACATGGTGGCCAGCATTGGACGCGAGGGCGCCACCCCGGTGAAGCTGGCCCTGGCCGGGGCCGCGCTGAGCGCCGGACTGATGTCCATGCTCAGCGCCGTGCTGGTCTCCAGCCAGCAGACGCTGGATACCTTCCGGTTCTGGCGGGTGGGCAGCGTTTCCGGCCGTGACTGGGACACCATCCTCGCCGTGCTGCCCTTCCTGGCCGCAGGCGCCCTGATTGCGCTACTCTCCGGACGTGCCCTCAACGGGCTGAGCCTGGGCGACGACGTCGCGCGCGGGCTGGGCCAGCGCGTGGGGCTCAGCCGCGGCATCACTGCCCTGGGTGTGGTGCTGCTGTGCGGTGCCGCCACCGCCGCCGCCGGTCCCATTGCCTTCGTTGGCCTGGTCATTCCCCATGTGGTGCGCAGCTTCACCGGTCCCGACTATCGCTGGATCCTGCCGTTTTCCATGCTCCTCGCCCCCGCCCTGCTTGTCATCGCGGACGTCATCGGACGGGTCCTGCTGCCGCCGGGGGAGATCCCGGTAGGCATCACTACTGCCGTCATCGGCGCCCCCGTCTTCATCTGGCTGGTCCGCCGTCGGAAGCTGGCCGAACTGTGAACATTGCTGCCGAAACGAACACTGCTGCCGAAACGAACACCGAAACCCGCGCCGTGCGGACCGCACCCGCCGGCGCCGCCGAGGCCGTCCGCGCCGCCCGCAAGCAGGCCCGCAGACACCGTGTCCTGGTCCCGTCGCTGCTGGGCGCTGCCGTTCTGGTCCTCTTCGCGGTCTACGTCCTGCTCGGCACCTACACGTTCACCATCCCGGATTTCTTCCGCATCCTCTTCGGCGAGCAGATCCCCGGCGCCACGTACATCCTGATGGAGAGCAAGCTCCCGCGGGCAGTCATCGGCACCCTCATTGGGGTGGGCTTCGGAATTGCCGGAGCCGTTTTCCAGACCCTGCTGCGCAACCCGCTGGCCAGTCCCGACGTGATCGGCATCAGCTACGGAGCCAGCGCCAGCGCCGTTGCCGCCATTGTGCTGTTCGGTGCTGCCGGGACCACCGTGTCCGCCGTAGCGCTGGTCGGGGCACTGGCAGTGGCCCTGGCCATTTACCTGCTGGCACGCCGCGGGGGAGTGGCCGGGTACCGGCTGATCCTGGTGGGCATCGGCTTCGCCGCCGTGATGCAGGCACTGGTCAGCTTCCTGCTCACCCGCACCGATATCCGTACCGCCTCCGAGGCACTGGTCTGGCTGAACGGTTCCCTGAACAACAGCAGCTGGGACCGTGCAGCAGTGCTTGCCGGCTCCCTGCTGGTGCTGCTGCCCGCCGCCGCCGTGCTTGCGCGCAGCCTGCGCGGCCTGGAACTGGGCGACGACGCCGCCGCCGGCCTGGGTATCCGGGTCGAAACAGCGCGGCTGGCACTGATCATCGTGGCCGTGGCGCTGGCCGCCGTCGCTACGGCCGCTGCCGGGCCGGTGGCCTTTGTGGCGTTCCTGTCCGGACCCATCGCCCGCCGGCTGATGCGCGGGGAAACCACCCTGCTGACCGCAGGGCTGGTGGGCGCCTGCATCGTACTCGCCGCCGATTTTGCCGGCGCCAACCTCATCCCCGGGGTCACCCTGCCCGTAGGCGTGGTCACCGGCGCTCTGGGTGCACCTTTCCTTCTGTGGCTGCTGGTCACGTCCAACCGCGTAGGCCAAGGAGGCTGACATGGAGAACCTGCTTTCCGCACAGAAACTGGAGCTCGGCTATGACGAGCGCAAGGTGGTGGAATCACTCTCGCTGGAGCTGCCCGCGGGAAAGATCACGATCATCGTGGGGGCCAATGCCTGCGGCAAGTCCACCCTGCTGCGCGGGCTTGCCCGGCTGCTGAAGCCCACCGGCGGTACCGTCTACCTCAACGGCAAGGACATCCACAGCCTGCCCAGCCGTCAGGTCGCCCGCACCCTGGGCCTGCTGCCACAGACCCCCACCGCACCCGAAGGCATCACCGTGGCGGACCTGGTGGGGCGCGGGCGCTATCCCCACCAGGGCTGGTTCCGGCAGTGGACACCGGAGGATGACACCGCCGTCGCCGCCGCCCTGGCCGCCACGCAGACCGACCAGCTGGCGTCGCGGAACGTGGACGAGCTGTCCGGCGGCCAGCGCCAGCGGGTCTGGATTGCCATGGCACTGGCACAGGAAACGGACATCCTGCTGCTGGATGAACCCACAACGTTCCTGGACGTGACGCACCAGATCGAGGTGCTGGACCTGATCACGGACCTGAACCGGCGCTCCGGCACCACCGTTGCCATTGTGTTGCATGACCTGAACCTGGCCGCTCGCTATGCGGACCATTTGGTGGCCATGAAGAACGGCCGGATCGCCGCGGAGGGCGCCCCGGCCGACGTCGTGACCGAGGACCTGGTCCGCGACGTTTTCGGCCTGGCTTCCCGGGTCATCCCGGATCCGGTCTCCGGAACGCCCATGGTGGTCCCGCTGGGCCGCCACCACAGCACCGTGCCGGAACCGGAACCGGACGTCAGGCAGGGATACCTGCCCAACCCCGGTGACCACCGTTCAAGCATCAACGAATCCATGGAGGCAGCATCATGAGCCACGTGTCCGCCAACGGGGCAACGGCTGCTGCCGTCAGTACCCCGGCCCGGCCCAGGCGTGCCAAGGCCGCCGGTGCCGTTATGTCCTTTGACGTGGAGGTCAAGCGGACGGTGCAGCTGGGCGCCAACTTCCGGCGGATTACGTTTGCGGGCGAGAGGCTGGCCGAGTTCGGTGTCCAGGGCGACACCCACGATCTGCGGATCAAGGTGATTGTGCCCTGCGTGGACGACGACGGCACGTCCCTGCCGTTGCCGGACCTCTCCACCCTGGAAGCGGGCTGGTACCAGGACTGGCTGAGGCTGGACCCGGCCACCCGCGGCTGCATGCGTACCTATACCGTGCGCGGCGCCCGCTGCTCGGGACCGGAACCGGAGATCGACGTGGACTTCGTGCTCCATTTCGACGACGAGGGCAACGGCGGGCCGGCGTCGAGCTGGGCCGCTGCCGCACAGCCCGGAGACCGGGTCTGCATCATCGGCCCCAACAGTGCCCACTGCGTGACGGCAGAATCCTATGGCGGCATCGAATGGCGTCCCGGCATGGCCCGGCACGTGCTGCTGGCAGGTGATGAAACGGCCGTTCCCGCGATTACCTCCATTCTGGAATCCCTTCCCGCAGACGTCACCGGCCACGCCCTGATGGAGATTCCCTCCTCAGCGGACCGGCAGCCCGTTACCACCGCCTCCGGGGTGCAGATCATCTGGCTGGCCCGCGGCTCCCGCCCGCACGGGGAACTGCTGGACGCCGCTGTACGGCAGTCCGTGGCGCTGCCCGGCTGGGCCTCGGTGGAAACGGCGGACGGCCTCCCGTTCAGGACCCGGACGCTGACCGAGCCCGAGGAAATCAACGTGGATGAAACCATCCTTTGGGAAACCCCGCAGCGACTGGACCAGGCCGCAGTGCAGGCTTCACCTAACCCGGGGACCCCTTCCGGCGCCCTGCCGTTCTACGCCTGGATTGCCGGTGAAGCAGCCGTGGTCCGCGGACTGCGCCGCTATCTGGTCCGCGATGTCGGCATCGACCGCAAGCAGGTGGCCTTTATGGGCTACTGGCGCAAGGGACGCGCCGAGTCCTAGCCGCGTCCGCGGAACGCCCGTTCCGTGCCGCCTTCCGCTTCCACCGTTTTGTGTTTTATTACCGGCCCGCCGCTCGGCGGGCCGGACTTCTGAGAGGAAAAATTCATGCAACGTGCCCCGAAAGCCGCCGCTCTGCTGGCGGTTCCCGCTCTCCTGCTGGCATTGAGCGGCTGTGGTGCCGACGCAGCCGGGGATACGGCGCAGGAGGACTCCGGCCAGGCGTCCGGCCAGTTCCCGGTAACCGTTGACTCCGCGCTGGGCGAGGCCGTCATCGAAGCCAAGCCGGAACGGGTAGTAACCATCGGCTGGGGCTCCGCGGACACCGCCGTCGCGCTGGGCACCACCCCCGTGGGCGTGGAGGAAGTCAGCTGGGGCAACGATGAACACGGGAACTACCCCTGGGTCACGGAAGCCATCCAGGAGCGCGGCGATGACCTTCCGGCCACCTTCACCGGCGGCACCGACATTGACATTGATGCCATTGTGGCGCTGGAACCGGACCTGATCCTGGCCCCGAACTCCGGTATCACGCAGGAGGACTTCGACATCCTCAATGACCTGGCACCCACCGTGGCTTACCCGGAGAAGGCCTGGAACATTGACTGGGATGACCAGATCACCGTGATCGGCAAGGCCCTGGGCGAGCCGGACGCCGCAAAGGAAGCGGTGGCAGGCATCGAACAGTCCCTGGCGGACAGTGCCGCCGAGCACCCTGACTTTGCCGGCAAGAGCTTCGCCTACGTCTGGGGCGGCGGCGCCCCGGGATCCCTGGTGCTCTACAACGAGGGTGACGCACGGGTTGACCTGCTCACTGCACTGGGAATGACAGTGGCACCGGAGGTGAAGGACATTCCCTCCTCCGAAGGAAGCTTCACGTCGGAACTCGGCCTGGAGAACGCAGGAAAGCTCAACGACGTTGATGTGCTGTTCACCTGGTACAACGACGAAGCCGAGCAGCAGCGCACCGAGGAGCAGCGGCTCTTCGCCCAGATTCCCGCCGTCGAGCGCGGCTCCGTGGTTCGCAACCTGGACCGCCAGGTGGGAATGGCCTCCAGCTTCCTCACCCCGCTGAGTGTTCCGTGGGTCCTTGATCGGTTCGAGCCGATGATTGAAGAAGCAGTTGCCAAGGTCGGTTAGTTCCACCCCCTTGCAGGTTCCGGCGGAAACCGCGGACCTGGCGGCCGGCGCAGGTGCACCGGCCGCCGGGCGTATTGCCCCGCGCGGGCCCGTGGGCCCTGCCCGCGGGACAGCGCTGCTCGCTGCCGGAACAGCACTGCTGGCAGCAGCAGTGCTAACGAGCCTTGCGGTAGGTGCCCACCAGCTGGGACCCGCCGACGTGGCAGCCTCCCTCTGGGCGGAGCTCAACGGCACGGGCAGCTCCTACGCCGACGACGTCGTTGCCAGCCGGATTCCCCGCACAGTCCTGGGCATCATGGCAGGGGCCGCCCTGGCTCTTGCCGGGGTGATCATGCAGGGGCTGACCCGCAATCCGCTGGCTGACCCGGGCATCCTGGGCATCAACGCCGGCGCGGCAGCCGCCGTGGTCACCGGCATGGCCTTCTTCGGCGTGGGAGCCACCGGCGCCAACGTGTGGATTGCCCTGCCCGGCGCAGTCCTTACCGTCTTGGTGGTGTACGGATTGGCCTCGGGCCGGCGCGGTTCCTCACCGGTACGGCTGGTGCTGGCCGGAACCGTGATGTCCGCAGTGCTGATGTCCTATATCCAGGCCATCGCCCTTACCCGCCCGGACGTCTTCTCCCTCTACCGGTTCTGGGCGGTGGGTTCCCTGAGCGGCCGCACCTTGGAACAGGCCCGGGACATTCTTCCGTTCTTCCTGGTGGGCCTGGTGGCAGCGCTGGCCACCGGCCGGTCCCTGAATGCCCTGGCACTGGGCGAGCAGGCTGCCGCCTCGCTGGGCGTACGCCCGCAGGCAGCCAAGATCACCGGCGCCCTGGCGGCCACGCTGCTGTGCGCCTCGGCCACTGCCGCCGTCGGGCCCATAGGTTTCGTAGGACTCGCGGTGCCGCACATTGTGCGCAGCCTTACCGGTCCGGACCACCGCTGGCTGCTGATCCTCAGCCTCCTGGCCGGGCCGTCCCTGCTGCTATTCGCCGATGTCCTGGGACGCCTCGTCGCCCGGCCCGGCGAAGTGCTCACCGGCGTGGTGACCGCGCTGCTGGGTGCACCCCTGCTGATCCTGGCCGTGCGCCGGATGCGGGCAGTCGCATGAGCCCGGTCCGGAACCCGCCGGCGGTATCCACGCTCCGATGGGGACGGAAGCTGAGCTTCAGGTACCGCAGGCGCAGCCTGGTCCTTTCCATCCTCTTGGCCGCTGCCGTTGCCCTGGTAGGTGCGTTTACGCTCACCGCCGGCCAGCTGGGCCTGGACTGGCAGGAACTGTTTGCCCTGGCCGTCTCCCCACCGGAGGGGAGTGCTGCCTTTGTCCTTGAACGCCTGCGCGGACCCCGGTTCCTGACCGCCGTTGGCGCCGGCATGGCACTGGGGGTGGCCGGATCACTCTTCCAGACGGTGACCCGCAATCCGTTGGGCAGCCCGGAAGTAGTGGGCCTGACCAGCGGGGCTGCCGCGGGGGCAGCGGCCACCGCCCTATGGCCCGGATACGTGCCCGTTCCCGTTGCTGCCATCCTTGGCGGCGGCCTGGCCGTGGCGCTGGTCTGGCTCAGCACCGGACGCGGGTTCGCCCGGCCCGGACGGATGATCGTCGCAGGCATCGGTATCTCAGCCGTTGCCTCGGCCCTGACGTCGCTGGCCATGACAACGCTGGGTGAACAGCAGGCCCAGACACTGGCGTTCTACCTCAACGGGTCGCTGGCCTCCCGGTCCTGGTCCCACGCGGCGACCATTGGCCTTGCGCTGCTGGTGGTACTGCCTCTGGCGGCCGCGTTGCAAAGGCGGCTGAACCTCGTCGCCATGGGGGATGAGCTGGCCGAGTCCCTCGGCGTCCGGGTGGACCGGACCCGAACGCTGGCGGTGATTCTGGCTGTGGTGCTGGCAGCGACGGCTGTCAGCGTCTGCGGGCCGGTAGCCTTCGTGGCACTGGTGGCGCCGCAGATTGCCCTGCGGCTGCTGCGGACGTCTGCTCCCGGTGTCGTGGCTCCGGCGCTGGTGGGCGCACTGGTGCTGACCCTCTCGGACTTCGCCGTCCAGCACATTGAATTCGGTGCGGCGTCGCTGCCGGTCGGAATCTTCACCGCTGCGCTGGGCAGCGCCTATCTCGGGTATCTGCTGTTTGCGGAGGCGCGTAAAGGAAGGTTGTGAGAGGGCGGCCACAGGAGGAAACGCAGCAGGTCACCCGGGAGTTTGGGATTGGCCACAAAAGGCGGACACAGCCATTGTGGATTTCCTACCATGGAAGTGGTGCCGCCTGCGGGAATCAGGGCGGCTCCCACCGGTCCCCGACACAGGAGTCCGGGGACAAAAGAGTCCTTGACCAATACTCACACTGAGGTGATTGTTGACCGAGCACTTTTTGGAACCCGCACGAGCATATGAAACCGTTTCCTCCCGGATGATGCTGCGCACGGTTCAAAACCTCCGGAACCGGGCTGCTGACCTGCTGGAGCGGCGTCCGCCGGGCGAGCACGCCGCACTGCGGAAACCCCGTGACTTTGCCGCTGATGCCGAGCAGCTGCGTGTCCGCGCCAAGGCGCTGCGGGGCAGGACCCGGGCCTGGCTTCAGGATCATGACACGCCCAACCGCCGCACCGGTGCGCTGGGGGTGGCCGCCGCCGTCGCCCTGTCCGGGGTGGTTGCCGGCACCGCGGCCACCGCAGAGCCGGAGCTAAAGCTTGAACGCCAGGCTATGGTGACCGCACTGGACGCCGATGCCGGGCGCGAGGCCGGCGAAGGCGCGGCTGCCGCCCCTCCCGCTGAACCCGCAGCCGAACCTCCCGTCAATGACGCTCCCGCCCCCGAGCCTGCCGCCCCTGCAGAGCCGGGCCCGGTGGCCCCGGTGGATGACATGGTGGTTACTTCCCCGTTTGGTGACCGCATCAATCCGCTGGCACCCGGCTACATGGAGTTCCATACCGGCACGGACTTCGGTGCGGTCACCGGCACCCCGGTGAAGTCCATGCTCGGCGGGACGGTGGTTGAAGCCGGCTGGCACACCACCGGCGGCGGGGGACTGCGTGTGGTGGTTGATCACGGTGACGGGCTGCAGACCACCTATAACCACCTGAACAGCATCGATGTCTCCGTGGGGCAGAACCTTGACGCCGGCGCGGTGGTAGGAGGTGTAGGCAGCACCGGTAACTCAACCGGCCCGCACCTGCACTTTGAAGTGCTGCGGCACGGGGACTACGAAGATCCGATGGGCTGGCTGTAGCCGGCCCGTCAGGGTTCCGGATTAGTCAGCACCGCCGGGTCCTTCTTGCCGTGCGGCATGCGGATGCGCAGGGCACCGGCGTCCGTCTCGAAGAGAATGTGGGTGGCCGTCCCCAGATGGTCGCCGTCCATTTCAAAGTCCAGCGGAGACTCGGTCCAGACCTCGGCACGTTTGCACTGGTAGTACTCCACCGATGTGCTGCTTCCCTTCCCTCGGCGGAGCAGGCCAGAGATCACGCCCAGCCAGCCCAGCTTGCCTTTGGGGGCCAGGGTCAGGATGTCCAGCAGCCCGTCATCCAGTTTCGCGCCGGGGAAAATCTCCAAACCGCCGGTGATCTTGCCGCAGTTCCCGCCCATCACACTGCGCAGCCGGCGGTGGATGGGTTTGCCGCCGTCAATTGAGATGGTGGTTTTCACGGGCTTGCCGGGCAGGTTTCGGATCCCGGCGTCAACGTAGGCCAGCCAGCCGATCTTGTCCTTCAGCACGTCCCGGGTGTCCGCCATCATGCCGGCGTCGTACCCCAGTCCGGCCATAACCAGGAAGGTGTCACTGTCCACCGACTCGTCCACGGTCACACGGACGACGTCGATGCGCCGCTCGGTTCCGTTCAGGGCGGCGCGGACAGCCTGCTCAGGGTCATCCACGCCAATGTCCAGGTTCCGCGCCAGCAGGTTGCCCGTGCCCAGCGGCAGCAGGCCCATGGCGAACGAGGTGCCGGCCAGTTCCGCCGCAACGCACCGCACGGTGCCGTCACCGCCGGCAGCGATCACCAGGTCAACGCCGGCCTCCATGGCCTTCCGTGCCATCGAATGCCCGGGATCGTCTTCCTCGGTTTCGAAGAACAGCGGCTCGTCCCAGCCTTCATCCGCGCAGATTTCAGCCACCCGCACGCGCACGTCAAAATCCGTTTTCTTGATTGGATTCACAATGACAGCGGCGCGCTGGCGGGCCGGGGTCTCTTGGCTGGTCATGGGGTCCTTATCGTAAGCAGGCGAACTAGTACCGGCTCTGAGTCTAACCGGGGATCCGGCGCAACGGACTGAGGCGCTGTGCCGGACCCGGCCCTGTCCCCGGCCGGTTGCTTGTACGCTGTGGTGGTGACTTTTACGCAGCGATATGTGGCCCTGGGGGATTCGTTTACGGAAGGCGTGGGGGACGAGGACGAGTCCCGTCCCAACGGCGTGCGCGGCTGGGCGGACCGCGTGGCCGAGCAGCTGGTGCTCGCCGATGATTCGTGGGGCTACGCCAACCTGGCAATCCGCGGCAAGAAACTGCACCAGGTCCTGAATGAGCAGGTGGACGCCGCGATCGCCCTGTCACCCACCCTCGTCACCGTGTATGCCGGCGGGAATGACATCCTGCGCCCCAAGGTGGATATCGACGCAATAGTTGATGCCTACGACGGGGGAATTGCCAAGCTGCGCTCCAGCGGCGCGGCGGTCCTTGTTTTCACCGGATTCGACTCCGGCCAGTCGCCGGTTTTCGGCCGGACACGGGGCCGGACAGCCCTTTATAACGAACTGGTCCGGGAGATCGTGGATAAGAATGACGCCGTGCTGGTGGACTACTGGCGGATGAAGATCCTGCAGGACGAACGCTACTGGGCGGTGGACCGGCTGCACATGTCTCCGGCGGGCCACATGCTGACTGCCAAGAAGGTCCTCGAAGTGCTCCGCAGCACCGACGCCATTGACCTTCCGGAACTGGAGGAACAGCGCTCACGGAACCGGGTGGAACAGCTGCGCCGGGATGCCCAGTGGGCACGCGAATATCTTGGCCCGTGGGTCAGCCGGCGCCTCCGTGGCGTCTCCTCCGGAGACAACCTGAACCCGCGCTATCCGGAGCTGATCCAGCCTACTTTGCCCGCCTGATCGGGCCGGTGTGCCCCAACTCACAGAATTAAAAATAAGTCCGCGTGTTATCTGATAAGCGGCCGGGTGGATGGCTACCTAAAAGGGCTAAAAACCGGCTTTCAATTCGGCAGGGGGAGTGCATTTTTCTAAACTTGTAGGTCTGCCCGGCACAACTGTGCGCCGCGCGGTTGCTTCTGTTCACAGCCGCTGACTTCAAATTGAGGGAAGACCGACATGCCGAAAGATGCACCACCCCATATTTCCGAGGCCCCGGACGCACCGTCTGCAACAACGGCGAAAAAGCCGCGCTTCCCGTCCCGGCGCCGCCGCCGGCTCGAGGTTGATGACGTAAATGTTGTAGACAAATCCATGCTGAAAAAAGCCGTCAGCGGCACCGTCGTCGGTAACACCATGGAATGGTTCGACGTCGGTGTTTACGGCTACCTGGCCGTCACCATGGGTGCCGTCTTTATGTCCGACGCCGACAAGGACGTGCAGCTGCTCTTCAGCCTTGGCGTCTTCGCCTCGACCTACCTCGCCCGTCCGCTTGGCGGAGTGGTCTTCGGCCGCCTGGGAGACCGGGTGGGCCGGCAGAAGACACTGGCCATCACACTGCTGCTGATGTCCGCGTCCACGTTCGCCATCGGCCTGCTGCCCGGCTACGCCACCATTGGCTTCTGGGCGCCGGTCCTCCTGGTGCTGATGAAGATGCTCCAGGGCTTCTCCACTGGCGGTGAGTATGCCGGTGCCACCACCTTCGTCACCGAATACGCGCCGGACAAGCGCCGCGGCTTCCTGGCCAGCATCCTGGACCTTGGCAGCTACATGGGCTTTGCCTTGGGTGCCGGTGTTGTCTCCATCATGCAGCTGAGCCTCTCGGAAGAGGCCATGCTGGACTGGGGCTGGCGGGTCCCGTTCCTGATTGCGGGTCCGCTGGGTGCCATTGCGGTGTACTTCCGTCTCAAGATCGAGGAATCACCGGCCTTCCAGGCCACCCTGGACGCGCAGGAAGAGGGCAACACCTCGGCTGCCGGCGACGGTCAGGCGCTGGGTACCTTCGGCATCTTCCGCTCCTACTGGCGTCCAATTGTGCTGGCCATGGTCCTGGTGGCCGCCGCCAACACGGTGGGCTACGCCCTGACCTCCTACATGCCCTCCTACCTGACGGACTCCAAGGGCTACGACCCGCTGCACGGCACGCTGCTGACCATTCCCGTCCTGGTGCTGATGGCCCTGTGCATCCCGCTGACCGGCCGGCTCTCGGACCGTATCGGCCGCCGCCCGGTGCTCTGGATGGGTGCCGGATCCACCATCGTTCTGGCCATCCCGGCGTTTGTGCTGATTGACCAGGGGCCCATCGCCACCACACTGCTGGGGCTTGCGCTGCTGGCCGTGCCGGTGACCTTCTATGTCTCCAACCTCGCGTCCTCGCTGCCGGCCCTCTTCCCGACCGCCAGCCGCTACGGCGCCATGGGCATCTCCTACAACTTCGCCGTTGCCATCTTCGGCGGCACCGCGCCGCTGATCATGCAGGGGCTCATCACGCTCACCGGTGATGACATGATGCCCGCGTACTGGCTGATGTTCACCTCCGTCGCCGGCGCCATTGCCGTGGGCATTATGAAGGAATCGGCGAACCGCCCGATGCCCGGGTCCATGCCCAGCGTGGACAGCAGCGCCGAAGCCCGCGAGCTGGTAGCGGGACAGGATGAGAACCCGCTGCTCGACGTCGATTCGCTGCCCTTCGACACGCTGGGCAGCAAGCCCGCCGAGCCCGCCGAGCGCTAAGCTCCCGCCGCTTACCGGCCGCATCCGGCACGCGCCGCCGGACTGTTCCTCCCCAGGGATGGTTCGGCGGCGCTGTCGGTTAAGGCGCGCTGCCGGCCCCCCGATCCTGGTTCCATGACGGTCCCGGACCTGAGATAATTGAAGCGTAAAGTTTTGATCGAGACGAGGGCCGTTATGACTGAGAATGCACCGCGCTGGCTAAGCGCAGAGGAACGGCAGGCCTGGTTGGCGCTGTACGCGGTGTCCAGCCGGCTCCCCGCAGTCCTGGATACAGACCTCTTCCGCCGGGCGCGCATCACTCTCTTCGACTACCACGTCCTGGCCATGGTCTCCGAAGCGGAGGAGCGGAGCCTGCCCATGAGCGAACTGGCAGCCCGGTCCAATGCCTCCCTGTCGCGGCTTTCACACGTGGTCAAAAAGCTTGAACAACGCGGCTGGATGTCCCGAACGCCCTCTCCGGAGGATGCCCGGGTCACCACGGCGGCGCTGACGGACGAGGGAATGGCCGCCCTGGTGGAACTGGCCCCGGACCACGTGGCATCCGTGAGGGATGCGGTCTTCGACGGCCTTACTCCCGCTGACGTGGCGGACCTGGAACGTGTCGGGAAAAAGATCCTGGCCCGGATCGACCCGGAGAACGGCATCCTGGGCCCGGACCAGGCACCCTAGCGGTTACGGCTCCGGTGTCCGTCCTTGTTAGCGTGGTAGGTATCGCAGACGGCACGACGAGAGGCACCAAAGCATGCGCTTTCCCCGAATCCTGGCCGTAATCCTCGCCGGCGGCACCGGCGGGCGCCTGGGCAGCCTGACTGATCACCGGGCCAAACCGGCCATGCCGGTTGCCGGCTCCTACAACCTCATCGACATTTCCCTCTCCAACCTGCATAACAGCGGATTCGGTGATGTCTGGATCGTGGAGCAGTACAAACCGCAGTCGCTGAATGACCAATTGGTCAGCGGCCGCCCGTGGGACCTGGACCGTACCAACGGCGGCCTGCGTGTGCTCCCTCCGTTCCAGGGCGGTGAGGGGGAAGGCTTCGCGCAGGGCAACGCCGATGCCCTGTACCGGCAGGTGGACTACATCCGGGAATTCGATCCCGACCTGGTGCTGGTGCTCAGTGCCGACCACCTCTACCGCCTGGACTTCCGGGATGTGGTGCAGACCCACCAGCAAAGCGGCGCGGCACTGACCGTCGTCACCACCCGGGTTGAGCACAATCCCGGCGACCACGGTGTGGTCGAAGTGTCCGACGACGGCGCCGTCACCGGATTCGAGTACAAACCCGAAAAGCCGGCAACCGATCTCGTGGCTGCGGAAATCTTCCTGTACGACGCCGATGTCCTGCTGGACTCACTGGAGAAGCTGGTGAAGCGTGACGGACAGCTGGAGGACTACGGCGACCAGCTCATCCCGTACCTCGTGGAAAACACAAAGGTGGTGGAGCACCGGTTGCCGGGGTACTGGCGGGACATGGGTACTCCGCAGAGCTACCATCAGGCACACATGGACCTGATTGAGGGCCAGGGGCTGGACTTCGATGATGAGCAGTGGCCTATCCTGTCAGCCAGCCCGCGGCGGCTTCCGGCCTATATAGGCCGGGACGCGGCGGTGCGGGAGAGCCTGCTCGCCCCCGGAGCCCGTGTGGACGGTTCGGTTCGCCGCAGCGTCCTCAGCGCCGGGACCGTGGTCGAGGCAGGGGCGGAGGTGGATTCCTGCGTGCTCCTGGACGGTGTTACGGTGCGTTCCGGCGCGCGGCTGGCCAACCTGGTGGTGGATTCCGGGGCGGTGATCGGTGCAGGGCGGAAACTGGACGGCGCGCAGGAAGATCCGGAGAAGGGTGTGGCAGTGGTGGCCCGGGATTCAAAGGTGGACCCGCCGTCGTCGTGACGGCCGGCACCCGGGTATCTGCGAGTTTGAACGAAACGCCGGATGGCCCTAGGATAGAGAGGCGTTAAGTCATGCGTGTGTTAATCTGCCTGCCCCGTGCGGACAGCTGAACATTTGCGTGGCCACCCGTATAAACCTAGAATTGAAGGCTGTCGAGCCGGGTTTCCCCGTTCGGCTGCCTGAACTTCACCGTCTTCCCCGCGGCGAGGCACTTCGGCTGGATCTCACCCCGCCAGGTCAACCTCCGGAAAGTCGCAGTAATAACGGTGTCAAAACTGGTGGCGGGACGCTCTTTATGGCAGGTGCTTAGGCGCTTTGGCCTTGTGTCTGTTTTTTGAGGACCGTCATATTTACTACAACTGGAGGAGAGATCATGGCAGCTTACTGCCAGGTAACCGGAGCCATCCCCGGCTTTGGTCACAGCATTTCGCACTCGCACCGCCGCAACAAGCGTCGGTTCGACCCGAATATTCAGAAGAAGCGCTACTGGGTTCCGTCCCTGCGCCGCAACGTGACGCTGCAGGTTTCTGCACGCGGCATCAAGACGATTGACATCCGCGGCATCGACGCTGTTGTTACCGACCTGATCGCGAAGGGTGTGAAGCTGTAGTGGCTAAGGATAAGGACGTACGTCCGATCATCAAGCTGAAGTCCACTGCGGGCACCGGCTACACCTACGTAACTCGCAAGAACCGTCGCAACGATCCGGATCGTATGGTTCTGAAGAAGTACGATCCCAAGATCCGCCAGCACGTCGAATTCCGTGAGGAGCGCTAAGAATGGCAAAGAAGTCCAAGATTGCCCGCAACGAGCAGCGCAAGGTCGTTGTTGAGCGCTACGCTGCAAAGCGCCTCGAACTGAAGAAGACCCTGGTAGACGAAAACGCTACCGACGAAGCCCGCGAAGCTGCACGCCTCGGCCTGCAGAAGCTCCCGCGCAACGCTTCCCCGGTCCGCCTTCGCAACCGCGACCAGATTGACGGCCGCCCCCGCGGTACCCTCCAGAAGTTCGGTATCTCGCGCGTGCGTTTCCGCAACATGGCCCACGCAGGCGAACTGCCGGGTATCAAGAAGTCCAGCTGGTAATCACCGGTTGAAAAAGGACGGCTCCCTGAACGGGAGCCGTCCTTTTGTCTTTAACGCCGCCGGACCGGCCCGGCGGCGGGGCACGGCGTGCCGCCGTACTGATCGGCGAGCCGTTGGGCGCCAGCGGCCTGATCGATGCGCTGGAAGGCAGAAAAAGCGCGTTTTCAAGCCTAAAAACCCGAAAAATCCCCGAAAATCAGGGGTTTTTGCAGGAGTTGGGGGTGCAAGCTGGTAAGTTTTCGAACAGCGGCGGTTTCGCATCCGCGTTTCCGCACGAGTAATCCCAGAGTCCAGGAGGACATAAATTGGCTATGAACCGCAGTGAACTTGTTGCCGCAGTTGCAGAAAAGTCCGGCAACAGCCAGACCGCAGTCAACGGCGTGCTGGATGCCGTCTTCGACATCTTCGCAACCTCCGTTGCAAACGGCGAAAAGATCACCATCCCGGGCTGGCTGGCAGTTGAGCGCACCGACCGCGCCGCACGCACGGGCCGCAACCCGCAGACCGGCGAAACCATTCAGATCCCGGCAGGCCACAGCGTCAAGCTGACCGCCGGCTCCAAGCTGAAGGCTGCTGTCTCCAAGAAGTAGTAACCACAGCGGCAGGATGCCGCAGTAACGGAAGGGCCGGCATCGTCGATGCCGGCCCTTCCGCTGTCCCGGGACCGGGACAGGTACCGGACCCACCCGTTTACCGTGAGAGGGGCAACAATGATTGGCCCTATTTTTACAGCGGGTAGAGAATAGGTACTGTGCCAAAATCCGCCAAAACCCAGACCGACCGCTCCGCAGGCAGTTCGCTGCCCCCGAACGCCGGAAGCCGGGACAAATCCGCTGCCCCGAGGGGTAGCGGCAACGCCGTTCCGGCGGTACGCAACGGCTGGCTGGCGGCGGCCGGGGCACTGGTTCTCGTGGCCCTGGTGGCAGCGCTGCTCTTCACCGGCGCAGCAGGCGCCTCACAGCTGGGCGATCCCGGTGCACTGACACGCTGGGCGCTGCCCGTGGCCAAAGCGGTGCAGAACGTTTCCATGGCCGCAGTGATCGGCTCACTGGTGTTCGCCGTGGCCATCCTGCCCAAGAACCTGAACTACAAACGCAGCCGCAAGTCCGCCACGGAACGGACGGCATCGGCGGAACCCGAACATCCGGCCTTCACCCGCACTCTGACACTGACCTCGGCGGCGGCTGTCACCTGGACCCTGTCGGCGCTGGCAGTCATGGTGTTCACCTACTCCGACGTCTCCGGGCTGCCGCTGAGCGGGGACCCCACCTACACATCCGGTCTGGCGTCCTTCCTGACGGACTTCGCCCCCGGGCGGGCCTGGCTGGCCGTGAGTATTATTGCGGCCGTTGTCACCGCACTGTCCTTCGGCGTCCGGTCCCTGAACATGCTGGCCTTTACCGGCATCCTCGCCGCCGGCGCACTCCTGCCCACGGCCCTGATCGGGCACTCGGCCGGCGGTGATGACCACAGCGCGGCGGTGAATTCCATCGGTCTGCATCTGCTCGGCGTCTGCCTCTGGATCGGCGGCATGATCGTGCTGGCCGTGATCTCCCGGCAGCTCGGATCCATTACCGGGGTAGTCCTGACCCGGTTCTCCGCACTGGCCGGTTTTGCCTTTGCGCTCGTCTTCCTCTCCGGTGTCGTTAATGCCTCCCTGCGTATTACCTCTTTGGACCAGCTCGCCACGGAATGGGGCGCACTGGTAATCACCAAGGCCGCACTGACGCTCCTGCTGGGCCTCCTGGGGCTGATGCACCGCCGCTGGATCATTCCCCGGCTTGCCGGCGCCAACCCGGCGCGCACGCCGTCAGCAGCCGCGACGGGCACCGCCGCCGTCCCCGGGTCGAAGGGTGAGCTTTCAGCCCAGCGCGTGCTGTGGCAGCTGATCGCCGTGGAACTGGCGGTGATGGGCGCCGTTTCCGGCGTTGCCGTGGCCCTGGGCCGCACCGCGCCGCCGCGCTCGGAAGAGCTTCCCCCGGATGCCTCCCCGGCCCGGATCCTCACCGGCTACGACCTTCCGCCCGAGCTGACGCCCGAACGCTACCTGACCGAGTGGCGGCCGGACTGGCTCTGGGTGGCCATCATCCTCACCCTCGCCACGTCCTATCTGATCGGCGCGGTCAAGGTCCGCCGGCGCGGAGACAAATGGCCGGTGCTACGCACCATCTGCTGGCTCGTTGGCCTGGTGGCCCTGTTCTACATCACCTGCGGTGCACCCCAGGTGTACGGCATGGTCCTGTTCAGCACCCACATGCTCGGCCACATGGCCCTGACCATGGTGGTTCCCCTGTTCCTGGTGCTCGGCGCCCCCGTGACCCTTGCGCTCAAGGCTCTTCCTCCGCGGCCGGACGGCACCCGGGGTATCCGTGAATGGATCCTGATCGGCGTGCATTCGCGCTACTCGAAGATCATCACCAATCCGATCTTCGCTGCCGTGAACTTTGCCGGATCAATTGTGGTCTTCTACTACTCTGACCTGTTCGGATTTGCCCTGCGGGAACACGTGGGCCATGAACTGATGGTGGTGCACTTCCTGCTCACGGGCTACATCTTCATCCTGACGATGATCGGGATTGATCCGCTGCCCAGCCGGGCACCGTACCCGCTGCGCCTGGTCATCCTGCTGGCCACCATGGCCTTCCACGCCTTCTTCGGCGTGGCGGTGATGGGCGGAACCTCGCTGATCCAGGCCTCCTACTTCGGCAACATGGGCCGGGAATGGGGTCTCTCCGCGCTGGAGGACCAGCAGCTGGGCGGTTCCCTGATGTGGGGGATCGGCGAAATCCCGACCCTCTTCGTCGCCATCGGCGTCGCGTATCAGTGGTCCAAGTCCGATGCGCGGGAGACCCGCCGCTCGGACCGCGCAGCGGAGCGGAATAATGATGCCGACCTCGCTGCTTACAACAACATGTTTGCAAACCTGGCGCAGCGTGATGCCAGGACCCCGGACCAAGGAGATCGTTAATGACTGAAACCGTGCGCGCCGGATACCGGGTGCGGGCCTCTGAGCTTGAGGGCCGGAACTGGCTGAACACCGGCGGCCGGCAGCTGACCCTTGAAGATCTCCGCGGCAAGATCGTGCTGCTGGATTTCTGGACCTTCTGCTGCATCAACTGCCTGCACGTGCTGGACGAGCTGAGGCCCCTGGAAGAGAAGTACTCCGATGTGCTGGTCACCGTGGGCGTGCATTCGCCCAAGTTCGAGCACGAAGCTGACCCGGTAGCGCTGGCTGCGGCCGTGGAACGCTACGAAATCCACCACCCGGTGCTGGATGATCCCGAGCTGGTCACCTGGCAGGCCTATACCGCCCGCGCCTGGCCCACCCTCGTGGTGCTGGACCCGGAGGGCTACATCGTGGCGCACCTGTCCGGTGAAGGGCACGCAGCGGGCCTGGAATCGCTTGTAGCCGAGCTTGTGGAGGAACACGAGGCCAAGGGCACCCTGCACCGCGGCGACGGCCCCTACGTGCCTGCAGAGCCTACTGCCGGTGACCTGCGCTTCCCCGGCAAGGTCACGGCACTGCCGGGCGGCACTTTCCTGGTGGCAGACACCGGCCACCACCGCCTCGTGGAACTGGAGGCGGATCTCACTACCGTCCGCCGGGTCATCGGCGACGGGACCAAGGGCTGGGCCGACGGCGACGCCGGTACTGCACAGTTCAATGAACCGCAGGGTGTGGCCCTGCTGCCCGCTGCAGTGGCGGAACAGGCCGGGTACGACGTCGTTGTCGCGGACACCGTGAACCACCGCCTGCGCGGCGTGAACCTCGAAACGGGCACCGTATCCACCCTCGCCGGCAACGGCGTGCAAAGGTTGCTCGATGCCGGGAACCAGACCAAGGCCGGTTCAGCTGCCGAATCCGCTGAGCCCGCGGTACCCGGCCTCGCGGACAGTGCTCCGGCGGATGCCTCGGATCTGCTCGGCGCGGACCCGCTGAAGGTCTCACTGTCCTCGCCGTGGGACCTTGTGTGGTCCGCACGGCTGCAGCGCCTGGTGGTCGCCATGGCCGGCACCCACCAGATCTTCGCGTTCGATCCGCTCACCGGTGCGGTCAGCGTCCTCGCCGGCACCGGCTTGGAGGGCCTGCTCGACGGAGCGGCGGCTGAATCCTGGTTTGCCCAGTCCTCCGGGCTGGCCGAAGACGCCGACGGCAACCTGTGGGTGGCTGATTCCGAAACGTCGGCCCTGCGCCGTCTCACGGTCAGCGACGCCGGGGTCACGGTGGAAACCGCGGTTGGTGCCGGTCTGTTCGACTTCGGGTTCCGTGATGGTGAGGCAGCTGCCGCCCGGCTGCAGCACCCGCTGGGCGTTGCAGTGCTGCCCGATGGCTCCGTAGCCATCGCCGACACGTACAACGGCGCGGTGCGCCGTTACGACCCGGCTACCGGCACCGTCTCCACCCTGGCCCGCGGCCTGTCCGAACCCTCGGATGTCCTGGTGGACAGCAGTGCCGGGGAGCCCCTGCTTATTGTGGTGGAATCCAACCGGCATCAGCTGCTCCGGCTGCCGATCCCCAAGGAAGCCCAGTCCGTGGACGAGGGGGCCCGCCAGACACAGCGCCCCAAGACCGCCGTGGAGGCCGGCCCGATGGCCCTCACCGTCCGCTTCGCAGCTCCCAAGGGACAGAAGCTCGACGACCGCTGGGGTGACCCCACGCAGCTGAAGATCTCCGCCTCCCCGGAAGAGCTGCTCGTCTCCGGCGGCGGCACGGCCACGGGGCTGACCCGGGACATCGTCCTTTCCGACACGGTTACCGAAGGCGTCCTGCACATCACTGCCCGTGCGGCGGCCTGCGACGGCGAGCCCGGCGGAGAGATCCCCGACCACGCTGCGTGCCACATGTACCAGCAGGACTGGGGTATCCCGGTTGTGATCACCCCGGGCGGGGAATCCGAACTGGTCCTGGACCTGCGCGGACTGGACTGACCCTCCGCGGAACCGAAACGTAGAACAAAACCGCCCCGGCCGTAAATGGTCGGGGCGGTTTTGTTATGGCATGCGGTGCTGTGCTGCCGGGGTTGTCAGTTCACCTGCGGGCTGAGGGTTACATCCTCGCCGTCCACCCGCAGTGCGGCGTTGAACGTGAATTCCTCCTCGGCTACCAGCGGGCTCTTGTCGCCGGTGAACAGATCCACCTGGGTGGCAGTGACCCGGGCCGTGCCGGTCAGCGGGCTCAGGATCCAGCGGCCCTCTGCCTGCGTCAGTTCCACCTCCGGATAGCTGGCGATGCTCCACTTGATGGGCTGCTCCACCCGGTTATTGGTCAGGTGGTAGAACGGGCATCCGGGCGGCGCCAGGCGGTCTTCGGCCGTGCAACCGTCCAGGAATTCACGGATTCCCGTGTCCACCTTTGAGAGCAGTTCATCGGTGGCTTCGGGTGCCAGCGTGAGCTGCCGTCCGGACTCGGCGGTGACCACCGCGGACTCTTCCGGTGCAGCCAGGTACTGGCTTTTGTATGAGGCGGCTACCCGCGAGAGCGGGAAGGCGGCGAAGGTGTTGCTGCCCTCGGGCAGCGTGACCCGGACACCGTTCAGCGACGCTTCGCGCAGTACGGGGGCAGTGATCTGGACGGTGGGCAGTGTCGAGGGAACGAAATCCCACGTATCGAAGAACAGCCAGCGTTTGCCAGTGTTCTCCAGAACGAAGGTGGCCGTTTCCTCCGTGTCCCCGTAGGTGTAGGTCACGGGTACCTCGACCCGGTTCTCGCCGATGTCCTTTACGTCGCCGAACCCGGATATGGCCAGCCCCTCGACAGATGCGCGGAGGGCGTCGTCGTCGAGCAATGCGGCGTTGGCCTCCGGGACGTCGGCGTGGAGCAGACCCAGGGCCTGACCGCCGTCACCGTCAGTGAGCGTCCGGACATAGTCGTGGATATGCTGCTCGGGCCCGTAAGCCTTGGCATTGACGAAATAGACCGCCACGATGGCGGCGGCGATAGTGAGCATGAGGGCTAGCAGCCATGCGGCCACTGCCTTGATTACCGGTGATGTTCCCTGCACCGGTATTACGTTACCTGTCCTGACAGGCGAAGGCCGGATCGGTGTCCCGCTCCGGCCTTCGTGTCAGGTGGGCCAGGCGTCGTTAGGAAGCGGCGGGAACCTCGTCACGTGCGGCCGCGATTTCCTCGGCCCGGGCGGCGTTGGCTTCCTCGGTCAGGCGGGCGCCGGCGTCCGCATCGCGGGTCAGGTTCTCCCCTGTCTCCGGATCGAACAGGTGCACCTTGCGGGTGTCCAGCCACAGCTCAGCGTCCCGGCCGCCGCGGATCCGGCTGGCGGCGTCAAGGGTCACCACCACCTGCGGGCGCAGCTCGTCGGCATCCATATCCCGGGCCAGGCTGTCGAGCAGCTCCCTGACCTCGGGGGTCGGATCGAAGTGGATGTACCCGTACTGCTCGTTGCCAAGCCACTCGGTGTGGGTGATCGGTGCGGTGAACGTGGACCCGTGGTGCAGCTTGCTCTCCTCCACAAGGGACGCATCTTCGAAGAACTCGGGGCGGATCCCGACCAGTACCACCTTTTTGCCGGCGGCTTTGGCGGCCTTTTCCTCGGGGATGCGGATGTCACCCACCGCGGTCTTCAGCACATTGTTTTCAAGGGTGGCCGGCAGGAAGTTCATGGACGGTGAACCGATGAAACCGGCCACAAACAGGTTGACCGGCTGTTCATAGAGTTCCCGGGGAGAAGCCACCTGCTGCAGAACGCCCTTCTTGAGTACGGCCACCCGGTCACCGAGCGTCATGGCCTCGGTCTGGTCGTGGGTGACGTACACGCTGGTGGTTCCCAGCCGGCGCTGCATCTGTGCAATTTCGGACCGCATTTGTCCGCGCAGTTTGGCGTCCAGGTTGGACAGCGGCTCGTCGAACAGGAAGGCATCAGCTTGCCTGACGATGGCACGGCCCATGGCCACACGCTGCCGCTGCCCGCCGGAAAGGTTGGCGGGTTTGCGTTCCAGGTGGTCGGTCAGCTCCAGGGTGGCGGCCGCATCGGTCACCAGCTTCTTGACCTGCTCCTCCTTGTACTTGCCCTTGTTCAGGCGAAGCGGGAAGGCGATGTTTTCGTACACGGTCAGGTGCGGATACAGCGCGTAGTTCTGGAACACCATGGCCAGGTTGCGGTCCCGCGGTGCCTTGTCATTGACGCGTTCGCCGTTGATCAGCAGGTCTCCGGAGGTGATGTCCTCCAGGCCAACGATCATGCGCAACAGGGTGGACTTGCCGCAGCCGGAGGGGCCCACCAGAATGATGAACTCACCGTCGGCAATGTCCAGGCTGACGTCGTTGACGGCCGGGAAACCGTCGCCGTACTTCTTGACGAGGTGGTTGAGCGTAATAGATGCCATGGTTAGGGATCCTTTTCTGAGTCCGGATGCTGAAGGGCGCTAGCCCTTGACGGCGCCCTGGGTTAGACCGGAGACGATTTGGCGCTGGAACGCCAGCACCAGGACAACTACGGGAATGGTGACAATGATGGCTGCCGCGGAGATGGCACCGGTGGGCTCCTCGAATTGTGACGCCCCGGTAAAGAACGCCAGCGCTGCCGGGACGGGGCGGGCAGCCTCTGTTGAGGTCAGCGAGATGCCGTACACAAAGTCATTCCACGCGATGAAGAACGCGATGATGGCGGTGGTGAAAACACCCGGCGCAGCCAGGGGCACGATGGCCTTGCGGAACGCCTGCCACGTGGTGGCGCCGTCCACCTGTGCGGCCTGCTCCAGCTCCCACGGGATCTGCCGGAAGAACGCTGCGAGCGTCCAGATGGAGATCGGCAGGGTCAGGGACAGGTAGGGGATGATCAGGCCCGGCCAGGTGTCATACAGGCCGATATTGCGCCACAGGTTGAACAGCGGCGTCACGATGGAGATCACCGGGAAGATGGAAACACCCAACGCCGTGGTCAGGACCAGTTTCTTACCGGGGAAGTCCAACCGGGCAATCGCGTACGCGCACAGCGTGGCCAGGATGACCGCGATGAACGTCGCGATGAGGCAGATGCCGATCGAGTTCCGGAGCGAACTGAGGAACAGTCCCTGGGCGTCGCCCACCAGGATCTGCTCGTAGTTGCTCGTTGACCAGTTGGTGGGAAGGAAGGTCCCGGAAGTCAGGTCACTGGGGAGCTTGAACGAGGTCGCGAAGATCGAGGCCACCGGGAAGAGCGCGTACAGAACGACCAGGACCGAAATGATGGTCCAAATGACCCGCCGTTTGACTGGTGAGGACTTCACTAGTTACCCCCTCGTGCGCCGGAAAGGTCCACTTTGAACAGTTTGATGGCGATGAAACAAATGATGATGACGCAGATGAACAGCAGGACGGACACGGCCGACCCCATGCCGATCTCCAGGCGCGTGATCGAGGTCCGGTAGGCCAGCAGCGAGAGCACCTCGGTACCGTACGCGCCGTTGGTCATGATGTAGACGTTGTCGAAAATGCGGAAGGCATCCAGTGCCCGGAACAGCACCGCAACCATAATGGCCGCCTTCATATTCGGGATGATGACCCTGGACATCCGCTGCCACCAGGTCGCGCCGTCCACTTCCGCCGCTTCGGTCAGCTCCCCGGGCACCTGGGCCAGGCCGGCCAGAAGCAGCAGGGAGATGAACGGGGTGGTTTTCCAGATCTCCGATGCCATGATGACAAACAGGGCCGTCCAGGTGTCGGCAAACCAGTTCAGGTCCGGATCTATGCCCGGCACCCAGCTGAACCAGCTGTTGATGTACCCGGAGTTGATGTCGAACGCGTAGAACCAGGCGAAGGCCGAAACAACGGTAATGATGCCGTACGGCACCAGGATGGCGGTTCGGAGCCAGCCACGGACGGCCTTCAACGCGCTGTTCATGACCAGCGCCAGCGCGAAACCCAGGATGAGTTCCACCACCACCGTGATCACCGTGATCAGCACCGTGACCCCCAGATCCCGCCAGAAGAGCCCGTCCGTGAGGATGGTGGCGTAGTTGCCCAGACCGACGAATGCGCGGTCGTCCGGGGCCGTCAGCCGGTACTTGAACAGGGAATCCCACAGCGCCAGCAGGATGGGATAGGCAGTGACGGCCAGCATGATGATGAAAGCCGGTCCCGCCAGCCAGAAACCAAGCCGCCGTTCAGCCTTGGCACGGTCACTGAGAGGCTGTTTGCGCGGTGCTGCTTCGGCCGGCTTGTTGCGGACCGCATCTACGGATGTGCTCACAGCAGTTTCTCCCCTCGAAGGACCTCAGTGATGAACTCCTGGCTGGTGGCCGGGGTGGTATCCGGATTGACGTCGCTCGGCGGAGTCCACGTCTGCTGGATACCGGTGGAGATTTCGTTGTAGTACGGGGTCTGCGGGCGCGGTACGGCCAGCTCGAGCGAATCCCGGATGGTCGGGGCCATCGGGAAGGTCTCTTCGATCCCCGGAGTCTCATAGGCCGCCTCATTCGAGGGCGGGTTGCCGTTGGTCTCAAAGTACTGGGCCTGGTTTTCCGGCGACACGATGCACTCAATGGCCTCGTAGGCCAGGTCCGGGTGCTGGCTGCTGGAACCCACGCCAAGGTTAATGCCGCCGAGCGGGGGAGCGGTGTCCTCACCCTCGTTCATGGCCGGAAACAGCGTCCATCCAATGTCGTCAATGAGGGACTCCGGCAGCGCACCTTCCTCCACCGATGCATTGGTGGCAGGCCAGACGAACGGATAGTTCACCATAAAGGAGCCCTGATCACCCTGGAACTGGACCATGGACGTGTTTTCGGTCTGGGTGGGCAGACCGGGACCGCCCAGTCCTTCCTTGCCAATGGTAGAGACCACCTCGGCCGCCTGCTTGCCGGCATCACTGTCCAGGCCAAGCTGGATTTCATCAGCCGAGGCATCGGGATTCTCCACGATGGTGCCGCCGGCCGATGCCACCAGGGCATTGACCCAGACGGTCATGGACTCCGCACGTGCCCCCTGCACGCCGATGTATTTGTCCTGGCTCTTCGCGGCTTCGATGATCTGGTCCCAGGTCACCGGCTTGCTCATATCGAGCCCTGCGGCTTCAGCCACGGATTTGCGGTACCAGAGGATCTGCGTGTTGGCCCAGAACGGGACGGCCACCACTTCGTCCTTCCACTTCGCACCTGTCAGGGCACCTTCCAGGACCCCCTCCGTGGTGCGCTCCGCCACGTCGTCGGGAACCGGAGCGAGATAGCCCGGTTCCGCGTACTCCGGGACGTTCGGCGGGTCCAGGCTCATGATGTCCATTGACTTATCCCCGGCAGCCAGGCGCCGTGCCAGCTGCTCGCGCTGCGAAGCGGCGTCGTTGGGGAGCAGGGATGTTTCGATGGTGTAGGCGCCGTTGGACGCGTCGCTGCACTGTTTGGCCAGTTCGGCCTGTCCGCCGGCGTCCGGGTTGATGTACCAAGTCAGTGTTGGTGCTGCGCCCTCATCGGATCCGCAGCCGGTCAGGAGAGTCGCACCGAGGGCCAGGGCAACGCCGACGGCGGACCGGGCCCCTTTCCGGGAGCGCCCCCAGTGTCTTGCATCCTTTGGCATCGGTACAGTGCCTCCACCTCGTCGTAGGCATCCGCTGACGGACAGCGGACGGGCCGCAACACTAAGCAGCCTTTGATTTGACCATATGCCCTGATCGTAATTTACGCCACACAAAAGCGGGTAGCCGAAATGCGGTTCAGGCGAGCAGGGCTGCAGCCAGAACCAGGATGGGCAGGGAAGCCACGGTGGTCATCAGCACGGTGTCTTTGGCAACGAGGACGCCCTGTCCGTATCTGGCGGCGGCTACGAACACATTCTGCGCTGTGGGCAGGGCTGCCGTCACTACTACGGCAAAGAGCAGGTGCCCGTCCATGCCAAGCAGGTAGCGGCCAAGCAGGTATGCCAGCAGGGGCTGGAGTACCAGCTTGAACCCGGAGGCGAGGGCAACGTCCACCCGGCGTCCGCCGTCGGCGTTCATCGGCCGGGAGCCCACCAGGGAGAGGCCAAAGGCCAGCAGCATGGCAGGCACAGCGGCACCGCCGATAAGGCTTACCGGTTCATGGATGATCTCCGGAAGGCGGGTGCCGGTGGCGGCCAGCAGGAGGCCGATCAGGGAGCCGACCACAATCGGGTTGCGAACCACCTGCCCGGCGAAAACGGTGACCGACGTGCGGCGGCCGCTGGTGGCTGAATCCAGCATCATCAGGAACAGCGGCGTGAAGAAGGCGAGCTGGAAAATCAGGACCGGGGCAATGTACGCCGCGTCCCCGAGCACATACACGCAGATGGGCAACCCGAGGTTCGCGGCGTTGACCAGCGAAGCCGACATGGAGGAGACAAGCAGTTCCGGCACCGGCCGCCTCAGCCACCAGCGGGTCACCAGCACATACAACCCGGCTGTGGCCAGTGCGCTGGCGGCGGCCACAAGCAGGGGCAGTGAGAACACGGTGTGCAGATCCGCTTCACTGAGGGTGGTCAGGAGCAGCGCCGGCGAGGCGACGAAGAAGGCCAGGCGGCTCAGGACTGTCTGCGCGTTCTCGCCCAGCACCCCCAGCCTGCCGATGACATAACCGGTCAGGATGATGAGCCAGACAACGGCGAATCCGGTGAGTACCCCCAGCACCGGCTGCGCTTATCCGGCGGTGGCGATGTCCGGGGTGTTGCCCTGGACGAGGGTGTTGTTCAGGGCGAGCGGCGGACGCTCGGTGCCTTCCGTGACTGCTTCGGCGGGATCGGTTCCCAGCTCCAGGATGCGGTTGGAGGAATCCACGTGGACCACTGTCGGCACAAAGGAGCGGGCTTCGTCGGTGGTCATGTCCGCGTAGGTAATCAGGATGACTGTGTCGCCGACATGCACCAGGTGGGCGGCGGCGCCGTTGATGCCCAGCACCCCGGAGCCACGCTCACCGGCGATGGTATAGGTTTCCAGCCGGGCGCCGTTGTCGACGTCGACAATGGAGACGAGCTCGCCGGGGAGGATATCCGCGGCTTCGAGCAGGTCGAGGTCAACCGTTACGGACCCAACATAGTGCAGGTCTGCATGGGTCACCGTTGCACGGTGAATCTTGGACTTAAACATTTTCCGGTTCATCGCGGACAAGTCTACGCCGATCACAGGAGAGTTCGAGCCCCCGCTCTTGACAGGCTGCCGTGGGATTGGCGGGGGAGGGAGCCGGCTCTGCGGGGAACCCCGGCCGGTGCTGTGGAGCGGGCGACGGGAATCGAACCCGCGTATCAAGCTTGGGAAGCTAGCGCTCTACCATTGAGCTACGCCCGCAGCGCCGGAGATTTCCGGCACAGTTCCCTACTTTACATGGAAGCGGGCGGTTGCGGAATTTACGCGCCGGGCTGATCCGTTTACGCGTTGGGCGGAGCGGCCCGCCCGGTCACTTACCCCTATTCCCGCCGGTGTCCGGGCCGGCACGGTGTGTGTTTCCTTCGGGGGAGGCGTCAGAAGGCTCCTCTGCCGCAGCCGCGTCAACGGGTGCCCCGCTGCGGGCACGTTCCACAAGCTCGCGCCACCTGCCTTTGACCTGGCGCTCGGGAATGGTCACCGCTGCGGGACCGACGGAAATCTCGTAGGTAAAGCGGTCCGGTTCGTCATCCGCAGTCTCCGGCGGGTCGCTCAGGAGGGGCAGCCACTGGTCCCGTGCTTCCTCGGGGCTGACCTGTGTGCTCCACTCACGCTGCATTCCCGCGAAGCCGCCGCTGCGCACTACTACCAGTCTCATACCATGACGTTAACCTCTTTCCATGCGGACTGAACAGCAGAACTTTCCTCGGTTCCCGCTCCGTAGCGTTTTTCGGCGGCCGTCAGGGTGGCAGCCGCGAAGACTGCGAACGTGGCGTCGGCCGGGAAATTGGGTTCGGTAATGGTGTCGTACCAGATCTGTCCTGCGCGTTCCCAGGCATACCCGCCCAGTGCGGCTGCGACCAGGTAGAAGGCGCGGTTGGGGATGCCCGAGTTGATGTGCACGCCGCCGTTGTCCGCTGCCGTGCGGACGTAGTCGTCCATGGAGCCGGGCTGCGGGTCCTTGCCCAGCACGTCGTCGTCGTACGCCGTTCCGGGTGCTTTGAGTGAGCGCAGGGCCTGCCCGCCCACATGTTCGGTGAACAGGCCCTCGCCCACCAGCCAGCTCGCCTGGCCGGCTTCCTGGCCCAGCAGCTTCTGCTCCACCAGTACGCCGAAGACATCGGCGATGGACTCGTTCAGGGCACCTGACTGGTCCCGGTATTCCAGTTGCGCGGTGTACTGGATGAATCCATGTGCAAGTTCGTGGCCGATTACGGTGAGGGATTTGCTGAAGCGCTCAAAGACCTCGCCGTCGCCGTCCCCGAGGACCATGCGGGACCCGTCCCAGAAGGCATTGTCGTAGTCGCGGCCGTAGTGCACCGTGGCTTCCAGCGTCCGCCCGGCGCCGTCCACAGAGGAGCGGCCGTAGGCATCGCTGAACAGGTGGTACGTGGCACCGAGCCCCTCATACGTTTCGTCGACCGCGGCGTCTCCGGTTGCGGGCTGCCCCTCGGACCGCACCGGGGTGCCGGGCAGCTCCTCCTGGCCAAGGGCATCCGAGACGATGCGTCGCAGAGTGGGAGTGAACGCGGTCCCCGTGCTGCGGGACGGGGGCGGGTGCGGCAGGGACCGGGCCGCTTCGACGGTTCCGAGGGTGGTCAGGGTGCGACGCGCGGCGGCGGCCGCTGCAGCCCGGCCCGGGTCTTCCGCGGCGGCGAGACGGGTCAGCAGATACGGCGGAACGATGGAACAGATTGAATGTGTCACGCGTGAGTTGGTCATTTGTCAGCCCTCCTGGTGAGGATCACCAGCGTAGGCCCCGTCACTGACACTTCAAGGGCTGAGACCGCAAAATGCCATCAAATGGCCATAACGCAACCCAACCTGCCCGATTCGGTCCTTATCGGGGTGGATTAGCCGTCCGTCCCGGGGCGTTCCGGACGCACTGAATTTTCCTGTGCCGCCTGCTCGGCAGCCTGGTCATAGGCGGCGGTCAGCGACGCCACCACGTCCGGGCCGATCTCCATGCCGACGTCGTGCCCGGGGTTCAGTGCCATGCCGTAGCCGGGTGCGATGCTGCGGATGGTGGCCTCGCCGGTAGCCTTGACGACCACCGGTGCCGCCTCGCGCAGCTGCTGGGGGATCCGGTCTGCAGTGGAGAACACGGCGGCCACGGAATACTCGGAATCGGGGGCCTTGAGCACCAGTGCCTGGAAGGAGGAGGAATCGTCCTCCTTTGCCAGCCGGCCCACGCTGAGCAGCTCGGACGTCCAGATCACGGACATGACCTCACGGTTGGAGAGGCGTCCCTCGCGGCCGGCTTTGACGGCTTCCTCGAGGGCTGCGCCTGGGGCGGGTGCGTCCTCGTTGGCCAGCGGCATTGCGGGGACGTCGGGAGTATTGTCCGGTTCCATCTGGGACTCCTTGGAAAGATCGGGGTCAAAACCCCAAGTCTGGCATACCCAGCGGATACCGTGGTGGGCATGGAAGCCAACGAGAACACCCGCAGCCTTGAAGCTGGTATTGAACGGGATTTCAGCGACAAGATGAGCTACGGGTCCTACCTTGCACTGGATGAACTGCTTTCTGCGCAGCATCCGGTCAGCCGGCCCGAGCACCACGACGAGATGCTGTTCATCATCCAGCACCAGACCTCGGAGCTGTGGTTGAAGCTGGTCCTGCATGAGCTGCTGGCCGTGCGGTCCCGGCTGCAGGAGGATGACCTTCGTTCAGCAATGAAGGGGATTGCCCGGATCAAGCACATCCAGCGCTCGCTGACCGAGCAGTGGTCCGTACTGGCAACCCTGACCCCCTCCGAATATGCGCAGTTCCGCGGAGATCTCGGGGCTTCCAGCGGGTTCCAGTCCTACCAGTACCGTGCCGTGGAGTTCCTGCTGGGGAACAAGAACGAGTCAATGATTGCAGTATTCTCCGCTGACCCGCAGGCGCAGGCACTGCTGTCGGGGCTGCTGGGGGAGACCAGTATCTATGACGAGTTCATCCGGTATCTGCACCGCCGCGGCTACGCGGTGGACGCTGCCCTGCTTCAGCGGGATGTGCGCAAGGCCCATGTCTACGACCAGTCGCTGCTGGAGGTCTACAAATACGTCTATGAGAACCACGAGGCGAACTGGGATGTTTATGAGGCCTGCGAGGAGCTGGTGGACCTGGAGGACAATTTCCAGCTGTGGCGTTTCCGACACCTCAAGACCGTGGAACGCACTATCGGCATGAAGCGCGGCACCGGCGGTTCCAGCGGTGCGGGCTTCCTCCGGCGGGCACTGGACCTCACGTTCTTCCCGGAGCTTTATGCCGTCCGTACGGAGATCGGGCGCTAGGGGTATGCGCTATTTTTGAAGAGTGCTGATATCTGATCGTGACATCCGAGCCGAGATTGCCGAAAACCGGATCGCCCTGGACCCGTATGACCCCGCAATGGTCCAGCCTTCCAGCGTCGATGTGCGCATCGACCGGTTCTTCCGGCTCTTCGATAACCACAAATACGCCCACATTGATCCGTCGCAGGACCAGTCGGAGCTGACCCGCCTTGTCGAGGTGGAACCGGACGAGCCCTTCATCCTCCACCCCGGCGAGTTTGTGCTGGGTTCCACCTATGAACAGGTCACGCTGCCGGACGATATCGCCGCACGGCTGGAGGGGAAATCCTCGCTGGGCCGGCTGGGGCTGCTGACGCACTCCACCGCAGGCTTTATTGACCCGGGCTTCTCGGGGCATGTCACCCTGGAGCTGTCGAACATGGCCACGCTGCCGATCAAGCTCTGGCCCGGGTCGAAGATCGGCCAGCTGTGCTTCTTCCGGCTGAGCTCGCCGGCCGAGTTTGCCTACGGTTCGGGGCAGTACGGCAACCGGTACCAGGGCCAGCGTGGTCCGACGGCGTCGCGCAGCCACCTGAACTTCCACCGCACCAATGTGGCCGACGACGCCGCGGTCAGCGCCGCCGGCCAGACGGAAGTCCGCGCTTCCTCCTAGCGGTTCCCTTTATGCCGGGCGCCGTCGGAGCCCTTGCGGGGGTGTCCGGCGGCGGCCGGGGAGCGCACCGGCAGCAGCACGAGCAGGCCGGCCAGCAGCACGGCAATAATGCCGATGATTCCGTAGCGCTGCGCGCCGAAGATCACGATGCAGGCGGAGAACAGCGTGGGTGCCAGGAAGCTGACGGCACGGCCGGTGGTTGCATAGAGGCCGAAGAGTTCGCCTTCCTCACCCTCCGGGGCAAGCCGGGCAAGGAACGCCCGCGACGCTGACTGCGCAGGCCCCACAAACAGGCAGAGCAGCAGGCCGAAGATCCAGAAAGTCGTGTCCCCTGTCCACTGCAGGCCAAGCATGTCCTGGTCGCCCGGTCCCAGCACCACGACGGCGGTGCCGGCCAGGATAAGTCCGATCAGCGAGCCCACAATAACGGCCTTCGGGCCGGCACGGTCGTCCAGGAATCCGCCGATCACCGATCCCACTGCTGCCACCACATTGCCGAAGATGGCGAACATAATCACCCCGGACAGTTCCCAGCCGAAGGTGCCGGCCGCGATGACTCCGCCGAAAGTGAACACTGCGGCCAGTCCGTCACGGAAGACGGCGCTGGCGAGCAGGAAGTAGATGGTGTGGGGGCTGCTTTTGAGCAGGGACCGGATGCGTTTGAAGAGCAGTTTGTAGGAGGCAATGATACCCAGCCGGGCCACTGCTTCCTGGCGCGGCACCTCGGGGACCGCGAACATCAGGGGCAGGGCGAAAAGCAGGAACCAGACGGCTGAGAACAGGGCCACGGACCGCAGGTTCAGTCCGTCTTCGGATGTGACACCGAACCAGCCGACGTCGGGCTGGACAAAGCCCACCAGAACCAGTGCCAGGGCGGCAATGCCGCCCACATAACCCATGGCCCAGCCGAGCCCGCTGATTCTGCCCACGGATGCCGGGGTGGAGATCTGGCGGAGCATGGCGTTGTAGTTCACGCCTGCAAACTCGAAGAACAGGTTTGCGAGGGCAATGAGCGTCACGCCGAGGATCAGGTAATTGGGGGAGGGGAAGACAAACCAGCACCCGGCCATCAGGGCGCAGGTGAGGAGCGTGTTGATGGTCAGCCATTTGCGGCGCCGGCCGCCGGCGTCGGAGCGCTGTCCGGTGACGGGGGCAAACAGGGCGACGGCCACACCGGCGATCGCCAGGGCAGCGCCGAGCACCGCCGAGTTCTCGTCCGTATCGCCAAAGGAGGAGGAGGTGAGGTAGACGGTGAACACAAAGGTGGTCATCACCGCGTTGAAGGCAGCGGATCCCCAGTCCCAGGAGGCCCAGGCGAGCACCTGCTTCCAGCGTGCGGGTTGCGGGGAGGGCGCCGCCACCGCGGGCTCCTTGTGTGTGCTGAGACTCATGCGCAGAGCCTAACCGCAACCGGGGTTTTCCCGTGTATTCCACGCCGCTGCGCGGATGTGTGCCCCCGGTGCGGAAGAGCCCGAATAGGAAGTGGCGTCTATGCCATGGGTAGAATGTATAGACCGACCTTGACCGCCCCTTGATAAGTACAGCCTGATAACTACAGCTCTGTAACGCTGCAACATCGACAAGAGAGTCCGGGAGATCATCGTGCTATTTGTGCTCACCGTTCTGTTTACGGTGGCACTGGTTGCGCCCTTATTGTTCCGGAAGGTGGGCCGGTCGGCGTTCTACGTTCTTGCGGCCTTCCCTGCCGCCGCCTTCATCTGGCTGGTGGCCACCTTCCCCCGGTACACAGGTGCTGACCAGACGCTTGCCTCGGGTGCCCCGAACGCACCCCCGTCAGTCACTATTCCGTGGATCCCTGACCTCAGGGTAGAGCTGGCGTTCAGGATGGACACGCTCTCCGCGGTTCTTTCCATCCTTATCCTCGGTGTTGGCGCGCTGGTCCTGTTCTACTGCGCCCGGTATTTCCGGCCCAATGATCCGAAGATGGGTTCCTTTGGTGCGCAGCTGCTGGCTTTCGCAGCGACGATGTTCGGGCTTGTTACGGCAGATGACCTCATCCTGCTGTTCATCTTCTGGGAACTGACCACCATCCTGTCCTACCTGCTGATCGGCTACGCAGCACACCGCCTGTCTGCACGGCGTGCGGCATTGCAGGCGCTGATCGTGACGACCTTCGGCGGTCTGGCGATGCTGGTGGGCATGATCATGCTCGGCTCCGCAGCGCAGACCTACCGGATTTCGGAGATCCTGGCGCAGGCCCCGGAGCTGGTCTCCCAGGGCACGTTGGTCAACGTGGCCATCGCCCTGATGCTGGTGGGTGCTGTCTCGAAGTCCGCGCTGGTGCCGTTCCACTTCTGGCTGCCGGCCGCCATGGCCGCCCCCACTCCGGTCAGCGCGTACCTGCATGCCGCGGCCATGGTGAAAGCCGGTATCTACCTGATTGCGCGGCTGGCCCCCGGGTTCTCCGAGACCCTGCTGTGGCACCCGATCGTGCTGATCCTGGGCCTGCTCACCATGCTGGTCGGCGGCTGGCGGGCGCTGCGGCAGTTCGACATCAAACTGATCCTTGCCTACGGGACGGTGAGCCAGCTCGGTTTCCTGACCCTGGTGGTGGGCCTGGGCAACCGTGAAGCGGCGGTGGCCGGAATGGGCCTGCTGCTTGCCCACGGGTTCTTCAAGGCCACCCTGTTCCTGGTGGTGGGAATCATTGACCATCAGGCCGGAACGCGTGACATCCGCAAACTCTCCGGCATCTTCCGCGCTGCGCCGAAACTGGCGGTGGTTGCCGTCATCGGCGCCGCCTCCATGGCAGGCATCCCGCCGTTCCTGGGCTTCGTGGCGAAGGAATCCGTGTACGAGACCTACGTGCACTATGGCGAGGAGCAAGGCACCTTCGCGGGCTGGATCCTGCTGGCCGGCGTCGTTATCGGTTCCGTCCTTACCTTCGCCTACAGTGCGCGCTTCATCTGGGGTGCCTTCGCCACCAAGGGCGGATGCGCACCTACCCCGTTCAAAGCGGTTTCCTGGTCCTTCCTCGCCGCGCCGGCCATCCTCGCCGCGGCCACCGTGGTTTTTGGTCTCTGGCCGGGACCGCTGGATACCGCGATTGCCTCCTACGCCGACCTGTTCCCGGCTGACGGCCCGCCCACGCACCTGGCCCTCTGGCACGGGCTGACGCCGGCCCTCGGGCTGACCGGACTGACCATTGCTGCCGGCGTTGCACTGTTCCTGCTGCGCCGGAACGTGGAGTCCTTCCAGCGGGACATTGCCTTCCCGCTGGACGCGGAGCGTTCCTACCGCGGCACCATCGGCGTGCTCGACGACGTCGCCGTCTGGGTCACCGGACGCACCCAGCGAGGCTCGTTGTCCTTCTACCTCTTCGTCATCCTGTCCATGGCGATTGTGACGCCGTTGTCGGCGCTGCTGGTTCGTGCCGCACCCATGCCGCAGGATTTCCGGCTGTACGACAATCCCCTTCAGGCCGTGATCGGCGCAGCAGTGATCCTCGGCGCCGTTGCCGCCGCCCGGGCCAGCAAACGCTTCCTCGCCGTGCTGATGGTCTCCGTCAGCGGATACGGCATTGCGCTGATCTTCGCGCTGCAGGGGGCCCCGGACCTGGCCCTCACCCAGATGCTGGTCGAAACCATTGTGCTGGTGGCCTTTGTGCTGGCCCTGCGGTCCCTGCCGGCACGCCTGTGGAAGCGCGAACCGAAGCGGCACCGGCTGCTGCGGGCCGTCCTGGGTATTGCCTTCGGTGCCAGCATGGTGATTTTCGCGATGACCGCCATGGCGTCCCGGGTGGCCACGCCCATCTCCCTGGACTTCCCCAAGCTGGCCTACGAAATCGGTGGCGGGAACAACATTGTTAACGTCACGCTGGTAGACATCCGCGCCTGGGACACCTTCGGGGAGATCTCCGTGCTGGCCATTGCCGCCACCGGGCTGGCCTCCCTGATCTTTGTCCGCGGCCGCGGCGACAAGCGGCGCCGGGCCGAAGGGGTTGCCAGCGGCTCGGTGGACCGCGGCCGGGAGCACTTTGCCTCCACCGGCCGGCGCCAGGCCACCCTGGCTCTGGCCCGCAAGTTCTCCAACGTTGGCCGCGAGGCCTGGCTGGTGGCAGGCCGGACGCTTGCCCCGGAACGGCGCTCCATCATCTTCGAGGTGATCACGCGGCTGCTGTTCCACTCCGTCATCATCTTCTCGGTCTACTTGCTTATCGCGGGCCACAATGCCCCCGGTGGCGGATTCGCGGGCGGCCTGATGGCAGGGCTCGCCCTGACCATCCGCTACCTGGCCGGCGGCCGGTTCGAGTTGGCGGAAGCCAGCCCCGTCAGCGCCGGAACCCTGCTCGGCGGTGGCCTCGGCCTCGCCGCCCTGTCCGCCGCAGCGCCGCTGTTCTTCGGCGGACAGGTCCTGCAAAGCGCCATCATCAAGTTCACCTGGCCGATTTTCGGGGAGGTCAAGTTCGTCACCTCCACGATCTTCGACATCGGCGTCTACCTCATTGTGGTGGGACTCGTGCTGGACGTCCTGCGCAGCCTGGGCTCGGAGATCGACGAGCGCAGCGAAGGTGACAGGGATGACGAGGACACCATAGTGGAGGAACCCCAGATCATTAGTGCGGACGAAAACGCCGGCGACACCACCGGAACACGGGCCGGCGAAGAGGAGGTGGCACGGTGACGGTCAACCTCACCCTCCTTCTGGTCATGGGCGCCCTCTACGCAGCCGGGATCTACCTGCTGCTGGAACGCAGCCTTACCCGCGTGGTGCTGGGCCTGACCATGCTGACCAATGCCACCAACATCCTGCTGCTGGCGACCGGTGGTCCGGCAGGGCTGGCCCCCATGTTCAACAAGGACCTGCCGGCGGACGCCTACAATGATCCGCTGCCGCAGGCCTTTATCCTCACCTCGATTGTCATTTCCTTCTCGGTGACTGCCTTCATGCTTGGCATCATCTACCGGTCCTGGGTGCTGGGCCGCCAGGACGAGGTCCAGGACGATATTGAGGACCGCCGCGTGGCCAGCCAGAGCAGTTTTGACGCCGAGGATGACGCGGACGTCCCCGAGGACACCACGGAATTCACTCCGCCGGACGAGGCGGAAGAGGCCGCAGGCTCGCAACGGGGAAACACAACAACGAACGGACCGGAGGTGAACCGATGAACACAGCAAGCCTTGCCCCACTGGCCGTGGTGCTGCCGTTCTTCGGCGCAGCCCTGGCCTTCATCCTGATCCGGCACCAGCGCTCCCAGCGGGTGGTCAGTGTCAGCATCCTGGCAGTGACCCTGGTGCTGGAAGTGATCCTGCTGCTCTCCGTCTGGAACACCGGCGCGGTGGCCGTAAACCTCGGCGGCTGGCTGCCACCGTTCGGCATCACCATGGTGGTGGACCAGTTCTCGGCACTGATGCTCGTAGTCTCCTCCGCGATCAGCCTGGCCGTCCTGATTTACGCCGCGGGCCAGGGCATGGCCGACGGCGACGAAGACGGACCCATCTCGATCTTCCACCCGACGTACCTGATTCTGGTGGCCGGCGTTTCCAATGCCTTCCTTGCCGGTGACCTGTTCAACCTGTACGTCGGATTCGAAATCCTGCTCACCGCCAGTTATGTCCTGATGACCCTGGGCGGAACAACTCCGCGGATCCGGGCCGGCGTGACCTACGTGGTGGTCAGTGTTGTCTCCTCGCTGCTCTTCCTGATTGCCATTGCCATGATTTACGCGTCCACCGGGACGGTGAACATGGCGGACCTGGCACTGAAGCTGGGCGAGCTGGATCCCGCCACACAGATGATGCTCCATCTGATGCTGCTGGTGGCCTTCGGCATCAAGGCGGCGGTCTTCCCGCTCTCCTTCTGGCTGCCGGACTCCTATCCCACCGCGCCGGCCCCGGTGACCGCCGTGTTCGCCGGACTGCTGACCAAAGTAGGGGTCTACGCCATGGTCCGCACCGAAACCCTGCTGTTCCCGGGGGACCGGATCAACACGCTGCTGATGGTGGTGGCGGGCCTGACCATGCTGGTGGGCATCCTCGGTGCACTGGCGCAAACGGACATCAAACGTATGCTCTCCTTCACCCTGGTCAGCCACATCGGCTACATGGTGTTCGGTCTGGCGGTCGCTTCGGTTGTTGGCATCGGGTCCGCCGTGTTCTACGTGGTCCACCACATCACCGTGCAGACCTCGCTGTTCCTGGTCACCGGCCTGATTGAACGGCGCGGCGGCACGGCCAACATGGACCGCCTGGGCGGACTCGCCAAGCTCTCACCGCTGCTGGCCGTGCTGTACTTCATCCCGGCCATCAACCTCGCCGGCATCCCGCCGTTCTCCGGCTTCCTCGGCAAGCTTGGCCTGATGCAGGCCGGCGTTGAGCTGGGCACCCCGCTGGCCTATCTGCTGGTGGCTGCTGGTGCCGCAACGAGCCTGCTGACGCTGCTGGTGATGGCACGGGTCTGGAACCGGGCATTCTGGCGGACCCCCGAGGACGCGGTCCACCCGGACCCGATCCTGCTGGCCACCGGCCCGGACGGATCACGGCTGCGGAACTCGGAAGACGTCAGCGAGATCACCAGCGGCCGGTTCTCCTCTCGCGATTCCGTGGACCTGCTGCCGCGGACCATGGTGTACCCCACCGTCGGACTCGTGGCGCTTGGCGTGTCACTGACCGTCCTCGCCGGACCGCTGTTCTCGCTCAGCGACAATGCGGCCCGGGACCTGCTGGACCGCACGCCCTATATCGAAGCAGTGCTGGGAGAGGGGGCCGCAGAATGACGAAGGAAGCGCCCATGCGCAACCGCGCCCGCGTTCCGCTCCTGAAGGAACTGCCGCTGCTGATCTGGCTGGTGTTCCTGTGGGGCGCTTTGTGGCAGGACTTCAGTGCCGGAAACCTGATCTTCGGGGCGGTGATCGCCTTCATCGTGGCGAACATCTTCTACCTGCCGCCGGTTGAGCTCAGCGGACGGTTCAACCCGCTGTACGCGCTGGTCTTTGCCGGCCGTTTCTTCTACAAACTCGTGCATGCCAGTTTCCACGTGTTCTGGCTTGCGCTGGTCCGCGGGCCGCGGATCCGCAACGGGGTGATCGGGGTGAAGCTGCGCAGCCGCTCGGACCTGCTGGTCACCGCCACCGGCCACGCCCTGTCGCTGATCCCGGGCTCGCTGATTGTCGACGTCGACCGCTCCACATCGACGCTGTACCTGCACGCACTGGACGTTTCCACCCCGGAACAGGCAGAGAAAGCGCGTACCGAGGTGCTCAATGCCGAGGCGTGGCTGATCCGCACAATGGGCACCAAGAAGGAACTCGAAGCACTGCGTGCCGAGACGGCAGAGGCGCGGCAGCGCAAGATCGGAGGACAGGCATGATGACCGCAGCAGTGGTGGCCGTGAGCCTCATGCTGGCCGTGGCCGGTGCAGGAGCCATTTACCGCATCGCCAAGGGTCCCTCGATCCTGGACCGTGTGCTGGCGGCTGACGTTCTGCTGGCCATAGTCGGCGCAGCCCTGGCCACCGACATGATTGTTTACCGCAACCTTGATTACCTGGCGCTGCTGGTGGCCATTTCACTGGTCGGCTTTATCGGCTCCGTAACCGTTGCCCGCTTTGTCACGGACAGGAGGTAGGCAATGGAAGAGACCGTGTATGACGTGATTGTCGCCGTGCTGATGCTCGGCGGTGCCCTGATGTCCCTGGCTGCGGCCATCGGCCTGATGCGCTTCCCGGACCTGCTGAGCCGGATGCACGCTGCGTCCAAGCCGCAGGTGCTGGGCCTGCTGCTGTTCCTGCTGGCCATGGCCGTTGAATTCCGCAGCTGGAAACTCCTTCCGGTCCTCGCCGTCGCCTGGATCTTTATGCTCCTGACCGCACCTGTATCCGCCCACATGGTGGGCCGGGCAGGCTACCGGACCAAGCACCTGCGCCCGGAACTGCTGGTGATCGACGAGCTTGACGACGTCGTCGAACGCGCCCAGCGGCTGCTGAAAGAGGCGGAGGAGGAGCAGGCTCTCGAAAATGACGAGGACGACCCGCTGGTGGATGACGATCCGGACGGGACCGCCCCCGAAGCGGACATGTACACCGGAGAGCTCGACGACGATGAACTGTTGCGGGCCCGCGACGGCGCAGCTGCGGGCGACTTAACCACAGACGCCCAGCGCCCGGGGAAAAACCCCGAGGGCTGAGCGCCGCGGTTCCGCCGGCCTGGCGGCAAACCGGGTTAGACGACTTCCGGCGTCTTCTTGTAGCGCTGGATGGCACGCTGTGTACCGCGGTTGGTGAGCACCCGGATGACGGAGCTGACCGCACCGGAGACAAGGGCAAACGCCACGGCCGAACGCAGGCTGTTTTCCAGGCTTCCTTCGGCATCCTTGGGCGGCTCGTTGCCCGTGGCCTTGGTCCAGATGAAATCAAGTGCCTTGGCGGCGACGATTCCGGACAGAATGCTGGCGCCGGTTCCCAGCAGTTTGAGGATCAGGTTCATGAGTAACTCCTAGCTTCGGGCGATTTCCCTAACCCTACGGTACCGGTGGAACACGCGGATCTGCTGATGCCTGTGTAGATCCGGAGCCCGTGTGTAGAGTGGAACCGCAAACATACGACAGGGGAGCGCCGTCCCGCAGCAGGTCCAACGGATCTGGGTGACGGGCGCTGAGAGTGCGGACATCCGCAGACCCTCGAACCTGATCCGGTTAGTACCGGCGAAGGGAGTCGAGAGCTCAGGGAATCTTCCCGCAACGGGCCGGCAACCGCCGGTGCGGGCGGGAAGCTGTGCCGGTATACCGGCCGTCCCTCCCCTCCTGATTCACAGGAGGATATCCATTGAAAGACCGTTATTCAGCAGCGGCACCGTCCGCCAACCAGTTCCCCCCGGCACGCCCTGCCGTGTCCAACCGTCGCTGGCGGGTGGTGGACATTGTTGTGGCCTCCGTCCTCGCCGTGGCGGTAGGCGTCATTTTCTGGGCCTGGTCCCTGGGCTACGCGGGGGTCAGCGCACTGACGGCAGCGTTTCCGCCACTGGCCGGGCTCTATACCGGCGGCTGGCTGATTGCCGGGGTGCTCGGCGCGCTGATCATCCGCAAACCGGGCGCGGCGATTTACTGTGAAATGCTGGCCGCAGCCGTCTCCGGTGTACTGGGCACGCAGTTCGGCCTCTCCGTGCTGCTCTCCGGTTTTATCCAGGGGCTGGGTGCCGAGCTCGTGTTTTTGATCTTCCTTTACCGTCGGTTCACGCTGCCCGTGGCGCTGCTGGCGGGCCTTGGCTCCGGTGTGTTCCTGGGGCTGAGCGAAAACATCCTTTACAACCTGGAGTGGGCAGCGCAGTGGCAGCTGCTCTACGTCATCCTGACTGCGGTTTCGGGTGCGGTGATTGCCGGCGGACTCTCCTGGCTCGCGGTGCGGGCGCTGGCCAAAACGGGTGCGCTGGCCCCCTTCGCGTCGGGACAGACCGGAAAGGCGTAGCCGTGCTGTTTGGCAGAAAAGCCGGACGGAGCCCGGTTGCCCTCCGCAGCCCGGCGCCGTCCGGTTCCCCTGCGCCCTCCGGTTCCCGGGCCCGGCCGGCCGCTGTCACTGCCCGCGGCTGGGGCTGGCGGCATGGCGGCCGCAGTGCCTCCGCGGTGTCCGGACTGGACCTGACCATTTCCCCCGGCGAACGGGTGCTGCTGCTTGGCGCCTCCGGTGCGGGGAAATCCACTGTCCTGCACGCCCTGGCAGGGGTTCTCGGACCGGATACCGGCGGCATGGAACACGGCACGCTCGCGGTGGACGGCGCGCATCCGTCCGATCCTGCCTCCCGTGGCCGGACCGGGCTGGTCCTGCAGGACCCGGACAGCCAGACCGTGCTGTCCCGGGTGGGGGATGAGGTGGCTTTCGGGGCGGAAAACCTGGCCGTGCCCGCCGGGGAGATCTGGCCGCGCGTGCGTGCGGCGCTGGCCGACGTCGGTTTGGAGGTGCCGCTGGAAAGCTCGACGGCGGCCCTGTCCGGCGGACAGAAGCAGCGCCTTGCCCTGGCCTCGGTGATGGCCATGGAACCGGGACTGCTTCTTCTGGACGAGCCCACGGCCAACCTTGACCCCGCGGGCGTTGTGGAGATCCGCGACGCCGTAGGCCGGGTACTGGACCGCACCGGGGCCACACTCATTGTGGTGGAACACCGGGTCCAGGTGTGGGCCGAGCTGGTGGACCGCGTGGTGGTGCTGGCCGCAGGTGGCGGGGTTTTGGCGGACGGCCCGCCCGGCCAGGTGCTGGGTGATCCCGGGCACCGCGAAACCCTTGCCGCGGCCGGCATCTGGCTGCCCGGGACCGCGCCGGAGATACCGGAGGACTCGGGGGCCTCCTGGCACCCCGGCCGTGGTGACGGAAGCCTGCTGCTTTCAGCGCGCGGGCTGGCGGTGAGCCGGACGAATACCGGGCCGCCCGTGCTCACCGGGGCGGATCTGAGCCTGGCGGCCGGCACCGCGGTAGGGATCACCGGGCCCAACGGCGCGGGAAAATCCACCCTGGCCCTGACACTGGGCGGCCTGCTCCGGCCGCATACCGGCACGCTCGAGGCGGCAGCGGAGCTGGCCGGCGCCGCCCGGCGCGAACCTTTCCGCTGGAAATCAGGGGAACTGGTGGAACGGATCGGAACGGTATTCCAGGAACCGGAGCACCAGTTCCTTACGGCCACTGTGCTGGATGAACTGGCGTTCGGTCCGCGGCGCGTAGGCAGGGAAACCGACGGGAAAACGCTGGACCGGGTGCATGAACTGGCGCAGCGCCTGCGGCTGGACCACCTGCTGCAGGCAAACCCCTTCACGCTTTCGGGCGGGGAGAAACGCCGGCTGTCGGTGGCCACCATGCTCGCCACCGCGCCGCGGATCCTGTTGCTGGATGAACCGACGTTCGGGCAGGATGCCCGCACCTGGGCCGAGCTGGTGGCGCTGCTGCGTGGTCAGCTGGCGCAGGGACAGTGCGTGGTCTCCGTGACGCATGATGCGGAGTTCGTCCAGGCACTTGAGTCCCGGACGCTGCGCGTGGCGGACGGCGCTGTGACCGAGCTTCCTTCGACACCGGCCGCCGCAGTGCAGGTGAACCCGTGAACGGGGTCCAGGTACGCCCGGACGGCACCGCCGCGGCACCCGCACGGCCGGGCGGCAGCTTGCTGAAACGCGCAAATCCGCTGTCCAAACTGGCTTCCGCGTTGCTGCTGACCCTGGCTGTCCTCGTCACCGTGGACTGGGTAAGTTCCACCGTGGTCCTGGCGGCCGAGCTTGCCCTGCTGCCGCTGCTGCACATCCGGATCACCACCCTGATCCGGAGGACCTGGCCCCTGCTGGTGGCCGCGCTCATCGGCGCGTGGGGTACGGCCCTGCTGGCGGAAAAGACCGGAACGGTGCTGTTGGAGGCCGGCCCGCTGGTCTTCACTTCCGGGTCCGTGGCCGCCGGAATAGCGATTGGACTGCGCGGCCTGGCCATTGCCCTGCCCGGTATCTATCTGCTGACCACCACGGATCCCACGGACCTGGCGGATGCGCTGGCGCAAAAGCTGAAGCTGCCGCACCGCTTTGTCCTGGGAGCATTGGCGGCGATGCGGCTGGTGGGATTGCTGGTGGAGGAGTGGCGCACGCTCGGACTCGCCCGGCATGCCCGCGGGGCCGGACCGGATACCGGTGCCGCTGCCCGGCTCAAGGGTTTCGGCGGACAGTCGGTGGCCCTGCTGGTCCAGGCCATCCGCCGTGCCACCCGCCTGGCCGTGGCCATGGAGGCCCGCGGATTCGGGGCAGCGGAACGGACCTGGGCAAGGTCTTCCACATTCAGCGGGGTGGATGCGGCGGTTTTCGGTGCAGGCCTGGCCGTGTCAGCGGGAGCTGTCGCGGCCGCCGTGGCGGCAGGGACCTTCAATTTCATCCTGACCTAGCGCCGCGGAGCCGGGACGCCGGCGGACGCGGCTACAGTGCTGCGTCCGCCAGTTTCACCAGTTCGGCGTTCAGTGTTTCGGAGAAGGGCAGCCCGCGTCCGTCGATGGAACGGACCGGCACAAGCATCCGGATGCTGGAAGCCAGCCAGACGCCGTCGGCCTGGAACAGGTCCTCGGGGACCAGCGGACCGTAGCCCAGCTCCCAGCCGGCAGCCTCAGCCGCCCTGAACAGTGCGTCCTGGGTGGTTCCGGCCAGGATGCCGGAGCGGCGCTCGGGCGTGAGCAGCGTCCGCACCCCGTTGCGTTCGGTGGCCAGGACCACCGTGGAGGTTGGACCTTCCAGGACCTTGCCGTCGGAGGACGTGAAGATGGCGTCATCCGCACCGTTGGCCTTGGCGTACCGCAAAGCGGCCATGTTTACCGCGTAGGACAGGGTTTTGGCTCCCAACAGCAGCCACGGCGCCCGGGATGCGGCCAGGCTGTCATAGCCGCGGTCCAGCAGCAGCACGCGAATGCCGTCCTTCTGCTGCGCCGCATTGTCCGGTGCAGACGTGACCTGAACCCATGCGGTGGCTTCCCCGGCGCCTTCAACACCCCTGGTGGCCACCAGCTTCACCGCGGCCCGTCCGGTGGGACCCGCATCCCCGGCATGCAGCGCCAACGCGGTGGCAATGGCCCGCTCCCAGGCGGCACGCTCCGGAATCCGCAGGTCCAGCAGGTCCGCGGAGGAACCCAGGCGGTCCAAGTGGGCATCGGGTTTGCGCGGTACGCCGTCCACCGCCAGCAGGGATTCGAAGATCCCGTCGCCCCGCGTGACGCCGAGGTCATTGATCATCAGCGCCGGGACACCGGCGTCGGCCGGGCGTCCGTCAGGGTAGGCAGGATCCAGGAAAACCAGAACAGTCATGCCACCAGACTAGCCACAAAGACCCGGCCGGGCCGCCGTACAGATAGGCTGTTCACAGGTGCGGCTGCTGGGAGGAGCTTGAGTGTGTACTGGTCTCTGACCGGCCTGGACCCGTCCGGGTGGATAACGGTCGTACTGACCGTGGTGGATTATGCCATCCGGATCATTGCGCTGGGTGTGGTTCCCGGCAACCGCCGCCCCACCACGGCCATGGCCTGGCTGCTGTGTATCTTCTTCCTCCCCATTCCCGGAATCATCCTGTTCTCCCTGTTCGGCAACCACCGGCTTTCCGAACAGCGGGTGCGCCGGCAGGCCGAAATCAACCGTGCCGTCCGCGAAAACACCAAGGAACTGGAAACCGAAGTCAGCACCTATGCCGGGCCTGAATGGGTACTCAACGCCGCCGAGCTCAACCGCCGGCTGGGCTCCTTCCCCACGCTGGACGGCAACAAGGTGGAACTGCAGCGGGACTACCACGCGTCCATCGAGGAGATGACCCGCGCAGTGGAGAAGGCTGTCCGCTACGTACATGTGGAGTTCTACATCATGGGGTACGACGCCGTGACCCGGGACTTCTTCCATGCACTGAAAGAGGCAGCGGGCCGCGGGGTGACCGTCCGGCTCCTCTTCGACCACATCGGCACGCTGCGGGTCAAGGGCTACCGGAAGCTCCTGAAGGAGCTGCGCAGCAGCGACATCCAGTGGCGGCGGATGCTGCCCATTGAACCTTTCCGCGGACACTGGCGCCGCCCGGACCTGCGCAACCACCGGAAACTGCTGGTGGTGGACGGCGCGGTGGGGTTCACCGGGTCCCAGAACCTGGTGGAGCCGGCCTACCACAAAGCCAAAAACCGCCGTTCCGGACGCAACTGGGTGGAACTGATGGCCCGCGTGGAAGGGCCGGTGGTGGATGAACTCAACGTTGTCTTCGCCACGGACTGGAACGCCGAAACGGATGAGAACCTGGAACGGGAACTGAGCCTGTACGAGTGGACGTTCGATCCCGGTGACGTCACCTGCCAGGTGGTCCCCAGCGGTCCCGGTTTCAGCACGGAAAACAACCTGCGCCTGTTCGCCTCCCTGATCTATTCGGCCTCCGACCGGATCTCCATCACCAGCCCCTACTTCGTCCCCGACGACACCCTGCTGTATGCCGTGACCACGGCTGCCCAGCGCGGAGTGGCCGTGGAACTGTTCGTTTCCGAACAGGGCGACCAGTTCCTGGTGGACCACGCCCAGCGCTCCTACTACGAGGCGCTGCTGGAAGCGGGGGTGCGGATCTACCAGTACCCCAAGCCGCTGGTGCTCCATGCCAAACACTTCACCATCGACAACGAGGTGGCTGTCCTGGGCTCCAGCAACATGGACATGCGGTCTTTCTCCCTGAACCTTGAGGTATCCGTGATGATGTTTGACGGCACCATCGTGGAGCAGATGCGCCGGATCGAGGACACTTACCGTGCCTTGTCCAAGGAACTGCTGCTGGAGAACTGGGTGGGCCGTCCCGTCTGGCAGCGCTACATCGACAACGTTGCCCGCCTGACCGCGACACTGCAGTAACCCTTCCGGGTGTCTGCCCGGACCCTATCCGGCGGCGCCCGCCGGGTCGGCGCCGGACAGCTGTGCCAGCACCTGGCCGAGTGCGGCCGCGGGGTTTGCGCCTGCGCCAACCATCCGCACGGTCAGGGAAGCAGCGGCAGGCACATCATCGGTGGCGGCCCAGCAGCGTTCCTGCGCCGCCCACCGCTCCCAATGCGGGGCATACGTGCTGCCGTCGCGGTCAAGGGCGTACCGCTTGCGGACGGCTTCCTCGCCGTCCACCCACACAACGGTGTCCAGGAGTGCGCGCGCCTCGCGGTGGGCTGCCCCGACGCCTTCCAGAACGACGGCGTCGGCGGGCTCGGTGACCCGCGCGGCGCCGGGCCGGCCGGTATCCCAGTCCCACGCCTGCCAGCGTGCCGGCAGCCCGCGGGAGAGCGGGCGCAGGATGCGCTCCCGGTAATAGGCCATACCGGATTCCAGCCCGTCCCAACCGGGATAAATGTCCTCCAGATGGAACAGGCGAACGGAGCCGCGGCTGCTGAGGGCAGCGGCCACTTCGGTGGCCAGGGTGGTTTTGCCGGCCCCCGAGAAGCCGTCAACGGCGATGAGCAGTGGAGAAGGGGCTGTGCGTAGCGAAGACTCAGTGCTCATCACGGCTTTCGGGCCGGTTCGCATGCAGGGACGCCACGTAGTCCACTACGCCCGGAACTGCGGCGTCGATCAGCGCGTACGCGGTTTCAAAGTCCTTCCGGTTCCCGTACCAGGGGTCCTCGATACTGAGCCCGGGTGAGGGTTCGGGGCGGCCCGCGGAGGTCTGCAGGGCGGGATCGAAGGCCCGCAGCATCATCACCTTGGCGCGGTCCGCCGCGGTGGGTGCCTGCAGCGAGAGTTCCAGGTAATGCCCATAGTCCATGGCCAGGATGAGGTCGAGGCTGCTGAACCATTCCGGCTGGAACTCCCGGGCACGGAATGCTGAGATTCCGGCGTCGGGGTAGCCGTGCCGCCGCAGTTCCGCAGCTGCCCGGGTGTCCATGGGCTTGCCTGCTTCCCATCCGGTGAGGCCGGAGGAATCCACGGCCACCCTGGCGCCGGCGCCGGTGAGGGCGCGGTCGAGGGCGAACTGGGCCATGGGGGAGCGGCAGATGTTTCCCGTGCAGACGGTCTGGATGCGGAACATGGCTTAAACCCTACGCACAAACCGCGGGCCCAGCCGGATGGACGTGCAGGCTAGGCGCGAGCCAGCAACTCGCCGCAGGGCATCAGGAACCAGCCGTCCGGCGCCTCCGCCCACGCCTGCCAACCGGCCGAGATGCGTTCCAGCGCCGCCTGATCCGCCAAACCACGTTCCAGCGCCTGTTCGGCGAACGCGGACTGAAGGACCCGCTCGGACCAGGAACCGGCATGCCACGCACGCTGTTCCGGTGTGGCATAAAGCCAGTTGGAGGAGGACGGGGTGATGTCGGTGAACCCGGCCTCCAGCGCCCAGGAGAGCAGGTGCCGGCCGGCATCGGGTTCGGCCTGGTTGCCGCGGGCAATCTGCTGGTAGGTCTGCATCCATTCCGTCAGGGCGGGCGAGGCGGGATACCAGCTCATGCCGTGGAAATCGGCGTCTCGCACTGCCACCAGGCCGCCCGGTTTGGTGACCCGGCGCATTTCGCGCAGGGCTGCCACCGGGTCCATCAGGTGCTGCAGCACCTGGTGGGCATGAACCACGTCAAAGGTTTCATCCGGGAAGTCCAGGTCATACACGTTTCCGGCCGTAAAGGTGGTGTTCTGCAATCCCCGTTCGGCAGCCAGGGTGCGGGCCTGCGTCAGCACGTCTTCGGACTGGTCCAGGCCCGTCACGGGTCCCGGAGCGGTGAGTGCCGCGAAATCCGCGGTGATGCTTCCCGGCCCGCAGCCGACGTCGAGCACGCTCATGCCCGGCTCGAGTTCGGGCAGCAGGTACGCGGCGCAGTCCTTCGCGGTGCGGACCGCGTGGGCAGCAACCACGCTGCGGTGATGGCCGTGGGAGTACGTTTCGGGACCCATAGCAGGACCCTACCGCCCGCGCCGGACCGCCGGTATGCAGGCGTCATACCGTGTCACGCAAGACCCCCGGGCGAAGTTGAGTGCGGAAGGCTCAAGTTTGTTGACAAAGAATCAGGGCTGAGTAGAGTTGAGTCCAGAACGCTCAATTGCACTGCCGCGATGTCGGAAGGGGCTCCCCGCCTGGGGATCCGGTCCGCTGATGTCACGGAAGATGCGGGTTTTTCCAAGGAAAGAGGAAGCAAATATGTCACGTGCAGTAGGTATTGACCTCGGAACCACCAACTCGGTTGTCTCGGTCCTGGAAGGCGGCGAGCCCACGGTCATCGCCAACGCCGAAGGCGGCCGCACCACCCCCTCCGTTGTTGCCTTCGCCAAGTCCGGCGAGGTTCTGGTCGGTGAAATCGCCAAGCGCCAGGCCGTCAACAACATTGACCGCACCATCGCTTCGGTCAAGCGCCACATGGGCACTGACTGGAACGTGGACGTGGACGGCAAGAAGTACACCGCCCAGGAAATCTCCGCCCGTATCCTGATGAAGCTGAAGAACGACGCCGAGTCCTACCTGGGTGAAAAGGTCACGGACGCCGTGGTCACCGTCCCGGCCTACTTCAACGACGCAGAGCGCCAGGCCACCAAGGAAGCCGGCGAAATTGCCGGCCTCAACGTGCTGCGCATCGTCAACGAGCCCACCGCTGCAGCCCTGGCCTACGGCCTGGACAAGGGCAAGGAAGATGAACTGATCCTCGTCTTCGACCTCGGCGGCGGTACGTTCGACGTCTCCCTGCTCGAAGTCGGCAAGGATGAGGACGAGTTCTCCACCATCCAGGTCCGCGCCACCTCCGGTGACAACCGCCTCGGCGGCGATGACTGGGATCAGCGCATTGTTGATTACCTGCTGGGCCAGGCCAAGGCCAAGGGTGCGGATCTGTCCAAGGACAAGATCGCCCTGCAGCGCCTGAAGGAAGCTGCGGAGCAGGCCAAGAAGGAACTCTCCTCCGCCACCTCCACCAACATCTCCCTGCAGTACCTCTCGGTCACTCCCGAAGGCCCGGTCCACCTGGATGAGCACCTCTCCCGTGCCAAGTTCCAGGACCTGACCAAGGACCTGCTGGACCGCACCAAGAAGCCGTTCAATGACGTCATCGCCGAAGCCGGCATCAAGGTTTCCGACATCGACCACATCATCCTCGTGGGCGGTTCCACCCGTATGCCCGCCGTTTCCGAACTGGTGAAGGAACTGGCAGGCGGCAAGGAGCCGAACAAGGGCGTCAACCCGGACGAGGTCGTCGCCGTGGGCGCCGCACTGCAGGCCGGTGTGCTGAAGGGCGAGCGCAAGGATGTGCTCCTTATCGACGTCACCCCGCTGTCCCTGGGTATTGAAACCAAGGGCGGAGTGATGACCAAGCTGATTGAGCGCAACACGGCCATCCCCACCAAGCGGAGCGAAACCTTCACCACGGCTGATGACAACCAGCCCTCGGTGGCCATCCAGGTCTTCCAGGGCGAGCGTGAGTTCACCCGGGACAACAAGCCGCTGGGCACCTTCGAGCTGACCGGTATTGCACCGGCTCCGCGCGGTGTCCCGCAGATCGAGGTCACCTTCGACATCGACGCCAACGGCATTGTGCACGTGTCCGCCAAGGACAAGGGCACCGGCGCCGAGCAGTCGATGACCATCACCGGCGGCTCCTCGCTCTCCAAGGACGACATTGACCGGATGGTCCGTGAAGCCGAAGAGCACGCTGCGGAGGACAAGAAGCGCCGCGAGGCAGCCGACGTCCGCAACTCGGCAGAGCAGCTCGCCTACTCGGTGGACAAGCTCCTCACCGACAATGACGACAAGCTGCCCGAAGACGTCAAGACCGAGGTCCGCGGCGACGTCGACGCGCTGAAGAAGGCGCTCGAAGGCACCGAGAACGACGACGAGGTCAAGAGCGCGTTTGAGAAGCTGCAGGCTTCCCAGACCAAGCTCGGCGAAGCCATCTACGCTTCGGCCTCCGCTGCGGGTGCCGAAGGCGCTCCGGGTGCGGCCGACGGCGCAGCAGGCGACGGCGCGGCAGCCGGCGGTGCAGGCGATGAAGACATCGTTGACGCCGAGGTTGTCGACGACGAAGAGAAGAAGTAACCATGGCTGCTGGAAACGAGCACGGGAACACCCCCGAAGGCGAGGATCCGATCAGCGGCCAGGACCAGTCCGCGCCGGATGAAGCAGCACAGCAGGACGCAGCGGCAGCCGGGGAGGGCGTTTCCTCCCCGGCCGCCGGGCCGGACGGCGACGCACTGTCCCAGGCCGAGCAGATCCTGAACAACGCTGACGTACCGGCACAGCCTGCGGATACGGGTTCGCCCGAAGCCGCGGAACTGCGCAATGACCTGCTGCGCCTGCAGGCCGAGTACGTGAACTACCGCAAGCGGGTGGAGCGGGACCGCGACGTTGCCCGGGAAATGGCAGTCATCGGTGTGCTGAACACGCTGATGCCCGTCCTGGATGACATCGATGCCGCACGCCAGCACGGTGACCTGGCGGAGGGACCGTTCGCCGCCATCGCCACCAAGCTGGAAAACTCGCTGAAGACGTACGGACTCAGCCGCATCGACGAGACCGGAGTGGAGTTCGATCCGAATATCCACGAGGCACTCATCCAGCAGCAGAGCGCCGATGTCACGTTTGATACGGTCACGCAGATCCTGCGCGCCGGCTACAAGTCCGGCGACCGGGTCCTGCGTGCCGCGCAGGTGATTGTTTCGGTTCCGGAACAGTAGTTCCACAGTGTCCGGGGCTGCCCTTGAAGGCAGCCCCGGACATTTCCATAGGCAGGTCCCGCAGCAGGGCCGGCAGTAAGCCCGTCGGCCGGCTCAAACGGCAGCGACGCGGGATCAGTGCACAAGAAAGGGGACGCCAATTGGCTAGTCAGGATTGGGTCGATAAGGACTTCTACAAGATTCTGGGTGTTCCCAAGGATGCGTCAGACGCCGACATCAAAAAGGCCTACCGCAAGCTGGCACGGAAATACCATCCTGATCAGAACCAGGGTGACGCCAACGCGGAGCGGATGTTCAAGGATCTCTCCGAGGCATACTCGGTGCTCTCCGACGCAGAGGAACGCCAGCAGTATGATGCCATCCGCGCAATGGGCAGCGGTGCCAGATTCTCTGCAGGCGGTGCCCCGGGCGGCGGCGGAGCAGGCGGCGCAGGATTCGAGGATATCTTCGGGGACCTGTTCGGCCAGACCGCCCGCGGCGGCGGCCGGCGGACCACGTTCAACGCCGGCGGCAGCAACATCCCGCCGGAGTTCGCCGACCTCTTCGGCGGCGGCGGTTTCGGCGGCGGAGGCTTCGGCGCCCCGCCGCCTACCAAAGGCGCGGACCGGACAGCCAGCACCACCATCTCCTTCGCGGGGTCCATTAACGGCACCGTGATCGGCCTCCGCGAACCCAGCGGAGAAGTAGTGGAGGTCCGGGTTCCGGCCGGCGTCAAGGACGGCCAGAAGATCCGTGTGCGCGGCAAGGGGCAGCCCGGCGCCGCCGGTGCCGGGGACCTGATGGTCACCGTGCATGTCACACCGCACGACTTTTTTGTCCGCGACGGCAACAACATCCGGATCCACGTTCCGGTGTCCTTCCCGGAGGCCGCACTGGGCGCCACCATTGAGGTGCCCACGCTGACCTCAGATACCGTGCGCCTGAAGGTACCCGCCGGTACGCCGTCCGGCCGGACACTGAGGGTCAAGGGCCGCGGCGTGCACACGTCCAAGGGCAACGGCGACCTGCTGGTCACCGTGGACGTCGCCGTGCCCTCACGGCTGAACAAAGAGGCCCAGGCCGCGGTGGAGGCGTTTGCCGAGGCCACCAAGGGTGAGGACCCCCGGGCCGGGCTCGCCGCCAAGGCGCGGCTCTAGCCGGCTCCCCGGCGGATTGACCCGCCGGGGTTAGGATTTCAACCAGCAGTGAAGGAGGAACAATGGGCATAGACGTCAACGCGCCTATTTTTGTGATCTCCGTTGCCGCTGAGCTCGCGGAGATGCATCCGCAGACCCTCCGGCAATATGACCGGCTCGGAATAGTCCGGCCCAGCCGGGCGCCCGGGCGGTCGCGCCGGTATTCCCAACGGGATATCCAGTTGCTCCGCGAGGTCCAGAAACTCTCCCAGGAGGGTGTCTCGCTGGAGGGAATCAAACGGATCATGGAGCTGCAGAACCAGGTCACCGGGCTGCGGCAGCGGGTCAGCGAGCTTTCCTCCGAGCTGGAGACTGCCCGCCGCCACACCTCGGACCGCAGCCGTGTCTTCGCGGCCGGCCGGGCCGGCGATGTGGTGACCCTGAGCCGCGGGCAGCGGCCGCCGGCGGCTCCGGGCTCGGTGCAGCAGCTGGGACTTGTGTCCCTGATGCAGCGCAGCGGCAGGCTCCGCGCACTGCCGGCCGGCAAGTCTGCGGACCGGAACTACGCCGAAGAAGGCTACATCCAGTCGCTCTGAGGGCCTGCAGCACGTTCGCAGCACCAGCCCGCGCGGCATGAGATGATGCCCGGATGCGACAGATGGGAAGTCCGGTCGGTACCGTGCGCGCGCTGTACCGCTACCCGGTCAAATCAACCGCAGGCGAGGCGCTGGCCGCCGTCGAGGTCACCCGGCGAGGCCTGCGTGATGACCGCCTCTGGGCGGTTTATACGAACGACGGCGGGATTGCCAGCGGCAAGCGCACCCGCCGCTTCCGGCCGGTGCCCGGTCTGATGCAATGGTCCTCCAGCACCGCGGAGGACGGCGTGCCGCTGCTGACCGGCCCCGATGGGCGGTCCTACCGGGTCGATGAGCCGGCGGCATCCACTGCCCTGAGCTCAGCCCTGGGCCGCGAGCTTCGCGTGCAGCCTGAAACCACGGTGCAGCACCATGACGAAACTCCGCTGCACCTGCTAACCACATCTTCCCTTGCCGCCCTGGACGACCTCACCGGCGCACAGGTGGACGAGCGCCGCTTCCGGGCCAACATCATCATTGATACCGGTCCGGAGCGGGTATTCACCGAGGACGCCTGGATAGGTGCCGAACTGGCCCTGGGCCCGGAGGTGCTCCTGCAGCTGGGGCCGGGCATGCCGCGCTGCGTTATGGTCGACCAGCCCCAGGCCGGCGTCGATGCGGGGGCGAAGGCACTGAAGGTGCTGGGTGCGCATCACCGGGCCGAACTCGGCCTGCAGGCCCATGTGCTGCGCACCGGGATGCTGCGGGCCGGTGACACCGTAACCCTGCACCTTGGGTCCGGTGCTGCCTGAAGGGCAGCATGTCCCTGCCGTGAGGTGACCGCCAGGGCGTAGCGGGCCGACGGGTCAGCGCAGGCGCCGTGCCCGCAGGACCACATCCTCGACGTGGTGCGCTCCGGCGCCGGCCGTGACGCTCCGGGGGCGGGTCTCATTCACCTCCACCGCCCAGTCCCCGTCCAGGGCGGCAGCAATATCGCCGGGCAGGACGTAGGCGCGCATGTCGACGGGAGCCTGGTCCTGCGGTTCATGAACGGCGGGCATCGCATGATGCACCACCAGAAGGACACCGCCGGGGGCGACCGCATGCAACAGCGCCTGCTCGGCGGCATTATTCCCCGTGCGCAGCAGCGCCGGATACTGGGCCGAGACCAGATCGAAGCCTCCGGCCGGAAGGTCCGCTTCAACCAGTCCCGAGTGCAGCCACGTCACCTGCAGGGACCGCTGGGCGGCCTGACGGGCGGCCCGGTCCAGCGCTACACGTGAAACGTCCAGCGCAGTGACGTCCCAGCCCCGGGCCGCCAGCCACAGCGCATCCGCGCCCTCGCCGCAGCCCACGTCGAGCACCCGGCCCGGAGCCATGCCGGCAACCTCGGTGAGAAGTGCGCCATTGGGCTCACCGCTCCACAGCGCATCCCGGCCGGCGTATCGCTGGTCCCAGTCTTCCTGAACGGTTGCCGGGTCCGGTGTGGCGGCGGGATCTTGAGTCGGTTCCATACCTTGCATGCGTCGCCCGGAGGCCGGGCTGCAAACCCCGTTGCCGGACCGGCAAAGGCTGCAGGCCCACTCCGGCCGGGCCGGCTGCTATTCCCGGGCGCCGGCGTCCGGCCGAAGCCGGATGAGCCGCTGCGGGCCGTCGTCGTCCAGTTCCACCAGGTCACTGTGCGAGGAGAGGAAGTCGGTAAAGGAACGGAAGCCAAGCGGCTTCTCGTTGAAGGAGGGGTCCATCCGCCGCATCTGGTTCTTCACCGTGCCGGTGTTCAGCCATTCATCATCGCCCTTGGCATGGCCGATCTTCAGCGCCCGGACCAGCAGTTCCGTGGCGAGCGTCCGCGGATCAATGTCCTCGGCGACGTCCGGTTCCTCGAAACGGGCATCCTCGGTGTGCGAGAACATGGGCACTACGGTGAGCTTGCGCGCCTTGCTGGGGGTCTGGTCCATCGCGGCCTCAGCCGGGGATGGTGATGATCCCGGAGCGGCCTGTGCTGCCTCCGCCTTCACAATGCCGGGCAGGGAATCGTAGTCTTCGAATTCGTCACAGGCCGCGGCCAGGGAGGTGCTGGTGGACCCGGCGACACCAATGCCTACAACAAACCGGCCAAGGCGCTTCGACTTCTGTGCCAGGGCAATGTAGTCCGAATCCCCGGCCACAATAATGATGTGCGTGAGGTCAGGGAGGCGGAAAAGGTCCTCGACGACGTCCACGGCGAGGCGGATGTCGGCGCCGTTCTTGGTGCCCCGGGTGGTGGTGGTAAAAAGCTGCGTGAGGTCCACGGCCCGGGACATCAGCTGGCGCTGGTAGCTGGCATTGACCGGCACGGACCAGTCCGCGTAGGCACGGTTAACCACCAGGGTGCCGAAGGACGCGGCGAAGTCGATGATGGCGTTGAAGTCCACGGTGGCCGCGGCGAGCCGGGCAGCGACCTCCGGATCCGCGTCCCTGCTGGTCTTGTCGAAGTTGCGGATCCCGTCACGTTGGAACGCGTTGCGGCCGTGCAGCTGCTGGTAGCGGGAGATCACAATGTTGTCGAAGTCGATGTACAGGCCGACGCGCGGATCGCTCGGTTCATGCATGGGGGAATTCCTTCTGGACGGCGGACGGCTTGCTGCCGCCCGTACCCCCAGTTTCCTGCGGCCGGTACGGCTGGGGCAAACCGGCGTCGGCAGAGCCGGCGGTAAAAGCCGTCACCCTTGCACAGCAGGCCACCCGGAGACACCAGCGGGGCCGGGCAGGGTATCAGCGATCCCGCGTGAACCGCTGCTGGCCAATGACGGCGAGCAGGCCGAGCTTTTGTGCCCCTTCACTGCGTGGGGGCGCGGTCAGCACCAGCAGCGCCTGCCCGCGATCCTCGCTGTACAGCGTCTGGCAGTCCACCTCGATTTCGCCCAGCTCAGGATGCAGGAGTGTTTTATGGTCGGCGAAACGGGTGGCCACCGCGTGGGACTTCCAGATCCGGTCAAACTCCCGGGAGCGGTGCAGCAGCGCCTCAACCACATCCCGTCCTCCCGCAGCGTTGCCGGAAACGGCGACCCGCAACCCGGCAACCTGCGCCCGGCCCTGCCGTTCCTGGTCACCTGCCGGATAGATGCTGCGTTCGGCGGGGTCCGTAAACCAGCGGTAAACGCTGCTGCGGGCGTGGCCGGTAAACCGCGAATGGTCGCCCAACAGCAACTTGGCGAGCCGGTTCTGGGCCAGCGTTTCCCCAAGCGCGGAAAGGACGAGGGCCGGCGTATCCTCCAGCCGGTCCAGCACCCGCAGGAGGGCGGGCGCCACGTGGGTATCCGGGAAGGTCCGAAGCGGAGGATTCCGATCCGCCAGACGGAACACGTAGTCCCGCTCGTCATAACTGAGCCGCAGGGCCCGTGCCAGGGAGCCCAGCAGCTGCTCCGACGGCTGGGGGCCGCGTGCCTGCTCCAACCGGGTGTAGTAATCAACCGACATGCCCGCCAGGAGGGCAACCTCATCCCGGCGCAGCCCGGAGACCCGGCGCCGCAGGCCGGGGGAGAGTCCCACGTCTTCGGGCAGCAGTGCGTCCCGGCGGGACTTCAGGAAATCGGCGAGTGCGGCGCGGTCCATGGCTCCATCATGATCCACCGCAGCCGTTCCATACAGGGACCGGGAATCCTACGACAAACGCTCCTCTGCCGCCCGTCGGCCGCCCGGCCAAGACTTGGAGCATGAACATTTTACGGAAACACCATCTTCATTCCCGGCGCCACCTCCGGTATCGGCCTCGCGCTGGCCCTCCGCCTGCAGGCTGCCGGCAACAAAGTCATCATCGGCGGGCGGCGGACCGACGTCCTGGCAGAGCTCGCTGCCGATCACGGCTTCGGTACCGTGGTTATTGACACCACGGACCCGGACTCCGTGCCGGCGGCCCGGGATGCGGTGCTGGAACGCTATCCGGAGCTGAATGTCCTGATCGCCATGGCGGGAATCATGGCACCGGAGGACGTCCACGACGGTGGGTTCCTGGCCCGGGCCGAGCGGATGGTGAACACGAACATCAACGGACCCCTGCGCCTGATGGCAGCATTCATCGGGCAGCTGCAGACCCGGGAGGAGGCTGCGATCATTACTGTTTCGTCCGGTCTGGCCCACACACCGCTGATGTCCACGCCCACCTACAACGGCACGAAGGCCTTTATCCACCGGTTCACCGAAACCATCCGCCTGCAGCTGGCAGATACCCCGGTCCAGGTGATTGAGCTGGTGCCGCCGGCGGTGCAGACCGAGTTGATGCCCGGCGGGTCGGTGAACGAGCGTTACCTCCCGCTCGACGATTTCGCCGACGAAGTCATGGCCCTGCTCGAGACACAGCCCGACGCCCGGGAAATCCTGGTCGACGCCGTGAAATTCCTTCGTTTTGCCGAAACGGAGGGACGCTACGCGGATGCGGTGGCCGCCGTAAACCCGGCCGTACCCGCGGGGGAGCCGGGCTAGGCGCCGCTAGACGCGCCGGTAGGCGAGGTCGAAGATGAGCCGGCCTGCCTGGTGCGCCTTGTTCTCGAAGCTGGTGAGCGTGCGGCCCTCAAAGCGGGGGGCCCAACCACCGCGCTCATCGACGTCGTCCTCCGGGGCCTTGTTTTCCAGGCCTTCCCGGCGGACCCGCGTCAGCGGGCTGTCCGCCCCGGCCCGCTCACCGGCGTGCAGGTTCCCGAACAGGGAAGAGGCATCGAGGACCTCGCGCATCTGCACGGCGTAGTCGGACCAGTCCGTGGCCAGGCGCCACGTGCCACCGGGAACCAGGACCCGCGCCACCAGTTCGGCGAAGGATTCCTTGACCAGGCGCCGCTTGTGGTGGCGGGTCTTGTGCCAGGGGTCCGGGAAGAATACCCAGACCTCGTCAACGGACCCGGCGGGCAGCATGGTGGTCAGCACCTCCGGCGCGTTGGCCTGGACCACCCGCACGTTGGTCAGGCCCTTCTGCCCGATCCGCTGCAGCGTCTGCGCCAGACCCGGCAGATAGACCTCCACGGCCAGGAAGTCCTTGTCCGGATTTGCCTCGGCAGCGTGCGTGACTGCCTCGCCAAGGCCGGACCCGATCTCGACGACGAGGGGAGCGGTGCGGCCAAACTCGGCCGTGGCGTCGAAGACATAGTCCGGGTGCACGGAGGTGTCTGCTTCATCACGCGGCACGTCCACCACGAAGCGGTCCGAGAGTTCATCCCACGCCTGCTGGCGCCGGCCCTGCAACCGGGAGCCGCGGCGGACAAACGAGACAGGCGAGCGGAAATGCCGGTCCTCGGTGTCAGCGGTGTCGGTGGCGTCGGGCAGGGCTGGTTCAGTAGTCATTACCCTTAATGCTATCGGCTGGCGTGCCCCCAAAGTTCACTGCGGCTGGCCGTCGAATTAGGAAACTTCCCCCCAGCAGGTAAGCTGGTGGGAGATGTTGGTCCTGCCACGGCGTAAAAACCGTGTGTGTAAGCAGTCCAGCCTGCGTCGATGAACGCTTTCTTTTGTCCCGCCTGTTAGTGCGGTAGACACTGTCTGACTTTTCTTCGGCGAACCCCCGGCCCAAACGGCGTTGGGGGCCACTTACCGAAAGTTGCCTGTCTTTTAATGACTACTTTTGCTGCCCTTGGCGTGCCCAAGGCGCTTGTTTCCTCCCTCGCCGCTGCCGGAATTGCCGAGCCTTTCCCCATTCAGGTGGAGACCCTCCCGGACACCCTCAAGGGACGCGACGTCCTGGGCCGCGGCCGCACCGGCTCGGGCAAGACCCTCGCATTCTCGCTCCCGCTGGTTGCCCGGCTGGCCGACGCCGAAGCCGCCTACCGCCGCCGGCCCAACCGCCCGCTGGGCCTGGTCCTGGCACCGACCCGCGAGCTGGCCACCCAGATCAACAACGTGATCGAACCGCTGGCCAAGGAACTGGGCCTGAACACCACCGTGATCTACGGCGGCGTCTCCCAGCAGCGCCAGGAAAAGGCGCTGAAGGCCGGCGTCGACATCGTCATCGCCTGCCCCGGCCGGCTCGAAGACCTGATGAAGCAGAAGGTCATCAGCCTCGAGTCCGTGGAAATCACCGTGCTGGACGAGGCCGACCACATGGCCGATCTCGGCTTCCTTCCGGTGGTCCAGCGACTGCTGGACCGCACCCCGGAAAAGGGCCAGCGTATGCTCTTCTCCGCCACCCTGGACAACGGCGTGGACAAGCTCGTCCGCCGCTACCTGTCCAACCCGCTGACGCACTCCGTGGATGACCCGCAGGCCGCAGTCACCACCATGGAACACCACGTGCTGCTGGTCCAGGACCAGACCGCCAAGAAGCTGCTGGTCAAGGAACTGGCCTCCGGCCAGGGCCGCCGCATCATGTTCATGCGCACCAAGCACCACGCCCGCAAGATGGCCAAGTTCCTTACGGACAGCGGCATCCCCACGGTGGATCTTCACGGCAACTTGTCCCAGAACGCCCGTGACCGGAACCTGGCCGAATTCGCTTCCGGCGATGTCCGCGTCCTGGTCGCCACTGACGTCGCCGCCCGCGGCGTGCACGTGGATGACGTGGAGCTTGTGGTCCACATCGATCCGCCCACGGAACACAAGGCGTACCTGCACCGCTCGGGCCGTACCGCCCGCGCCGGTTCCGACGGCACCGTGGTGACCCTGACCCTTCCGGAGCAGAAGAGCGAAGTGTCCAAGCTGATGAAGGCAGCCGGTGTGGACGTCTCCATTGAAAAGGTCAGCCACAACTCACCGTCAATCGCCAAGCTCATCGGCGAACGCGCTGCCGTGGTGGACCCGCACGTCCGCGCCGCGCAGCTCGCGGCCAAGTCCCCGCAGCAGGGCGGCGGCCGTTCCACCGGCGCCAACGCCCAGCGCAAGCGCGCCGCCCGCGGCACCAGCGCCCCCCGCGCCGGCGGACGCGGCGGCAACGGCGGACGCGGCCGCGTCTCTGCCGAACGCCCCGAGCGGATGGACCGCAGCGAACGCAATGACCGCGCAGCCGCCGGTGACGGCGCACGCACCCAGCGTCCGGCCCGCGCCGTGGAAGGCCGCCGCACAAGCGCCGGCGCAGCCACGGCCTCCGGACGCAACCGCCGCCCCGCCACGGGCCAGCGCGCTGAAGGTGCAGGCGCCGGCCAGCGTTCCGGCGGAACTGCTGCCGGCCGTCCGGCACGTGCCGCCGGTTCCCGCCGCGCTACCGCTCCGGCATCCAACGAGCGCCGTTCACGCTAAATAATTGCCAGTGCCCCAGGCACTGGCAAAGAAAAAGGCGCCGCCTCCCCTCGGGAAGCGGCGCCTTTTCGTTGTGTCCGGGCAGCGTACCTACTCGGTGTACAGGCCCATGCCGCGCAGGACGTTGCGGCGCGCGACGTTGGAAATGATGAACCGGCGTCCGGAAGTCACCTCCGGGTCAATCCGCACAAATGCGTTTTTGGTACCCGCCTGCCAGGGGAACAGTGGCAGGTCTTCGGAAGCCAGAAGGTCCTCATTGTCCGCCAGCAGGGAAGCGGTGCCCTTGAGGACCACGCTCCAGGCGGAGGAAAGGTTGTCATCATAGCCGTCGATTTCGAAGGCGACGGTGTTTCCGGACAGTGCGCCGGAGAGCTTGGTGCCCGCGGCGGTGCGGAAAACCACGCTGCCGTGGTCCACGGCAAAGTTGATCGGGAAAATCTCCGGCCGCCCGTCCACAATGACGGCCAGCCGGCCGAACTGTGCCCGCCGGATGTAGTCCCAGCACTGGTTGGAAGTGAGTTGGTCTGCGGTGGCTTCTTCGGAGGTCGGCATGCCGCCAGTCTAGGCCAGCGGGGCCCGGCGCGGCCAAGCAGGCCCGGGGCCGTGGCTTAACAATGGCCGGTGGAGAAGAATGGGTGGATGAAAGCGATCCTGAATGTCATCTGGCTCCTGTTCGGCGGCATCTGGCTGGCGCTGGGGTATGCGCTGGCAGGGGTGCTCTGCTGCCTGCTGATCGTGACGATTCCGTTCGGCATAGCCTCCTTCCGGATCGCTAACTACGCCCTCTGGCCCTTCGGCCGGACAGTGGTTGACCGCGGCGGATTCTCCGGTCCGCTGAGCCTGGTGGGCAACATCATCTGGCTGCTGCTGGCAGGGATCTGGATTGCCATCGGCCACGTGGTCACCGCCATTCCGATGTTCGTCAGCATTGTCGGCATTCCGCTGGGGATCGCGAACCTGAAGATGGTGCCCATTTCCCTGATGCCGCTGGGAAAGGTCATTGTGCCTACGGATAGCTGGCAGATCACTCCCTATGCAGGAAACGCCTACCGGCAGCCGGGGTATGCCGGGCGGACGGTGCCGGGACAGTACCCACAGCCCGGGCCGTACCAGCAGCCGGGGCAGTACTAACCCCGGGCAGGCCTAACCCGGGGCGGCTAGCGGGCAGTACTAACCCCGGGGCACGCCTTCCAGGAAGGCCTTCATCAGCGGTCCGCCCGAGGTGGAACCGCGTTCGCCCTGCTCCACGAACACCGCCACGGCCAAATCGCCCTGGAGGGCAAGCACCCAGGCGTGGGTCTGCGGCGGATCCTCGCTGCCGAATTCCGCGGTGCCGGTCTTGGCCAGCACCGGATCCCCGGGCACCTCACCCAGCATCTGCACACCGCCCTCGGTGACCACCGCGCGCATCATCTGCCGCAGTGACTCAGCCTCGGCCGGAGTCAGGTTGCCCGGCGCAGCGGCGGACGAGGTCGTGTCAGGGGAGGGGGCAGCAGAATCGCCGTCAGCCGTGCCGTTGCGGATGAGTGAGGGGGCAACGCGTTCGCCGGTGCTGATGGACGCGCCTGCCACGGCCATCGCCAGCGGGCTGACGAGTATTTCGCCCTGGCCGATCAGCGACGCCGCATGGGCGGTTCCCTCTGCAGCGGCAGGAACGGACCCGAAGAAGGCCGGCGTGCCGAGGGACGCCTCAACACCTATCCCCAGATCTGCCGCTGCTGCCGCGAGGTTCTGCTGGGACACGCTGTCCCGTGCATTGAGGAACGCGGTGTTGCAGGAATTGGCGAACGCAGTGCGCAGTGGAATGTCGCCGGTCGCCGCGGCCGGGTAACCGGGTACGTTGGCGAACCGCCGCCCGTCCACGGTGAGCTCGGCCGGACACTGGACGGTGGTCTCCTCCGTGGTGCCGGTGCGCAGCATGGCAAGCGCCGTAGCGGTCTTGAAGGTGGAGCCGGGCGGGTACTGGCCCAGCAGGGCCGTCTGCTGGCCTTCGCTGCCGGGGCCGTTGGCGACGGTGAGGATCTCACCGGTGGAGGGCTGGATGGCAACGATGGCCGACGCCGAGGGCTCATCTGCCAGGACGGACTCGGCGAGCGTCTGCAGCCCGGGATCGAGGGTTGTCTGCAGGCTGGTGCCGGGCTCGGGGTCAAGGGTCATCACGCTGGTGCTGGCACCGTCGGCGCTTTCCACCGTGATTTCCACTCCGTCGCTGCCCCGCAGCTGTTCGTCGTACTGCTGCTGCAGGCCGGAGAGTCCGGCGGTGTCACCGGGCGCCAGCCGGCCTTCGGAGTTTTCGATCAGTTCCGCTGTGGCTTCGCCCACGGTCCCCAGCAGCGCCCGTGCAAACTCCCGGGTGGGTGCCAGGACCCGTTCGGACGGCAGGGCAACCGCGCCGGGAATGGCTTCGACGTCGGCGACGGTGACCGGGCCCTCCGCCTCCGCGCGCTGGACAATGGCTTCGACGAAGGCCTCCGGCCCGGAGGCCTCAACCTGTGCGGTGTAGGCGGCCGGATCCAGTCCGGCCAGCTCGGCGAGGGCAGCGGCGGAGGTTGCCTGCAGCCCCTCCGGCACATCCGGTTTGCTGATGCCGATCCGCAGCACCGGCCGGGCGCCCATCAGGGGTTTCCCGTTGCGGTCCAGGATGTCCGCGCGGGGGATCAGGGCATTGGCGGTGCGGACCAGCTTATCGCCGTCCTGCAGTGAATCGAACAGGACTGAAGGTGACCACTCCACCAGCCAGGCGCCGTCGTCGCCGCGGCGAAGCTGGGCGGTGCTCTCGTAATTCCAGTCGGGTGTTGAATCGCCGTTGACGTCCCAGGCATAGGCCAGCCGGGCGGTGGCGGCGTCGTCATCCCCGGGATCCTCGTCCACACCGGCCACGGTCACGGCGGGACGGACCGGGCCCATACCCGCCAGCAGGGTCTCCAGCTCGGTGTTCACCTCTGCGGCGGTCCCGGCGGTGAACGCCGACCCCGAAACATCGGCACCGCTCAGTCCGCGTGCCAACTCGGCGGCGGCGTCGTCCGGGGCAGGTTTGTCCGCGGAACAGGACACCAGAGTGAAGGCCAGGGCAGCGGCGAGTACGGAAACGGTTGCACGGTTTTTCCCCATCCGGACAGGCTACCCGTGCAGGGTGACGGAAGATGCCCGCTGACACGCACAAAGGGCGGCCGGATGCTCTCCGGCCGCCCTTTGTTACGTCGCGCGGAATACTAGGCGGTGCGGTCTGCCTTCACCAGCTCCGCGCAGCGCTCACCGATCATCATGGTGGTGATGTTCGGGTTGACGGTCACCAGTTCCGGCATCGCCGATGCATCGGCGACCCGCAGTCCGGTGACGCCCTTGACCCGCAGCTGCGGGTCCAGCGGAGCCATCGGATCGTCAGCGGCGCCCATCCGTACGGTTCCGGCCGGGTGGTAGACGGTGTTGTGCGTTTTTTTGATGTACTCGGCGATCTGCTCGTCCGTCTGCACCTCCTTGCCCGGGTACAGCTCCTCGCCGGCCCATTCGGCCATGGCCGGCTGGGCCACGATCTCGCGGGCCTTTTTGATGCCGGCCACCATGACCCGCATATCGTGCGGGTCGGTGAAGTAGCGCGGATCCACCATCGGCTTGTCCCGGAAGTCCCGGCTCCGCAGCCGGACCGTGCCGCGGGAACGGGCATGGGTAACATTCGGAGTCAGGCAGAAACCGTTCTCCGTGGTGGGGTAGCCGTGGCGCAGGGTATGCATGTCAAACGGCACCGAACCGTAGTGGAACATCAGGTCCGGACGGTCCAACCCGTCCTCGGTGGGAGTGAAGACACCGATCTCCCACCACTGGGTGGAGGTTTCGGGCATCGGCTTCTTCGCCTCCCACTGGATCACGCCTTCAGGATGGTCCTGCAGGTTCTCGCCGACTCCGGGGGAATCCACCCGGACCTCAACGCCCCGCTCCTGAAGATGTTCCTTCGGGCCGATGCCGGAGAGCATCAGCAGCTTCGGGGAGTCGATGGCTCCGGCGGAAACAATGACCTCCCGGCGGGCACCCAGGTGCTTGGCACGGCCAAACGGGTTGTCAACGACGTCGACGCCGGTGCAGCGGTTCGCGTCGTCGAAGGTCAGTTCCTTGGCCAGGTACCCGGTGAGCAGGGTGAAGTTCTTCCGCTCCATGATCGGGTGGATGTAGGAGACGGAGGAGGAGGAACGGGTCCCGTCGGCACGGCGGTTGATCTGGAAGAAGTTGGCGCCGTTAATCACGGTTTCCCCGGTGTTGAACTTAACCCGCGGGATGCCGGACTGCTCGCAGGCGTCCAGCAGGGCGACGCCGCACGGATCATTGGCGGGGATGTTCATCAGGTGCACGGGACCGGAATCGCCGTGATGGGGTGCATCGGGGCCGGCGTCCTCATTGGACTCAAGCTTCCGGTACAGCTCCCAGGCCATCTTGGCGTTCCATCCCTCGGCGCCAAACTTGGTTTCCCACTCGTCAATGTCTTCGCGGGGAGCCCAGAAGGCAATGCAGGAGTTGTGGCTGGAACACCCGCCCATCACCTTGGCCCGGGCATGGCGCATAAAGGAGTTGCCGTTTTCCTGCGGTTCAATCTGGTAATCCCAGTCGTAGCCGGATTCCAGGAGCTCCATCCAGCGGTCCAGCTGCAGGATCTCATCGAGCCCGCGGTCATCGGGCCCGGCCTCGACCAGTGCCACCTCGACGTCGGGATCTTCGCTCAGGCGGGCCGCTACAGCCGCGCCGGCGGACCCGCCGCCGACCACGATGTAGTCGAATTCCGTCTTCTCAGCCATAAGGTCCTAGCCCTTTCCGTGATCGGTGAACCAGCCGGTCACCTGCGGGTTGATGTTCTGGTAAATGTGCTTGGCTTCCTGGTATTCGCCCAGTCCCGTGGGGCCCAGTTCACGGCCGATGCCGGACTGTCCGTAGCCGCCCCATTCGGCCTGCGGCAGGTACGGGTGGAAGTCATTGATCCAGACGGTGCCGGCGCGCATCCGGCGGGCAACGCGCTGGCTCTTGCCGGCGTCCTGCGTCCAGACGGCTCCGGCCAGCCCGTAGTCGGTGTCATTGGCCAGTTCCACGGCCTCGTCTTCGCCGTTAAAGGTTTCCACCGTGACGACCGGGCCGAAGGCTTCATCCATCAGGGAGGAGCCGCCGCGCTTGACGTTGTCCAGCACGGTCGGGGCGTAGTAGAAGCCCTTTTCCAGGTCCCCGGTACCCCAGGTGCCGCCGCAGCGGATACGGGCGCCTTCCTCCACTGCCTTGTTGACGTAGGCGGTGACCTTGTCACGGTGCGCGGCGGAGATCAGCGGCCCGGTTTCGGCCTTTTCGTCGAAGGGTCCGCCCATCCGGATCATTTCGGCGCGGCGTACCAGCTCATCTACGAAACGTTCGGCAATCGGTTCCTCAACCAGCAGCCGGGCACCGGCTGAGCAGACCTGGCCGGAGTGGACAAAGGCGGCGTTCAGGGCGTTGTCCAGTGCGGCGTCGAAGTCGGCGTCGGCGAAAATAACGTTGGGGTTCTTGCCGCCCAGTTCCAGGGCGACCTTCTTCACGGTCTTGGCCGCGGCGGCGGCGATGATCTTGCCGGTGGCCACGCCGCCGGTGAAGGAGACCAGGTCCACGTCCGGGGACTCGGAGAGCGGTGCTCCGGCCACGGGCCCGGCGCCGAGCACCAGGTTGGCAACGCCGCGGGGCAGGCCGAGTTCCTCGAGCACCTGCATCATCAGGATGGCGGTGTGCGGGGTCAGCTCGGAGGGCTTAAGGATGAAGGTGCAACCGGCTGCCAGTGCGGGTGCGATCTTCCATGCTGCCTGCAGCAGGGGGTAGTTCCACGGGGCGATCAGCCCGCAGACACCCACGGGTTCGTACTCGATCCGGCTGACGACGTCGTTGTTGCCTGCGTCCACCATCCGGCCCGCGTTGGATGCGGCGATCTTGCCGAAGTAGCTGAAGCAGGCAGCGATGTCATCCATGTCGATTTCGCTTTCCACCAGGCGCTTGCCGGTGTCCAGCGTCTCCGCACGGGCAAATTCATCCTTCCGCTCGCGCAGCCGGGCAGCGACCTTCAGCAGGAAGTCCCCGCGCTCCGGAGCCGGCACGGAGGACCATTCCCCGCGCTCCCACGCCGCCTTGGCCGCGGCGATCGCCCGTTCGGTGTCTTCACGGGTCGCCTCGGAGACAGCGGCGACGAACTCGCCGTCGGCCGGGTTGTGGATCTCGCGGATGCCGCCGTCGGATGCGGGCACCCATGCTCCGTCGATGAACAAAGTGGCCGTTGTCATGCTCGTCCCTCCTCGCTGACAAAGTCAGCTTCCCAGTTGTCTTTCGGAACCTGGTCCTCCGTGATGGAGGTATTGCCCGGCACCTCTCGGTTGAGGTGCAGGAACTCCAGGTGGGTCTCGTAGTGGTCCAGGACATCGGTGATGACCTGTTCCTTCGTGTAGCCCATGAGGTCGTAGCCGTGGCTGCCCTCAAGGGAGAACACCTCCATGCGGAAGTACTTGCTGTCCGCCGACGCGTTGGTGGCGTAGGACGGGGTGTCGTACTGCACGGGGTAGATCTGGTATTTGAAAACGCGTTCCTCGGCCATTCCCACCTGCAGGTCCAGGTGATGGATGCCGTGCGGTGCCGCCTCGCCTTCGCAGAGCGCGACGTCGGCGCCGCGTTCCTTGAGTTCGTCGTGGACTTCCTGCAGGGCAGGGCGGGCAACGGTTTCGATGAAGCGTTCCACCTGCCGCGGACCCGGGTAGGTCATCACGCGGGAGAGTCGCTGGCGCCAGCTGCGTCCGCTGCGCGCGTCCAGGCTGCGGCCGGCAATGATGCTCGGCAGGGAGGCGCGGTAACTGTCCGTCAGGGAGTTCTCCACCCGCAGGGCCTTGTATACGCCCAGCATGATGAACAGCAGCAGGATGGACAGCGGCAGTCCCATGATGATGGTGGCGTTCTGCAGGGTGGTGACACCGCCAACCATCAGCATGGCCAGGGTGAGCAGGCCGGTCACCACGGCCCAGAAGACCCGCAGCCACTTGGGGCCGTCGGAATCCGCGTCCTTGAGGTGAGAGGTGAAGTTGGCCATGACCAGGGCACCGGAGTCTGCGGATGTCACGTAGAACAGCAGTCCGGTGAAGGTGGCGATGGCCGCTGTGGCCGGCGCCCACGGGTACTGCTCCAGCAGTCCGTAGAAGGCCCGTTCGGGCTGGTTCATGGCCACTTCGCCGAATGCCGCGTTGCCGCCCATCACCAGCTCCAGGGCGGAATTGCCGAAGATGGAGATCCACAGCAGGATGAAGGCGAACGGGACAACCATGGTGCCCAGCACAAACTGCCGGATGGTGCGGCCGCGCGAAATCCGGGCCAGGAACAGGCCCACGAACGGAGCCCAGGCAATCCACCAGGCCCAGAAGAACAATGTCCAGGAGCTGAGCCACGCGTCCGGACGGTCATAGGCCATGGTGTCCATGGTCATGGCGGGGAAACGGCTCAGGACGTCACCGATGTTCTGGACAATCCCGTCGAGCAGGAAGTTGGTTTTGCCTGCGATGAGCACAAACAGCATCAGGCAGACGGCGAGGATGACGTTGAGTTCGGACAGCCGCCGGATGCCCTTCTCAACGCCGGAAACCACTGAGACGGTGGCCATGATGACGGAAAGTGCAATCAGTGCGATTTGCACGGTCAGGTTTTCGGGCAGCCCGAACATAAAGCTCAGGCCGTAGTTCAGCTGGACGACGCCGATGCCGAGGGACGTGGCGATGCCGAAGATGGTGCCGAGCAGGGCGGCAATATCCACGCCGTGGCCGAGCGGACCATCGATTTTCCTGCCGAAGATCGGATACAGGGCCGAACGGATGCTCAGGGGCAGGTTGTGCCGGTAGGCGAAGTAGCCCAGTGCCAGGCCCATCAGTGCGTACAGCGCCCACCCGGTGATTCCGTAGTGGAACAGTGTCAGCACCAGTGCCTGCCGGGCGGCCTCCGCGGTGGCGCCGTCCCCGGTGGGCGGCGCCAGATACTGGGTGACCGGCTCCGAGACCGAGAAGAACATCAGGTCAATCCCGATGCCTGCGGCAAAAAGCATGGACGCCCAGGTGAAGACGCCGAACTGCGGTTTGGAGTGGTCAGGGCCCAGCTTGGTCTTGCCCACGCGTGTCAGTGCTGTGACCAGAACAAAAACCACAACGAGGCTGACCACCAGGAAGTAGTACCAGCCCATGTTCTTGGAGACCCAACCCACCATGGAGCCGATGACCGTCTCAGCGTTGTCGGCGGCCAGCATGGCCCACAGGGCGATGGCGAGGATTCCGGTAGCTGAACCGATGAAGACCGTCTTGTTTACCCGGGTTCGCGGCACAGCGGTCTCCGCTGTCTCCGGTTCCGCAAGTTTGCTCATTGGGGGGTCAGTCCTTCGGGTTGCTTTGGGGTTGTAAAAGGCGCTCCGGCAGCCGGGAAACACTGAATGTGGCCGCGGCAGCGCACCGGCCTGCTGCAACTCTGCGGCAGGACTCACGGTGGCAGCGGCAGTGGCAAAGCACATCCGGAGGCATTTTCGAATCTATCAAAGCCCTCGACGCCCCCTCGATTCCTTAGATATGGGTCACATTCCTCCACGTCAGGGCCGTCGGGCGAAGCCCTGGTCCCGGCTGGCTCCCGGCAGCCGGTGAGCCCTGTGCACACCCTGGTTTCCCTGCTACCGTTTTTTGGAAATGGCACTTTTGTGGCCAACACCACAAGCTGCTTCCACGGGAAATTCCGGCTGACAGCCTGTCGGCGCCGACGGCTGATGCCGGCTCTGGGCGGTTGCGGGTTGTTCGAAAGAGGAGTGGGCGGATGTCCGATCTGGACATAATTCTGGACAAAACGGAACGCTCCATGGGCCGCCGGCAGATCCAGGCCGGCCATGCGCTCATGGTGGTTATGGTGCGCGAAATCGGATGGCCCATTGGGGACGTATGGTCCGCCCTGACTGTCCCGGAGCGGTTGGGGCAGTGGCTGGGTACACCTGACGGGGACCTTCGCCGGGGCGGCACCTGGAATCTCCCGGATGGTTCCCACGGTGACATTCTGCGCTGCGATGCTCCCCGCCTGATGACCGTGTCCTGGGCCCGGGGGGAGAGGCATCCGGCGGAGCTTGAGTTCCGGTTGGCGGCAGAGGACAGCCGAACGCGGATTGAGCTCCGCTACGCATCAGTGCGCAAGGGGTTTGCCCTCACCTCCGACCCGGCCGGCGGGCTGTGGACCGGAGGGGCCGGGTGGGAGTATTTCCTGGACCAGTTGGAAGAGTATGTGGAGGGCCGGGTGCCGGAGAAGGCACTGGGACTGATGCCGGACCTCAGCCCCGACGAGGCAATGGGGGAGCTGTTCGAGGCGCGGAATGCGCGGTGGCGACGGGCCGCGGATGACTTTGACCAGGAGCATGCCCTCTAGTTTTCGGCTGGGACCGGTCCGCAAAATGGCGGAACCGGAGCACCCGCAGAAAACCCCGGTCCGCCGGTGGATGTGCTGTGGATAACTTTACTTTCAAAGTTGAGCTAATTAGACTCAACTTTGTTAGAGCAGCACCGCTAAAGCTGAATCTGCCCAGGTTTTGAGGAGCCACCGTGGACACCAAATTCACGAACAAGAGCCAGGAAGCGCTCTCGGCTGCGGCCATGAACGCGAACACTGCCGGAAATCCGCAGATCGAACCCTCCCATCTGCTCAAAGCGCTGATGGACCAGCGGCAGGGCGTTGCCGTCGCGCTGCTTAAGGCCGCCGGGGTCAACGTGGACACGGTCAGTGCCGGAGCCAGCAGCGCCATCCACCAGCTCCCTTCCTCCTCCGGATCTTCAGTGGCCCAGCCGCAGTTCTCCCGTCCCCTGCTCCAGGTTATAAACGCCGCACAGCAGGAGGCGGAACAGCTGGGGGACGCTTTCGTCTCCACCGAGCACCTCCTGCTGGGGCTGTCCCTCGACAGCGGGCCGGCGGGCAAGGTTTTGCGTGAGAACAACGCGGGCCATGATGCCCTCATCGCCGTGCTTCCATCCGTAAGAGGAGATCGTAAAGTGACCAACGCTGATCCGGAGAACACCTTCCAGGCACTGGAGAAATTCAGTACGGACCTGACCGAGATGGCCCGCTCGGGCAAGCTGGACCCGGTGATCGGCCGGGATGCGGAAATCCGCCGTGTCATCCAGGTCCTGAGCCGCCGGACCAAGAACAACCCTGTGCTCATCGGCGAGCCCGGTGTTGGCAAGACCGCCGTCGTCGAAGGGCTCGCCCAGCGCATTGTGGCCGGAGACGTGCCGGAGTCGCTGAATGGCAAAACCCTGCTGTCGCTGGACCTCGGGTCCATGGTGGCCGGCGCCAAGTACCGTGGTGAGTTCGAGGAACGCTTCAAGGCCGTACTCGAAGAGATTTCCAACGCTGAAGGGCAGATTGTCACCTTTATCGACGAACTGCACACGGTGGTGGGTGCCGGCGCAGCGGAAGGGTCCATGGACGCCGGCAACATGCTCAAGCCGATGCTGGCCCGGGGCGAGCTGCGGCTGATTGGCGCCACCACCCTGGATGAGTACCGGGAGAATATCGAGAAGGACGCAGCGCTGGAGCGCCGCTTCCAGCAGGTTTACGTTGGCGAGCCCAGCGTGCCGGATACTATCGGCATCCTCCGCGGGCTCAAGGAACGCTACGAGGCACACCACAAGGTTGCCATCGCGGACTCGGCCCTTGTCGCCGCAGCCACCCTGTCCAACCGGTACATCACCGGGCGGCAGCTGCCGGACAAGGCCATTGACCTGGTGGATGAAGCCGCTTCCCGGCTGCGGATGGAAATCGATTCCGCGCCGGAGGAAATCGATGAGCTCCGGCGTGCCGTTGACCGCCTGACCATGGAGGAACTGGCCCTGGCCAACGAAACCGACCAGGCCTCCATCGAGCGGCTGGAAGTGCTGCGTGAAGACATGGCCAACCGAAAGGAGCAACTGGCTGCCCTCAATGCCCGCTGGGAAGCTGAAAAGGCCGGCCTGAACCGGGTGGGCGACCTGAAGGCCAAGGTGGACGAACTGCGCGGCCTGGCGGAAAAAGCCCAGCGCGACGGTGACCTCACCGAGGCGTCGCGAATCCTCTACGGCGAGATTCCCGCCCTGCAGAAGGAGCTCGAAGCCGCCCAGCAGGCAGAGGCGAGCAAATATGGTGACGAGGCCCAGGAGCTGATGGTCTCCGAGGAGGTCACGGCGGACGACATCGCCGAAGTGGTTTCGGCCTGGACCGGCATTCCGGCAGGCCGGATGCTGCAGGGGGAATCCCAGAAACTGCTGGACATGGAAGAAGTCATCGGGTCGCGGCTGATCGGACAGACCAAAGCGGTGGCTGCAGTATCGGATGCTGTCCGCAGGTCGCGGGCCGGCGTCAGCGACCCGGACCGCCCCACCGGCTCCTTCCTCTTCCTGGGCCCCACCGGCGTGGGCAAGACCGAACTCGCCAAGGCGCTCGCAGACTTCCTCTTTGATGATGAGCGGGCCATGGTCCGCATCGATATGAGCGAGTACTCCGAGAAGCACGCCGTGTCCCGCCTGGTGGGAGCACCCCCCGGATACGTGGGATACGAAGAGGGTGGCCAGCTCACCGAAGCGGTGCGCCGCCGGCCGTATTCAGTGATCCTGCTGGACGAGGTGGAGAAGGCGCACCCGGACGTTTTCGACATTCTGCTGCAGGTCCTCGACGACGGACGCCTCACGGACGGGCAGGGCCGTACGGTGGATTTCCGGAACGTCATCCTCATCCTCACGTCCAACCTCGGCTCGCAGTTCCTGGTGGACCCGGGCATGAATGAGGACCAGAAACGGGAATCGGTGATGGCCATGGTCAACGCCAACTTCAAGCCCGAGTTCCTCAACCGCCTGGACGATGTCATCCTGTTCGACCCGCTGAGCCTGGAGGACCTGACCCGGATTGTCGACATCCAGGTGAGGGCGCTTGCCGCCCGCCTGCACGAGCGCCGGCTGGTACTGGACGTCACCGACGCGGCCCGTGAATGGCTGGCGCTTACCGGCTACGATCCGGCCTACGGTGCCAGGCCCCTGCGCCGCCTGGTGCAGCGCGAGATCGGCGACAAACTGGCCCGGGGCATCCTGGCCGGAAAGATCAGCGACGGTGACACGGTGCTGGTGGACCGGGCCACCGACGGACTGGACGGCGACGGCCTGGTGGCCGAGACCGGACTGACAGTGGCTGCGGCCGGCTAACGGCACGCCGGTCCGGCAGGGAACGACCTTATAAAAGACGAAGGGCTGCACGGCGGGTACTCCCGCTGTGCAGCCCTTTTTGCTGTGGTTCTCTGACGCTGCTCCGACAGGTTAGCGCAGCAGGGACCCGGTGATCTCCTGGCCTTCGGGTGCAAAGACGAAGCAGTCCAGCCGCCGGTCACCGTTGGACCAGGTCTGCTCTGTAGGGATGGACTTGGTCAGCTTCAGGTCCGGGTATTCAGCTGCGGCATCCGCGAAGTCCACGGCGTCGCAGACTTCATTGACGCGCTCTTCGAGGGCGGCTGTGCCGGGGAAGGCATCCCCGTCGGGGAAACTGTCCGTGGCTACCAGCTGGGCGTCGTGCGGGGTCTCACAGCTCACGACGTCGGCCCGGGAGTTCACATCTTCCCAGTCCTGAAGACAGGCGCCGGTTTCGAGGTCCACCGGGTTGACGTTCTCCTCAATCACGCCTTCACCCTTGTCATTGAACACGAAGACAAATAGCAGGATAGCGACGACGGCGGCCAGCACGATCCCGCCGATGATCACGGCGAGGCGGGTGTTGCGACCGGTCGAGCCGCCCTGTTTGGCTGCTGCGCCCGCTGCGGAAGGCCCGGCGGCTGCAGTTCCTGAGCCCGGCGTACCCGCAGCTGTTCCGGCAGGATTCTGCCGGGCGGCTGAGGCGCCCGCAGCCTGGCTTTCGGCAAGGCGGCGGGAGCGGCGCGTGTCAGCGGCCGGTACGGCACCCGTTGCCGGAAGCGCGGCATCTGCGGAGCCGGCACTGGTGCCCTCGGCGCCCGCTGCATCCGCGGCGGACGTCGCGGAAGATTCGGGCAGGGCGCCGGTTACGGGTGCTGCGGCCGCGATTCCGTGCAGGGGGTGATCCTCGCGGCTGCCATCGGGGACGTCGGTGGCGGTTTCGCCGGCTTCCTTCTCCGTGCCGGGTTCACCGGCTTCTCTTTCAGTATCGGGTTCGCCGGCTTCCGGTTCGGCAACTTCCGGTTCGGCAACCGCGCCGGCAGTTGCGTCGTCTGTTCCTTCGCCGTCAGCGGCAGCTTCACCATCGACAGCGGGGTCTGTCTCAGCGGAGGTCTCAGCCTGAGGATCTTCCTCAGTTGCCTCGGAGTCTGTCCCGGCGGGGCGATCTGCCTCCGCAACGGCCCCGGTTCCTGCCTCGGCATCAGGGGCAATCCCGTCCGCGGTTACCTCGTCCTCGATTACCCCGTCGGCTGACCCGGCCTCCGCTGCCTCGGTATCTGCCGCGGCTTCTGCATGGCCGTCTGCCGGAGCTTCCTCTGCTGCTGCTGCGCCGTCCGCCGCAGCTTCCGGCTCCGTCGTTTCGGCATCCGCGTCGACAGGAGTTTCTGCTTTCTGAGCGACATTGGTTTCTGCTGCGGCATCAGCCTCAACGGCTTCTGCCGTGTCCTCAGGAGATGCTTCGTCCTCAGCATGTGCCGGCGTGGCGCCGGCGCCCTCCATGTTCGGGGCGGCGTTGGCCGCCGGTGTGTCCTGCTCCGCCTGTTCCGCCTGCTCGGCGTCCTGTTGTGAACCCTGCTCAGTGTCCGAACCGGCAGTGTTGTCGGCAGGTGCCGGTGCAGGAATAGCTGTCCCGGCGGTCGCGGGATCGCCGGCATCCACGGTTGCGTCGTCGCCGTCGCCGTCACCGTCGTCGTCGCTGTCACCGTCGTCGTCGTCGTCGCCGTCGCCGTCGCCGCCCACGCTGTCGTCGTCGCCGCCCTCGCTGTCGCGGTCGCCGCCCTCGCTGTCGCGGTCGCCGTCGTCGCTATCGCCGTCACCAGCGCCGTCGCTATCAGTGGCTGCTTCGTCAACGGCCGGAGGTTCTGCTGCGTCCGCGACGGCGTCCTTGCCGACCTGGATCTCCGCGCCGGCAGGGGCGGGCTCAAGTCCGGAAAGCCTGCCCGCTTCCGCCGCATTCGCTTCCACAGCGGCCGCTTCAGAGACAACTTCCTCCAGCGAGGCGGCCTCAACTGCATCACTGCTCAGGGCCGGATCGGCCAGGGCGGGTTCTTCAAGCGTCAGTTCCTCGGGCGCCACAACCACCGGTTCCGGTGGAAGCACAACGTCGTCTGGAAGCACTACGTCGTCGGCCGGGGTGATGCCCGGTTCCCGCGCGGAGTCTGCTTCCTCGCCTGCCGGGCCAGTGCCAGGAGCACTGTCGGCCGGAGCCGCGGCGGGGGAACTGCCGTCATTGGCTGTGCAGTTGCCGGCGGACTCCTCCTCCGGTGCGTTGTCCGGGTTCTCGAAGCTGCGCTCCCATAGGCCGGTGTCGTGGCTTCCGTCAGCGGAGAGCCAAGCGGGGGAGTCCGACCGGGCGCTCAGATCTGGGAAGGCCGATGACGAACCGGCCTCCTCCGGTGGCGGTGAGTCCGCTCCCGGTGTATTTTTCTGATCGCTCATGGTGAACGCCTGTCCTCCCTATAGGTGGCGCCGCGAAGCGCCCCAAAACTGTCTCTACCCCTGACTTTAGCCAATATCCGGGGGCAGGCGCAGGAAACGGGGTGTCGGGGAGCTGTACTAAGTGGTTAGGCAATAGCTCCTGTCGGGGTGCCGGGGGCACAAGGCGGCGGGAAAACATGTAACCTGTACTTACGACAAATTGACCAAATATTCCGAGGCCTCGTTCATCTGCCCGAACGACCCACCTCCGGATCGACGCAAAAAGGGGGTCACGCCATGGGGCGCGGCCGTCAAAAGGCAAAAGCAACCAAGCAGGCACGGGAAATGAAGTACTTCACCCCTGCCACGGACTACTCGGCGCTCCAGCGTGAGCTCTCAGGACCCACGAGTCGTCCATCGAGCCGATACCCTGAGGAACCGGCTGAGCCGGACTACTCGGCGTATGAGGATAAGTACGCGGATCAATTTGGCGACGAAGACGATGATGAGGGTGACCGCCGCATAAGCTAGCGGCAGCCTCAAACGTTGGCCGATTGCCACGCATTCAGCGGATCACCTTCGGGTGGATCCGCTGAATGTCGTTAACACCGGTTCTCCGGACCCGCTACGGGTCCAGGGCCCCGGACCAGGTTTCACCGGTCCGGGGGCCTTTGCCGTTCTCAGGCGTAGTCGCCAACCAGCCGCACTGAGCCGCCGTCAACACCCTTGGCGCCCTGCACAAAATCAGGGTCCGAGCCTGCCGGAGTTTCCTCGGCGTCACCGATTGTGCCCATCACCCATGCCGGGACACCGCGGGAAGCGAGTTGCCGCAGCGCCGCGTCCGATCCCGCGGCGTCGACAATGGCTACCATGCCGACACCCAGGTTCAGGGTGCGTTCCAGATCCGGCCTGGGCACGTTCCCCAGTTCGGCGACCAGCTTGAAGACGGGAGGCAGCTCCCAGGTGGAACGGTCCACTGTGGCCTGCAGGCCCTTGGGCAGGACACGTGCCAGATTGGCCGCGAGTCCGCCGCCGGTGACGTGGCTGAAGCCATGCACGCCGGCCGGCTCATGGCGGGCCAGGTCAAGGCAGTCGGCTGCGTAGACGCGGGTCGGTTCGAGCAGTTCTTCGCCGAGGGTGCGGCCGAAGTCGGGGACCTGCCGTTCCAGCTGCCAGCCCGCGTGGTGGATCACGCGGCGGACCAGGGAGTAACCGTTGGAATGGATGCCGGAGGCTGCCATACCAATCACCACGTCGCCACGGCGTACACGCTCCGGGCCGAGGAGGTTGTCGGCTTCCACAACGCCGGTGGCTGCGCCCGCGACGTCGTACTCGTGCTCACCGAGAAGGCCTGGGTGCTCAGCGGTTTCACCGCCCACCAGTGCCGTACCGGCAACCTTGCAGGCCGCCGCAATGCCGCTGACAATGCCGGCAATCCGTTCCGGCACCACCTTGCCACAGGCAATGTAGTCGGTCATGAACAGCGGCTCGGCGCCCACCACAACAATGTCATCGACAACCATCCCCACCAGGTCGAAGCCGATGGTGTCATGGATGTCCAGGGCCTGCGCAATGGCGACCTTGGTACCCACGCCGTCAGTGGAGGTAGCGAGCAGGGGCTTCTTGTAGGTCAGGAGGCGGGAGACGTCATACAGGCCCGCGAATCCTCCCACGCCGCCCAGGACCGAGGAATTGTGCGTGGCCTTCACCGCGGCCTTCATCAGTTCAACGGCTTTGTCTCCGGCTTCGACGTCCACCCCTGCGGAGGCGTAGGTGATGGAGGTGTCAGGGGCGCTCATACGGCCTCTTTCTTGTCGGAATCGTTAAGCAGGTTCTCGAATTCGCTGTCCGGACCGGGATCGCAGCCGTTGGAGCCGCTGTTCTCGGCGGGATTGGCCGTACCCTGGGTTTCCAGCAGATTCTTGCCGAGCCGGTCCGCTGAGGGCAGCTCAATCGGATACACGCCGGTGAAGCAGGCAGTGCACAGCCGCTCTCGGGGCTGCATGGTGGCATCGATCATGCCGTCTTCGGAGATGTAGGCCAGGCTGTCGGCGCCGATGGACGCGCAGATTTCCTCGACCGCAGCACCGTTGGCAATGAGTTCGGCGCGGGAGGCGAAGTCGATGCCGTAGAAGCAGGGCCATTTCACCGGGGGAGAGGAGATCTTCACATGAACCTCGACGGCGCCGGCCTCGTGCAGCATCCTTACGATGGCCCGCTGGGTGTTGCCGCGGACAATCGAGTCATCAACAACGACCACCCGCTTGCCGCGGATCACCGATTCCAAAGCGTTTAGTTTCAGCTTGATGCCCAGCTGGCGCAGGGTCTGGCTGGGCTGGATGAAGGTGCGGCCAACATAGGAGTTCTTCACGAACCCGTGGGCGAACGGAATGCCTGATTCCTCGGCGTATCCCACTGCAGCCGGGGTGCCGGACTCGGGGACGGGAATCACGATATCTGCTTCGACCGAGTTTTCACGGGCCAGCTGACGGCCCATCTCCACCCGGGATTCGTAGACCGAACGGCCCGCAATGGTGGCGTCGGGGCGGGCCAGGTATACGTACTCGAAGACACAGCCGGCCGGGGTCGGCTCCCCGAAGGTTCGGCTGCGGACACCGTTTTCATCAATGGCGATGAATTCACCGGGCTTGATTTCGCGGATGAAGCTGGCGCCCACGGTGGCCAGTGCGGACCCCTCGGAGGCCACCACCCAGCCGCGTTCCAGCCGGCCGAGGACCAGCGGGCGGACACCGTAGGTGTCCCGCGCGGCGTAGAGGGTGCCCTCGTCCATAAAGACAAAAGAGAATGCGCCGCGCAGCTTGGGCAGCAGGTCCATGGCTGTGTCTTCGAGGGAGCGTCCGTCGCTGCCGTTGAGCAGTGCGGTGACCAGGGCCGTGTCGGACGTGTTGCCCTGGGCAATTTCGCCGCTGCGGGGGCGGCCCTCCCGTTCGAGGATCAGTTCATACAGTTCCGCTGAGTTGGTCAGGTTGCCGTTGTGGGCCAGTGCCACCGTGCCGCTGGCCGTGGCGCCGAGGGTCGGCTGCGCATTCGCCCAGTGGGATGCCCCGGTGGTGGAGTACCTGCAGTGGCCCACCGCGATGTGCCCCTGCAGGGTGTTCAGTGTTGTCTCGTCAAAAACCTGGGATACCAGGCCCATGTCCTTATAGACGCTGATGCGGCTGCCGTCGCTGGTGGCGATGCCCGCCGATTCCTGCCCCCGGTGCTGCAGGGCGTACAACCCGTAGTAGGTAAGCTTCGCTACCTCTTCGCCGGGGGCCCAGACTCCAAAGACTCCACAGGCGTCCTGTGGGCCTTTCTCTCCGGGCAATAGATCATGGGAAAGCTTTCCGTCTCCGCGTGCCATGCAAGCATTCTCTCACGCGTTGTGAGCCGGGCCGCCTGTGTGCGCAACCGTTACGGCAGAGGCTTTTCCGAGGCCGCGGATTCCTGCGGTGCGGAGGCTTCGGGGGCGTCGGCATCCACGCTTTCCACGGTTGCCCGGCGGGACTTGCGGACGCTCACCCAGTCCAGGGTCAGTGCAGTCAGTGCGCCGAGGACCAGGCCCGGCATAGCGAACATCATGGTGAAGAAACCGAGCGTTGCCTCGCGCGTGAAGTTCGGATCCTCGGCGCCGCCGTAGGCAACGAAGAGTGCAGCGATAAACCCGGCGATCACGCCCAGTGCCAGGAACGGGACGAAGCGGGGGGCGCGGCGGACTGTAATCTCGCGGCGCTCGGGGCTGTGCTGCTCGGAAACCATAGGTAGATTCTACCGGCCGGGAAACAGCGGAAGCACCTCGGATAAATCGGCACGCAGACCTGAGGCGGCCACCTTTCCCGCCTGCACTGCCTCCGACCAGGACTGCCGCCCCGAGATCAGCTCAAGCCAGGTGGCGCCGTCGGTCTCGATCACGTTCGGCGGTGTGCCACGGGTATGCCGCGGCCCGGCCACGCACTGGGTGACGCCGAAGGGTGGGACACGGACCTCCACGCTGTTGCCCGGGGCCCGTTCGGCGAGCTCCTCGAGTGTGTACCGTACGGCCGTTGCGGTGGTGGCGCGGTCCGCCCCGCCCGCTGCCACGGCCTGGAGGGCCGCGCGTCCATCCGCTGCGGAAATCCGGCGCCGGGCCATCGGGTTAACCCAGCAGCGCCGTGACCGGCGCGCCCAGCCGCAGGCTCCCTACCGGCTGTCCGCCGCCCAGGACAGGCTGGACGATTTTGTCCAGCACCTTCTCTACTGCCAGCGGGTCCACGGCACCGCTGGCTGCCAGCAGGGTCAGGCCCACCAGCGACGCGGCCCGGGTGTTGCCGTCCAGGATCTTCAGTGCCACGGACGCGCCCGTCCCGGTGCCCAGCACCAGGACTCCTTCGGCTCCGTTCTTGGCAATGATCCCGAGATCTTCCATCACAACGGAGTTCTCCCGGCCGTGGCCGTGGACGGCCCAGGGGTAGTCAAGCATGGCGGTGGCCACGGTTGCCGCGCGGGCGTTGCCGTGCTTTCCCGAGGGCGCCTTGGCGAGCCGGCCGATACCGCGTGCCAGTCCGGTGAGGGACACCGCCGCCAGCGGGGCGCCGCAGCCGTCCACGGCCCAGTGCTGGATGCTTTCGCCGGTGAATTCCTCGATCACCTCGGCTATCCGGCGCTGCAGCGGGTGCTCCGGGTCCAGATAGGTGGCATGATCCCAGTTGTTTTCGGTGCAGGCCCAAAGGAACGCGGCGTGCTTGCCTGAACAGTTGAAGGCCACCCGCTGCGGGCCCTTGCCCTCACGGATCAGTTCGTTGCGCGCCTCGGTGTCCTGCGGCCAGTCTTCCGGGCACTGCAGGTGCCCCTCGGTGACACCCGCGGCGGAGAGCATGCCCCGCACCACGTCCATGTGCTCGCGCGAACCGACATGGCTCGCGGCGGCCAGTGCCACCTGCGGGCCGCGCAGCGGCACCCCTGACTGCATGGCGGCAACCGCCTGGAACGGCTTGAGGGTGGAGCGCGGGAAGATGGGCGCGGTGATGTCGCCGAGTTCCGTGACCACGGTGCCGTCTGCGGCCATCACAACGGCAGAGCCGATGTGGCGGGATTCTATGAAGCCGTTGCGTTCGAGCACGGCCAGTTCAACGGCATCGGATGCGGTAAAAGTTGCGGGCATGTCATTCAGTCTAAAGGGCGGCGGACCGCGGGGGACGAACCGGCGATGGCGGCCCCGGCACCGCCGTCGATCTGCCGCCCCCCGCTGGCCTGCGGCGCCCTGCTGCCTGGCCCGGCGTCCGCAGTTCCACTATCGGGCTACCGGCCGGTTACCTGCAATGCTGTGCTGCCGTGCGGGTACTGTTCGGCCCAAAACACCTGTGAATACGGCACACCTTCTCCGGAACCGGGCATGGCCCAGGTAGCCGCGCCGGTCCCGCGCCACCGCGTCATGTAAGCGGTGATGCTTTCAGGCCCTCCCGGCCAGCAAGTACCCTGAACTACTGTGAAGGTACTCGTTGTTGGCCCAGGTGGCCGCGAACACGCCCTTGTCCGAGCACTCCTGGCCGATCCCTATGTCCGGGAGGTCCACGCGGCCCCCGGTAACGCAGGGATTGCAGAGCTGGTTCCCGTGCACCCCGTCGATGCAGGCTCGCCGGAAGCGGTGACCGAACTTGCCACCTCGCTCGGGTCCGACCTGGTGGTGATCGGTCCGGAAGCCCCGCTCGCCGCAGGCGTGGCGGACGCCCTGCGGGAGGCCGGCATTGCCGTGTTCGGCCCGTCCAGGGCTGCCGCCCGGCTGGAGGCCTCCAAGGCATTCGCCAAACAGGTCATGGCCGCAGCCAACGTGCCCACCGCCATGGCACGCGTGGCAAAAACACCGGAGGAAGCGGCTGACGCCCTGGATACCTTCGGAGCCCCGTACGTGGTCAAGGATGACGGGCTGGCCGCAGGCAAAGGCGTGGTGGTCACCGATGACCGGGACCAGGCGCTGGATCATGCCCGGGCCTGCTTCGATGCAGGCGGCAGTGTGGTTATCGAAGAGTTCCTGGACGGCCCGGAGGTGTCCCTCTTTGTGATTTCGGACGGCCGTCATGCGGTGCCGCTGGCCCCTGCCCAGGACTTCAAACGGATTTACGACGGCGACGCCGGCCCCAACACGGGCGGCATGGGCGCCTACTCGCCGCTGGACTGGGCGCCGGCAGGTCTGGTGGAAGACGTTGTCCGCCGCGTAGCGCAGCCGACCATCGACGAAATGGCCTCGCGGGGCACCCCGTTTGTTGGGGTGCTGTACTGCGGACTGGCACTGACTACCCGGGGCATGCGCGTTATCGAGTTCAACGCGCGGTTCGGTGACCCCGAGACGCAGGCAGTGCTGGCACGGCTCAAAACCCCGCTCGGCGGGCTGCTGATGGCCGCTGCGAAGGGCGAACTGGATGCCATGGAACAGCTGAAGTGGGATCCGCGCCCTGCCGTCGCCGTAGTGGTGGCGGCGGAAAACTATCCCGACACGCCCCGCACCGGTGACAGGGTCCGCGGGCTGAAGAAGGCCGGCCGCCTGGACGGTGTGCATGTGCTGCACGCAGGCACCCGGTTGGAAAAGGACAAGGTCCGCAGCGCCGGCGGCCGGGTACTCGCCGTCGTCGGACTGGGGGAGGACCTGGTCCAGGCCAGGGACCGTGCGTATGCCGGTGTGGACCTGATCAGCCTGGAAGGCTCACAGCACCGCACCGACATTGCCCTGCAGGCCGCACGCGGAGAAGTCCGGGTGCCCCAGGGCAGCGCAGGTACCGGCCTGGCGGGCGAACCGAGTGAAAAGGACCTGGCATGAGCGGCATCGGCACGGCACCGGAACTGCCCGGGTGGCGGCACGTTTACTCGGGCAAGGTCCGGGACCTGTACGTGCCGGCGGGGGACGACGGCGCCGGCAACCGGGTGCTGGTTGTCGCCAGCGACCGGATCAGCGCCTATGACCACGTACTATCCAGCATCATCCCGGACAAGGGCCGGATCCTCACGCAGCTCAGCCTCTGGTGGTTTGATCAGCTGGGGGAAATCCCCAACCACGTCATTTCCGCCCGGGTGGGCATCCCGGCCGCGGTGGCCGGGCGGGCCATGATCTGCAAAAAGCTGGAGATGTATCCGGTGGAGTGCATTGCCCGCGGTTACCTCACCGGATCCGGTCTGGCGGAATACCGGTCCTCGCAGACGGTCTGCTCCCTGCCGCTGCCCGCCGGGCTGGTGGACGGTTCCCGGATTGAGCCGGCCATCTTCACCCCCTCGGCCAAGGCTGAACAGGGCGAGCACGACGAGAACATCACCTACGAAGCCGTCGAACAGACCGTAGGCGCAGACACCGCCGAACAGCTGCGCACGCTGACCCTGGATATCTATACCCGCGCCGAGGCCATTGCCCGGCAGCGCGGCATTATCCTGGCGGATACCAAGGTGGAGTTCGGGCTGGATCCGGAAACCGGGGATGTCACGCTGGGGGATGAGGTGCTGACCCCTGATTCCTCGCGCTTCTGGGATGCGGCCCTGTACTCACCGGGCAGGGCTCAGCCGTCCTTTGACAAGCAGTACGTGCGCGACTGGCTCACGTCCCCGGCCTCGGGCTGGGACAAGGCCTCCGACGCGCCGCCGCCTGCGCTGCCCGACGACGTCGTGCACCGCACCCGTGAGCGCTACGTGGAAGCCTATGAGCGGCTTACCGGACAGGCGTTTGTCTAACACCGGCTGAGGCGGGAAACGACGAAAGGGGCGCTGCGGCGGTAAAGCCGCGGCACCCCTTTCTTTTGTTTTTGTCCTGCGAATCTCTTTGTCGGCAGGGTTAACGCAAAAGGCTCCGGTCAGATTTCTCTGACCGGAGCCTTGCTGGTCGGGGTGACAGGATTTGAACCTGCGACCTCGTCGTCCCGAACGACGCGCGCTACCAAGCTGCGCCACACCCCGTAACCATTGTTTCCCGAGTGTTTGACCACCTCGCGAAGCAACTTTACAAGGATACTAGAGAAACCCCGATTCCGCGAAACCGGCCCCAGCGGCGGTTACGTCACAGTCGTTTTCCCGCTGCCTGGCGTCCCGAAACCGGGCGCCGGGCGGGTGCTGCCGGAGTCAGGAATCCCGGGCTGCGAGGGTCAGCAGGACGGCCTCGGGCCGGCAGGCGAACCGGACCGGGGCGAACCGGGAAGTACCGATGCCGGCCGACACGTTCAGCGGGATGCGCCGTCCGCCGTGCGCCCAGGACGTTAGGCCGCGCGCCTGCCACGTGGGCAGGTCACAGTTGCTGACCAACGCTCCGTACCCGGGAATGCACACCTGGCCGCCGTGCGTGTGGCCTGCCAGGATAATCTCCGCGCCGCCGTCGGTGAACTGGTTGAGTACCCGCCGATACGGTGCGTGGGCAACTCCGATCCGAACCTCGGGAGCGGAGGAATCCGTTCCGGCCGGGAGGTCGTCAAAGCCGGGGTATTCGTCACGCGACAGGTGCGGATCATCCATGCCGGAAAAGTTCAGGCGCAGCCCGCCCAGCTCCATCAGGGCCGTGGTGTTGGTCAGGTCCTGCCAGCCGGCATCACGAAAGGCCGTAAACAGCAGGTTCCACGGCAGCTCCCGGGGGGTGTGCTTGTGCTTGGACGGGCCGGTGAAATACGTGAACGGGTTCTTCAGCACCGGTGCGTAGTAATCATTGGACCCGGGAACAAACACACCCTGGAACCGCATCAGCGGCTTCAGCGCCTCCAGCACCGGCGGGACGGCATGCGGGTGGCTGAGGTTGTCCCCGGTGTTTACCACCAGATCAGGTTCAAGATCTGCCAGGCTCTGCAGCCACCGGACCTTGCGCTCCTGGCCGGGAACGAAGTGGATGTCGGAGAGGTGCAGGATCCGTAACGGACTGCTTCCTGCAGGAAGCACCCGGACGGTTTCTTCCCGCAGGCCGAACAGATTGCGCTCGATCAGGGACCCGTAGGCGAGCGCGGCTGCGCCCGCCCCGGCTACGCCGCCGGCCAGCCAGGCCGACTTCCGTGCAGCGGAGGCAAGTGCTGAATCAGCCACTAACCGTTCCCTCCGCCGTTGTTGGCGCCGCCTTCACCGCCACCGTTGTTTCCGGCATCCCCACCGGGGGCGCCGCCCGCGTTGTTTCCGGCATCTCCGGCGGGAGCTCCGCCTCCGTTGTTGCCCTCGCTGCCGCTGTTGCCGGGCTTATCATCCTTGTCCGCGGCCGGCTTCTCCGGCGGAGTAGCCCGGGGCGGCGGCGCGGTATTACCGATGATGCTGGGCGGCGGTGCGGTGAACGCGTTGGCCTCGTACTGGCCGGCGATGCGCTGGACGTAGTTCTTCCATGAGGGCCCCGCAATGAGTGAACCGTCAATTTCCGGGTAAACCCGGCCGCCGATCAGCTTGTCCGACATGGTGGTGTTGTTGGCCTTCCAGTTGCCGATCCAGGAGGCGGTCGCCATGCCGGTGCTGTAGCCCATGAACCAGGTCTGGGAGCGGTAGTCATTGGTTCCGGTCTTGCCTGCAGTGGGCACACCGACCTGCAGGTTCAGGCCGGAGCCGTTGGTCATTACGCGCTGGGTCGCCATGTTGACGCCCTGGGCAACTTCCTTCTTCATCACCTGTTCACAGGACTGCTGCGGCACCGGGTACTCCGTGCCGTCGGCGCCGGTCACGGATTCAAGCGCGATGGGCTCGCACTTCAGGCCCTCTGCAGCGAAGGTGGCGAAACCGGTGGCCATGGACAGCGGCGAAGCGTCGCCGCCGCCGCCGAAGGTCGACGGCGGGTCGATGGAGAGCATTTGCCGCTCGCCGTCGGCGCTCTTGCCGTTGTGGATGCCGGCAGCGAAGGCCAGCTTCTGGAAGGAGCACAGATCCAGCTGGTTGATCTCAGCCAGGGTAATCGTGTTGTAGGACTGGGCCAGGCCGTCCAGAACCGTTGTGGTCTTGTAGTTGGTGTCGCCGTAGTTGATCGGCGTCCACGGCTCCAGCGCCACATACCGGCCGCCCGGCAGGCAGCTGGCGTTCCACGTGTGCCCGGCAGGGTAGGTCCGCTTGGAGCCGTTCAGGGTGGTGTTCAGCGTTTTGCCCGCGTCCAGCCAGGCGGCGACAGTGAACGGTTTATATGTCGAGCCAGGCTGGAAGCCGCCCAGCCCGTTGAGGTACTTGTTCGGGTCGCCGTTCTGGTTCACGTCCACGTTGAAGTTCTGGACAGAGTTACCTGCGGCAATTTCCGGTGTGTAGCGGGTGTTCTGGGCCATCACGAGGATCTTGCCGGTGCCCGGCTCCACGCTGACCATGGAGTGGCCGATCTCAGCGTCGGTAGTGTCCGGGTTGGCCGTCTCGTTGATTGCCGTCTGCGCGGCGTTCTGGAACGTCGGGTTCAGAGTGGTCTTGATGCTCAGTCCGCCGCGGTAGAGCAGCTTGGTGCGGTCTTCGTCGGTGGCGCCGAAGTTTTCATCGTTCAGGATCAGATGTGTGATGTAGTCGCAGAAGTACGGTGCCTGTTCGGCGCCGACGCAGTTGCTGGGCACGGGGGTGATCTGCAGGCCCAGGTCGGTGGCCACCGCGACGTCGTAGTCCTCCTGCGTGATGCGGCCCTTGTCCAGCATGGCCGCCAGCACCAGGTTGCGGCGTTCCAGGGCGCGTTCCGGGTTCAGCTCCGGGCTGTAGAAGGTGGGTCCGTTGACCACGCCGGCCAGCAGTGCCGACTGGGCGATATTCAGGTCCTTGGCATCCACGTTGAAGAAGTAGCGCGCTGCTGCCTGGACGCCGTACGTTGTGCCGCTGAACGGGACAATGTTGAAGTAGCCCTCAAGGATTTCCTCCTTGCTGAGCTCCTTTTCCACCGCAATGGCAAGCTTCATTTCGCGCAGCTTGTCACCGACCGTTTTACCGCCGCTGAAAACAACTTCCTCGTCGTTCTGCAGGTTGGTGTCGATGATGACGTTGTTCACGTACTGCTGGGTGATGGTGGAAGCACCGCGGGTGCTGTCACTGGTGGCGTTGGAGACCAGGGCGCCCATGATGCCCTGCAGGTCCACGCCGCCGTGCTCGTAGAAGCGGTCATCCTCGATGGCCAGCATCGCGTCCACCATGTTGGGCGAAACCTCTTCGAGGGTCACCGGCTGGCGGTTTTCCTCATACAGGGTGGCGATCAGCGAACCGTCATTCGCGTAGATCTTCGACGGGGTAGCCAGTGCGCCCCGCTCCAGTTCCGAGGGAAGCTGGTCGAAGAACTGGATGGAGCCGGAAGCGGCGGTGCCGGTTGCTGCGGCCGCCGGAACCAGGAGACCGGCTGCCAGAACTCCGCAAAGAGCACTGATGCCGAAGAACGCGACGAGCTTTCCGAGAGTGGTCGCCGTGTCGAAGAACGGTGATTTGCGTGCTGCCATGCGTGACAGTCTACAAGCACGTTACCCTTTCCCTTATGACCAAATGGGAATACTTCATTACACCACTTCCACTTCACACACCCGGGCAGGTGCTGAATATGCACGGCGATGAGGGATGGGAACTGGTCCAGATTGCTCCGGCGCCCAACGGGACCGGCTCCGTGGCCTACATGAAACGCGAAAAAACGTCGTGAGCGCGACTGCCGGGGCAGTTTCGGCCGTTGAGATCCGGCTGCGGGAGCTGGGCCTGACCCTGCCCGCCGTCGCGGCTCCGGTGGCTGCCTACGTCCCTGCGGTCATCACGGGGAACCTGGTGCACACCTCGGGCCAGCTCCCGTTCGTGGACGGTGCGCTGCCGGCCACGGGCAAAGTCGGAGCGTCCGTGGATCCCGCGGACGCCGCCTCTTACGCCGCCATCTGCGCCATCAACGCCCTGGCCGCGGTGAAGTCACAAATAGGTGATCTTGATCGCATCAGCCGGGTGGTGAAACTGGTGGGCTTTGTTGCGTCGGATCCCTCCTTCACCGGACAGCCTGCCGTAATCAACGGTGCCTCGGAACTGCTTGGGAAGGTATTCGGAGAGGCCGGAAGCCATGCCCGCTCCGCCGTCGGCGTTGCCGTCCTGCCGCTGGATGCGCCCGTCGAAGTAGAAATGATCGTGGAATTTGCCTAGCTCCACCGTCCGGCTTTTTCCCGTTGCCCCGGACCAGCGGGTAGCCGCGCAAAGCTGGTTCGAACGCCCTGACCGGACGCCCCGCAAACCGCGGCTGGCGTCCTCAGTGGTGCTGTTGCGGGACTCTCCGCGCGGGACGGAAACCTATCTTGCCTACCGCCGCGGTGAGTCGCCGCTGGGCAAGGTCGCTTTCCCGGGCGGAAGCGTTGAGGAGAACGACGACGCGCAGGGAACCTGGTACGGCCCGGCACCGTCGGCCTGGGCCAAGTCGATGGGGATCAGCGATGCCCGCCTGGCCCGCCGGCACGTTGTGGCCGCCATTCGGGAGCTTTTCGAAGAGACCGGCATCCTGCTCGCAGGTCCGGATGAATCAACGCTGCTGGAAAGCAACCGCGCGCCCGAGTGGATGGCGGCGCGCACAGCCATTGCCGCCCAGGACGCGTCCTTCCTCGAGCTGCTGGGCAAGCGGGGCCTTGGCCTGCGGACTGACCTGCTGCGGCCGCTGTCCAACTGGCACAGCCCGGATTTCGCCCTTCGGCGTTTTGATACCCGTTATTTCGCTGCGGTCCAGCCGCTGGGCCAGGATGCCACGCTGCTTGAGGGCAAAGGCGTCTGGGCGGCCTGGAAACCTGCCGGAGACGTCATTGCGGCGCGGGACACCCCGGAGCTGGGCGACGAAATCGGACGCCCGGATACCCAGGGACTGACTCTGGGGGAGCTGGTGGTGCCGCCGGTGGAGATCACCTTGGAGAAGCTTGCCTCGGCGCGCGGCTGCATTGCCTACCTCTCCAGCCGCCGGCCGGCAACGGTGTACCGGCCCGAGCTGGTGGACATCGACGGCGAGCCGCGCCTGGCGGTCAGCCCGGGAGGTGCGGCCGAAGGGTCGTCCCAGCACGGACGCTGAGGTTGCCCGCCGCCCGGAAATGACGGTGACACAAACAGCAACGGCGCCGGATCCCCCAGGGGAGCCGGCGCCGTCGTCGTGTGCTGTTATTACTGACAGTTAGCGGGAACGCTGCCGCAGCCGCTGCACGTCCAGGATCACCACGGCACGGGCTTCCAGGCGGAGCCAGCCGCGCTGGACAAACTCGGCAAGGGCCTTGTTGACCGTTTCACGCGAAGCGCCGACCAGCTGGGCCAGCTCTTCCTGGGTGAGCTCGTGTGCCACAAGGATGCCATCGGTGGCGGGACGGCCGAAGCGGTCCGCCAGATCCAGCAGAGCCTTCGCAACGCGGCCGGGAACGTCGGAGAAGACGAGGTCCGCCAGCGACTCGTTGGTGCGGCGCAGGCGGCGGGCCAGTGCCTGCAGCAGCTGCACGGAAACCTCGGGGCGGGTTTCAATCAGAGCGCGGAGGTTCTCGTGCCGCAGGCCGGCAAGACGGGTTTCAGAGACCGCGGTGGCCGTGGCGTTGCGGGGGGAGGGATCAAAGAGTGCCATCTCGCCGAACAGTTCACCCGGACCCAGGATGGCCAGCAGGTTCTCACGGCCGTCCGGGGCGGACCGCCCCAGCTTGATCTTGCCGGAGACGATGAAATACAGCTGGTCGCCCTGGTCGCCTTCCCGGAAAACGGAGGCCCCGCGTGAGAGGTCGACCTCAGTGAGCTCTTCGGTCAGAGCGGCGAAGACGTCGTCTCCCAGAGAGGCGAACAACGGCGCGCGGCGCAGTACCTCGATATCCATGAAATCTCCTGTAAATAGTGTTCTCTACCTATTATCTTGCCGCACGTCACTCCCTTGTGACACCTAAAGCACGTTTGTTCGCCGATGGATGAGAAAAAGAGCCTCAGCACGCGTATGGCGGGTGGAGGCGGATAGCGGGTTCTTCAGGTTGTCCGGATAAACTCGTCAACACCGAGCGGCCTACCCTCCGCCGGGACGCCTCGACTGAACTTTTGGAGCTCTTTGTGCTCGGATTGACACTTCTGGACATCATTCTGCTCCTTGTCCTGCTCTTTTACCTGCTGGCCGGTCTGCGTAACGGACTGGTAGTGACCCTCGGCGGAATCGTGGGATTTGTTGCGGGCGCAGTGGCGGCGTTTTTCGCCATCCCCCTTGTCGCGGGCTGGGTGCCCGACAACGGCTGGCGGCTGACCGTGGTGATTGCCACGGCGGTGGTCCTGGTGCTGGTGGGGCATGCCGCAGGCGCGGCGCTGGGCGGCATGATCCGGCGCTGGCTGAATTTCCCGCCGCTGCGCTTCCTGGACCGCCTGCTTGGCGGTGCGGTGAACCTGGTGGTCGCGGCCCTGGTGATGGCAATGCTGGCGTTCAGCGTGACCACGCTGGGTGTGCCCTTCCTTTCGCAGCAGATCGCCGCGTCCAGGGTGCTGGGCACCATTGACGACGCCACACCGGAACAGGTGAAGGCCTGGAGTGCACAGATCCGCTCCTTCACGGTCTCCGAGGGGCTGCCGACCATCCTGGACAGTGCGGCTCCCCAATCGGTGGTCCCGCCCAGCGCAGAAGTGGATTCCCCGGCTTTGCGGACGGCGTCCGCCTCGGTACTGAAGATCACCGGCACGGCGTACCAGTGCGGGCAGAACCAGACGGGGTCCGGTTTCGTGGTGGCCGATGACAGGGTGGTTACCAACGCCCACGTGGTTGCCGGCGTGAATGAACCCGTGGTGGAAGTGCCGGACGGAAGCGTGCTTCCCGGCCGGGTAGTGTATTTCGATTCGGCCCGGGATCTGGCGGTTCTTGCCGTGGACAACCTGGATGCCGCGGCGCTGCCGGTAGGCGAGGAGCTGGCCGCGGGCGCCACGGCGGCCTTTGCCGGGTATCCGGCCGGCGGCCCCTTCCGGCTGCAGGCCGCCAGTGTTGAGGGACTCTCCGACGTCGCCGTGCGGGACATCTATGGAACCGCGCCCGAGGTGCTGGAGGTCTATACCCTGGCCGCGAACGTGCAGCAGGGCAACTCCGGCGGGCCGCTGCTGGACATCGACGGGCGCATAGCCGGAGTGATCTTTGCCAAGACCACGGGGGACCAGCCCATCGGCTACGCCCTCTCACTGGCTGAAGCGGGCCCCGTTATCGAGGCTGCTCCCGGTTACAGCGAGCCTGTCTCCGCGGGCCAGTGCACCAGCAAATAGCCGGTTAGCGCCAGTGCAGGGTCTGCCCCTGTGGCAGCGGGCCGCAGCCGGATCCTAGGCTTTGGCCGCGGAGAGGGTTTCAATCAGGTAGTCCACGCCCATCCGGTAGCCGCTGATCCCTGCACCGCAGATAACCACGCGGGCCACCGCCGAGACGAACGAGTGGTGCCGGAACTCCTCGCGCCGGTGGATGTTGCTCAGGTGTACTTCCACTACGGGCAGCTCCACACCGGACAGGGCATCGGCGATGGCCACGGACGTGTGGCTGTACCCGGCCGGGTTGATGACAATGCCGTCAGCAGTGCCTCGGGCGCTGTGGATCGCGTCGATCAGGTCGCCTTCGTGGTTGGACTGCACGCAGTCCACTGTCCAGCCGTGGGCTGAGGCGGCGGCCAGTGCCGCCGCCTCGACGTCCTCCAGCGTGTCGCTGCCGTAGATGGCCGGCTCACGGGTGCCCAGCAGGTTCAGGTTGGGTCCGTTGACGATCAGGAGGTTGCGGGTCTGCGCTGTAGTCATGGCTTAACTATGCCGGAGCAGATACCTCTGAAGACGGCAGGTCGGCTGTGTTACGCGGTGTCATCCGCCGCGAAAGGAGCGCGCCGGCGATGGTAATCAGGGACATCGCGGCCAGGACGACGCCGGGATGCCACCAGGCGCCGTCGGTTTGGATGCCGAACCACGCGGTGATGGACGGGGTGAACCCGGACAGGATGCCGGCGAAACTGTAGGCCAGGGACATGGCCGTGAACCCGGTGCGGGCCGGGAACAGGTCGGCCATCAGCCCGCCCAGGGCGGCCCAGGCTGCTGTCGGGGCAATACCGCCGATCAGGATGGTGAGGATGTACACCGGCTCGTTGGCCTTGCTGATGATGAAGTACAGCGGGAAGGAAATCAGCAGGGTGGCCACCGCGCCGGCCAGGACCATGCGGGCTGAGCCGATCCGGTTGGCCAGGAAGCCGAAGGCGGGGATGGTTGCCAGTTGCAGCACCGAACCCACCAGCGCAGCGTTCAGGACCGTGGATTGGGACAGCCCCAGCTCAGTGATCCCGTAGGACTGGGTGTAGGTGGTCATCAGGAAGTAGGAGCCGATGCCCAGCAGGGCGGCTGAGGCGGCCACCAGCAGCGCCAGCCACTGCGTGCGCAGCACTTCCAGGACAGGAACGCGGATGACCTGGTGTGCCTTGGCTACGCCCTTGAAGACGGGGGTCTCATCAATGGCCAACCGCATGTACAGGGCAATGCCCATAAAGGGGAAGGCGAGCAGGAACGGAATCCGCCAGACCCCCGCTTCCATGGCTTCATCGGAGACCTGGGCCAGCAGCAGGAAAATGCCGGTGACCATGATGGTGCCTACCGGGGAGCCGATCTGCGGGATGGCTGCGTACAGGGCACGCTTCCGGGGTGCTGCGTGCTCGGTGGCGATCAGGATGGAACCGCCCCATTCACCGCCTACGGCCAGGCCCTGCAGGAGGCGGAGCAGGACGAGCAGCAGCGGAGCCCAGACGCCGATGGTGTTGTAGTCCGGGAGCAGGCCCACGGCACCGGTGGCAACACCCATCAGGACAATGGTGCCGATCAGGGAGGTTTTCCGACCCACCCGGTCACCGATGTGTCCGAACAGAATGGCTCCGAGCGGACGGGCCACGAAGCCCATGCCCAGCGTGAGGAAGGAGAGCAGGGTGCCGGTCAGGGGATCCACGTCCGGGAAGAAAATCCGGTTGAGGATCAGCGCTGCGGCGGTGCCGAAGACATAGAAGTCATAGGACTCCAGTGCGGTGCCTAGGAAAGATGCGCCGGCAACCTTGCGGGCCATCTTGGCTGATGAGGGGGCGTCCGGTGTGGCCGGTGTGAGTGAAGTAGACACGGAAAGGAATTGTCCTATCCGCCGTCACTTTCGCCAAGTTCCTGAGTCCAAGGTCACATTCACGCCGTTCCGCCGAGCGGAAGCTGCCCGCTACTCCCCGGAAATCCTGGCGCGGGCGGGGGAATCCTGCGGTAGCCGGGCGAGGATCAACGCGCGGCCGGCAGCGGTCAGTGCCGGGCCTACGGCCGCTGCGTCCTGCACGTACCCGTGCACCATGGCGCCGTCGCGCAGCATCAGCAGCTGGTCCGCCAGCTGCTCCGGGTCCGGGACCCCCAGTTGGGCGAGCCGGCCGGCAACCAGGCCGTGCAGCCATTGGCGGTGCGCGGAGACCACAGCACGGACCGGATGCTCCGGATCCGGATATTCGGCGGCCGCATTTATGAAGGGACAGCCGCGGAAGTCCGGAGTGCAGGCTTCGGTGCCCATGGCTTCTGCGAGCTGGCGCAGGCCGGTGCATGGATCCGGATCCAGCTGCTCGGCCTGCCGGCGCATGCCTTCGGACTGGTCCTGCAGGTAGGCAACCACCAGATCGTCCTTGGACCGGAAGTGACGGTAAAAGGTGACCTTCGTGGTGCCGGCTGCGGCAATGATCTTGTCCGCGCTGACGGCGCGTACGCCCTCGGTGTAGAAGAGGCTTGAGGCCCGGCGAAGGATTCGTTCGCGCACATCCGACGGTTTGGCTGCCATTTCCTGTTCCCCTGCTTCCGCTGCTGCTGTGACCTGCTGTGTCCACCTCTTGTGTCCATCTCTTGTGTCCATCTGTTGCGGTAGACGTACTAGTTAGTCTACCTTGAAGGGGACCGAGTTTTCCATCACGAAGGAGTTCCCATGAGCGCTTTGTACACCGCAGCTGCCACCGCCACCGGAGACGGACGCAACGGCGAAGCCCGCACCAGCGACGGCAAGCTTGAGGTCAACCTCTCCACTCCTACCGAAATGGGCGGTTCCGGTGAGGGCACCAACCCCGAGCAGCTTTTTGCCACCGGTTACGCAGCCTGCTTCCTCTCGGCCCTGAAGATGGTTGCCCGGATGGAGAAGGCAGCCATCGCAGATGCCGCAGTGACAGCGGACGTCAGCATCTACAAGCAGGACGAAGGCGGCTTCAAGCTCGGCGTGGCCCTGCACGTGGAGATGTCCGGCGTGGACGAGGCGACGGCGGACAAGCTGGTCCAGGCCGCGCACCAGGTCTGCCCTTACTCCAATGCCACCCGCGGCAACATTGAGGTGGAGCTGGACGTCACTGTCGGCTAATCACCGGCAACTGCCATAAACGCCACAGGCGCCCTCCCCGGTCCGGGGGAGGGCGCCTGTGCTGTTATGCCGGGAGCGGTTACTTCCGCAGTGATTCGGCGATCTGCTGCATCACCGTGTTGTCGGCCAGGGTGCTCGAGTCCCCGGCTTCGCGACCTTCCGCCACATCCTTGAGGAGACGCCGCATGATCTTTCCGCTGCGGGTCTTGGGCAGTTCGGGAACCACCAGGATGTGCCGCGGCTTGGCAATGGGGCCAATCTCCTTGCCCACATGGTTGCGGAGGGTGGTGACAATATCGTCGTCGTCCTTGGCGCTGCCGCGCAGGATCACGAACGCCACCACGGCCTCGCCGGTGGTGTCATCCGCCGCGCCGACGACGGCGGCCTCGGCCACCGACGGGTGGCTCACCAGTGCCGATTCAATCTCGGTGGTGGAGAGCCGGTGCCCGGACACGTTCATCACGTCATCCACGCGGCCCAGCAGCCAGATGTCGCCGTCCTCATCCTTCTTGGCACCGTCGCCGGCGAAATACATGTTGTCGAACCGGGACCAGTAGGTTTCCTTGAACCGCTCCGGATCTCCCCAGATGCCGCGCAGCATGGACGGCCACGGCTCCTTGACCACCAGGAAGCCGCCGGAACCGTTCGGAACCGGTTCGCCCATTTCGTCCACCACGTCCACCGAGATGCCCGGCACGGCTACCTGGGCCGAGCCAGGCTTGGTGGCCGTGACCCCCGGCATGGGGGCGATCATGTGCCCGCCGGTTTCGGTCTGCCACCAGGTGTCCACGATCGGAGCCGGGTTCTCCTTCTTTCCGCCGTTCGCGCCAATGACGTTCCGGTACCACATCCAGGCCTCCGGGTTGATGGGCTCGCCCACGGTCCCCAGCACCCGGATGGAATCCAGGTTGAATTTCTGCGGGATGTCCCGGCCCCATTTCATGCAGGTGCGGATGGCGGTGGGGGCGGTGTAAAGGATGGAGACCTTGTACTTTTCCACCAACTCCCACCAGCGGCCCTGATGCGGGGTGTCCGGTGTCCCCTCGTACATCAGCTGGGTGGCTCCGTTAATCAGCGGTGCATAGGCCACGTAGCTGTGCCCGGTGACCCAGCCGATATCCGCGGTGCACCAGTACACGTCCGTCTCCGGCTGCAGGTCAAAGGTGTTCCGGTGGGTGAATGCCGTCTGGGTCAGGAAGCCGCCGGTGGTGTGCAGGATGCCCTTGGGCTTGCCGGTGGTGCCGGAGGTGTAGAGGATGAACAGCGGATGCTCCGAGTCGTGTCCGACGGCGGTGTGTTCGGTGTCCGCGGTATCCACGACCTCGTGCCACCAGCGGTCCAGGCCGTCGGTCCACTCCACGGGTTCGCCGTTGCGGCGGACCACCAGCACGTTTTCCACGGTGTGGCCGGGCGCGGCGAGGGCTGCGTCAACGGCGGGCTTGAGTGCGCTGGGCTTGCCGCGGCGGTAGGAACCGTCGGCGGTGACCACCAGTTTGGCTTCCGCATCGTCAATTCGGCTGCGCAGGGCGTCCGCCGAGAAACCGCCGAAGACCACCGAGTGCACTGCACCGATCCGGGCACAGGCCAGCATGGTGATCACGGCTTCGGGAATCATCGGGAGGTACACCGCGACCCGGTCGCCCTTGGCCACGCCCAGGGACTCAAAGGCATTGGCTGCCTTCTTGACCTCTTCCGTGAGGGCTGCGTACGTGTAGGTGCGGGTATCGCCCGGTTCACCTTCAAAGTAGATAGCCACCCGGTCCCCGCGGCCCTCCTCCACATGCCGGTCCAGGGCGTTGTAGGCGGCGTTGAGCTTCCCGCCCACAAACCACTTGGCAAACGGGGCATCGGACCAGTCCAGGGCCTGGTCGAAGTCCTGGTCCCAGGCCAGAATGCTGCGGGCCTGCCGGGCCCAGAACTCCGGACCGTCAGCCGCATCCTCGTACAGGGACGGCTGCGCCACCGCAGCGGCCGCGAATTCGGCGCTGGGCGGGAAGCTTCGGCTTTCGTGCAGCAGGTTCTCGAAGGCGTCTCCGTGCTTCTTTGCAGGGGACTGATCAGACATAGTTGAACCCTTTCACTTCGCGTCAATCCATCACATGGTGATGGTGGATGGCTGGCATCCACACTAACGCCGGTTTTCCGCTGTTGTGGCAGCGGTCACACAAAGAGTTACAAAACGGCCTGATTATGCGGTGAGCGGTATGTCACTGCCTCGGGGCGCGCCGTTGCTCGGCTAGTCTGCCTCGCCGTCGTTGATTTAGGCTGTCTGAAGGAAGTAACCGCTTTTGTGCCGTATATGCGCACCTCCCGTTATCCGCAGGCCCGCAGGGCTCCGGCGCGGAGGTCGTGAATGGAGATCAGTATGAATAACCCACCTGTTGAGAACGAGACCAGCAGCACGGCCGGCTCTTCGGAAACCGGCGGCCATCCCTCCGCAACGGCACCCGGTTCCGCGGCGCAGCCGCACACCGGGACCGCCGGCCGCAGCACGCGCGAGGCGCTCGCCGGACCGTTCGGACTCCGCGACATTGTGGTGGGTGCTTCCGCACTCGTGATGCTTGTGGGCAGCGTGCTGCCGTTCATCACCGTTTTTAACCTGGGCATTGTGCGCAACCTGAACCTGTGGAACGGGTTCTCCCTGTTCTTCGTCGGCATCGGCATCCTGCTGCCGCTGCTGGTTGCCGGCCTGTTCGCCGCACGCCGGCTGGCTCCCGGGACGAAGCTGCGCGTGGGATCGCTATCCCTCGACCAGTTCGCCTCGGTCTCGGCCGTCCTGGCGCTCGCCTTCTTCTTCATCCAGACGGTGACGGACTTCGCCGTCGGTCCGATGATTGCCCTCATCGGGTCCCTGGGCATGGTGGTTGCGACCACGCTGGCTCCGCACCTTCCGTTCTTTGCCGCGGAGTTCAAGGAACGTCCCGAGGTTCCCGCTGTTCCGGCTGCACGTGAAACCCTGCCGCTGCGGCATCGTCCGGCCCGCCCCAAGACCGAGTCCGCCAACGCATCATCGCCGGCACCCCGCCGCTTCGAGAACCCCCTCCGCCGTCACAGCGGAGCGGGAACCGATGGCCCGGTAACCGAACGCGGCACCGGTGCTTCTGCCGGCACCGCGGCCGCCGCCGGAACCGCCGTCGTTGGTACTGCAGGCGCCACCAAGGCGCAGGGAAGCCAGCCGCAGCCTGCGCAGCCGGGCAACGTCACGGCACCGGCCGCTGAACAGCCCGCGGCCGCCCCGGCCACTCAGGCACAGGATGTCCAGGCGCCCGCGGCGCCTTCCGGCGGAAGTTCAGAGCCGCTGGCAGCGACCACCGTCAACCCCGTCGTGAGCAGCTCGGAGCCTGCAGCGCCTGCGGCCGGGGAAAGCGATGCCGAACCCATCACCGCCACCCGGGATGAGTCCGAGTCTGTCGTGGAGGCCTTCTGGTTCGCCGTGGGAACACCGCGGCAGATTGTTGATGAGCGCACCGGCCTGCCGCTGTTTATGTTCCACCCCGGAGACTGGGAACTGGGACTGGAAGACCGCGGCGACGAATTCCTGGTCCAGGACAAGCGCACCGGCCGGATTGGCGTGTTGCGGGACCTGAGCAACATCGAGCGCGTGGACACCGACCAGTAAAGCGGCTCCTGCCGGCACCGGCATCAGCAACGCGCTGCCAGCAGCGCACAACCGTCAGCAGAAGGACAGCAGCATTGGCTAAGGCAACCGGTAATGATCCGTCCCTCCTCGCCCTGAAGCGGAGGGCCCGGCGGATCAACCGGATGCTGGGCGAGGTTTACCCGTATGCGGTGGCCGAGCTGGACTTTGGGAACGCGTTTGAACTCCTCGTCGCCACGGTGCTGTCGGCGCAGACCACGGACATCCGGGTGAATGCGGTGACGCCGATCCTGTTTGCCCGGTACCCGGATGCCAGGGCACTCTCCGAGGCAGACGAGGAGACGCTGCAGGAGATCATCCGACCCACCGGGTTCTTCCGGGCGAAGGCGGCGAGCGTGAAGGCGCTGTCCGCCCGGCTGGTGGATGAGTACGACGGCGAGGTGCCGAACCGGCTTGAGGACCTGGTGACACTGCCCGGCGTCGGCCGGAAAACGGCCAATGTGGTGCTGGGCAACGCCTTCGGTATTCCGGGGATCACGGTGGATACACACTTCGGGCGGCTGGCGCGCCGGTTCGGGTGGACCACGTCCAAGGACCCGGTCAAGGTAGAAGAGGACGTGGCGGCGCTGTTCGAGCCCAAGGACTGGACCCCGCTGTCCAACCGGGTGGTCTTTCACGGACGCCGGGTCTGCCATGCCAAAAAACCTGCCTGCGGCGCGTGCGCCGTCGCCCAGCTTTGTCCCTCCTACGGGGAGGGCGAAACCGATCCCGAGAAGGCACGAAAGCTCCTCAAATACGAGCTGGCCCCGGGACGCGAGGAACTGCACGCCCGGATGATGGCGGCCGAAACCCGCGCGCAGCTGCGTGCTGCCGGATACGGACTGGAAGCATGAGCGCCGTAACGGACCTGGAAACGCTGGCCGCTGCTGTCGCTGCCGGCACCACATCCTTCAACGCCAACATCAACCTGCTGCGCCGCAGCGTCGACCCGGCAACCGCACGTCCGGCCGCCGTGCTGATCCTCTTCGGCGTGCTGGATGACCGGCCGGCGGACTTTTCCGCAGACGCGGTACCGGCCGACGTCGACGTCCTGCTGATCGAGCGGGCCGCTACCCTGAACGACCACCCCGGACAGGTCGCGTTCCCCGGCGGATCGGTGGACGCGGAGGACGCCAGTGCGGTGGACGCCGCCCTCCGTGAGGCACGCGAGGAAACCGGCCTGGACCCCGCCGGCGTCCGGGTCCTCGGGTCGCTGCCCCAGATCGGACTGCCGTTCAGCAACTTCCTGGTGACCCCGGTGCTGGGCTGGTGGGACAAACCCACTCCTGTGGATGTGGTGGACTACGGCGAATCGGCAGCGGTTTTCCGGGTCCCCGTGGCGGACCTGATCAATCCCGAAAACCGCCGGACCGCAGTCCTCCCGGGCCAGGGCCGGTCAACAGGCACCCCTGCCTTCCTGGTCAATGACGTCCTCGTATGGGGCTTCACCGGCATCATCCTTTCCAGCGTCCTGGATGAACTCGGCTGGGCACAGCCCTGGGACGAGACCCGGGAGATCGTCCCGGCTCTGTAAGAGGCCAACCCCTTCATCCCGTCACAACTCTGTGTCGGGGCCCGCGTACCCTCCCGGGCAGGGCTATTCTTTAGATGCCCGAAAAATCGGGCAGAGAAGCGATCCGCCCCGTCCAGGGGAATGCCGTCCGGCTATCAGGGGGAAACTATGGCCGTGGCGGCCACACGAGCGCGGCACCGGAGCAAAGCGGCACCACCGGCGGGTAAACGGTTCCGCACCGACATCCAGGCCATGCGTGCCCTTGCCGTGGTCCTGGTCGTACTGAACCATCTGTGGCCCCAGAGACTCCCCGGCGGCTATGTTGGCGTTGACGTGTTCTTTGTGATTTCCGGGTTCCTCATTTCCTCCCACCTGGTGCGCGAAATCGAGGCCACGGGAAGGGTGCGGCTTTCCGCTTTCTACGCCCGGCGCGCCCGGCGTCTCTTCCCTGCCGCGTTCCTGGTGCTGGCGGCGTCCATGGTGCTGGCGCTGCTGGTACTGCCCTACCCACGCTGGGCCGCGACCGCCCAGGAAGTGCTGGCCAGCGTTTTTTATGCCGAGAACTGGCTGCTCGCGGCCAAAAGCGTGGACTATTCCGCCATGACCGAGTCGGCGTCCGCAGTGCAGCACTACTGGTCGCTTTCGGTGGAGGAACAGTTCTACCTCCTCTGGCCGCTGACGTTGATCCTCTTCGCAGCCCTGGCACGCCGGTTCGGCATTCCGGTGCGGCGCCTGCTGACGGCAGTGGTGCCGGCGGTGGCCGTGCTGTTCCTGGCCTACAGCATCCATGTGACGGGGAGCTCTCCTGAACAGGCCTATTTCGTCACCCAGGCGCGGGTTTGGGAATTCGCCGTGGGCGCGGCGGTAGGGCTGGCAGCAGTGGAGCTGAAATCGCTGGTTCTGCGAAACGTCCTGGCCATTGCCGGCTTCGGCCTGATCCTCTTCAGCGCCCTTACCTTTGATGCCTCGACTCCGTTCCCCGGCGCGGCTGCCCTTGTTCCGGTAACCGGCTCCGCACTGGTGATTCTGGCCGGTACCGGTGTCCGCCGGCTGGGCCATGAGGTTCTCACGGGCCTGGCGCCGGTGCAGTTCCTGGGCAAAATCTCCTACTCGCTGTATCTCTGGCACTGGCCGTTGATTGTTGTTGCCCCTTACGCCCTTCGCACCGTGCCGACTGCCCCCTACAAGCTGGCCATCCTCGCCGTCGCCATCCTGCTGGCCTGGGGCACTAAGCGGTGGGTGGAAGACATCTGGATCAAGCCGGGCTCCGGACGGACCCGTCGGCATATTGGGCGCCACGCTGCACAGGTCCCGGGATTCCGGGCACCGGTCGCCGGTATGGCGGCCGTGGCCACCCTGGCGGTTTTGCTGGGCGCCGCTGGGACTGTGAAGGAAAACCAGTCCATGGAGCTGGCTGCCGCCGGTGCCGATGGTCCCTGCTATGGCCCGGCGGCGATCGGCAACCGCGACTGTGGAGACCCGTTTGATATCCCGGTGGCGCTGCCGCATATGGATCACCACAACGCCTACGCCATGACACCCGACGAATGCGCTCTGGCCGGGGAAGGCGAACTCGCGGTGTACAACGCCCCAATCATCTGCGATTACTCAGACGGCAACCCGGAGGCGGAAACCGTATGGCTGGTCGGCGATTCACATGGCCAGCACTGGCAGCAGGCCATCCTGAAGCTGGGGCAGGAACGGGGATGGCGGGTCAAGCTCAGCTTCCTTGGCGGCTGCCCCCTGCTGGATGCACCCGTCCACTCGTTCTACGGGGCCGAAGTGGCGGCAACCGCGGTCGAAAACTGTGCACGGTGGAACCGGCTCGTCTCAGAGGCCATTGAAGCAGACACCCCGGAACGGGTGTTCGTCAGCACGTTTGTCGCCGAAGAGGTTATCGATGACGGCACGGGCGATGCACAGCAGGTTCAGTACGCGAATGCACTGCGCCGAACCTGGCAACACTGGGTTGACGCAGGAATCACCGTGGTGCCCCTGGCCGATCTGCCGCTAAACGGCTCGGTACGCGATGAGGAATGCCTTGCCTTCAACGCATCCACCCCCGCCAACTGCGCGGTGGATCGCGAACTCGCGTTGGTCCCGAATCCCTTTATCGAGGCAGCAAAGGGATTCACTGAAGACGAGGTGAAACCGGTGGATATGACCGAGTTCTTCTGTGACCTTCACAGGTGCTACTCCGCTGTGGGCGGAGTGGCAGTGTATTACGACGCCAACCACATGAACGGACTGTACGCCGGGCAGCTGGCGCCGTATCTGGGCGCCCGGTTGGACTGACCCGGGTTACTTGGCGTCGGCGTAGGAATCCACGGGAGTGACGAGTACGGGAAACTCCAGCGGAATGGAACCGAAAAGCAGCCTGGTCGCCGCGGCGGCGGCGTCGGACACCAGGGCGCTGACTTCCTCCACCCGGTCCGCCGGGACGTGGAGCATCACTTCGTCATGCAGGAAAAAGACCAGTTCTCCCGCGGGGGAAGCGGAAGAGGCCGCGCGCAGCCGGCGCCGGATCTCTGCCAGCCAGCACAACGCCCATTCCGCGGCGCTGGCCTGGACGACAAAGTTGCGGGTGAACCGTCCGCGGGAGCGGGCCAGGGATTCCGCGCGGCGCTGTTCCTCCGCGCTGGCGCTGCGCTGGGTCTGCAGCCAGCGCTCCGACGGCGGCGGGCAGCTGCGCCCAAGATGGCTGCTGACCACCCGTCCGGCCTCCCCGGCCCGGGCGCCGCGCTCCACCACGCCGATGGCCTGGGGGTAGGCGCGGGTCAGCACGGGCATCAGGCGCCCGGATTCGCCGCTTGTAGCACCGTACATGGCACCCAGCATCGCCATTTTGGCCTTGGCCCGGTCGCCGTCGAAATTAACGTCCGCGATTCCCTGATAGAGGTCCTTGCCGCGGGCGGCCGCTGCCAGCGCCGAATCCTGCCCCAGGGCAGCAAGCACCCGGGGCTCCAGCTGGGCGGCGTCGGCCACCACAAACCGGTGTCCGGGATCGGGACGGACGGCATCGCGCACGGTTTTGGGAATCTGCAGGGCGCCTCCGCCGCGGGAGGCCCACCGCCCCGACACCACCCCGCCCACCACATACTCGGTGCGGAATCGGCCGCCCTCCACCCAGGCATCGAGCCAGGTCCACCCGTTGGCCGTGAGCAGCCTGGCGAGCTTCTTGTATTCCAGCAGCGGCCCGATAGCCGGATGGTGGTGTTGCTGCAGTTCCCACGAGCGTGTGCTGCGCACTTCTATACCGGCCCGGTGCAGGGCGCGCAGAAGCTCCTGCGGTGAATCCGGGTTGAACCCGGGGTTGCCCAGCAGCCGGCGCAGCTCGTTCGCAAGATCTTCAAGTTTCTCCGGGCGCCGTCCTTCCGGCGGACGCGGACCGAGCGCGTCCATGAGCATGGCCTCGTGGAGGTCACGCCGCCAGGGAATGCCCGCGTGCTCCATTTCCACCGCGATCATGCCGCCGGTGGACTCAGCGACCGTGAGCAGGGTGAGCTTCGCCGGGGCCTCGGACCGGGCCACGGCGTGAAGCTGGTCGGCCAGCTCCGCCGTGAGCTCGGCGATGCCGTGCCGGCGCGGACCCGCTGGCACATCATCCGGGGCATCCAGGGTGTCAAAGATGGAGGTCTGGTTCGGTGACTGCCGCAGCGGCGGCAGCTGCCGGGGCGCCAGGTCCGCTTCCACGTCCGGTGCCTCGGCCCGGAGTGTTTCGATGTACGGAGTCGGCGGGGCGGACTCGGCGAAGCGGAGGATGCCGCGGACGAGGTCCAGGTCATGGCACCGCTCGACCGTGATCCCCGTGGCCAGCAACGGAGCATAGGTGCGGCGGGCAGATTCCCACACCCAGCGGACGGGACGCTGCTCGTAGTGCCTGACGGCATCGGGCAGGTCCCTGGCCGGCACGGTGACCGCCGGCGCCAACGGGGCCCCGGCGTCGTCCGTTTCCTGAAGCGTCCAGTCACCCTCCGGCAGCCGGCCCGATGCCGGACCGGGAGCGAGGACGATATACATGCCTCTATTCTCACCCGGAACCGGGCTCCGGCGGTCCCGCCGGCGGTGCACCGGCGGGTCCCGTAATGGGGGAGACTGGTAGCTCACCAACTCTCAGGGCGGAAACCACGTGATCACTCTTGCGCAGGACAATGACGGCTTCATCCGGATGGAGCGGCACTTTCCCCTGTCCGCAAGCATCCGGATCAGCTTCAGCGACGGAAGCACCGGGGTGTTCACCGGCGCGCGGGTGAATCGGGCGTACGACGACGCAGTGGCCGTGTTCCGCGCAAAGAACCATTTGGACGCCAAGGGCTTCTCCCGGACGGCCAAGCTGCCCCGGAATGCCAAGATCAATGCGGTTCCGGTTTCCCCCGACATGGGGAAGTAAGCGTCCCCGGGGCCGCCGGGAGGGGCCCCGGCAGCCGGGACCCTCGCTCGGCTGGGCCCCAGGGGCTGCCGGATGAAAACAGGCTCAGCCGGAATGACGCAGTTTCAGCCGGAGGAAGCAGCGGATGCGTCGGCGCCCAGATGCCCGGAGACGTGCCGCAGCAGATCGGGCACCACTGCCGGATGGAAGTAATGCCCCATGCCCGGGATCGTCAGCGAGCGTGCGCCCGGGATGGCCGCAGCTGTTGCCGCGCCTCCGCTTGGATGCACAATCGGGTCCTTGTCGCCGTGGATTACCAGCGTGGGAGCCTTGATCCGTGCGAGATCGCCGGTGCGGTCTGCCGAGGCATTGATCGCACCCAGCTGCCGGGCGCGGGCAGTTCCGCCGTCCGGGTAGGCACCGCGGTCCCAGGCCTGGCCGGCCAGCTCCGCTTCGGTGGACGGGTCCGCCGGGTTGGCCCGCCCGGAAAGATGCCGCATCATTCCCACCCGGGCCCGGATGAATTCCTCGCGGGTCCGCGGCGGACGGGCTGCGAACCGGCGCTTGGTGGAGAACGCCGCGGCGCCGACGTTCCGGGCACCGGTTGTGGAGATCAGCGAGGTCAGCGTGAGCACCCGGTCCGGGTGGTGGGCGGCAACCGACTGGGCAATCATCCCGCCCAGCGACATTCCCACCACATGCGCCCGCTCCACCTGCAGATGATCCAGCAGCCCGATGACGTCGTCGGCCATGTCCTCAATCCGGTAGGCGCCGGGCATTGGCCGGGCCAGAGCCTGGTGCAGCACCGTGGGGGTGGGCGTATCCATCCGGTCGGAACGTCCGGCGTCGCGGTTGTCCAGGCGGATCACGCGGTGACCGGCCGAGGTAAGGCCCGCCACGAACGGGGCGGGCCACGCGGTCAGGTCCAGCCCCAGACCGGAGAGCAGAACTACCGGCTCACCGCCCTCGGGGCCTTCCACGCGGTAGCAGAGGCGCAGCCCTGACTCCAGGGTGACGAAGCGGTCGGTACCGTCCGGCACCTCGCCGGGCACCTGGCCCTGCGGCCCGCTGAACTGCAGGTATTTGTCCACCAATGCACCTTTTTGCAGGTCCCGGCGGTCGGCCAGGAAGTTCATTGTCATCAGCCATGGCGCCGCCATTCCCTGCCGGGGGAGTTCCGCCAGGCTGCGCTGGACGTACCCGGCGCCGAAATCCAACAGCGGCCTGGTGGGCATGCCAGAAGGCGCCACCGGCACGGCCGCGGCGTACTCCTGCCGGTCCATAGCCGTGAGCAGACGGGAGAACCATCTGGTCACCAGCCCGATCTTCAAGGTCCAGGAGGCATTGGTGTAACCGATGGCGAATGCCATGTTCGGGATACCGCTGAGCATCACTCCCCGGTAGGCAACGTGGTCGGTCAGGTCCACCGGCGTGCCGTCCAGGCGAAGGTCCATGCCGCCGAAGACCTGCACAGTGAATCCCGTGGCAGTCACTACGACGTCGGCTTCCACTTCCGCCCCTGAGGCCAGACGGAGGCCGCGTTCGGTGAATCCTGTGGTCTGTCCGGTGACCATGGTGGCTTTGCCGCTGCGCAGTGCGGCAAAGAAATCGCCGTCCGGAACGGCGCATAAGCGCTGGTCCCACGGCTGATACGGCGGGTTCAGGTGCTCCCGCTCGAAACCCTCCGGAACGGCACGGGACTGGATGCCGCGGATGACCTTGCGTGCCAGCTTCGGCCAGCGCCGGCAGAAGGACCAGATGGCCAGCTGGCGGCGGGCGCTGACCTCGGCCATGATCCGGCCGGTGCGTTCGGGGCCGACGACGCCGCGCAGCCGCCGGGCCACCGGGTCCGTTGCGGGAACGGGGAGGATGTAGGTGGGGGTGCGCTGGACCATGGTGACCTGCGCACCCAGTTCCGCCAGGGCCGGAACCAGAGTGACGGCGGTGGCTCCGCTGCCGATGACGGCGATCCGCCTGCCGGCGACCTCCAGGTCTTCGGGCCAGTGCTGCGGATGCACCACCGGCCCGGTGAACTGTTCCCTGCCGGGTAAATCGGGGGCATACCCCTGGTCGTAGCGGTAATAGCCGGCGGCGTTGAAGATCCAGTTGGCTGTCAGATGAAGGATCTCTCCGCTTTCCACCGGCTCGGCGGCACCGTCCGGGCCGGCTTCCGGGGTGCGGGTGCGCTCCACGGTCACGGTCCAGCGCGCATCCCTGGTGGACCAGTCAGCGGAAAGCACCTTGTGGTGGTAGCGAATCAGGGCATCCACGCCGTACTCGGCGGCAGTGCCCTTCAGATATTCCAGAATGCTGGCGCCGTCGGCTATGGCCTTCTCTTCCCGCCAAGGACGGAAGTCATAACCGAAGGTGTACAGGTCTGAGTCGGAACGGACGCCGGGATAGCGGAACAGGTCCCAGGTCCCGCCCGGGCGGCCCCGGGTTTCCAGGAGGGCGACGGAACGGCCCGGGTGGTCTTCGCGCAGACGGCAGGCGACCCCAATGCCGCTGAGCCCGGCGCCGATGATCAACACGTCCAGATGTTCCACGCCCGAATCCATGACTCCCCGTTTCCTCTGCGGGCACGCCTTTATGCCCGGTTACCGCGACCCTATCGGAACCCTCCCACGTTATCCGGTTGGTCTAACGTTTCACCCGCCACTCACCGGGTTTTGTCAGCACCGGACGGTGTGCGGCTCTTTCCCTCCACACCGGGTCACAGGCGCCGGGTTGTCCGCATTCCCTGTCGAGGGCGCGGGCGGCGCGGTGCTGCCTGTCAGGGTGGGCCGATGAACCTAGAACATGGCGCTGGGCATACGGCGCCGCCGGGAGACAGGTATACAGACGCCGGGGGCACCGTTTCCGGACGGCTCACGGGAAGGCAGGGCCGGAGAACGCTCCAGGGCGACGGCGGCCGGCCAGCGGTGGCAGCGGTCCTCGTGTCCGGCGACCAGGGGGTACAGGACGAAGTGGCACGGGTGGGCGCAGCAGCGGGAGTGGAAATCTCACTGGCCGTGGATATCGGTACCGCCCTGGCGATGCGACCCGAAGTGCTGCTGCTGGACAGCGGCCGGCTCCGTCTCCTGCCCGGCAGGGGCGGTGCAACGGCCGGAAGCGGGGCGGGAACCCCTGACGTCATAGTCGTAGGGCTGGCCGGGGACGCGGCTGTCTGGGACGTTGCGGCCTACAGTTCCGCGGCGCGGGTTGCTGTCCTGCCGGCCGCGGCGGGCTGGCTTGCGGGTTATCTGGGCCGCAGGCGCAACAACTCCGGCGGGGGAACGGTGCTCGGCGTGCTGGGAAGCGGCGGCGCCGGCGCGTCCACAACGGCCTGCTGGCTGGCCGCCGCCGCCGTCGAAACGGGAGCATCAGTTCTGCTGTTGGAAGCAGACCCGTGGGGTGCCGGACTTGAGTGGGCACTGGATGCCGGCGACCTGCAGGGTGTCCGATGGCCGGATCTGGAGGGAATCAGCGGCAGCCTGAACCCTGTGCAGCTGGCCGCCGGCCTGCCGGCTCTGGGCGGGTTTTCCCTGCTGGCACGCGGTCCGGGGCTGCTCCCCGAGGATGAAGCGGTGACCGGTGCAGTCCTTGACGCCGCGCGCAGCGGATTTGAGCTGACCATCGTGGACCTGGGCAGCAGCACCGGTACCGAGCCGCTGCTGCACCTCTGTGAGGAGCTTTTACTGGTGGTGCCCGGCCGGGTCAGCGGCGTCCTCGGCGCCCGGTCCCTGCTGCCCCGCCTTGGCAGTGCGAAACCTCACGCGGTGGTGCGGGGACCGCTCGGAGACGGGTTGGATGAGCTCCTGGTGGCCAATGCCCTTGGACTCCCGCTGGCAGGGTATCTTCCCTTCCTGCGCGCCACTGCCCGCTCAGAGGGTTCCGGCAGGGTGCTGGCCGACGCCGGACGCCCGCGGATCCGGCGGGCTGCGCAGCGGATCCTGGCCAAAGTATCGCCGGCCCCGGCAGGGGCGGTGACGTGAGCGTCGGGGAGAACGGCGGTCCGCCCCGCGGGGCCCGGCAGCTGCCGGGCGCCGACCCTCTGCTGGCCCGGGTCCGGGACCGGATGCTGGCACACCCGGAGCCGGTGACCGGGGCACGGCTGGCCGCCGCAGTGCAGGCCAGCGGACGCCTGCTGGGGTCCGAAGGAACGCTCCATGCAGTGGACCGGATGCGCGCCGAACTGCAGGGGCTGGGGCCTTTGCAGCCACTGGCGCTGCTCCCGGGGGTCAGCGACATCCTGGTCAACGGCCCGGACCGGGTGTGGGTGGACAGCGGCCACGGACTGGAACTCACCGGTATCCGGTTTGCCGGTGACGCCGAAGTCCAGTCACTGGCAACCCGTCTGGTCGCGGCCGGGGGGCGGCGTCTGGACGACTCCTGCCCCTGCGTTGATGTGCAGCTGCCGGGATATCGGGTGCACGCAGTGCTTCGTCCCGTGTCCACCGGGTCCACACTCCTGTCCATCCGGATTCACCGGACCCGGACCTTCACCCTTGCCGAGCTGACCCGGACCGGAACACTGGATATTGAGTGCGAACGGGTGCTCCGCACAATCATCAGACACCGCTTGAACTTCATGGTCAGCGGCGCAACGGGCACCGGCAAAACCACGCTCCTCTCGACGCTTCTCTCACTCAGCGGACCCCGGGAACGGCTGGTGCTGGTGGAGGACGCAGCGGAACTGGAACCGGACCATCCCCACGTGGTGGGCCTGCAGACCCGGCATGGGAACGTGGAAGGCACCGGGGTGCTGGATCAAACCGAGCTGGTCCGGCAGGCTCTTCGGATGCGGCCGGACCGGCTGGTGGTCGGGGAATGCCGGGGAGCTGAAGTCCGTGAACTGCTGGCGGCGCTGAACACCGGCCACGACGGAGCGGGCGGGACCATCCACGCGAACTCGGCATCAGGTGTTCCGGCACGACTGGCGGCGCTGGGAGCGCTCGCGGGAATGAGCCCGGAAGCGGTGGCATTGCAGGCTGCGGCAGCGCTGGACGTTGTGATCCACCTGCACCGGGCGGCCGGTGTCCGCACTATCTCCGAAGTTGCCGTCCTCATGCTTTCGAACGGTCAGCTGACCGCTGTCCCCGCCCTCCGGCGCGAAGGAGCGACCTACCGGCGCGGGAGTGGATGGGCGGAACTCGAACGCCGGCTCCAGCTGCGCGCTGCGGAAGCCAGTGATGGACCTGCTGCGGATGGACCGGCAGCGGACAGACCCGCAGCGGACAGACCCGCAACGGAAGGACCACGCGTGACGGCATGGCAGGCCTGACCATCACCATGCTGCTCGCCGCAGCTGCAGTGCTGATGTTCGGCAGGAGACCGGACCGGCAGATTCGCCGCCGGGGAAGAGGCCCAAATGGTCCTTCCCCGGGCAAAGCCCGAAAACGCAGGGACAGGACGGATGCGGATGCGCCGGCGCTGCTGGTCCGCGAACTTGCCGGCCTGCTGGCGGCAGGCCGTCCGGCGTACCGGATCTGGGCCGACGCGGCTACGCTCTACGCGGCCGGGGCGCCGCGGAACGCACCGGCTCATCCCTTTGCCGCCGTGCTGCAGGCAGCTGCGGCGTCGGCTGCCCTGGGACTCAGTCCCGTTCCGGTGCTGGCGGCAGCGGGGCGGGCAGATGACGGCGCGTCGGATCCGTTGCTGCGGGAGCTATGGGCGGGCCTGGCCGTCTGTGTCCGCGTGTCCGAGCGCAGCGGAGCACCCTTGTCCCGAGTGCTCACCCGCTACGCCGGTCAGCTGGACGCTGCCCGCGATGCAGCCTCGGACCGAGAGAGCGCATTGGCGGGGCCGCGGGCAACCATGCGCCTGCTGACCTGGCTGCCCGGTGGCGGGATCATCCTCGGGTACCTGCTGGGCGGCAACCCGCTGCAGATTCTGACAGCGACGCCGCTTGGCTGGTCCGCCGCCGCAGCCGGAGGCGGGTTCTGGCTGGCGGGCCGCGTCTGGTCCGGGCGGCTGGTCAGGGACGCCGCAAAGCCGGCTGAGGACGTACCGGGATGACTGGGTTGCTGGTCTTTGGGTTGCTCTCCGCATCTGCCCTTTTATTCGGTGGCGCCGGCAGAATCGCTCCGCTGCAGGATTCCGGGCCGCGCAGCGAACCGCAGGAAGAAGGATCGATCGGAGACCCGGCGCTGATGCTGGACCTGGTCGCCGCGATGCTTGAAGCCGGTCAGCCACTTGCGTCCGCCCTGGGGATACTCCGGGAGGGGGTGGACCCGGGCACCGCCCGGGGACTCGAGCGTTTGCTGCGGGCACTGGAACTGGGGATGCCCTGGGACGCCGCCTGGCAGTTATCCGCCGGCGCCGGTACCGGGCGCGTCCCGTTGCAGAGTCGGAGACAGCGGCTCCGCCAGCACCCGCACACAACCGAGCCGCCAGCGTCCGGCACACCGGCCGATCTACCGGCATCGGATGTGACTGGTGTGGTTGTACCTTCTTCGGCGGCGTTCAGGGCGCTGGGTCCGGCACTGCGGTTCACGGCACTGACGGGGGCCCCATCGGCAGCTGTGCTGCATTCCCAGGCGGATGCCCTCCGCCGGCGCCGGCAGGCGGAGGGAAGACGCAGGGCTGCCGCCCTTGGGGTCCGCCTGGTGGTACCGCTGGGGTTGTGCTCCCTTCCGGCATTTGTGGCACTGACTGTCGTTCCGCTGCTGATGTCCCTGTTGCCGGGCCGGTTGTGACTGCTTCCGGCATGACGGAACCGAGCCCGCCCCCCATGCTCCCTCCACAGGCCGCTGCGCGCCCGGCCTTGTCCCCGGCTTCCCTGCTCCAGGGGCCGGGAGCCGGCATAACCGGACAGGATCAGGTTCCGGACCTTTTCATTAGGAGGAAAAGCCCATGCAAACAAACACCAGGCTCGACAAGCACCGTCCCGCCGAGCCGAATCCGGCTGTGCAACCGTTTCCGCCCAGCCAACAGTCCGGCCATATCCCGCTGGCAGAAGGGGCCCGGGAACCGAACCGCAAGCACCCAGAGCGCGCCTATTGCCCCAATCCGGAATCGGACGGAACCCACGGGCTGCATGGTCTGACGGCACGTTCCGGTGCAGCCCGGCTGGCCCTGCTGACGGGGACGCTGCCGTCCCCGTTACCGGAAAAAAGGCCGGGCCGGCTCCGGCCGCCGCGGGAGCAAAAGCCGTTTTCCGGCACAGTTCCTGAGTCCCGGCCGGAGCCGTTGGCCGGTTCCGACCGGGAAGCAGGCATGGCCACCGCCGAATACGCCATCGCAACCCTTGCAGCCGTTGCTTTTGCGGGATTGCTGGCGGTTATCCTCGGCGGCGACGAAGTCCGCTCCATGCTGGTCTCGTTGATTCGTTCCGCGCTGACATTGGGATAGGGATAACCCTTGTGGACACGTCGGGAATGCGGGACATGTCGGACATGCGGGGACACCGGACAGGCCGGGGCGGACCCGCAGGCAGGAAGCACCGGGAGTTCCGGGCAAACCGGGAGCGCCGGGAAAGCCGGGAGCAACGGGTGAACCGGGAGCGCCGGGAAAGCCGGGAGCAACGGAAGCACCGGGAGCGCCGGGTAGTTGGGGGCCGCCCGGCAGGCCTGGATCCGCCGGAGAGGGGTGCCGTGACGGCCGAGTTCGCGACGGCATTGCCGGCCATCGTTTTGGTGCTGGTGTTCGGGCTGACCGGGATATCCGCAGGCATTACCCAGCTGCGGTTGGAAGAAGCGGCCCGCGCGGCAGCACGGGAGGTGATGCGGGCTGACACCACGGCGGCGGAGGCTGCAGTTCAGCGTCTGGCAGGCGGATCAGCTCAGCTGGTGCTGACCCGGGACGGGGAGTGGACGGTAGTGGAGGTGCGCAGTTCCCTGTCGCTTCCGGTGCTGAGCCTGCTGCCCCTGGAACTATCCGCGGACGCCGTGGCCTTCCCGGGGGACGGAGGTTATCCCGTTGGCACTCCGGCCCGGTGAAAGTCCCGCTGAGGAAGGAAAGCAGGAACCTGCTGATACGCCGCATGTCCGGCCGGTAAAGGACGTGAACAACAGGGGAGCGAATGGCAGGGGAATGAACGAGAGGGGAGCAGGGACAATCGCCGCAATGGGGATCTGCCTGGCGCTGCTGGGGTTTTCCATGACTGGCCTCATACTGGCCCAGGCCTCCGTTGCTGCTGTACGTGCCGCCACCGCTGCCGACCTGGCAGCGCTCGCGGGAGCGGATGCGCTGCGCGGGTTGGGGCCGGGCGGTGCCACACCGCTTTCGGGACGGAGCGTGCCGGGAATCGCAATGCTGTCCGGGAGTCCCCCCGGCGGAGACAGGTTGACGGAAACCGGCGCCCTGGCCAGTGCCCGCGTGCGCGGGGGAGGTGATGATGGGTGCGGTGTGGCACGTCGCGTAGCCCTGCGGAACGGCGGGGTGGTCAGCACCTGTGCCGCCGATGAGGCAACAGGCATCCTCAGGGTCGAAACGGAGGTGGCCATCCCCGCCTTGCCGGTTCCGGCGACCGGCAGGGCGCGGGCGGGTCCGCCCGGCTGAGCCGTCGGGCGGGCTGCCGGGGACCCGGTGATGTGAGAATCGGGCGCATGAGGCTCCAAGACGGCAATTTCACCGGCGGGCAGGCCACTTGCGAGCCCGGCAGGTGGCGGGCCAGGCCAGCAAGCCCGCCACCTGCCCGGCGCCGGGCCTGTGCCTAGGAAGTCAGCGCCAGGGCATCAGGGGCATGCTCCAGCAGAACGTTGAGCAGCGTAACGGCCCCCTTCTTGTCCAGCGGATTGTTTTTGTTGCCGCACTTCGGGGACTGAACGCAGGACGGACAGCCGCCCTCACATTCGCAGGCACGGATTGCATCCCGGGTCGCTGTCAGCCAGGTCCGGGCGGCCTCGTAACCGCGTTCGGCAAAACCGGCACCGCCGGGATGCCCGTCGTAGACAAAAATGGTCGGCTTCTCGGTGTCCGCATGCAGGGCAGTGGACACCCCGCCGATGTCCCAGCGGTCGCTGGTGGCCACCAGCGGCAGCATGCCGATGGACGCGTGTTCGGCGGCATGCAGGGAACCTGGGAAGTCCGCCGGGGCCAGTCCGGCCGAGACGAGGAACTTCTCATCAATGACAAACCAGACCGCCTTGGTGAAGAGTTCCTTGGCCTCCAGCTCCAGCGGTTCTTCCCCAAGGATTTCGTTGGATATGAGGGCCTTGCGCTGGTAGGAGACCACCTGAGTGGTGACTTTCACCGTGCCGAAACAGGCCTGGATGCCGTTCCACTCCTCTGTGCGTTCGGTCTCCAGCACCGCAACCTGGGTGATGTCCCGGGCCTGGGTGTAGAACTCGGGGTTGGTCCGGGTCACCATGGCGCAGTGGTCGGCTTCGTTCAGTTCGTCCACCAGATACGTGGTGCCCTGATGAACGTAAATTGCCCCGGTGTGGGCCTGGTACTGGGCCTGCGGGGAGTCCATGGTGCCCAGCAGGGTGCCGGTTTCGGATTCCACAATGTTGATCGGCCCGCCGCCGGCGGCGCGCAGGTTCACCATCGATGCGGCGCTTTCCGGGTGTGTCCAGAACCAGCCGGACGGCCGTTTGCGCAGGTATCCCTGCGCCACGAGCTGGTCCAGCAGCCCGGCCGCAGCCGGACCGAACAGTTCACGCTCGTCGGGCGTCACGGGCAGCTCGGCGGCCGCGGCGCACAGATGCGGACCCAGGACGTAGGGATTGGACGGGTCAAAAACCGTCGCTTCCACGGAAATGTCGAAGATGGCTTCGGGATGGTGCACCAGGTAGGTATCCAGCGGGTCGTCACTGGCCACAAACGCGGCCAGTGCATCCTGGCCGGACCGCCCGGCCCGGCCGATCTGCTGGAACAGGGATGCCCGGGTTCCGGGCCAGCCCGCCACCAGTACGGCGTCCAGTCCGGAAATATCAATGCCCAGCTCCAGGGCGGAGGTGCTGGCAATGCCCAGCAGCTCCCCGCTGCGCAGCCGCCGTTCCAGCTCCCGCCGTTCTTCCGGCAGGTAGCCCGAACGGTAGGCGGCCACGCGGCCGGGCAGGGAGGGATGCACCTCGTCCAGCAGGCGGCGGGTGATGGTGGAAATGGTTTCCGCACCGCGGCGGGACTTGATGAACGCGATGGTGCGCACCTGTGCGGCCACCAGATTCGCGAGCAGGTCCGCGGTCTCGGCCACCACGGTGCGCCGGGACCGGGCACCGTTCTCACCCTTGAGCTCAGTCAGCTGCGGCTCCCACAGGGCCACAGTGGTGGAGCCGTGCGGTGACCGGTCCTCCGTCACGGCGGTCACGGGAGCGCCGATCAGCCGGCTGAAGGACTGTTCCGGGTCGGCGGAGGTTGCCGAGGCGCCGATGAACACCGGGTCGGACCCGTAATACCGGCAGATCCGCCGCAGCCGTCGCATGAGGTTGGCAACGTTGGAGCCGAACACCCCGCGGTAGCTGTGCGCCTCATCGATGATGACGTATTTCAGCCGCCGGAAGAAGCGGGCCCACCAGGTGTGGTTGGGCAGCACACCGAAGTGCAGCATGTCCGGGTTGGCCAGGACCAGGTTGGCGTGGTCCCGGATCCAGCGCCGCGCACCGGTGTCCGTGTCGCCGTCGTACGTTTCCGCCCGGACCGTTGGCAGCTTCAGCGAATTGACTGCCGCCAGCTGGTCCGCGGCCAGCGCCTTGGTAGGGGCAAGATAGAGCGCGACGGCGCCGCTGGGTTCCAGCGTCGCCCGGTCATCGAGGGACGTCCGGTGGATGGCGTCCAGTACCGGCAGCTGATAGGCGAGCGACTTTCCGGACGCGGTGCCGGTGGCAATGATCGTGTGGCTGCCGCTATGCGCAGCTTCGGCCGCCTCCATCTGGTGCGCCCAGGGTTCCTGGATGCCCAGATTCCGGTAGGCGGCAACGACGTCGGGATGGGCCCACCGGGGCCACGGCGCCGTGACGGCGCGGCGGGCAGGGATCTGATGGACGTGCATCAGCTGCTCCGGCTCGGCGCCGCCGCCAAGCAGCGGGATCAGGGAATCATGTAGGGCCACGTGCCCATTCTCCCACCGGCAAAACGGCCCCGGGCCATGTTCACTGCGGGGGAAACCATGTCAACGGCTCCCGGCAAAAGCTCACATTCGGGGCTCGAACATCACCACGCTGGCCAGGGATTCCCACCCCAGATACCGGTACAGTTCCTGCCCGTCCACCGAGGCGACAAGCAGCCCGGCCTCGGCGTCGTCCTCCAGGGCCACGGCGGTCAGGGCGCGCATCACGTAGCTGCCAAGGCCGCGGCGGCGGAAGGCCGGCTCGGTGAGGATGCGGTCAAAGACGGCGTACCCGTTGACCACCGCCACGCTGCCCTGCGCAACCGGCGTGCCCCCCGAGAGAACGGTCACAGATCCGATGTTGTTTGCGTGGCTGGTCTCGGTGGAGAAGTCGTCCCACGGCTGCACTGGTGCCTCCACATCCTGGCCGGACATATCGGCCACCATCAGCACCTCATCGGTGGAACGGACCTGGAGCCCGTAGACGGTGGCGGCGCCGTATATTTCATTGGCGCGCGTGGTCACGATAGTGAACAGCCGGGTGGAGCTGTGCCGGGCGGACGAGGCCAGGGCGGCGAATTCGTCGTGCGAGGGCTCGAGGGCGAAGTACTCCCAGTCATTGGTCCGGTCATGCAGCAGTGCTGCCGGAAAACGTCCCTCGCGCCGCATCCGGTAGCCACGTGCCTGTGCCCAGCCCCTGACCCAGGTCTCCAGCAGATCATCGTCCAGCGCTCTCATAGGTGAACCCTAACGGTGCCTTCGGGGGTAAAGGTATGGATGCCGGGTGAAATGCACGTCCTGCGCAGCGGTCTACCCTAGTGATGTGGCACTGAACCGAATCGCACTGTATTACGCTTTCACCCCCCTCTCCGACCCCGACGCCGTCCGGCTCTGGCAGCGCACCCTGTGCGAGAAGCTGGGCCTGCGCGGACGGATCCTGATCTCCCGGGACGGCATCAACGGAACCGTGGGCGGCCCCCTCGACGCCGTGAAGGCCTACGTAAAGGCGACGCGCGAATACCCCGCCTTCAAGAAGATGGATGTGAAGTACTCCGAGGGCTCGGCGGAGGATTTCCCCCGGCTGAGCGTGAAGGTCCGCGAGGAAATCGTGAGCTTCGGTGCACCCGGCGAGTTGAAGGTGGACGAAAACGGCGTGGTTGGCGGCGGCACCCACCTGCGGCCGGAGGAACTGCATGATCTGGTGGCTGAGAAGGAAAAGGCCGGGGAGGAAGTGGTGTTCTTCGACGGCCGCAACGCCTTCGAAGCGCAGATCGGCAAGTTCAAGGGCGCTGTGGTTCCGGATGTGTCCACCACGCACGACTTCATCAGCGAGCTGGAGTCCGGGAAGTATGACGATCTCAAGGACAAGCCCGTGGTCACCTACTGCACCGGCGGGATCCGCTGCGAGGTGCTTTCCAGCCTGATGGTGAACCGGGGATTCAAAGAGGTTTACCAGATGAAGGGCGGCATTGTCCGGTATGGGGAAACCTACGGTGACAAGGGCCTGTGGGAAGGTTCCCTGTACGTCTTCGACAAGCGGATGCACACCGAGTTCACTGATGAGGCCGTGACCATCGGCCGCTGCGTCCGCTGCGAGGCGCCCACCAGCAAGTTCGAGAACTGCTCCAACCCGTCCTGCCGCAAGCTCACACTGTACTGCGCCGAGTGCGCCTCCGATCCGTCCACCCTGCGCTGCCCGGACGGCTGCGAGGACTAGCCGCCACACTTACTTAGCCGCTGCCTAAGAAAACTATGTACTTCCGCAGACCCCGCTGCTAGTCTCCCGCACACGGGCCGACGGCCCGCGACAGGCCCGAACGGTCCCGGTTTTCGCCGGGCGAGCCGGGAACGGGCGCGGCACGAGGCGGGGATGTGTAGAAGTGGCAGAAGCAGCGGTAAGCGAAGGCAACGGAAGCAACGGAAGCAACGGTAACGGGCAGGCGGCAGCGAAGCCGTCCGCCGGGACCCGGGCACGGTCGGCGCAGGGGCAGCAGGACTGGGACCGGATAGTCGATGTCCTGGTGGTGGGAACCGGCGCGGCCGCCCTGACAGCGGCGATCAAGGCCGCCGACGAGGGCCTGGACGTCCTGGTGGTGGAGAGCACCAAACTCTGGGGCGGCACCACGTCCATTTCCGGCGGAGGGCTCTGGATGCCCAATAATCCGCTGATGAAAAAAGCGGGTGTGCAGGACAGCCGGCAGAATGCGCTCACCTATATGGAAGAGGTGATTGCCGACGTCGGGCCGGTCTCCTCGCGCGAACGCAAGCTGGCGTTCCTGGACACCATCCCTGAGGTGGTGACGTTCCTGGGAAACCTGGGCGTGCAGTGGATGCGGTCCAAGGACTATCCGGATTACTACCCGGACCGGCCCGGCGGCATGGTGGGGCGTTCCCTCGAGGTGAAGGCCTTTGATACCAAGCTGCTGGGCCCTTGGTTTAAGCAGTCCCGGCCGGCGGCCTCCGGCATCCCGGCACCGCTGGCCACCGATGATGTCTGGGAGCTTTCCCGGGCCTGGTCCACTCCCAGCGGCTTTATCCGCGGTGCCCGGTTTGTCTTCCGCACCGTCGGCGGCCTGCTGCGCGGCAAGCGGCTCTACGGGCTGGGTGGCGCACTGGCCTCCTCGCTGATGTACATCGTGCGCAACCAGCAGACGCCCGTCTGGCTGTCGGCGCCGCTGACGGATCTGGTGCAGGACGACGACGGCGCCGTGCTCGGAGCGGTGGTCCGCCGGGACGGCCGGGACATCCGGATCCGGGCCCGCAGGGGCGTGGTGCTGGGGGCCGGCGGCTTTGCCCGCAACGCCGAGTGGCGCGAGAAGTACCAGGGCCTGGAAAAGGAGTACTCCTCGGCACCGGACGGAGACCTGGGCCAGGCTATCGACATAGTGGCCGCACGCGGGGGAGCCCTCGCCCTGATGGATGACGCGTGGTGGGGGCCAACCACCGTGGGACCGAAGGGCGCGGTCACGTTTACCCTGGCCGAACGGTCCATGCCGTTTTCCCTGGTGGTTGACGCCGCCGGCAAACGCTTCCTGAACGAGTCCGAATCCTATGTGGACTTCGGCCACCACATGCTCGAAAACAACCGCAAGGTCCCCGGGGATCCGGCATGGCTGGTGTTCGATGCCCGGCACGCCCGCCGCTACCTGTTCAACGCCCTGCTGCAGGGTCGCAAGGAATGGAAGAACCAGGGGCTGCTGCTGCAGGATGAATCGCTGACCGGGCTGGCCGGAAAAATGGGCGTCCCGCCGGCCGCCCTGCAGGCCACTGTGGAGCGGTTCAACGGTTTCGCGAAGACCGGGATTGATGAGGACTTCCACCGCGGCGACACGGTGTACGACACCTATTACAGCGATCCTCGCGTGAAGCCCAACCCGAACCTTGGCCCGCTGGAAAAGGGCCCGTTCTCGGCTGTCCGCCTCTATCCGGGGGATCTTGGCACCAAGGGCGGCCTGGTCACGGATGCTGACGCGCGGGTCCTGCGGGAGGACGGCAGCGTGATCCCGGGGCTGTACGCCGCCGGCAACACCACGGCGTCGGTGATGGGCCGCACCTATCCCGGAGCGGGGGCCACCATCGCCCCCGCCGTCGTCTTCGGCTACCGGGCGGCTCAGCATGCTGCAGGGCGGTCCGGCGGGACCGGCAGTGCAGGTACTGCCGGAATGCCCGCCGCAGCCGGCAGCGCCGCCCCCGCCGCTGGCAGCGCAGCCGGTGAGCCGCTGGAGCCGGCCGCGGGCTAAGCGGGCTTCGGCGCCTGCGGCACGTCCTAGACTGGGCTGGTGAGTGATTTCTCGTTTGTGCCCTCCGCGCCCCGCAGCCGGGATACCTGGCTGCTCAAAGCGCTTGCCGCCGATCTCGGGGAGGCCGGCTACACCGTTGACGGCGTAGCCGGTTTCCTCGGCGATGATGCATCGGCTGCGCTGCAGCGGGACCAGCTGGTTCCTGCACTGCTTGCCTGCCGGGCCGAAGCGGAGGCGGAGCAGCCCAGGCGGCTGGCCCTGCCGGTCCTGCTCTGGCTGCTGGGGGAGACCGTGGAGCGTGTGCAGCTGGATGCCGCCCTGCCCCGCACCGGTACGGAAGGCCTGCTGGAGCTGGGGCTGATTGAACGCGGACGCATCTTCGGCACCTTCCGCGCCGCCGTTGACCTGCGGCCCTACGCTGCGGACGACGGCGGAGCCGGCACGGCGGAGAATCCCGGCGGTGACCTGTGGGTCGCCAGCGACCTGGGCAGCCACCAGCGGCCCGGGGTGCTGCGACGCGACCACGTGCTGGGCATCGGCCAGGCATCGCTGAGCCTGGCGCAGCTCACCGTAAGGACCCCCGTGGACCGTGCCCTGGACCTGGGCACCGGCTGCGGCATCCAGACCTTCCACCTCCTGCGGCACGCCCGGCACGTCACGGCCACGGACATCTCCGAGCGCGCCCTCGCGTTTGCCCGGTTCAATCTCCTGCTCAACGCACCCCAGCTGGGTATCGATCCGGAACAGCCCGACGAGCGCTTCACGTTGCGCCTGGGCAGCCTGCTCGAACCCGTGCAGGGGGAATCCTTCGACCTGGTGGTATCCAACCCGCCCTTCGTTATTACTCCGCGCACCGGAACCGAAACGGACGCGGACCGGTTTACCTACCGCGACGGCGGCCTGGCCGGGGACGGCATCGTGGCCGCCCTGATGTCCGGCCTCGAAACGGTGCTGGCGCCCGGCGGCACCGCCCAGATGCTCGGCAACTGGGAAATCCCCGCAGGCCGCGAGGAGGCATGGTCAGAGCGGCTGGAGCAGTGGCTGCCCGAGGGGACGGATGCCTGGGTGATCCAGCGGGAGCGCCTCACCCCGCCGGAATACGCCGAAATGTGGCTCCGCGACGCGGCCCAGGGCCGGGACCGGGAGGACTACGTGGCGGCCTACGCCGGATACCTCGCGGACTTCGCCTCCCGGGACGTGGGTTCCGTGGGCTTCGGCTCAGTGTGGCTACGCCGTCGGCAGAACCCCGGGGCCGAAGCCCTGCGGCGTTTCGAGGAAATCACCCACCCCATTGAACAGCCGGTGGGACCCCACCTGCAGGCCGCCGTCGAACGCTTCGACTGGCTTGCCGGCAGCTCCGATCTGGCAGCGGCCCACCTTCTGGTGGCCGAGGACGTAACCGAGGAACGCCACCAGCGGCCCGGCGCCGAACACCCCGGCGTCATCCTGCTCCGTCAGGGCGCCGGACTGCGGCGGACCAACCTGATGAGCACCGAACTCACCGGGTTTGTCTCGGCCTGTGACGGTGAACTCTCCGCCGGCCAGATATCGTCGGCGCTGGCAGCGCTCCTGGACCGCACCGATGCCGCGTTCGCGCCGGACCTGATGCAGGAAGTGCGTAACCTTGTCTTGGACGGCTTCCTGGTTCCGGTATCCGGATAAGCGGTGCCCGGGAGGGCGTCGGAACGTACCTTCGGTGCTTTCCGGTTACCCTAGTGCTGGGGCATCGCGCATACTGTCTGTGGATGAGCCGGACTCGATGCCCGAATCGGAGATGCGCCGGACACCCGGGATTAAAGCAGCCCCACTCATTTGAACCACCCGTTACGTAGGAGAACAGTGCCAGTTAAGGCTACGGACAAGAAGACCGGCAAGAAGAAGCTTGTAATTGTCGAGTCTCCGGCCAAGGGCAAGACCATCGCCGGGTACCTCGGCGAAGGTTTCGAGGTGACGGCGTCCATGGGACATATCCGTGACCTTCCCCAGCCCTCCGACCTGCCTGCCGAGCTGAAAAAGACGGCTGTCGGCAAGTTCGCAGTGGACCTGGATAAGGACTTTGAGCCGTATTACGTGGTGTCCGCGGACAAAAAGAAGAAGGTGGCCGAACTCAAGGCCGCCCTCAAGGACGCCGACGAACTTTACCTCGCAACTGACGGTGACCGTGAAGGCGAGGCCATTGCGTGGCACCTCCTGCAGGTGCTCAAGCCCAAGGTTCCGGTTCACCGCCTGACGTTCCCCGAAATCACCCGTGAGGCAATCCAGCGCGCTTTGCTGGAGATGCGCGACGTCGACGTCGCCATGGTGGATGCCCAGGAAACCCGGCGCATCCTTGACCGCCTGTACGGCTACGAGATTTCCCCCGTGCTCTGGCGTAAGGTTGCCCGCGGTCTTTCCGCCGGCCGTGTGCAGTCCGTGGCCACCCGGCTGGTGGTTGAGCGTGAGCGTGAGCGCATGGCGTTCCGCCCGGCGTCGTACTGGGACCTGATCGGTACCTTCGCCACCGAGGCTGCGGAGAAGTTCAAAGCCCGCCTGGTATCCGTTGACGGCGCCCGCGTGGCCACCGGCAAGGATTTCACCGACCGCGGTGAGCTGAAGTCCAAGACCGCCGTCCACCTGGATGAGGCCTCGGCCGTTTCGCTGGCCGCCGGACTGGAATCGGCAGCGTTTACCGTCCGTTCGGTGGACACCAAGCCCTACACCCGGCGCCCCGCGGCACCGTTCACCACCTCCACCCTGCAGCAGGAAGCGGGCCGCAAGCTGCGGTTCTCCTCGCGGGTGACCATGCAGGTGGCCCAGCGGCTGTATGAAAACGGCTACATCACCTATATGCGTACCGATTCCCCGGCGCTGTCGGACCAGGCGATCAACGCTGCCCGCCGGCAGGCCTCAGAACTCTACGGTCCCGAATATGTGCCCGACGCGCGGCGTATCTACAAGGGCAAGTCCAAGAACGCCCAGGAAGCCCACGAGGCCATCCGCCCCGCCGGTGATTCCTTCCGGACCCCGGCGCAGGTGGCGTCCTCGCTGCGCGGCGATGAATTCAAGCTTTACGAGCTGATCTGGAAGCGTACCGTCGCCTCGCAGATGGCGGATGCCAAGGGCTCCACTGCTTCCGTGCGCCTCGGCGCCGTCTCCACGGACGGCCGCGACGCCGAGTTCTCGGCCTCCGGCACGGTCATCACCTTCCGCGGCTTTATGGCGGCCTATGAAGAGGGCCGCGACGCCGTGCGCGAGGACGACGACGCCGAGGGCACCGAGGGCGCCCGTCTTCCGGTGCTGAAGGCCGATGACCGGCTGACCGGCACGGACATTGCCGCCAACGGGCACGAAACCTCCCCGCCGCCGCGCTTCACTGAAGCGTCCCTGGTGAAAATGCTGGAAGAGCTCGGCATCGGACGTCCGTCCACCTATGCAGCCACCATTTCCACCATCATGGACCGCGGCTACGTCACCAGCCGCGGCCAGGCGCTGGTGCCGAGCTGGATTGCGTTCTCTGTGGTCCGCCTCCTGGAGGAGCACTTCACCGACTACGTGGATTACGACTTCACCGCCGAGCTCGAAGAGGACCTGGACCGCATTGCCCGCGGCGAGGCCGGACGCGTGGAATGGCTGAACCAGTTCTACTACGGCGACCGCGTCGAGACCGGCCTGCACACCATCGTCAACGACCTGGGCGAGATTGATGCCAAGGCGATCAACTCCATCGAGATTGCCGACGGCATTGTGCTGCGCGTGGGCAAGTTCGGCCCCTACTTGGAACGCCCGCTGCCCGCCGACGCTCCGGAGGGAACCGAACCGGAGCGGGCCAACGTGCCCGAGGACCTGGCGCCGGACGAGCTGACCGCCGCCAAGGCCATCGAACTCATGGAAACGGCAGCCCCCGAGGAACGCGTGCTCGGCACCGATCCGGAGACCGGCCGCACCATCGTGGCGCGCAACGGCCGTTACGGTCCGTACGTCATTGAGCTCATTCCGGAGCCCACTGAAGAGGAACTGGCCAACCAGCCGGTGGAGTACTACAAGAACGGCAAGCCCAAGCCCCCGAAGAAGCCGGTGAAGGTCAAGCCGCGCACCGGTTCGCTGTTCAAGTCCATGAGCGTGGAAACGGTCACGCTTGAGGAAGCGCTGAAGCTGATGAAGCTGCCGCGCGTCCTGGGCACCGACGCCGAGGGCAACGAGATCACCGTGCAGAACGGGCGCTTCGGCCCGTATCTGAAGAAGGGCACCGACTCGCGCTCCATCGGCACTGAAGAGGAAATCTTCACGATCACCCTGGAACAGGCACTGGAGATCTACTCCCAGCCCAAGCAGCGCGGGGGCCGGCAGGCCGCGGCACCGCTGGCCGAGTTCGGCACCGATCCCGTGTCCGAGAAGCCCATTGTGGTCAAGGACGGCCGCTTCGGTCCCTACATCACCGACGGCATCACGAACATCACGGTGCCCCGCTCCACCGCAATCGAGGAGCTCACCCGGGAACAGGCCATCGAGCTGCTGGCGGAGAAGCGCGAAAAGGGACCGGCCAAGAAGCCGGCCCGGAAGCGTGCGGCCCCCAAGAAGGCTGCGGCGAAGAAGTAGCGTGCGGGGTAGAGCGATAATGGGAACATGCGCCTAGGCGTCCTCGACATCGGGTCCAACACCGTCCACCTGCTGCTGGTGGACGCGCATCCCGGTGCCCGCCCGGTCCCGTTCGCCTCGCACAAACGCCCGCTCCAGCTGGTCTCCTACCTGGATGCGGACGGTGCCGTCAGCGAGGCAGGCCAGCTGGAACTGATCGGCTTCGTCAACGAAGCCTGGGACTTCGCCCGCCGGCACGGTGCGCAGGACCTGCTGGCGTTTTCCACCTCGGCCATCCGCGAGGCCGCCAACGGTACCCGGGTGCTGGACCGGGTACACCGGGAAACCCCGGTGCGGCTGGAGGAACTCTCCGGCGCGGACGAAGCAGCCATGACGTTCCTGGCAACCCGGCGCTGGTACGGCTGGGGCGCCGGAACCATCCTTGACCTGGACATCGGGGGCGGCTCCTTTGAGATGGCACTCGGGGCGGATGAACTGCCGGAGATCGCCCGGTCCCTTCCGCTCGGTGCCGGCCGGCTGACCCGGGACTGGCTCCCCGAAGACCCGCCCACCCCCAAAAGCATCAAGAAGCTGCGCAAGTACATCAGGGAACTGGTCCGGGAAGCGGCCGAGGAATTCGCGCCTTTCGGCCGGCCGGACCTGGTGACCGGAACGTCCAAGACCTTCCGTTCGCTGGCCCGGATTGCCGGCGCGGCGCCGTCCGCTGCCGGTCCCTTTGTCCGCCGCAGGCTCAGCCGCGATGACCTGTCCGTCTGGACCAAGCAGCTCGGCGCGATGAGTGCCCGGGACCGGTCCAGGCTGGACGGCGTTTCCGCGCTGCGTGCCCCGCAGATGCTCGCCGGTGCCCTTGTGGCGCAGGCGGCCATGGAAGCCTTCGACGTCCCCGTCCTGCGGATCTGCCCTTGGGCCCTCCGCGAGGGCCTGATCCTGCGACGCTTCGACACCCTGCGCTTTGAAACTCCCGGCGAGCTGCCCCGAGGCCCGGCCGAAGGCGAGGAATTCCTCGTGGCCGCCGCGGCAGCGCCCGCCCCGTCAGCTGTCCACGGAATTTCCCCCAACGGAAAGCCCAGCTAAATGCCCACCTCACCACTGCCAGCGACCGAGCCCGCCACCATCCCGGTGGCGCTCTCCAGTGCGTCGGTCTATCCGCTCTCCGTGCACGATGCTTTCGCGGTAGCCAACGACCTCGGCTACGACGGCGTGGAAGTCATGGTCACCAACAGCCAGATCAGCCAGAACCCGGACACCCTCCGCGGGCTCAGCGAACGGTACCAGCAGCCGATCATGGCAATCCACGCACCTACGCTCCTGCTGACCCAGCAGGTGTGGGGGAAGGCCTGGACCAAGATTGAGCTCTCCGCCGCAATGGCCGCAGAGGTCGGCGCCTCCACCGTGGTGACCCATCCGCCGTTCCGCTGGCAGACCGGTTACGCAGAGAATTTCGCCGAAGGTGTGCGCAACATCGCGGAGCAGTACGGCGTCACCATCGCCGTGGAAAACATGTATCCGTGGCGCGTCCGCGGACGGGAAGCCAAGGCCTACCTGCCGCACTGGAACCCGGTGCCGGAACCCTACGAGCACGTGACCTGGGACTTCTCCCACGCCGCAATCGCCGGAATGGACTCCTTCGAGGAAATCCGCAAACTTGGCGACCGGCTCAGCCACGTTCACCTCACCGACGGCACGCCCAACGGCAAGGACGAGCACCTGCTTCCCGGAGAGGGAACCCAGCGCTGTGCCGAAGCGCTCTCCTACCTGGCGGACAACGATTTCAAGGGGGTGGTGGCCATTGAGGTCAGCACCCGGAAGGCCAAGGGGGCCGGGGGGCGCGAGGAACAACTCAAGCAGACCCTCGAGTTTGCCCGGGAGCATCTGCGCCCCAAGGCGCCGGTCTCCCGCTAGTGACCCGGGAACGCCCCGGGGACACTCTCCGGAGCGCCGCATGACAGAATCGAAGCCATGGACAGCGCACAGAACCCCCGACTGACATTCCTGGGCTGCGGCTCGATGAACGAAGCAATTCTTGGCGGCATCCTTGCCGGCGGGCTGGCACCGGAGCAGGTCACGGCCACGGTCCGGCGCGCGGAGCGTGCCGCGGAGCTCAGGTCGGCCCACGGAGTCACGGTGCTGGCCGGGAGCGAGGATCCGGCCGCAAACGCCAAGGCGGTGGCCGGTGCCGATCTGGTGATCGTGGGCGTTAAGCCCGTCGGTGTGGCGGACCTGCTGCGTGAGATTTCCACGGCTCTTCCCGCAACCGCCGTCGTCCTCAGTGTGGCGGCCGCCGTGCCGCTGGTGCTGATGGAAGAGCTCCTTCCCGCGGGCCAGCCCGTGATCCGGGCCATGCCGAACACACCCTCGCGGCTGGGCCGCGGCGTGGTGTCGATTTCCGCGGGCAGCTCCGCCGGCCCTGAGGCCATGGAACTGGCCCGGCAGGTCCTCTCGGCGACCGGCACGGTGGTGGAAGTTCCCGAAGACCAGGTTGATGCAGTGTCCGCTGTCAGCGGCTCGGGCCCCGCATACGCGTTCTATCTGGCCGAAGCCATGGCACGGGCCGGCGTCGAACTCGGGCTGGACCCCGACCTTTCGGCCCTCCTGGCCCGCGAAACCGTGGCAGGTGCCGGGTACATGCTCGCTGAGCCCGATGCGGACGCTCCGGCTCTGCGGCGTGGTGTCACCAGCCCCAACGGCACCACCGAAGCGGCCATCAGGACCTTCGACGAGCAGGACCTGCCCGGCATTATTGAGGCTGGTGCCCGTGCGGCGGCGGCCCGTGCCGAGGAAATCACGGCCCAGCTCACCGCCTAGGGCGGACTCACTACCCGCGCCGGCTCACTACCCGCGCCGGCTCACTACCCGCGCCGGCTCACCACCGGAGTCGGCGGCCGGCGCGGTCGCCCGCAGCAGCCTAGGGCCGTGCGGCGAAGCGTTCCAGCAGGTCCACGTGGCCGGCCACAATCAGGGTGTCGCGGCTGGAGACCTTCGTGTCCGGCTGTGCGTAGGTGAAATCCTCGCCCGGGGATTTCACGCCGACCACGGTGACGCCGTACTTGGCCCGGACGTTCGCCTCGCCCAGGGTAAAGCCCTGGGTTTCCTTGGGCGGATGCATTTTGACAATGGCGAAGCCGTCGTCGAATTCGATGAAGTCAAGCATCCGGCCGCCCACCAGGTGTGCGGCGCGGCGTCCGGCGTCGGCTTCAGGGTAAATAACGTGGTTGGCCCCGATCCGGGTGAGGATCTTCCCGTGGGCAGGGGTGATGGCCTTGACCCACAGGTGTTCAATGCCCAGGTCCACCAGGTTTACGGTGATCAGCACGCTGGACTCGATCGAAGTGCCCACGCCCACCACGGCGGCGGAGAAGTCCTCGGCGCCCAGCTGCTTGAGCGCCTCAATGTTGGTGGCGTCGGCCTGCACCACGTGGGTGAGGATGCCGGAGGCCTTCTGTACCAGCTCGGGGTCGCGTTCCACGGCCAGGACTTCACGGCCCTGGCGGACCAGCTGCTCTGCGGTGGCGGCGCCGAAGCGGCCCAGTCCAATGACCAGTACCGGGGCGTTGTGGGCGGGTCTGTCAGCCAATGATCGGCCTTTCTTCGGGGAAGTGATAAAGCGTAGTGCGCTGGCGTACTGCCAGCGCCGCGGCGAGGGTGATGGTACCGACGCGGCCGGCAAACATAAGCAGGGCAAGCACGTATTTGCCCGACGGCGGCAGTATCTCGCTGAGCCCGGTACTCAGGCCCACCGTGGCAAAGGCGGAGATCACCTCGAACAGCACCGGCTGCAGGGTCTCATCGGTAATCACCAGCAGTGCCAGGGTGGCCACTGCCACCAGAGTGGCGCCCAGGATGGTTACGGAAATGGCCACGCGCATGGCGCTCTGCGGAATGGTCCGGCCGAAGGCACGCACATCGGCATCGCCGCGCGCCTCGGCCACAATGGCGAGGAACAGGACCGCAATGGTGGTGACCTTGATGCCGCCGGCCGTTGACGCCGAGCCGCCGCCGGCAAACATCAGCATGTCCGTGACCAGCAGGGTGCTGGAGTCCAGATCGGACATGGACACCAGGTTGAAGCCGCCGGAGCGTGTCATGACGGAAGCGAAAATGGCGTGGATGATTTTGTCCCCCACGGACAGGTCACCGATGGTGCGGGTGTTGAACCATTCGAAGGCGGCCCAGACCAGGGCTCCCACCACCAGCAGGATCAGGGAGACCAGCACGGTCAGCTTGGTGTGCAGGTTCCATTTGCTGATGCGGTGCCGGGTGCTGATGAGCACCATGATCACCGGGAAGCCGAGGGAGCCGATGAAGACGCCCACCATCAGGGGGATGAGGATCCACAGGTCCTCGTCATAGGGCACCAGGCCGTCGGAGTGCGGGGTGAATCCGGCGTTGTTGAAGGCTGAGATTGAGTAAAACACGGCGTGCCAGACGGCCTGGCCGAAGGATTCGCCCAGGATCATGAAGCGGGGCGCCAGGACCAGCGCCAGTGCCAGTTCAATGATGACGGCGGTGCTGAAGACGATGCGGAGCAGGTGGCCCACCTCGCCCAGCCGGCCGGTGTTCATGCCTTCCTGGGCAAGAAGCTTTCCACGGACGCCGAGGCGTTTGTTGACGGCCAGGGCCAGAAGGGATGCCAGGGTGAGGATGCCCAGTCCGCCCACCTGGATGGCGATCAGGATCATGACCTGCCCGAAGGCGGACCAGTACGTGGCGGTGGACACCACGGTGAGTCCGGTGACGCAGACGGCGGAGACCGCCGTGAAGAACGCGTCATGCAGGGGCGCGGGCTCGCCGCTGCTGGAGGCTGCCGGCAGGCTCAGCAGTGCGGTGAAAAGGAGGATGACGAGGATGAAGACAAACAGTGCCAGCCGTGCCGGCCGGCCGCTGAACACGCCTGCAGCGAAGTCCCGGATCCCGGTAAGGACCGCGGGGCCGGTGCGTTGCTCCGTGCGCAGCGGACGCTGCGGAGGCAATGGCATATTCAAGTCGTTCCAGTTCCAGTTCTTGTCCGCAGGGAGTGCGCACGGTTGAGAATTCAGCACAACAGATGGGGCGGGTAAAACTCCTGATCCGGCGGATGCGCGCGGACACCAATATCAGGGTAACCCCCACATCGCGTAGCCTGTCTGCATGATCAGTTCCGGGCTCAGCCTTCCCGTTATGCCAACGTGCATTGTCTGGGATGAATCCCTGCTGGCCTACAACTTCGGGCAGGGGCATCCGATGGCCCCGGCACGCCTTGAACTCACCGCCCGGCTGGCCCGGGAGGTAGGACTGTTCGACGTCGAGGGGGTGCGGCTGGAACAGCCCTACGTCGCCGCCGCTGCGGACCTATTGACCGTGCACAGTTATGAATACGTCAGTGCCGTACAGGCTGCCAGTGCGGATCCGGCCGGCAGCGACCAAGGCATGGGCCTGGGCACCGAAGACACTCCGGCGTTCGCCGGGATGCATGAGGCCAGTGCGCGGCTGGTGGGCGGGTCCCTGGCTGCAGCGGATGCCGTGCTGTCCGGCAGCGTGCTGCACGCAGTGAACTTTTCGGGCGGGATGCACCATGCCGGGCGCGCGAAGGCGTCCGGTTTCTGCATCTATAACGACGCCGCGGCCGCCGTCGCACGTCTGCTGGCCAAGGGCGTGCAACGGGTGGTGTACATCGACGTCGACGCCCACCACGGTGACGGCACACAGAACATTTTCTGGGACGACCCGCGCGTGATGACCATTTCACTGCATGAAAGCGGACTGACGCTGTTCCCCGGCACGGGGTTCGCCAACGAAACCGGCGGCAAGGGTGCCGAAGGCACTGCGGTGAACATTGCCCTGCCCGCCCGCACCTCCGACGCCGGTTGGCTGCGGGCCTTCCACGCCGTCGTGCCGCAGCTCACCGAGGCCTTCGCCCCGGAAGTCATTGTCAGCCAGCACGGCTGCGACAGCCACACCGATGATCCGCTGACCAGCCTGCGGATCAGTGTCGAGGCGCAGCGGCAGGCCGCCCTGACCATCAGCGATCTGGCCGGCAGGCTGTGTGATGGGCGCTGGATCGCCACCGGCGGCGGCGGGTACAACGTGGCCTCGGTAGTGCCCCGCTCCTGGGCGCTCCTGATGTCGGTGGCCGTCAACGGCACGGTGCGCCCGGCTACCCCGCTGCCCGCCGCCTGGCGCGATTATGTGCTGGAGAAGCACGGGGTCAGGTGCGGGGAGACGATGGGGGACGGGGTGGATCTCTGGTGGCGGTCCTGGGAAGTCGGATACGACCCCAATGATGAGATTGACCGGACCGTCATGTCCACGCGTAAGGAGTTGTTCCCGCTGCACGGGCTGGATCCCTGGTTTGATTAGACCCGCGTCACACCGGTATGCCGCGCCAGACATATGCGGTTAGGGTAATTCCCATGGTCTTTGACGATGTATTTGCAGTGATCGCGGAAGGAACGCGCCGGGAGATCCTGGGCGCCCTGCGTACGGGCGACAAATCGGTGGGAACACTGGTGGAGGAACTGGAGGTCAGCCAGCCCACCGTTTCCAAGCACCTGAAGGTGCTCCGCGAAGCCGGACTCGTCACCATGCGGGCCGAAGGCCAGCGGCGGTACTACTCCCTGCAGGCCGCGCCGCTGGAGGAGCTGGCGCTGTGGCTGCGCGCCTTCAGCCTGCCCTCCATGACGGAGCAGGCGCCCCGTCTGGCCGCCGTGTCCGCCGGTCCCGCACAGAGCGCCGCCGCTGCAGCTTCAAGTGCGCTGGTATCCGGTGCAGCCGAGCCCAGGCCGCTGCCGGTCGACGCCGGTGTCCACCTCGGCCGGACCGTGGGCCGTGCGGCAGAACGTGCCGCGGACCTTCTGGGCCAGCTGCCCAAGTTCCGCCGCCGCCGCCCGTAGGCGGGACTTTTGCGCGCCTTCGTTACGCCCCGCATCGCGCCTTGGCGGACGCGGTATTAGCGTAGTGCGTACCGGGGGAGAACCAGACGCATAAGGAGCAACAGCATATGGAACGTGTACTCACACGCGTGCGCGACGACGTATTCCGCCGGAATCCGGGCGAAACGGAGTTCCACCAGGCGGTGGTGGAAGTGTTCGACTCCCTCGCCCCCGTGCTCCGCAAGCATCCGGAGTTCGCCGAAGCGGCCATTCTGCAGCGGATCTGCGAGCCGGAACGGCAGATCATTTTCCGGGTGCCCTGGGTCGATGACAAGGGACAGGTCCAGATCAACCGCGGCTTCCGGGTGGAATTCAATTCAGCACTGGGCCCGTACAAGGGCGGGCTGCGCTTCCATCCGTCCGTTTACCTGGGCATCGTCAAGTTCCTCGGATTTGAACAGATTTTCAAGAATGCGCTGACCGGCATGCCCATCGGCGGAGGCAAAGGCGGTTCGGACTTTGATCCGCGCGGCAAATCCGACGCCGAAGTGATGCGTTTCTGCCAGTCCTTTATGACCGAGCTGTACCGGCACATCGGCGAATACACGGACGTCCCCGCCGGTGATATCGGTGTGGGCGGACGGGAGATCGGATACCTGTTCGGACAGTACAAGCGCATCACCAACCGGTACGAATCCGGGGTTCTCACCGGCAAGGGCGTGAGCTGGGGAGGTTCCCTGGTCCGTCCGGAAGCAACCGGCTACGGTGCCGTGATGTTTGTGCAGGAGATGCTTAAGACCAAGGGCATGAGCCTTGACGGGCAGCGGGTTATTGTCTCCGGTTCAGGCAATGTGGCCATCAACGCCATTGATAAGGCGCAGATGCTCGGTGCCACCGTGGTGGCGTGTTCGGATTCCTCCGGTTACGTGGTGGATGAAAAAGGCATTGACGTGCCGCTGCTGCGCCAGATCAAGGAAACCGAGCGCGCACGGATCTCCGAATATGCGCAGCGCCGCGGTTCGCATGTGCGCTACGTGTCCGGCGGGTCCATCTGGGATGCAGGAGCCGGCGTCGCCCTGCCCTGCGCCACGCAGAACGAACTGAATGAAGACGATGCGCTGGCATTGATCAAATCCGGTGTGCGTGCGGTGGCCGAAGGCGCAAACATGCCCTGCACCCCCGCGGCCATCAGTGCGTTCCAAAGCGCCGGGGTGCTGTTCGGACCGGGGAAGGCCGCCAATGCGGGCGGTGTCGCCACCTCGGCGCTGGAGATGCAGCAGAATGCCAGCCGGGATTCCTGGTCCTTCGAGCATACGGAGCGGCGGCTTAGCGAGATCATGGTCAACATCCATGAGCGCTGCGCCCGTACCGCCGAGGAATACGGGTCTCCGGGGGATTACGTGGTGGGTGCGAACATCAGCGGGTTCGTTAAAGTCGCGGACGCAATGCTGGCCCAGGGTGTGATCTAGGGTCTCTTCCGCCACTTGGCGGCTGACCCGGCGGGAGGAACTTCCACTATGGTTACTTCAGCCACTACAGTAGGGACAATACGGGGACATCTGTGACATACGTCGCCGGAAGTCCGGTGAAGTGTTTCCCCACAAGATGTCCCTCAGCCTCAGGCGTTCCGCGAATGCCGCTGCTGCGGGCAGCAGCTTAATGAGCAAAGGAACAGGAATAGATGGCAGACGAGGGGAACTTCTCGGATGTGCGGTTTCTGACGGTGTCGGAAGTCGCCGACGTCATGCGTGTTTCGAAGATGACGGTGTATCGGCTGGTCCACTCCGGTGACCTGCCTGCTGTCCGCTTCGGACGCTCCTACCGGGTGCCGGAGTCGGCAGTCCAGAAGGTGCTGCGTGACGCGGTCATAGACCGGCGGTCAGACACGGCCTAGCCGTGACGCTGCACGTATCCCGCCGTTCCGGCGCTCAGGCTCCCGCTGTCAATTTCTGCAGCAACGAAGCTGTACCCTGTTAAGGAACGTTTTCAATCGCAAGTAACTGCCGGTGTTCAACCCCTGCGCCCACGGCTGCAGGGAGAGGATCCGGTGACTCCTAATAGTTTGTGAGGACTCTGTGGGTTCAGTAATCAAGAAGCGCCGCAAGCGTATGGCCAAGAAGAAGCACCGTAAACTGCTTCGCAAGACCCGTCACCAGCGTCGCAATAAGAAGTAATAACTTCTTCTCAGCGACCGCAGTCAGTTGCCGGCCCTGCCCCGCGCAGGATCCGCGCAACTGCGCAAGAGCCCGTCAGTCCCTTGTGGATAGGCGGGCTCCGGTTTTTAAGCCCCGCGCCGTCGGTGGACCACTCACGGAGATGCCACCGCTAAGCGCGGGACGGGAGCAGGCCCAGACCCGAACGGTTAGCGCGAACGGACCCAGCCCAGGCCGCGCCACAGGCCGTAGGCCGCTCCGGCGACTGTGGCCGATTTCAGGCCCAGGGTCGCGGCACGGCGGCCGGAACGGAAGTCATAGATGGGCCAGTTCCGGTCCCGGGCGTGGCGGCGGAGCCGGGCGTCCGGATTGATGGCTACGGGATGGCCCACCAGGCTCAGCAGCGGCACGTCGTTATAGGAGTCGCTGTAGGCCCAGCAGTTCTGCAGATCCAGCCCTTCCTTCTCTGCCAGGGCCCGGACACCGGCTGCCTTCGCCGGGCCGTGCAGGAACTCGCCCACAAGGCGGCCGGTATACAGCCCGTCGGTGACCTCGCTGACCGTGCCCAGGGCGCCGGTGAGGTTCAGCCGGGAAGCGATGACGGAGGCAACCTCCACGGGTGTGCCGGTGACCAGCCAGACCGGCCGGCCGGACTTCATATGCTGTTCGGTCAGGGCACGGGTGCCGGGCCAGATCTTCGAGACAATCATCTCGTCATAGACCTCTTCGCCGAGCGTCCGGACATCTTCCGAGGACAGGCCGACAGCGAAGGCCAGCGCGGCGTCCCGAACGGAATGGACGTCCTTCAGGTTCTCGCCCTGCAGGATGAAGCGCAGTTGTTTCCGGGCGAAGCCCGCGGCTTCGCGGAGGGTAAAGACTTTGCGCTGGTACATCTTGCGGCCGACGTGGAAAAGGCTTGCTCCGCGCATGAGCGTGTTGTCGACGTCGAAGAAGGCGGCCTCACCCGGTCTGCCTGCCGCGCCAGTGGTTCCGTTGGCTCGGACAGCAGTGGATCGGGGCATAATCCGAGTCTACGCAAAACGCGGCCCGAGCGCGGAAAAACGGGACTTTGGGGCTATTTTGGATTCATGAGTGAATCCGCAGCACCGGAAGTTGTCCTCCTGACCAGGCCGGGCTGCCACCTGTGCGAAGATGCCCGGGTGGTGCTTCAGCGTGTGGGGCAGGATCTGGGAGTTGCCTGGCAGGAGCGCAGCGCGGATGACGAGCCTGAACTGGCCGCCCGCTTTGGCGAAGAGATTCCCGTGCTCTTCATTGACGGCATCCAACGTGATTTCTGGACCATTGACGAGATGCGGCTGCGGCGCCTTTTGGAGGCGTGATGGATCCTGACGAGGCCCGTTCCGGCGAAGCCGCCGGGTTGCAGCCCGTAGCAGCCGGCACTGGCAGGCCAGCGGCCGGCACGGCAGGGTCAAAGAGGCATATTCCGCCGGCTTCCCTGGCCCGCCTCACCATCTACCTGCGGGCCCTGTCCGTGATGCTGACCGACGGCATTGAGCGGGTTTCCTCGGAGGAACTCGCCGAAGCAGCTGGCGTGAATTCCCCGATGCTGCGTAAGGATCTGTCCTATCTGGGCTCCTACGGAACCAGAGGAGTTGGATATGACGTCTCCTACCTGAGCGGACAGATATCCGCTGCTCTGGGGCTAACCCTGAACTGGCGGGTGGCCATTGTCGGTGCCGGCAACCTTGGCCGCGCCCTGGCCGGGTACCCCGGGTTTGGCACACGGGGTTTCGAGGTGGTGGCCCTGTTCGACGCGGATCAGACGATGATTGGCCAGGAGGTCGGCGGACTGAAGATCCGGCCCGTTTCCGCGTTGGAAGCGGAGCTCGAGAAGACCGAGGCGAATATGGCGGTTCTTTCGGTGCCTGCCGAGGTTGCGCAGGAGCTCTGTGACCGGTTGGTTGCTTCAGGAATTACCAGCATCCTCAGTTTTGCTCCCGTGGTGCTTCAGGCTCCCAAGAATGTCCAGATCCGCAAAGTGGACATGGCCACGGAGCTGCAGATCCTCGCCTATCACGCGCAGCGGGCCCAGGTATCCGAGATCGCATCGGATGCCCGCGCCCGCCTGGCACGCTAGCTGCTGCCGCGTACGGTGCCTGTCTGCAGGGTGCGCGGACGGAACCAAGGTGCCGCTCCCTTTGTGAACGTTGCCGCCGCCCCGGCCGCGGCGAGGCACGCCGCGGCGAGCTGCCATCCCGTGCCCAGGTTGATGCAGTACAAAAGCGCGACAGCGGCCAGCACGGCGGAGGCCACCCGCGCCCACCGGCGTTTGTCCCGGACCAAGGAGGCAAGCAGCATCGCAATCCCGAAAATCACCACTGCGTAGGCGACGTCCACGGCCGCAAGGATCCGGCTATACAGGGATGCGTTGAAGCCGTAGCGCTCCAACAGGCCTAGATACGGCGGCAGGGTGTCACTGCCCGGGAGCCGTGCAACGGCCGCCAGCGTGGCCATCAGGTTCATGATGCCCGCGCCGGCGATCAGGGCATACGCGGCAACTATGACTGGAACGGGGTTGCCGGTATGGGCCGGAAGCCTGCGTTGCAGGCTGCGCGCCACGGCAACAACCCGCGTCGATGCCGCGCTGGCGCCGGCATGAACCCGCGCGGCTCCGGTGCGGGCAGTGTTGGACGCGCGGACGGCAGCTGCATGGGCACCTGCACGGACGCGGACAGCTCCGGCGTGGACGTGGTTGGCGGTGGTGCGTGCGCCGGTGCGGACTTTAGCGGCTCCGGCGCGGGCGGTGTTGGAGGTGCGGACGGAGGCTGCGTGGGCGCCGTCCCGGACACGGACGGCTCCGGCGTGAACGTGGCTGGCGGTGGTGCGTGCACCGGTCTGGACCCGGACAGCTCCTGCACGGGCGGTGTTGGAGGTGCGGACGGCAGCTGTGTGGGCGCCGTCCCGGACGCGGACGGCTCCGGCGTGGACGTGGTTTGCGGTGGTGCGTGCGCCGGCCTGGACCCGGAGGGCTCCGGCGCGGGCGGTGTTGGAGGTGCGGACGGAGGCTGCATGGGCACCGTCCCGGACGCGGACGGCTCCGGCGTGGACGTGGTTTGCGGTGGTGCGTGCGCCGGCCTGGACCCGGAGGGCTCCGGCGCGGGCGGTGTTGGAGGTGCGGACGGAGGCTGCGTGGGCGCCGTCCCGGACGCGGACGGCTCCGGCGTGAATGTGGCTGGCGGTGGTGCGTGCACCGGCCTGGACCCGGACAGCTCCTGCACGGGCGGTGTTGGAGGTGCGGACGGAGGCTGCGTGGGCGCCGTCCCGGACGCGGACGGCTCCGGCGTGAACGTGGCTGGCGGTGGTGCGTGCGCCGGCCTGGACCCGGGCACCCCCGGCGCGGACCATACCGCGACCCCACAGATACGCAGCACGCGCTCCCTCGCGGAACCACGCGTAGGCACTACCCAGCCCGGCCCCAACCCAGGTAAAAGCCGCATGCAGCCCGGTCCGGAACCAGGCGAAGGCTGAGCGCAGTCCCGCGCCGATCCAGGCGAAAGCGGCCCCCAGGCCTGCACCAAACCAGAGGAATGCAGTGCGTGGTCCACCGGCCGGCCAATCCGGCAGTACAGGTTCAGTCCGCTCCGGAGCGGCAGGAGGCCGTTTGTCCCCATCCACCGGTGTCCGAAGGTGGAGCGGGCGCCTCACGGCCAGGACACCTTCCCGGTCGCGCGCGGGAGGAGCGGGAGGATCGTGCTGCTGCGGCGCGTGGGGGAGTCGGGCGTCCTCTGCCGGCGTCTGGGAGTTGGGTGCTTGAGGGTTCGGAAGCAGTGCGGCCATGGTCATCCTTCACAGCGGAACGGCACCCTCCGGTGAACTTGGCTCTCACCGGGGGAGGACATAACGCTACGCGGGCATAACCGGCATGTGACCCCTCCGGGCTGCTTCCCGGGCCTGCGGAGGTGAAAACTCTCCATCGCCCTTTTGAGTTGTTTTGGCGACCGGCACCGTCAGTACGGGTAGGGCGGTGCAGAACGGAAGTATGGTCTTGACGCGGGCAGATAGAGCAGCACAATCCCGGCGATCCCCAACAGGCTGGAGAGCAGCGCCAGGAAGCCCAGGGGGGAGCTGAAATACGTGCCGGCGGTGGTGACGATGCTGATCAGGGAGAAGGCGGCAAAGACGGTTCCCAGGATGCGGGCCCAGTTCTTTCCACGCCGCACCATCAGCCCGATCAGAATGTAGAAGCCCAGGCCGATCACGGCTACCACAATGCCAAACGAGACGAGGAAGGAATTGACGCTCTGGCCATCCATTCCGCCGTCCGTGATGGTCTGCTGCTCCTCGGGAGTCAGCAAGGACGGAAGGTCGAACGAGGTAATGACGTTGTTGATGAAGCTCAGGGCACCGGCAGCCAAAATGAGCCAGGACCCGATAAGCACCTCGCGGGGCGCCGGACCCTTTGCAGGCTTGGCGGGGAAAGACGGCGAGACGTACCCGGATGGCTGGGCGGCCTGATAGCCGTAGGGGCCTGAAGCGTATTGGCCATATTGGGGCTCCGGCCGGTTTCCAATAGTGTTTCCGGCACCGTCGGCGCCTCCCGGGGGTCCCGGGCGGGGGTCGGGCGGGACCTGCGGATTGTTCCCGGGATCAGGGTTGTTCTCTGGTGTACTCATATCCACCTGCCTGCTGGTCGGTATCGAAGAGGCGGTCCGGTGGGAAAGTGCCGTCGGCACACAGGGGCCGGGCACCCCCGCAGCCAGATATCCAGCCTAGCGCGCCCGGCCGGCAAGGGTCAGGGGCCGCGGGAAGTTCATCCCCGGCCCGGGTGCCAAAAGACATCACAAAAAGAAACAGCACAGCCCCCGGCCGGATGGCGGGGGGCTGTGCTGAAGAGGGAGTGCTGCCTACGCGGCTACGAAAGCGGCGTCCACGGTGATGGTGACCTTGTCGCCCACGAGGACGCCGCCGGTCTCCAGCGCTGCGTTCCAGGTCAGGCCGAAGTCCTTGCGGCTGATGACGGTGCTGGCGGAGAAGCCGGCGCGGGTGGCGCCGAAGGGATCCACGGCCACGCCGTTGAATTCGGTATCCAGGACCACGGTGCGGGTGATGCCCTTGATGGTCAGATCGCCGGTGACCTTGTAGGTTTCGCCGGAGCCTTCGAAGCCGGTGGCGGTGAAGGTGAGTTCCGGGAACTGCTCGACGTCGAAGAAGTCGGCGCCCTTGACGTGGCCGTCGCGGTTGGCGTCATTGGAGTTGAAGGAATCGGCAGCGATCACAGCGGTGACCGTGGTGTCTGCGATGGTTTCGCCCACAGTCAGGGTTGCTTCAACCTTGTCGAACTTGCCGCGGACCTTGCTGATGCCGGCGTGCCGGACGGTGAAGCCGACTTCGCTGTGTGAGGCGTCGAAATTCCAGGTTCCGGTGGTGAGGCCGCTGGGGATCATGTGATTGCTCCTTCTGTGACAGTGTGGTGCGGAGAAGACCCCCGCAGCATTTGCATGCATTTGCATACAGTGTTGCATGGATTGGTTAAAGGTTCAAGTGAATCCCGGAGTCTGGTTTGGGGAATTTAGCGGCTGGCGCCATCTCTGCGAAACTGGGACACATGTCCCGCTCATCCATACATCTCGTGCGCCACGGTGAAGTCTTCAATCCGGACAAGGTCCTTTACGGGCGCCTTCCCGAGTTCCACCTGTCCGATCTGGGACGCCGGATGGCGGACCGCGTGGCCGGACACTTCGATGAACGGCGCAACGACGGCGCCAATCTGGTTTATCTCGTCGCCTCGCCCCTGACCCGTGCGCAGGAGACAGCTGCTCCGATTGCCGCCGCGCTGAAGCTGGATATCGCCACCGACGAGCGCATTCTGGAAGCTGAGAACCGCTTCGAAGGCATGTCCAACATTCAGAGCAGGCTTCGGAACCCGCGCTACTGGCCGCTGCTGCGCAATCCCATGCGTCCGTCCTGGGGTGAGCCCTATGCCAAGCAGGTGGCCCGGGTGATGGCTGCCGTCGACGACGCGCGGATGCGTGCCGTGGAGCTCGGCGGAGATAACGCAGAGGCTGTCCTGGTCAGCCACCAGCTGCCCATCTGGGTGACCCGGCTCGCCGCCGAAGGCAAAAAGCTCTGGCATGATCCGCGCCAGCGGGAATGCACCCTGACCTCGGTCACCACACTGGATTTTGACGGCGCAGAACTCGTAGGCGTCCGCTACGCGGAGCCCAGTGCCGACCTCCTTCCCGGCGCAGCAAATGTCCCGGGAGCATAATAGAATTACTACGCGTTGTAGAAGTGGCTTCCCCCTGCCGCGATGAAAGCTGGAAATCCTTGAAGAAAAGTCAGAGCTCTGACGCGGCCCTCGGGCGCCGCTCCTTCCTTCGGCTCGGTGCCGGACTGGCCGTCAGCGTACCGTTTGTCGCCGCTGCTGCCGGCTGCTCCTCGGATGATCCGCTGGCAGAACAGGCCAATGCAGGAGACAACAAGAACTACATTGCCGGTGACGGCTCAGTCACGGAATACGATCCCGCCGACCGCGGCGAAGCAGTGCAGCTTTCCGGCACGCTTTTTGACGGCACCGAAGTGAGCTCCGCGGACTGGGCAGGCGCCGTCGTCGTCCTCAACTTCTGGTACGCCGCCTGCGCCCCCTGCCGCAAGGAAGCCCCCGACCTGGTGGAGCTGCACAACACCTTCGAACCCGACGGCGCGCGTTTCTACGGCGTGAACATCCGCGACGAAAAGGCCACGGCCGAAGCCTTTGAACGGAACTTCAACGTTCCGTACCCCAGTTTTTATGACAAGGACGGCGGCGTGCTGCTTGCGATGGCCAACGTGGTTCCGCCGCAGGCCGTACCCACGACCCTGGTGCTGGACCGGCAGGGCCGTGTCGCAGCGCGCATCCTCGGACTGGCGGACAAGGGCACCCTGAAGGCCCTGATCAGCGACGCGCTGGCAGCGTAGGGACGTGTCCTTCCTTACAGCAGCGGTGAACCCGGCCACGGAATCCACCGCCAATGCCTTTGCGGACACCGTACTCAACGGCTCCGTGCTGCTGGCCATCCCCGTAGCTGCCCTCGCCGGGCTGGTTTCCTTTCTCTCACCCTGCGTCCTTCCCCTGGTCCCGGGATACCTGGGGTACGTCACCGGACTGACCGGGGTGGATCTGCAGAAGCAGCGCCGGGGGCGGATGTTCGCCGGCATCGGACTGTTTGTGCTCGGGTTTTCCCTGGTGTTCGTGGCGCTCGGTGCAGGCATCGGGCAGCTCGGGGCCTGGCTGAAGGGTTCTGAACAGGAAGGGATCACCCAGGCGCTTGGCGTGGTGGTGATCCTGCTGGGCATTGTCTTTATGGGCGGCATGAGCTGGTTCCAGCGCGACCGCAAGATCGAAGCCAAGCCGCCGGCAGGCCTCTGGGGCGCTCCGGTGCTGGGAATCACGTTCGGGCTGGGATGGGCACCGTGCATCGGCCCGACGCTCTCCGCTGTACAGTTACTCTCCTTCTCCGGCAGTGACGCCAGCGCCGCCAAGGGTGCACTGCTGACTTTTGTCTACTGCCTCGGGCTGGGACTGCCGTTCCTGCTCCTGGCCGTCGGCTTCCGGCGGGGAATGGGTGCCCTGGGCGTCTTCCGCCGGCACCGTCTCGCCCTGCAGCGTTTCGGCGGCGGAATGCTGATTGCCTTGGGCGTGCTGATGGTCAGCGGCGTCTGGAACGTGTGGATCAACCAGCTCCAAGGTTGGTTGGGTAACGTGACACTGCCGATCTGATGTACGAGCGAATGAACAGTGAGAACAGACGAAGCATGAGAACACCTTGACCCCGAAACCGGATGACGTGACTGACAAAGCCAAAAAGCCCGTATCCCCGTCCCGCCCGTCCAAGGCCGGCCGGGATGACGTGGCGCTGCCCGCGCTGGGCGTGCTGGGCATGCTCCGGTGGGCCTGGAACCAGCTGACCAGCATGAAGACGGCGCTGTTCCTGCTGCTGCTGCTCGCCGTCGCGGCAGTGCCCGGTTCGCTGTTTCCGCAGCGGCCCGCCGATCCGTCGGTGGTCACGCAGTACATCAAGGACAACCCCGAGACCGGGCCGTGGCTGGACCGGTTCCAGCTTTTTGATGTGTACTCCTCGGTCTGGTTCTCCGCGATCTACCTGCTGCTGTTCATCTCCCTGATCGGCTGCGTGATCCCGCGGGCCAAGGCGCACTTCAAGGCCATGCGCTCCAAGCCGCCGCGCACCCCCAGCAAACTGTCCCGGATGCCCGAGTACGGCACCCTCACCGTTCCGGCGTCCGCGTCCCTGACCCCGGCCGACGCCGTGCGCGACGCCGCGAAGGTACTGCGCAAGCGTGGCTACCGCGTGGATGTCCGGGGGACCGACACGGACCGGCCCTCGGTCGGTGCCGAGCGCGGGTTCGCAAAGGAACTGGGCAACCTGGTTTTCCATACCTCCATGATTGGTGTGCTGGCCTGTGTGGGTATCGGCGGGCTCTTCGGCTACAGCGGACAGAAGATCGTGGTGGAAGGCGAGTCCTTCGTGAACACCCTGGTCAGTTATGACACCTTCACACCGGGCTCCAACTTCACCGAGAACCAGCTGAGCCCGTACGCGCTCACCCTGGACAAGTTCGAAGTCGAATTCGACCGCGAGTCAGAGACCCACTACGGCCAGCCGCTGGACTTTTCCGCCTACATGACCGTGAGGGAGAGCCCCGACGCCGAACCGCGCGAGGAGCTGCTCAAGGTCAACTCGCCCCTCACGGTGGGCGGCACCCGCGTGTACCTGGTCGGCAACGGTTACGCCCCCACCGTGACGGTGCGCGACGGCGAGGGCAACGTGGCGCTGCAGGGTCCGGTCGTCGCGGTCCCCACCGACGGCGTGTACACCTCGCTGGCGGTGATCAAGGCCCCCGACGCCAAGCCGGACCAGCTGGGCTTTGTCGGCTTCTTCCTGCCCACCGCCATGATCGACGAGGCAGGGGTCAGCTACTCCGGGGACCCGGATCCGATCAACCCACAGCTGAACCTGAACTCCTACTACGGGGACCTTGGCCTGGATGAGGGCGTGCCGTCCAACGTCTACGTACTGGAAACCGAAGACCTCACCCCGTTGAACAACCGTGACCTGGACGCCGGGGGCATTGTGCTCGCCGCCAACCAGACCTACGAACTGCCGGAGGGCAAGGGGTCAATCACCTTTGACGGGCTGAAGCGCTACGCGGCCCTCGACATCCACCACGATCCGGGCAAGACCGGTGTACTGATCTTCTCTGTCCTGTCCCTCTCCGGCCTGGCAGTCTCGCTGTTCCTGGCCCGCCGGCGGGTCTGGGTCCGGGCCGGCCAGCATCCGGACGGCCGCGTGATGGTTGAGTACGGCCTGCTGGCCCGCGGCGAGGATGCCCGCCTGTCCAGCGAGGCGTCCACCATCCGGGGCCTGCTTTCGGAGAAGTGGCTGGCACAACAGGACACACACGGACACAATGATGGGCGGGTCAGCGTACCCGCAAACGCAGCGGCGGAGCGCAGCACCGCCGAAGAATCAGGTAAGGACCGGTAATGCCATCCATCGATTACACCCTCGCGAGTTACAGCGAGCTGTTTATGCTGCTGGCAGCATTCGCTTATACGGTCGCGTTCCTGGCCTTTTCATGGGATCTGGCCAAGAGCAGCAAGACCATTCAGGCGGTCGAAAGCCGGCTGGAGACCAAATCCCGGGTGCGGGAAACCGTTCCGGCCGGCGCTCCGAAGAACGGCTCCGCGCGGTCCTGGGACCCTGACGGCGGGCGCGAAGCCCAGACCGCCGACGCCGGCATGGGCTACACCGGTCCGCGCCGCAACGCCGCCCGCGTCGGCGTGGCGCTGACCGTGCTGGCTGCCGCCGTGCACGCAGCGGGCGTAATCACCCGTGGCATGGCTGCCCACCGCGTGCCCTGGGGCAACATGTACGAGTTCTGCACCACGGGCGCGCTGGTAGTGACCGTAGTGTTCCTGCTGGTGCTGACCCGCCGCGACCTGCGCTTCCTGGGCACGTTTGTCCTCGGTCTGGTGCTGATTATGATGATGGCGGCCACCATCGGCTTCCCCACCCCGGTGGCGCACCTGGTACCGGCCCTGCAGAGCTACTGGCTGATCATCCACGTGTCCGTTGCCGTGATTGCCTCGGCCCTGTTTACGCTCACGTTTGCCATGTCGGTGCTGCAGCTGCTGCAGGCTGACCGGGAAACCCGCATCCGCTCCGGACGCCCGGAACGTCTGCCGTTCCTGCGGATTGTTCCCTCCGCCCAGAGCCTTGAGAACCTGGCCTACCGCATCAACGCTGTTTCCTTCGTGCTGTGGACCTTCACCCTCATGGCCGGCGCTATCTGGGCCGAACAGGCCTGGGGCCGCTACTGGGGCTGGGACACCAAGGAAGTCTGGACCTTCGTAATCTGGGTGGTCTACGCCGGTTACCTGCACGCCCGCGCCACCCGCGGCTGGACCGGTACCCGTGCCGCCTGGCTCTCGATTGTCGGTTACCTCTGCGTGGTCTTTAACTTCACCATCGTGAACATGTTCTTCTCCGGCCTGCACAGCTACGCCGGCGTCTAACCCCGCCAGTGGAAAGGCCCGCCCCGGAATACCGGGGCGGGCCTTTTTATGTCTGGAGGGGAAGCCGTATTCAGCGGACTCGTGGCGGTGGAACGCCTGCTGCGGCAGCCGGCCGCAGCCAGCCGCGCCGCGCCGCGGGAGCCTAGGCCCCGGGCTTGCCGTCGTCGCTTCGGCGGTCCTGTTGTTCTTCGCGGGCCCGAAGCTCCGCCTCGCGGGCTTTGAGCTCGGCTTCCTTCTGTTCCTGCCGGCGGCGGATTTCGAGGTTACGCAGGAAATCGGGATCGTCGTCGGGCGCTGAGGGACGGCGGGGCTGCCGCGGTCCGGACCCGCCGGAACCGCCGGACGGCCGGCCGAAGAGGAACCACAGCGCAGCACCGATCACCGGTACCAGGATGATGGCAAGCACCCAGGAGACCTTCGAAATGCTCCGCACCTCGTTCGCGCGGGACATGATGCAGTCGATGACGGCGTAAATGATCACAGCAGCGACAAGGATGACGCCGAACAACACAAGACGAGGCATAGGCCCATTGTAGTTGAGCGGCCCGTCGGCAGGCTCCGGCGCCGCCAAGGAGCCGGCCGAACCCGCGTGCGCCTAGAATGGAGGCGTGGCTTTCTGGAAATTTACTGCACTCCGCCTGGGTTTGGTGGCCGTCTTCTTCGTGATCTGCCTGTGGATGGGACTGGGCGTCCTGGTCTCGGCGCTGGCCGCTGCAGTCCTGGCCTGGTGCGTTACCTACCTGTTTGCCCGCAACATGCGCGACGAAGCGGCCCGTACGGTTCAGCGCCGCTTCACCGAGGAACGGGCACCCAAGCGCAACCGTGCCGAACTGGATGACTCAGCTGCCGAGGACGGTTTGGTTGCCGGTAACCCCGATGTGCAGATCGACAACGACCGCCGCCGCGACGTCTAAAGCGCCGCCGGGAGGCAAGCCGCGCCGCCGGCCGGTCCGGCCAGACCGGGAGCCGGCCGGGGCCCGCTAGGCCAGTAACCGGGTGATGACCAGCCCGGCAGCGTAGAGCACGCTGAAGCCCAGGTTGATCAGCCCGGTCTGCTTCAGGACCGGGATCAGGCTTCCGCGCTTTTTGCCCGTCAACATCAGCCAGCACGGCATGATGCACGCCGGCACCAGCAGAAGCACCAGCAGGATCCACGGGTAGCTGCCGGCGATCAGCAGCGGCAGCAGCAGGGCCAGGGCCAGCATCATCACGTAGCTGATCCGCGCGGGGCCGTCGCCCAGCCGCACGGCAAGTGTCCGCTTGCCTGCCTCACGGTCCGTGGGAATGTCCCGGACGTTGTTGGCCATCAGCAGCGCCATGGCGATCAGCCCGGTGCCCACCGCTCCCAGCACGGCTGCGGTGTTGATTTCCAGGGCCTGCGTGTAGGTGGTGCCGAGGGTTGCGACCAGGCCGAAGAAGACGAAGACAAACACATCGCCCAGGCCCAGGTAACCGTAGGGGTTCTTTCCCCCGGTGTAGCCCCAGGCGGCGGCCACGCAGCCGAAGCCGACCAGGATCAGGTACCAGCTCGAGGCCAGGATCACCAGGGCGAAGCCGGCCACCATCGCGGCGCCGAAGCACACGAAGGCCGCGTATTTGACCTGCTTGGGTGTGGCCAGCCGGGAACCGGTGAGCCGCAGCGGGCCCACCCGGTTATCGTCGGTGCCGCGGATGCCGTCGGAGTAGTCGTTGGCGTAGTTCACGCCCACCTGCAGCAGGATGGCCACAATGGCTGCCAGCGCGGCACGGACCGGATGGAAGGCTCCGAGGTCGTAGGCGGCAGCCGAGCCGATAATGACCGGCGCTATTGCCATCGGCAGCGTCCGGGGACGGGCGCCTTCTAACCATTGGGCGGCTGTAGCCACAGTTTCAGTCCTTAGTTCTTCGGTTACGGGAAATCAGGTTCAGTGTTTAGCCGCGGCAAGCAGCCGCAGCAGCGTCATCCGGTCCGCTTTGCCGTTAGGCAGCAACGGCAGGGATTCGAGCAGCAGGACCACCTTCGGCACGGCCGCGGCTCCCAGCCGGGAGCGGACGGCCTCGCGGACCAGCTCCGGGTCAACGCTGCCGACGACGGCGGCGCCCACCCGGGAGCCCCACTCGGCGTCGTCGAGGCCCAGCACAAAGGCCTGTTCCACGCCGGCCACGGTTTCCACGGCCCCGGCAACCGCCTGAGCCGAGATCTTGATGCCACCGCTGACGATGACGTCGTCCAGCCGGCCGGATACATGAACCCGGCCCTGATCATCCACCGTGCCGGTGTCATCGGTGCGGAACCAGCGGCGTCCGGAATTGAACCGGAAGCGGTCCCGGGTCAGTTCGGGGCGGCCCATGTAACCGTCGGCCAGCACGTCGCCGGCAATCCACAGGCGTCCCTCCTCCCGGATGACGTCGATGCCGGGCAGCGGAACACCGTTGTAGACGCAGCCGCCGCAGGTTTCGCTCATCCCGTAGGTGGTCACCACGTTCAGGCCGTGGCTGCGTGCCTTCTCCAGCAGGGGAGCGCCCGCGGGGGCGCCGCCGAGCAGGATCGCGTTGAAGCGGCGCAGCACGCGGAGGGTTTCCGGTGCCGGGTCCTGCAGCAGCCGGTGCAGCTGGGTGGGCACCAGGGAGGTAAACCGGTTGCGGTCCGTCATGTCCTCGGCCGCCCGGGTAAATACCTCCGCGCTGAACGGAACGGACAGGTCCATAAACACCGGCTGCGTGCCGGCATAGAGGGACCGGATGAGGACCTGGACACCGGCAATGTAGTTCACCGGCAGCGCAGCCAGCCACTGGCCGTCGGCTTCCAGCGCCATGGCGGTGGACATCGAGGACGCGGCCAGTGCGTCCGTGGAGAGCATGGTCTGTTTCGGGGTTCCGGTGGAGCCGGAGGTACTGATCACCAGCGCAATGTCATCATTGGGCAGTTCGCCGTCGAAGGTCTGGCCGGGATCCGTGTGCGGTGCCACGGCGGGCCCCTCGCCGGCCAGCGCATCGGCCAGCGGGGCAAGGAGCATACCCGGATCGAATCCGGGGGAGATCAGGACTGGGAGCAGTTCCAAAGCGGTCCTAGAAGTAGTAGGGGAAGGAGGACCAGTCCGGCTCCCGTTTGGCCAGGAACGCCTCTTTGCCTTCCACCGCCTCATCCGTCATGTACGCCAGCCGGGTGGCCTCGCCGGCAAAGACCTGTTGTCCGGCCAGGCCGTCGTCGGCCAGGTTGAACGCGAACTTCAGCATCCGGATGGCCTGCGGGGACTGCCGGGCAATGTCCGCCGCGTATTCCAGTGCCACCTTTTCCAGGTTTTCATGGTCCACCGCTTCATTGACCGCGCCCATGGCCACCATGTCCTCGGCGGAGTATTCGCGGGCCAGGAAGAAGATTTCACGTGCTTTCTTCTGGCCGATCTGCCGGGCCAGCAGCGCGGAGCCGTAGCCGGCGTCGAAACTGCCCACGGTGGCGTCGGTCTGCTTGAATTTTCCGTGCTGGCGGGAGGCGATGGTCAGGTCCGAGACCACGTGCAGGCTGTGCCCGCCGCCGGCTGCCCAGCCGTTGACGACGGCGATGACCACCTTGGGCATGGTGCGCATCAGCCGCTGGACTTCCAGGATGTGCAGCCGGCCGGCGCGTGCGGGGTCAATGGTTTCCTTCGTCTCGCCCTCGGCATAGCGGTAGCCGTCGCGTCCGCGGATGCGCTGGTCTCCGCCGGAGCAGAAGGAGTGGCCGCCGTCCTTGGGAGAGGGGCCGTTGCCGGTGAGCAGAACGGTGGCGACGTCGGGGGTCATCCGGGCGTGGTCCATGGCCCGGTACAGCTCGTCCACGGTGCCGGGACGGAAAGCATTGCGCACCTCGGGGCGGTTGAACGCGATCCGCACGGTCGGCAGGTCACGTATGACGGCGCCGTCGGCGTCGCGCTCCACCTGGCGGTGGTAGGTCATGTCTGCCAGGTCCTCGAACCCGGAGACGAGACGCCACTGCCGCGGGTCGAAGATATCGGACACCTGTGCTGGAAGTTCTATGCTCACAAATCGAGTTTATCGCCCGGGTCCAAACCGGCCGGACACTGCCGCCGTCCGAAAAACTACCGGGTCGGGACTGCGATATGCGGGTTCCCCCTGTTTGCGCGGGCCGCCCTGTTCCAAGCTGGTACCTATGGCTGGCTCCGCTCCGGGGATCGATGGCCCCGCATCTGACGCAATGCTCAAACTCGGCCGGTTCTTCACCCGATGGGATGAGACCGCTGACGGACGGGCCGTGTTCCGGGAAGGCGGTCGGCAGGGGGACGCCTTCTACCGGAACCGGTGGAGCCACGACAAGGTGGTGCGCTCCACCCACGGCGTGAACTGCACGGGATCCTGCTCGTGGAAGGTGTACGTCAAGGACGGGATCATCACCTGGGAGGCGCAGGAGACCGACTACCCGAGCGTGGGACCGGACCGGCCCGAGTACGAGCCGCGCGGCTGCCCGCGCGGCGCGGCTTTCTCCTGGTACACCTATTCGCCCACCCGGGTCCGGTTCCCCTATATCCGCGGGGTGCTGCTGGAAATGTACCGTGCGGCCAGGGAGCGAACCGGGGACCCGGTGCTGGCGTGGGAAGAGATTGTGAATGATCCGCAGCGCCGGCGCACCTACCAGCAGGCACGGGGCAAGGGCGGACTGGTGCGCTCCAGCTGGGCCGAGGCACTGGAGATGACTGCGGCCGCACACGTCGCCACGGTGAAGAACTTCGGCCCGGACCGCTGCACCGGGTTCTCGCCCATCCCGGCCATGTCCATGGTCTCGCACGCGGCCGGTGCCCGGTTCATCAACCTCATCGGCGGGGTGATGAACAGCTTTTATGACTGGTACGCAGACCTGCCGGTGGCCAGCCCGCAGGTCTTCGGGGACCAGACCGACGTACCCGAATCCGGGGACTGGTGGGATGCCACCTATCTGATGATGTGGGGTTCCAATATCCCGGTCACCCGCACTCCGGACGCGCACTGGATGGTGGAAGGGCGCTACCGCGGCACCAAGGTGGTCTCGGTCAGCCCGGACTATGCGGACAACACCAAGTTCGCCGATGAATGGCTCCCCGCCGCGGCCGGCTCCGACGCCGCGCTCGCGATGGCAATGGGCCACGTGATCCTGAAGGAGAACTTCGTGGACCGGCGGGTGCCGTTCTTCGAGGACTACGTGGTGCAGTACACCGATCTGCCGTTCCTCGTCGCACTGGAGCAGGGCCCTGACGGAACCGTGGTTCCGGGCAAGTTCCTCACCGCCGCGGAGCTGGGGCGGAGCGAGGCCAAAGCCGCGGACGCCGCCTTCAAGACGGTGCTGCTGGACCGCGACGCCGGCACCCCGGTTGTGCCCAACGGTTCCGTGGGCTTCCGGTACAACGAGGCCGACGCCGGGAAATGGAACCTGGACCTGCAGGGCGTGGTGCCCGCCCTGTCTGTGGCCGATGCCTCGTCCTACAGCCAAAAGGTCAGCCGGGTGGACCTGCCCGCCTTCACCGACCCGTCCGGCGTCGGAACGGTGGTGCAGCGCGGCGTGCCGGTGATGGAGGTGGCCGGGCGGACGGTCACCACCGTCTTTGACCTGATGCTGGCGCAGTACGGGGTGGGCCGGGACGGGCTGCCCGGACAGTGGGCGGCCGGGTATGACGACGCCGCCAGTCCCTACACGCCGGCATGGCAGCATGAAATCACCAACGTCAGCCCGGAAGCCGTCATCCGCACGGCCCGGGATTTCGCCGCCAACGCGGAAAAATCCAAGGGCCGGTCCATGATCATCCTCGGCGCCGGCATCTGCCAGTGGTACCACGGCGATGTGACCTACCGTGCCATTTTGGCCATGCTGATGCTCACCGGCTGCCAGGGCCGCAACGGCGGCGGCTGGGCGCACTACGTCGGCCAGGAGAAGTGCCGGCCCATTACCGGCTGGGCAGCCATGGCCTCCGCCGGGGACTGGAACCGGCCGCCCCGGTTCATGATCGGCACGGCATTCTGGTACATGCACACGGACCAGTTCCGCTCCGATGGGTATTCCTCCGATGCCATGCAGTCCCCGCTGGCCACCGGCCACCTGCGCGGCATGCACACCGCCGATGTGGTTGCGAAGTCCACCCGGATGGGCTGGATGCCGTTCTTCCCCCAGTTCGATGCGCGCAATTCCCTGGACGTCGCCGATGACGCCGCGGCGGCCGTGGCCCGCGGGGAGGCGGACACGGAGGCAGCCTGGGTGGCACGGCAGCTGAAGGAGGAGAAACTGCGCTTCGCCGTGGAGGATGTGGACGCCCCAAAGAACTGGCCGCGGACCCTGATCCTGTGGCGCTCAAACCTCCTGGGCTCCTCGGCCAAGGGGGAGGAGTACTTCCAGAAGCACCTGCTGGGCACCCTGAACAACGTGATGGGCATGGACCACGCCGAAGCCCGTCCCAAAGACGTGGTGTGGCGCGAGGAAGCGCCGCAGGGCAAGCTCGACCTGCTGGTCTCCGCGGATTTCCGGATGACCAGTTCCACGCTGCTTTCCGACGTCGTGTTCCCAGCCGCCACCTGGTACGAGAAGTACGACCTGTCCTCCACCGACATGCACCCCTACGTGCATGCCTTCACGCCGGCCATCGCCCCGCCCTGGGAAGCCAAGACGGATTACGATCTGTTCCGGCTGCTCGCCGAGGAGTTCTCCCGCCAGGCGTTGACGCACCTGGGCGTGCGCAAGGACATGGTGGCCACGGCGCTGACCCATGACACCCCCGGAGAGATCGCCCAGCCCGGCGGCCACGCCCCGGACTGGAAGGGCACGGATATTCCCGCTGTCCCGGGGAAGAACCTGCCCTCCCTGGCGGTGGTGGAACGGGACTACACGGCGATCGGTGAAAAGTTCGTGGCCATCGGACCGTTGGCGGACAAGCTGGGCCTCACCACGAAATACGTCACCTACGATGTGTCCCGTCCGCTGGTCCAGCTGGCGCGCAAGCACGGCGTTTTTGACCGGGGGGCCGCGGCCGGGCGGCCGGCCGTGGACACGGATGCCCGGATGGCCGAAGCCATCCTGCTGCTCTCGGGCACCACCAACGGGGAGCTGGCCGTGCAGGGCTTTAAAACCCTGGAAAAGCGGACCGGGGTCCCGCTGGCGGATCTGGCCGAAGGTGCGGAGGACCGGCAGATCACGTTCCGCGACACCCAGGACCGGCCCACACCCGTCATTACCTCCCCGGAGTGGTCCGGGTCCGAGACCGGCGGGCGGCGGTACGCGCCGTTCACCATCAACATCGAACGGCTCAAACCGTTCCATACCCTGACCGGTCGGATGCACTTCTTCCTGGACCATGACTGGATCCTGGACATGGGTGAGGCGCTGCCGGTGTACCGGCCGCCACTGGATATGCACCGCCTGTTCGGCGAACCGCAGCTGGGGACCCGCGGCGAGCTGTCCGTTGCCGTGCGGTACCTGACCCCGCACAACAAGTGGTCCATCCATTCGGAATACCAGGACAACCTGCTGATGCTCTCCCTCTCCCGCGGCGGGACCTCGGTCTGGATCAGCCCGCAGGACGCCGCGCTGATCGAAGTGTCGGACAACGAGTGGGTGGAGTGTGTGTCCACCAACGGGGTGCTGGTGGGCCGGGCGATTGTCAGCAGCCGGATGCCTGCCGGGGTGCTGTACGTCTACCACGCGCAGGAACGCATCATTGACGTGCCCAAGTCCGAAGCCACCGGCCGGCGCGGGGGCATCCACAATTCGGTGACCCGGATCCTGGTTAAACCCACACACATGATCGGCGGTTATGCGCAGCTGTCCTGGGCCTTTAACTACCTCGGCCCCACAGGCAACCAGCGCGACATTGTCTCCGTCGTCCGGAAGCGTTCCCAGGAGGTGGCGTACTGATGCGAATCATGGCGCAGACGGCAATGGTGATGGCACTGGATAAGTGCATTGGCTGCCATACCTGTTCAGTGACGTGCAAACAGGCCTGGACCAACCGGGCCGGCACCGAATACGTGTGGTTCAACAACGTGGAGACCCGCCCCGGGCAGGGCTACCCGCGGCGGTATGAGGACCAGGAGAAATGGAAGGGCGGCTGGGAACTGAACAGCCGCGGGAAGCTGAAGCTGAAGGCCGGCGGCCGGCTCGCCAAACTCTTCGGCATTTTCGCCAGCCCGGTCCAGCCCGAACTGAATGACTACTACGAGCCGTGGACCTACGACTACGAAAACCTGATCAACGCGCCCGCAGGCAAGGACTTCCCCGTGGCCCGGCCCAAGTCCCTGATCACCGGCGAAAACATGAACATTGAATGGTCCGCGAACTGGGACGATGACCTGGGCGGTTCGAAAAACACCGAGCAGCAGGATCCCGTGCTCCAGAAGCTGCGGAGCGAGGCCGAAGAGAAGGTCAAGGCGGACTTCGACAACACCTTTATGTTCTACCTGCCCCGGATCTGCGAGCACTGCCTGAACCCGTCCTGCATGGCTTCCTGTCCCTCCGGCGCCATCTACAAGCGCGAAGAGGACGGCATTGTGCTGGTGGACCAGGACCGCTGCCGCGGCTGGCGGCAGTGCATCACCGGGTGCCCGTACAAAAAGATGTACTTCAACCACCGCTCCGGCAAGGCGGAGAAGTGCACCTTCTGTTATCCCCGCATCGAGGTGGGCCTTCCCACCGTGTGCGCCGAGACCTGTGTGGGCCGGCTGCGGTACATCGGGATTTTCCTGTACGACGCCGACCGCGTCACCGAGGCCGCCTCCACACCGAACGTGCAGGACCTGTACGAGGCCCAGCTGGACCTGATGATGGACCCCAATGATCCGGAAGTCATTGCCGGCGCCCGGGCCGAAGGCATTCCGGAGGACTGGCTGGACGCGGCCCGGCGCTCGCCGGTCTATGCCATGGCCAAAACCTTTAGGGTGGCGCTGCCGCTGCACCCGGAATACCGGACCATGCCCATGGTTTGGTACGTCCCGCCGCTGTCCCCGATCGTGGACGTGCTGAACGAACAGGGGCACGACGGCGAGAGTGCGGACAACCTCTTCGGCGCCATCGAGGCGCTGCGGATTCCGGTGGAGTATCTGGCCGAACTGTTCACCGCCGGGGACACGGACCTGGTCACCGGGGTGCTGCGCAAGCTCGCGGCCATGCGCGCCTACATGCGCGACATCACCCTCGGTGACGCACCGGATGAAAAGATCGCCGCCGACGTCGGCATGTCCGGAGAGCAGATCGTGGCGATGTACCGGCTGATGGCCGTGGCCAAATACGAAGAGCGGTACGTGATCCCCAGCGCGCACCTGGAGGACGCCCACAACCTGGAGGAAATCGGCTGTTCCCTGGATGTGGAAGGCGGGCCCGGGATGGGCCAGACCGGCGTCTTCGGTGAGGCCTCCGGCCGGCCCACCCCCGTGGCGGTGGAAAACTTCGAGGCACTGCAGGCCCGGCAGCGCGGAGACGACCCGACAGGGAACGGCGATCTGGGCGGACGGGTCAACCTGCTGAACTGGGACGGACGGGGATCACCCAAGGGCCTGTTTCCGCGGAACAACAACCGCGGTGCTGCGGACGCCGATGCCGGTGCGGATAAGGGTGCCGGATATGACCAGGCCGCCGGTGACGGACCGGCTCCCGCGACAGGGAACAGCGACGGCGGGGAACCCCCGTCCTCCGGGCCGGGGGTACGGCAGTGAGCCTGCTCGAGAAACTGCTGGGCAAACCGGGCAAGGGCACAGTGGCCCCGGAACCTTACGCGGACGCCCATCCTGCGCGCAGCCGGGTCATCCGGCAGGCGGCGGCGCTCCTGCTCGAGTACCCGGACCGGGCGCTGATGGACGCTCTGCCTGCCCTGCGGTCCGCGCTCGCCGAAGTCGGGGCCACCGGTTCCGAGCTGGAGGACCTGTTCAGCTGGTTCACCGACACACCGCTGCGCGAGGTGCAGGCAAGCTACGTGCAGGAGTTTGATCTTTCCAAGCGGCACAGCCTGCACCTGACCTACTGGACCGACGGCGATACCCGCCGGCGGGGGGAGGCCCTGGCCGCCTTCAAGGAGGTCTACCGCTCCCACGGCGCGCTGCCGGAGGGAAGCGAACTGCCGGACTACCTGCCGCTGGTGCTCGAATTCGCCGCCAAGGTGTCTCCGGAGGACGGCTACGAACTGCTGCAGCGTTACCGGCCCTCCGTGGAACTGCTGCGCCTGGCCCTGCGGGATGACGGGCTGCCCTATGAAGGGGTGCTGACCCTGCTCTGCACCACGCTGCCCGGGGTATCTCCGGAGGACAGGGCCGAGGTGATGCGGACGGCCGGGTACGGGCCGCCCACTGAGACGGTGGGCCTGGAGCCCTACAGTTCGCGGCTGCTGCCGGTGAGTGAAAGGAACAGCCCATGATGAGCCTGCCGCTGGATGTGCCGCCCCCAGGGAATGTACAGGTAGGGCTGGATGACGTGATGCTGTGGGGCGTCCTGCCCTACCTGGTGCTGGCCATCCTGATCCTCGGCTCTATTTGGCGCTACCGGTATGACCAGTTCGGCTGGACCACCCGCTCTTCGCAGCTGTACGAGTCGCGGCTGCTGCGCATTGCCTCGCCACTGTTCCATTTCGGCATCCTGGCCGTGATTGTGGGCCACTTCGTGGGTCTGGTGATCCCCAAGACCTGGATGGATGCCGCAGGGGTAAACGAGGACACGTACCATTTCTTTGCCCTCAGCGTTGGCATTATCGCCGGGGTAGCCACCCTGGTGGGGATAGTGCTGCTGATCTACCGGCGCCGCACCACCGGTCCCGTGTTTATGGCCACCACCCGGAACGACAAGGTGATGTACATATTCCTGCTGGCCGCCATCCTCGCCGGGCTGGCGACCACGGTCTTTTCCGTCTTCGACACGAAGATCGTGAACTACCGGGACACGGTCTCACCGTGGTTCCGCTCCATCTTCATCTTCCAGCCGGACCTCGTGGGCATGACGGCAGCCTCCATGTCCTTCAAGATCCACACGCTGACGGGCCTGGTGCTCTTTGCCCTCTGGCCGTTCACTCGGCTCGTGCATGCCTTCACCGCACCGCTGCAGTACCTGTTCCGCCCCTACATCGTGTACCGCTCGCGTGGAAAGCGGCCGGCTCCGGGTGTGGGAACGCCGCGGCGGGGCTGGGACCCGGTGGGCACCCCGGACCGGGACCGGCCCGGCGTGCCTCCGAAATGATTCCCTGACGGCACTTTCTCAGAAGCGAGGACACCATGCCGGCATCCCCGGTTACCCCGGCACCAACACCGGACCTGAAATCAGGCCAGCTGCGAAACCTGGTCGTGGCCACCATTGCCTCCACCATCGGCTTTTGGGCCTGGACGGTGATCGGCCCGCTGTCCAGCCGGTATGCGGCGGACATGGACCTGGGCGCCGGGCAGACCTCGATTCTGGTGGCCATGCCCATCCTCGTGGGCTCGGTTGCCCGCATTCCGGTAGGCGCCCTCACGGACCGGTACGGCGGCCGGATCATGTTCACTGTCATCCTGGGCGTCACGGCTCCGCTGGTTCTGCTCACCGGCATCGTGGGCGGGATGGGCAACTTTCCCTTCCTGGTGGTTATCGCCTTCTTCCTGGGCATCGCGGGAACAGTGTTCGCCATCGGCATCCCGTTCTGCTCGGCCTGGTATGACCGCAGCCGCAAGGGCTTCGCCACCGGCGTCTTCGGAGCCGGGATGGTCGGCACCGCCGTCTCCGCCTTTTTCACTCCGCGCCTGGTCACCGCCGTCGGCTACATGGGCGCCCACATCACCATTGCCGCCGTCGTGGCCGCCATGGCCGTGCTGAGCTGGCTGGTGCTGCGCGAATCGCCGGCCTGGTCCCGGCCCACCGAACCGGTGCTGCCCAAGATCACCCATGCCTTCACCCTGCGCGTGACCTGGCAGCTGTGCTTTTTGTACGGGGTGGTGTTCGGCGCGTTCGTGGCGTTCTCCAACTACCTGCCCACGTACCTGGGCAACGTGTACGACTACGACGCGACGGCGGCCGGAACCCGTACCGCGGGTTTTGCAGTGGCAGCCGTCATTGCCCGGCCCATCGGCGGCACTATCGCGGACAAGGTGGGCCCGAAACTGGTCACCCTGACCTCCCTGGCCGGAACGGTGGTGCTGGCCGTGATCGTGGCGCTGCGGCCCGAGGAGGAACGGGTCTACGGCACCGCATTCATCCTGATGGCACTGTTCCTGGGGCTGGGGACCGGCGGGGTATTCGCCTGGGTTGGCCGTGCAGCACCGGCCCAGGACGTCGGGACCATCGGCGGAATTATTGCCGCGGCCGGCGGCCTGGGCGGATATTTTCCGCCCCTGGTCATGGGAGCCACCTACGACCCGGCGAACCGGAGCTATTTTGTGGGGCTGATTCTGCTGGCAGCCTTCGCCGCCGTGGCGTTCCTGCTGACCTTCACCGTGCGCAACGGCGGCCGGGTGGATGAGCGGACGCGTACCTGAGATCCTGCTGCGGACCGCGTTTCGCTCCCGTGCCGGTGCAGGCGGGAGTAAGGTCACCGGCATGGGTGCAACCGAACTGATCCTGATCCGGCACGGTGAAAGCGCAGGCAACGTGGCTGCCACCCGCGCGAGCCGAGAAGGTGCCCAGCGCATCGAGATCGAATGGCGGGACCCCGACGTCCCGCTCAGCCCGGACGGGGAATCCCAGGCAGAAGCAGTGGGCCGCTGGTTCGCCGGGTTGCCTGTCGACGAACGTCCCGACGCCGTGTGGTGCTCGCCCTACCTTCGCGCCCGGCAGACCGCCGAACTGGCCGGACTGCCCGGCATCGCCGGGCAGATGCGCATCGATGAACGCCTTCGTGACCGGGAACTGGGCGTTCTTGACCTGCTCACCTCCGCCGGAGTCGCGGCCCGCTATCCGGAGGAAGCCGAACGCCGGGCCTGGCTGGGCAAGTTCGTTTACCGGCCGCCGGGCGGGGAGTCCTGGGCAGACGTTGCCCTGCGGCTGCGTTCGGTCTTCCGGGACCTGGACGAGGAATCGGACGGCAAGCGGGTGGCTGTGGTCTGCCACGACGCGGTGATCATGCTGATCCGCTACATCTGCGAACGGTTCTCCGAGCAGGAGCTGCTGGATACGGCCGCGGCCAACAGCGTGCGCAACGGCTCCGTCACCCGCCTCGTGCGCCCGTCGGGCACCGGACCGTGGGAGGTCCGCACCTTCAACAGCGTGCTGCACCTGCAGGACAGCGGAGCACCCGTCACCGAACACGCAGGAGATGAACATGACATCCACCCGCGCTGACCTGGTTACCCCGGACCTGCTCCGCGGCTGGCAGCTCTCCACCGACACCGCCGGCAAAAAGGAACGCGGAACGGTGCTGGTGATCGGCGGGGAACGCCGCACTCCGGGTGCCGCAATGCTGACGGGCCTTGCCGCGCTGCGCGTCGGGGCCGGCCGGCTGACCATGGGACTGGCCGAGTCCGTTGCCGTGAGTGTCGCCGTCGCCGTTCCTGAAGCCGGCGTCGCGGGACTCGCTGAGTCCGGCGGCTACATCGACGGCGGTGCTGCCGGTGCGGTCCTTGCAGCAGATCTGGACTCGGCCGCCGCCGTGGTGATTGGGCCGGGCCTGGCGGACGCTGAACAGACAGCGGCGCTGCTGGTGTCCGTGGTTCCCCTGTTGGGGGAAAAGACCCAGGTGGTGCTTGATGCCTACGCGCTCGGGGTCCTGCCCGGACAGCCGGAGGTGGCCAAGGTGCTGGCTGGCCGGCTGGTTCTGACGCCGAACCGGACCGAGATCCTGCACCTGCTGGGGGAGGAGGACACTGACGAAGAGTCTTTGGACATGGCTGACGCCTCGCTGGAGGTGGCGCGGAAGTACTCGGCAGTGGTGACGGCCCAGAACCTCATCACGGCACCGGAGGGTTCCAGCTGGGAAGTACCCGCCGGCAATCCCGGTTTGGGGACCTCCGGCTCCGGGGATGTCCTGGCCGGTGCGGTAGGCGGTTTCCTGGCCCGCGGGGCGACGCCGGAACAGGCGGCATGCTGGGGCACCTACCTGCACGCCGTGGCGGGGGACCGGCTCTCGGCGTCCCGCGGACCCCTCAGCTTCCTGGCACGCGAGTTGCTGGAGGCCATGCCGCCTGTGATTGCGGAACTGAACTAGGCAGCGGGCGCGTTTTGGCGGCCGCCGTACGCGCTGAACCAAGAACGGGCTGCACGGGGCGGCACGGCCTCTTATCCTGAGGTGATGACAGCTAACGAATACCGGACCGGCCCGTCGGGGCGGGCAGCGGCACAAATCCCGTGGCTTTCCTACCGGTTCACCCGCAGCGACGGCGTCGCGGCGGGCTTTTACGTCCTGTTCCTGCTGTTGCTGAGTTTTGTGCCCATCAACATTCCCGGGCTCTCGGTGCTGATTCCGGACCCGGTGGTGGCGGCCTACGTCATCAATCTGGGCTTCTATGCGGTCGCTGGAATTCTGGCCCTTATTGCCGCCCGGCGGTATGTTGCCCGCGAGACCCGGGTCCTTGCCACCCGGCCGGTGCTGACCGCTGCCCTGATCCCGATTGGCGTAATCCTCACAATCATCGCTTCCATGGTGGGCGTGATCATCGCCGGCCAGGCCGAAACCGCCGTGAACCAGGAGGCTGTGCAGGGGCTGGTCACCGAAATGTCTCCCTGGCTGGTGGTGCCGCTGGTCGTCATCCTGGCGCCCTTCGTGGAGGAGTACATTTTCCGGCACCTGCTCATCGGCAAACTCAGCCGCTACTGGAACATCTGGGCGTGCAGCATCCTGTCCGTCCTGCTCTTCGCCTCCATCCACATTGTGGGTAAGGAATCCCTGTCACTGCCGGTCCTGATGCCTTATCTGGCCACCGGTGCCGTCCTGGTCGGGCTGTACGTATGGGCAGGAAACAACTTCATGCTGTCCTACGGCGTGCATGCTGCGAAGAACCTGCTCAGCGTGGTGCTGATCTACGCCATTCCGCCGGAACTGCTGCAGCAGTAATCTCGCCGCGGGAATGCGGCCCCGGCAGGAAGCCATGCCCTAGCATCGGTGGCAGGACCGGACCCGTCCCGGGGCCGGCACACAGAATCGGGGGATCGGCGTGTCAGTAGGCTCAGGAATCGGCGCAGTGTTCGTAATTTTGTATTTCCTGTTGGTGGTCGCAGTGGCCGTCCTTGTGGTCTGGGCCCTGGTACTCGTGATCATTTTCCTCCGGCTGCGGATTGCCCAGCTGCGCGGAGAGTTGCGCGGAGACACCGGAACGGTTAACTGACGCGGCCGGGGGCCTGCGGCCTGCGCCGCCTGTCCCCGGCAACCCCGTCAGCTGATGCAGAACTCGTTGCCTTCGGGATCCGCCATGACGTACCAGGAGTGCGGCCCCTGGCTTGCTTCGGTCAGGAAGGACGCACCCCGTTCCTCCAAGGCGGCCCGGGCCGCGTCCTTATCCTGGCCCTGGAGCCGGACATCCAGGTGAATGCGGTCCTTGACGGTTTTGGGCTCGGGAACCGGCTGAAACAGGATGCGCAACCGGTCCTTCCGGCCCACCTCGTCGGCAGGACAGATGGCGGCGCCGTCCCGCCAGACCCGGACACCGTTGTGCTCGATAACGTCCTCCGGGTTCGCCAAGCCCTGGTCCAGCATGGACGAAATGAAGTCCTGGTCCACGGGCTCGAGCGTCCAGCCCAGGGTTTCGGCCCACCAATCCGCCTGTTGGTGGGCATCGGTGCAGTCAACGCAGATCTGTATATTCGTCATGGCATTGAGGCTAGAACCCGAACAGCACGGCCGTCATTGGTATGCGGACAGATGCAGTCCGCATATTCACCGGCCGGGAATCAGGCCTGGCCGTCAATCCGCTCGGTTTCGGGAGCCCGGACCGGAGAGCCGATGCAGGGCAGCACCCGCTCCGGCCGGGCCAAGTAGAAAAAAGAGCTCCGGGCATCCGAGCCGAAACCGCCGGGCACCATCAGTGTGGAGTATCGCTGGCACCACTGTGGTGTGTCGACGGCGGCGTCCAGGGCGGCGGCCACGGCGCCCACGTTGTGGAACCACATCAGCTGCTGCGTTCCGTCGATTACGAGGTGGATGAGGTCCAGCTCCGGGTCGGCTGCGACCTCGACGTCGGACCACTGATCCCACGCCTCGAGCCGGCGGCGGTGGATCCAATGGACGTTGTGGCCGGGCGCGAAACCGGAGCAGCTGCTGCTGATGGAGGAGTTGTTGAAATCGGGGTTGAAGCCGGAGTTGCTGACACTGGACATGCTCACAGTGGGTTCCTTTTCAGGTTGTCCTTGCCTGCACCGGTTGGAGCAGGCCGCTTCGTCATCCGAACCACCCGCCGAACAGTGGGGTTGGTGTGGGGCCAGTCGGAGCTTTTATGCCCGGCGAACCGGGCGGAGGCCACATCTCGTGAAGCTAGAAACTACTGTAACCGAGGGCACCGACATTTCGACAGAGACGCAATATCAGGGTCTGGTGTGGTCGTGCGGCGTCGGGCGGCGGTGCGCCGGGCGGACCGGGACGGCGGCAACGAAAACTCCCGCTCGCAGAGCTCGCGAGAGTTAATAAAGCCGCCTTACCCGGCCCGTCCGGCACACGGCATCTCGTCTGGGCGATGGCACCCTGACTTGCCTGTCAGGCACTAGCCTCAATCACCAATTCAGCTGGCAGTCTTGAGCCTACGGGTCGTGGAAGTACCCCGTCGCGGGGTCAATGGACGAGAGGAAATCGCGAATAGCGGCCACGTGCTGTTGATGCGTGGGCGGTTCACGCCTGCCGAGGGCGTTGAATCCATAACCATTGTTGGGTCCCGAGACCCAGTCATAGAGAATCGTTCCATCCTCGTCACGCCTGCGCACTGCAAACGTCTCGCCGTCGACGGTGATTGTCCCAAGGCCCGTATAGGTACTCGTGTCCGGCGGTGCAGGGGCAAACACCCACCCCTCATCTGCGGGGTGGCGATCGCTCTCCATACGTTTGATCCTACTGAGCAGGGAGCGATTCCTCACACCGCCCCGTTACCGCCAGCCGGCGTCCGGAGCCACGAGCTTGACGATGCTTTCGAGCAGGTGCGCGTTGTAGTCCACGCCGAGCTGATTGGGCACGGTGATGAGCACGGTGTCTGCGGCCTGCACGGCAGCGTCAGCGGCCAGTTCGGCAGCGATCACGTCGGGTTCGCCGATGTAGCTCTTGCCGAACCGGGCGAGGCCCCCGTCGAGGTGGCCCACCTGGTCACGTCCCTCGGCCTGCGCGCGAAGACCGAAGTAATGCCGGTCCTCCCCGGTCACCAGAGGGATGACGCTGCGGCTCACGGAGACCCGCGGCGTGCCCTGGTGGCCGGCGTCGGCCCAGGCCTTGCGGTAGACCTCGATCTGCTCGGCCTGCAGCTGGTCGAACGGAACTCCGGTGTCTTCGGTCAGCAGGGTGGAACTCATCAGGTTCATGCCCTGCTCACCGGTCCACTTGGCCGTGGCCCGGGTGCCCGAACCCCACCAGATGCGCTCAGGCAGACCGGGAGAAAGAGGATCGATGGCCATGGGGGCGGTTGTCCCGGTCATTGCCGGATCGGACTGGGCCACCCCGGCACCGGCAATGGCGGCACGGAACACCTCGGTGTGCTGGCGAGCCATGTCCGCGTCGGTGGAGTCCGGCCCCGGCACGTAACCGAAGGACTCATAACCCCGCAGGGCAGGCTCGGGGGATCCCCGGCTGATGCCCAACTGCAGCCGTCCGCCGCTGATCAGGTCCGCCACTGCGGCATCTTCCGCCATCGAAAGCGGATTCATGTAGCGCATGTCGATCACGCCGGTGCCGAGTTCGATTTTGCTGGTCCGGGCCGCCATGGCGGCAAGCGTGGGGAACGGGGCGGAGAACTGCGGCGCGAAGTGATGTACCCGCATGTACGCGCCGTCGACGCCGATTTCCTCCGCGGCTACCGCCAGCTCGATCTGCTGCAATACTGCGTCCCGGGCACTGGGCGTCCGGGACCCCAGTGCGTTCCGGTAGTGTCCGAAGGACAGGAACCCTATTCGTTTCATATCAGCCACAGCGCCGGAGCACTCTGCGGTATTCCCGGCCGTCCAGACCCGCGGCCGGGCGCCGCGAAACCACCGTAAGGAAACAGGCACAGTGCACATCACCATGGTCCCGGGTTACAACGGCTCACCACCCGACCAGTGGCAGAGCCGCTGGGAAGCGGAGCTGCCCAACGTCACCCGTTTCGCGCCGTCGTCGTGGGATGAACCCGAGCTGGAGGACTGGATGGCGGCGCTGGACCGGGCCGCCGGAGAGCGGCACGGAGACACCGTGCTCGTGGCGCACAGCCTGGGCTGCCTGGCTGCCGCAGAATGGCTGCTGCGAAATCCCGGTGGCGCCCGCGGCGTCTTCCTCGTCAGCCCGCCTGATCCCGCCGCCGCATCCTTCCCGGCACCGGCCGGAACCTTCCGTAATCCGCGGCTGCAGGAGCTGCCCGTTCCGGCTCTGCTCGTGGCCAGCGAAAGTGACCCGTACTGTGCGTTGCCGGCAGCAGAGGCGATGGCCGGAGCATGGAGGGTTCCCGTGATCTGCGCGGGGGAACTGGCCCACATCAATGAGAAAAGCGGCGTCGGCTACTGGGAACAGGGCAGGGATTTACTTACCGCCTTCCTCGCAGGGCTGGGGGAACGGGCTCCGCTCGGATAAGAATGGGCTCATGCAACTTCCGGTGATGCCTCCCATTGCGCCCATGCTGGCCAAAGCGGTCAGTTCCCTCCCTGAGGGGGACTATCTTTACGAGCCCAAGTGGGACGGGTTCCGTTCCATCATTTTCCGGGACGGGGACGACGTCGAAATCGGGTCCCGGAACGAAAAGCCCATTACGCGCTACTTCCCCGAACTCGTGGAAGCCCTTAAAGCCAACCTCCCGGAGCGTTGCGTGGTGGACGGCGAAATTGTCATGGTGGCATCGGACGGCAAACGGCTGGACTTCGAACTGCTGCAGCAACGCATCCATCCCGCCGCCAGCCGCGTGAAACTGCTCGCGGAAGAAACGCCGGTCCGGTTCGTGGCGTTCGATCTGCTGGCCCTGGGGGATACCGACTACACGGACAAGCCGTTCGCCGAACGGCGCGAGGCACTCGTGCAGGCGCTCAAGGCAGCAAAGGCTCCGGTGTCCGTGACAGCGGCTACGGACGATCCGGCGCTGGCCCGGGACTGGTTCGAGCGCTTCGAAGGTGCGGGGCTGGACGGGGTGGTGGCCAAACCGCTGGACGGACCCTACGCGCCGAACAAGCGCACCATGGCCAAGCTCAAGCACGAACGCACAGCCGACTGCGTGCTCGCCGGCTACCGGGTACACAAATCCGGCCCGGACCTGATCGGTTCGCTGCTGCTGGGGATATACAACGACGACGGCGTGCTCACCAACGTGGGCGTGGCAGGGGCCTTTTCCATGGACCGGCGTCGGGAGCTCTTCGAGGAACTGCAGCCCCTGGTCGCTGAGGAGGACGGCCATCCCTGGGCCGCACAGGAGCAGGAGGGCGGCACCCGCACGCCGCGGAACTCCGAAGGCAGCCGGTGGAGCGGGAAGAAGGATCTCTCCTTTGTTCCGCTGCGTCCGGAGCGGGTGGTGGAGGTGAAGTATGACCACATGGAGGGTGAACGGTTCCGCCACGTGGCCCGGTTTGTGCGCTGGCGGCCCGACCGCACACCGGAATCCTGTACGTATGACCAGCTGGAGGAGCCGGTGAAGTTTGATCTGGCAGAGGTGCTCGGGGCCTGACGGGGAGAGGGATTGGCGGATTTCCGCCGGGGTCTATACTTTCCGGATTGGAAAGTCTAGAGTTGCCGATATGGAAAGTCGAGATGTCACCCCGGAGACCGCAAGACACCACCTCGAGGCGCTGGACGCCGACGGGGCGGCAGTCAGCGGGTCCACCGGAGCTCCGTTCTGGTACGTGTTGCTCCAGTCCTGCTGCATATCGGGCTTTGTGCTCTCCTTCGGCCTGGGGCCCTGGGAATCCGCAGGGTTCGCCCTTTCCGCAGTTGCCCTGGTTTTGCTGGGGATGCTGCGTCCGCTGATCACCGGAACCCGGGCTGATCCGTGGGCTTACCCTGCGTCCGTGCGCGTTGCCCTGACATTCATTGGCTGTGCTGCGCTCGCAGTAGGGATCGGCATGGTTGTCTCCAAGTCAGGAGGCTCCATGGCCCTCCTCTTCGCGGCAGCCCTGCTGACCTTCGCAGCCACGCTGGTGCTCGGACTCCGGATGGAGCGGGCCCTGGTCCGGTCCATCCACGGGCAGCCCTGATGCCGGCGGCACGTTTTGACGAGGTAGTGCACGGCCCCGTCCGGCTGCGGGTCTGCGGACTGCTCTCACGGCTGGGGAGCACCGAATTTGCGCTGCTCCGGGACACCCTCGAAGTCAGCGATCCCACGCTGAGTAAACACCTGAAGCAACTCGAACAGGCCGGGTACGTCAAGCTGAGCAAGGGGCCCGGGCTGGCCGGACGGACCCACACCTGGGCGGAGCTGACCGTCAAAGGCAGGGCGGCCTTTGACTCTCATGTGGCCTTCCTGCGCGAGGTTATTTCCGGTCCGGAGGGCGACGGCGCCTGACCGGTTTCCTGCCTCCGGCCTTCTACGGGCAGGGTGGCAGGCCGTCCGCAGGTTCAGTGCCGGCCGCGGCATCCCGGGGCGGAGAACTCGCTGCCGGCGTCCGCGAGGATCGCTGCCAGATAGCCCTCCCGGTAACCCGTTTCGTTAGGGTGGAGGTCGAACTGGCCGCCTTCGAGCCGGATCCAGGAATCCGCTGCTCCCACGCCGTGCCCGGCAAACTCGTCCACCACGTCCACAAAGATGCCGCTTTCCGGAACCTGCCCGGCAATCACTGCGTTCAGGTCATCGGTGCCGGCATTAAACAGCGCCTGTGCCTCTGCGCTTAGCGGTCCCGCCGTGCCCGCTTCGAAGAGGTAGGGGTATCCCGTGACCACCAGGGTCGCCCGTGGTGCCAGCTCCGCGATCCGTGCGAACTGGGCCGCCAGCTGGGGCGCAAGGACCGTCGATGCATAGGTATTCGCCTGTTCCAGGGCGGGTGCACACGTGGCCGGCAGCTGCTGGCCGATGCACGCGGCCACCACCGTGCCGAAACGGATGTCGTTTCCGCCGATGGTTACCGTCACGACGTCGGTCCGGGCGTTGAGCGTGCCCCGGGCTGCGGCGTCGCTGATCTGCTCCGGGAGATCCACCGGCGCATCCGCCGGGGTAGTCAGGGCAGTGGCGCCGGCGCAGGTGGCGTCGGTCTCCAGATCCACCCGGTTCAAGGCGTCCAGCAGGGCGGGGTAACCCTGTGCGGTTCGCCCGCAGGCGTCCAGCAGCGGACCGCCGCCGAACCCGGAGGCATAGGAATCCCCGAAGGCTACATAATCGATGTCTCGGCCCCGGCCGTTGCCCCCGCCGTGCCCGTTGCCCCCGCCATGCCCGCTGCCCCCGCCGTGCCCGCCCCGGTGTTCGGGGGAATGGCCGTTCCCCGCGCCGCGGTTGGCCGGACTGTCTGCGGCGGCAGGCGCCACACCGCCGATCAGCAGGGCGGATACAGCCAGGGCCAGGACGGCAAGGCTTCCGCGACGTGATGTTCGGCGGGAGGGGTGTTGGACGGGGCTCATCTTTGCGCTCCTTCGGGACAGGGGACGGTCACACCAAGGGGAGCAGTCTGTCGCACCGCCGGCCCGGCAGCAATCCAAAACCCCACATCCGTCCTGTGGGCGGGCGTTTTTGCTGCAGCTTCCCGCTCCGCCTGCCGTTTGCCCCGGACCCTTCCTGTGACCGGCGGGGGTGTCGGGAGGGGTGCCGGGACGGCCGCTCTGCGCTACGCTGGCGATATACCGACCGCCTGTTCAGTAATCCATGATGTGCAGCCCGGCAATGCCGCCGGAACGCTGTTCCCCGCGAAAGGTTCCGAGATGACGGCAACGGCCCTCGACGTCGAGTACGTGCCCAGCTATGTCCGAGACGCCTGGTGGACACCCGGCGGCGGCGCCCCCGGCACCGAGGTGCGGGATGCCAGCACCGGGGAGCTGCTCGCCCTCGTCAGCAGCGACGGACTGGATGCGGCCGCTGCCGTCGAGCATGCCCGGACCACCGGCCAGGACGAGCTGGGAAAGTACACCTTCCACCAGCGTGCCCTGCTGCTGAAGGACCTTGCCACCTTCCTCAACGGACACCGGGAGGAGCTCTATGAGGTGTCCGCGCGCTCCGGTGCCACGCGCAGGGACTCGCTGGTGGATATCGACGGCGGGATCGGCGTGCTCTTCGCCTACGGGTCCAAGGGCCGGCGCGAGCTGCCCAACGCCACCGTAATCACCGACGGTGCAGTGGAAACGCTGTCCAGGGACGGTTCCTTTCTCGGGGAGCACCTCTACACCCGGCGCCCCGGGGCGGCCGTGCAGATCAACGCCTTCAACTTCCCGGTCTGGGGCATGCTGGAAAAGCTTGCCCCGGCATTCCTCGCCGGCGTCCCCACCATCGCCAAGCCGGCCACTCCCACCGGGTACCTCGCCGCCGCCGTCGTGCGCCTGATCATGGAGTCCGGCATCCTGCCCGCGGGATCGCTGCAGCTGATTTCCGGTTCCGCGCGGGACCTGCTGGATCACTTGGACTACCGCGACATGGTCTCCTTTACCGGCTCGGCGTCCACTGCGGACAAGCTGCGCGCCCATCCGAACGTCGCGGTGGGCGGAGTTCGCTTCACGGCGGAGACGGATTCCCTCAACGCGGCGATCCTGGGCCCGGATGCCGTTCCCGGAACTCCGGAGTTCGAGGCCTACATCAAGTCGCTGGTGACCGAAGTGACCGTCAAAGCAGGGCAGAAGTGCACCAGCATCCGCCGCGCACTGGTGCCCCGTGCCCTGGTGGACGACGTCGTTGCCGCCGCCGCGGAGCGCATCCGGCAGCGCGTGGTGCTGGGTGATCCGCGCGCTGCAGAGGTGACCATGGGTGCGCTGGCTTCCCTGGAGCAGCTGGAGGCGGTCCGCGCCGCCGTACGTTCCCTGCTGGAGGCCGGCGGTGAACTGGCGCTGGGCACGCTGGACGCGCCCGACGTCGTACTCGCGGACGGCCGTACCGGTTCCGCGCCGGACGGGGCATTTATGGCACCGATGCTGCTGACCTGGCCCGATGCCGACGCGGATGCGTTGCACACGGTCGAGGCGTTCGGACCCGTCGCCTCGGTAGTGGGATATGACAGCGTGGCCGACGCCGTGCGGCTGGCAGCCCGCGGCGGCGGATCGCTGGTGGCAACGGTGTGCACCAATGACCCGCAGGTGGCGGCCGAGGTGCTTACCGGCATTGCCGGCCACCACGGGCGGGTGCTCATCCTCAACCGGGAGGACGCCGCGAGTTCCACCGGCCACGGATCACCCGTGCCGCACCTGGTCCACGGGGGTCCCGGACGTGCCGGCGGGGGAGAAGAGCTCGGCGGCATCCGGGCGGTGCTGCACTACATGCAGCGCACAGCGGTGCAGGGCTCACCCAACATGCTCACCGCCCTCACCGGGATCTGGCACTCCGGCGCAGACCAGCGGTTCGACGCCGGACATCCGTTCCGCAAGCCGCTCAGTGAACTGCGGGTCGGCGATGCGGTGCGCTCCGACCTGCGGACCGTCGCCCTTGAGGATATTGCAGCCTTTGCGGAAACCACGGGCGACACCTTCTATGCGCATACCGACTCCGCTGCAGCTGAGGCCAATCCGTTTTTCCCCGGCATCGTGGCGCACGGCTACCTGCTGCTCTCCTGGGCTGCCGGGCTGTTCGTGGATCCGGCGCCGGGGCCGGTGCTGGCCAACTACGGGCTGGAGAACCTGCGGTTCATCACCCCGGTGGCTGCCGGGGATGCCATCCGGGTCACGCTCACGGCCAAAAAGATCACGCCGCGGGAAACGGACGAGTACGGCGAAGTGGCTTGGGACGCCGTGATCACCAACCAGAACGACGAGCTGGTCGCCACCTACGACGTCCTGACGCTGGTGGAGAAGTGACTCAGCAGTCTCCGGTACGTACCACCCAGCCGCAGGCCGTTTCCGGGCTCAGCACGTCGCTGACCCACACCACGCCGTAAGCGGCCAGGGCGAGGCCGGCGACTGCCACTACGGCCCACAGCCAGCGGCGCCGGTGTCTCATGAGCCGGAAGTCCCGCGGGTATGCAGTCCGTCAAAGACCATGGTGATGATGTTGTCCGCCAGCTTGTCCGCGGGCAGCGGGCCGCCGGGCCGGTACCATTCCACAATCGAGTTGATGGTGCCGAAGAGCAGCCGGGTGGTGGTGCGCGGGTCAATGTCGCGGCGCACTGAGCCTTCGCGCCGGGCCGCGTCCACCAGATCGGCCACACGGTGGTCGAACTCGCGGCGGCGGGTCAGGGCATTGCGTTCAATTTCCGTGTTGCCGCGCAGGCGCAGCAGCAGGGTCACGAAGGGCAGGCGCTGCGTAAGCACCTCGATGGTGCCGCGCAGGACGAATTCCAGCCGCGCATCGGCGGCGCCCGTGGACGCCAGCGGATCATCCAGAACCGCCTCCAAGCCATCCAGCGCATGGTCCAGGGCCAGGCGGAGCAGATCGCCCTTGGATGGCACATGATGGTAGATCGCCGACTTCGACAGCCCCAGGTTCTCGGCCAGGATCCCCATGGACGTGGCCTCGTAGCCGTGCCGGTTGAACACATCCACCGCCACGTTCAGCACCGTCTGCTGGTCATATCCCGGGCGGCCCCGGCGGGGCGCTGCGGCAGGGGGAGTGGCGTCGGCATCTGGCATGGCGCCATTTTCCCACGTCCGCACCCGCTTCCCCGCTACGCGGTGCCCGGTTCCTGTGCAGTGTCCCACAGTGCTTATGGTCAGCGGATCCCCGTGACACCGGACCGCAACCCCGCCGGGGACATCCCGATGCCGCAGCAGCGGCCCGCAGGCTCACGCTCAGCCCTCATGCCCGGGCACGGAACAGGCAGGTCAAGACCAGGCAGGGGAAGCCCGGAGGAGATACAGGATTTCCCAGAGGACGCCGCGGGGCATGGCGTACCCTGAGGAAGTGATTCTTTCTGCGGCCGCAGCCGCCTTCGGTCCCGTGCGGCCTCCCACTTCTTCCCTCCTCCCGGAGTGGCTGGATCCGCAGGTTTTCCTGGCTGATCCTGCGCTTGGTCCGTGGGTGGTGCTGCTGGTCTGCGGCATCGTATTCGCCGAAACCGGGCTCCTCATTGGCTTTTTCCTGCCCGGTGATTCCCTGCTGTTCACGGCCGGATTGCTGGTGGCCACCGGCACCATCAACATCAACGTGTGGCTGCTCGCCCTGCTGATTTTCATCAGTGCCTTCGTGGGCGACCAGACCGGCTATTACATCGGCAAAAAGACCGGCCCGGCCATTTTCAAACGCCCCAACAGCAGGCTGTTTAAACAGGAGAACGTCCGCCGTGCGGAGGTGTTCTTCGAGCGGCACGGCGGCAAGGCCGTGATCCTGGCCCGCTTTGTGCCCGTGGTGCGTACGTTCACCCCGGTGGTGGCTGGTGTCGCGCGGATGAACTACCGCACCTTCGTGGCATTCAACGTCATTGGTGCCTTCCTCTGGGGCGTGGGAGTCACCATGCTCGGGTACGTACTGGGGGACCGCGTGCCCTTTGTCCGGGAAAACCTGGATCTGATCTTCGTGGGCGTAGTGGTGCTCTCCGTGATCCCGATCGTGTTCGAGGTGCTGCGCCAGTCCCATAAGGCCGCAACCAAGGACGACGGCGAGCCCGCCGGGTCCGTCGCTCCCGCCGAGTCGGTCGCTCCCGCCGGGTCCGTCGCTCCCGCCGAGTCGGTCGCTCCCGCCGAGTCTGCCGCTCCCGCCGAGTCTGCCGCTCCCGCCGGGTCCGCTGCCGGCAGCGGACAGGCAGCTGATGCTTCCGCTCCCACCGCTCTCAACGCAGCCGAAACCTTCGCTCCCACTACTGCATCCGGTCAGGCCGTGCGGGGGTCCGCCGGTCCTGCAGGATCCGCAGGAGAGTCCGCAGGGCGCCCGGCCCGGCATGCAGCGGCCACTGATGGCCGCCGGTTCGCCGGACCCAAACCGAAAGTCGAAGGCGCCGGTTCGGCAGACTGAGCCTGAAGCCTGAAGCCTGAAGCCTGAAGCCTGAAGCCTGAAGCCTGAAGCCTGAAGCCTGAAGCCTGAAGCCTGAAGCCTGAAGCCTGAAGCCTGAAGCCTGAAGCCTGAAGCCTGAAGCTTGAAGCCAGAAGCCCGGCCCGGATCCCTCCACACCCACCGGTTTCGCTGCCATTCGGGCCGGCTCACTGCCCTTTTGGTGCGGGCCTTTATCGGTCTCGGGCTCGAGGCAGGTTCTCGGTTGTGGTCCCCCGGGGCCCTTTTCCTGCCTGGCTGCGTGGAGCGTCGCCTTCGGGCCCGCTTGGACACCGACCGGAACGCCCTGTATCTCCCCACCCCACCCCCGCCGCAAGGTTCGGCATACCTCCGGATGCACCGTGGCCGGCGCCCGCTTCTCCCGCCATGGTCGGTGCCCCAGCGCTAGCCAACGGCTCTTTCAGCGTGTTTGCCGGTAACGATTGAATAACAGGCTGGCTGCCAATATGCCGTCTGACCTGCACGTATACCAACGCACTGTTTTTGGCCGTCGTTATGGGAGCGCTCCCACTTGACTTGTGATCTGTCACACACCAGCATTTAGGCATTGCTTGTGGGAGCGCTCCCACCAGTAGGCGTCACCGCCGATCCGGGCACACAGGGCGCATCCGTTAGGCATCGGCACGGCAGGCGCGGAAAACCGCGGACGCACTCGTGCACTCGTCACAGACAAAGGAGTCAGCAATGAGTACCAAACCGACATTGGCCGCCCGTGCGCGCCGCCGCGGTCCCGCAGTTGCCGCATCTGTTGCAGCTGCAGCCCTTCTCCTGACCGCCTGCGGCGGCGGAGATGACGGAGCAGCCGGAGAAGACGGCCAGGTGACGCTCAGCGTCAGTACCTTCAACGAGTTCGGGTACGAGGACCTGTTCGAGGAGTACATGGCCGCCAACCCCGACGTGAAGATCGTTCATGACAAAAAGGCCACGTCCAACATTGCCCGCGACAACCTGAGCACCAAGCTCGCTGCCGGCTCGGGCCTTTCGGACATCGAGGGTATCGAGGTGGACTGGCTGCCCGAGCTCAAGCAGTACCCGGACCAGTTCGCCGATCTGGCCAGCCCCGAGGTGGAAGACCGCTGGCTGGAGTGGAAAACCGAAGGCGCAACCACCGAGGACGGCAAACTCATCGGCTACGGCACCGACATTGGTCCGGAAGCCATCTGCTACCGCTCGGATCTCTTCGCCGCTGCCGGACTGCCGACCGACCGCGAGGAAGTCGCAGCCCTGCTGGAAGGCGACTGGGACCACTACTTCGAGGTGGGCGAGAAGTTCACCGCGGCCTCCGACGTCGCCTGGTATGACTCGGCCATGGCCACCTACCAGGCCATGATCAACCAGGTGGAGAACGCCTACGAGGAGAATGACGGAACCGTCATCGCCACCGAGAACCAGGAAGTAAAAGACATTTACAACCAGGTCCTGGAGAATTCCGTGGACAAGGGCCTCTCCGCCCACCTGGAACTCTGGTCGGATGACTACAAGGCAGGCTTCCAGAGCGGCGCCTTTGCCACCACCTTCTGCCCGGGCTGGATGCTGGGCAGCATTGAAGGCAACGCCGCCGGCGTCGAAGGCTGGGACATCGCCAACGTCTTCCCGGGCGGCGGCGGCAACTGGGGCGGCTCCTACCTGACCGTGCCCACACAGGGCAAGAACCAGGAAGAAGCTATCAAGCTGGCACAGTGGCTGACCGCCCCCGAGCAGCAGATCAAGGCCTTCGAAGCCAAGGGCACCTTCCCCAGCCAGACCGAAGCGCTGGAATCCGAAACCCTGCTGAGCTCCACCAACGAGTTCTTCAACGATGCGCCGGTGGGCGAAATCCTGGCTGAACGTGCCGAAGCCGTCACCGTGACGCCGTTCAAGGGCGAGAAGTACTTCCCCATCAATGACGCCATGCAGCAGGCACTGAACCGCGTAGACGTGGTCAAGACCGATGATGCGGCCTCCTCCTGGGAGAAGTTCGTGACCGGGGTCAACGCCCTGCAGTAGCCCCCAAACCTCCGGTGCCTGTGGCCGCCGCCCGCGCGTAGTCCCGCGGGAAGGGCGCCACAGGCACCGGAACCAACTTCTTTCCCCTTGAACGTTAGGAAGATAGCCATGGCTGTCGCCGTCAAGCCGCCGCCGGTGCGCACGCCGGTCCGCAGGATCGGGTTCCGCAGCAAGCTCGCCCGCTGGGACGTGAAAGTCTCCCCGTACCTGTACATCTCACCGTTCTTCATCCTCTTTGGCATTGTGGGCCTTTTCCCGCTGATCTACACGGGCTGGGTTTCACTGCACAACTGGAGCCTCATCGGCGGCAACCAGGGTTTCGTGGGCGCGGAGAACTACACGTTTATCCTGTCGCAGCCTTATTTCTGGAATGCCGTGGGCAACACCTTCAGCATCTTCCTGATCTCCGCCGTTCCGCAGATCATCATCGCCATCGCCATCGCAGCGGTCCTGGACGCGAACCTGCGCGCCAAGACCTTCTGGCGGATGGGCGTACTGGTGCCCTACATCGTGGCGCCGGTGGCTGTGGGCCTGATCTTCAACCGGCTCTTCGCCGATGATTCCGGCACCATCAATGCCCTGCTCCTGGCCGTGGGCCTGGACCCGGTGGGATGGCACTCCAACCAGCTGGCCAGCCACGCAGCCATTGCCACCATGGTGAACTTCCGCTGGACCGGATACAACGCCCTGATCTTCCTCGCCGCCATGCAGGCGGTTCCCCGGGACATGTACGAGGCAGCCATCATTGACGGCGCCAGCCGCTGGCGCCAGTTCATCTCGGTGACCGTGCCGATGCTGCGGCCCACCATCATTTTCGTGGTCATCACCGCCACCATCGGCGGTCTGCAGATCTTCGACGAGCCGCGGGTCTTTGACATCACCGGACTCGGCGGGGCGGACCGGCAGTGGCAGACCCTGACCATGTACATCTGGGAAATGGGCTGGGGCCAGCGCAGCTTCGGACGCGCCTCGGCGGTCGCCTGGCTGCTGTTCGTCATCATTGTCATCATCGCCGCCCTCAATTTCCTCATCACCAGACGGATCGCCACTCAGGGAGGACGCAGATGACTTCCGTACCCATGGTTGAACAAACCGCCGGCCGGAAGGCCGCCGACGCGGCCAAACGACGCCGGGAACGGACCGGGGCACGCCCGCCGCGGCCCGGGCGCCCGGGACGCGGCCGGAAAACCGGCGGCTACAACCGGCGGCCCGGGTTCCTGACCTACGGGCTGCTGGGAGCGGTGATCCTCGGTTCGGCGCTTCCCATTCTCTGGTCCGTCCTGGTGGCCAGCCATGACAGTGACGCCCTGGCCTCGGGCATGACCCTGCTGCCGGGCGGCAACTTCTTTATCAACGCCGCCACCGTGCTGGACAGCATTCCGTTCTGGAAGGCGCTGGGCAACAGCGTCCTGGTGTCCACGGTGACGGCAGCGTCCGTGGTGATCTTCTCCTCGCTGGCAGGTTTCGCCTTCGCCAAGCTGCGTTTCCGGGGCAGCAAGGTGCTGCTGGTGTTCGTCGTCGCCACCATGGCCGTGCCCACACAGCTGGGTGTGGTTCCCCTGTTCATCGTGATGTCGAAGCTGGGTTGGACCGGCACCATGGGGGCGGTTATCGTTCCGGGCCTCGTCACCGCGTTCGGAGTGTTCTGGATGACGCAGTATCTGCGGGACGCGCTGCCCGATGAGCTCATCGAAGCCGTCCGGATGGACGGCGCGAACATGTGGCAGGCGTTCTGGCATGTAGCCCTGCCGGCGGGCCGTCCGGCAGCCGCCATGCTGGCGCTGTTTACCTTCGTGGCCACATGGACCAACTTCTTCTGGCCATTCATTGTGCTCAACGCCCAAAACCCCACCCTGCCCGTGGCGCTGTCCCAGCTTCAGTCGGCGCGCTTCGTGGATTACTCGGTGGTGCTTGCCGGTGTGGTGCTTTCCACCATTCCGCTGTTTATTGTCTTCGCCGTCGCCGGACGGCACCTGGTTGCAGGAATCATGCAGGGAGCGGTCAAAGGATGACGCAGAACAACAACGGCCAGTTCCCCCCGGGGTTCCTGTGGGGCGCGGCCACCGCTGCCTACCAGGTGGAGGGGGCAGCCTCCGAGGACGGCAGGAAGGACTCCATCTGGGACACCTTCGCCCGGGTTCCCGGTGCCGTGGCCAACGGCGACAACGGAGACGTTGCCTGCGACCATTACCACCGCCTCGACGAGGACGTCGCGCTCATGCAGTCCCTGAACCTGGCCTCCTACCGGTTCTCGACCTCCTGGGCGCGGATCCGGCCCGACGGCGGTGCCGTGAACCCCGCGGGACTGGATTTCTACAGCCGGCTCACCGACAAACTGCTGGACGCCGAAATCAAGCCCTGGCTGACGCTCTACCACTGGGACCTGCCGCAGGCACTGCAGGACGCCGGCGGCTGGGCCAACCGCGACACCGCCTACCGCTTTGCCGAGTATGCGCTCAGCGTCCACGATGTCCTGGGGGACAGGGTGCAGGCCTGGACAACCCTGAACGAGCCGTGGTGCTCGGCCTACGTGGGCTATGCCAGCGGGGAACATGCGCCGGGGCTGCAGGACCGGTCGCAGGCCGTTGCCGCCAACCACCACCTCCTGCTCGCCCACGGGCTGGCCGCGCAGGAACTGCGGGCACGGGATGCAGCGCTGGAGCTGGGGCTGACCCTGAACTTCACGGTTGCTGATCCGCTGGATCCGCAGAACCCGGATGACGTGGACGCTGCCCGCCGCATTGACGGTCAGTTCAACCGGGTCTTTGCCGACCCGGTGTTCCGTGGCCAGTATCCCGAGGATGTGCTGGCGGATCTGGCGCCCTACGGGCTCCAGGGCCATATTCGCGACGGCGACCTGGCCGCGATCAGCACCCCCATCGACTTCCTCGGTGTGAATTATTACCACGGTGAGGCGGTGACCAAAACCGAACCGGCGGTGGCCATTACCACTGCCGCTCCCTCTGCACGGCCCACGGCCAGCCCGTATCCCGCCGCGGACGGTGTATACACCGTGCCGCGCGGGCTGCCGGTGACCAACATGGGCTGGGAAATCCAGCCTGAGGGCCTGCATCGGCTGCTGATGCGGCTGCAGCGCGAATACACCGGCCCGGCCGGCGTGAAGCTGTACATCACGGAAAACGGTGCGGCGTTCGACGACGACGAGGTGGTGGACGGCGTGGTCCGGGACGAGGACCGGCTGGGGTTTATCGAAGCGCACCTGGCCGCGGTCCAACAGGCGGCAGCGGACGGTGTGGATGTCCGCGGCTACTTTGCCTGGTCACTGATGGACAACTTCGAATGGGCCTGGGGCTACGCGAAACGGTTCGGCATAGTCCATGTGGACTATGCCACGCAGCAGCGAACGCCAAAGGCCAGCGGCCGGTGGTTCGCCGAAGTTGCCCGTGCCAACGAGTTGCCGGAACGGTCCTCCGGAGCGGGGTCCCATGTCGTATCGTCAGTAGGGTGAGCAGCTTGGACCCCGGCACCCGCACCGCGCCGGTCAAACCCCGCAGGGCCAGCCCTACGCTGGAGGACGTGGCGGCGCTTTCCGGTGTCTCCCGCTCCACTGTTTCGCGGGCGATTAACGGCGGGGCACGGGTGAGCGCCCAGACTCAGGCCGCCATTGATGCGGCCATTGGTGAGCTGGGGTTCACCCCCAACCGTGCGGCCCGGTCCCTCGCGACCAGCCGCGCCGATTCCATTGCCCTCGTCATTCCGGAACCGGACGGCCGGGTGCTGGTGGACCCCTTCTTCGCCATGACGCTGAACGGCATCACGGAGTCGCTGAAAGACACGGAAGTCCAGCTGGTGCTGCTGATTGCCCGGCAGGGCGAGAAGGAAGGGCAGATCATCCGCTACCTGCGCAGCGGACACGTGGACGGGGCCATTGTGGTCTCCCACCACAAGGCGGACGCCCTGGAAACCCAGCTGGCGGATGCACCCCTGCCGGCCGTTTTTATCGGACGCCCCTGGCAGGACCGGGACGGATTGGTGTTCGTGGATACGGACAACCGCACCGGAGGACTGCTTGCTGCCCGGCACCTGGTGGAGCGGGGCTACCGCCGCATTGCCACTGTCACGGGACCGGCGGACATGACCGCGGCCCAGGACCGGACCGAAGGATGGCGGGCAGGGCTCGCAGAAGCGGGCCTGGCACCGGCGGGAATGGAAAGCGGCCAGTTCACCACCGAGGGCGGTGCGGCCGCGGCGGCCAGGCTGCTGGACACCAATCCGGACATCGACGCCATCTTCGCGGCGTCGGATCTTATGGCCCTGGGTGTGCTGAACGTGCTGCGCGAGCGGGGTCTTTCCGTGCCCGGCGATGTGGCGCTGGTGGGCTATGACAACCACCAGCTTGCCGCGTCCAGCACCCCGGGCCTGACCACCGTCATAAACCCCATGATCGAAATGGCCCGGCGTGCCTCCGAGATGCTGCTGCAGGAAATCGAGGAGCCCGGCTCCCGGCTGGAACCGGCGGTGTACCCGCCGGAACTGGTGATCCGGCAGTCCGCCTAGGCTACCGGGACATTCCGCCGCCCTTAGACACCTCACTCGTTCCTCGCTCGGCGATGCGGGCTACGCAGAATGTCCCGTTCGCCTACGCGGCGTCCTCCCGCGCGGCCGCCGGCAGCAGGTCCCGCGCACCGAGGGCGGAGAGGATGAAGGCGTAGTCCCACGCCCGGTCCTTCCATGCCTCGTACCGGCCGGAGGCCCCGCCGTGGCCGCCGTCCATTTCGATCTTGAGCACGATGGGTTCTGACCCGGTGGAGGTTTCCCGCAGCTGCGCCACCCATTTGGCCGGCTCCACGTACAGGACACGGGTGTCATTAAAGCTGGTGACAGCTGCGATCTTCGGATAGTCCACGGCGCGGATGTTTTCGTAGGGGGTGTATTCCTTCATGTACCGGTACACCTCGGGGTCGGTGATGGGGTTGCCCCATTCCTCCCACTCGAGAGCCGAGAGCGGCAGGTCCGGATCCAGGATGGAGGTCAGGGCATCCACAAACGGCACCTGCGCCACAATGGCCCGGTATTTCTCCGGTGCCAGGTTCGCTATTGCGCCCATCAGCAGGCCGCCGGCCGAGCCGCCCATGGCGGCGATCCGGTCCGGATCCGCCCAGCCCGACGCCGCGACCCAGTCCGTGGCATCCACGAAGTCGGTGAAGGTGTTCTTTTTGTTCAGCTTCTTGCCGTCGTCGTACCAGGCCCGGCCCATCTCGCCGCCGCCGCGGATGTGGGCCACCACGTAGACCACGCCGCGGTCCAGCAGGGACAACCGGGCAACATTGAAACCGGGATCCATGCTCACTTCATAGCTTCCGTAGGCGTAAACCAGTGCCGGGTTGCTGCCGTCCCGGCGCAGATCCGCCCGGCGGATGACCGAGAGCGGAATGCGGGTGCCGTCCGCCGCCGTCGCCCATTCACGTTCGGCCACGTAGTCCTCGGAACGGTAGCCGCCCTTGACCGGCGTCTGCTTCCGCAGTTCCAGGTCACCGGTGGACAGGACGTAGTCGTAAACCCGCGGCGGGGTGAGGAAGGAGGTGTAGCTGAGCCGGATGATCGGGGAATCGAATTCCGCGTTCGCTAGGTTGGCGGTGTACAGCTCCTCGTCGAAGGCCGGTTCCACCGCAGGCGCCTGTGCGGGAGTGCCGAGGCCTTCCAAGGGGAGGATCTGAACGCGTTCCGTCGTGTCCTTGCGGACGGAGACGAGCACATGGGTCCGGGTTACGGCGGCGCCGTTGACCCGCACGGTGTCGTCGTGGGCAATGACGGTCTGCCAGTGCTGATCGGCCAGCGGCTTAGCGAATTCCTCCTCCGCAACCAGGGAAAGCATTGAGTTCAGGGCCCCGTGGTTGTGCGTGAGCAGGTACTGACGGCGCCCGTCCACAGTGAGCGGTTCGGCTTCGTAAAGAATCCGTTCACTGCGCGGAATCAGCACGCGGACGGTGTCCGCGGGATCATCAAAGTCCAGCACCCGGTACTCGCTGTACTCGGAGCTGCTGATGCCGATGAGCAGCTGCCGGCGGTCTGCGGAAAGGTCAAAGCCGGTCCACATGGCAATGTCGTCCTCCTGGTAGATGACGACGTCGTCTTCCACCGGGGTGCCGAGGGTATGGGCCTTGACCTGGTAGGGGCGCCAGGAGTCATCCACCACGGTGTAGAACACGCGGTTGCCATCGGGGGAGAACGCAAGTGAGTAGAAGACATTGGGGATGCTGTCCGGCAGCAGGTCCCCTGTGCGCAGGTCCTTGATCCGCAGGGTGAAGCGTTCATCACCGGCGTTGTCCTCGGAGTAGGCCAGCAGGTGACCGTCCTCGGTTACGGCCAGGCCGCCGAGGGAGAAGAACGGCTTGCCCTGCGCTTCCGCATTGCCGTCGATCAGGATTTGTTCGCCCTCCACCGGTACTCCGGGCAGGACCGACGGCGGAGTCCAGTCGGCGGCCAGGTCACCGGTGTCCCGGGCGGCGGTGCGGCAGTGGATCGCGTACTGCTTGCCCTCCTCGGTGCGGGTGTAATACCACCAGCCCTTCTTGCGGGCGGGGACGGAGAGGTCAGTCTCTTCGGTACGGTTCCTGATCTCCTCGAAGATCCGGTTGCGCAGCTCTTCCTGGTCTGCGGTGACCGCGGCGGTGTACTCGTTCTCTGCGGTCAGGTGCGCCACCACCTCGGGACTTTCCTTCTCCCGCAGCCACTCATAGTTATCCACAAACGTATCGCCGTGGTGGGTGCGTTCAGTAGGGACTTTCTTGGCAACCGGGGGCTGGGGAGTAGTCATGATTCGAATATATCCATCCGCGGGGCGGTGTCGAAGGGCCGCACGCCGGGCTTATGCTCGCGGCTTAGCCGGCGGGTGTCCTGCAGCGGGCACTCCGGAATGTAAAGCACCCTTTACATTCGGCGGGGTCGGTGGCAGGCTTCGGCCATGGCGACGGAAACAGCGGGCAGGCGGACCCGCGGACTCAGGATTGGATTGAGCACGGCCGGCGGTGCCGCAGCGGGAGCGGCCCTGGGCTGGGCGGTGGCGCTGAGCAACGGAGGGGACCCGGCGCTGTACGTGCCGGTGTTTGCCGCGGCAGTGGGGCCCGTGGTGGGGGTTGCCTTCTGGATGCTGGTCCTGAATTCGGCGGAAACCCGCCGGATCGAGGCCGCAGGTGCTACCGACGTCGAACGTTCCTGGTCCCGGGATGCGGCTGCCGCCGCCTTCACCGATGTGATGGTGGTGGTGTCCTTGGGGGTTGTGCTGCAGGCTGTGGCGGGCTGGACCGTCCCGCTTCCGCTCTTCTGCGCGGCCGGCCTGGCGGCCTGGGCGCTGCGCTACACCGCGGCCCGACGCCGAAACGCCTAGGAATGGAGAACCGCGTGGCGCAGGAGCGGGTGCGGCTGGGATTGTCGCAGGTGCAGCTCGCGGAACGCCTGGGGGTCTCACGGCAGACGGTCATTTCCATTGAAAAGGGCAGGTTTAATCCCTCGCTGCCCCTGGCTTTTGGCCTGGCCCGCGTGCTGGGCCGGCGGATCGAGGAACTGTTCCTGCCGGAACAATTAGAGGGCTAGAGGGTTAGTCGCCCAGCAGCAACCAGGCACAGACGGCGCCAGCCGTCAGGAAGAGCAGCCAGTTCACTGCCACGGCCAGCAGGGTGGAAGCGAAGGGCCGGGGCGGCAGTTCGCTGCGAGGGCGCAGCACCGGGTCCGGAGCCGGGCCCTTGCGGAACTGGCCCCACAGGCTGGTGCCCAGCAAAACGGCACCGCCGCACAGGGCCAGCGGCAGGGCAGGCAGTGAGAAAAGGACCAGATGCGACGCCGCCAGGAACAGTGCGGCTTCCACCAGCAGGCAGGCGGCCAGCAGGATGGCCGGGCGCCGCAGCGAGCGCAGCGTTGGACGCCGCAGGTACAGCGGACTGATTCCGGCCACCACCAGCGCGGTAAAGGCCAGCATCAGCCCCGGGGCGGTGACGGCAACCGTGGCCGCTTCCGAGGTTACGGCGGCTGCTACGGCAACAAACCCAAGCAGGCCCAGGAGTGTTGGAACAATCAGTGCCGCTGCGGAGCCGGAGTGGGGAGCGGTGGCGGTATCAACGCCGTCCTTTTCAACCGGGTCCTCCGCGGGGCGTGCGGCAAGGGCGTCCACGGCCGGCGGTCCGGCGTCGGGCTCGGGGATACCCATATGACTCCTTCTGCGCTGAGGAAACTATCCAGACCACTAGTTTTCCATAACCGCGGGCGCCGGACGGGCGGCAGCGGATCCCTTGACGGTCCCATCCCGCGTCCATATCCTGAACGAACGGTCGGTAATTATTGAACGGGGTTAGGCATGGACGGGCAAGAGCAGTTCGAGGCATTGATCGCAGCTGATGCCCGGGTGGAACCGCGGGACTGGATGCCGGAGGGATACCGGAAGACCCTGGTCCGGCAGATCTCCCAGCATGCGCACTCGGAAATCATCGGGATGCAGCCGGAGGGAAACTGGATCTCCCGTGCCCCCTCGCTCAAGCGCAAAGCCATCCTGATGGCCAAGGTCCAGGACGAAGCCGGGCACGGCCTGTACCTCTACTCCGCCGCAGAAACCCTGGGCACCCCCCGGGACCGGATGACCGAGGACCTGATTGCCGGCAAGGCCCGCTATTCCTCGATCTTCAACTATCCCGCATTGTCCTGGGCGGACATGGGCGCCATTGGCTGGCTGGTGGACGGTGCGGCCATCTGCAACCAGGTCCCGCTGTGCCGCGCTTCCTACGGACCCTACGGCCGGGCGATGGTGCGGATCTGCAAGGAAGAGTCCTTTCACCAGCGGCAGGGGTTTGAAATCCTGCTCGAACTCGCCCGGGGCACTGACGCACAGAAGGAGATGGCGCAGGATGCCATCAACCGCTGGTACGCCCCGTCCCTGATGATGTTCGGCCCGCCCGATGATGATTCACCGAACTCGCGCCAGTCCATGGCCTGGAACATCAAGCGGTTTTCCAACGATGAACTGCGTTCGCGGTTCGTCGGAATGATCGTTGAGCAGGTGCAGGTCCTCGGCCTGACCCTGCCTGACCCGGCCATCCGCTTCAACGCGGAAACCGGACGGTGGGAGCACGGGCCGCTTGACTGGGAGGAGTTCCGCGAGGTCCTGGCCGGGCGGGGGCCCTGCAATTCGCAGCGGCTGGCCCGGCGCCGCGAAGCCCATGAGGACGGTGCCTGGGTGCGTGAGGCCGCAGCGGCCTATGCGCGCCGGCAGAACGCCACGGAGGTGGCCTAGCCATGACAGGTGGATCAACAACCGGCGACGACGGCGCCCTGGCACCCACGCCTGCGGTTTCCGCCCCTGCTGCCCCCGTGCCGGACGTGCCCGCAGCGCCGTCCGCGGTGTGGCCATTGTGGGAAGTTTTTGTGCGTTCCTCCCGCGGCCTTTCCCATGTGCACGCCGGGTCCCTGCACGCCCCGGATGCGGACATGGCGGTGCGTAACGCCCGTGATCTGTACACCCGCCGGAACGAGGGCATCTCGCTCTGGGTGGTTCCGGCGTCGGCCATCATCGCCAGTGACCCGGATGCCAGGGGACGCCTCTTCGAGTCCCCGCAGGGCAAGGACTACCGGCACGCGACCTATTACACAAAGTCCGAGGGAGTGAGGCACCTGTGAGTTCGGACAGCGCCACCCGCATCACCCCCGGCAATGCGCTGCGGCCCGAGGACATTGCCGCCGCGGGCACCCGGGCACCGGCCGACGCCGCGGCATATGCCCTCCGCCTGGGCGACGACGCCCTGGTCCTGGCCCAGCGGCTGGGCTGGTGGATTTCCCGCGCGCCGGAACTCGAAGAGGACGTGGCGCTGGGCAACATTGCCCTGGACCTGATCGGCCACGCCCGGTCCTTCCTCACCTACGCCGGCAGCGCAGACGGCCGCACCGAGGATGACCTGGCTTACTGGCGGAGCGAATCGGAGTTCCGTTCCGCCCACCTGATGGAGCAGCCGAACGGCGATTTTGCCCGCACCATAGCCCGCCAGCTGGCGGTCTCCTTCTACCAGTTCGGACTGTACAGCGCGCTGCAGCACTGTGCGGACCCCACGCTGGCGGCCATCGCGGCGAAGGCGGTCAAGGAAGTGGACTACCACCGGGACCACAGCGTCCAGTGGGTGCTGCGGCTGGGCCTTGGCACTGATGAATCCCGCCGGCGGATGATCCGCGCGCTGGAGCTGACCTGGCCGTACGTCGGTGAGCTGTTCGAGGACGACGACGCGGCGGTGGCAATGGGGGACCGCGCGGTCCTTTCGTCCAGCCTGAAGCCGGAGTTTGAGCGGAGCATCACCGCCGTATTGCAGGAGGCTGGGCTTCAGGTACCTGCGGTTCAGCCGGCTCCCGGCGGCGGCAGGCAGGGACGGCACAGCGAGCACCTGGGCTACCTGCTGGCGGAACTGCAGGTCCTGGCCCGCGAACATCCCGGTGCCACGTGGTGAGCCTGATGGCATCCTCCCTGCGGCCGGCAGATCCTGCGGCGGCCGCCGCCTGGGATGTAGCCGCGACGGTGTGTGATCCGGAGATCCCCGTACTGAGCATCGAGGACCTGGGGGTGCTGCGACGGGTGGAGGTTTCCGACGCCGGCGTGCAGGTGGCCATCACCCCCACCTACTCCGGCTGCCCGGCCATGGACGCCATCCGCCAGGACGTCACGGCTGCCCTGCACGGGGCGGGGTATGCCGAGGTGCAGGTTGCCCTGGAACTGGCTCCGGCCTGGACCACTGACTGGATGACCGCTGACGGGAAGGCGAAGCTGGACGCCTACGGCATCGCCCCGCCGTCGGGCAGTGCCGCCGCCGGTCCTGTCCGCGTGGGGCTGAGCGTGAAATGCCCGCAGTGCTCCTCGCTCAACACCCGGGAGCTGACCCGGTTCGGCTCTACCTCGTGCAAGGCGCTCTGGGTCTGCCGGGACTGCCTGGAACCGTTCGACTACTTCAAGGTGCTCTGATCCATGACCGTTCTTCCCGCCGCGCCTGTACGGCGCGCCGCTTTCCATTCCCTGACCGTGGCGGCAGTGCGCCGGCTGACCGAAGACGCCGTGGAGGTCACCTTCGCGGTTCCTCCCGAACTGGCGGACGCCTATGGCTACCTGCCCGGGCAATACGTTGCCCTCCGCACGGTGCTGGAAGGCACCGAACTGAGGCGCAGCTATTCCATCTGTGCCGAACCCCGTCCCGGAGAACTGAAGGTGGCCGTCAAGCGTGACCTCGGGGGCCTGTTTTCCTCCTGGGTCAACGAGCATCTGAAGGCCGGAGACATGCTGGACGTGATGTCGCCCGCCGGCAGCTTTACCGTGCGCCCGGTGCCGGGGATGGCGGCTGAACAGGCACGCGGCCAGGTCTTCGCTGCCGTTGCAGCCGGATCGGGGATCACCCCGGTGATCGCCATTGCCCGGTCCGTCCTGGCCTCCTCGGAGCACACCCGCTTTGACCTGGTGTATGCCAACAAGGCAGCCATGGACGTGATGTTCCTGGAGGAACTGGCGGACCTGAAGGACCGTTACCCTTCGCGGTTCGCCGTGCACCATGTGCTTTCCCGTGAGCAGCGGATCTCGCCGCTGCTCAGCGGGCGGCTCAACGCAGAGAAAATCACCAGCTTCATTGACACCGTCCTTCCGGCAGACGCGGTAGATGAATGGTTTCTCTGCGGTCCGTTTGACCTGGTCCAGCTTTGCCGCGATGCGCTCGCGGAACGCGGCATTGATCCGGCCAGGGTCCGGTTTGAGCTGTTCACCACCGGCCGCCCGGACCGGCCGGAGGGCTCCGCCGGACGGCCGGTGGTTCCGGACAGTGCGGGTGCCAGCTACGACATTGCCTTCCGCCTCGACGGGCTGCAGGGAAAAGTTTCCAGCCCGGTGCATGCCCGGGAATCAGTGCTGAACGCCGCCCTCCGTGTGCGTCCGGATGTTCCCTTCGCCTGCGCCGGCGGGGTTTGCGGCACCTGCCGGGCCAAGCTCGTCACCGGGACCGTGGAGATGGAGGAGAACTACGCCCTGGAACCGGAGGAGCTGGAGCGCGGCTACATCCTGACCTGCCAGAGCCGGCCCACCAGTCCATCAGTCACCGTGGACTACGACGCCTAGGAGCACGCCATGATTGATTTGGACATACGGGACGGCATCGCCGAAGTGGTGCTGAACGCCCCGGCGAAACTCAATGCGCTCAGCGAAGAGGCACTCGGGGAGCTTTCACAGGCCTACGACGACGCCGGGGCCGCCGGCGTGCGGGCCCTGCTGCTTCGCGGCGAGGGCCGCGCTTTCTGCGCCGGTAGGGATCTGACGGGTGTGTCACCGGAAAATGATGATGCCCGGACCTATCTGGTGGATGCCCTGCGGCCCCTGCTGAAGAAAATGGCTGACTTTCCCGTGCCGACCTTCGCGGCCGCGCACGGTGCGTGCCTGGGGGTGGGGCTCGGCCTGCTGGCTGTCACCGACGTCGTTTATGTTGCCGACGACGCGAAGATCGGCTCGCCCTTCGCCAATCTGGGTGCCGCCCTGGATTCGGGCGGGCACTGGCTGTTCACTGAACGGCTTGGACCGCAGCGGACCTTGGACCTGATCTACACCGCCGAACTGATGAGCGGTGCGGACGCCGTGGCGGGGGGACTGTTCAGCCGGGCGGTTGCCCCGACGGAGCTGCTCGCGAAGACGCGCGCCGCCGTCGCCAAAGCAGCGTCCGGCCCTACCCAGGCGTTCGCGGCCTCCAGGGAGCTCGTGGGGCAGATCAGGGACCACCGTATGGGCTATTGGGATGCCCTCGATGCTGAAAACGAGGTACAGGTGCAGCTGAGTAAAACACCGGATTACGCCGAAGGATTTACCGCCTTCCTGGCCAAGCGGAAGCCTGTTTTCCGCGGCTGATCTCCGTCCGGGCAGCTTCTGCGCGGGTGAAACCTGAAGACTCCGGCTTGAGATGTGCCCGGACGGGGACTAGGTTGGAAGGCAACTCGTAAGCATGCTTAGTACGATGCTTGCCAAGGCTGGTGAACGCGCAGAGATGCCGAGGAGGCAGAACATGGCCGAGAGCTACAACCCGAACAATGACCCGGCAAATCCGGATAAGCCCAAGGACGCGCAAAAGGGTGCCGGCACGCAGGAGGGGACGGGCAACCACGCGCACAGCGAGGCGAAGGCGGACAGCCCCAACCCGGACCCCGCCGAGGGGAACATCACCGGACTGGAGCCGGGCGGCGGAGTTCCCCCGGGAGAGACCCCGCCCGCCGAAGGCCAGATGAGCAGCGACCAGGGCCACGACGAGAACTGAATCGCCGCACAACCGGACAGCACCCGCAGCAATTGCTGCGGGTGCTGTCTGCATTTGCGGGGGTTGCCGGGCGTTGCCGGGCAGGAACGGTTACCAGCGGCGGAAACCGCCCTCGGTATTGAGGACCTGTCCTACCATCCAGCGGCCTTCGTCACTGACCAGCCAGGCGATGAGCCTGGCGGGGTCGTCGGGCTCGCCGAACCGTCCGCCCGGGAAATGCGCCAGCACGCTCTTTAGTTCCGCCGACGGCCGGTCCGCCGTTTCCTCATTCAGGTAGCCGGTGTTGACCGGGCCCGGGTTGACGGTATTGAGGATGATGCCCTGACTCATCAGGCCACCACGCGCCCGCCCTCCCGGCCGTCGTGCTGCTCCGCGAAATAGCGGGTGGCCAGCAGGGTGGAGCGCGTGTTGACCTGCCAGTGGGCATCCAGGTTTTCCGGTGTCATGTCCAGCAGTCCGCCGTCGCTGCCGCTCTTGGCATGGTTGCAGCAGAGGATGTCCAGGTGGCCCAGTGCGGATTGTGCGCGCTGAATGAGTTCGGCAGCACCGGCCGCCGGCGCGAGGTCGATCCCGGCGTGTTCCACCCGGACGCCGTCGGGCAGGGAAGTCTGCAGGTCCCGGACCAGCTCCGGAATGGAATCGGCACCCCAGGGCTGCGCCTCGTCGTGGGGCACATGATGCTGCAGGAAAAGGTTGGCTCCCATTCCGCCCAGCCGCCGGGCAATGGCGAAGCCGATTCCCTGGCGGCGGCTCACCCCGGTAATAACAGCCGTGCGTCCGGACAGGGGGAGGGGAGGGTGCGTGTGCATCCGCCCATGGTAAGTGTCGGGAGCATCAGGGCACGTCCCTGTCCGCGCCGGCACGACACCCGGCAGCCGTTCGGACGGGGCACACGGGCGGCAGCGTGTCGATCCGGTCAGCGGGTGTCGCGTTCCTCGAAGACCAGGAACGTCTGGGTGTCCAGCACTCCGGGCATGGACTGCAGCTGGTCGAAAATAACCCGGCGCAGGTGGACGTTGTCCTCGGCCCGTACCAGCACAATGACGTCGAAGGACCCTCCCACCAGGGCGATGTGGTGGATTTCCGGCACCTCGCTGAGGCGGTCCTTCAACTCCCGCCAGGCGTGCTGGCGGACTTTCAGCGTCACATAGGCCGAGGAGCCCAATCCTGCCTTTTCCGGATCCACCAATGCGGTGAAGCGGCTGAGTACGCCCGATTCGGTCAGCCGGGCAATCCGCGAATAGGCATGCGCCCGAGAAATGTGTACCGCCTGCGCAACGGCCGTAAAGGATGCCCTCCCGTCGGAGCGCAGCACTGCCAGGATTTTCCGGTCTGTTTCATCCAGTACCGCCGGAGCTGCTGTCATAATGTCCACGCTTTCCCCAAGTAATCTGCGTCACATTTGCAAGGTGTCCATCAGAGTACCCGCAGCGGAGCTTTCCGTCCAAGATTTCCGGGAATGCTGGCCCCTGATGAGCGCCGGTCAGCATACTGGCTAGACAGTAGTACCCGCGTGCAAAGGTGCCGCAGGCACTCACGGACGGAGGCTCTCTGATGACCATCTCGACGCCGCGGCACACCGGGTTTCCCCCATCCCGGGGATTCGCCGCAGACACCGGACTTCTTCCGTCCCCGGTTCCCGTCCGGCTGATTGATGCCGACGGGGCGGAGCACAGCGATGAACGCTATCCGCTGCCCTCCGGCGACAGCTTGCTGGACGCCTACGCGCGGCTGGTGGCCGGGCGGCGGGTCAACGACCAGGCCAACGCCCTGGTCCGGCAGGGCCGGCTGGCCGTGTACCCGTCCTCGCACGGGCAGGAGGCATGCCAAGTGGCAGCCGCCGCCGTGCTGCAGGCCCGGGACTGGCTTTTCCCCACCTACCGGGATTCCGTGGCCGTGATGTCCCGCGGCGTGGATCCCCTGCAGGTGCTGACCCTGCTCCGCGGGGACTGGCACAGCGGGTATGACCCCTACGAACACAGGGTGGCCCCGCAGGCGACGCCGCTGGCCACCCAGCTGCTCCACGCCGTCGGCGTTGCCCACGCAGCGAAACTGAAGGGTGAAGACACCGTGGTGCTGGCCCTGTGCGGTGACGGTGCCACCAGCGAGGGCGACTTCCACGAGGCGCTGAACTTTGCCGCGGTCTTCCATGTGCCCGTGGTGTTTTTTGTCCAGAACAACGAGTACGCGATTTCCGTGCCGCTGCGCAGCCAGACCGTTGCCCCCTCCCTTGCACATAAGGCAGTGGGGTACGGCATGCCGGGAGAGCGGGTGGACGGGAACGACGTCGCCGCCCTCCTGGCCGTGCTGGGCGCTGCAGTGCGGCGGGCACGCGAAGGCGGCGGTCCGTCGCTGGTGGAGGCCCACACCTACCGGATGCAGCCCCACACAAACGCCGATGACGCCACCAGGTACCGCACGGCCGACGAGGTGCAGCGGTGGGAACCCCTGGACCCGCTGCTGCGGATCCGGACCTTTCTGCGCTCGTCGGGTCTGCTCGACGACGCCGCCGAGGCCCGGCTGGCAGCCGACGCCGAGACCGTCGCGACGGCCATGCGCGACGGGTTGAATGCCGACGTCGAGCCGGAACCGATGGCCCTGTTCGAGCACGTTTACAGCCGCCGGACTCCCCAGCTGGCGGAACAGGCCGAGCTGCTGCGCAGCGAACTGGAACGCGACGCCGCAGCCGTGGAGCCGGACACCCGCGACACCGGCGCCACGCGCTGACTCCCCACGGAAGGGCACACATCATGGCAGCAACAACAACGGAGGCGCGGCCGGGCACCCGGCAGGCCGCCGACACCGCGGACAGCACCGACAACGCGCCGCTGACGTTCGCGAAGGCACTCAATACCGCCCTCGCTGATGAGATGGCTGCCGATTCCACGGTGGTGATGTTCGGCGAGGACGTGGGGCCGCTGGGCGGGGTCTTCCGGATCACGGATTCCCTGACGGCGCGGTTCGGGGCCGAGCGCTGTTTCGATACCCCGCTGGCTGAATCGGGCATTGTGGGGATGGCCGTGGGAATGGCCATGAACGGGTTGCGCCCGGTGGTGGAGATGCAGTTCGATGCTTTTGCCTATCCCGCGTTTGAGCAGATAGTCAGCCACGTGGCCAAAATGCCGAACCGGACCAAGGCCCGGATCAAGCTTCCGATGGTGATCCGGATTCCCTATGCCGGCGGGATCGGCGGGGTGGAACATCACTGTGATTCCTCCGAGTCCTACTACGCCCACACCCCGGGCCTCACCGTAGTGGCCCCCGCCACCGTGGCGGATGCCTATTCGCTGCTGCGCGAAGCCATCCGCCTCGATGACCCGGTGATTTTCCTGGAGCCCAAAAAGCTGTACTGGACCAAGGAGAGAGTGGATCTTGCCGGCCTGCGCCGTGCGGCGGATGATGCGGTGCAGACGGGCCGGAGCGCTGCCGGCGGCATCGGTACTGCGGCGGTGGCCCGGCCGGGTACCGATGCCACACTGATTGCCTACGGACCCTCCGTATCCACAGCCCTGGCGGCAGCGGCTGCTGCCGAGGTTGAAGGCCGGTCCCTGGAAGTGATCGACCTGCGCTCGATTGTTCCGTATGACGACGCCACCGTGGACGCCTCGGTCCGACGCACGGGCCGGGCCGTGGTGATTGCCGAAGCGCCGGGTTTTGCCTCCGTTGCCTCCGAGATCGCAGCCCGTGTCTCCGAACGCTGCTTCCATTCCCTGGCCGCCCCGGTGCGGCGCGTGACCGGATTCGACGTGCCGTACCCGGCTCCCAAACTGGAACACTGGTTCCTGCCCGGCGTGGACCGGATTCTGGACGCGGTGGATGAGCTGCAGTGGGATGAACCGGGCGACGGCGCGGATGTGCTTGCCGGGGATTCCCTTGCCGGGGGTTCCCTTGCCGCGGGTACCGCGGCTGTGGATACCGGTTCGGAGGGCCACCTGTGAGCGTGCGAACCTTCCTGCTGCCGGATCTGGGCGAGGGGCTGACCGAAGCCGAGCTGGTCAGCTGGCTCGTTGCGGTGGGGGACTCCGTCGCGGTGGACCAGCCCGTGGCTGAAGTGGAGACGGCCAAATCCCTGGTCGAGGTCCCGTCGCCGTATGCCGGCCGCGTGGCGCAGCTGCACGGCAATGCCGGCGAAAGCATGGACGTTGGGCGGCCGCTTATTTCGGTGGACACTGCGCCGGCGGACACTGCGCCGGCGGACACTGCCCCGGCGGACACTGCGCCGGGCGGTGCTGCACCGGCCGCCGGGCTGGAAACCGCCGCTGCCGTGGGAACCGTGGAAGCGGCGGTGTCATCGGCAGGGGAGGCCTACCGGCAGGAGGAGAAGGCGGGTTCCGGGAACGTGCTGATCGGCTACGGGACTCCGGAAGCAGCGAAGACGGCACGCCGTACCAGGCCTCCGAAAAGTCCCCCACGGCCTGCCCTCCAGATGAATCCGCCCCAATCCGCCGCACCGCGCTGCATCTCGCCGCTGGTCCGGAGGATGGCACGTGAGTCAGGCCTGCGGCTGGCCGATCTCAGCGGCAGCGGCCCGGACGGACTGATCCTGCGCCGCGACGTCCAGGCAGCACTGCGCACGGTACCCGTCCAGGGTGAGTCGTCATTCCGGACGCCGGCGGGGGTTTCCACGACCGCGCTGGTCGGCGCCGTCTCCGGGCCGGCCGACACCACGGCATCCGGCCCGGTCGACACCACGGCATCCGCGGCCGGGACCAAGGTCTCCGGCCCGGACGGCAGCGCCGCACCCCTTGACCCGCGGACCGGGCTGCAGGTCGTTGCCCGCACCCCCGTGCGCGGCGTGCGCCGAACGGTGGCTGCGAACCTCACCCGCAGCCGTGCCCTGATCCCGGAGGCCACCGTCTGGGTGGACGTGGACGCGACGGCGCTGATGGAGCTGCGCAGCGACCTCGGACGCGGCGGCGGCGAGGTCCCCTCGCTGCTGGCCTTCCTAGCCCGCTTCACCCTGGCCGGCCTGCGCAGATTCCCGGAACTCAACACCCGATACGTTCCCGGTGGAACGGGCACTGACGGCCTTTCCGCCGATGCCCCCGACGCCGCCATAGAGGCCTTCGAGGGTATCAACCTGGGCATTGCTGTCCAGGCCGGCCGCGGACTGATGGTCCCCGCAGTCCGTCGCGCGGACAGCCTGTCCACCCGAGACCTGGACACCGAAATCCGCAGGCTCACGGCAGCGGCGCAGGCGGGCCGGGCCACCGCTGCCGAGCTGACCTCGGGCACGTTCACCCTCAACAACTACGGAGTGTTCGGTGTGGACGGCAGCGCAGCAATCATCAACTACCCGGAATCCGCAATTCTCGGCGTCGGCCGCATCATCGACAAACCGTGGGTGGTCCGGGGCGAACTGGCCGTGCGCAAGATGACGGAGCTGACTCTGGTCTTCGACCACCGGGTGTGCGACGGCGGTACGGCCGGAGGCTTCCTGCGGTACGTGGCGGACGCCGTTGAAAACCCGGGCAGGGTCCTCGCAGACCTGTAATACGTGCCCCGAATCCCTACCCGCGGTAGGTTGGAGAAGGCCGGCGAAAGGGAAAGCTGACATGACCGAAACACCGCACCAGCCCGCAGTGAGCACCGCGGGCTGGATGGAAATTGCCCCCCGGATCTGGGTGCGGCGCAACGAGGCGTACGCCGTGAACACCGGCCTGGTGATCGGCGACGAGCGTGCCCTGCTAATCGATACCGGTGCCGGCCCGGTGATGGCAGAGGAAATCCACGCGGCAGCACGGCAGCTGACGGATCTGCCGCTGTCCGCAGTGAACACGCATGCCCACTTCGACCACTACTTCGGGAACACGCTGATGCTGGCCCGCGGCGTCGAGGATATCTGGGGCACCGCCGGGTGCGCCGCAAGCATCCTTGAAAACGGTGAGGACCATCGTCCGCAGGCCGCCGACACGGAACCGGAAATGGCCTCGGCCATGGGCGAGCACACTGCCATCACCGGGCCTACCAAGCTGGTGGAAAACGCCCCGGTGGATCTGGACCTGGGTGGCATTTCGGTGACGCTTTTCCATCTGGGACGCGGGCACACGGACCACGACCTGCTGGTGGGGGCGGGCGACGTGCTCTTCACCGGGGACCTGGTGGAGCAGGGCGCCGATCCGCAGTTCGAGGATTCCTTCCCGAAGGAATGGATCCGCACCCTGGGCAAGGTCACCGCGCTGGAGGACCTGTATACGGTCTTCGTGCCGGGCCACGGCAAACCCGTCACCGTGGATTTCGTGTCCACGCAGATGAACAAAATGCGCACCGCCGTCGCCGTGACCCGCAGCGCCATGGACCAGGCGTCAGTGGACATGACCAAGGCCATTCCCATCCTGCCGTACGGCCCCGAACAGTCCCGCGCGCTGCTCACCCGGCTGCGGACCCTGGCGAAATGGAAATGGCTGAAACGGTAGTCCGGACAGGACACTGCCGGTGCGGGGGATAGTCTGAGGCCGTGCCAGCGGATGATTTCAGCCTTCGACGTATTGCCGTTCCGGCCTACGGGCCTACCCTGCTCTACGGACTGGCAACCGGAGCCATCCTGCCCGTAGTGGCACTCAGCGCCCGGGGCCTCGGCGCCACCGTAGCCCTGGCCGCCCTGGTCATTACCCTCACCGGCGTGGGATCGCTCCTGACCAACGTCCCGGCCACGGTGGTCACCACGCGGTTCGGGGAAAAGTGGGCCCTGGCGGCCGCAGCAGCGTGGTGCGCCCTCGCCATGATCCTGGCGGCATCGGTTCCCGTCCTCTGGGTCTTCGCACTCGCCGTTTTTATGACCGGTATGGCCGGATCGGTCTTCGGGCTCGCCCGCCAGAGCTACCTGACGGAGGCCGTACCGCTGCATTTCCGTGCACGGGCGCTGTCCACCCTGGGCGGGGTGAACCGGATCGGGGTCTTCATCGGTCCCTTCGCAGGTGCCGGAGCCATCCACTTCCTCGGTACCGCGGGCGCCTATTGGGTGGGGGCAGCCGCCGCCGTCGGTGCCGGGCTCCTCAGCCTCACCGTGCCGGACCTGTCCGTTCGTGGGTCCGCCAAGCGAAATGGCACCCGGCCCGGCCCCGGCACCGCCGCGGCGGCCGCGTCAGCGCCCACTCCCACCGTCCGGGCGATCCTGCGCAGCCATGCCCGGGTGTTCCGAACCATCGGCATTGGCATACTGCTGATCGCCGCGGTGCGGGCCACCCGCCAGGCAGTCATTCCGCTCTGGGGGCAGCACATTGGCCTGGACCCCACCCAGACGGCGCTGATCTACGGGCTGTCCGGCGCCATCGACATGCTGATCTTCTACCCCGCAGGCAAAGCCATGGACACCTGGGGGAGGCGTTCGGTGGCGGTGCCGTGCATGCTCGTTATGGGCGTGGGGCTGGGACTGCTGCCACTGGCCACCGACGCCACCGGCCTGCTGCTGGCAGCCCTGTTGATCGGCTTCGGCAACGGTATCGGCTCGGGGATTGTCATGACCCTCGGAGCGGACTTTTCACCCTCGCCGGGCCGTCCGCAGTTCCTGGGCATCTGGCGGCTGCTGGCCGATCTGGGCAACATGGGCGGGCCGGGAATCCTCGCCGGTGTGACCGCACTGGTCTCCCTCTCCGCCGGCATTGCGGCCACCGCACTGCTGGGACTGGCCGGCGCCGCCGTCCTGTGGTGCTGGGTTCCCAAGGGAAAACCCGGCAGGTCCGCTAGCGCCGCGCCGGATCGCCGGCCTGCTGGCTGAAAAGCCAGCAGGCAAGGGCGCTTATCAGCAGGCCTACGCCCGCTATCAGGGCCAGGCCCGCCCAGAAGTACAGGGGTGCGGCGGTGGCAATGGGCGCGGCATCCCAGCGGGCGTAGAAATACAGGCCAAGGCTGGCCAGGGCGGCGAGGGTCCCGGGAATGGCGCAAAGCAGCGTAACCGCCCGTGCCGTGCCCTGTCCCCGACCGGACGCGGGCCACAGGTTCCACTCCGGGTTGGTCCGCATCATGACCAGGCCCCCGATCAGGGTCCAGGCCGAGACCACCAGGAGCGAGGCGACGACGTCGGCCGGCCGGTGCCAGCTGTTGAGGAACGTGGCGGCGCCCGCGAGGATCGCGTAACAACCGCCCCAGAACGCTGCCAGCGGCCGCCAGCGCGGGGCGGCCAGCAGGAAGACCGCCGCTGCTGCCGATGCAGCCAGCGTGGTGTGCCCGGAAGGCAGGGAATTAAAGTCCAGCGTCAGGACGCCGCGGTCCGGCCGGTCCAGAACCAGCCGCTTGAGCAGCTGGCTGCTGATGTTTGCCGCCGCGAATGTGCCCAGCGCAATGACCGCCGGGGAAAGGCGCTGCCGCAGGATGGACACGAACACCACCACTATTCCGGCGATGAACACCGAGATCAGGGGCAGATTGTCCAGGAAGCTGATCACCGGCAGATGATTGCCGGCAGCGATCAATTCGGCTTCCTGAAACGCCGACTCGTCAGCCAGCTGCCCGGTGGTTGTCCGGACAAAAAACCAATACGTCACGGCTACGCCTGCAGCGCAGCACAGAGCGGCAAAGAGGAAGAGCGCCGGATTATGCGCAGCCGGGCGTTGTGCCCGGGAGCGCTGTGCCAGCAAATTGCGAGTATCCATTGGTTCCAGATTGCCACATCATCTTGGTGGTTGCCTGAGCGGCCCGGCCAGGGCGGGTGCAGGGCGGCAAAGCGTAGGCTGGCAGGGTGTCGACTTGGATAAATCCGGAGCCCTCCGTCCTGCGTGAAAGCGCCCGTGTGGTTTCCATTCCTATGCGGGTAAAGTTCCGCGGCATCCTGCACCGAGAGGCCCTGCTGCTGCACGGACCGGCCGGATGGGGCGAGTTCTCCCCGTTCCCGGAATACGCGGATGCCGAAGCTGTTCCCTGGCTGGCATCCGCCCTCGAAGCCGCGCAGCAGGGGTACCCGGAGCCGTGCAGAACCTCCATTCCGGTCAACGGGACCGTCCCGGCGGTGGATGTGGGCCGGGTCGAAGCGGTGCTGGCCCGGTTCGGGTCAGTGTCCGCCGTCAAGGTGAAGGTGGCCGAAGCCGGACAGTCCCCGGCGGAGGATCTCGCCCGGGTGGCGGAAGTGCGCAGGTTACTGCCCGGGGCCGGGATCCGCGTGGATGCCAACGCAGGCTGGGACATTCCCACCGCCGTCGATACGCTGAGCCGGCTGGCCGAGGCCGGCCTGGAGTACGCGGAACAGCCGGTGGCCGGCATAAACGGGCTGCGCGCGGTGCGCACAGAGCTGCGCCGCCGCGGTGTACCGGTCCTGATCGCAGCGGATGAAAGCGTACGCAAGGAAACGGATCCGCTGAAGGTTGCGCGGGAAGACGCCGCGGACCTGATTGTCATCAAGGCTGCCCCGCTGGGCGGAGTGCGCCGGGCAGTGGAAATAGTGAAGCAGGCGGGGCTGCCGGCAGTGGTGAGCTCGGCCATTGACACCTCCGTGGGCATCCGCACCGGCGTCGCTCTGGCTGCCGCGCTGCCGGAACTGCCCTACGCGTGCGGGCTGGGCACCCTGTCCCTGATGGCCGGTGATGTGACCGATGAACCGCTGCTGCCCGACGGCGGGGCCCTGGCCGTGCGGGATGTTCCGGTTTCCGGAGACCTGCTGGAACGTTTCGCCGCGTCACCGGAACGCACCCGGTGGTGGCTGGACCGCCTGGACCGGGTCCATGCGCTGCTGGTGTCGGGACAGGCCAGCCCGGCAGACGGGCAGGCCTGACCGCCGTCACATCCGGTTCCCCGGTTCCCCGGGTGTCCCGGTTCCCCGGGTGTCCCGGTTCCCCGGGTGTCCCGGTTCCCCGGGTGTCCCGGTTCCCCGGGTGTCCCGGTTCCCCGGGTTACCCCGGTGACGCTGGTTGCCCCGGTGCCCCGGCTTAGTTACCGGTTAGTTACCCCGCCGCCCCGGACGTCCCGGCCTCCAGGTTCCGGCGGAGTATGTGGCCTGCCGCGAGCAGCAGGTCGCAGGCCCGGGCGTAATCCGTTGACGGAACCAGCAGGATGTCTCCGTCAAAGGTGGAAACCACAAATACCGGGCAGCCTGCGGCGGACAGCGGCGCCACCAGCGACGTGACCACCCCGGTCAGGCCGAAAGGCATGGGACCGGCTGCGTAGAGGGCTGCCCAGGGGCCGTCGGTCTCGGCGTCCGCCGGGGCCAGCGCGGCAGGGCAGACCAGCGAAAGCTCCTGCGGGGTCCGCGTGACCGATACGAATCCGGCCCGGGGATCCGGCGCGGTCAATGCCGCAGGAACCTCTGCTGTCACGGGAAGCCGTGCGATTACGTAGTCACCGGCAAGGGCGTGCAGCTCCACGGAGGGTGCGGGGGTTGAAAGGGTCATGGCATGTCCTGGTTTGTCCGTGCGGAAGGCCCGTGCAGCAGGGCCGCGCTCATCGCACCCCGCCATCATGCCAGAAGCTTCCGTCAACGGATGAAGCGGCGGGACAGCCGCCGGATGAAGCGTCATGACGGCCGTCGGCCGGATCCCGCCGGGGCGGGGAACACAGTCGAAACAAAACAACACGCACCGGAAACATGTGTCTGCGAATCTCTGTCCAACGGCGTCCGGAACGCCGGATTGATCGAGATGGAAGGCGCTATCCGTGAGTTTGGGTCCAGAAGATGTCGCAGTAATAAACGGTTATGTCCTGCCGATGAACAACCGGGCCCCCATACCGGACGGCGTCGTCACCTTCAGCGGCGGGGTCATTGACCGGATCGGCACTGCGGGATCCGTTGATGTCAGCGGCGCCGGCCGGATCATAGATGCCCGCGGCGGAGCGATCATGCCAGGCTTCATCAATTCGCACACGCACAATGCCTCCAACATGCTCCTGCGCGGCCTGGATGAAGACGCCGAGCTGTGGTCCTGGCTGGAGTCCATGTGGAAGCTGAAGCAGAACTTCGACCCGGAAACGCTTTACTGGGCGAGTCTCTGCGGCCTCATTGAAATGGTCCGCTCCGGAATCACCTGCTTCAACGAGCACTTTGACGCCTACGCCGTGGAACCGGAGGTCGAGGCGCTGAAAGTTATTCCGCTCCGCGCCACCCTCGGCTACGGGTTTGCGGACCGCGGTATCTACGAACCCATCTCGGAATGGTCCTGGAAGGCTTTGGAGAACTTCGGCGAGAAGGTCGCTCGGCACCATATGAGCGCCGACGGCCGGATCCAGGTGGCCCTGTCTCCGCATGCCCCCTATTCGGTGGGAGCGGAAATGTGGAAACTCACCCGGAAAGTGGCGGACGACCACGGGGTTTCCATCCACACCCACCTGGCCGAGGGCATGAATGAAGTGCGGTATATGCAGGACACCTATGGCACCACCAGCGTGCAGTGGCTGGAGTCCATGGGCTTCCTCGGCCCAGACGTCACGGCCGCGCACTGCACACGGCTGAACGACGTCGACCGGCGGATCATGGCCGAACGCGGCGTGAAGATTGCCCACTGTCCGGTCAGCAACGCGAAACTGGTCTCCGGCACCCTGGACCTGGGGACGGTCACGGACGCGGGAATCACTGTGGGCCTGGCAACGGACGGACCGGCCAGCCACAACACCATGGATCTGTTCCAGGAAATGAAGTTCGCCGGCCTCATCCACAAGGACCGCACGCAGGACCCGCTGTTCCTGCCGACCCGGCAGCTGCTCAACCTTGCCACCACCGGATCGGCGGCGGTGATGCACCGGCCCGAGCTTGGCCGGCTGGCGCCCGGGCATCCTGCGGACATTGTGGTGGTGGACTTCGATACCGCCCACACCATGCCCGTTTACGATCCGGAATCCACACTCGCGTATGCCAGCCGTGCAGACGATGTCCGCTTCACCATCGTGGCGGGGGAGGTCCTGCTTGATGACAAACAGATTCCCGGCGTGGACGAAACCGAGGTCCGCCGCCGCTTCCGCGAAAGCGCCCTCGCACTCCGGGCACGGAGCGGGGCCTGAACCATGAAGAAGACCAATCCAGTGAAAGGAACGGACATGTCCGCAGCGCTAACCGGAGTCGATGAAAAGCTCCCGCCGGCCAAGCTGGTACTGGCAGGGGCCCAGCACCTGCTCGCCATGTATGCGAGTATCGCGGCGGCGCCGCTGGTGCTTGCCGTGGCCCTGCAGCTTCCGCAGGAACAGGTCATTTACCTGCTGGCCGTCACCGCCCTGACCAGCGGGGTGGCGACCATCCTGCAGTCCGTGGGCATCTGGAACATCGGAGCCCGGCTGCCCATTGTCCAGGGCACCACGTTCACCGCGGTGGCACCCATGATCCTGATCGGCGGGGAGTGGGGGCTGCCGGCGATCTTCGGCTCGGTGATTGCAGCCGGTCTGTTCACGTTTATTGCCGCCCCGTTCTTCAGCAGGGTGCTCTTCCTCTTTCCACCGGTGGTCACCGGGACCACCATTGCCGCGATCGGCATTTCGCTGATCCCGATCGCTGCCAACTGGATGGTGGGAGGGGACCAGTCAGTTACTGCCATCTCAGGTCCGAACCTGTTGCTGGCGGTCTCCACCCTGGTCATCATCCTTGCCGTGTCACGCATCTTCTCCGGTTTCCTGGGGCGGATTGCCGTGCTGGTGGGTCTGGTCCTCGGAACCTTGATTGCCATCCCATTCGGGCTGGTGGACTTCTCCGGCGTCGGCACCGCATCTGTTTTCGAGTTCCCCGCCCCCTTCGCCTTCGGCCTGCCGACCTTCCACTTCTCCGCCGTCCTCGCGATGATCATCGTCATGCTGATCACCATGGTGGAAACCACCAGTGATGCGCTGGCCATCGGAGACATTACGGGGGAGAAGGTGGACGAAAAACGCGTTGCCGCCACCCTGCGGGCGGACGGCCTGTCCACGATGCTGGGCGGAGTGTTCAACTCCTTCCCGTTTACCGCCTACGCCCAGAACGTTGGCCTCATCCGGCTCTCCGGAGTGAAGAGCCGGTGGGCCATCACCGCCGCCGGGGTGTTGCTGGTTCTGATGGGGCTTTTCCCGCAGATTTCCGCGGTTGTGGCAGCCATTCCCATGCCGGTGCTGGGCGGTGCCGCGATGGTGCTCTTCGGCGGCGTGGCCGCAGTGGGTATCGGCATCCTGGGCCGGGTGAACCTGAACGATTCCCGCAACATCCTGATTGTCAGCGTCAGCCTCGGCCTGGCCATGGTCCCGGTGAGCAAACCGGGGATATTCAGCGGCTTCCCGGCGTCACTGCAGATAGTTGTGGAGAACAGCATTGTCCTGGCCTGCCTGTCCGCCATTGTGCTCAACCTGATCTTCAACGTTGCGGGCAGGAACAAGGCCGGGCGGGGCGGGGACGCTCCGGACACCGGAACGGCGCCGGCAGAGGGGCCTGTTTTGAGCACCGGGACTATGCCTGCGCCGACGTCCGTTCAGCCGGCGGGGGAGCCGGCCCAGCCGGTGGGTACGTCCGTTCAGCCGGTGGGAGAGCCGGCCCAGCCGGCGGGTACGTCCGTTCAGCCGGTGGGGCAACAGGCGGGTGGACCCGCTCAGCCGCTGGGCAGGCCTGCCCAACCCGCGGCGCAACCGGCGCGGTCCGTAGGGGAGCCTGCCTGACCCGCAGCGGCAGGATGGGGCCGGCGGACCAGATGGTGCGTCCGCCGGCCCCTAGGATGGAAGGGTGACTGGATCCCTGAGTTCCCTGCAGGCCGCCCGCTCCGCCGTCGCCGCACTTGCGGAGGCCGGAGTACGCGACGTCGTGATTGCCCCCGGCTCCCGCAGCGCCCCGCTGGCCTACGCACTGGCGGAGGCAGAACTGCAGGATCGGATCCGCGTGCACGTGCGCATTGATGAACGGGTCGCCGGATTCACCGCCCTGGGCCTGGCCCGCGGCGGACGCCGGCCGTCCGCCGTAGTGACGACGTCGGGCACGGCCGTGGGAGAACTGCTCCCGGCAGTGATGGAAGCCCACCATGCCGGAGTTCCGCTGGTGGTCCTCTCCGCGGACCGGCCCGCCGAGCTGCATGGCACCGGAGCGAACCAGACCACCGTGCAGCCGGGCATATTTTCCGGCTTCCCCACCGCCGCCGTGGACGTCGAAGCGGGCACCGATCCGGCAGAGGTCATTTCCGCCGCCCTGGCCCAGCTGGGCAGCGGTGTTCCCACCGGCCCGGTGCACGTGAACCTGCAGTTCCGCGATCCGCTCACGCCCGATTCCGGCGATCCGCTCTTCCTCGATGCCCCGGATGCCCGGGCCACCCTTCCCGCCGAAGCTTCGCCGGCGGACCGGGTCCCCGCTGAAGCCGCCCCCGCCCGCGGTACCCACCGTACGGTCGTTGTGGCCGGTGACGGGGCGGGGGAACTGGCAGCTCTTTTCGCGCTACGGACCGGGCTGCCGTTGCTGGCCGAGCCGTCCTCAAACGCCCGGTTCGGCCCGAACGCTGTCAACGCGTACCGGCTGCTGCTGCCGGAACTGGGCCCGGACATTGAACGCGTGGTGGTCTTCGGGCGTCCCACGCTCTCCCGTCCGGTAGCGGCGCTGCTGGCACGCAACGACGTCGAGAAGGCACTGTACCTTCCCCGGCCGGTGAACTGGTTTACCCCCGGGCGTCGGAGCGAAACCATCATCACTGACATCCCCGGACTCCTGGCCTTTGCCGGTACAGGCGCCCCGGGCTGGCTGGAACGCTGGCAGACCGCCTCCGAGGCGGCGCAGAGCGCGCTCACCAACCTGCTGGAGACACAGACGGAGCTGACCGGGCTGCAGGTGGCAGACCTTCTCTGGGATGCCTCCGACACCAATCTGGTGCTTGGCTCCTCCAACGTCATCCGCGATATGGATCTGGTGGCTTCCCCCGACTGGCATCCGTTGGACGTGTACGCCAACCGCGGACTCGCCGGCATTGACGGGACCATTTCCACAGCTGCCGGCATCTCCCTCGCCAACGGGATTCCGACCCGGCTGCTGTTGGGGGACCTGACGTTCCTGCACGACGTCGGCGCGCTGCTCCTGGGCCCGGGGGAAACCGAACCGGATCTGCAGATAGTGGTGCTGAACGATTCCGGCGGCGGCATTTTCTCGGTACTGGAACACGGCGCCCTGGGCGAAGACCCGAAATACACCGCACTGGTGGAACGGTTCTTCGGTACCCCGCACAACGCGGACCTCGCCGCGTTGTGCCGGGGTTACGGGGTGCGGCACCAGCTCATCCGCTCGGCTGCCGAACTGGAAAGTGCCCTGGCAGCTCCGGTGCAGGGCCGTTCCGTACTGGAAGTACCCGTGGCACGCGACGCCCTTCGCGGCCTGCACACCCGGGTGCAGGCGGCGGTGGCCACTTCACTTCGGGGTTAACAAAGCAACAAAAAAGCGCGGTCCGCACCTGCTGGTGCGGACCGCGCTTTTTAGCTCTGCTGCTCTAGAGGACCTTGGAGAGGAACGCACGGGTGCGTTCATGCTGGGGGTTGCCCAGGACATCCTCGGGGCGTCCCTGCTCCACCACAACGCCGCCGTCCATAAAGACAACGCGGTCTCCCACCTCGCGGGCAAAGCCCATTTCATGGGTGACCACCATCATGGTCATTCCCTCTTCGGCGAGCTGGCGCATTACTTCGAGCACATCGCCCACCAACTCGGGGTCCAAGGCACTGGTGGGCTCGTCAAAGAGCATCATGTCCGGATCCATGGACAGGGCACGGGCAATGGCCACGCGCTGCTGCTGGCCGCCGGAAAGCTGGGCGGGGAATGCCTCGGCGCGGTCCGCCAGGCCCACCTTGGCCAGGTTCCGGCGGGCGGTTTCCTCCGCTTCGGCCTTGCCGCGGCGCTTGGCCCGGCGCTGGGCCAGGGTCAGGTTCCGCAGCACGTTCAGGTGCGGGAACAGGTTGAACTGCTGGAACACCATGCCGATCCGGGTGCGGACCTTGTCCAGATCCGTCTCCGGGTCAGTGATGTCCACGCCTTCAACCATGATGGTTCCGCTGGTGGGATCCTCCAGTCGGTTGACGCACCGCAGCAGGGTGGATTTGCCCGAGCCGGACGGCCCGATGACGCAGACCACTTCGCCCTGGTCAACGTGGAAGTCGATGCCCTTGAGGACTTCGTTGCTGCCGAAGGACTTGTGAAGGTTGCGGACCTCGATGGCAGGGGCGGCGTTCTTCTCGACGCTCATGACTGCTACCTGCCTCTCTGGTTGTGTCGTTCAAGCTTGGCCACCAGCTGGGTCAGCGGCAGCGTAATGATCAGGTACATCAGCGCGGCAAGGACCAGCGGGGTGGCGTTGGCCGTCTGGGAGACGGAGTCGCGGGCAAAGGTGGTCAGTTCGCGGTCCTGCAGTGCCATGCCGGCGATGAAGAGCAGCGAGGTGTCCTTGATCAGGATCACCAGCTCGTTGGTCAGCGGGGGAGTGATGATCCGGAAGGCCTGGGGGAGGGTTACCGAGATCATGGTCCACATCGGGCTCATGCCCAGCGAACGGGCGGCTTCGGCCTGGCCTGCGGGAACCGCCTGGATGCCTGCACGGATGGTCTCGGCAATGTACGCGCCGGACACGATGATCAGGGCCAGCAGGCCGGCACCGGCGCTGCCGCCCGGCGGACGCCAGTTGAAGGCAATGGGGACGGCGAAGGCGAAACCGAAAATCACCAACAGGGCCGGAAGCCCGCGGAACAGTTCAATGTATGCCGTGGCAGCCCAGCGGTACGGTGCCACCGGGGAGAGCTTCATCAGGGCCAGCACCAAACCGAGCAACAGGCCGCCGGCAAAGGCGATTACCGTGTAGATGATGGTGTTTTTGACGGCCACCGTGATGATGGTCGGGAACGCCTCGCGGGCCACCTCGGGGTCGAAGAAGTTCTCGCCGATGGCTTCCCAATCGGCAAGCAGTGCAACGGCTGCCAGGGCAAGGACAAAGATGGCATACAGGACACCTTGGAAGAGGCGTCTGCGGGTGGAGGGTTTCAAAATGGGGCCTTCCGGGGAAGAAAAGGGGTCGTCCCGGGCACCCGGCCCGGGACGACTCGATTGTCTAGGCGTTATTCGGTGAAGTACTTGTCGTAGATCTCCTGGTACTTGCCGTTGTCCCGCATCTCAGTGAGCTGCTCGTTGACGGCGGAGACGAGTGCGGTGTTGTCCTTGTCCATGGCGAAGCCGTAGGACTCGTCGGTCTCGTATTCCTCGGCGATCGTGAAATCGCCGTCTTCGGTGTGTCCAATGTTAACCGGCAGGTCCTGAAGCACGGCGTCAACGTTGCCGGACTGGATGGCCGGGAACAGTTCGGCATCGCTCGGGTAGGCGAAGATCTCCGCGCCGGTGGCATTGTCCCGGGCATAGGTCTCGCCGGTGGTATTGCCCTGGACGCCGAGCTTCTTGCCGTCCAGGTCCTCAATGCTCTTGATATCCGAATCAACGGGGACCAGCAGCGACTGCAGGGAGTCGTAGTACGGCTCGGCGAAGCCCATGGCTTCCTGGCGTTCCTCCGTGATGGTGATGGCACTGGCCGAAAGGTCGCACTGGTTTGCCGCCAGCACCGTGCCGCTGGCAATGCCCTCGAAGCCGGCATCCTGGACCGCAAGTTCCAGGCCTAGCCCCGAGGCAATCTCCTTGACGATGTCCATGTCGAAGCCGGTGTATTCACCGTTCTCTTCGTACTCGAACGGCACGTACGGGATGTCGGAGCAGACCGTCAGGGTCCCTTCGGAGACCAGATTGAATTCTGAGCCTGCATCGTCAGAGGCGGCGGAATCGTCGCCGCCGCAAGCGGTCAGCGAAAGTGCGCCGATGGCCAGGAAGGCAAAGGCGGCGGTACGGGCTTTGTGCGGCATTGTTTTACAACCTTACGTCGGACGGTGTGAGCCGGGTCGTTGTGACCCGGCTCACCCTTTACTGGTATTGGGATGCAGTCTAGAGCGTACGCACCGCATATTTCGGTAACATGTCCGCTGCCCGCCGCAAAGGTGCCTGCCCTCGGTGCGGGTGCTACTCCGTGAAGTACTTGTCGTAGAGCTCCTGGTACTTACCGTTCTCCCGCAGGCTGGCAAGCTGTTCGTTCACCTTGGCGGCCAGTTCGGCGCTGCTGTCCTTCTTCATGGCGAAGGCGTATACCTCGCCGGTTTCAAAGGTGGCGGTGACAGCGTACTTGCCGTCCTCGGTGTGGTCCTGGTTGACCGGCAGATCCTGCAGCACGGCGTCGATGCCGCCGGCCTGGAGGGACTGGAAGAGTTCCGCGTCGGTCTGGAAGGACATGATCTCTGCACCCTCAGGGGCGTTGTCTCGGGCATAGCTCTCACCGGTGGTGCCCTGCTGAACGCCCACCTTCTTGCCGTCCAGGTCAGCCAGGGAGGCGATGGACGAGTCGGCGGGGGTCAGGATGGACTGCAGGGAATCGTAGTACGGGTCGGAGAAGGCGAGCTTTTCGGCACGTTCATCCGTCACGGTCATGGCCGCAGCAATCATGTCGCACTGGCGTGCTGCCAGTACGGTGCCGCTCTGCAGGCCGTCAAAGCCGACGTTCTGCATTTGGTGGTCAAGTCCCATCCCGGTGGCGATTTCGCGGGTGAGTTCAACGTCGAAGCCGGTGAATTCGCCGTCCACTTCGTATTCAAACGGTTCAAAGGGGATGTTGGAGCAGACGGTGAGGGTGCCGTCATTGACCAGTGCCAGACCGGATTCATCGGCATCGGTTCCCCCGCCGCAGGCGGTCAGGGACAGCGCGCCGGCGGCCAGGGCGGCGACAACGGCGGTGCGGGCTTTATGGAGCATGGCGATTCAGAACCTTAGGTCGGTAGGAAAGGGTTCGGCCGCAGGCGGAAACCAATCCGTCTCCAGGCGGCAGCTAACAGAAACGGGCCCCAACCCGCTTCCGAGTTTCTATTCTACCTAATGTAAATTTATGCAAAGGACCAAACGGCTATGCAGTGACATCCGGCGGCGCCGGTGATCGGCTGGTCAGGACGCGGCGGGCGCAGAGGCAAACTCCGACGGGCGGCGCGGAACCACGCGGGGCCGGTCCAGTCCCAGGGCCTCCAGCATGGGCCGGAATTTGCTCCAGGTTTCCTCTAGTTCCGCGGCAGGATTGGATCCGGCGACGATCCCGCAGCCTGCATAAAGCCGCACTTCAGTAGGGGTTTCAACCACTGCGCCGCGCAGGGCAATGCCCCATTCCCCGTTTCCGGCGCCATCCATCCAGCCCACCGGACCGGCATAAGGGCCGCGGTCCATGTGTTCAAGCTCACTGATAAGTTCGCCTGCCACGCTGGTCGGGAAGCCGCAGACAGCGGCAGTGGGATGAAGCGCCTCGATGAGGGTCAGTGGCGTGGGGACCGCTCCGGTTTCATCCGCCGCAAGCTCAGCTCTGACATCGGAGGCCAGATGCCAGACGTTGGGCAGTTCCAGGACAAAGGGCTCCGAATGCGAGGTCATGGAGGAGGTGAACGGTTCCAGGGCGCGGGTCAGCGAATCGATGGCGATCTGGTGCTCATGCTGCTGTTTCGCGGACCCGGCGAGCACCCGCTTGGCGTAGTCGGGCTCGTCGTCCGGTGCCGTGGCGCGGTCCAGGGTGCCGGCCAGGACGCGCGCTTCGGCCGTGCCGCTTTCCACCCGGATCAGCATCTCGGGTGTGGAACCAATCAGGCCGTCAACGGAGTAGGTCCAGCAGTCGCGGTACCGGACGGCCAGCTCGCGCAGCACCTGGGAAGCGACCAGCGGACTGCCGAGTTCCACGGCGATGTCCCGGGCCAGCACAATCTTGCTCAGGTCCCCGGCGGCAATGTGGGCCACGGAGCGTGCCACCGCATTCTTCCATTCGGATTCACTGAGCATCCCGGGCATGATCCGGTCCGCGGGGTCGCTCTGGCGGTACAGCGGCAGATCATCCAGATAGCGGGCGAGGGTGTCCACGGCTGTTTCGGCCGTGACCTCTGCCTCGGGATCGGAGGTTGTATAGGTCACCCATGCCTCGCCGTCGCGCAGGCCCACCACAATCTCCGGAATCACCAGGCGGGATTCAAAGGGCGACCGCTTGGAGAAGGCAAAGGAACCGAAGGCAACCAGTCCGGTGCCGGGCTGGGTGAGGGGATTCTCGACGTCGGCTCCGGCCAGGGCGGCACGCCACCACTGCTGTGCGAGGGCGAAACGCTCCGGACCGCTGGAGGTGAAGCGGGCTGCTTCGCCGAAGCCCACCAATCCCTCCTGCCGCCGGATCCAGCACAGTTGTTCATCAAGAACCAGATACTCCAAGAGGCCGATGGTGGCGGATCGCTCACCGACCGGCACTGTTACAGAACGCAGGGTGGTCATAGTGATTCCACACTACTCCGCCCCCGGCACGGGCCCGCCACCACACGCCTCAACCTGAGAGCAACACGACAGGACGGGGGCCGGTTCGGCCGCAACTGCATTGTTTGAGACAATGACTGGGTGAACCGCGCATCGTTGGAAAAACGCCCGGATGAAGTTGCTGCCATGTTTGATGACGTGGCACCTAAATACGACGTCGTTAATGACGTGCTGTCCCTGGGACAGACACGCCGTTGGCGCCGCATCGTAGTGGACGCCGTAGGGGCCGTTCCCGGACAGCGGGTCCTGGACCTGGCCGCCGGTACGGGTACCTCCAGTGAGCCCTATGCCGACGCGGGTATCGACGTCGTGGCGTGCGACTTCTCCCTCGGAATGCTTAAGGTGGGCAAACGCCGCCGGCCGGACATCGATTTTGTTGCCGGTGATGCCACGAACCTGCCGTTCGCCGACAACTCCTTCGATGCCTCCACCATTTCCTTTGGCCTGCGCAACGTCAACGAGCCGAAGAAGGCGCTGGCCGAGATGCTCCGGGTGACCAAGCCCGGCGGACGGCTGGTCATTGCCGAGTTCTCCTCGCCGGTGATTCCGGTGTGGCGAACCATGTACACCGAGTACCTGATGCGCGCGCTTCCCCCCATTGCCCGCAAGGTGGCGTCCAACCCTGACGCATATGTCTACCTGGCCGAATCCATCCGTGCCTGGCCGAACCAGGACAGCCTCGCAGCCTGGATCGCCGAGACCGGATGGTCCGATGTGGCCTACCGGAACCTGACCGGCGGCATTGTTGCCGTTCACCGCGCCGTAAAGCCCGGGAGGTAACCGGCAGCGTGAAGGTCCTCATTGTCGGAGCCGGTCCCGCGGGTTCCACTGCCGCCTACTACCTCGCCTCGGCGGGCGTGGATGTCACCGTCCTGGAGAAAACCGCTTTCCCCCGCGAAAAGGTCTGCGGCGACGGGCTCACACCCCGGGCCGTGCGTGAGGTCCAGCTGCTGGGCCTGCCGCACGATGAATCCGAGGGCTGGCGCCGGAACAAGGGGCTGCGCCTGATTGCCGGCGGCCGGACACTGGAACTGCCCTGGCCCGTGCTTTCGGACTTCCCCGACTACGGCTTGATCCGCACCCGGCTGGGCTTCGATGAAGCGCTGGCCCGCCATGCCCAGGCCGCCGGAGCAAAGATCCTCGAGCGCCACACCGTGGTCTCCGCACTCCGGGCTGCCGACGGCCGGGTGGAAGGCGTCGTCGCCAACATCCTGGACGAAAACGGGCGCCGGACCGGTGACCAGCGGACGTTCCTGGCCGACGTCGTGCTCGCTGCGGACGGCAACTCCACCCGCACCGCTCTGAGCCTCGGCATTGAAAAGCGCGACGACCGCCCCATGGGCGTGGCCGTCCGCACGTATTTCGAAAGCCCCCGCACCAACGATGAGTGGATGGAAGGCTGGCTCGAGCTTCCCGACGCGTCCGGAAACCCGCTGCCCGGTTACGGCTGGGTCTTCGGCGTGGGGGACGGCACCTCCAACGTGGGCCTGGGCATCCTGAACTCCTCCAAGGAATTCGGCAAGCTGGACTATCGGAAGGTGCTGCGCGACTGGACCGCGGGCATGCCCGCCGAATGGGGCTTCACCCCGGAAAACCAGGTGGGCGAAATCCGCGGTGCAGCGCTGCCGATGGGCTTCAACCGCACTCCGCACTATTCACCCGGCCTGCTGCTGCTTGGCGATGCCGGAGGCATGGTCAGCCCCTTCAATGGCGAGGGAATCTCCTACGCCATGGAATCGGCACGGTTCGCCGCCGAACACATCATTGAAGGTGCCGGCGCCGCGCTCAGGCCGGGGCTGCTCTCCGCGCAGGCAGCGTTCGACGTCGAGCTGCAGGCCTACGCGGAGCAGGTGCGCGGGGAGTGGGGCAGCCACTTCACGCTGGGCCGCATTTTCGCCGCCATGATCGGTCGCCCGGCCGTAATGAAGCTGGCACTGCGCACCGGAATGCCCATTCCCGTGCTGATGCGGTTTGTTGTGCGCATGCTGGCCAACCTGACGGACCGGAACTCCAAGGGTATTGAGGATAGAGTGATTGCCTTACTGGAAATGCTGGTCCCGGCGGCAAGCAACCAGGGGACACCGGTAAGCTCCCGGAAATCCCCGCCGCACGCATGACGACGATGCCGTTTGCCCACCCGTTCCGACAAATAGTTAGTCTTGAACAGTGACTGAATCCACCAACACCAGCCCGGACACCGGGTCAAGCACTTTCGCGCTGCCTCCGGGGTTCGCCCTGCTGGCAGAGGACCCCAGGCTTGGCCCCTCCATGGTCTCGTCCCTGGAGCAGGTTGAGGTGCAGCTGCGCGAGGCCGTTGCCAACTCCGATCCCTTTGCCGACACCACGTCGCGGCATCTGGTGGAGGCCGGCGGTAAACGTATCCGCCCGCTCCTGACGCTGCTGGCCTCCCATCTTGGCCCGGAGGAAGCCGGGGAGAAGGTCATTCAGTCCGCCGTTGTCGTGGAACTGACGCACCTGGCCACGCTGTACCACGACGATGTGATGGATGAGGCGCCCTACCGCCGCGGTGCACCGACGGCGCATGAGATCTGGGGCAACTCAGTGGCCGTGCTGACCGGAGACCTGATCTTCGCCCGGGCTTCGAGCCTGGTCTCGGCTCTTGGCGGTCCGGCACTGGCCATCCAGGCACGCACCTTCGAGCGGCTGTGCCTGGGCCAGCTGCATGAAACCGTGGGTCCGGCCGAGGGCCAGGACCCGTTGGAGCACTACCTCTCCGTCATCGCAGACAAAACCGGTTCGCTGATTGCCGCCTCGGGCCAGTTTGGTGCCCTGTTCTCCGGAGCCGGTCAGGACGTCATCGACATCATGGTCGAATACGGCGAGAAGGTAGGTATTGCCTTCCAGCTCGCGGACGACGTTATTGACGTGACCGGGCTGCAGGAAAAGTCCGGCAAGACGCCCGGTACCGACCTGCGCGAAGGGGTACCGACGTTGCCGGTCCTGCTGCTGCGCCGCGCGGCTGCGGGCGGGGACGCGGACGCCGCCGCCGTGCTGGAACTGGTGGAACGGGACCTGTCCTCGGATGAGGCGCTGGCCGAAGCCGTTGCTGCGCTGCGGGCCAGTCCGGTCACGGACGAAGCCTGGGCCGTTGCCCGGGGCTGGTCTGAGGAAGCCGTGCAGGCTCTCGCCCCGCTGCCTGACTCCGTGGTGAAGGAAGCCCTGGCATCCTTCGCACGGGCCGTAGTCAACCGCGAGGTGTAGCTTCCCGGCGTCTGCCGCTTAGTCCCTCCAGCAGTTTCTGGCAACCGTTATCCCCGGTTAGGGGGTATTTTTCCGCCGCAATGGCTGGTTTTCCGCGTTCCGTGCGATTCTCGGCACTTATGGGAGGCGTGGCTGAAATCCGGAGGGGGAACAAAATGTCCCAGATTATGTCGACGCACCGGAAAGCGCCGAACGGACGTACGGGCGGCGCAGCCGTGCCAACCGGTACGGAACATACCCTGTGGTGGGTGCTCACGGTGCAGCCGGTTCGTCCGGAGATCTGCGACGCCGTGGTGCGGCAGATCGTCACGCCGCTCATCGGCCAGGCCCGGGTGTGGGGGGCGGAACGCTGCTTCTACCGGTGCCTCGACAATGTCTCCCCGCACGTCCAGGTGCATTTCCTGGTCCGTAACGGCGTTGCCGGCCGGCTGAAGCCCTTCGCCCAGGCGCTTGCCGCGCAGTGCGCACCGGAGCTGGGCGAGGTGCGGATCTCGGAGCAGAATGCCGGTGCGTATCCGCCCCGCCGGGCCGAACCGGCGTCGCCTGCCGTCGAAGAGGCGCTGGCACTGTTCGGCGGCCCGGAAGGCATCGCCCTGACCTGCGATGTGGAGGAGCTTTCCTCCGACCTTGGTGCGTGGGCGCTCGGCCGCTTTACCACTGTCGATTCCCGTTCACCGTTCGCCGCGCTGCTGCTTTTCGACACCGCGCACGCCATGATGCACGGTCCGCGGTCCTCCCTGTGGCCGGACCGCCGGGCTCCGAGCTGGGGCTACTACTGGACCACCCACCTGAACAGCTGCACCGTGTCCTTTGGTCCCCTGGCGGAACGTGCACGGATTGCCCTGAAGGCCCGGACGGTTCCCCGGATTGTCCCGGCACACCGGCAGATGGCCGCGATCGCCTCGGAGCCGTCCGTGGACGCCTGGCGCAAGCGGTGGACCCGTGCCATCGATACCTATTTGTACCGGGCGGACAGGGCACGGATCAGCCGCAGCGCGCAGTTCCTGGCCGTGTACCAGAGCCGCCAGCTGCTCAACCGCTTTGGTATTTCCCCCACGGAGGAAGCAGTACTCGGCCTCCACGCATATGCCTGGAGCAAGGAGCCGGAGCCCGGGTTGCCCCGCGGTTAGAGGACGGCGCGCAGTTCAGCGGCCTTGCGGGCACGCACCGCCGGCGGCACGATGGGCCGTTTTGGCGTGAAGTAGAGCCCGTCATCGGTCCAGCGCGGCAGGATGTGCTGGTGGTAGTGCCAGACATGCTGGCTGCCCGCCGGTTCGTTGTGCTGGCGGGTGGTTACGCCATCGGGGGACCACGCCTTCTTGATCGCCACTGCCATATCCCGCGTCACCACCATGATCCGGGCGGCGACGTCGTCGGGCAGTTCGTAGAGCAGTTCATAGTGGGCCCGCGGCGTGACCAGCACGTGGCCCGGCTCCGGATCGAAGCCGTGGGATGCAATGAAGGCGAGCACCAGGTCATCCGAATAGATCAGGTCTCCGGCCTCGCAGAGGTTCCCGGCGAAGCGAAACTCTCCGGACGCGAGATCGCAGAACGGGCATTCATAACCCTGCGGAGCGTGGCTCTTCCAGACGGTTTCACTCGCTTCCCTCATCGAATGCTCAGTCCTCGTCCTCATCCTCTTCGAAAATCCACTCGAACATGTCCAGCACGTACTCGCTGAGCGTGCCTTCCTCGCTTTGCCAGTCTCCGCGGGCATTGTTGCGGCGCCACACAATCGGATCCGGCACATCCAGCTGGTCCTCGCGGATACCCCAGACAAACTTCTCATCCTCGTCCTCGAGGAAAAGCAGGTAGCCGTCTTCAATTTCAAGCTCATCCGGATCCCAGAAGAAGTGGAAGGCCTCCATCAGGTCTTCGCAACCGCCCAGCGCCAGGTAGAACTCACGCAGGACCAGCGGGATACGGAAATCGTGCTCAGCCAGCATCGCATCGAGCTCCGGCTCGGGGATGCCGTCTTCCTCGCGCCAGTTGTCCTCAAGGTACTTGGGGACCAAGGCGCGGAATCGATCCAGGAAAATTTCACTCATGTGGTCTCCAAGCGTGCGGTGAGTGGGTGTATTCCAATCCTAGCCGTGCCGGGGGACAAGCTGAGCCGAAACTGCACTGCCACGGAGGTGATGCCTAGGGCAGGCGGGTCGCCATCCCCGGGTAGTCGATGACGGTGCCGTCGGAGTCGACTTTCAGCTCGGCGGTAAATCCGTGGCTTTCCGAGCTGTAGAGCACGACGGCGTGTCCGGCCTCGGGGGAATATGCCCGGACCTGGGAGTAGACCTGGCGGCTCGGCACCACCCGCAGGCTGGGCATTTCCACCCACGCCATGGTCAGCTGCGTCTCGTCCGGGGGAGCGGACTCATTGAGCAGGTCCAGCCGCAGGATGGGCATGGTGTTTGTGGCGGGGCACAGCGCAACGTCGCAGTCCTGCGCCTCATCGAGGCTGCGTGGGTCGCTGATGCCCGGTGCCGGCAGATCGACGGTGCCGTTCTGTGTTGTCTCCGCTGACCAGCGTCCCTCAATGCTGCGTTCGAGGCGCAGGGTGCGGGACCAGCCGTCTCCGGTGACGGATACGGAAAGCTGGCTGGTGACCCAGCCCGGAATGGTGGACAGCGTCCAGGATGCTGTGTACTCCGCGCTGACGGACGTCCCCGCGGCGGCGAGCTCCCGGTCGCGGAAAGACAGGACAGCAGTGTCCGTTCGGTCCGGATCATCCTGTCCCTGCCAGCGGATGGTCCTGGCCAGTGCGGTGCTCGTCATTCCTTTAGGCTAACGGCAAGTCTCAACTGCCAAGGCGGCGAACGTTCAGCGCAAGGTACAGATGGACCCGGTCCGCAGTAACCGCCGGGTCATGCCCGGTGAGTTCGGCAACCTGTGACAGCCGGTACCGGACCGTGTTGCGGTGCAGTCCCAGATCCGCTGCCACGGCAGCCACTGAGCCGTTATGCAGCAGGTACGCCTCCAAAGTGGGAATCAGCTGTGCACCGTGTGTGCTGTCAAACGCTTCCAACGGGTCCAGGGCTTCGGCAGCCAGGTCCGCCAGCGGAACATCACGGCTGGACATCAGCAGGGACGGCAGGCTCAGGCGTTCGGGTTCGTTGACGGCGGCCCCGCGCTGGAGCGCCTCACGGGCCTCGTAGTAACTCCAGCGCAGTCCGGCGGGTCCCGTATAGGCCCCGCCTATCCCCACTGTGGCCGTCAGTCCCGCGGCGAAAAGATAGGTGCTCAGCGCCTCTGCCAGGGACACTGTTTCCCCGGCCGGCACCACCACGGACAGCTGCTGGTCATGAATGGCGGATGGGGTGGCCTCGAAACCGGCAGGCAGCGGCAGGGCGGGAAGCTCGCGCACCTGCCCCGATGCAACGGCTACCAGCAGCACGGCGTGCCGCCGGTCGGTATCAATGCCGGCCGGACGCAGCCGTGCCGCTGCGTCAGGTCCGGACAGCCGGCCGTCCACTACATCGTTCAGAAGCCGGCCGGTGACTTCCCGTTCGCTGGCGCGGTGGACCGCCCGGTTATTCAGCTCCACGCCGACCAGGCTCCGGGCATACTCCACGATGTCCGGCTGCACAAAGGGCTCGGCTATGGCCAGGGTGCAGCGGTCCCGCCGTCCGGTGGCCACGGGGAAACGCCGCCAGCTGGCGTCCGGCTCAGCGGTGGCAAAAACGCACGCTCCGTATTGGAAGAGTGCCACATCAGCGGAGACCAGCAGCGCGAGTTCCTCGAGCAGGCGGGACAGTCCCTTGCCGCTGAGCAATGCACCGGCCAGGACCTGGTGCCCGGAAAGCAGCCGGTGCAGCTGGGACACATGGTCCGAGGAAAGGGAATCCGCGACAAGCTTCCCCAGTGCCATAAACGGGGTGTTGTAGGGGACTTCGAAAACGGGGATGCCCAGCCGGTCCGCTTCCCGGAGCAGGCCGGCGGGTACCGCACTGTGGCCCAGTCCGGTGCCGAATCCAATGCCCAGCGCGCCTGCTTTCGCCACGTTCTGCACGAAACTGCGCTGGACGTTCCCGCTGGTGTGCCGCACTCCCGTAGTCAGCACCACCTCACCGCCACCCAGGAAGGGAGAAGGATCCTCCAGTTCCGTCACGGCTACCCATTGGATGGGCTCCCGGGGAAGCGGGGCCGAGCCGTGGCGGACCAGGTGCAATCCGCCGGCAGTCAGCAAATCAGCGAGTGTGATGGACATGACCCAACTATAAGAGTGAAGTCCTTGGGCAACTGCACCGAATGGCGGCCATGCCCCTGTGCGGATGTCTCTGGATGTGACCTGAGCCGCACAGTAGGTTGGGGATACTCCGGGGCACGCCCGGACCGCTTGTGAAAGGACCTCCGGCATGGCACAGACTCTGCAGAACTTCATCAATGGCGAGTTCGTCCCCTCCCGGGGCACGAACGTGGTGGACATCGTCAACCCGACCAACGGAGAAGTTGTGGCCGTGTCCCCGGTGTCCGTCCAGGCCGACGTCGATGCCGCCATGAGCGCCGCCGCTGATGCGTTCACGGCCTGGAAGCGGACAACGCCCAGCGAGCGCCAGCTGATGCTGCTCCGTCTGGCCGACGCCTTGGAAGCCAACTCGGAGGAGCTGGTGGAGGCCCAGCATCGCAATACGGGCCAGGTCCGTTCGGTGATCGCTGCCGAGGAGGTTGCCGTTGGTGCCGATCAGCTGCGGTTCTTCGCCGGTGCCGCCCGGCTGCTGGAGGGCAAGTCCGCCGGCGAATACCTTGAAGGGCACACCTCCTTTGTCCGTCGCGAGCCAATCGGCGTCGTCGCCCAGGTTGCACCGTGGAACTATCCGCTGCTGATGGCCGTCTGGAAGATCGGTCCGGCGCTCGCCGCGGGCAACACCGTGGTGCTCAAACCTTCGGATACAACGCCCGAATCCACGCTGGTGCTTGCCCGTCTGGCCGGGGACATCTTCCCCGCCGGCGTGCTTAATGTGGTGCTGGGGACCGGCGAGACCGGTGCGCTGATGGTGGAGCACCCCGTGCCCGGGCTGGTCTCCATCACCGGGTCGGTGCGGGCCGGCATCGCCGTTGCCTCCGGTGCCGCCAAGGGCCTCAAGCGCGCCCATCTGGAACTGGGCGGCAAGGCTCCGGCCGTGGTCTTTGCCGATGCTGACCTGGACCGCACCGCACAGGCAGTGGCCGAGTTCGCGTTCTTCAACGCCGGCCAGGACTGCACCGCCATTACCCGGGTGCTGGTGGAAGACGCTGCCCACGATGCTCTCGTGGAAAAGCTCGTTGCTGCTGCCCGGGAGCTGAAGACCGGAAGCGACAACGACGAAGACAACTATTTCGGCCCGCTGAACAACATCAACCACTTCAATGCCGTCAATGCGGTTATTGAAGCACTCCCGGCGCACTGCACGGTGGAGACCGGCGGCAAGCGGGCCGGTTCCAAGGGCTTTTTCTTCGAACCAACCGTCATCACCGGTGCCCGTCAGGAGGATGACATTGTGCAGAAGGAAACCTTCGGGCCGGTCATCACCGTGCAGAGGTTCGGCAGTGAGGAAGAAGCCGTGGAGATGGCCAACGGGGTGGAATACGCTCTGGCCTCCAGCGTCTGGACCACTAACCACGGCAGGGCCATGCGCCTGTCCCGCGATCTGGACTTCGGAGCGGTCTGGATCAACACGCACATCCTCCTGACCGCCGAGATGCCGCATGGCGGTTTCAAGAATTCCGGCTACGGCAAGGATCTCTCGATGTACGGCGTGGAGGACTACACCCGGATCAAGCACGTGATGACCGCCCTGGATGCCTGAGTCCAGCACCCTTTTGATGTTCACAGCACTTTCCTGAGAGGCCGCGCCATGACCACGCCCATCATCACCCCGACTTACCGCATCGAGCAGAAGCGCCGGATCAGCGGTTCCTTTCCGGGTCCGAAATCCGCCGCGCTCGAGGCGCGCCGTGCGGCCGTCGTGGCCCGGGGAGTCGCTTCCACCGTTCCCGTCTATGCTGCCGACGCCGACGGCGGGATTGTTGTCGACGTTGACGGCAATGCCTTTATCGATCTGGGGTCCGGCATTGCCGTGACCAGCGTGGGCGCCTCGGACCCCGCCGTCGTCTCCGCCGTGCAGGAGCAGGCGGCGCACTTCACCCACACCTGCTTTATGGTGACTCCGTACGAGGGTTACGTGGCTGTCGCGGAGCGTCTGGCGGTGCTGACGCCGGGGGACTTCGATAAGCGGACCGTGCTGTTCAACTCCGGCGCGGAAGCGGTGGAGAACGCGGTAAAGATTGCCCGTTCGGCCACCGGCCGCGACGCCGTGGTGGCTTTCGACCACGCCTACCACGGGCGGACCAACCTCACCATGGGTCTGACGGCCAAGGCCATGCCCTACAAAACCGGTTTTGGTCCGTTTGCGCCGGAAATCTACCGGATGCCCATGAGTTATCCGTACCGCGAGGAAAACCCGGAGATCACCGGGGCAGAGGCTGCCGACCGCGCCATCCTCTCCATCGAGAAGCAGATCGGAGCCGACCGGCTGGCGGCACTGCTGATTGAACCTATTCAGGGTGAAGGCGGCTTCATTGTCCCTGCCGAAGGGTTCCTGCCGCGGCTGGCAGAGTGGGCTCGGGCCAACGGCGTGGTGTTTATTGCCGATGAAGTGCAATCCGGCTTTTGCCGCACGGGCGAATGGTTCGCCGTGCAGCATGAAGGGGTGGTGCCGGACCTGATCACCATGGCCAAGGGGATTGCCGGCGGGCTGCCTCTTTCGGCGGTCACCGGGCGTGCCGAGCTGCTCGATGCCGTGCATCCCGGAGGGCTTGGCGGTACCTACGGCGGCAACCCTGTGGCATGTGCCGCTGCCCTGGCCGCGATGGACACCATGGCGTCCCAGGATCTTGCCGGCAGGGCACGGCGGATCCAGGACCTTGTCCTTCCGCGACTTGCCGGCCTGGCGGAAGAGACCGGGATCATCGGGGATGTCCGCGGGCGCGGTGCGATGCTCGCCATGGAGCTTGTGGTGCCCGGTTCCAAGGAGCCCGACGCCGGTGCAGCGAAAGCAATAGCGGCGGCCTGTCTGCAGGCCGGCGTCATTGTGCTGACCTGCGGCACCTACGGCAATGTCATCCGGCTGCTGCCGCCTTTGACTATTGGGGAGGACCTGCTGCTGGACGCCCTGGACGTGTTGGCGGGAGCGGTGCGTACCGTCGCTTGAGAACTGCGGGGATCCGTTCGGCTGCTTCTGTTACAGGAGTTGCTGGTGTTGTTGGTGAGGCCTGACTGGTGTAGATTCGCTGGGCACCCCTTGGAACGGAAGGGGTGTTCCGCGGGTCGTCCGTTAGGGCCCCGCGTACTTAACCAGGACCCTGCGGGTCCGGACTCAGAGGACTCGTAGTGCGTGTAAGGAAATCTGTCAGTGCCCTGGCAGTTGCCCTGATCGCCGTAGTGAGCGCCCTGGTGGCGCTTCCCTCGGCATCGGCAGCGACCACGGAAACACAAGCGGCCAACCGGATATACAGCTTGATCAACAGCCACCGTGCCGATTCGGGACTGGCACCGCTGGCCTGGAATCCGCAGATCAGCGCTGTGGCGCAGGACTGGACTGCGGGATCCGCGGTCACTGCGGAGCTGGCCGGCGCGTACACCTTCGACCACAATGGCAGGCTGCCTGCTGGCTATCCTGCGGGTACGCAGGGCTGGTCAGAGAACATCGTCTGGAACAATAACGTGGACCAGGCATTTTCCTGGTGGGTTGGTTCCCCGGCGCACAACGCCAACATGCTGAATCCTTCCTTTACAGACGTTGGCATCGGCGCTGTCCGTCTGACGGCCGGCCCTAACAGCGGTTCCTACCTGATCACCGCCGACTTCGGAGCGTACCCGGCCGGTTCCGGCGGCGGGCTGCCGATAGTCAGCGATGCCGAAAAGGCAGAAGCTGAGCGGAGTGCCGCCGAGAAGGCTGCTGCTGAGAAGGCTGCGAAAGCTGCAGCGGACAAGGCTGCGGCTGACAAGGCTGAGGCTGACCGAGTTGCCAAGGCTGAGGCTGACCGAGTTGCCAAGGCTGCTGCGGACAAGGCAGCAGCGGAGAAGGCTGCGGCCGACAAGGCTGAGGCTGACCGAGTTGCCAAGGCTGCTGCGGACAAGGCAGCGGCGGAGAAGGCTGCGGCAGACAAAGCTGCGGCCGGCAAAGCTGCACAGAATTCTGAGGTAGACAAGGCAGCAGCAGAGAAGGCTGCCGCCGAGAAGGCTGCCGCCGAGAAGGCTGCGGCTGAGCGGATTGCCGCCGAGAAGGCCACGGCGGACAAGGCCGAGCGAGTTGCCGCCGAGAAGGCCGCAGCAGAGAAAGCAGCGGCCAAAGCCGAGGCTGACCGCGTCGCCGCGGAGCAGGCCGCCGCAGAGAAGGAGCGGCAGGCTACTTCGCCCGTACCTGCGACAACGCCTGCAGCACCGTCGGAGTCTCGGGCCAATAGTGAACCCGCGGCTGCCACGCAGCCCGAAGTCGAGGAAAGCGCCAAGGAACCGGTTGTGGAAGCAGCGCCGGCCGCCGATCCCATGGACCCGGCAGTGCTTAACGACTCTGCCCGCGGCAGCTTTGCCGCCGCGGCACATGGAAGCCTGTTGACGCTCAAGGGCCTGACCCCGAACGCTTCCTACCGTGTTGTCCTGCACTCCACCCCCGTGGACCTGGGCCTGATGACCGCGGACTCCCAGGGCATGATTGCGTTGGAGATTCCTGCCGAGCTCCCCGCCGGTAACCACCGAGTGGCCCTGTCCAGCAACGGTGAGTTCGCCGGTTGGCAGGCATTCTCCGTTGAAGCTCCGGTCACTGTCCTGGGTTCAGCCGCCACGGCTGCCACCGCGGATACGCAGGGTCAGCCGCACGGCACGCCTGCCGCCGCGGGCGCGGGCGACGCAGAAGGCCAGCTGGCCGCCACCGGCCTGAACTCCTGGCAGCTGATGACGGCTCTGCTTGGTGCGCTGCTCGTCGTGGCAGGTACCGCCGCCGTCGTGGCCGTCCGCAGGCGGACCGTTCAGGCATAGGCCACAGGCCCGGCCTCAATAACGTAGGCTCCTGGAATGCCCCACCCTCCGGTTTTCTTCGGCAGGGTGGGGCATTTCGTGTCTCAGCCGTGGAATGCGCATTAGGCTGCCCCGACCTTCCAGACTCTTAGCCCGGTTGGAAGTAGGTGTTCCGCAGGAGTCGCCGGTCAGGATCGACATAATCCGGAGGCCGGAACCACGGAATGCCGGACTGCATGGTCACCTGCCAGTTCCCGCGATGCACCAGATGATGGTGGAACGAGCACAGCAGTGCTCCATTCGCTATCCCGGTTCCGCCTCCGTGTTCCCAGAAGGTGACATGGTGCGCTTCCGTCCATGGCCCCGGAATAGTGCAGCCCGGAAAGGTGCAGCCATGGTCGCGTGCGAACAGTGCCTTACGAATATGCGGCGGAAACAACCGCGCAGACCTTCCCAGCTCCAACACCTGTCCCGATGTTCCCAGCACTGCCGGAATCAGATCGGCATCGCAGGCCAGTCTGCGTATGTCCTCAACCGGTAAAGGTCCCGAGAAGGCGGCCGTTCCCGGACGCGGAGTGTGTCTCTCCGGCCGTGCCTCTGGGGTCCCGGGGAAACCCACCTCGCCGTCCCCGGCCCGGACCCCGCCGCCTTCCTCCAGCTTTCCGCCGCTTCCGTCCCGGTTGCCGGCGACGGGTGTGTCTTCTACAGTGGCTCTACCCTGGTTGGTGATTCCTGCGAGTAGAGCCTCGTGACTGATATTCACCATCACCTGCGGGCGCAGACCGCCCGCGGCGGGTACCCCGCCCGAAGCGAGACCGGCACGAACTGCCCCGAGAAGGCCGTTCAGCAGTTGCTGCGGCCGGGTTGGCCCCGACACCGGCGCTGAAGCGGAACCCAGGACAGTCCCGGCTGGATTGGAGTTGTTTTCCGATGCTCCCTGCGGATCCGGTGCTCCCTGCGGATCCGGTGCTCCCTGCGGATCCGGTGCTCCCTGCGGATCCGGTGCTCCCTGCGGTTCCGCTGGTCCAGCCGCGGCCGGGCCGGTATCAGAGGTGGCGAGATTTCCTCTGCTGCAGTCGGCGGCGTCCTCGTTGGAGGGGATCATACGGGCTGCCTCAGCACGCGGATTTGCTCCGCTATTCATGGCCGTTGTGAGCGCCTCATGCTGTTCGCCGGTGCAATAAATATGCAGGTGGTTCAGTCCGTTCCTGCGGCGGCCGGGGAAAATCCCTTGGAATCGGGTGAGCTCCTTTTCGTCGGGAGGGGTTTCCTGGTCCAAAAGGGCGAGCCAGTGCTGCGCGGTACGGAACAGGAAATCATGGTCCTGCCTGGCCCCCACCGCAGCCAGCTGCTCCTCCATGGATTCCAGGGCATCAGCCTCCAGGCGCGGCTCTGCCTGCTCCAAGGACTGGACGATGAGCTCGGCCGCCGATATGGACAGCAGACCGCGGGAACACGTATCCGCCAGCAGGGGAAAGGGCGGCGGCAGAGGATGGCCGGTGATGCTGCTCCCCGGCAGGATGGCAGCGGCGAGGCCAAGACGCCGTTTTGCTTCGCCCCGGGATATCCGCAGGCGGGCCCGCAGAAAATCTGCCGTGCTCCGAAACTCCCGAAACTCACGGGACCGGCCTTGCGACGCGGTGCCTGCTGCGCCTACGGCAGCCGAGGCACCGGAATGACTATCCGTATCCGTGGCCCGGAGTTCCGAGGCTGCGGTGCCCGGCGGAGCGGGCGTTGTGCCCAGAGTCTCTGCGGGGCGATGCCGTTCAATAGCGCCCGCCAGAAGCAGTTGCAGGTACCCGGTGATACGGGACAGGTCTTCGACCAGGGAAGCTGCTTCGGCCGCCTCAGCAAGATTCAGAAGGCGCCATTCCCCGGACATGGACTCAGCAAGCCCCCGTGCCGCAGCGAGCAGAGCGGCCACATCGCCAACCGCGTCAGCTCCGGCTGGAGCCGCGCAGGGGTTCACCTGCTCCACCTGGGCCAATAGGTCTGCCGTCATGGGAGCAGTCTGCCCGGCAGCCGCTCAGGCCGGAAGGAGAATGTACCCAGTCTGGGCATAACCCGCGAGCCGCTGCGAAGATTTATCCGCTGTGGAGGCAGAGTGAGGCGGGATCCCTCGTCCCTGGACAGGCGAGCCCCCGAAAAACGGTCTGTACCTAAGCAGCGGCAGCAGCGGCACGCAGCCGGCGGTTGCGCCGTGGTCCGCCGATCATGTCGACGGTCAGGAGCACCAGTGCCAGCCAGACCAGCCCGAAACCGGCCCAGCGCTCGGGAGGCATGGCTTCCTTGAATACGGCGAGGGCGATGATGAACTGCAGCGTGGGTGCCAGGTACTGCAGCAACCCCACCGTCGAGAGCGGAAGACGGCGGGCCGCAGCACCGAAGAAAATGAGCGGGACGGCGGTGATGACACCGGAGGCAGCGAGCAGCCAAAAGTGTCCGGACCCGTTGGAGGTAAGCGTGGCCGCGCCGGTCACCGACAGCCAGATCATCACACCGGCGGCAATGGGAGTCAGTACAGCGGTTTCAATGGTCAGGCTGGACACGGCGTCGACTCGGGAGCCGATACCCTTCTTCACCAGTCCGTAGAAGCCGAAGCTGAACGCCAGCGCCAGGGCAATCCAGGGCATGTTGCCGTAGGCCAGGGCAAGGACGAGAACAGCTGTGAATCCCACGCCCATCGCGGCCCACTGGAGAGGGCGCAGCTTCTCCTTGAGCACAAGGACACCCAGCAGCACGGAAACGAGCGGATTGATGAAGTAGCCAAGGGCCGCTTCCACCGCGTGCCCGTTCAGGACGGCCCAGGAATAGGTGAGCCAGTTCAGGGCAATCAGCACGGCTGCCCCGGTCAGGGTACCTACTGTGCGGGGATTGCGGCCGGCAGCGAGCATTGGCTTCCAAGCACGCATGACTGTCAGGAGAATGGCGCAGAACGCCAGGGACCACACCACCCGGTTGGCCACGATCTCCACCGGTCCGGCCGGTTCCAGAACCATGAAGTACAGGGGCATCATGCCCCACAGGCCGTAGGCGCCGACACCAAACAGAATGCCGGGAAGGTTCTCGCGGCCGGTCGCCGGGGCAGTTGCAGACCCGGCACCCGCGGAGCCGGCGGTCCCCCCGCCGGACCCGGCAGAACCGCCGGACCCGGCAGATCCGCCAGACCCGGCAGATCCGCCCATGCGGGCTGCAGCGGCGTCGGGCTCGGCATTACGCACGCCGCGGAGGGCGGGGACAGGCTTTGAGAATGGCACGTGCTCGTTAACACACAATCTCGGGACCCTATTCCCGTGTCCGTTCGCGCGACCGTTTAGACGGCGGGGAAGCGGGCATTTAGAATAAATAACTGTGTGTTAATTGCGCACCTACGGACCTTTCGAAGAGAAGAAGGACTATCAGTGACTAACCCAGCCGCGGAGAGCGCCCAGCGTCCCTTGAGGGTCGCCATTATCGGTGCAGGCCCCGCCGGTGTTTACGCCGCCGACATCCTTACCAAGGCCGAGCGGGACTTCGAGGTCAGCATCGACCTCTTCGACCAGTACCCGGCGCCCTACGGCCTGATCCGGTACGGTGTCGCGCCCGACCATCCGCGGATCAAGGGCATCGTCAATGCCCTGCACAAGGTCCTGGACCGCGGTGACATCCGCTTCCTTGGCAACGTCAATTACGGCCGCGACCTGACGCTGACGGACTTCCGGCACTTCTACGACGCCATCATCTTCGCCACCGGTGCCATCAAGGACGCTCCGCTGAACGTACCCGGCCTAGAGCTGGAGGGTTCCTTCGGCGGCGCGGACTTCGTCTCCTGGTATGACGGACACCCGGACGTCCCGCGCGAATGGCCGCTGGACGCCAAGGAAGTAGCGGTGATCGGCAACGGCAACGTGGCCCTCGACGTCGCCCGCATCCTCTCCAAGCACGCAGACGATCTGCTCACCACCGAAATCCCCGCCAACGTCTACGAAGGCCTGAAGAAGTCTCCGGTCACGGACGTGCACATCTTCGGCCGCCGCGGTCCGGCGCAGGTGAAGTTCACTCCGCTGGAACTGCGCGAGCTCTCGCATTCGCGCGACGTCGACATTGTGCTTTACCCGGAGGACTTCGAGTTCGACGAAGGCTCCGACGAAGCGATCCGCACCAACAACCAGACCAAGACCATGGTCAACACGCTGACCAACTGGCTGGTGGAAGAACAGGACACCGGTGCCTCCCGCCGCCTGCACCTGCACTTCCTGCACAGCCCGGTGGAGATTTACGACGACGCCGAACATCCGGGCAAGGTCGCGGGCATGAAGTTTGAGCGCACCGAACTCGACGGCACCGGCAACGTCCGCGGCACCGGCGAAATCGTGGACTACCCCGTCCAGGCCGTGTACCGGGCCATCGGCTACTTCGGGTCCGAACTTCCCGAGGTGGGCTACGACGAGCGCCGCGGCGTGATCCCGAACGAGGGCGGCCGCGTGATCAACGAAGACGGCACCCCGGTACCGGGCATCTACACCACGGGCTGGATCAAGCGCGGCCCCGTGGGCCTGATCGGGCACACCAAGGGTGATGCCCTGGAGACCATCGGGTTCCTGTTGGAGGACCGGTTGAACCTGCCCGCGGCCTCGCACCCGGATCCCTCCTCCATCATCGAACTGCTGGAGGAACGCGGCGTTCCCTACACCACCTGGGAAGGCTGGCTGAAGCTGGACGCCTACGAGCGCAGCCTCGGCGCCTCCTACATCCACCCGGACCCGACTACCGGTGAACTCGTACGTGAGCGCGTGAAGGTAGTAGACCGTGAGGAAATGACCCGGATTTCCCGGGGAGAGTAAAGGCGCGGCTACTCTGGCCCCCGCCCGTCCGCGCATGGGAGCATGACATCCAAGAGTTGTGTTCCCTGACAGCGTCCGTCATGGACGGTGTCTGTTTATCAGCGTGGATAGGCGGGGGCCGTGCGCATTGCAGCGCAAGACGAGAAACCGGGCAGGCAGGACACCAGGCACTCCGGTGTCCTGCCGACAACGCCCGCGGATACCCTGCGCCACAACGCCATCAGGGCCCATGAATCGCTCGGATCGGGAACCGGCTGGCTGGAGCGGCTGAGGCCCTCGGTCCGTGAGTCCTGGCAGCGGTCCCTGCTGCACATTCCGGACCCCGACGTTTCCGGTGCGGAATTGGTGTTCGACGACGACGCCCTCCTTGGCTACCGTGCCGCCCACCCGCTCGCTGCCGTGATGCCGGTGATCCGCCGCCTGCTGGTGGAGCCGGGACAGGATGCCGGACTTTTGGTGGCCGTAGGCGATGAGCTGGGCCGGCTGATGTGGGTGGACGGCGACGCCGGCCTGCGCCGCCGGGCGGAGGGGATGCTGTTCGTCGCCGGAGCGGACTGGTCCGAAAGGACAGTGGGTACCTCCGCACCCGGCACGGCATTGGCCACGGCCGCAGACGTGCAGATAGCCGGGCCGGAGCACTTCAGCCGCCTGGCCCACTCATGGAACTGCACCGCCGTGCCTGTCCGGGACCCGGACACCGGAGTGGTGCTGGGCGTCGTGGACATCACGGGCGGGCCGGACGCGGTGGCGCCGCAGACGCTGGCCCTGGTGCGGGCAGCTGTGGCCGCAGCTGAGGCGCAGCTTCAGATCCAGCGGCTGCAGTTACGGCAGGGCCCGCTCCGGACGGCCCCCGTACCGGGTACCGCCCCGAACGGAACCGATCCCAACCGCACCGCCCCAAGCCGCACCGCCCCAAGCCGCACCGCCCCAAGCCGCACCGCCCCCCACCCCGCCGCTTCACGCCGCACCGCATCCGGCCCGCCGGCGGGAACCGGAGCGGACCACCTTTTTACGGACACCTTGGAAGTGCTGGGCCGGGATCACGCCATCCTGCATACCGGCGGCCGCTCCGTGGAACTCAGCTCCCGCCACGGCGAGCTGCTGACGGTGCTGGCCCTGCACCCCGAGGGGTTGACGGCCGGGGACCTGGCGGTGCTGGCGTACCCCGAAGGGTGCCCGGCGGGGACAGTCCGTGCCGAAATACTGCGCCTGCGCAATCTTATGGAGTCCCTGGCACCGACGCCCGCCACTGACGTGCTGGTTCCGCTCTCGCGTCCGTACCGGCTGTCCCGCCCACTGGTGGTGGACGCTGCGCAGGTTCTGCGCTTCCTGGAGCGGGGAGCGTACCGGGTTGCCCTGCGGATGTACCGGGGCCCGGTGCTTCCCCGCTCGGAATCCCCGGCCGCCGTCGGACTCCGCACCGAGGTCTCGGCGGTGCTGCGCGAAGCGATGCTCTCGGACGCCGGTGCGGATACCCTGTTGCAGTATCTGCAGCTGCCCGAGGCCGCGAATGACGTCGGGGCCTGGCAGCTCGCGCTGCGTCTGCTGCCCCCGCGCTCGCCCCGCCGCTCCGCCGTCGTCACTGCTCTGGAACGGATCGAGCGGGACCTGGCCTAACGCTCCCTGCCCGGCTGCGGCTGAATCCGCCGACGTGTGGTTTCTGGTTTCCGGCCCGGCTCCGCGGCGGTTCCCCCGGAGGCAGGCGGGGCCTCCGGGCGCCCGGAATCGTCCTTCCCAACGCCCTCATCTTCGGCCGGAACCGGATGGATCCTCAGGCTGGTGAGCAGCCCGATAACCAGCGCCCCGGCGGCAATCCAGCCGGCCAGCGAGGCTCCGTTGGTCATGGCGTCGCGGGCGGCGTCGGCAATGAATGCCGTGGCCGGGTTCTCTGCGAGCACGCTGATGGTGCCGCCGGAGGAGGCATCAACGGAGTCCACTGCCGGAGCCAGAGCCGGTGAGGCCGCCACTGCGTCGGCGGTGCCGTCCCGGGTACCGTCGCGCAGGGTGGTGAAAAACGCGGTGCCAAGGACGGCGATGCCCAGGGCGGAGCCGGTCTGCCGGGCGGTGCTTTGGGTCGCTGAGCCCTGCCCGCTGCGTTCGACCGGCACTTCGGCGAGGATCACCGAAGTCAGCTGGGCCGTGGCAAGACCCACGCCAAGACCGTACACAAAGAGCAGCGGCGAGGTAAGCCATGCCGTGCTGTCGGGACGGATCAGCAGCGCCAGCACGGCAATGCCCAGTACTTCCAGGCTTAGCCCGATGCGCACCACAATAATCGGGCTGTACCGCCGGGAGAGCCCCGCAACCGCACCGGAGGCCAGGAATGAGCCGGCCGCCAGGGGAAGGAGGGCCAGCCCGGCCTGGAACGCGGAGTAGCCCAGGACGTTCTGGAACCACAGCGGCAGGGAGAGGATCAGCCCGAACTCGCCGAAGCTGACGATCAGCGCGGTGAGGTTTCCGTTGGCAAAGGATCGGATGCGGAACAGGGACAGGTCAAGGATGACTCCCTGTCCGGCAAGTGTCCGCCGCCGCTGCGCGAGCACAAAGGCGGTAAGGGAGAGTACTGCGATCAGGAACACCCACGGAACAGGGGAGAGGGAGGCGACCGTGAAGGGCGCGTCTTCGGTGGGGGACCACCAGCCGTAGCTGCGGCCTTCGATCAGGCCGAACACCAAGGCACCGAAACCCAGAATCGAAAGCAGTGCCCCGCCGACGTCGAGCCGCTGGTCACGGCCGACCGTGGATTCCGAGGATTCAGCCACAAAAAGCAGCAGTCCCGCGATGACCAGTGCCCCGACCGGCAGATTGATGCCGAAGGCCCACCGCCAGCTGGCATTTTCAATCAGCCAGCCGCCCAGCAGCGGTCCCACCGCGGCCATGCCCCCGATGGTGGAGCCCCATACGGCGAACGCGATGCCGCGTTCACGCCCCTGGAAGTTGGCATTCAGCAGCGCCAGCGTGGTGGGCAGGATCATGGAACCGCCCAGGCCCTGCAGGGCACGGCCCAGGATCAGCAGCCCGCCGGAACCGGCGAGCGCACACATCAGGCTCGCGCCCACGAAAATGACGACGCCGAGGAGCATGATGCGCCGCCGTCCCACCCGGTCCGCAATCCGCCCCCAGGTCAGCAACAGGGCTGCAAAAAGGAGCGTGTAGATTTCCTGCACCCACTGAATCTGCGTGCTGGAAATGCCCAGGTCGCCCACCACGGAGGGAATGGCCACGGACACAATCGTGGCGTCCATGATGATGGTCGCTACCCCAAGGCTGATCGCCAGCAGCCCCCACCATCGATACCTGACATAGCGGCTCTGCTCGGGTGTGCCCACGGACGTCCTTCCACCGGGCCGCACGGCCTGCGGCTGAGGGCGGGCCGTCCGGATCCGACTGTCCCGCGTGGCCATAGTAGGGCCTGTGTGATGCAACGTACATGCAACGTTGCGCTGCCTACTCTCTCACTATCAGCACCGACACCGATGTCGATCACAGAAGGAGCGGAAATGAGTGTTTACGCGCAGCCCGGTACCGAGGGATCCAAGGTCAGTTTCAAGCCACGCTATGAGAACTGGATTGGCGGCGAATGGGTAGCCCCCGTCAAGGGCCAGTATTTCGAGAACGTCACTCCCGTCACCGGCCGCGTGTTCTGCGAGGTGGCCCGGGGAACCTCCGAGGATATTGACCTGGCACTGGACGCGGCGCATAAGGCTGCAGGCGCCTGGGGTAAAACAGCTGTGGCCGAGCGTGCACTGATCCTCAACCGCATCGCGGACCGGATTGAGGAGAACCTCGAGATGCTCGCCGTCGCCGAAACCTGGGACAACGGCAAGCCGATCCGCGAAACCCTCGCAGCGGACCTTCCCCTGGCGGTGGACCACTTCCGCTACTTCGCCGGAGCCATCCGCGCACAGGAAGGATCCCTCTCCCAGATTGACGACAACACCACGGCCTACCATTTCCACGAGCCGCTCGGTGTGGTGGGGCAGATCATCCCCTGGAACTTCCCCATCCTTATGGCCACCTGGAAGCTGGCACCCGCACTGGCTGCCGGCAACGCCATTGTGCTCAAGCCCGCCGAACAGACCCCGGCCTCCATCCTGGTGCTGATGGAACTCATCGCGGACCTGCTGCCGGCAGGCGTCCTGAACGTGGTCAACGGCTTCGGCGTGGAGGCAGGTAAGCCTCTGGCATCCTCGAACCGGATCCGCAAAATCGCATTTACCGGAGAGACCACAACCGGCCGGCTGATCATGCAGTACGCCAGCCAGAACCTCATTCCGGTCACGCTGGAACTGGGCGGCAAGAGCCCGAATATCTTCTTCGCTGACGTTGCCCGGGAAAACGATGCGTTCTACGACAAGGCGCTGGAAGGCTTTAATATGTTCGCCCTGAACCAGGGCGAAGTCTGCACCTGCCCCTCCCGGGCACTGGTACAGGACTCCATGTACGACTCCTTTATGTCCGATGCCCTGGCCCGCACCGCACAGATGGTGCAGGGGAACCCGCTGGACACCAACACCATGGTCGGTGCCCAGGCCTCCAACGACCAGTTGGAGAAGATCCTCTCCTACCTGGACATCGGCCGGCAGGAGGGAGCCAAGGTTCTCACCGGCGGTGAGCGCGCACATCTCGACGGCGACCTGTCGGAGGGCTTCTACGTGCAGCCGACCGTCTTCGAAGGCAGCAACAACATGCGCATCTTCCAGGAGGAAATCTTCGGACCCGTCGTCTCCGTGACCCGATTCTCGGACTACGGCGAGGCCCTGGCCATCGCCAATGACTCGCTGTACGGCTTGGGCGCCGGTGTCTGGTCCCGTGACGGCAACACTGCCTACCGGGCAGGCCGTGACATTCAGGCCGGCCGGGTCTGGGTGAATAACTACCACGCCTACCCGGCCCACGCCGCGTTCGGCGGGTACAAGTCCTCCGGCATCGGGCGGGAGAACCACGCCATGATGCTGGACCACTACCAGCAGACCAAGAACCTCCTGGTCAGCTACGCCGAAAACAAACAGGGCTTCTTCTAAGCAGCAAGGGACGCGCCTACGCTGGACTACCACGTACCACCGATCGAATTGAGGATCGAATGGCCAGCATGAAAGCAGCAGTTGTGAACGAGTTGGGCAAAGGGCTTTCCGTTGAGGATGTGGCGGTCCTTGAACCCGGACCGGGACAGGCGCTGGTCAAGCTCGTTGCGACCGGTGTGTGCCACACGGATCTGCACGCAGCGGACGGAGACTGGCCCGTTAAGCCGACACCACCGTTCATTCCCGGGCATGAGGGCGTGGGGGAAGTGGTGAAGGTGGGCGAAGGGGTCACGGATCTGAAACCCGGCGACATGGTCGGCAACGCGTGGCTGGCCTCCGCCTGCGGAGTCTGCGAATACTGCAGGACGGGCTGGGAGACGCTCTGCGAGGACCAGACGAACAGCGGCTATTCGGTGGACGGGTCCTTTGGCCAGTACATGCTGGTGGATGCCCGGTTCGCCGCGCGCATTCCGGAGGGGGCGGACCCGCAGGAAATAGCACCCGTCCTCTGCGCCGGTGTCACGGTCTACAAGGGATTAAAAGTCAGCGAGGCGCGCCCCGGACAATGGGTGGTCATTTCGGGGATCGGCGGCCTCGGCCACGTCGCAGTGCAGTATGCCAAAGCCATGGGCCTGCGCGTGGCCGCCGTCGATATCAGCGATGACAAGCTGGAGCTTGCGAAGAAATACGGAGCCGAGGTGACGGTCAACGCCAGCACCGAGGATCCTGCGGAAGCAATCCAGGAAAAGGTGGGCGGCGCACACGCGGTGTTGGTCACCGCGGTGCATCCGGCCGCTTTCGGGCAGGCAATCGGCATGGCCCGCCGCGGCGGAACCATCGTTTTTGTCGGGCTGCCGCCGGGGGATTTCCCTGCCCCGATTTTTGACATCGTGCTCAAGGGCCTGACCATCCGCGGTTCCATTGTGGGCACCCGCCAGGATCTGGCTGAGGCGATCGATTTCTACGATAGGGGCCTGATCCATCCCAATGTGAGCATCCGCAGCCTGGAGGAGATCAATACGGTGATGGATGAGTTGCGCGGCGGCCACGTCGACGGCCGGGTGGTGATCGGGTACTGATGGATACTGCTCCTGTTTCAACGCTCGACGCCGGTGCGGCGCTGCCCGGGGAGGATTTCTCCCGGGTGGCGCTCAGCCCCGCTGCGCAGGAACTGCTGCGGAGCCTGGTCAGGCAACACGGCCCGCTGATGTTCCATCAGTCCGGCGGCTGCTGCGACGGTTCCTCGCCGATGTGCTATCCGAAAGGCGAGTTCCTTACCGGGGACGCGGATGTCCTGCTGGGGGTGTTCAACCTGGACGGCGAGGACCTGGAATTCTGGATGTCCCGGGAACAGTTTGCCTACTGGAAACACACCCATCTCACCGTGGATGTTGTAGCCGGACGGGGAAGCGGGTTTTCCGTCGAGGCACCCGAAGGCAAACGCTTCCTGATCCGTTCCCGCCTGTTTGGCCAAGATGCGGATCCGTCCTGAAATAGTAAGCTGGCTGTTGAACCTGCCGTTCCGGCGGTAGGGTGCAAGTGGACGGAACTTATCGAGGCCCTGTGAGGGCAGGAGAAGAGGAAGACCATGGTAAAGAAGTTTGTATTTCTGGCCGGCATGGGCGTGGGCTACCTGGTGGGCTCCAAGGGCGGCCGCGAAAAACTGATGCAGCTCTGGAAGGACCCGAAGGTCCAGGACACGGTATCCCAGGGCACTGACTGGGCCAAGGAGAAGGCTCCGGGCCTGCAGGACAAGGTCACCGGCGCGGCCAAGGACGCTGCCTCCAAGGTCACCGGGTCATCCTCAGGATCCGATTCAGCTTCGGCGACGGCGGGCTCCGGCTCGTCTGCTGCAGGAAGCTCCGCCGGTGCCTCCGGCGGCTACACCTCCGGGGGAGACCACAAGATGTCTCCCGCTGAGCCGCAGCCGGAGTCATAACCGCACGGCACTGCGCAGCAAAAATTCATGCAGAAGGAGCGGACGGGCCCGGCCCGTCCGCTCCTTCTGCATGAGGCGCGAAAAAGGAACTGTGAACAACGGAACCTGTACGGGTACAGGCACGTTGGGAAGGCGGAGGTATTTTTGGGGGCCTGCGTGCGGAACCTGACGAAAAATGACTGCCGGAGCAGCTGATGGGAATACCATGCAGCGGAACAGCAGTTATGTTCGGCTAGTATCGAGTGCCCGGAAAGAACACAACTACGGATTTGGAGTGTGAGCCGAGAACATGGCTACAGATTACGACGCACCGCGCAAGACTGAGGAAGAAGCCGGCACCGCCTCCATCGAGGAACTCCAGGCCCGGCGCAGCGACAAGCAGTCTGCCGTAGTTGACGTCGATGAAGCCGAAGCAGCCGAAGGATTTGAACTTCCCGGCGCCGACCTCTCCGGCGAAGAACTGCTCGTACGCGTGGTGCCGCCCCAGGAAGACGAGTTCACCTGCAACTCCTGCTTCCTCGTCCGCCACCGCTCCCAGCTGGCCGTGGAAAAAGACGGCGTCGCTTACTGCAAGGATTGCGAGGGCTGATCAGCCTTGCCGCACGGTGCAGCCGCCCCGCTCCAGCCTGCGTGGCGGCTGCAGCGTTTTCAGCGTAGGAATCCCGGGTCCGTCCGGCCGCTGAGGGCGGCTACGGAAAGGGAAGCCGATGGGTGAGCCGGCGACGACGGCGGTACTGCTGGCTGCTGGGGCCGGCACCCGCCTGGGCCGCGGGCCGAAGGCATTGCTGCCCTTCCATGGCCGGCCCTTGGTGGAGCACCAAATCAGGGTCCTGCTGGCCGGGGGATGCAGGGACGTACTGGTGGTGCTGGGGGCCGGCAGCACCCGGATCCTGGCGGAAGCCGATCTGGCGGGTGCCAGTCCGGTGCTGAACCCGGACTGGCAGCACGGCATGGGCACCAGCTACCGGCAGGGTATGGCTGCCGCCGTTCAGCTGCGGCCCTCGGCGGTGCTCGTGGCACTGGTGGACCAGCCCGGCCTGACCGCGGCGGCGGTTTCCCGGCTCCGATCGTCCTGGCGGTCCGGACGGATTAACGCCGCCGGATACCGGGACGGTGATGGCAGGCTGCGGCGGGGCCATCCCGTGCTCTTTGATAGATCGCTCGCCGTCCGAAGCCTGGAATCCGGCGTGACGGGAGGGCAGGACACCGGCGCGCGGGCATTTCTGGCGTCCCACCCCGAGCTCGTGGACGTGACCGACTGCTCCGACCTCGCCGACGGACGTGACGTGGACACAAAAGCGGATTTGGTCCTGTTAGACTGAAAACTTCGTAGGGGAGTATCCCGAAACGCCGATATCCGTCAACACGTGGAGCACCGACGCTCCGCCGGGTTCAGCGGCCAGCATCATTTTGCTGGTGGGAGAGACCTATGCTCCTTTGGCGTACCCTACGAAAGCAGACCTTCATGACTGTTTCCCCCCTAGTCTGGGGAGTGACCATTGTTGTCATTCTGGGCCTTCTGGCCTTCGACTACTTCTTCCATATCCGCAAGGCCCACATCCCCACCCTGAAGGAAGCGGCCATCTGGTCCGCCATCTACGTGGGCCTGGCCATCCTGTTCGGCGTTGTTGTCTGGGTTCTGGGCGGCACCCAGATGGGCACCGAATACTTCGCCGGCTACATCACCGAGAAGGCCCTGTCGGTAGACAACCTGTTTGTCTTCCTGATCATCATGGCCAGCTTCCGGGTACCGCGTGAGGACCAGCAGAAGGTACTGCTTTTCGGCATTGTCTTCGCCTTGATTGCCCGCACCGGGTTCATCCTTCTTGGCGCCGCGCTGATCAACTCCTTCTCCTGGGTCTTCTACCTCTTCGGCCTGATCCTGCTGATCACGGCCGGCAATCTGCTCAAGCCCGAGAGCACCGAAGGCGACGACGAAGCGAACAACTTCGTCATTCGCCTGGCACGCAAGATCTTCCACACGTCGGATAAGTACGACGGCGACAAGATGTTCACCATCGAGAACGGCAAGCGCGTTCTCACCCCGATGCTGCTGGTCATGGTGGCCATTGGCGGTACCGACATCCTCTTCGCCCTCGACTCCATTCCCGCTATCTTCGGGCTGACGCAGAACGTCTTCATCGTCTTTACGGCCACGGCCTTCTCCCTGATGGGCCTGCGCCAGCTCTACTTCCTGATCGACGGGCTGCTGGACCGCCTCATCTACCTCAGCTACGGCCTCGCCACCATCCTGGCCTTCATCGGCGTCAAGCTTGTCCTGCACGCCCTGCATGAAAACACCCTGCCGTTCATCAACGGCGGCGAGCATGTTCCGGTCTTTGAAATCAGCACCGGCCTTTCCCTCTCCGTCATTGTGGGCGTCCTCGCGGTCACCGTGATTGCTTCCCTGGTCAGCCCCGCAGGCAAGGCCATGGCCGCCGTCAACAACGCACGCCGCCACGCCGACGCCTACCTGGACCTGTCCTACACGGCCGACCCGGGTGAGCGCGAGCGCGTCTACAAGGCTCTGTGCGACGAGGAGCAGGACATCATGAAGATGGACATCAAGTACCGCGACAAGGTCAAGGACATCGAAGAGATCCGTGAGACCGTGGCCCGCGCACATAGCGAGCACGAGCGTTACCTTTCCCGCTAGGGGCAAATACCTGCACTCACGTACCTAAAGATACGTACCTAAAAAAGAGGCATCCCGGGCAGCTGCCCGGGATGCCTCTTTGCTTTTTCCCCGCTGTCCGCGGGTCCGTCAGCGGCCGCGGGATCAGTGGTCAGTGTTCTGCCGCGGATCAGACTTCTGTGCCAGCCGGCCGTCCGCGCCTGCCCCGGAACGCCGGACCGCGGCGCCCAGGAATATCCCGGCGGCCAGGGCGCCAAGTCCCCCCGCAGCCAAATCGGCCATGGTGTCTTCGTAGCCCACGTTGATAGTCGCGTCCACGAAGGTGTGGCCCCACCATTCAGCCATTTCCCACAACACACTCAGGCCCAGGCCAAGTGCCAGAACCAACACCGGAACCACCAGCGGCAGGGACCGGGAGGAGCGGTGCGGGCGCCGGACCCCGGGGACCGCACCGAATTGCACCAGGAGGAAATAGGTCATCACGGCCAGGACTCCGGTTGTGGCGCAGTGGATCACCAGGTCCCACCAGGAGATACGGGCGTACAGGTCCGCAACGCTGCTCCAGGCCGCCAGCAGCAGCACCAGTCCGTAGACGGCATCAAAGCCCGGCAGCACGGTCAGGGCCCGGGCCACCAGCATGCCCAGCATCACCAGCAGGAACAGCGAGGTTTCCACCGGCCCGAGCAGTACCACCGCCGCCAGGATACTCAGCAGGCCCAGCACCCGTACGACGTCTGCGAGCAGTTCCTTCCGGCTCTCCGGGGCGCGGAGCAGTGCATCGATCATCCTCATACGGTAGCCCGGGAAGGCGGCGGGCAGGAGAGGCGGCGGAAACCCCGGGGGCTCCTTCGGCCCTCCCACGCTAAACTCAGCCCATGCCATCACCGCGTACCGCAGCGCTTCCTGCGGTGTCCGTAGTCATTCCGTGCCGCGACGACGCCGCCCTGCTTGAGGCCTGCCTGCAGTCTCTGGCGCAGCAGAGCGTCCCACCAGCGGAAATCGTGGTGGTGGACAACAACAGCACCGATGCCAGCGCGGACGTTGCCCGCCGCTACGGTGCCCGTGTGGTGTTTGAACCCGTCCCCGGGATCCCCGCCGCGGCCGGCGCGGGTTACGATGCCGTTGCCTTTGGCGCGGACGCAGCGGATCTCATCATTGCCCGATGCGACGCGGACTGTGTCCTGCCGCCGGATTGGATTGCGCGCATAGCTGAAAAATTCGCGGCTAATCCTCAGCTGGAGGTCCTCAGCGGTCCGGGAGTGTTCTACGGGATGCCGCCATGGGCCGGCAGGCTGCTCGCGGGCCTGTACCTGGGCGCCTACTTTCTGGCGATGGGTTCCGCGCTGGCCCGTTGGCCGGTTTTCGGCTCGAATATGGCCATGCGGGCAGGCACCTGGCAGGACATCAGCAACGAGGTGCACCGGGATGATGCGCAGATGCACGACGACGTTTGCCTAAGCTTTCACCTCGGTCCCCGGCGGCGCTGCCGGCTGGACCGGGAGCTGGTGGTGGGAATGGCACCGAGGGCGGTGCAGACCGGGGCCAGCCTAAGCCTGCGCTTCCGCCGGGCCTTCCACACCCTCGCCGGCCATTGGCCGCAGGAGTACCCGTGGCGGCGGTGGGAGCAGCGGTTTCGCCCGGTCGGTGATGGTCAGGGGTAGAGCAGCGGCAGTTGAAGGACCAGCCACGGGCTGAATGCCCAGGGCGTCAGCCGCACAGCGGGGACCAGTTGCGCCGGATCAGCCCACTCCCAGTCCATAACCTCGTCCGCGGCGGGCACCGGGTCGGCGTCCGCTACAGCCGTATAGACCGGGCAGATCTCGTGTTCGACAATCCCGGACGCATCTACTGCGCGGTAGCGGAAATCGGGAAGATGCAGCGTCAGATCCCGGATCTCCAACCCAAGCTCGCGCTGTGCGCGGCGGCGGACGGCGTCCTCTGTTGCCTCGCCGGGCCCGGGGTGCCCGCAGAAGGAATTCGTCCAGACGCCAGGCCAGGTCAGTTTGGACAGCGCCCGTCGGGTCACCAGCAGGCGGCCGTCGGGGTTGTACACGTGCGTGGAGAACGCCAGATGCAGCGGCGTGTCGGTGGTGTGCACGGTGGCTTTGTCATGGGTACCCAGCGGGCTGGCATCGATGTCAACCAGAACAACCTGCTCCGGGCGGCCTGTCATTTCTTCCCTTTGTCGCATACGTGTTTACTTTACCTATGGAGACGCACCCCCCGCTCGATCTATCTGCCGGCCAAGGCATGGTTGAGGATGTCCTCGACCGGTTCTTTGAACGAGCCAAGGCCCGGGCCGCGAAGCTCGGACCCAGCTACCTGTCCCTGTGGCAGACCCTCGAGGATTCCACCGCCGGAGGCAAAAGGGTGCGGCCGCGGATCCTGCTGACCGCCTATTTGAATCTCGGGGGCACCGATACCGCTGCAGCGGCCGGCGTCGGCGCCGCGTTTGAACTTCTGCACACGGCGCTGATTGTCCATGACGACGTTATCGACCTGGATTTCACCCGGCGCGGCCAGGAAAACGTCTCGGGCGTGTACCGTGAGCTGGCCTCCTCCGCCGGGGCCGAAACCGGTGCCGCCCGGCACCGCGGACTCTCAGCAGGCGTTATCGCCGGCGACCTGGCGCTCACCGGTGCTTTCCGCCTGCTTGACCGCTCTCCCGTATCCCCGGAGACACGGTTGCGACTTGCCGAAATCCTGGACGACGCAGTGTTTGCGTCAGCTGGCGGGGAACTGATTGACGTCGATTTCTCGTTCCACCCCGGGGCGCCGCCCATCGACGAAATACTGCACATGGAACGGCTGAAGACAGCCGTCTACTCCTTTGAGGCCCCGTTGCAGGCAGGTGCCGTGCTGGCCGGGGCGCCTGACGAGGTTGTGTCGACCCTGGGCCTCTACGGGCGGGATATCGGCATTGCCTACCAGGTGGTTGATGACCTGTTGGGCGTTTTCGGATCGGAAACCGCCACCGGCAAGTCCACGTTCTCGGACCTGCGCGAAGGCAAGCGCACCGTCCTGATTTCCTATGCCTCGGACAAACCCGAGTGGGCTGAACTTTCGGATTTGATCGGCAGCCCCTCGCTCACCGCCCGTGGGGCGGCCCGGGCACGGGAGTTGCTGGTTTCCTCCGGAGCGCGGGACCACGCCCGGGAACTGGTGCGCGAATATGCTGACCGTGCCCGCCAGCGCCTGGACTGCCCTGCCGTGACGCCGGGCCTGCGGGCAGCCTTGTCCGCGGTGGTCGACGACGCCGTGAACAGGGGACGCTAAGACATGGCGGCAGAACAGGGTCTCGCCCTCTACAACACCGTGGCCGGAGAGACCTCAGCGGTGCTGATCCGGTCCTATTCCACATCCTTCGGCCTGGCCTCACGCCTGCTCCCGGCGCGGACCCGCAGGCAAATCGAAACCATCTACGCACTGGTGCGGCTGGCCGACGAGATCGTGGACGGCGTGGCCCTTGCGGCAAAGATACCGCGCGGGGACATCGGCGCGCTCCTGGACGAACTGGAAGCGGACACGGAGCGCGCGCTGCGCACCGGGTACAGCGTGAACCTTGTGGTGCACGCGTTTGCGCTGACCGCCAGGGCCACCGGCATCGGGCCTGAACTAACTCGGCCCTTCTTCGCATCCATGCGCGCGGACCTGGAACAGGCCGAACACACCGAAGCCAGTTTCAATGAGTACGTCTACGGATCAGCCGAAGTGGTGGGGCTGATGTGCCTGCAGTGTTTCCTGCAGGATCTCGCCATCCCGGAAGACCAGTCCAAGCGGCTGCGCGAGGGCGCCCAGCGACTGGGGTCAGCGTTCCAGAAGGTCAATTTCCTGCGCGATCTTGCCCAGGACTTTGAGACCCTCGGCCGCAGCTACTTCCCCGGCGTCACGGTCGATGCCTTCACGGAGACGGACAAAAACAGGATCCTGGACAGCATTGACGCGGATCTGCTGGTCTCGGGGGCTGCTGCCGCCGAGCTTCCGGCCGGCTGCCGTGCCGCCGTCGTCCTCGCCCAGGAGCTCTTTACCGAACTGGCCCGCCGGCTGCGCGCTACTCCTGCCGCCCGGCTGCGCACCACCCGCGTCCGTGTCCCGAATCCAGTCAAGGCCCGCATCGCTGCCCGCGCGGTCCTCACGAGGCGGGCCACCGTCCCGGCCACAGCCCCTATCAGCCCCGAACCGAACGGACCGCATCCATGAGCACCCAGCCGCGTACCGCCGTCGTTATCGGGGGCGGGATTACCGGACTGGCCACCGCGGCCCTGCTGGCCCGCGAAGGCTTGGAAGTCACGGTGCTGGAGAAGCAGCCGGAAACAGGCGGCCGCGCCGGCAGCTGGGAAACCGGCGGGTTCCGCTTTGACACCGGTCCGTCCTGGTACCTGATGCCCGAGGTATTTGACCACTTCTTCCGTCTGCTGGGGACCTCCGCGGCTGAGCAGCTGCAGCTGGTCAAACTCGATCCGGGGTACCGGGTGCTGTTCGAAGGACAGACCGGTCCCGTGGACATCGCCGCGACCCGGGAGGAAAACATAGCCCTCTTCGACTCCTTGGAACCCGGTGCCGGGCAACGCCTGGAGGAGTACCTGGAGTCCTCGGAAGAGGTCTACGCCATGGCGAAGAAGCGGTTCCTGTACTCGACCTTCGCGTCCTTCCTGCCGCTGCTGCGTCCGGACGTGCTGCGGCGCGGACCCCGTCTGGCCCGCCTGCTGCTGGAACCGCTGAGCAGCTTCGTGGCCAAGCGCTTCACTGACCCAAGGATCCGGCAGATCCTGGGATATCCGGCGGTATTCCTTGGCTCCTCGCCGTTCACTACGCCCAGCATGTACCACCTGATGAGCCGGCTGGACCTCGCCGACGGTGTGCTGTACCCCATGGGCGGTTTCCATCGGATCGTTTCCGTGATCGGGGATCTGGCGCAGGCCGAGGGTGCCCGGGTGGTTACCGGCGCGGAAGTCACCTCGATCCGTACGGAGGTCTCCGGCCGCAAAACCCGGGCCACCGGTGTGCAATACCGCAGCCCGGACGGCACCCTGGAGTCACTGGATGCGGACCTGGTGGTCTCCGCCGCGGACCTGCACCACACCGAAACCGAGCTCCTGCCACTGGAACTGCAGACCTATCCGGAAAAGTACTGGCAGCGACGGGTTCCGGGTCCGGGCGGGCTGTTGCTCCACTTGGGCGTACAGGGGACGTTGCCGCAGCTGCAGCACCACACCCTGCTCTTTACCGAAGACTGGAAAGCGAACTTCGAGAAGATTTTCGGCAAGGACACTTCGGTTCCGGATCCCGCGTCGCTGTATGTCTGCCGGCCCAGCGCCACGGACCCGGACGCTGCACCGGAGGGCCATGAAAACCTTTTTGTGCTGGTTCCCGTGCCCTCAGATCCGTCCCTGGGCGCAGGCGGGATCGACGGCGCCGGGGATCCGCGCATCGAGAAGATGGCGGATGCAGTGATCGCCCAGATCTCGTCCTGGGCCGGTATCCCGGATCTGGCCGAGCGCATCATTATCCGCCGCACTGTCGGTCCGCAGGATTTTGTCACCGACCTCAATTCGTGGCGCGGTACCCTGCTGGGCCCGGCACATATCCTGAAGCAGAGCGCCTTCTTCCGCGGCTCGAACGCCAGCCGCAAGGTGGACGGCCTGCTGTACGCCGGCGGGTCCACGCTGCCTGGCATCGGCCTGCCCATGTGCCTGATCAGTGCCGAACTGATACTCAAGCGGCTGCGCGGTGACACCGGCACCGAGGCGCTGCCTGAACCCGCCCCGTGGTCCGCCACGGCGGACAGTCGGCCGGAAGGTGCCGGCCGCGCCGCGGGCGGGGATGCGAAGCCCCTGCCCGCAGAGCCTTCCTCCGGGGACGGCGCCTGATGGGCGTGCTGTATCTGCTTTTCCTGCTGCTCTCGCTGGGGTGCATGGCCCTGTTGGACCACAGGTTTCGGCTGTTCTTTTTCGCAGATGCCCGCCGGGCTGCCCTGGTGTTGCTGATCGGCGTGCTGTTCTTCACCGGCTGGGACCTCGGCGGGATCGGCGCGGACATCTTCTACCGAGGTGAGACCCCGTTTATGCTCGGCCTGACCCTGGCTCCGCACCTGCCCGTGGAGGAAATCTTCTTCCTTGCTTTCCTCTGCTATCTGACGATGGTGGTCTTCGGGCTGGTGCGCCTGGCGGCCGGGAAAGCTGCAGCAAGGGACAGGGTGAAGCAGTGACCTATTGGACCCTCAACGCCTTTTTCCTGGTCCCGGCCGCGCTGGTGTTTGGAGCGGCGCTGCTGGCCCGGCGCCGCACGCCCGTGTTCTTCCGATCCGCAGCCGCCGTCACCGCGGCGGTCCTGCTCGGACTCACCGCCGTCTTTGACAACCTGATGATCCGGGTTGGCCTGTTCTGGTACAACGAGGACCGCATTTCGGGAGCCTTCATCGGAACGGCTCCGCTGGAGGATTTCGCCTATCCCGTCGCCGCCGTGCTGCTGCTGCCGGCACTCTGGGTGCTGTTGCCCGGTCGGGCGCCTGAACCAGTTGCTGCCAGGCGGGCTGCACAAAGTACACCGAATACCAAGGAGAACCAGTGAGCGGCACCGCCACCCGTACGGCCGGCACCACCCTGCGGATGCTGCTGGTTTCATCCCGTCCGTTGTCCTGGGTCAACACCGCCTATCCCTTCGCAGCGGCGTACCTGCTGACCGCCGGCCGGATCGACGCCGCATGGGTCATCGGAACGCTGTTCTTCCTGATTCCCTACAACCTGGCGATGTACGGCATCAACGACGTCTTCGACTATGAGTCGGACCTGCACAACCCGCGCAAGGGTGGTGTGGAAGGTGCCGTCCTGGACCGCAGCTTCCACCGCACCACGCTGTGGGCAGCGCTGGCGACAAACGTTCCCTTCCTGGTGGTCCTGGTGGCGCTGGGCAATGCTCTGTCCGTGCTGGTGCTGGCCGTGAGTGTTTTTGCGGTGATTGCCTACAGTGCACCCAAACTGCGGTTCAAGGAGCGTCCGTTCCTGGATTCGATGACGTCCAGCACGCACTTTGTCAGTCCCGCCGTTTACGGGCTGGTTCTCGCCGGCGCGGAGTTCACCCCGGGCCTGTGGGCCGTGCTGGGGGCGTTCTTCCTGTGGGGCATGGCAAGCCAGGCCTTCGGCGCGGTGCAGGACGTGGTGCCGGACCGCGAGGGCGGCATCGGGTCCATCGCTACGGTGCTCGGCGCCCGGACGGTGGTGTGGGTGGCCGCAGCCGCGTACCTGGCCGGCGGCCTGCTGATGCTGCTGACCCCGTGGCCGGCAACACTGGGCGGGCTGCTGGCCCTGCCCTACATCCTCAACCTCGTACCGTTCCTTCGGATTACCGACGCGGGGTCGGGAGCTGCGAATGCCGGCTGGAAACGCTTCCTGAAACTGAACTTCCTCACCGGTTTCCTGGTGACGCTGCTGATCATTGCCTACTGGCCCAACCGATAGCCGCAGCGGGCAGCGGGAGAATAAACAGCAGCGTGAATAAAACAGCAGCGGCCGACCCCCGAAGGGGCCGGCCGCTGCTGTTATGCGGAACTACCGGAAACCGGCGTCAGCGTAAACGGAGAAATTACTCCGCAACGCCCACGAACTCGGCCTTTTCGTTGGCCGTGGTCTCGCCCTGGGCCAGGGAGAGGCGCAGCTTCTCGCCGAGGGTCGCGTCAACGTTGGTCCAGTACTGGATCGCCGCTTCGCGGATGTGCGGGCGCTGCACACCGGAGATGGCACCGGTGATGGTCTCCAGGAAACGCTCCTTGGCGGCGTCGTCGTAGACCTCGCGGTACAGGGTACCGGCCTGGACGAAGTCGCTGTCCTCGGAGTGCAGGGTCTGCGCGGAACGCACCAGGGCACCGTCGCTCTCCCAGCTGCCTGCGCCGGCCAACGCGGCGTCGGCCACAGGGCCGCCGAGCGTGTTCGGAGCGTAGACCGGGGTCTCCGGGGAGTTGTAGGAGAAGCGCATGGCGCCGTCCTGGGAGTAGTTGTTCACCGGAGCCTTCGGTGCGTTGACCGGCAGCTGGTTGTAGTTGGCGCCTACGCGGTAACGCTGGGCGTCCGGGTAGGAGAAGATACGGGCCATCAGCATCTTGTCCGGGCTGGCATCAATGCCGGGAACCAGGTTCGCGGGGGAGAGGGCAACCTGCTCGATCTGCGCGAAGAAGTTCTCCGGGTTGCGGTTCAGGGTGTGGGTACCCACCTTGATCAGCGGGTAGTCCGCGTGCGGCCAGACCTTGGTCAGGTCAAACGGGTTGAACCGGTAGGTCTTGGCATCTTCGTACGGCATGACCTGAACGTGCAGGTCCCAGGACGGGAAGTTGCCCTCGGCAATGTTCTCGTACAGGTCGCGGCGGTAGTAGTCCGCATCCGCACCGGCAATGCGTTCGGCCTCGGCACCGGTGATTTCGTGGTTGCCCTGGTTGGACGTGAAGTGGTACTTCACCCAGAAGCGCTCGCCCGCGGCGTTGATCCACTGGTAGGTGTGCGAGCCGAAGCCGGGCATTTCACGCCAGGAGCGCGGGATGCCGCGGTCGCCCATGAGGTAGGTGACCTGGTGGGCGGACTCGGGGGAGTTGGTCCAGAAGTCCCACTGCATGTCCGCATCGCGCAGGCCGGAGCCCGGCAGGCGCTTCTGCGAGTGGATGAAGTCAGGGAACTTGATGCCGTCGCGGATGAAGAACACCGGGGTGTTGTTGCCGACGATGTCGTAGTTGCCCTCGGTGGTGTAGAAACGCAGAGCGAAACCGCGGACATCGCGCCAGGTGTCGGGGGAACCCATTTCACCGGCCACGGAGGAGAACCGCTGGACGGTCTCGGTGACGGCGCCGGGCTGGAAGACGGCTGCACGGGTGTACTTGGAGACATCCTCGGTGACTACGAACTCACCGAATGCGCCGCCGCCCTTGGCGTGCACGATGCGCTCCGGAATCCGCTCCCGGTTGAACTGGGCCAGCTTCTCGACCAGGTAACGGTCGTGAAGGGCAATGGCGCCGTCGGCGCCGGCGCTCAGCGAGTGTGCGTCGCTGGCAACCGGGGTACCGGTCTGCGTGGTGGTGAAGTTGGACATACTTGTTCTTTCTCTGGTGCTGACAAAAGGGTGGAGGAAAGTCTTCGGGCGGGCTAGGAGGCTGCTGCTTCGGCGCAGTCGGTGCAGAGCCCGCGGTAGAGCACATCGGCAATCTGGATTGTCATGCCGTGGGTGTTGCCCGGGGTGAGGCACGGGGCGTGGCCGACGGCGCAGTCCACGTCCTCGATCCGCCCGCAGCCGGTGCACACCGCGTGGTGGTGATTGTCATTCACGCGGGTTTCATACCGGGCAGGGGAGTTGGGCGGTTCAATCTTCCGCACCAATCCGGTTTCCACCAGGTCCGCGAGGATGACGTAGACAGACTGCAGGGTGATGTCCGGCAGGTCCGTCCGGACGGCCGCCACGACGTCGTCCGCCACCGTGTGCGGTGCGGTATCGACGGCGCGAAGCACGGCCAGGCGCTGCTTGGTGACCCGGCGGCCGTGCGTGCGCAGCTCAGCGGACCACCTGGCGGTGGTTTCCTCAGTTGCTGCTGTTGTCCCGGTCATGGCATCCACCATACATGCTTAATCTGAGTTACTCATAATAAGTCTCGCCTTACCTGCCGTGCCGGTACGCTGGGCGTTGGTCCCGGGAAAGATCCGCAGCGGGGAGACAGCAGGGCAGCACGGTGTTGAAGCAGCACAGCGATGAAGCAGCACAGCGATGAAGCAGCACAGTAATGAAGCAACACAGGGAAGGCAGGGAAGCAGTGCCGGCAGTTGCACAAACTCAATTCCAGCACGTGGCGGTGGGGGATACACAGGTGGACCTGCGCACCTACGACGACGCCGGGACGCCGGAGCGGCCCGATGCGGGATCAGAGGTGGTTCTGGTGCACGGAATCGGGGCATCGGAGCGGTACTTTGGCCGGCTGATCCGCGAACTGGTGCACACCTCCACAGTCCACACCCTTGAGCTGCCCGGTTTCGGTAGCGCCCCGAAACCGGCAAGGCAGCTGCAGATGCAGGATTTCGGACGGATCGCCGTGCGCGCCCTGGAGTCGGCCGGCATCCAGGGCGCCCAATGGGTAGGGCATTCCATGGGCTGCCAGGTGGTGGTGGAAATGGCGCTCGCCGCTCCCGGGGCAGTGTCCTCCGTGGTGCTGCTGGCCCCCACCATCAACAATGCCGAACGCTCAGCACCGCTGCAGGCTTTGCGGCTGCTGCAGGACTCCCTGGGCGAGCCGGCCGCGGTTAACGCCATGCTGGTCAGGGACTACCTGCGGGCCGGGCCGCGCTGGTATCTCTCCACCCTTCCGGCCATGATCCGGCACCCGATCGAGGAGCGAATCCGGGACGTGCAGGCCCCGGTGCTGCTGGTGCGCGGCGGCAGGGATCCGGTGGTCCGTGCAGACTGGGTAACCCGTCTGGCAGCGGCCCGGCCGGGCGCCCAAACGGTGGAGCTGCCCGGCCAGCCGCACGTCATGATGTATACCCGTCCCGTGGAAACCGCCGCCGTGCTGCGCTCGGCGGTTCCGGCACGGTGACGCGGAAACCGGAGAGCCGGGTCCGTGAAACGCCGCCCGGTGTCCGCCCGCGGCGGAGCGGCCGGATGTCCCGATGGGCCCGGGAAGCCGGCGCCTGGGCCTCGGACTATGCCTACGTGGCCTACTGGCAGCTGCGCAACTTTTTCCTCCGCCGCGACCCGTCTGTCTATCTGCATCCCGGGGAACCGGAGCGGGCCCCGGTGGTACTGATCCCCGGTGTTTATGAGAACTGGCAGTTCCTGCGCCCGCTGGCCGATTATCTGTTTGAACGCGGGCATCCGGTCCACACCGTGGCCCCGCTGGGCTACAACCGCGGCGGCATCGGCGACGCAGCCGTGCTGGTGGAGCGCTACCTGGTGGAGAAGGATCTCCACGGAGTAGTGGTGGTGGCGCACAGCAAGGGAGGGCTGATTGGCAAGCAGCTGATGACCCTGCCGGATGGCGGCGGCCGGGTGGATCGGATGATCGCCGTCAACACCCCGTTTTCCGGTTCCGTCTGCGCCAACCTGTTTCCGCTGGCCAGCATCCGGGCGTTCTCGCCCCGGAACCTGTTCCTGCAGCAGCTGTTGCGCAATGAGGGCGTCAACGCCCGGATCACCTCGGTCTACAGCAGTTTTGATCCGCATATTCCCGCCGGCAGCCACCTTGCCGGCGCACGGAACATCCAGTTGGAAACCATGGGACACTTCCGGCCCATCGGCGACTCCCGGCTGCTGGTGGTACTCGAACAGGAGCTGCTGGACGCCGACGGGTAGCTGTCCGGCATCAGAGGAGGCTTTTGTCGGGAGGGCCTGGTCAGGAGGCTCCGCGTGCCAGTGCCTGTTCCACGGCGGCGGCTGCGCCGTCCCGCCACGGCTCGCCGTGCCCGGTGAGGAGCAGCGGCGCGGCTGTTTCAGCCAACAGAGAGAGCGAGTCGAGCGCCTCGGGGCTGTTGGCCGTTGCTGCCCCGGAGACGATCTGGGGCCCGGTGGTGCCGGTGTAGGGGTTCAGTGTCACCAGTGAATCGCCGCAGATCAGCACTCCCCGGTCCGGGAAGTGCAGGGCCACATGCCCGGCAGTGTGTCCGGGGGTGTGCAGGATCCGGGGCCTGCCGGGAAGGGCGTCCCCGGAATCAGTGGTCAGGCTGTGGACGTCCGTCACGCCGCGGACGTTCAGGGCCCCGGCCCCGGTCATGGTGCCCAGGACCGGAATCGACTTGGGGTACCGCAGCGGATACAGGAAGCGGTTGTTCTCATGCTCGTAGCGGTAGGGATGCGCGGCAATGTAGCGGTCCGCATCGTGGACGAGGATGGGCGTGCGGTACTCCTGGCGCAGCCGGGCAGCAGTGCCCACATGGTCAAAGTGGGCATGAGTGAGCACAAGCGCCCGGATATCCCCGGGGCCATACCCCAGTTCATCCAGGGCGCCGGTCAAATGCGGCCACATGCCGGGGAGGCCGGCATCGATCACCGCCACGCCGTCGCCGTCCTCCACCAGATAGACGTTGACGTAGGCGTGCTCAATGCGGTGGATTCCATCGGCTACGTTGCGGGTAAACACGGTGATCACTCCTTGAGGCGGAACGGCGTGCGGATCGGGACGGCAGCGAAGAGCCGGCCGTTCATCCCATCCTAAGCATGCTTCCAATTCCGTTGCGCGCGTGGTGCCCCGAATCCGGCAGTCCGCGGCCCTAGACTGCTCGGGTGCCAAGACTGCTCGCCGACCTCACGCCGCTGCGCGAAAGCCCGGACTATCGCCGGCTATGGACGGGAACGGCACTCTCTGCAGTCGGCACCCAGCTCACCCTCGTGGCTGTGAGCCTGGAGGTCTACGAACTGACGCAGTCCAGCCTCTATGTGGGGCTGCTCGGACTGGTGGGCCTGGTGCCGCTGGTGCTCGCAGGGCTCTATGGCGGTTCCGTTGTGGATGCCTATGACCGGCGCAAGGTGGCACTGTTTTCCTCCGTGCTGCTGTGGGCCAGCACCATTGGTATTGCCGCGCAGGCGTGGGCGGGCGTGGGTAACGTCTGGCTGCTCTACGTGCTGGTGGCGGTGAATGCCGGTGCGGGCGGCCTCAACCAGCCGGCCCGCAGCGCCATCATCCCGCGGCTGGTCCGCCCGGAGCTCCTGCCCGCCGCCAATGCGCTGAACATGATGACCTTCGGGCTGGCCATGACCGCAGGCCCGCTGCTGGCAGGCGTGCTGGTGGCCCGCGTGGGGTACGGCTGGACCTACACGATCGACGTCGTCACGTTCACGGCCGCCATGTGGGCGCTGTACCGGCTTCCCCCGATGCCCCCGGTGGGCCAGGTGCAGAAGGCCGGGCTGGGCTCGGTGCTGGAGGGGTTCCGCTTCCTGGGCACCCGGCCGAATATCCGCATGACGTTTGTGGTGGACCTGTGCGCCATGGTGTTTTCCCAGCCGCGGGCACTGCTGCCGGCCATCGGTGCGCTGATGCTGGGAGGCGGCGCCACCACGGTAGGGGTGCTGCTGGCAGCCACCGCTGTGGGGGCGTTCCTCGCGGGCCTCTTTTCCGGCCCCCTTGGCCTGGTCCGCCGGCAGGGGCTGGCGGTGCTCTGGTCCGTGGCGGCCTGGGCGCTTTCCGTCACGGCGTTCGGTGTGGTTGTGGTGCTGGCCGGGCACAACGACGGCGAGGTCCCCTCGGCCTGGCTGGTTCCGGCGGCGGTGGCGATGGCATGCGCGGGGATTGCCGACTCGATCAGCGGGGTGTTCCGCTCCACTATTTTGCAGTCGGCTACGCCGGACGCCATGCGCGGCAGGCTGCAGGGCGTTTTTGTGGTGGTGGTTGCAGGGGGACCGCGGCTGGGAGACCTGGTTGCCGGCGTGAATGCCTCCTTCGCGGGCGAGGGGTGGGCCGCAATCCTCGGCGGGCTGATCTGCCTGGCACTTGTGGCCGTGCTGGCCCGCACCCAGCCGCGGTTCGCCCGCTACGACGCACTGCATCCCGAGCCCTGAGCCCCTGGGCCTCCGGGAGGGGGCGCCTCGAGCGAACAAGGTCCCGAACCTTGAGGGAATGAGGCCCGGGCGCATCAGGAACACCCCGGGCGGGTTGAACGTTGAAGTGTATGGACTCACCATACTGATGCAGGCCCAGTGTGGCCTGACTGAAAGGACCCTCGTGCATCACCATTACAACGGCCTCAAGACTGCGGCGCTGTTCGGTGTGCTCTTCGCCGTGCTGCTGGGTATTGGCGCCCTCCTTTCCAGCGGAACGGGCAGCCCCGCATATATCTGGATTTTCCTGCTCATCGGCCTGGCCACCACGGCGTACAGCTACTGGAACAGCGACAAGCTCGCCATCCGCGCCATGCGTGCGGTGCCTGTCACGGAAGCGCAGGCTCCGGAAATGTACCGGATTGTCCGGGAACTCTCTGCCAAGGCCGGCCAGCCCATGCCGCGGCTGTATGTCTCTCCCACCATGGCTCCCAATGCCTTCGCCACCGGGCGCAACCCGCAGCATGCAGCGGTGTGCTGCACCCAGGGAATCCTTGCCCTGCTCAATGAGCGGGAACTGCGCGGCGTGCTCGGCCATGAGCTGATGCACGTGTACAACCGTGACATCCTGACCTCCTCGGTGGCTGCTGCCATTGCCGGCGTCATTACCTCGCTGGGCCAGTTCCTGCTGTTCTTCGGCGGCGGTGACCGGCGGAACTCCAACCCGCTGGCCACTATCGCCATGGCCCTCCTGGCCCCGCTGGCAGCGTCGCTGATCCAGATGGCCATCGGCCGCACGCGTGAGTACGACGCCGATGAAGACGGTGCCAGGCTCACCGACGATCCGCTGGCGCTGGCATCGGCCCTGCGAAAGCTGGAAAGCGGAACCCAGCGTGCACCGCTGCCGGACACTGACCAGAAGCTTGCCAATGCCGCCCACCTGATGATTGCCAACCCGTTCCGCTCCGGCGTGCGCGGCCTCCTGGCCACCCACCCGCCGATGGCTGACCGCATCCAGCGGCTGGAGCGGATGGCCGGCCGGGCGCTGGGCTCCTAGGCAGGCCTGCCGGAATGCAGGGGAGGAAGTAGGCTTCGGGAATGCGCCTTTTACTCATCCGGCACGGCCAGACCCCGTCAAACATCGGGCACTTCCTGGACACCGGTGTCCCGGGCCCCGGGCTGACCGAACTGGGACTGGAGCAGGCAGCCGCCCTGCCTGACGCCCTGGGCGCCGAACCCATTGACGGGATCTTCGCCTCCAACCTGACCCGCACGCAGCTGACCGCCGCGCCCCTGGCGGCTGCCCTGGGCCTGCCGGTGCAGATCCGGGACGGCCTGCGCGAAGTCTCGGCCGGGACGCTGGAAATGCGCAATGACCGCGACTCGATCATCACCTACCTGAAAACGGTGTACCGGTGGGTGCAGGGCGATACCGGCGCGAGGATGCCCGGCGGTCCCGACGGGGCTGCCACGCTGGCCCGCTTCGACGCAGTGGTCCGGGAACTGGCCGGAGCCGGCCTGAAGACGCCGGCGATCTTTAGCCACGGCGCCATCGTCCGTGCCTGGGCCACCGCCCGTGCGGAGAACGTGGGGGCGGACTTTATTGTGCAGAACGCACTGAGCAACACCGGGGTGGCTGTCATGGAGGCGCCGGAGCTGCCCGGCGGGGGACTGGGCCCGTGGCAGCTGCTCACCTGGATGGGCGAGCCCGTGGGCGGGGAGGCACTGCAGGACTTCGGTGAGGACGGCCCGGCGGCGGACAACGTCGCCCTGTAAAACCACAGGTCTTCACACGCGAACGGCGCCGTCTCCAGTGAACCGGAGGCGGCGCCGTCGTCGTTGACCCGGGACTGGGAACGCCCCGGAAAACCCGCTTTAGCGGAAGTTGATGAACTGCAGGTCCACTTCCAGGTCTGCACCCTTCAGCAGTGCCATGGTGGCCTGCAGATCATCGCGGGACTTGGAGCTGACGCGCAGCTCATCGCCCTGGATCTGGGACTTGACGCCCTTGGGGCCTTCGTCGCGGATCAGCTTGTTGATCTTCTTCGCCTGGTCCTGCGCGATGCCCTCCTTCATGGAGGCTTCGATCCGGTATTCCTTGCCGGAAGCGAAAGGCTCGCCCGCATCCAGGGACTTCAGCGAGATTCCGCGCTTGACCAGCTTGGACTGCAGCACGTCCAGGACCGCCTTGACCCGGTCCTCGGAGTTGGCCTTCATCAGGATCTTCTCGCCGCTGAAGTCCACCTCGGCTCCAACGCCCTTGAAGTCATACCGCTGGGCAATTTCCTTCTGCGCCTGGTTCAGGGCGTTGGCTACTTCCTGTTTGTCGATCTTGCTGACTACGTCGAACGTGGACTCGCTGGCCATCTCTGGACTCCTCGGGTTGGTGGCTTTTCCTGGTACTTAGCGTAGTAGGTTCTCCGCACGGATGTGCCCGGTTCCCAGCCTGTATCCAGTAAACGCCCGGTGATGTCACAAGGACATGGGACAGGCTAAGGGGGTGGAAAACCAGCAGTTACCAACTCCCCGCCCTTCACCCGGCCCTTCACCCCGCCGTCCCGCCGCGCTGCGGTTCCGCACAGCCGCCGCCGGGTCATTCCTTGCGGCAGCCTCTGCGGCCGGACTGGGGGCCGCGGCTGCCGCACCGGCCCGGGCGGCCGAAAGCAGCCCCGTGTCCGCCCATGCGCCGTGCCCCTCGGCCCTGCCGGAGCCCGACGTCGAACGCGCCGACAGCGCTGCCGAACGGCTGGGAGGTGTCCGCACGGATCTGGCGAACGCGGTGGAATGGGGATCCGTGACGCAACTGCAGGCGGACCGCTTTTATGCCCAGGTCCAGGCCCGGATTGAGCGCGGGCTGTAGGCAGTTTTGCGGGTCTGCAGGCGGTGTGGAATCCCCGATTCGTAACTTCGGAGAATCTTCGGTAAAGTTGTCTTGCCCGCAGTTACTGCGGACAAAGTCTTCACTTGAAGACGTTCGGCAGATTACCCGAGCGGCCAAAGGGGGCTGACTGTAAATCAGCTGGCAACGCCTACGGGGGTTCGAATCCCTCATCTGCCACCGGCTAACCCGTCCTCGCCTAACCGGTGAGGGCGGGTTTTTCCGTATCCCGGGTGCTTGCGCCCGCCACCCCGAAGACATTAGGGTCCCTAAATATGAAGACCGATCCCGCACTGGATGAACTCGCTGAGGGGTTTCGCGAATCGCTCCGGCTGGCACTGTACATTGCCCGCAACATGGATGCGGATACAGACCTGAGCTCCAGTCAGATCAGCGTCCTGAGAATGGCCGCCGGTGACGGCATGCGGGTTACCGGAATAGCCCGGAACCTCGGGGTGAAGGTGCCCAGTGCCACCGAGCAGATCATCCGGCTCGAAGCCGCCGGACTGCTGCTGCGCAGTCCCGATCCCGCTGATTCCCGCGGCGTCCGGGTCACCCTGACCCCCGAAGGCGCCAAGGCGCTGGCAGAAGGAGACCGTAACCGGACCGCCCTGATGGCAGACCTGCTTCGGCAGCTGAGTCCGGAGGACCGGACCGCGCTGGCGGCTGCATTGCCGGTGATCCGCCGTCTGACGGAGCTGCCTCCGGCCCAGGGCCCGCTTCACCGGTCAGCGAACAGCTAGAGACATTGCCCCTCAGCCCCGTTAGCGTTGGAGGATGGCTACTATCGACATCACCGAAGCAACCTTCCCCGAAACCATCGAGGAAAACGACATCGTCTTCGTGGACTTCTGGGCGGATTGGTGCGGACCCTGCAAACAGTTCGCGCCGGTCTACGACTCCGTTTCGCAGCAGCACGAGGACATCACCTTCGCCAAGGTGGACACCGAGGCCGAGCAGGGGCTCGCAGCCGCCGCAGGCATCACCTCCATCCCCACGCTGATGGCGTTCCGCGAAAAGGTACTTGTCTTCTCCCAGCCTGGCGCCCTCAATGCCAGCCAGTTCAGTGAACTGGTGGACGCAGTGAAGGGCCTGGACATGAAGGCCGTGCACGAGCAGATCGCAGCGCAGGAACGCGAGGGTGCCGCAGGCTCCAACGGACAGCCCACCCAGAGCTAGCTCCCGCAGCTTTCCCCGGAAGGCAGGCACCGCACAGGGTGCCTGCCTTCCGTCGTTTAATCAGGTAGCCGCGGGCTGAGAGGACCGCTGCCTTCCGCTACTGTCTACCGCCGCCGCCGTGCCGGTTGTAACCTCACTCGCAAGGGCGATCTGCCCGGGGGAGGAACGCCTGCATGCAGTCAACGACGACAAGAGACAGCGAGGCCGCCATGAGTTCCAATCGAGGAGTTGCCTACATCGAACCCGGTGTAGTGGAAGTGCAGGACATCGACTACCCCACCTTCGAACTACGGGACGGGCCGGGAGTGAATCCCGCCAACATCGGACGGAAGCTTCCCCACGCAGCGATCCTGAAGGTGGTCACCACCAACATCTGCGGATCGGACCAGCACATGGTGCGCGGCCGGACGACGGCGCCGCCGAACCTTATCCTGGGGCACGAAATCACCGGTGAAGTGGTGGAAACCGGACCGGATGTGGAATTCATCAACGTGGGGGACCTGGTTTCGGTCCCGTTCAACATTTCCTGCGGCCGGTGCCGCAACTGCAAGGAACGCAAAACCGGCATCTGCCTGAACGTGAACCCGGACCGGCCCGGCAGCGCCTACGGATACGTGGATATGGGCGGCTGGGTAGGCGGACAGGCGGAGTACGCCCTGGTTCCCTATGCGGACTGGAATCTGCTGCGTTTTCCGGACAAGGACCAGGCCATGGAAAAGATCCTGGACCTGACCATGCTCTCGGACATTTTCCCCACCGGTTACCACGGAGCGGTCACGGCAGGAGTGGGCGTCGGTTCCACCGTCTACATCGCCGGCGCCGGCCCGGTGGGGCTCGCGGCCGCGGCTTCGGCCCAGCTGCTGGGCGCCGCAGCCGTGATCGTGGGTGACCTGAACCAGGAGCGGCTGGAGCAGGCCCGCAGCTTCGGCTGCGAAACGGTGGATGTGTCACTGGGGGACCCGAAGGACCAGATCGAATCGATCCTGGGCGTTCCGGAAGTGGATTGCGCAGTGGACGCCGTGGGCTTCGAAGCCCGCGGGCACGGTTCCGGTTCCAGCACCGAGGCGCCGGCCACGGTCCTGAATGCGCTGATGGACGTCACGGCGGCCGGCGGCGCGCTGGGGATTCCGGGCCTCTATGTGACAGGGGATCCGGGCGGAATCGACGAGGCGGCCCGCAAGGGATCACTGAGCCTGGACCTGGGGACGGGCTGGGCAAAGTCCCTGTCCTTCACCACCGGGCAGTGTCCGGTGATGAAATACAACCGGGAACTGATGATGGCGATCCTGCATGACCGCGTCCAGATAGCCAAGGCAGTGAACGCAACCCCCATCAGCCTGGACCAGGCACCGGAGTCCTACCGCGAGTTCGACTCGGGAGTGGCCCGAAAGTATGTGATTGATCCGAACGGCATGCTCTCCGGACACTGACGGACGGCCGCTGACGGACGCTGAGGGGCGGCCGCTGGCGGACGCTGACCGACCTGCAACGGCCGGCGGGACCACACTAAATCGGTCCTTCCGGCCGTTGTCTGCGCCTGCACTCTTCTGATGCCCATCTGCCCGGCGGTACGCTCATCTGGCCATCGGAGCCGGATTCCGCGGCCCCGGCCACCTGAATACTCACAGCTGATGAACGAGTCGGAAGCGGGGACAGCATGTGCCGTAGCAGCGGAAAGAACCGGATTATGGCGGGAGGCTCCTCATGAACGGAGCGGATACCGCCTGGGTGCTGGTCTGTGCCGGACTCGTTCTTTTTATGACACCGGGACTGGCACTTTTCTATGGCGGCATGGTGCCTGTGCGCAACGTGCTGACCATGATGATGCAGAACATCATTCCGCTAGGGGTCATCTCGGTTACCTGGGTCCTGGTGGGGTACACGCTTGCCTTCAGCAACGAGGGCAACTCCGTGCTCGGCGAGTTTGACGCGTTCGCCCTCATCGGCGTCGATACGCCGCAGTTCCATACCGTGGCCACCGGCGTGACCATTCCGGCGCTCGCCTTCGTGGCGTACCAGATGATGTTCGCCATCATCACCCCTGCCTTGATCACCGGCGCCACGGCGGGACGGCTGCGATTCGCCGGCTGGGTGGTGTTCCTGGCGGCCTGGTCCATCCTGGTCTATCCCCAGGTGGCCCGCTGGCTGTGGCATCCGAAGGGCTGGCTGGGCCAGCTCGGTGCCCAGGACTGGGCAGGCGGCATGGTGGTCCACGCCTCAGCCGGTGCCGCCACGGTTGCGGTGCTGCTGGTGGTGGGCCGCCGCCGGGGCTGGCCCAACCTGAAAACCTCGCCGAACAACCTCCCGCTGATGCTGGTGGGCGGCGGCATTCTGTGGTTCGGCTGGTTCGGCTTCAACGCCGGGGACGGCCTGCAGGCGGACGGGATTGCCACCCAGGCACTGATCAACACCCATATAGCCGGCGCCGCTGCCATGCTGACCTGGCTGCTGGTGGAACGCCTCACCAGCGGTCACAGCACCCTTGTGGGCGCTGTTTCCGGCGCAGTGGCCGGGCTGGCAACAATCACCCCCTGCGCCGGTTTTGTCGGCACCGGGGCGGCCCTGCTGATCGGGCTGATCGCCGGATGTGTGTGCGTGCTGGCCGTACGGCTCAAGCAGGTTTTCCGTTACGACGACGCCCTGGACGTGATTGCCGTGCACTTTGTGGGCGGCGTCCTCGGCTCGTTCCTTCTGGGGTTTTTCGCGGACAGCACGGTGAACCCGGTCAGCGCTGACGGCGTATTCTCCGGCGGCGGCGGATCGCTGCTGTGGCACCAGGTGGTTGCCATTGTCTGCGTTGTGCTGTTCTCGTTCGTGCTGAGCTGGATCATCGCGGCCATCATCTCCCGCACTATGGGGCTGCGCGAGCCGGGGCCGGAGCAGGAGGACCTGGACCACGTCCAGCAGGGCGCCTCGGCCTACTCGCTCAACGGCATCACCTCACGGCCCACCGCGGCGGGCAGGGCAGCAAGCGGAGGTAGCTCCGACGAGGCGCGGAAGCATCCCCGGCCCAACCATTTGGTCAGTGCCGTGGTTAATACCGAACGCCTCGACGGGCTCCGTGACGCACTGCTGATGGCAGGAGCGCGTTCCCTGGAGCTGGCGGAGGCGTCCGTATACACCGGCAAAATCCGCACCGAAGCCTTCCGCAGCGAAAAGCGGCGGATGGACTTCGATGACTGGCTGCGCGTGCAGGTAGCCGTGGATGACGACCACGAGGAGGCCGTCGTCGCGGTGCTCAAGCGCTTCGGCGCAGAACCCGACTCGATCTACCGCGTGGCCATCACGCCGTACTGAGTCAGCGGACCTGCTCCACCTTCAACGGTTCGGCGAGCAGGGCGCTCAGCGATTCCTGCAGGTCCTGGAAGGCAGGACCGCGGGCATGGCGGTCCAGGTCCTCTTTGGAGGCCCACCGTTCGGCAAGGACTATCTCCTGCTCTGAATCCTCGACAACTTCGTAGCGCAGGCAGCCGGGCTCGGCGAGCACCTGTTCCACGGCAATGTCCAGGGCAAGCCGGACCCGGGTGCGCTCGCCGGGGTTCGGGACCAGGGTGGCACGGAGTTCAATGGGGTTGGTGGCATCAGTCATGTCCCTACCTTAGGACCCCGCCTGCTGCCGTGCGGCTGCCCCCACGCCGTCTCTTCGCAGGAAGCGGAACTCTTGGTAGCGTGACGGCACTACGTTCCGCAGCCGAAGGAGTCTGCCTTGCCCTCATATGCCGCTTCCGCTTCCGATACCCCGCTGTTGGACGAGACCATCGGTGCCAACCTGGAACGCACCGCGCAGCGCTTTCCGCAGGCCACTGCCGTGATCGACGTCCCCACCGGCCGGACGTGGACGTATGCCGAATTCAACGCGGAGGTCAATGCAGTAGCCGCGGGGCTGCTGGCGCGGGGGATCGGGGCGGGGGACCGGGTGGGCATCTGGTCACCGAACTGTGCCGAATGGACCGTGGCGCAATACGCCACCGCCAAGGCCGGGGCAATCCTGGTGAACGTGAATCCGGCATACCGGCAAAGCGAGCTGGACTTTGTGGTGCGGCAGAGCGGGATGCGTATGCTGCTCACCGCCCCGAGCGAGAAGCGCAGCGACTATGCGGCCATGGCGCAGACCGCGCTTGAAAGCGGCGGGTCCCTGACCGAACTTGTGCACCTGGCCGGTGATGGGGCCGGGAGCTTCAACGCCCTGGCGCGCGCGGGGAGGGCCGCCGGAGCGGCAGGGGAGGCCGCCGTGGCCGAACGGATGGCCGGGCTCCTGCCCGGGGACCCCATCAACATCCAGTACACCTCCGGGACCACTGGCTTCCCCAAAGGTGCCACCCTGACGCACGCAAACATCCTGAACAACGGATACTTCATCGGCGAACTATTGGACTACACGGAAGCGGACCGGGTGGTCCTGCCGGTGCCCTTCTATCACTGTTTCGGCATGGTGATCGGGAATCTGGCAGCCCTCTCGCACGGAGCGGCCACCGTGATTCCCTCCCGCACGTTCGACGCCGGCGCTGCCCTTGCCGCGGTCCAGGCGCACGGAGGCACCTCCCTGTACGGGGTGCCGACGATGTTCATTGCCGAGCTGGGCCTGCCGGACTTCGACCGGTATGACCTCTCCACGCTGCGCACCGGCGTGATGGCGGGCTCGCCCTGCCCGGAGGAGATCATGAAGCGCGTCATTGCGGAAATGAACATGAACGAAGTGGCCATTTGCTACGGGATGACTGAAACCTCCCCGGTTTCGACGATGACACGGGGCGGGGATTCACTGGCCCGCCGCACCCGGACAGTGGGGCGTACCATGCCGCATCTGGAAAGCCAGGTGGTGGACCCGGGGACCGGGGAACAGGTTCCGTTCGGAGCGATCGGTGAATTGTGCACCCGCGGCTACAGCGTGATGACCGGGTACTGGAACCAGCCCGACGCCACGGCCGAGGCCATTGACGCCGACGGCTGGATGCACACGGGCGATCTGGCCCGGATGGATGAGGAAGGCTATGTCAGCATCGAGGGCCGGATCAAGGACATGGTGATCCGCGGTGGAGAAAACATCTATCCGCGCGAGATCGAGGAGTTCCTCTATACCCATCCGGACATCCAGGACGTGCAGGTCATCGGCATTCCGGATGAGCGCTACGGCGAGGAACTCATGGCCTGCATCATCCCCGTTCCGGGCGCACCGGCACCGGACACCGCCTCTATTGCGGAGTTCTGCAGCGGAGCGCTGGCGCACTACAAGATTCCCAAATACGTGCAGATCCGGGGCAGTTTCCCGATGACGGTGTCAGGGAAAATCCGGAAGGTCGCCATGCGGGAGGAAGCCGTCGGCAGGCTGGCCGGCACCGGGCCGGCAATGCCCTAGCGAGCGGGTTCTCCTGTCGCACCCGGCAGTGTCCCGGCCGGGGTGGGTGCACGAACCGGACTTAGCGGCGGCGGTGGTCCATCGGCGCCAGCTTCGGCCCGTAAACGGGCTTGCGGTACCCGCTGAGCATGATCATCCGTACTACCCGCTGACGGTGCCCGCGCCAGGGTTCAAGCAGTTTCAGCATGCCTGCGTCATCGGTTCGGCGGCCGGTCAGGGCGGCTCCCACGTAGGCGGCGAGATGATAATCGCCCACGGATACCGAGTCCGGTGCGCCGTGCGTGCGCTGGGTGATTTCCGCAGCACTCCAGGCTCCGATGCCGGGGACCGAGCAGAGTTTCGAGGTCAGGTTCTCCCCAAGCGGGACACCCGCCAGGCGCTCCAGACCGGATGCCAGTGAGCAGGCCCGGAGGATGGTGGTGGAACGGGAATGGTCAACGCGGGCCTTGTGCCAGTCCCAGCTCGGGATCCGCCGCCACGTCTGCGGCGCCGGTGCCGCCTTCATGCCGGCGGGCGCCGGTCCCGGGGCGTCCGTTCCGTAACGGGTCACCAGATAGCGCCACGCGTAGTACGCCTCCAGCACCGTGACCTTCTGCTCCAGGACCACGGGAATCAGGGAATCCATGATGCGGCCCGTGCTGGGCAGGCGGAGCGAGAGGTTCCGCCGGCGGGTTTCGCGCACCATGCGCGGCAGGCCGGCACGGAAATCCTCGTCGTCGAAGCCGGACCAGTCATCCTTTTCACCCAGCAGGTCAGGCACCGACGCGAGCGCGCAGCGTGCGCCGGGACCCCATGCCCGGGCCTGTATCCGGGCACCGGGAGCGGGCACGGGTTCTTCCCGCAGATTCAGAGTTGCCGGGCCCTCAGGAGTAAGGAAGGCCAGCCACGCAACGCCGTCACCGAGCCGGATGGTGGGATCCTGTGTGCCGCGGACCAGGATGCGCAGCGAGGTCTGCAGGCAGTACGGTGCCGGTGACTCCCAATAAGCAGCCGCGGCGCCGGACGGACCCGAAGGCAGCGGCCGGAGTGCAGCCGGCACCACGGGAACAGCTGCGGTGAAGGACATGCACCTATGGTTGCACGCGCGGCCCCCGGTCCGGGCCTCCCGCAGGGCCGGACCGGGTGTGGGATTTGCTACGCTGCGTTCCGCCCCGGCTGTCCTGATTCGGGATAAGAAGTAACGTGGGGCACATGAAGTATGCGAACACCGTCCTGGACCTGATCGGCAACACGCCCCTGGTGAAGCTGCACAACGTAACCGAGGGAATCAGCGCCACGGTCCTGGTGAAACTCGAGTACCTGAACCCGGGCGGCTCCGTGAAGGACCGCATTGCCGTAAAGATGATTGATACGGCGGAACGCGAAGGCAAGCTGAAGCCCGGCGGCACGGTAGTGGAGCCCACCAGCGGCAACACCGGCGTCGGCCTGGCCCTGGTGGCCCAGCAGAAGGGCTACAAATGCATCTTCGTCACCCCGGACAAGGTGGGCGTGGAAAAGCGTGACGTGCTGCGGGCCTACGGTGCCGAAGTAGTGGTCACCCCCACCGCGGTTGCTCCGGACAGCCCGGATTCCTACTACGGTGTTTCGGACCGGCTGGTACGGGAGATTGACGGTGCCTATAAACCGGACCAGTTCTCCAACCCGTCCGCGCCCGCAAGCCACTACGAATCCACCGGGCCCGAGATCTGGGCGGACACGGAAGGCCGGGTCACGCACTTTGTGGCCGGTGCAGGTACCGGTGGCACAGTCACGGGCACGGGGCGCTACCTGAAGGAAATCTCTGCGGACCGTGCCTCCGGGCCGGTGCGCGTGATTGCCGCTGATCCGGACGGCTCCGTCTATTCCGGCGGCACCGGACGCCCCTACTTTGTGGAGGGCGTCGGCGAGGACATGTGGCCGGACAACTATGATCCGTCCGTCCCCGATCAGGTGGTTGCCGTGAAGGACGCGGACTCCTTCACCATGACCAGGCGCCTGGCACGGGAGGAAGGGCTCCTGGTAGGCGGTTCCTCCGGCATGGCTGTGGTGGCCGCGCTGGAGGTGGCCCGCGGCCTGGGGCCGGACGACGTCGTGGTGGTCCTGCTGCCGGACAGCGGCCGGGGCTACATGGGCAAGATCTTCAATGACGACTGGATGCGCTCCTACGGGTTCCTGCAGGACGGCGACGGACAGGCCTGCGTCCGGGACGTCCTGGCCACCAAGGATGGTTCGCTGCCTGACCTGGTGCACACCCACCCCAATGAAACGGTGCGGGATGTCATTGCCATCCTTAATGAATACGGCGTCTCCTATCTGCCCGTCCTTTCCCAGGAGCCGCCCGTCGTCCTCGGCGAAGTCCTGGGCTCGGTGGATGAGCGCTCGCTGACGGAGAAGCTCTTCCGCGGCGAGGCCAAGCCCACTGACCGGATCACCGAACATATGGGTCCCCGGCCCGCCCTCATAGGCGCCGGTGACTCCGTGGAGGCAGCCCGGGCGAAACTGCAGGACGACGACGCCGTGATGGTTACGTCCGATGGCGCTGCCGTTGGCATGCTCACCCGGCACGACCTACTTTCGTACCTAAGCCTTTAACCGGGCACAGCCGCTACGTTCCGGCGTGCCGGAAGGCTGCGCCTACGCACCGACCGCCGGCCGCGCCGCCGGCTCCAAGGAGTAACCATGACGAGCTTCAGCACCCGCGCCATCCATGCGGGGCAGGCACCCGATCCCACCACCGGCGCAGTGATTCCGCCGCTCTACCAGAGCACCACCTATGCCCAGGACGGAATCGGCGGACTGCGCAACGGCTATGAATACGGCCGCGGCACCAACCCCACCCGTGACTCCCTGCAGGAGCAGCTCGCTGCCCTGGAGGGCGGCAGGCATGCCTTCTCGTTCAGCTCCGGGCTCGCTGCGGAGGACGCCCTGATCCGGGGCCTGCTGGCACCGGGGGACCACATTGTGCTGGGCAATGACGCCTATGGCGGCACCTACCGCCTGATCAACAAGGTGCTGGGCGCGTGGGGGATCACCAATGCCGCCGTGGACATGTCGGATGCGCAGGCCGTGGCCTCGGCCATCGCGGCATCGAACACCAAGCTGGTCTGGCTGGAAACACCATCGAACCCGATGATGAAAATCTCCGACATTGCCGCCACTGCCCGGGCGGCGCATGATGCCGGCGCGCTGCTCGTCGTCGACAACACCTTCGCGTCCCCCTACCTGCAGCAGCCGCTGTCGCTCGGCGCGGACATTGTGGTGCACTCCACCACCAAATACATCGGCGGGCACTCAGATGCCGTGGGCGGCGCGGTGATCCTGAACGACGATGCCATGGCGGAAAAGATCGGCTTCATCCAGTTCGCCGTCGGCGCGGTGTCCGCCCCGATGGAGGCCTGGCTGACCACACGCGGGCTGAAGACCCTTGCGGTGCGGATGGACCGGCACTCTTCCAACGCCATGGCCGTGGCCCGCTGGCTGCGCGACCAGCCGGCGGTGGAGAACGTGCTGTATCCGGGGCTGGAGGATCACCCGGGACACGAACTGGCCAAGGCACAGATGAAGGATTTCGGCGGCATGGTGTCCGTGTCCTTCAAGGGTGGCGAAGCCGCGGCGCGCAAGGTGGCAGAGTCCACGCGGCTGTTCCTGCTGGCTGAATCCCTGGGCGGCGTGGAGTCGCTGATGAACTACCCCTCGGAAATGACGCATGCCTCGGTCAAGGGGACGGACCTGGCCGTTCCGGAGAACCTGCTGCGCCTTTCCGTGGGCATTGAGGACATCGAAGACCTCATCGCGGACCTGGACTCCGCGCTGGGGCAGCTCTAGCGCTTGCCCCCGCCGGGGGGAAGGGCCCGGCGGGGAATGCGCGTCCCGGCCGGACGCTTCCTGGGATCACGCTGCTGAAAGAAGCGGTTGCTCGCCGGCATCCACAGCAGTGCCGCGGAAGCCAGGAGTATCACTCCCACGGCAATCAGTGCCGGCCCGCGGAACAGCAGCGGGAACCCGGCGATCAGGGCGATGGACGTCAGTGTTTCCCGTGCACTCCGCTTACCCGCCCGCAGCCGCAAAACGCTGTACACGCTGACTGCGGACAGGACCAGGACCAGCGCGCCGAGCAGGATCAGTGCGGTGCTGTCCTGGTGCTGGGTGCGGGCGGACACGATAAACGAGACGCCGGCAGTGCCCAGCAGGGCGGCGGCAACCAGCCACGTAGCGGCAGCGATCCGCAGGATCGGGGGCGGGGGAGTGCGCACGGGGGTCCCGGAGGCCGGAGAGGTGTTGCCTGTACGCATCAGCGGGGCGCCACCATCTGCTCGCGGGCGTCCTCGTCATAGCGGTAGACCTCCCGGCCGCCGATCCATACCTTCAAGGCGCGCTGCATGACGTCGAGGGGATCTCCGCTCCACAGCACCAGATCGGCATCCTTGCCCTGTTCCAGTGAACCGAGTCGGTCCGCGAGGCCGAGTACCCGGGCCGGATTAATGGTGACCGCCCGCAACGCATCATCCCGGTCCAGGCCTTCCTTCACTGCCAGGGCAGCCTGATAGATCAGGAAGTTGATCGGTACCACCGGATGGTCGGTAATGATGGAAATCTCCACCCCGGCAGCTGCCAGCCTGCCGGGATTGGCCATGCTGCGGCCGCGCAGCTCCACCTTGGAGCGGGTGGTGAACAGCGGACCGATCAGCACCGGAATGCCGCGCGCGGCCAGGATGTCAGCGAGCAGATGCGCCTCGGTTCCGTGGTCCAGCACCAGGTCATAACCGAACTCGTCCGCGAGCCGCAGCGCCGTAGCGATGTCATCGGCACGGTGGGCGTGCTGCCGCCACGGGATTTCGCGTCGGAGCACCATGGCCAGCGCTTCCAAATGCGGGTCCCGGGTGTCCGGGTCCGCCTTGGCAACATAATTCTGCGCATCCATAAACGCCTGCCGGATCACCAGGGCAGTACCCAGCCGGGTGGACGGTGTCTGCTTCTTTTCGCTGTAGATGCGTTTGGGGTTCTCGCCCAGAGCGGATTTCAGTCCGCTGGGTGCCCGCAGAATCATTTCCTCCAGATAGCGGCCGTGCGTATGCAGGGCCACGGCCTGCCCGCCGATCGGGTTGCCGGAGCCGGGATTGATATTGGCTGTGGTCACCCCGCCGGCAAGGGCGTCGTCGAATCCCGTGTCGAAGGGATTCACGGCGTCCAGCGCTCGCACACCTGCCATCACCGGGTCCGTCATCTCATTGGAATCGTTTCCGGCCCAGCCTTCCCCTTCTTCATGGACGCCAAGGTGGGTGTGGGCATCCACGAGGCCCGGCAGCAGCCACTTCCCGCCGGCGTCGATCACTTCCGCATCTGCCGGCACCGCCACGTCCGGACCAAGGTCCCTGATGCGCCCGTCCTCGATCAGCAGCGTGCCCTCGAAGGGCGGATGGGTGACGGGAACCACATGGGCATTGGTGAGGGCCAAAAGCGCGGGGGACATGGCGTACCTTTCGCTGCATTGTTCGTCTTCGGCCAGCCTATCGCCTGCCCACGCGGGGAGCGGTCCGGGACAGCCGGCCGGTAGACTAAGGCCACATCAAGATCGCACAAATACACGCTGTGTGGCGCCACATGCGCGGCCTGCGGTGCTAACAGGGAGAACAATGGGCCAGATCCACCGATCCGCCATCGTGCGGACCGCTGCGACCCTGGGAGCGCTTGCGGTTGCCGGGCTGCTCGTATGGACAGCTTTTGATTTATCGCCGCGCCACGGGCTGGATTTCCGCGTGTACCTTTCCGGCGGGCAGAGCATTCTGGACGCCACCGGGGAGCTGTACACCAAATCGGTCCAGTACGACGCCGACAGCAGCCTGCTTTTTACCTATCCGCCCTTTGCCGCGCTGGTTTTTGCCGTGCTTGCCCCCTTCGGCCAGAGCCTGGGCATCAACATTTTCACGGGCATCTCCCTGGCCATTGCCGCTGCCACATCGGTCTGGGCCGTTCGGTACGTCTTCCGCCGTGAGAGTGTCCGGGACGTGCTGCGCCAGCCCTGGCTTCGCGCCCTGGCCATCGCCGGAACCGGATTCATCATTGTGCTGGGCCCCTGGCGCGAGACGCTGGCTTTCGGGCAGATCAATATCCTGCTCTTTGGCCTGATCATGGCGGACTTTGTGAACAAGCGGGAAGGCTGGCCAACCGGACTGCTGACCGGGGTTGCGGCCGGCCTGAAGCTGACGCCGCTGGTGTTCGGACTGTATTTCCTGGTACGGGGGGACTGGCGCGGGCTGCGCAATATGGCCTACGGCTTCCTGGCGACCTTTGGCCTGGGGTTCCTTATCCTTCCCCGCGAGTCGCGGACCTACTGGACGGATCTGCTGCCGGATACCTCCCGCATCGGCGGCGCGGGGTACGTGGACAACCTCTCCATCAAGGGTGCCATTCTTCATTTCGGCGGCCCCGACTTTCCGGTTGATATCCCCTGGCTCATCCTGTCGCTGCTGTGTGTGGCGGCCGCCGCCGTGGTCATCCGCATTGCCGGAAACCGCGGGCAGACCTTCACCGCCCTTGCCGTCACTGCGCTGCTGATGCTGCTGATCTCGCCCGTTTCCTGGTCCCACCACTGGGTGTGGGTGGCACTCTTCATTCCCGTCCTGGCCCGGAACCTGCTGGATCTGGGCAGCGGACAGCGGAATCTGAAGATCACCGGCCAGGTCCTGCTGGTGTCCTCGCTGGTCATTTTCATTTATTCGCCCAAGAGCATCGGTGAACTGTTCAATTCACCGAACCTGGACTCACAGATCCCTGAACCGTGGCTGATGGCATCCAGCATTGGTGTCTTTTGGGGGATGGGGCTGCTGGCCTGGTGGCTCGCTGCCTGCTGGCGGAGCCGGCCGCGGAACTGGTGGCGCAACACCCCGCCGGGGCTGATGCGGACAACCGAACCGCAGTCCTAGACTGCTGGCATGAGAACCGGTTCGCTGCTGGCAGTGTGCCTTGTGCACGGACTGCTGCCTACCAAGGACGCCACCGGCGTCACCGCCATCGACAAGCGTCCGGTGGCCGGAGCCGTGCAGGTGCATCCGCTGGGGCTGACCGGGGATCTGCAAGCCAGCCGCAGGCATCACGGCGGGGAGTCCAAAGCGGTTTATGCCTATTCCCAGGCCGATGCCGACTTCTGGGCGAGGGAACTGGGCCGGGACATTCCGCCCGGTCTCTTCGGGGAGAACCTGCGCCTGGCCGGCATTGATGCCACCGAGGCGCTGATCGGGGAACGCTGGCGGATCGGGACCGACGTTGAGGTGGAAGTGACCTGCCCGCGCACCCCCTGCCGCAATTTCCAACGCCGTATGGGTGTGCCCAACTGGACGCGCCGTTTCGCAGAGGAAGGCCGGGTGGGAGCCTACCTTCGGGTCCGCCGCCGCGGCAGCATCTCCGCCGGTGATCCGGTGGAGGTCCTGAGCCGGCCCGCCCACGGGGTCCGCATCCTGGACGTTTTCCACGGACCGGACCAGGACCAGGCCGCTGCACTGCAGGCGTCCGCCAAAGCAGGGGAGATCACCCTTTCCCCGGAAATCCGCAAAGTCCTGCGCACCCTGTCCGCGAGGGCGGCAGCCGTCTGAGGCCCGTCAACCGGCCGCTGTGCCCAAGCTCACCGCCCCCGAATGGCCACCTGTTGCCCCGATGCCGTACAGTGGAACGCATCCCCCACTCCGGTATTCCCTTATTTTCCTACGGGTCATCGAATAATCGCTGAAACCGTACGGTACGTTGTGTTGGGGCCTGCATCCTATGCGGGCAGATTCATCTTTTGGGGAGCGCCGGCAAAGAAATCGTCACACCGGTCGTAGGCACAATCCAGTGAAATCGGCCCACAGCTGTGACGGAAAGTCCTGCCTGGGATTGCAACAGCGCCGGACTTACGTCCCGCAGCCGCATGGTTGCCCGGTCCCCGATTGAATGAGGATTACCTCTTGTCTGAAGCCACGCTGGAAAACACCCAAAACGCCGAGAGCACCGCTGTCGCCCCCGAAGCCGAAGAGAACACCGTTCTGTTCAGCGACTTCGGACTGGACGAGCGCGTCCTGGCAGCCCTGAAGGATGTCGGCTACGTCAAGCCGTCGCCCATCCAGGCAGCTACCCTTCCCCTGCTGCTCGAAGGCCGCGACGTCGTGGGCCTGGCACAGACCGGTACCGGCAAGACCGCCGCCTTCGCGGTTCCCGCACTGTCCCTGCTGGCCGGACGGCCGGCGACCAAGGACACCCAGGTCCTGGTGCTCGCACCGACCCGTGAGCTTGCCCTGCAGTCCGCGGAAGCCTTCACTTCCTACGCCACGCACATGGATGGCATCACCGTGCTGCCCGTTTACGGCGGTTCCGCCTACGGCCCCCAGCTCGCCGGCCTGCGCCGCGGCGCCCAGGTTGTAGTGGGTACCCCCGGCCGCGTGATCGACCACATTGCCAAGGGTTCCCTTGACCTGTCCAACCTCGAGTACCTGGTGCTGGACGAGGCCGACGAGATGCTGCGCATGGGCTTCGCCGAAGACGTGGAGCAGATCCTGTCCTCCACTCCGGCCGAGAAGCAGGTTGCCCTCTTCTCCGCCACCATGCCCCCGGCCATCCGCAAGATTGCCAAGAAGTACCTGAACAACGCCGCGGAAATCACGGTCAAGTCCAAGACCACCACCGGTGCCAACACGCGTCAGCGCTACGTGCAGGTCATGGGCCCGCACAAGCTCGATGCCATGACCCGCATCCTGGAGACCGAAGACTTTGACGGTGTCATTGCATTCGTCCGGACCAAGGCTGCCACCGAGGACCTGGCCGACAAGCTGAAGGACCGCGGCTACAGCGCCGCCGCCATCAACGGCGACATCCCGCAGCAGCAGCGCGAACGTACGGTCGAGGCACTGCGTGACGGCAAGATCGACATCCTGGTTGCCACGGATGTTGCCGCCCGCGGTCTCGACGTCGAGCGCATCAGCCACGTCGTCAACTACGACATCCCGCATGACACCGAGTCCTACGTGCACCGCATCGGCCGTACCGGCCGCGCCGGCCGCACCGGCGACGCGATCCTGTTCATGACCCCGCGCGAGAAGTACCTGCTGCGCGCCATTGAAAAGGCCACCCGCCAGCCCGTAGAGCACATGCAGCTGCCCAGCGTTGACGTGGTCAACGAGAAGCGCCTGGCCAAGTTCTCCGAGAAGATCACCGAAACCCTCGCCTCAGAGGACGTTTCCATCTTCAGTGACCTGGTCACCAAGTACATCGCCGAGCACGATGTTCCCGCGGAAAAGGTTGCCGCAGCCCTGGCCGTTATGGCCCAGGGCGGGCGTCCGCTGCTGCTGCAGGAAATCCCGCAGGCTCCGGCCCGCCAGCGCGAACGGTCCGAAGGCCGGGGCGACGGCTTCGGCTCACGCGGCCCGACGCGCCCGCTGACCGAAGGCAATGCCACGTACCGGATCGCCGTGGGACGCCGCCAGCGTGTTCTGCCCGGCTCGATTGTGGGTGCCATCGCCAATGAGGGCGGCCTGTCCTCGGCCCAGATCGGCGGCATTGATATCCGTGCCGACCACACTCTGGTGGAACTGCCCGCGGACCTTTCCAAGGACCAGCTGCGTGCCCTGTCCCGCACCCGGATCGGCGGCGAGCTGATCCACTTGGAACTGGACAAGGGACGCAAACCCTCGCGTGAACGCGAAGGTGGAAGCTTCAACGACCGTGCCGACCGCGGGTTCAAGAAGGACTTCAAGAAGCGCGACGGCGAGCGGTCCTTCGGTGACCGCGGCAGCGACCGCCCGTACAAGAAGCGTGAAGGCGGATTCCGCGACAGCGCCGGTACCGGTGCCCGCAAGCCCCGTTTCCGCGACTAGGAAACACCCGGCGCCGGGACTCCGGCGCCGGTCCGGGCAGTAGGCCGGACAAACAAGGAAGGGCGCCTCCCGCTTCGGGAGGCGCCCTTCCTGCGTATCTGCTTCCGTGCGGGGTACGGCCGGTGCCCGCTGCATGGCTACCCGTTGTACGGCTAGCCGGCTGCGGGCTCCACGGGGTGGACCGCCCGGCGGCTCTCGAGTCGCAGTTCCAGATCATTCATGACAATGGCCGCCAGGTCCGCGAGCGTACCGGCCTCCTCGGCGGAGAACCGGCGGGGTTCGGTGTCCAGGATGCAGAACGTGCCCAGGTTGTACCCGTCACTGGTTTCCAGCGGTACGCCAGCGTAAAACTGCAGGCCGAACTCGCCGGCAACCAGCGGGTTGGACAGGGTCCGGGGATCCTGCCGGGCATCGCCGACCACATAAACACCGTCCTGGAGGATCGCGGAGGCACACAGCCCCGGGTCCCTGCCGATTTCGGTGACCTCCGTGCCGTGGTGGGACTTGAACCAGATCCGGTCCGTGTCCACCACACTGACAATCGCCACCGGAACGTTGAATATCCTGGCGGCCAACGCGGTGACCCGGTCGAAGGCGCCATCCGGGGGAGTGTCCAGCAGCTCGTAGCGGCGGACCGCGTCCATCCGCTGCGCCTCGTTGGCCGGCAGCAGCTCCGGGGCAACACGGTGCCGTCCCCGCGCGGCGATGATCATGTCATACAGGACCTGGGAGACGTCGTGGGCGCTGGGCCGCTGTGTGGCGTCCTGCGCGGTCATGGCACGCAGCAGGCCCTCCCAGTCGCCCCCGAGATCGGCGGGGATCTCCGGGTCGCGCAGAAGCCGCGCCAGGGCACTTTCGAGGGCAGGTCCGGGGAAGGCAGGCTTTCCGGTCAGGCACTGGAGCAGGACGAGCCCCAGCGAATACACGTCGCTGGCCGGGACGGCCTCCTCGCCGCGTGCCTGTTCCGGACTCATAAAAGCAGCCGTGCCGGAGAAGGTGCCACGCTGGGACAACGGGTCGCCGGCCACCATCGCCACACCGAAGTCCGTGAGCTTTGCCCGGATCCGCGAATCGTCGGAGCGGTAGTCGAACAACATGACGTTTGCCGGCTTGACGTCACGGTGCACTACGCCGTTTTCATGGATGTAATCCAGTCCCAGGGCGAGGTCATAGCCCAGGAGCGCCACCTGGCGGCGCGGCAGCGGCCTCTGCCGGAGCCGCTCGCGCAGGTCGATGCCCTGGACCAGTTCCATGACCAGATATACCAGCGGGTGTTCGGGATTGGCTGCGTCGGAACCGGCATCCAGGAGGGTAACCAGGCTGTGATGGTTCAGGCGGGCGAGGATCTTGGCCTCTGTGTCGCTGCGGCGAAGGTCCATGCTGCCGACAACGGACTGCCGGATGATCTTGACCGCGACGTCGCGGCCCAGGAACTCGTCCCGGGCCCGGTGAACGGTGCCCATGGCACCGGCCCCGATTTGATTCAGCAGGCGGTATCTTCCACCAAGGAAGAGCCCCTCTGAATCGTGGTTCGGCACTATGCTCACATGTTCCCGCTTTCTCGTAGGATCAGCATACTTATAAATGGGGGCGCGAGTTTACACTTCAGACGCAGCGCAGGCATGGCCGGTGACGCCAAAAGTGGGCTTCATCACCTTCCGCGGAAATGGCCGCTTTTCGATTTCTCCTTCCGGAAAAGTGCTGGTAGAGTTTTATGTCGTTGCCCCGATAGCTCAGTGGTAGAGCGCCATCTTGGTAAGATGGAGGTCCCGGGATCGATTCCCGGTCGGGGCTCTCAATGGGAGGGCCCGCGTTGCTAAGGCTGTTTGTTTTGCAGAGGCCATTTTAGATGACGCGGGCTTCACTCATTTATGGCGGTGTAGCTCAGTTGGTTAGAGCGCACGACTCATAATCGTGAGGTCGGGAGATCGAGCCTCCCCACCGCTACACATCAGGGCAGGCATGGAAGTTGTAACTTCCATGCCTGCCCTTTTTGTTTGCCCGGATTACGCCTGCTTGCTGCGGTGCGGGTGGCCCGTGACCTGTAGCACCACCACCGTGCTCACATCTCAATACATTGGAAACATCCGAAACATTGGAAACATCCGAAACATTGGAAACAATGGATCACAGGGCCGGGCCCGTCCAGATCAATCGCCACCCCCACGGAACGAAAGACGAAGACCATCCATGACTGAGAATTATCCCCATCCCGCCGACGGGAATGACCTGCCCACCCGGCGCGGCCTGCGTGCCCGGACGGTCACGGACAGCAGTGCGGAGTGGTGGAACCAACCGCCCCAGGGCGGGGACGGCGAAGCATTCGAAGGCCGAGACGCGGCGGCGGGGGACGGCGTGGACGATTTCGAGGGTGGAAACCTGGCCGGCGTGGGGGCGTACGGCGTTGGTGGCGGCAAGGATGCCGGGGGATTTGCGGGCGCAGGCGTCAGCCCGGTCGAATCGGTGCCCGTGCTGCCTCCCCTGCCGGCGGGCATGCCGGAACCGGCGCGTCTGCCCGAAGCAGGGCGTAGCCCCGATCCGCTGCGGGACGCCTACCCCGCGGGTGAAGCAGAGCCGCCAGCCTCCGGTGATTGGACGGATGAAACGGCGGAGACAACGCACCAGCCGGTCAGCCGTGCGGAGGCGCGCACTGAACGCAGCCACCGGGAGGGACGCCGGGCGTCCTTCCTGGACCTGCAGCCCGCTGCCATCCCGGCGACCAAGGGTTTCCGCGGTCTGCTGGCCGGCCTGGGCATGCGGGTGGCCCCCTCGGCTGACGAGCTCGCAGAACGCCGGGACATGCGGGCGGTCAGCCAGCACTGGCCCGGCCCCCGGACCGTCTCCGTGGTCAACGGCAAGGGCGGGGCCAATAAAACACCCAGCACGGTTATGCTCGCTGCCGTATTCGCCCGCAACGGCGGCGGCCCGGTGCTGGCCTGGGACAACAATGAAACCAGGGGCACCCTGGGCTGGCGTACCGAGCAGGGCCCGCATGAAGCAACGGTCATGGACCTGCTGCCGCAAACCGCCGATCTGCTCTCGCCGTCGGCCCAGTCCGCCCTCCTGGCACGCTTTGTCCATCATCAGGTGGAGGACAAGTTCGACGTCCTGCGGTCCAAGCCGGACGTCCTGGCCTCGGAGCAAAAGATCACTGCCGAGGACTTCGATGCCTTGCACGAAGTCGCTTCCAAGTACTTCCGCCTGAACATTGTGGATTCCGGCAATGATGAAAGCGCCGAGCGGTGGCTGCGAATGATCGACCACACGCACCAACTGGTCATCGCAACCACCACCGTCGAGGAGCATGCCGAGGCCGGTGCACTGTTGCTTGAAGCCCTGGCAGCCCGTGGCGGCCGCTATGCGGAACTGGCGCGGAACGCCGTCGTCATTGTCAGTCAGTCGGACCGGAACGGGACGGACAGCCAGGCCCGGCGCGTGGCTGACGGGTTTGGCGAGCTGGCCCGCGCCGCCGTCACCATCCCGTATGACCCGGCCCTGCGCAAGGGGCAGATCCGCTACGATTCCCTGAAGCCGGCGGCCCAGCGTGCCTGGCTGGCGGCAGCTGCTGCTGTTGCCGAGGGGTTGTAAACAGCCGTTTCGGACACATTCGGCTGCAGCAGAGTTCTCCCAGAGCTAAATAAGGTTGCTGATTATCAGCAACCTTTCATAGGGTGGGGGACAGCGGAAGCCGCAGGGCTTCCGAAACCGTAAAGCACCGCCGCTGCCACCGGATCACTACGGTGCGCGGCTGAATGAACGGAGACACACCATGGCACAGCACGATATTTCCGGCAAGAAGGTCGCCTTCCTCCTCACCGACGGGGTGGAGCAGATTGAGCTGACCAGCCCGTGGGAAGCCGTGAAGGACGCCGGCGGGCAGCCGGTCCTCGTCTCGCCCAAGCAGGACACGGTCCAGGGCTTCGACGGCGTGGACAAGGGCGAAACCTTTACGGTTGACCTCAACGTTGCCGATGCCAAGGCCGAGGAATTCGATGCACTGGTGCTTCCCGGCGGCGTCGTGAACGCAGACTTCCTGCGCGTTGACAAGGATGCCCAGAAGTTTGCGCGAGCCTTCTTCGAAGCGCACAAGCCGGTGGCCTCCATCTGCCACGGTCCCTGGCTGCTGATCGAGGCGGATGTGGTCAAGGGTCGCGACATGACCTCCTACCACACGCTCGCCACGGACCTGAAGAACGCAGGCGCCAACTGGAGCGACGAGGAAGTGGTGGTGGACCAGGGTCTGGTCACCAGCCGTAACCCGGACGACCTCCCGGCCTTCAACGACAAGCTCGTTGAGGAAATTGCCGAAGGTGAGCACGAGGGCCAGCACGCCTAACGGCCTGCCGGTTCACCGCCAAGGGGTGGGGTAACGTGAAAATCGTTACCCCACCCCTTGGCGTTTCGGAGGCTTCTTCCCGTGACTGACGCAGAACCGGCAGCGGAGGATTCCGCGGCAGGGAGGTTCCTCTGCTCCGGCACTGCCTGGGACACCTCCGGGGCCAGGCTGACGCTGCACACCCCCGCCGGGGAAGCCCGCGCACTGCGGCTGGACCCGGGCACCGAACTGCGGTTTCGGATCCTGAACGGACCGGACAGCCCAGGGCGTTTTTGTCTCGGGTTCTGGCAGGTCACCGGCGACGGCGTCCAGGTCCACACTCCGTGCCCGGCACAGGCAGCGGCCGGGCGCGGTTACCAGTGCGGTCCCTGCTTTGCACGCGACGAGGTCCGCGGCATCCACAACAGCCACCGCTCGCCCACCTTGCCTGAACCACTGCGACGCTATCTCGACCAGCCGCACTGGCTTTATGTGGCCACTTTCGCTGACGGGGCCACGAAGGTTGGTACTGCCGCGAACCCGCGCAAGCAGCTGCGCCTCATTGAGCAGGGCGCCGTCCGTGCGTCCTTTGTGGCCCGCGCCGCTAACGGACTGACCGTGCGGGTGCTCGAAGACGCTGTCACCTCGCTGGCCGGGCTTCCCCAAGCCGTCCGTGCAGGCGCCAAAACCGCAGCCCTGACCCGGCCGCTGGCGGTCACCGCGCTGGAAGCCGTCAATGCAGAGGCCTCCGAATCAGCGCGCGCGGTGCTCGACAGCACCGGAATGGACGGGTTCTCCGCCGTGGAGGAGCAGTGGGTGCCGCCTGCACAGTTCGCCACCGTGCTGGAGACGCCCTGCGAGCCCTATCCCACCGATCCCGGCGCCGGGGAGCACGGCATGATCATTGAAGCGGTCCTGGGGGCCACGGCCCTGGTCCGGGTGGACGGCGAAAGCGGGTTCTTCGCAGCGGACCTGTCCCGGCTGAAGGGCCGGCGTCTGGAGACGGGCGCCTACCGCACCCGCATGCCCGCGTTGCAGACGGCACTGTTTTAGCCGGCAGGAGGCAAAACAGGGCGGCCTGCGTCAGGGCCGCACTGCCGGACGCCGGGCGGAGGCTGCCTGAGGAGCCGGTGCCCCGTTCCGGCCCGCGGCGCCCGTCCCTGTATTCTGAAGACATGCTAAATACCCCCTGGGAAACCGGCTCGCCCCTGTATCGGAAACTGGTAGTAAGCGCGCTGGCGATCAGCGGTGCCGGGGTGCTCCTGGTGCTGCTGGGCGCCGTCATGGACAACCAGGTGATGATGTACATCGCCCTGCCGTTGATAGTTGTGGGACTGAGCACGCACCTGAGCGGTATGGTGGTGCGGGCCAGGGACGCCCGCCGCCGAATCAAGGGAACCAAATGAGCATCAACCCGGACCTGCAGGGCCGCACCTACCCGGCAGGGGAGGTATACCAGGTGGGCCGCGAGAAGATCCGTGAGTTCGCCGCTGCCGTCAAAGCCACCAATCCCGCGCACTTCGACGTCGCCCGTGCCCGTGAACTGGGGTACACCGACGTCGTGGCACCGCCTACCTTCGCCGTCATTGTGGCCCAGCGGGCAGACGCCCGGCTGGTGGCCGATCCCGACGCGGGCATCGACTTCTCCCGCGTGGTGCATGCCGACCAGCGGTTCACCCACCACCGTCCCATCGTGGCCGGAGACGAACTGGTGGCAGAGTTGCACGTCGATTCGGTCCGGGCGATGGGCGACGGCGCCCTGATCAGCACCCGTGCCGAGATTTCCACACCTGACGGGGAACGCGTCGCCACGACCCTTTCATCCATCCTCGTCCGCGGAGAGGGCAAGTAACCCACATGTCGATTGCCTTGAGTGAGCTTTCCACCGGCACCGAAATCGGATCGGCAGTGCTGGAGATTTCCCGCGCCGATCTTGTCCGCTACGCCGGTGCGTCCGGTGACTTCAACCCCATTCACTGGAATGAGCGGTTTGCCCGCCAGGTGGAGCTGCCCGGCGTGATCGCCCACGGCATGTTCACCATGGGTGCCGCCGTGCAGATGGTCAGTGACTGGATCGGCGATCCGGGAGCCGTGATTGATTACCAGACCCGCTTCACGCGCCCCGTTACGGTGGAGGACACCGACGGCGCCCCCGGTGCCGTAGTGAACGTCACCGGCGTCATTGGTGCCATTGACCTGGACAATTCCACCGCCCGGGTAGACCTGACGGTGACCTTCAACGGCCAGAAAGTGCTGGTCAAGGCCCAGGCAGTGGTGCGGATCTGGTGACTGCACTGACCCGGATGCCGCTGGCGTCCCTGACGACCGCCCGCGTGGGCGGACCCGCCAGCCGCTACCTCGAAGCGGAGACCGAAGACGAACTGATCATCGCCATCCGCGCTGCGGACGAGGCCCGCGAGCCCCTGCTGATCATCGGCGGCGGCTCCAACCTGCTGATCTCTGATGAGGGCTTCGACGGCGCCGTGATCCGTATTGCCACCCGCGGCCTGCAGATCAACCGCACCGGCGGCGGCCAGGCCGTCCTGCGGGCTGAAGCCGGACAGCCGTGGGACGAACTGGTGGCGTACACCCTGGCTGAGGGCTACTCCGGTCTCGAGGCCCTTTCCGGAATTCCCGGGCTCGCCGGCGCGACGCCGGTGCAGAACGTGGGTGCCTACGGCGCCGATGTGTCCCAGTCCATCCGATTGGTGCGTGCCTGGGACCGGACCGAACGCACCGTGGTGGAGTTCAGCAACGCCGCACTGGAGTTCGGGTACCGGGACTCGCTGCTCAAGCGCAGCACCGTCAACGGCTCGCCGCGCTATGTGGTGCTCAGTGTGGAGTTTGTCCTGACCGAAGGCCACACCAGCGCTCCGGTGCGGTACGCCGAGCTGGCCCGGGCACTGGGCGTCGGAATAGGTGAATCCGCCGACGCCGTGGACGTGCGCCGGGAGGTGCTGCGGCTGCGGGCGGGCAAGGGCATGGTGCTGGATGCCTCCGACCCGGATACCTACAGCACCGGTTCCTTCTTCACCAACCCGATTGTCGACGCGGAAACGGCTGACCGGCTGCCAGAGGACGCGCCGCGGTACCCGGTGGAGGAACCCGGCCGGGTGAAGCTCAGCGCGGCCTGGCTGATCAGCCACGCCGGTTTCCGGAAGGGCTTTGGCCTGGCACCGGAAGACGGCACCGGAGGACGCGCCTCACTGTCCACCAAGCACACACTGGCCGTCACCAACCGGGGCACAGCCTCCGCGGGGGACCTGCTGGCTGTTGCCCGGGCCGTGGCCGACGGCGTGGAGAAGTCCTTTGGTATCCGGCTGCATCCTGAACCGGTTCTGGTGAACTGCTCACTTTAGGCACGGCACGCCTGCGCGCTGCGGTGGCAGGGCGCAGGCGGCGGTCGGGCGCCTACAGGTTTCCGGTGGCGATGCGCAGCATCCGGCGCAGCGGTTCGGCAGCGCCCCACAGCAGCTGATCACCAATGGTGAAGGCGCTGATGTACTCCGGACCCATTTCCAGCTTGCGGATGCGTCCCACCGGGATCTGCAGTGTTCCCGTCACGGCCACCGGCGTCAGCCCGGCCATGGTGGCTTCCTTCGTGTTGGGCACTACCGTGGCCCACTCGTTGTCAGCGTCGATGATCTTTTCGATCTCCTCCACGGACAGGTCCTCCGTCAGCTTCAGCGTCAGGGCCTGGGAGTGGGACCGCATGGCACCGATGCGCACGCACAGCCCGTCGAACGGAATACGTCCGGAGGAATCGCGGCCGAGGATCTTGTTGGTCTCAGCCCCGCCCTTCCATTCCTCCTTGGACATACCGTTGCCCAGGTCCGCATCAATCCAGGGAATGACGGAGCCGGCCAGCGGCACGCCGAAGCGGGACGAATCCATCTCCGGGTTCTTTTGCTGGGCCAGGACGGCACGGTCAATCTCCAGGATGGCCGACGCCGGGTCCGCCAGTTCCGAGGCCACGGCACCGTTGAGCGCACCGAACTGGTTCAGCAGCTCCCGCATGTGACGGGCACCACCGCCGGAGGCCGCCTGATAGGTCATGGACGTGCCCCACTCCACCAGGCCGTTGCGGAACAGTCCGCCCAGGCCCATCAGCATGCAGGAAACCGTGCAGTTGCCGCCCACGAAGTTCTTCACGCCCCGGGCCAGCCCTGCGTCAATCACGTCGCGGTTGACCGGATCCAGCACGATGATGGCGTCGTCTTCCATCCGCAGTGTCGAGGCGGCATCGATCCAGATCCCGTCCCAGCCGGCTGCACGCAGCTTCGGGAACACTTCGGCGGTGTAATCCCCGCCCTGCGCCGTGACGATGATGGGCAGCTTTGCCAGTGCATCGACGTCGTAGGCGTCCTGCAGCGGTCCCGCGCCGGCAGCGAAGGACGGGGCGGCACCTCCGGCGTTGGAGGTGGAGAAGAACACCGGGTTGATCAGGTCAAAGTCGCCCTCGTCCTGCATGCGCTGCATCAGGACGGAGCCAACCATGCCGCGCCAGCCGACGAAGCCTGCAGTGGGAACGGAGGAAGAAGTCATGCGTTCCAGTTTAGGTCAGCGGTGCCCCGGCGTCGTGGTCGGTTACGTCACTCCTGGCCGGGTCGCGGGTCCACAACGCAATCCGGTAGTTGGTGCCGTTTGCAGCCGTGTACCAGCCGGCAGCCGGGCTGACACCTGCGAAGGTCCAGTCTGCGCCCAGATGCGGGGCATAGGTGTCGCCTTCGGCAGCGGTGTCAATCACGGTTACCACCGCCGTATGCGCCACCGGGACCGCTGCCTCATACAGCTGGGCGCCTCCGATGATCCAGATTTCCTCACTGCCGGGGCTGGTCCGGGCAACCTCGAGCCCCTCCTGCAGCGAGCGGACCACGACGGTGTTTTCGGCGGTATCCGCCAGGCCGGAGTGGGAGGAGACGATGATGTTCGTCCGCCCGGGCAGCGGACGGTACGCGGCCGGGAAGGATTCCCACGTGCGCCGGCCCATGATGACGGGGTGGCCGGCAGTGGTCTTCTTGAAGTGCGCCATATCTTCAGGCAGGTGCCAGGGCATCCCGCCGTCCCGCCCGATCACACCGTCGGCTGTCTGCGCCCACACCAGGCCAATAACCGGTCCGTTGCCGGGAGCACTGCCGCGGGCCCGGAGGACCTGGTGCAGGTCCGCGCCCCGGGCATCGGTGCCGCCGCCGACGGGGTAGTAGAGCGTGGAACCGGCCGGGGCTGCAGCGGTCTCTGGCGTTGCGGTGCCGGGGAACTCAGTCATAAACGTCCTTTCAGACGGCAATGGGTGCTTTGATACCGGGGTGGTGCCGGTAATCGAGGACCTCGAAGTCCTCCAGGGCGTAATCGAAGATGCTCTCCGGGGTCCGGCGGATGTGCAGCTTGGGGTAGGGGAAGGGTTCCCGGCTCAGCTGTTCCCGGACCTGGTCGACATGGTTGTCGTAGATGTGCACATCGCCGCCGCTCCAAATGAACTCGCCGGGTTCAAGACCCGTCTGCTGGGCGACCATGAGGGTCAGCAGGGCATAGGAAGCGATGTTGAAGGGCACGCCCAGGAAAGTGTCTGCGGAGCGCTGGTAGAGCTGGCAGGAGAGCCGGCCGTCAGCAACGTAGAACTGGAACATCGCGTGGCACGGCGGCAGGGCCATGTTCTCCACCTCTGCCGGGTTCCAGGCAGTGACGATGTGCCGGCGGGAATCAGGGTTCTTCCGGATCCCCTCCACCAGCTTCTCGATCTGGTCAATGTGCCCGCCGTCGGGGGTCGGCCAGGAGCGCCACTGGACACCATAGACCGGTCCCAGTTCGCCGTCGTCGTCCGCCCATTCGTCCCAGATACTGACGCCGCGTTCCTGCAGCCAGCGGACGTTGGAGTCACCGCGCAGGAACCAGAGCAGCTCCAGGGCCACTGACTTGAAGTGCACACGCTTGGTGGTGATCAGCGGAAAGGACTCGCTGAGATCAAAGCGCATTTGGCGGCCGAACACGCTGCGCGTGCCGGTACCGGTGCGGTCGGACTTCTGCGTGCCGTTGGCCATGACATCACGCAGCAGGTCTTCATACGGGGTAGGAATGCTCACTCGGCCAGTCTAGAACAGGTCAGCCCGCAAACAGGGGGAAAGCGATGCCGGCCACAAGGCCTGCCACGCTGATCAGGGCGATCGCCAGATAGAAAGCCAGCCCGGCGGGACGGCCGGCATTCAGTGTCACGCCCACGCCTATCCGTTTCGGGACCAGGACCCGGGGATCAGCGCGGTTGGTGTAGATGCCGGCGCGGTAATTGCTGCTGTCGTACACGGGATCCCCGTCCGCGGGTTCTCCGGCGGCGGCTGCCCCGGCCGCCGTGCCGTCAACCGTTCCGTCAACCGGCCGGCCTGCCGCGGCAACGTCCCGGCGGTACCGGCGCAGTGCTGCGAAACCCAGGCCCGCCATGGCGAGCAAAAACGCCACGGTGGGAAGGAGGAATTCGGCCGTGGAGCCGTCCGGCGGAAGGAGCCAGCCCCGCAGCGCCAGCCAGGCGAGCAGCAGGCTGAGCGCGAAGGTGGTGCCGCCCAAAAAGAACCGGGTTGCCCGCAGATTGGCGGCATGCGCTGCCGCATCATCGCGCACCTGCCCGGACCACTGTGCCAGCCGCGGGGCGAGCGCGGCAGTGCCCAGCAGGAACAGGATCAATCCGAGGGCTATCAGCGGCACCGCAAAAACGGACAGCAGGGACTTCTCTGCGAAACTGTCCGCCTGCCCGGCACCGTTCCAGTGCACCGGCAGGGACTGAGGCAGCCCCGGGTAGAGCCAGGCGCCGATACCGGCGGTGGCAATCGTCACTGCGACGGATGCCAGATACCAGGTATAGGCCAGATACCAGGTATAGGCAGGGCCTGATCGGACCGTTGACGCAGTCCTGCCGTCCTCTGTTGTACCCGTCATAAGCTTTCCCCCTTCACCAGGGGACAGCGTAACAAAGGGGCATCCGCGGGCACCCGGCCCCGGCCTCTCAGTCGTCGAACGCCCGGTACTTTTCCAGGGAAAGAATCCGGCCTTCATCGGCGTGGCTGACCTGGCAGATCACGGCCTCGCCGGGGGCAAGGTAGGGGTCCTTGTCCGGAAGCCCGGAGGCCATGTCCGCGGGCATGTGCGCGGCCAGGGTGTCAAAGACCAGCGGCAGCACGGGGCGGTGCGTGCACACCGCCACCGGCTTGGCCTTGTCGAACAGCGCTTCAATGGCGCTCCGGGCCTTGCCCGGCTTGCGCCGTGCGTTGTGTTCGGTCAGCGCGTCAACGGTCTTGAACTTGGTCCCCTGCGCTTTTACATAGGGCCGCACGGTCTGCACACAGCGGAGCCACGGGCTGGACACCACGCGTTTGGGCCGCCAGGCCACCAGCAGGCGGGAGACGGCCAGTGCCTGCCGCAGCCCGCTGGCCACCAGCGGACGTTCTCCCTCAGCACGGGTCCAGGAGGAACGCGGTTTGGCCTTGGCATGCCGGACGATGATCAGCGGCCAGCTGTGCAGGCGCTGCTCGTCATAGGCGAGCACCAGTTCCTGCAGCGGCAGCCGGTCCGTGGGGTTGGTCAGCGACTCCCCGGCTTCCTCCGGGCTGCACCAGCGGACCCCGTCCACCTCCCTGCCGTCCGGGGTGGGCTTGTCTGAGTCAACCCGTGAGGCCCAGTAATGCACGATCTTCATCCCGGAGGCCACCGGGTACACGGTCGCCGGCAGCGGAATGCCCAGGGTGATGTTGATGCCTACCTCTTCGCGGACTTCCCGCACGGCGCATTCCGGGGTGGTTTCACCGGCGTCAAGCTTGCCCTTGGGCCAGGACCAGTCGTCATAGCGGGGACGGTGGATCATCAGGACCTGCAGCTTTCCGTCCCGCACACGCCAGCACAGGGCGCCCGCTGCCACCACCTTGAGTGGGATGTCCTCCTGCGCCGCGGACACGGTCCCGGGTTCGGTTGCTTCCATCAGCGGCGGGCCACGGAGCGCTGGCGGGACCGCGACGCGAGCAGCCAGGACTGCACATCCTGCAGCGGGTTGCCTTCCGCGTCCTTGTGGTAACGGGTCCAGATGCCCTCCGGGTCCAGATGCCAGCTGGCGGTGCCGGGATCCATGTACCGGTCCATCAGTGCCACCAGATCCGCAACATCCTCCTTGGACGCCAGCTGGACCAGTGCCTCAACCCTGCGGTCAAGGTTGCGGTGCATCATGTCAGCGGAACCGATGAACACCACCGGGTCGCCGCCGTTGGCGAAGGCGAACACCCGGGAGTGTTCAAGGAAACGGCCCAGGATCGAGCGCACTGTAATGTTTTCGCTCAGACCCGGCACGCCGGGCCGTACCGAGCAGATGCCACGGACAATCACGTCCACCTGCACTCCGGCCTGCGATGCCCGGTAGAGCGAGTCGATGATCGCTTCGTCCACCATGGAGTTGACCTTGATGATGACCCGGGCGTTGAGGCCGGCCTTTTTGTTCGCGATTTCCCGTTCAATCCGGTCGATCAGGCCCGAGCGGACCGAGCGCGGAGCAACGAGCAGGCGCTTAAAGGTGGACTTCGGAGCGTATCCGGAGAGCTGGTTGAACAGTTTGGTGAGGTCCTCGCCCACCTGTTCGTTGGCGGTGAGCAGTCCCAGGTCCTCGTAGTAGCGGGCCGTACGGGGGTGGTAGTTGCCGGTACCGATGTGGCAGTAGCGGCGCAGGCCGTCCACCTCCTGCCGGACCACCAGGGAGAGCTTGCAGTGCGTTTTGAGGCCCACGATGCCGTACACCACGTGCACCCCGGCCTGCTCCAGCTTGCGTGCCCAGGAGATGTTCGCCTGTTCGTCGAAGCGCGCCTTGATTTCCACCAGTGCCAGGACCTGTTTGCCGGCCTCGGCGGCATCAATCAGGGCGTCCACAATGGGGGAGTCGCCGGAGGTACGGTACAGGGTCTGTTTGATGGCCTGCACACGCGGATCGGCCGCAGCCTGCTCCAGGAAGGCCTGCACCGAGGTGGAGAAGGAATCGTACGGGTGGTGCAGCAGGATGTCCCGGCGGCGCATCGCGGCGAACACGTTGGCCGGCTTGGAGGTCTCGGACTCCTTCAGGTGGCGGTTGGTGTGCGGGACCTGCTTGGGGTAGTGCAGGTCCGTCCGGTCAATCCGGCTGATGCCGGAGAGGCCGCGCAGATCCAGGGGCGCCGGCAGGACGTACACCTCGTCCGATTCCACGCCCAGCTCGCGCTCGAGCAGTTCGCGGATGTTCGGGTTGATGTCCGGGGTGACTTCGAGGCGCACGGGCGGACCGAACCGGCGGCGCAGCAATTCCTTCTCCAGCGCCTGCAGGAGGTTCTCGGCGTCGTCCTCTTCCACCTCGAGGTCTTCGTTGCGGGTGACGCGGAAGGTGTAGTGCTCAATGACGTCCATGCCGGGGAACAGCTGGTCCAGGTGCTGGGCGATGATGTCTTCGAGCGTAATGAAGCGGGCGGTGCGCCCTGCCACGTTGCCCGCACGCGGGCCGTCGACCGAGATGAGCCGCGGCAGCTGGTCCGGGACCTTGACCCTGGCAAAGAACTCCTTGCCGCTGACCGGGTTGCGGACCACCACTGCCAGGTTCAGGGAGAGGCCGGAAATGTAGGGGAAGGGGTGGGCCGGGTCCACGGCCAGGGGAGTCAGGATGGGGAAGACCTTGGCGGCGAACTGTTTGTGCAGGTTCGCCTTGGCGGCCTCATCCAGTTCATCCCAGCTGAGCAGGTAAATCTGTTCCTCGGCCAGGGCGGGGCGGATCTGCCGGGCAAAAACGTCGGCGTGGCGCTGCTGCAGCCGGTACCCGGCTGCCACGATTTCCTCCAGCTGTTCGATCGGACTCATCCCTGCCGCGGAGGGGACCGCGAGTCCGGTGGCGATGCGGCGCTTGAGGCCGGCAACGCGGACCATAAAGAACTCGTCCAGGTTCGAGGCGAAGATGGACAGGAAGTTCACCCGCTCCAGCAGGTACAGCTCCGGATCCTCCGCCAGTTCCAGGACGCGGGCGTTGAAATGCAGCCAGCTGATTTCCCGGTCCAGGAACCGCTCCGGCGAGATGTCCCCGCTGGGCAGCAGGGCAGGGCCAAAGTCCGGGATGTCGATGCGGTCCTGGGTTGCCCGCGGCGCCGACATGGCCTCGGCAGACCCAAAGGTCGAACGGGGCTCGGCGGCGGTATCGAAATCCATAGTGTCTCCCTGAGGTACTGGCGGCGGGGCAGGGCCAACGGCGCGGATAACCCTGCCGGGCCCTGCTTCAACAACATTACAAGCTGCGGGCGCGCTAGGCGGGGGCGTACATCACGTCCTGGTCCCAACGCACAAATCCAAGCCGCTGGTACAGGGCCACGGCGGCTGTATTGTCCGCGTCCACGTACAGCATCACGGCATCAAGTCCGGCCCGGTGCAGGTGCTCGATTCCGGCGATGGTCAGTGCCTTGCCCAATCCCATGCCCTGGGCGCGGGGACTCACCCCCACCACGTACACCTCGCCGATGGCCGGGTGTCCGGCGGTGCCCGGGTGCACCTTCGTCCAGTGGAAACCCAGGATTCCGCCGTCGCCGTCCACGGCCAGAAGGAAACCGGCCGGATCGAACCAGTCCTCCTGCATGCGGGCCTGCAGGTCCGACAGGCTCATGCCGCCCTGCTCAGGGTGATGCGCGAAGGCGGCGGCGTTGACCGCAAGCCACGCCTGCTCGTCCTGGCCGGGCACAAAGGCACGCAGTGTGACGCCCTCGGGAAGCACGGGCTCCGGCAGCGATTCCTGCAGCGCCGAGCGGCTCAGGCGCATCTTCCACAGATCGCGCACCGGCCGGTATCCGAACCGGGCAGCGAGTTCCACAGCTGCCTCATGGTTTCCGTGTGACCAGGCAGCGGGCCGGGCATCGGCCGCGCCCTGCACGGCTGTTGCCAGTGCCGTGCCCACCCCCTGGTTGCGGTAGTTCGGGTGCACCACCATTTCCAGCACGCCCGGGCCGCCCGGTGTATCGGAAACAAGGACGGCGACGCCGGCCAGCCAGCGGCCGCTGCCGGTGTCCGAACCGCCGTCGTCGGCGTAGGTGGTGAATACGGCCAGTGAGCCGGGATCGGCATCCGCGGAGCGCAGGTCAACGAGAGTCTGCTCGGACAGGGGCGGATTGCCATCCGAGTCCTGTGCTGCGGACGCCAGCTCCAGGATGTCTGCCAGCGCCCCGGGTTCGGGGGTGCCGCGGGTTTCAAGTACCGGCCAGGCTGTCTGCTGTTCTTCACTCATGTCGAAAGCCTAGCGCGGGAGCAGCCTGCGGGCGCGGGTCGGAGCCCGCAGGATCACGCATCCTGGCTGGCAGAGGCAGCGGTTTCCGCACGGGAGCGGGTGAAGCGGTACCCGACGTTGCGGACCGTGCCGATGAGGGTTTCGTGGTCCGGGCCGAGCTTGGCCCGCAGCCTCCGCACGTGGACATCCACCGTCCGGGTACCCCCGTAGTAGTCGTACCCCCACACCTCGTGGAGCAGCTGGTCGCGGGTAAACACGCGGCCGGGATGCTGTGCCAGGTACTTAAGGAGTTCAAATTCCTTGTACGTCAGGTTCAGGGCGGTCCCGCTGACCCGGGCGGTGTAGCTCGCCTCGTCAATAACGACGCCGGAGGCGTGGATTTCGGAGGAGGCTTCCTCTGCCTCCGAACGGGTGCGGGCCGAGGCGAGGCGGAGCCGGGCTTCGAGCTCGGCCGGGCCGGCAGTGTCCAGGATGACGTCGTCGGAGAGCCAGTTCGGCGCGACGGCGGCCATCCCGCCCTCGGTCAGGATCAGGATGAGCGGTGTGCCCAGGCCGGTAGCCTTGAGCAGCTGGGTCAGCGAACGGGCCCCCACCAGGTCCCGGCGGGCATCCACCAGGATGACGTCGCAGGGGTCGGTGTCCAGCAGGGCCGTAGGCTCGGCGGGAACAACGTGCACCTTATGGTTCAGGAGTTCCAGGGCAGGCAGGACGTTCACTGACGAACCGGAACTGTTGGTCAGGAGCAAAATGTGCGACATAGGTCCTCCGAATGTTGGGCGCACATCATTGGGCACAATCTTCGCCGATCCGCGTGGCAGGAAGTGATCGAAAGTATACCCATCGGGTGTTCGCGGGCCTGTCGCTTTTCACCTGTGCTCCGTAATAAGGCAGGATAACTAGGGTGAAACTATGGAGCTTAGCGGTGCCGGCGGCGCTCGCCATTATCGGTATCGTGGGTGCTTCCTACCTGTCCGTGCCGGTGGTGGCGGTCTTCTGCGGGCTGGCCGCGGCCCTCACGGGAATCTGCTGGCCGCATCTGATCGGCGTACCGGCGCGCAAGACCCAGGGCGCTGTGCTGGCCCTGGTCGGGGCCGGCGCCGTGGCCGGGGCATACTTCGCGCCCGCCGCCGCCATGCTCACCTGGCTGCCGGCAGCCGTGGCCGTGGGGGTGGGGGCTGTTTTCCTTATCCAGCTCCTCCGCGGCACCGGACAGGCGCACCGTCTGGAATCAATCGTCGGCATCATGTCCGGTGTCCTGGTAACCGCCCTGGCCTCCGGCTGGGTCGCAGCGGACCGGCTGGCCGGAACCGCAGGTAATCCTGCCCTGCTCACCGTCACCGGCAGCGCCGCACTGGCCGCAGTGGCCGTGTCCCTGATACCCGTCCCGGACCGGATGGCTGCACCCCTGGGCGTGGTGGCCGGAGCGCTGACTGCGGCGCTGGCAGCACTGGTGGTTTCCGGCGTGGCGTGGCCGGTAGCTGCGTTCTCCGGCCTGGTGGTCGCCGCCGTGGTGATGGCCTTCCGCCGCCTGGTCCTGTCACGCGACGGGCAGACCAACGCGGCCGGGCAGCTGGCCCTGGGCCTGGCGCCGGTGCTCGTGCTGGGATCAGTAGTGTATTTCCTGGGCAGCCTCCTGCTCTCCTGACATACCCCGTCAACCCGGGTCCGGTTTTTGCCCGGGGACGCCTGCCGTGATCGAATGGCAGGAAGGAAACTGTTCCTCCCGCGCGTTAGGATGTAGCCATGCTTGCACTCGAAATCTTCTTCATCGCCCTGCTGGGTGTCACCGGCCTTGGTATGGCTGCCTTCGCTGCACTGGTTGTCTCCCGCCTGTACAAGGGCCAGAAGTAACTCCCTGTCACGCGTAGGAACTGCGTAGTACCGGCCCCCGCCCGCAATACCGAAGGACAGGTTGCGCCATGCCCATGGAGATCCCCACAGATCTGACCCCCGAACTGGTTCCCCTGTCCTGGCTGATCGGCACCTGGGAAGGTTCCGGCCGGCTGGGTGAAGGCGAAGCCGACTCGGAGCACTTCACCCAGAAGGTCACCTTCACCCAGAACGGCCTGCCGTACCTGCAGTACACGGCCGAAAGCTGGCTCACCGATGAACAGGGCACAGTGCTGCGCCCGCTCGCCGTGGAGACCGGATTCTGGGCCCTGGACCGGCCCCTGAACGACGCCGACGGCGGGCCCGGGCTGGTTCCCGCGGACATTGTGCCGGCCCTGCGCAGTGCTGACGAGGTCGAAGAGCTGCGCAACGATGCCGGCGGCTTCGACATCACCGCCACCATCGTGCACCCCGGCGGTATCTCCGAACTCTATTACGGCTCCATCAAGGGCCCGCAGATCCAGCTGGCCACTGATCTGGTGATGCGCGGCGTCAACTCCAAGGAATACACCGCCGCCACCCGGATCTACGGGCTGGTCAACGGCGATCTCTACTGGCGCTGGGACGTGGCCTCCTCCGGTGAAACACTCAAGGCCCACGCTTCGGCCATCCTGAAGAAGACGGCCTAGACCCTTCCCGGAATAGGCCGGCATGGAAAGGACGTTGCACCCTTTATGACGTACTCCAGCCCCCTGCTTTCCCGCCACGGTGCCGTTGAAGCCGCCGGACTCGACGCCGGAACAGCGGCCCACTACGGCGACCCGCTGCGCGAACAGCGCGCCCTGGCCCGCGGCACCGCCGTCGTTGATCTTTCCTACCGCGGCGTGGTGACGGTCAGCGGCGAGGACCGGCTCAGCTGGCTGAACACCCTGTCCTCCCAGCAGGTGGGCAACCTGCAGCCCGGCGTCAGCTCCGAGCTTCTGCTGCTCACGGTGCAGGGCCGGATTGACTACGATGCCCGGATCATCGATGACGGCACCACCGCCTGGCTGCTGGTGGAGGCTGCCGAAGCGCCGGGCCTGACGGAGTGGCTGCAGCGGATGAAATTCATGCTCCGGGTCGAGGTCACCGATGTCTCCGACCAGTGGGCAGTGGCCGGCACCACCGCCGAGGTTCCCCAGTGGGAGCAGTACCTGCGCTGGACCGACCCGTGGCCGCACATCGCCCCCGGCGGATTCGCCTATACGGCAGTGCCGGAGGAAACCCACCCGGGCCTTGAGCGTCCGTGGTTCGAATACCTCATCCCGCGCGGTGAATTCGAAGCAGCCATTGCCGCTTCCGGACGGACGCTGGCGGGCTCCATGGCGGCCGAGGCGCTGCGCATCGCTGCCTGGCGGCCCCGGCTCGGCGCGGAAACCGATGAGAAGACCATTCCGCACGAGCTGGATCTGATCCGCACTGCTGTGCACCTGGCCAAGGGCTGCTACAAGGGCCAGGAAACCGTGGCCCGGGTGCATAACCTGGGCCACCCGCCGCGGAGGCTGGTATTCCTGCAGCTGGACGGCTCCCAGCACACGCTGCCGGCGGCCGGCAGCCCCGTGATGCTGGGGGAGCGGACGGTGGGAACACTCACCTCAGTGGGCGGACACTATGAAATGGGTCCGGTGGGCCTTGCTGTGATCAAGCGTTCCGTTGATCCGGCGGCCACGCTGGTGGTGAACGACGACGGCGAACTGTACGCCGCCGCGCAGGAACCCATCGTGGCCCCCGACGCCGGAGCCGTGGTTGGACGCGCCACCGGTTTCCTGAAGGCGCCCCGCCCCTAGCCGCTGACGTGTCCGGCACAGCGGCACGACGTATAGACAAACCTGCCTTTAGAGGAGATGTAATGAGCACCCCGGAATCCCGTCCAGAGATCGACAACGACATCATTGAGCTCGCCGGGCTGGTGTTCGATGCCGCGCGGGCCGGAGATACCGCCGGGATCCGCGGCTATCTGGATGCCGGTGTGCCGGTCAACCTGACCAACGGCTCCGGCGACACCCTGATTATGCTCGCGTCCTACCACGGGCATGCGGAACTTACCGGACTGTTGGTGGAGCGCGGTGCAGATGTGAATACCCGCAATGACCGCGGCCAGACACCGCTGGCCGGAGCAGTGTTCAAGGGCTATCAGGAGATTTTCCGCATCCTGCTCGATGCCGGAGCAGATCCGGACTCGGGTTCCCCCACGGCCCGCGAAACTGCGGGCTTCTTCAAACGCCAGGAAATGCTGGACCTGCTGGGCTGATCCGCCGCTGAAGAAGCGGGCCGCAGAACCCGTTCCCGGCCCGGCGTCAGGCGGAGAGGGACACCGAGGTACGGACGCCGGCCGGGATGAAACCGGAGCCCATGGCGGTCCTGGCCGCGCCGACATTGTCCAGAGGCGCACGCCACTGGGGAATGAGTCCGCCGGCCATGGCATCCTCTAGGGCTACGGAGCTGATGTAGCTGCCCAGGCCGCGCAGCCGGTGGCCGGGTGCGGTCAGCACGCTCATGTCGGCCAGAATGCCGTCGGTGATGCTGTAGCCGGCCCCGGCGACGGGCCGGGGATCGTCCTCCGAATCGTCAACAAGGACAAATACGTCTTCCTTGCCGGCGAGTCCGGCCTCCGCGACGTCGTCCGGCGGGCACAGCCGCTCCAGTGCCACGGCAAGGTCCGGGTCATTGGCCACCGCGAGGTCCTCGAGCGGGGCCAGTGCAGGGAAGGCGTCGGCAAAAAAGAGCTGTTCGGCGCCAAGTGCCCGGCCGCCGAATTCCATGGACATCTGCATCAGGCCGGAATGGCGGGTCAGTTCCACGGCTGATTTGGTCCGTGCCCGTGCGGCTGCCCATTCGGGGCCGCTGAAAACCTCCGTGCCGAAAAGCCGCAGGAAACAGACGGTTTCCGACTGCTCGCGAACGCTGTAGATACGCTCGTCGGCGTCGGTCGCCGCGAGGGCGTCATCGGCAAGGCCCAGATGCCGTGAGAAGGCCAGCTGGATGATCGCGATGGTTCCCGGGTCCAGATTCATTTTTTCAACCTACACCCGGGTAGGGAGCCCAAGGCAAACGCCGGTCCGCACCGGAAAGAGCCTGTGAAGGCCTGGTTCCGGTGCGAAACGGCTATATGGCTAGCCGAAAAGAATGGCTGCTTCGTCGTAACGGCTTTCAGGAACGGTCTTCAGGTTGCCCAGTGCCTTTTCAAAACCGACATGCACAATATCCGTACCGTGCAGCGACACCATGGTTCCCCAGAGTCCGTCCACCACCGAGTCAACGGCAGCCATGCCCAGCCGCGTGGCAAGAACCCGGTCATAGGCAGTGGGAACACCGCCGCGCTGGATATGGCCCAGAACAGTGGCCCGGGTTTCAATCCCTGTCCGCGCCTCAATCTCGGGAGCAAGGAGTTCCCCGATACCGCCCAGACGGGGCCGGCCGAAACTGTCCAGGCCGCGCTCGGAGTGGGGGGATTCCATATCGGTGGTGACAAAGCCTTCCGCCACCACTACCAGCGGCGCACGTCCGCGGTCATGGGCCTCGTTCACCCACTGGGCAATCTGGTCCAGGCTGACCGGGTGTTCGGGAATCAGGATGGCGTGGGCCCCGGCAGCCATGCCGGAGTGCAGGGCAATCCAGCCCACGTGCCGGCCCATCACTTCGGCCACCATGCAGCGGTGGTGGGATTCGCCGGTGGTGCGCAGACGGTCGCAGGCCTCGGTGGCAATTTCGACTGCGGTATCGAAACCGAAGGTGTAGTCGGTGGCATCGAGATCGTTGTCCACCGTCTTCGGCACACCAACAATCTGCAGCCCGGCGTCGGTCAGCCGCTGTGCCGCAGCCAGGGTGCCCTCGCCGCCGATCGCTATCACGGCGTCGATGCCCAGCCGCTTCAGCGTTGCCTTGATCTTCTCCGGACCGCCGTTGGGGCCTTCGAACGGGTTGGTCCGGGAGGTTCCGAGAATGGTGCCGCCCTGCTTGGAGATTCCGCGGACCCTGGAGCGGGGCAGATCCATGATGTCGCCATCAACCACTCCACGCCAGCCGTCACGGAATCCGACAAACTCAATGTCCTCGTATTCCTTGATGCCTTTGAGGACAGCACCGCGGATCACCGCATTAAGGCCGGGGCAGTCGCCTCCGCTGGTGAGAATACCGATCTTCATGTGAATACCCCTGGATCTGGTTGCGGCTGTTGGGTGCTGTCTATGATTCTAGCCAGCGATGTGAGCTGCGCTAAGTTCAGGGGCTCACCAGACGCTGCAGGAGGATGCTTCCGTCCTGTTTCGGCAGCAGCAGCCAGGCCACCACGTAGGTGCCGATGCCCACAAAAGGCAGCAGGAAGCTCAGGAGAACAGCAATCCGGACCAGCGAGACATCCCAGCCGTAGGTCGCTGCGATGCCGGCGCAGACGCCGCCGAGCCAGCCTTTGCTCCGTTTGACGGGGGAGGAACGGAGGACCGAGAAGAACTTTTCCATGGATCAAGCCTTATCTGATAGTGGCGAAATAGGGAAACCAGTGCCGGAATAGGGAAACGGAACCGGGCGGGTTCCATGCTGCGGGGTGGGGGCGGCGGGGGTGGGGAGGGGTAACTAGCGGCCGCGGTTTTTCGCCATTGCTGCCAGGAAACCGCCCGCCAACAGGGCGAAGCCTGCTCCGAGGGCAACCCCGAGGATAACCAGCACCGGATCCACCGAAAGGTTCACGGTGGTGGCCAGCAGCAGAAGAACCGCGAGGGTCACCAGTACCAGGCCCCAGACCACGGTACCGACCTGCAGCTGGCGGGGTGCAGTCCCCGCTGCTGTGTCCGTTTCCGCTGCGGTGTCCGTTTCGGGTGCCGGAGCCCGGGTATCCGCGCCCGGAGGGGTTGGGGCCGGGTCCCCGGCAGTACCGCCGTCGTCGGGAAGGGTGGGGGACTGATACTGGTTCGCCGACGCATCCGAACCGCCGGTGGCGTACTGCCGGCCGAGGTAGTCCCTTTCACTGTCCTGCTCCATGGCTACAGATCGCTTTCTTCAGTGGTGACAAGTACGTTGCCGGCAACGCTGCGGATATCGATGATGATCCGTTCGCCGGCGGCATCGTTGTTGAGGGTGTGTTCGGTGGAGGCCTGCCACAGTCCGCTGTAATCCCGGCTGTCCGTGCCGTCATGTGTTTTCACGTTTCCGGCGACCGTGGAAAACCGAACGGTGACCGGTGAATCCTCAGGCACCAGGACACTGATGTTCCCTGCCGCAAGGCTTACCGGAACCTCGTAGTCTCCCGACACCTGCGTGTCGCGCAGATCCACCGTGCCGTTGCCGGCAATGGCGGTATAGCCGCCGGATGCCTGGGCTGCATCCCGGGGCGACCAATCGCCGTTGCTCATAACGGCCAGGTTGGAGTGGGTCATGCCGGGCTGGGCCAGGAAGGCGATAACGAGGGCAGCCGCGGCGGCAGATCCAACCCCGCCCGAGTGCCGGCCCACCAAGCCAAGGATCACGACGCCGATACCGAGAACTGCCGCCGTGGCTGCCAACGCCACGGACAGCGGGGCCGCCAGATCCAGGACATTGACGTAGTCCAGCGCCAGCACGGTCCCGCCGGTCAGCAGTGCCGCACCGAACAGGGCGGCCAGATAGGCGCCGGGTGCACCGGGAACCTTGGCGGGACCGGAGCCGTCCTTTTGCATGGACGGCACGGATGACCTGGATGTCGCCGACGCCGACGGCGCCGCAGAGGTCCCCGGCGCCGCGGAGGTCCCCGGCGTCGCGGCCGGGCCGGTTGCTGCAGCCGACGGCGGGACTGTTTCACCGGACGGCGTGGCCGCCCCCGCATTGGTCCCGGCGGGAGGCATGCCGGTCTTGGCCAGCGTCACGGGAGTCCCGGCCGGGGATGCAGCGGGTGCATCGGCGGACCCGGACCCGGTCCCGGTCCCTGACCCGCCGCGGCCGGCAGCGCCGGACATAAAGTGCTGCAGCTGTGCTTTGCCCTTCGGGGTGGACGCCCAGTACAGGGCGCCAATTCCGGCGGCGATCCAGAACAGTGTCCACACTGTGGCTCCGAACCAGCTGTCCATGCCGAGGAAGGAAATGCTGGGACCGCCTGTGCCAAGAACGGCAAAAACCACGGCCCCGGTCATGCCGGCGGACCAGTTGCCGCGGATTGCATCCTCGGCATGGATGCGGCCGTCCGGTTCGGGCAGCAGCGCCCAGCCCACCCCGTAGATGAGGAACCCGACACCGAAAATCCCCATGACAATAAACAATCCGCGGATCAGCACCGGGTCCAGTCCGGTCCGGGCAGCAATTCCCGAGGCCACGCCGCCAAACCAGCGCTCGTGGCCGCGGATGATTCCAAATGAACGGATCCAGTCGAAGAACCCGTTGTGTCCTCCGCGGGACACCGGAGTGCCGGAAGCGGTGCTCCCGGCCGCAGGATGTGCCTGCGGGGCAGGTTCCGGGCGCTCGGCCCCGGGATCGGGTGATGGTGAAGGATTCATGTATCCAGTCTTCCGCCGTCGGAGCCCCGCCGCATCAGGGACTACCCTGAGATACCCCTGAAGAGTCCGGCCAGGAACCCGGATCTTGGCTCAGGAGCCGGTGAACACGGCTCCGATCGTGCTTGGATAGCATCATGAGAGAACCGTTGGTGCGTCCCCGGGACCGGATTGTGGCCGGTGTGTGCAGCGGGTTGGCTGCGCACCTGGGCTGGCCGGTCAAGCTGACGCGTGCCGTCATGGGCGCCATGATCCTTGCCGGCGGGACCGGGCTCCTGCTTTACGGCTGGCTCTGGATAATGGTTCCCACCCAGGAAGAGCAGGAAAAGAAGGAGCAGGTCCAGGCCGGTCCGCTCAGAATTGCGGATAACTATGAACGGCAGGCCCGTGAGGCTGCCGCGCCGGCCTCCAGTGCTTTCCACGGACTGGGCAAGGCGGGCCAGCGCGAGGTGGCCGCCGGAATTGTGCTCCTGCTGGTTGCCGCCGTGTTTATTGCCCAGCGCCTGGGCGCAGACCTGAACTGGGGCCTCTTTGTCCCGGTGGCAGCCATTGCCGGCGGGGCCGTGCTGGCCTGGACGCAGCTGGATGAGAGCCGACGGGCAGGTCTGGTTAACAGTGCCGGGGCGGACCGTGCTTCCGGGATCATCCGGCTGTCCGCGGGACTGCTGCTGGTGGTAGCCGGTGTGCTGGTGGTGGTTTCCGGTTCCGTGAGCTGGGACGTGCTGGTAGCCGGGCTGCTTGCCTCCGCGGCGGTCCTGGCCGGTGTAGCCCTGGTGTTCACACCGTGGGCCGTAAAGCACTGGCGGGACCTGGAAGCGGAGCGGGCCGGACGCATCCGGCAAACGGAGCGGGCCGAAATTGCTGCCCACCTGCATGACTCGGTCCTGCAGACCCTCGCCCTGATCCAGAAGCGTGCCGGCTCCGAACAGGATGTCATCCGCCTGGCACGTGCGCAGGAGAGGGAACTGCGCCAATGGCTCTACACGGACCGGGCACGGGCGGAAGACCATCTGGTGGAGTGCCTGCGCCGGATTGCCGCGGAAATCGAGGACGCGTACGGCCATCCCATCGAACTGGTAGCGGTCTCCGATGCGGAACTCGATGAGCGCAGTGAAGCGCTGTCCTCTGCCGCGAGGGCGGCCATGCTGAACGCTGCCCAGCACGCCGGGGGGACCGTTTCGGTGTATGTTGAGTGCCGGCCGGACCAGCTCGAGGTCTTTATCCGTGACCGCGGTCCCGGTTTTGACCTGGCCGATGTCCCCGAAGACCGGATTGGTGTCCGCGGGTCCATCATCGGCAGGATGGAACGCGCCGGCGGCAGCGCCGGAATCCGCAGTACCGCAGATGGCACCGAGGTCCGGCTGGTGCTTCCGTTGCACGGCGGCGCCGAGAACCAGGCACCGGCCGCGTCCGGTCCTGCCGCCCGGAGCGCGGCGAGACCGGCTTCGGCGGGACCTGCAGCTAGGAAAACCGCCCCGGCCGCCAACGGTTCCTCCGCATCCCGCAACGCCCCGCCGGACGGGGCAGCCCCTTCGACCATCCGCGTATCCAGTGACGGAGCAAGCCACACATGACCGACCTTTCCCACCAGCCGATCAGCGTCGTCGTGGTGGACGACCATGCGATATTCCGTTCGGGGCTGCGGGCGGATCTTGATACCCGGCTCCACGTGGTGGCTGAGGCGGACAGCGTGGAAACCGCCATCGAGGCGATTACCCGCGAGCAGCCCGCCGTCGTCCTGCTGGACGTTCACCTGCCGGGAGGCAACGGCGGAGGCGGCGCCGAGGTACTGGCCGGCTGCGCAGCACTGCTGGGGAAAACCAGGTTCCTGGCCCTGAGCGTGTCCGACGCAGCCGAAGATGTGGTGACGGTGATCCGGGCCGGCGCCCGGGGCTATGTCACGAAAACCATCTCCGGCGCCGAGATTTCCGACGCCGTGGTCCGGGTAGCCGGCGGTGATGCCGTCTTTTCGCCCCGGCTCGCGGGGTTTGTGCTCGATGCCTTCGGCACGGCCAGCGTGGCATCCGTGGACGACGAACTGGACCGGCTCTCCGCCCGTGAGCTGGAGGTCATGCGGCTGATTGCCCGCGGCTACAGCTACAAGGAGGTGGCCAGGGAGCTCTTTATCTCGGTCAAGACGGTGGAAACCCACGTGTCCTCGGTGCTGCGCAAACTGCAGCTTTCCTCACGGCACGAACTCACGCGCTGGGCTGCGGACCGCCGCCTGCTCTAAGCGCCGGCCTGCTCTAAGCCCCCGGCCGTCCGGACATGTGACCCCGGTTCTGCCCGCCGCCGGAGCAGACGGCGGGCAGAACCGGAGCAGGCGTGGCCTGCCTAGCGGACAGCCTGACCGAGGAAGTCCTTCAGGCGCTGCATACCCGTGGCCAGATCCTCGTCGCCCAGGGCGTAGGACAGGCGCAGATAGCCTGACGGGCCGAAGGCTTCACCCGGGACCACTGCCACCTCAACGGTGTCCAGGATCAGGGCTGCCAGCTGGGCGGAGGTCTGCGGCCGGACCGGGCCTTCCTTGCCCGGGAACTCACGGCCGAGCAGGCCGCGGACGTCCGCGTAGGCGTAAAACGCGCCTTCCGGCATGGGGCACTCGACGCCGTCAATGGAGTTCAGCGCCTCAACCATCGCCCGGCGGCGGCGGTCGAAGGCCTGCTTCATTTCATCCACGGCGGTCAGCGGACCGGAGACGGCGGCCAGGGCGGCCATCTGGGACACGTTGGAGACGTTCGAGGAGAGGTGGGACTGGAGATTGGTCGCAGCCTTGATCACGTCCGGAGCCGCGATCATCCAACCCACCCGCCAGCCGGTCATGGCATAGGTCTTGGCCACGCCGTTGAGCACCACTACCTTGTCGCCCAGCTCAGGGGCGGCCGTGGCGATGGAGGTGAAGGGCACGCCGTCGTACGTGAGGTGTTCGTAGATTTCGTCGGTGATGACCCACAGGCCGTTGGCGGCAGCCCAGCGGCCGATCTCAGCCACCTGCTCCGGCTGGTATACGGCGCCCGTGGGGTTGGAGGGGGAGACAAACAGCAGGACCTTGGTGGAGTCGGTCCGGGACGCTTCGAGCTGCTCCGCGGTGACCAGGTAGCCCTGCTCGGGACCGGCGAAGACCTCCACCGGCACACCCCCGGCCAGCCGGATGGCTTCCGGGTACGTGGTCCAGTAGGGCGTGGGGACAAGGACTTCGTCGCCGGGGTTCAGCAGCGTGGCAAAAGCCTCGTACACCGCCTGCTTGCCGCCATTGGTCACCAGGACCTGGGCCGGATCCACGGCGTAGCCGGAGTCCCGCAGGGTTTTCTCCGCTATGGCCTTCTTCAGCTCCGGCAGCCCGCCGGCAGGGGAGTAGCGGTGGAAGCGCGGCTGGCGGGCAGCCTCCACGGCGGCGTCGACAATGTAGTCCGGGGTGGGGAAATCGGGTTCTCCGGCTCCGAAACCGATCACCGGGCGGCCGGCAGCCTTGAGCGCTTTGGCCTTGGCATCAACGGCGAGAGTCGCGGACTCTGCGATGGATGCGATGCGCTGTGAAATACGGCCGGTGGAAGACATGGGATTCCCGTCTGATGTGTGGCGGCAGCTAACGTTGCCCCGTGCCCGCATGCTCGCGGCCGACGGCGGCGTTCCCCAGTTTATGCGGTTCCCTGCCGCCGGCGCAGTCGTGTGTCATTTGTCCCGGAATCCCGTCCCGGCAATCCCCATTGCGGCGCGGGAACCGGCCCCGGTTCGACGGAAGCGGAAAGTTTGCGTAGACTGGTTCTTCGTGTTGAAGTCACCACGCTGACTTGTGCCCTTTGACCGGAATAATTCTCCGGTTAGGTGCGGATACAATAGTCGCGGTAGGGTGTATTTCCTCCATAGGGTAGTGGCGCAATTGGTAGCGCAGCGGTCTCCAAAACCGCAGGTTGCAGGTTCGAGTCCTGTCTGCCCTGCGCAGAACTGTCATCCGGCAGCTCAGCAGTCTTTTCATGGAAGCAGCAGTCCCAGCGTGTGCTGCGACTGTGAACCGACACAGATGAGTGAGGCGAAGGTGACCGAGACAGCTGCCAGCAGCTCCAAGGGACACCCCTCCAGCGGGCCCAAGAAGCGCGGCTTCTTCGCGGCGATCGCGCTCTTCCTGCGCCAGGTGATTGCCGAACTGAAAAAGGTGGTTACCCCCACCCGCAAGGAACTGCTCAGGTACACGCTCGTGGTCCTCGCCTTTGTGGTCGTGATGATGCTGATCGTGATTACCCTCGATTTCGTCTTCGGCGCCGGCGCACTGTGGATCTTCGGTGAGGGCGGCGGCGAAAGCTAGCCCAGGGCCGCTGTTCCGCCCCGGGTCCCGGGACCGGAGACCATGAGCTAGTGCCACAACCGATAGTGCTCTGAAGAAGAAAGCAGGAATCTACGTGTCCGAGCAAGAACTCGAATCACAGGTCAATGACAATGCCGCTGATCTGGATACCGAGGATGAAATGACCGCAGCCGACGTCGACGAGGCGCCCGCTGCTGTTGATGCATCGGCAGACGAAGCAGACGCCGCCGTTGAGGCTGCCGACGCTGATTCCGACGTTTCCGGTACTCCCGAGGCCGAAGAAGAACCCGAGGAAGACCCGGTTGTTGCCTTCAAGGCCAAGCTGCGCCGCCAGGAGGGTGACTGGTACGTCATCCACTCCTACGCCGGCTACGAAAACCGGGTGAAGTCCAACCTTGAGACCCGTATCCAGACGCTGGATATGGAAGAGGACATCTTCGAGATCCAGGTCCCGATGGAAGAAGTCGTCGAGATCAAGAACACCACCCGGAAGATCGTCAACCGGGTACGCATCCCCGGTTACGTCCTGGTCCGGATGAACCTGACCGACGAATCGTGGGGCGTCGTTCGCCACACCCCCGGTGTCACCGGCTTCGTGGGCAACGCCCACAACCCGACGCCGCTGAGCCTGAACGAAGTGTTCTCGATGCTCGAGCACACCGTCGTCTCCCCGAAGGCCGAGGCCGGTAAGCCTGCTGCGCAGCAGTCCTCGAACATCGCGGTGGATTTCGAAATCGGCGAGCCCGTCACGGTCAACGAAGGCCCCTTCGAGACCCTGCAGGCCACGATCTCCGAGATCAAGCCCGAGTCCCAGCAGCTGGTGGTCCTCGTGACCATCTTCGAGCGCGAGACTCCGGTGACCCTCGGCTTCGGCCAGGTCACCAAGCTCCAGTAGCTTTTAGACTTCGCTGTCCGCAGGTCCGCTTTAACCTGCAGGCAGCGTCCGGCCACCAAGCCATGGCGGCCACCAACCCGGATGGACGCTCCTGTTCTTCGGGAACATAATTTAGAGAAGGACCCTTTCATGGCCCCCAAGAAAAAGGTCACCGGCCTCATCAAGCTGCAGATCAACGCAGGTGCCGCCAACCCGGCTCCTCCGATCGGTCCGGCACTTGGCCAGCACGGTGTCAACATCATGGAATTCTGCAAGGCGTACAACGCTGCAACGGAATCCCAGCGCGGCAACGTTATCCCGGTTGAAATCACCGTTTACGAAGACCGTTCCTTCACCTTCATCACGAAGACTCCTCCGGCCGCACAGCTGATCAAGAAGGCTGCCGGTGTTGCCAAGGGTTCCGCAACCCCGCACACCGCCAAGGTTGCCAACCTGACCCAGGCACAGGTCGAAGAGATCGCCACCATGAAGATGGAAGACCTCAACGCCAACGATGTCCAGGCAGCTGCCAAGATCATCGCCGGCACCGCCCGTTCGATGGGTATCACCGTAGAGGGCTAAAGCCCCCTGCACTTCAATTTCACATAAATGCCGGAACCCCTGAGGGGGAACGGCGCGTGGCAGGGCCGGGCGCGGTCCGACAGACCACAACTGCACAAGGAGAAAAAGCAGATGGCAAAGCGCAGCAAAGCATATGAAGCAGCTGCAGCCAAGATCGATGCGGACAAGCTGTACGCACCGGTCGAGGCTGTAGAGCTGGCGAAGGAAACCAATCCTTCCAAGTTCGACGCAACCGTTGAGGTGGCTTTCCGCCTGGGCGTTGACCCCCGCAAGGCTGACCAGATGGTCCGCGGCACGGTCAACCTGCCCAACGGCACCGGCAAGACGGCCCGCGTCCTCGTTTTCGCAACCGGCGAGAAGGCAGAAGCAGCAATCGCTGCCGGCGCCGACTTCGTTGGTTCCGACGACATGATCGAAAAGGTTGCAGCAGGCTGGACCGACTTCGACGCCGCAGTGGCTACCCCGGACATGATGGGCAAGGTCGGCCGCCTGGGCCGCGTGCTTGGCCCGCGTAACCTGATGCCGAACCCGAAGACCGGTACGGTTACCCCGAACGTCGCCAAGGCTGTTTCGGACATCAAGGGCGGCAAGATCGACTTCCGCGTCGACAAGCACTCCAACCTGCACTTCATCATTGGCAAGGTGTCCTTCGACGCCCAGAAGCTGGCTGAGAACTACGCAGCCGCCCTGGAAGAGGTTCTTCGCCTGAAGCCGTCGGCAGCCAAGGGCCGCTATATCTCCAAGGCCACCGTGTCCACCACCTTCGGACCGAGCATCAGCGTTGACCCCAACGTCACCAAGGTTCTCGCAGACGCATAGTCTCTGAGCACTTCCGGGGATTCCCTGGGCAGGAAGCGGCCGCAGCTTACGCTGTGGCCGCTTTTTTGCATTCCCGGCGGGGACGGATGCCGGGCGCCGCCGTCCCGCCGTGGCCGGCTGGGCCGGGCACGGACGCTGCACCGTTTGGCGTCCGGGGCGGTGTCCGGCAGGATGTGATCCATGACGCATGTTTCCATCACGCCCGTCCGGGTTCCGGCCGCACTTGCCGGACCCGATGCCGCGGACTTCCTGGCCGTAGCGGAACTGCTCAATGCCCAGCAGCAGGAGTTTTGGGGAAATGATGACTTCCATGCCCCCGCCCAGGCGCAGTTGGCCGGCAGGGGCAGCACGGCTACCCGGCGGCGTGAGCTGCTGGCAGCCCGGATGGGCGCGGGCCCGGACGCGGCTATTGTGGGCGTTGCCCAGTTGAACCTTCCACTGACAGATAATCTTCATACGGGAACCGTCAATGTTGTGGTGGCCCCCGGAGCCCGCCGGCAGGGCGTGGGAACCGAGTTGTTCCGTGCAGCGGCGAACCTGGCTGCCGATGCCGGCCGGAGCAAGCTGATGGCCGAAACCGACCATCTGGGCAGCGGACCCGCCGGTTCTGAAAACACGGCGTCCTTCATCCCGCATGACGCCGCAGCGGCCTTCGCTGAGGGGCTCGGCTTCCGGCTCGAACTGGTGGACCGCGTCAGCGTCCTGGACCTGACAGGGAACGACGACGGCGGGACGGCGCTGCTGGAAGAGGCGGCGGCGGCGTCGGGGCCCGGCTACGAACTGGTGTTCTGGCGCGGCGCCTGCCCGGATGACCTGGTGGATGCCTATGCGCTTCTACGGCAGAAGATGAGCACGGACGCCCCGCTGGGCGGCTTGGAGCTCGCGGAGGAGGCCTGGGATGCGGCGCGTGTCCGGGAGGCGGAGGGTAAGGCCCGGGGGATGGATGCCGAGGTGCTGGTCACGGCAGTACGGCACGAGGCCACCGGCGAACTTGTTGGCCATACGGTCCTTGAGGTCTTCCGCAACAACCCGGCCGTGGTTTTCCAGGATGACACCCTGGTGCTGGATGCCCACCGGGGCAACCGGCTGGGCATGCTGCTCAAGGCAGCCAATCTGGCGAAGCTGCGGAGCATCATTCCCGAGGCCCGCCGGGTCTACACCTGGAACGCCGAGGAAAACCGTTACATGCTCGCCATCAATGAGCAGCTGGGGTTTGCCGCTGTGGGGTACTCGGGGGAGTGGCAGGCAGATCTTTCCGTCGGATAGGCGGCGGCCTGTGCGGGCGATTTGGCCTTCACATGTTTCTCCCGTACTCTGGAACTACCAAAGACCGTCGGTCGATGTGCATTCAATCCCACCGTAAGGCTGAACCTTCAGCTCTCCGCGCGTGGAACCCGGTTGGAGAAACATCCGAAAGTCCCTTGCCTAAAGGGCGGCCTGCGCAGGTGAACGAACTGCACTCCGGACTAGCGTCCGTTGAGTGAAGCCCCGTGCATCTGCCCGGGGCGTTTTTTATGTTCGGGACCCGATCCACCGGCACTATTTCCCCGGAAGGAGGGTTATGGCAACGCCAACAAAGGTGTCAGCAGTCGAGGAAATCACCAGTGATTTCAAGGAGTCGACCGCTGCTGTCCTAACCGAATACCGCGGGCTCACCGTTGCACAGCTCAAGGAGCTGCGTCGTTCGCTCGGCCAGGACACCAAGTACTCGGTCGTCAAGAACACCCTGACTGGCATTGCAGCCAAGGAAGCCGGCATCGACGCGTTCGATGGCCAGCTTTCCGGACCTACTGCAATTGCCTTCATCAAGGGTGACGCAGTTGCAGCTGCAAAGAGCCTGACGGATTTTGCCAAGACCAACCCGCAGCTCGTCATCAAGACCGGTGTTTTCGAGGGCAACGCCCTGGATGCATCCGGTGTTGCAGCCCTGGCTGCTCTTGAATCCCGTGAGTTCCAGCTTGCACGCGTCGCCGGTGTCCTCAAGGCACCGATGTCCATGCTGGCCCGCACGGCAGATGCACTGCGCATGAAGCTCGAAGAGGAAAGCGGCGCTCCCGCTGCCCCCGCTGCGGAAGAGGCTCCGGCCGCCGCAGAAGAAGCTCCGGCCGCAGAAGCAGCCACCGAAGAGTAGAACCTCTTCTCATCCAATCTCCGGTGCCTGCGTGCACCAACTATAGGAAGGACGCCACACCATGGCGAAGCTCACCAACGAAGAGCTCATTGAAGCTTTCAAGGAACTGTCCATCATCGAGCTCTCCGACTTCGTGAAGCTCTTCGAAGAGACCTTCGACGTCACCGCTGCTGCTGTTGCAGTTGCAGGCCCCGCCGCCGGCGGCGCTGCTGACGCTGCTGAAGAGAAGACCGAATTCGACGTCATCCTCGAAGCTGCCGGCGACAAGAAGATCGCAGTGATCAAGGAAGTCCGTGCCCTGACTTCCCTGGGTCTGAAGGAAGCCAAGGACCTGGTTGACAGCGCTCCGAAGGCCGTCCTCGAAGGCGCCAACAAGGAAGCCGCTGACAAGGCCAAGGAAGCTCTCGAAGCTGCCGGCGCCACCGTCACCGTCAAGTAGTTTTCCTTTTGCAGCTCCGGCTGTAGAACACAAAAAGACCCCGTCCTTTGGGCGGGGTCTTTTTGTGTTCCCGGTCAGGGGCGCAGTGCAGTTGCGGTGACGGCCGCCGTCGTCGGGAACGACGGCGGCCGGGCCCGGCGCGCTAGGACTCTTCGCGGAAGAGCAGCAGGGCTTCACCCTGCCCGCCGCCGCCGCAGAGGGCAACCCCGGCACGCCCCGAGCCCCGCCGGAGCAGCTCGTGCGCAGCGGTCAGGGCGAGCCGGGCACCGGAAGCGCCGATCGGGTGGCCCAGGGCAATGGCCCCGCCATGCAGGTTGCACTGCTCCAGGTCCATTCCCAGTTCGTTCAGGGACTGGACGGCAACGGCTCCGAAGGCCTCGTTGATCTCGATGAAGTCCAGATCCGGGACATTCCAGCCGGCGCGCTCCAGTGCCGCGAACAGGGCGTTGGAAGGCTGGGAATGCAAGGTGTTGTCCGGCCCGGCCACCTGGCCCGGCATACCGACGGACGCGAGGACTTCCAAGCCGTGCTCGGTGGCGTAGGCACGCGTGGTGAGGACCAGGGCCGCGGCTCCGTCCGACAGCGGGGAGGAGTTGCCGGCCGTGATGGTGCCCTCCGGATCGAAGGCCGGCCGCAGCCCGGCCAGGGTCTCCGTGGTGGTCGCGGGCCGCACGCCTTCGTCGCTGGTGAGTACCAGCGGCTCGCCCTTGCGCTGCGGCACGGTCACCGGAACGATCTCGGCGTCGAAGATGCCGGCAGCCATGGCGGCCGCTGCCCGCTGGTGGGAGGCTGCAGCCACTTCGTCCTGTTCCAGCCGCTTGATGGCCAGCTTGGTGTTGCCGCGCTCGGTGGAGATTCCCATCGAATCGTTGTCGAAGGCGTCCGTGAGGCCGTCATGTGCCACTGAGTCCACCGCGGAAATGTTCCCGTAGTTCCAGCCCTGGCGGGAGCCGGGCAGCAGGTGCGGCCCGCGGGTCATGGATTCCTGGCCGCCGGCCACCACCACGGTGGCCTCGCCGCCGCGGATCAGGCGGGCTGCATCAATGACTGCGGCCAGGCCGGAGAGGCAGACCTTGTTGATGGTGACCGTGGGGACATCCCATCCGATGCCCGCCTTAATGGAGGACTGGCGGGCCGGGTTCTGCCCGCACCCGGCCTGGACCACATGGCCCATGATGACGGTGTCGACATCGGCCGCCGGAACCCCGGACTTCTCCAGGGCGCCGCTGATGGCGAACGCTCCGAGGTCAACGGCGGTAAAGGGGGCCAGCTGCCCGTTGAGCCGGCCCTGGGGAGTGCGTGCGCCGCCGACAATTACCACTTCGGTAGGGACTGCTGCCGCGGGGGCTGCGGAGTTGCTCATAGCGGATGAGTTCACTTTCGTTGCTGTGTTCGTCATTGAAGACTGTTTCGTCCTTAAAGGCTGTTTCGTCCTTAAAGACATGGCAGGGATGGATCCAACGCTGGGATAAGGCTACGCCACCTCACAGCCGGCAGGGAGATCGCAGTCACATGCCTGCGCGGTCTCCGACACCCTCCACACCCACATTCCGCCGATCTTGCGGTAAGGTATCTGTATCCGATGCTCCGGAAGGGGTCTCGGGTAAGGGTTACTACCGGGTTAGTACCAGGTCCAGTACCGGGTTACTATCCGGTGTTGCACCAGCCGCTTACCGGCTGTTTATCAGCCGTTGCATGTTGCCTGCTGCTCCCTCGTAAGCCGGATCCTTGTGGGATTCTGAGGGGTTGAGCGACGCAGGGTTATGAAATCGGGTAGACTTGTGTGCCCATAATGCCCTATAGTGGATATTTGCTTCCTCCTGTTAACCTTCAGCCTTCATATAGCGGTGGGCTATGTTCCGTGCCGGGCGGTATCCGTAGTATGCGGGTGCACCTGTTGCCGGACGTCGGGACGCACACGGACTCGGTCCGTGCAGTGCAGGGGAGGAAGCGCGAAACACGCCTGAAGGTCTGTGGAAGGATCCCTCTTGGTCGCCTCGAGCACCTCTAATAACGAAACCGCTACTAATCCGGAGAACGCAGCTTCCCGGATTTCATTCGCAAAGATTCACGAACCGCTTGACGTTCCCAATCTTCTTGCCCTGCAGACGGACAGCTTTGACTGGCTCGTCGGCAACGAGCGCTGGAAGGCCCGGGTCGAAAAGGCGCGGGAAACCGGCGAGCAGGGTATTGCAACCACGTCCGGCCTGGCCGACATCTTCGAGGAAATCTCCCCGATCGAAGACTTCCAGGGCACCATGTCCCTGAGCTTCTCGGAGCCGGAGTTTGCCGACCCGAAGTACACCATGGCTGAGTGCAAGGACCGGGACGCAACGTACTCGGCTCCGCTGTACGTTAAGGCCGAGTTCATGAACAACAACACGGGCGAAATCAAGCAGCAGACCGTGTTCATGGGCGACTTCCCCCTGATGACAGACAAGGGAACGTTCGTCATCAACGGCACCGAGCGTGTTGTTGTTTCCCAGCTGGTCCGTTCCCCGGGCGCCTACTTCGAGCGCACCGCGGACAAGACCAGTGACAAGGACATCTACACCGCGAAGATCATTCCTTCCCGCGGTGCCTGGTTCGAACTGGAAATCGACAAGCGCGATCAGGTCGGCGTCCGCCTTGACCGCAAGCGCAAGCAGTCGGTTACCGTCCTGCTGAAGGCACTGGGCTGGACTGAAGGCCAGATCCTCGAGACCTTCGGCGAATACGACTCCATCCGTGCCACCCTGGAAAAGGACCCCACGGAAACGCAGGAAGATGCCCTGCTGGACATCTACCGCAAGCTGCGACCGGGCGAGCCGCCCACGGTGGAAGCCGCCAAGACCCTGCTGGAGAACCTGTACTTCAACCCGAAGCGCTACGATCTCGCCAAGGTTGGCCGTTACAAGATCAACCGCAAGCTGGGCATCGACAAGCCGCTGACGGATTCCGATGCTTCGGTACTGAACAATGACGACATTGTCGCCATGATCAAGTTCCTGGTGGCACTGCACGCCGGTGAGAAGACGGTTCCGGGCAAGCGCGACGGCGAAGACGTCGAGATCCGCGTTGAGGTCGATGACATCGACCACTTCGGCAACCGCCGTATCCGCGCCGTCGGCGAACTGATCGAAAACCAGATCCGCACGGGCCTGTCCCGCATGGAGCGTGTGGTCCGCGAACGGATGACCACCCAGGACGTCGAGGCCATCACGCCGCAGACCCTGATCAACATCCGTCCCGTTGTGGCTGCCATCAAGGAGTTCTTCGGAACGTCCCAGCTCTCGCAGTTCATGGACCAGAACAACCCGCTGGCCGGCCTGACGCACAAGCGCCGCCTGTCCGCACTGGGCCCGGGCGGTCTGTCCCGTGACCGTGCAGGCATGGAAGTCCGAGACGTTCACCCGTCCCACTACGGCCGCATGTGCCCCATCGAAACCCCTGAAGGCCCGAACATCGGCCTGATCGGTTCGCTGGCTTCCTACGGCCGCATCAACGCCTTCGGCTTCATCGAAACCCCGTACCGCAAGGTTGAAAACGGCGTCGTCACCGACAAGGTCGATTACCTGACCGCCGATGACGAAGTAGAGCGCACCATTGCCCAGGCAAACGCTCCGCTGCGCGCCGACCAGCACTTCGAAGAGGACCTGGTCCTCGTTCGTGCCCGCGGCGGTTCCGGCGAGCCCGTTCTCGTCGAGCCGGACGAGGTCGAGTACATGGACGTCTCCCCGCGCCAGATGGTGTCGGTGGCTACCGCCCTGATTCCGTTCCTCGAGCACGACGACGCCAACCGCGCCCTCATGGGTGCGAACATGCAGCGCCAGGCTGTGCCGCTGCTCCGTTCCGAGCGCCCCGTAGTGGGCACCGGCATGGAGAAGTACACCGCAGTTGACGCCGGCGACTCCGTGACCGCGAAGAAGCCCGGTGTAGTCACCGAGGTTTCCGCTGACCTCGTCACCGTTATGAACGACGACGGCACCGAGACCAGCTACCCGATCATGAAGTTCGAGCGCTCCAACCAGGGCAACGCCTACAACCAGCGCGTGCTGGTCTCCGAAGGTGCCCGCGTTGAGGTCAACAGCATCATCGCCGACGGTCCCGCAACGGACCAGGGTGAACTGGCCCTTGGTAAGAACCTGCTCGTGGCATTCATGTCATGGGAAGGCCACAACTACGAAGATGCCATCATCCTGTCCCAGCGCATGGTCTCCGACGATGTCCTGACCTCGATCCACATCGAGGAGCACGAGGTTGACGCCCGCGACACCAAGCTTGGTGCCGAGGAAATCACCCGCGACATCCCGAACGTCTCCGAGGAAGTGCTGTCGCAGCTCGACGAGCGCGGCATCATCCACATCGGTGCCGAGGTTGAAGCCGGCGACATCCTGGTTGGCCGTGTCACCCCGAAGGGCGAAACGGAACTGACCCCCGAGGAGCGCCTGCTGCGCGCCATCTTCGGCGAGAAGAGCCGCGAAGTCCGCGACACCTCCCTGAAGGTTCCCCACGGCGAGTCCGGAACCGTCATCGGCGTGCGCATCTTCGACCGCGACAATGACGACGAGCTGCCCCCGGGCGTGAACCAGCTGGTCCGCGTGTACGTGGCACACAAGCGCAAGATCACGGACGGCGACAAGCTGGCCGGCCGCCACGGCAACAAGGGCGTCATCTCCAAGATCCTCCCGATCGAAGATATGCCGTTCATGGAAGACGGAACCCCCGTCGACATCATCCTGAACCCGCTGGGTGTTCCGGGCCGTATGAACGTCGGCCAGGTTCTGGAAATCCACCTGGGCTGGGCTGCCAAGCAGGGGTGGAAGATCGAGGGCGAGCCGGACTGGGTCAAGGACCTGCCGAACCTGCCGCGCGAGACCGGCCCCACCACGGTTGCCACCCCGGTGTTCGACGGTGCCAGTGAGGACGAAATCACCGGCCTGCTCGATTCCACCAACGTGACCCGTGACGGCAACCGCCTGATCGGTGCCTCGGGCAAGGCCCGGATGTTCGACGGCCGCTCCGGCCAGCCGTTCCCGGACCCGATCTCCGTGGGCTACATGTACATCCTGAAGCTCCACCACCTGGTGGATGACAAGATCCACGCCCGTTCCACCGGACCGTACTCCATGATCACGCAGCAGCCGCTGGGTGGTAAGGCACAGTTCGGCGGACAGCGCTTCGGTGAAATGGAAGTCTGGGCCCTGGAAGCGTACGGCGCCGCCTACACGCTGCAGGAACTGCTCACGATCAAGTCCGATGACATCCACGGCCGCGTGAAGGTCTACGAAGCCATCGTCAAGGGCGAGAACATCCCGGAGCCCGGTGTTCCGGAATCGTTCAAGGTCCTGATCAAGGAAATGCAGTCGCTCTGCCTGAATGTGGAAGTCCTCTCCACCGAGGGCAACACGATTGAAATGCGTGACTCGGATGAAGAAGTCTTCCGGGCCGCGGAAGAACTGGGTATCGATCTGTCCCGCGCAGAGCCGAGCTCAGTAGAAGAGGTTTAGCAGCAGTTGCACCGTCCCGGCTGGCGCCGGGACGGTCCGGAACGGCGGCAACGAAATTCCGCGGCTCGCAGAGCTCGCAACGGAATATTAAAGCCGCCTAACCAGGACCGCCTGGCGCCAGTGGGATGGTCACCTAGAGCTCTTTCCGTACCCCGAGACATTCAGATTTAGAGAACAAGAGAGAACAGGGACCCATGTCCAACGATTCCACGTTCGGCCTTATGCGAATCGGCCTTGCCACCGCGGATGAAATCCGTGGCTGGTCTTACGGCGAGGTCAAGAAGCCGGAAACCATCAACTACCGAACCCTGAAGCCGGAGAAGGACGGTCTTTTCTGCGAAAAGATCTTCGGTCCTTCCCGTGACTGGGAGTGCTACTGCGGCAAGTACAAGCGCGTGCGCTTCAAGGGCATCATCTGTGAGCGCTGCGGCGTTGAGGTGACCCGTGCCAAGGTTCGCCGCGAACGGATGGGCCACATTGAGCTCGCCGCTCCCGTGACGCATATCTGGTACTTCAAGGGTGTCCCCTCCCGCCTGGGCTACCTGCTGGACCTTGCACCGAAGGACCTTGAGAAGGTCATTTACTTCGCTGCCTACATGATCACCTCGGTTGACGAAGAGAACCGCCACGCCGAGCTGCCGAACCTGCAGGCCGAGCACGACCTGGAGCGCAAGCACCTGGTCGACCAGCGCGACTCCGACATCGCTGCGATCGCCAAGGATCTCGAAGGCGAGCTTGCCCGCCTCGAAGGCGAAGGCGCCAAGGCTGCCGACAAGAAGAAGGCCCGCGACTCCGCCGACCGCCAGATGGCCAAGGTACGCCGCGACGCCGACCACAACATCGAGCGCCTCGAGCAGGTCTGGGACCGGTTCAAGAACCTCAAGGTCGGCGACCTGGAAGGCGACGAAGGCCTCTACCGCGAACTGCGTGACCGCTACGGTCTGTACTTCGAAGGCTCCATGGGTGCCGAAGCCATCAAGAAGCGTCTTGAAGACTTCGACATGCAGGCCGAGTCCGAGTCGCTGCGCGACATCATCCAGAACGGCAAGGGCCAGCGCAAGACGCGTGCCCTGAAGCGCCTGAAGGTTGTCAACGCGTTCCTGACCACCTCGAACAGCCCGCTGGGCATGGTTCTGGACGCCGTCCCGGTCATCCCGCCGGAACTGCGCCCGATGGTCCAGCTCGACGGCGGACGTTTCGCGACGTCCGACCTCAACGACCTGTACCGCCGCGTGATCAACCGAAACAACCGCCTGAAGCGCCTGCTGGATCTCGGTGCCCCCGAGATCATCGTGAACAACGAAAAGCGCATGCTGCAGGAAGCTGTTGACTCCCTGTTCGACAACGGCCGCCGCGGCCGTCCGGTCACCGGACCGGGCAACCGTCCGCTGAAGTCGCTGTCCGACATGCTCAAGGGCAAGCAGGGCCGCTTCCGCCAGAACCTGCTGGGTAAGCGTGTTGACTACTCCGGCCGTTCCGTCATCGTTGTCGGCCCGCAGCTGAAGCTGCACCAGTGCGGTCTGCCCAAGCAGATGGCCCTGGAGCTCTTCAAGCCGTTCGTGATGAAGCGTCTGGTTGACCTCAACCACGCCCAGAACATCAAGAGCGCCAAGCGTATGGTCGAGCGTTTCCGCCCGCAGGTCTGGGACGTGCTGGAAGAGATCATCACCGAACACCCGGTGCTGCTCAACCGTGCACCCACCCTGCACCGCCTCGGCATCCAGGCCTTCGAGCCGCAGCTTGTTGAAGGCAAGGCCCTTCAGCTGCACCCGCTGGTCTGTGGCGCCTTCAACGCAGACTTCGACGGTGACCAGATGGCAGTACACCTGCCGCTGAGCCCCGAAGCGCAGGCTGAAGCACGCATCCTGATGCTGTCCTCGAACAACATCCTGAAGCCGTCCGACGGCCGCCCGGTCACCCTGCCTTCGCAGGATATGATCATCGGCCTGCACCACCTCACCACCAAGCGCCCCGGTGCTGCCGGTGAAGGCCGCGTGTTCGGATCCCTGGCCGAAGCCATCATGGCCTCGGACATGGGCGAGCTGCACCTGAACGCCCTGGTCAAGATCCGCGTTGACGGCTTCGTCCCCAGCGCAGACCAGCCCGCACCGGAAGGTTGGGAAGAAGGCACCCCCGCCCTCATCGAAACCTCCCTCGGCCAGGTTCTGTTCAACCAGACCCTGCCGGCGGACTACCCCTGGGTTGCGAAGGTTGCAGACAAGGGACAGCTTTCGGCGATCGTCAACGATCTCGCTGAGCGGTACCCGAAGGTTGTCACGGCTGCCACGCTGGATAACCTGAAGGACTCCGGTTTCTACTGGGCCACCCGCTCGGGCGTTACCGTCGCCATCTCCGATATCGCGGCTCCGATCGACAAGCCGGCCATTATGGAGGGCTACGAAGCTCAGGCTGCCAAGGTTGAAAGCCAGTACGGCAAGGGCCTGATCGCTGAAGACGAGCGCCGCCAGGAACTGATCGATATCTGGAACAAGGCCACCAACGAGGTTGCTGCTGCAATGCGGGCAAACATGCCCGAATTCAACAACATCAACCGCATGGTCTCCTCCGGCGCCCGTGGTAACTGGCTGCAGGTCCGGCAGATTGCCGGTATCCGTGGTCTGGTGGCCAACCCTAAGGGCGAGATCATCCCGCGTCCGATTAAGTCCTCCTACCGTGAGGGCCTGTCGGTGCTGGAATACTTCATCGCCACGCACGGTGCCCGTAAGGGTCTCGCCGATACCGCTCTGCGTACCGCCAACTCGGGTTACCTGACCCGTCGTCTGGTGGACGTTTCGCAGGACGTTATTGTCCGCGAGGAAGACTGCGGCACCGAGCGCGGCCTGAACGTGACCATCGCGGTTCCGGATGCCAACGGTGAGCTGCAGCTGCACGAAGAGGTCGAGAACTCGGCCTACGCCCGTACGCTGGCCACCGACGTCACCGATCCGCAGGGCAACGTCCTGGCCAAGGGCGGCGACGATGTGGGCGACGTGCTCATCGCGAAGCTGTTCGAAGCCGGTGTTACCGACATCAAGGTCCGCTCCGTACTCACCTGTGAGTCCGCCGTCGGTACCTGTGCACTTTGCTACGGCCGCTCCCTGGCCACGGGTAAGACCGTGGACATCGGCGAGGCCGTGGGCATCATCGCTGCACAGTCCATTGGTGAGCCGGGTACCCAGCTGACCATGCGTACCTTCCACACCGGTGGTGTTGCTTCTGCTGAGGACATCACCCAGGGTCTGCCCCGTATCCAGGAGCTCTTCGAAGCACGTACGCCTAAGGGTGTTGCTCCGATCTCCGAGACCGCGGGCCGGGTCACCATCGAAGAGACCGACCGCCAGATGCGTCTGGTTGTCACTCCCGATGACGGCTCCGAGGAAATCGCGTACCCGGTCCTGCGCCGTGCACGCCTCCTGGTTGCCGACGGCGACCACGTCGAGGTTGGCCAGCAGCTGGTCTTCGGTGCGGTGGATCCCAAGCAGATCCTCCGTATCCTCGGCCCGCGCAAGGCACAGGAGTTCCTGGTGGACGAAGTCCAGCGCGTGTACCGCAGCCAGGGTGTGGGCATCCACGACAAGCACGTCGAGGTTATTGTCCGCCAGATGCTGCGCCGCGTGACCGTGATTGAGTCCGGCGATTCCGATCTGCTCCCGGGTGAGCTGACCGAACGACGCCGGTTCGAGAGCGAGAACCGCCGCGTGGTTTCGGAAGGCAAGAAGCCTGCTTCGGGCCGTCCGGAACTGATGGGTATCACCAAGGCCTCCCTGGCCACCGAGTCCTGGCTGTCCGCAGCTTCCTTCCAGGAGACCACCCGCGTCCTGACGCAGGCGGCCATGGAAGGCAAGAGCGATCCGCTGCTCGGCCTCAAGGAGAACGTCATCATCGGTAAGCTGATCCCGGCCGGAACGGGCCTGCCCCGTTACACCGAGGTCACTGTCGAGCCGACCGAGGAAGCAAAGGCCAACCTGTTCACCGGCCCGAGCGCCTTCAGCGACTTCGACTACGCCGGAGTTGACGGCGGCCTCAGCCCCGAGTTCCACGCCATCCCGCTGGATGACTACGACATGGGCAGCGACTTCCGCTAAGGAAAGCGCAAGCAGAGGAAGGTCCCGTACCCACCAGGGTGCGGGACCTTCCGCGTTTAACCGCTCCCCGGCGGCCGGCAGCGTTGTGCCAGACTGAATGTCATGGCGAATTCTCCAACGGGTGAGTCCATGACGGACCGGATTGTGCGGATTATCGGTGCCTTCGACGGAACCCGCCCGAGCATGTCCGTGGCCACGCTGGCACGCCGCACCGGGCTGCCGCTGTCCACCACTCACCGGATTGTCAATGACCTGATGGGTCACGGTTTCCTGCAGAAGGAATCCGGCGGCAGTGTCCGCCTGGGCCTGCGGCTGTGGGAACTGGTCAACCGCAGTTCCGCCGCCCTTGGCCTCAAACAGATAGCCATGCCCTTTATGGAGGACATTCAGGCCGTGGTCCGGCAGCACACCCAGCTGTCCATCCTCAGCCAGGACGAGGTGCTGTTCATCGAGCGGCTGTCCAGCCACGGTTCCGTGCTCAACCACGCGCAGGTAGCGGGACGCCTGCCGGTGCATGTCTCCTCCTCCGGGATGGTCATGATGGCCCACGCTCCCAGGCACCAGCAGGAGGCATATCTGTCGAAGCGAAACCTGGAACCGGACGAGGTGCGGGGCCTGCGGGCGGCGTGGGCCCAGATGCGGCTGCAGGGCAGCGCCAGCCTGCCCGGCGCCGTCGTGCCCGAGACCACCGGGATAGCCGTGCCCGTGTTCGGAGCCGGAGGAACGGCGGTGGCTGCAATCGGCGTGGTGGTGCCGACGGGGGAGGAGAACATCTCAGCCACCGTGCCCGCACTGATGACCGCGGCGCGGGGTATCTCGCGCGGGCTGGGGGTGCGGGCGGACGCCGCCGGGCCGCATTACGGCCGATAACCCGCGGCAGCCGGTCGATGAAGGTGGGAACCGGACCGGGATTCCCATTGAATGGGAACCCTCTGGGTAACACGTTGTGCGCGCAGTCACACTGGAGACCAGGAACCGCAACAGATTTTCCAAGGGGAGTACCAGATGGGCGCACAGCGCACGGTTATCAAGACGCAGGTCGGCATTGTAGGAGGCGGCCCGGCAGGCCTGATGCTCTCCCATCTGCTCTCGAAATCCGGGATCGAGAACATCGTGGTGGAAAAGCGGGACCACGAAACCATCCGCACCACCCATCGCGCAGGCATCCTGGAGCACGGCAGCGTGCGCATGCTCACCGAGACCGGAGTCAGCGACCGGGTGCTTACGGACGGATACCGGCATGACGGAATCGATCTTCGCTTTGGCGGCGTAAGCCACCGGATCGACTTCCAGGACCTGGTCGGGGAATCGGTCTGGCTGTACCCGCAGAATGAAGTGTTCACCGACCTGGCCGCGGCCCGGGAGCGCGACGGCGGTGACGTACGCTACGGCGTCAGCGACACCTCCGTTACCGACCTCACCACTGACACCCCGAAGATTCTCTTCACGGACGCTGAGGGTACGGAGTTCGAGATCCACTGCGAGCTGCTGGTAGGCTCCGACGGCTCCGCCGGCATCTGCAAGCGCTCCATCCCCAAGGACGCCCGCACGGATAACTTCATCGAATACCCCTTTGCCTGGTTCGGAATCCTCACCGAGGCCGCCCCCAGCGCGCCGGAACTCATCTATGCCAATTCCGACCGCGGGTTTGCGCTGATCAGCCAGCGGAACGAGCATGTCCAGCGCATGTACTTCCAGTCGGATCCAAACGAGGATCCGGAGGCCTGGAGCGAAGAGCGGATCTGGGACGAGCTGCAGGCGCGTGTGGAAGGTCCGGACGGATTCGAACTCAAGCGAGGGCCGATCTTCGAAAAAACTGTGCTGAAGTTCCGCAGCTATGTCTGCGAGCCGCTGCGCTACGGCAACCTCTTCCTTGCCGGCGACGCCGGACATACGGTTCCGCCCACCGGAGCCAAGGGGCTGAACCTGGCCCTGGCCGACGTGCAGGTACTGTTCGAAGCCATTGACTCCTTCTATGCCACCAAGTCGCCCGAACTGCTGGAAGGCTACAGCGACAAGGCACTAAAGCGGGTCTGGCGGGCGCAGAACTTCTCCTACTGGATGACGTCCATGCTGCACACCCGCGAAGATGCCAGCCCCTTTGAACGCAAGCGTGCGCTGGGCGAGCTCAGCGGCGTCGTTGCCTCCCGGCATGGCAGCGCATACCTGGCCGAGGCTTACACCGGGTGGCCCAACTCCTAATTTCGTTCGTATGACGAACACCTGTACACAAGATGAACAAGCGGTGTAGTGTGGTCTCGACCACGCGGACGCTGTTGGATAGCCGGAGTGCAAGGATGCGCTCGAAGTCGAAAGGAAAAACCATGGAAATGGAAAAGGATCTTTTCCAGAACAGCCATGTCGTCGAGAAACTGGATGCGGCGCAGGCGTCGCAGGACCAGATTTCGGCGGAGATTGCCTCGGTCCACGCGGCGTATGACAAGTCCGTACATGACGGCGCCGCCCCGGAAAGCCAGCCCCGCATCGACTTCCCTCCTTACCGCAGCTCCATCCTGCGCCACCCCACCAAGGATCCGCACCACGTTGACCCCGAGACAATCGAACTGTGGTCACCGGCGTTCGGACACCAGGACGTGCACGCCCTGGAGAGCGATCTGACCATCCAGCACAACGGCGAGCCCCTGGGGGAGCGCATCATTGTCCGCGGCCGGATCCTCGACGGCGACGGACGGCCCGTGCGCAACCAGCTGGTGGAAATCTGGCAGGCCAACTCGGCCGGCCGCTACATCCACAAGCGGGACCAGCATCCGGCTCCGCTGGACCCGAACTTCACCGGCGTCGGCCGCTGCATCACCACCGACGACGGCTACTACGAGTTCACCACCATCAAGCCCGGGCCCTACCCCTGGAAGAACCACTTCAACGCCTGGCGCCCGGCCCACATCCATTTCTCCCTGTTCGGCACCGACTTCACCCAGCGCATGATCACCCAGATGTATTTCCCCGGCGATCCGCTGTTCGCGCTGGACCCGATCTACCAGTCGATTACCGATCAGAAGGCACGCGACCGCCTCGTGGCCACGTATGACCACAACCTGACATCGCATGAGTGGGCCACCGGCTACAACTGGGACATTGTGCTCACCGGCAGCAACCGCACCTGGATGGAAGACGAGGACGCAGAGTAAATGAGCGAGCAGAAACTTACCGCCACACCCGGGCAGACCATCGGCCCGTTCTACGGATACGCGCTTCCCTTCGAGAAGGACAACCAGCTCCTTGCACCGGGCCTGCCCGGCAGCATCCGGCTGCAGGGAACGGTCACGGACGGCGCCGGGGAAACCATCCCCGATGCCCTGCTCGAAATCTGGCAGGCCGACGCTGAGGGCAACATCCCGCAGCAGACCGGCTCGCTGGTCCGGGACGGCTACACCTTCACCGGCTGGGGCCGCACAGCCGTGGACAACACGGGAAACTACACGTTCACCACGGTAAACCCCGGCCCCACCGAAGCAGGTTCAGCGCCCTTCATTTCCTTCGTGATCTTCGCCCGCGGCCTGCTGAATAAGCTGCATACCCGCATGTACCTGCCCGATGACGAGGAAGCGCTGGCACGCGACGCCCTGCTTTCCTCGCTCCCCGAGGAGCGGCGGCGCACCCTCATTGCCACGCGCGAGGCCGACGGCGGACTGCGCTGGAACATCTCGCTGCAGGGGGAGAACGAAACAGTTTTCCTCACCTACCCGGGAGCCTAGGCGTGGGTGCAGCGGAGAGCGCCGACTACGGCCTGCTCGCACCGGCATGGGCCGGTACCCGGGTGGCCGCGCTGACGGGGGACACGGCGCTGCTCCAGGCCCTGCTGGACGTGGAGCTGGCCTGGGTGCGGGTGCTGGCGGACGCCGGGCTGGCCGACCCTGAAGCGCCCGCTGCCGTGGCGGCCGTCAGCGACGCCTCCCTGTATGACGCCGCGTCCCTGGCGGAACGGGCACAGGGCGGCGGTAACCCGGTCATCCCCCTGCTCGCGGACCTGCGGAAGCTGGCACAGGCCCAATCCCCGGCGGCTGCCGGCGCGATCCACCGCGGCGCCACCAGCCAGGACATCATGGACACCGCCCTGATGCTCCTGGCCAGCCGGGCGCTGGAGGCCATCCTCGCGGACGCAGACCGGGCCGTCACGGCACTGGGAGACCTTGCCCGGCGCCATGCCCGGACCCTGTGTGTTGCCCGGACCCTGACCCAGCACTCCCTGCCCTCCACCTTCGGGCTCCGCGCCGCGCAGTGGCTGCACGGTGTCGGTCAGGCCGCCGAAGGGCTGCGCACCGCCGCCCTCGGGCTGCCCCTGCAGTGGGGCGGGGCATCCGGAACCATGGCCGCGCTGACCACCGCGACCGCGGCGCACAGCGGCACTGACGGACCCTTTGACCTGACCTCACGCCTTGCCGTTGCCCTGGGACTGGCGGAGCCGGTAGCACCGTGGCAGACCAACCGGCTGCCCGTCACCGGCCTCGGAGCTGCCCTGCAGGATTTCACCGCAGCGGCAGGCAAAATGGCCAACGACGTGCTGCTGCTGAGCCGGCCGGAGATCGGCGAGGTGTCCGAACCGCGGGCCGCCGGCCGCGGCGGTTCCTCCGCCATGCCGCAGAAGCAGAACCCGGTGCTGTCCGTACTGATCCGCAGCGCAGCCCTTGCTGCTCCCGGCCACGGCGTGCAGCTGCAGGCTGCCGCCGCAGCGGCGGACGACGAGCGTCCCAGCGGATCCTGGCACGTTGAATGGCAGGCCCTGCGCTCCCTGCTCCGCCTGGCCGGGGGAGCAGCCGCCAAACTCGCCGAGCTGGCCGCGGGCCTGCAGGTTCACGCCCAGGCGCTGGAACGGAATCTGGCAGCAGCCGGCCCGCTGGTGGTCAGCGAGAAGATCATGGCCGTCGTCGCCCCGCTGCTCGACGACGGTGTGGCCGGCCGCGGAAAGAAGCTGGTATCCGAGGCCGTCGCCCGCTCGCTCTCCACCGGCGAGCCGTTCGCAACCGTGCTGCGCAGCACCGTTCCGGAGGACATCCTCTCCGACGACCGGCTCGCGGACATCCTTGACCCCGTCAACTACGTAGGGGAGGCCGCCGCACTCATAGAGCGCATCACGGCTGCCTACCCCGGAAAGCCCTCAGCATGAGTGTTCCCGCCATCAAAGCCTCCCGCCTCTCCGCCGCCGGTCCCGCAGCGCCCGTCCTGATTGCCGGCCCGTCGCTCGGAACAGCAGTGACACCGCTGTGGAGCCGGACGGCAGCTGCCCTGGACACCTTCACCGTCATCGGCTGGGACCTGCCCGGCCACGGTGCCAGCCCCGCCGCCGCCGGTGCCTTCAGCCTGGAAGACCTGGCCGCCGGCGTCGCCAATCTGGTCAACGGGGCCCGGAACGCAGGCGATATTGCCCCTGAAGCGCCGGTCTATTACGCCGGTGTCTCGCTGGGCGGTGCCGTTGGGCTGCAGCTGGCGCTGGACCACGGCGAACTCTTCCAGGCCGTGGCAGTGCTGTGCTCCGGAGCCAAAATCGGCGACGCCGACGGCTGGGCAGAGCGCGGTGAAACCGTCAGGGTCCAGGGTACCCCCACCCAGGTGGTCGGCTCCGGCCAACGCTGGTTCGCCCCCGGATTTATGGAACGCGAACCCGCTGCGGCGTCCGCACTGCTGCACTCCCTGCAGAACGCGGACCGCTTCTCCTACGCCTTCTGCTGTTCCGCGCTGGCCGGCTTCGACGTCCGCGGCCGGCTCGCTGATATCACCGTCCCCGTGCTTGCCGTGGCCGGTGCGCAGGACGTTGTCACCCCGCCGTCGTTCGCGGAGCTCATCGCGGACCGGGTTACCAACGGAACGGCCGCCGTCGTTGAGGACGCCGCCCACCTGGTCCCGGTCGAGCAGCCGGGACGGACCGCCGACCTGCTGAAGGATTTCTTTGGCACCCAGTATCCGGAAGGGAAATAACACCGTGATTGCAGACGGACACAAGAGCCGGCAGGACGTGTACAACGAGGGTATGGCCGTACGCCGGGAGGTCCTGGGCTCCGAGCATGTGGACCGTGCCAACGCCGGCAAGGACGAGTTCACCACCGACTTCCAGGACATGATCACCCAGTACGCCTGGGGAACCATCTGGACCCGCCCCGGCCTGCCCCGCACCATGCGGAGCGCCGTGACGCTCACGGCACTGATTGCGCACGGGCACATGGAGGAATTCGCCATGCATGTGCGGGCGGCGCTGCGCAACGGCCTGAGCCGGGACGAGATCAAGGAAATTGTCCTGCAGTCTGCCATCTACTGCGGGGTTCCCGCCGCGAACTCCGCCTTCAAGGTGGCGCAGGGCGTCTTCCGCGAGATTGACTCCGCGGCCTAGCGGCCCCCGAACCTTCCCAGCCATTCGACTTTTCTTTTTGAGTTTCAAGGAGTACCGGTGAACCAGGCCTATATCTACGACGCAGTCCGTACGCCCTTCGGGAAGTTCGGCGGAGCCCTCGCCGGGGTCCGCCCGGATGACCTCGCCGCCCAGGTCATCAAGGCGTCCGTCTCACGCGCGCCCGGCCTGGACCCGGCACGCATCGACGAGGTGATTTTCGGCAATGCCAACGGAGCCGGCGAGGAAAACCGCAACGTGGCCAGGATGGCCACCCTGCTGGCCGGACTGCCCACCTCGATTCCGGGCACCACGGTGAACCGGCTCTGCGGGTCCTCGCTGGACGCGGCACTCATCGCCTCCCGCCAGATCAACACCGGCGAAGCCGACCTGATGCTGATCGGCGGCGCCGAGTCAATGAGCCGCGCCCCCTGGGTACTGCCGAAAAATGAGAAGCCCTACCCGGCAGGGGACCAGACCCTGGCCTCCACCACCCTGGGCTGGCGCCTGGTCAATCCGGCCATGCCCAAGGAATGGACCGTCTCCCTCGGTGAAGCCACCGAGCAGCTGCGCGAGAAGCACGGTATCAGCCGTGAGCGCCAGGACGAGTTCGCCGCTGCCTCCCACGCCCTGGCTGCCAAGGCCTGGGACGAGGGTAAATATGCGGATCTCACCGTTGCCGTGGACGGCGTAGAGCTGGACCGCGACGAAAGCATCCGCGCAGGCTCCACCGTGGAAAAGCTGGCCACCCTTCGCACCGTCTTCCGGCCCGCCTCCGACGATGCCTCCGGCGGCACCGTGACCGCAGGCAACGCCTCACCGCTGAACGACGGCGCTTCGGCAGCCTGGCTGGGCAACGAGAACGCCGCCGGCATCCTGGGCATGGCTCCGCTGGCACGGATTGCCGGACGCGGCGCCGCCGCCAATGAGCCGCAGTTCTTCGGCTATGCCCCCGTGGAAGCGGCCAACCTTGCCCTGAAGCGTGCCGGCATCAGCTGGAGCGAGGTTGGAGCAGTGGAACTGAACGAAGCCTTCGCCGCCCAGTCGCTGGCCTGCCTGGACGCCTGGGACGTGGACCCGGCCATCGTCAACGCGTGGGGCGGGGCCGTGGCAATCGGCCACCCGCTGGGTGCCTCCGGTACCCGCATCCTGGGCACGCTGGCCCGCCGCCTGCAGGATTCCGGAGAGCGCTGGGGCGTGGCAGCCATCTGCATCGGCGTCGGGCAGGGCCTCGCCGTCGTCCTCGAAAACGCCAACTGATACCCAGACACCGCACACGTTAGGAAAAACCGTGCTCAACATAGTGCAGGACGCAGATGAGGCCGTAGCGCCCATCCACGACGGGGCCACCGTAATGATTGGCGGATTCGGCCGCGCCGGCCAGCCCGTGGAACTGATCGAGGCGCTGCTGCGGCAGGGCGCCACGGACCTGACCGTGGTCAACAACAACGCAGGCAACGGGGAACAGGGCCTGGCAGCCCTGATCGGTGCCGGCCGCGTGAAGAAAATCATCTGCTCCTTCCCGCGGCAGTCCGACTCGCAGATCTTCGACGCGAAGTACCGTGCGGGGGAGATCGAACTCGAACTGGTGCCCCAGGGCAACCTGGCCGAACGGATCCGGGCCGCCGGCGCCGGCATTGGCGGCTTCTTCACTCCCACCGCGTACGGAACCCCGCTGGCCGAAGGCAAGGAAACCCGGGTCATAGATGGCCGCGGCTACGTCTTCGAAACACCACTGCACGCGGACTTTGCCCTGGTGAAGGCGCTGCGGGCTGACACAGCCGGCAACCTGGTCTACCGCAAGACGGCCCGGAACTTCGGACCCATCATGGCTGCCGCAGCCGGGCATGCCATCGTGCAGGTACGCGAAATTGTGGACGTTGGGGAACTGGACCCCGAAAACGTTGTTACTCCCGGGATCTACGTCAACAGCCTGGTCCGCGTGGACCGGGAGAAAGCACCGGCCGCAGCATGAGCACCGACAAGAAGCTGGACAAGAACGAACTCGCGGCCCTGGTCGCCTCCGACATTGCCCCCGGGTCCTTCGTGAACCTGGGCATCGGGCAGCCCACCCTGGTCTCGAACTATCTGGTGCCCGAGCAGAAAGTCACCCTGCACACCGAGAACGGCATGCTGGGCATGGGGCCGGAAGCACACGGCGACGAGGTGGATCCGGACCTGATCAACGCCGGAAAAATCCCGGTAACGGAGCTGCCGGGCGCAGCTTACTTCCACCATGCCGACTCCTTCGCCATCATGCGGGGCGGACACCTGGACGTCTGCGTACTGGGCGCCTTCCAGGTGTCCGCCACCGGCGACCTGGCAAACTGGCACACCGGCGCGCCCGATGCCATTCCCGCCGTCGGCGGCGCGATGGATCTGGCCACCGGAGCCAAGGACGTCTACGTCATGATGTCGCTGTTCACGCGCGACGGCGTGAGCAAGCTGGTCAAGGAGTGCAGCTATCCGCTGACAGGGGTGGGTTGCGTGACCCGCGTCTACACTAATGAAGCAGTCTTTTTGCTGAAGGAGGACGGCGTACACGTACGCGAGACCTTTGGCACCACCTTCGAAGAGCTGGCGTCGAAGATGGATATCCCGCTGATCCGCGCCGCGGACGGAAGCTAGCAGGACACCAATCATGGGGGACAGATGAGCGAGACCGTGCCGGCCAGCGACCAGTATGTACAGTCGCTGGCCCGGGGCCTGCTGGTGATTCGCGCGTTCGACGCCGACCACGTGCAGATGACGCTCAGCGAGGTCTCCCGGCGCACCGGCCTGACCCGGGCCACGGCCCGGCGCTTCCTGCTCACCCTGGTGGAACTGGGCTACATCCGCACGGACGGACGGACCTTCGAGCTCACCGCTTTGGTGCTGCAGCTGGGGTATTCCTACCTGTCCGGCCAGTCGCTGCCCCAGCTGGCCCAGCCCGTACTGGAGGACCTGTCCCGGCAGATCTCCGAGTCCACGTCCGCATCCGTGCTCGACGGCAGCGAGATTGTCTATATAGCCCGCATCCATACCCGCCGGCTGATGACCGTGGGCATTGCCGTGGGCACGCGCTTCCCGGCCTACGCAACGTCCATGGGGCGGGTCCTGCTGGCCGGGCTGCCCGAAGACCGGTTCGAGGATTACCTCACCACGGTGGACCTGCAACCGCTCACCGACCGCACCGTCACCGACCCTGTCCGGCTCCGCGAACTGGTTGCCGGCGTCCGGGAACAGGGCTGGGCAGTGGTGGACCAGGAACTCGAACAGGGCCTGCGCTCTGTCGCCGTCCCCGTGTACGACCCCCAGGGCAGGGTCTGCGCAGCCCTGAATACCTCCATGCAGGCAACGATGGGACTGGGCGGGCCTACACTGGAAGATGCCGCGGCCCGCGTGCTGCCGCATCTGCAGCAGGCATCGGCCACCATCACTGATGCCCTGGCGGCCCGCAGTTAGTGATCCTGGCCTCACGTCACCGCGGAAGGCGTTAAGTCTGCTAGACTGAAAACCAATTGTTTGTGTGGCAGTGGATGAAGGCCGCTCGCGTGCCCTCCGTGGTGAGATACTCGGGGGAATGCATTCCGAAAGGAATGGGCGGGCCTGTTTCCGGGTTGCGGGCTTCTTGCGCAACGAATGCCACACTTTTGCACGCCTACGGTCGCTTTCGGCGAGAACACGGAACTTCTCGGGGCATTGCGGCAACGACTTTAAGCGCACCGCCCCTGAGCCGGCTTCCAGCCGTCAGCGGGGCGGGGCAACCAGAGAATTATCTCGAGAAAAAACGGAGAACACGAAAGTGCCTACGATTCAGCAGCTGGTCCGCAAGGGCCGCTCACCCAAGGTCTCCAAGACCAAGGCTCCTGCCCTTCAGGGCAGCCCGATGCGCCGTGGTGTCTGCACCCGCGTTTACACGACCACCCCGAAGAAGCCGAACTCGGCTCTGCGTAAGGTTGCACGTGTCCGCCTCAACGGCGGCATCGAAGTAACCGCCTACATCCCCGGTGTGGGTCACAACCTTCAGGAACACTCCATCGTGCTGGTGCGCGGCGGTCGTGTGAAGGACCTTCCCGGTGTTCGCTACAAGATCGTCCGCGGTGCCCTCGATACCCAGGGTGTCAAGAACCGCAAGCAGGCTCGCAGCCGCTACGGCGCGAAGATGGAGAAGAAGTAATATGCCCCGCAAGGGTCCGGCCCCCAAGCGGCCGCTAGTACTGGATCCCGTCTACGGTTCCCCGCTGGTCACGCAGCTGATCAACAAGGTCCTGATCGACGGCAAGAAGTCCACCGCAGAGCGCATCGTTTACGGTGCACTTGCAGGCGCCCAGGAGAAGACCGGACAGGATCCGGTTGCAGCCCTGAAGAAGGCCATGGACAACATCAAGCCCAGCCTTGAGGTCAAGTCCCGCCGCGTTGGCGGCGCCACCTACCAGGTCCCCGTTGAGGTCAAGCCGGGCCGTGCAACTGCACTGGCACTGCGCTGGCTGGTTGGCTACTCCAAGGCCCGCCGCGAGAAGACCATGACCGAGCGCCTGCGCAACGAAATCCTGGACGCTTCCAACGGTCTCGGTGCAGCTGTGAAGCGCCGCGAGGACACCCACAAGATGGCCGAGTCCAACAAGGCCTTCGCCCACTACCGCTGGTAATAAGCCCGGCCGACGGCGGCCCCTCCTTCAAGGCCCTGCATTCCGCTACGGCGGGGTGCAGGGCCCGAAGCAGATAAACGCAGTCGAAACGGCAAACACCAAATATAGGGAGAAACCGTGGCACTTGACGTGCTTACCGACCTGAACAAGGTCCGCAACATCGGCATCATGGCCCACATCGATGCCGGCAAGACGACGACTACCGAGCGCATCCTGTTCTACACGGGTGTCAACCACAAGATCGGCGAGACCCACGACGGTGCGTCCACGATGGACTGGATGGCACAGGAGCAGGAGCGGGGTATCACCATTACCTCCGCAGCTACCACGTGTTACTGGGACAACAACCAGATCAACATCATCGACACCCCGGGTCACGTTGACTTCACCGTCGAGGTTGAGCGGTCCCTGCGCGTGCTCGACGGCGCCGTAGCCGTGTTCGACGGCAAGGAAGGCGTGGAGCCGCAGTCCGAGACTGTCTGGCGCCAGGCTGACAAGTACAACGTCCCGCGCATCTGCTTCGTCAACAAGATGGACAAGCTCGGCGCTGATTTCTACTTCACCGTCGACACCATCATCAACCGCCTGGGTGCCAAGCCGCTGGTTCTGCAGCTGCCGATCGGTGCCGAGAGCGAATTCGAGGGCGTCGTTGACCTTCTCGAAATGCGTGCCCTCACCTGGCGCGGCGACGCCAAGGGTGATGTCACCATGGGCGCCAAGTACGAAATCGAACCGATCCCCGCAGAACTGCAGGAAAAGGCCGAAGAGTACCGCGCACAGCTGATCGAGACCGTTGCCGAGGCAAGCGACGAGCTGATGAACAAGTACCTCGAAGGTGAAGAACTCACCATCGAGGAAATCAAGGCCGGCATCCGCCACCTGACCATCAACTCGCTGGTCTACCCGGTTCTCTGCGGCTCCGCGTTCAAGAACCGTGGCGTTCAGCCCATGCTTGACGCCGTCGTCGACTACCTGCCCAGCCCGCTTGACGTGCCGAACATCAAGGGTCACGACATCCGCGACGAAGAGGTCATCCTCGAACGCGCCGCCGATGCCAACGCTCCGTTCTCCGCGCTGGCGTTCAAGGTTGTGACGCACCCGTTCTTCGGCCGTCTGACCTACATCCGCGTGTACTCCGGTCACGCTGCTTCCGGCGCCCAGGTCATGAATGCGACCAAGCAGAAGAAGGAGCGCATCGGAAAGCTCTTCCAGATGCACGCCAACAAGGAAAACCCGGTCGAGGAAATCACGACTGGCCACATTTACGCCGCCATCGGCCTGAAGGACACGACCACGGGCGACACCCTGTGCGATCTTCAGAACCCGATCGTGCTGGAATCCATGAGCTTCCCGGAGCCCGTGATTTCCGTGGCCATCGAGCCGAAGACCAAGGGTGACCAGGAGAAGCTCTCCACCGCCATCCAGAAGCTCTCCGAAGAGGATCCGACCTTCCAGGTCTCCCTCGACGAAGACACAGGCCAGACCATCATCGCCGGTATGGGCGAGCTGCACCTGGACATTCTGGTTGACCGTATGCGCCGCGAGTTCCGCGTCGAAGCCAACGTGGGCAAGCCCCAGGTTGCTTACCGCGAAACCATCCGCCGTGCAGTCGCCAAGCACGACTACACGCACAAGAAGCAGACCGGTGGTTCGGGTCAGTTCGCAAAGATCCAGATCGCGATCGAGCCGCTGGATACTTCCGACGGCACGTTCTACGAATTCGAGAACAAGGTCACCGGTGGTCGTGTTCCGCGCGAATACATCCCCAGCGTTGACCAGGGTATCCAGAGCGCCCTCACCGACGGTGTGCTCGCCGGTTACCCGGTTGTCGGCATCAAGGCGACGCTGCTTGACGGCGCTTACCACGACGTCGACTCCTCGGAAATGGCGTTCAAGATTGCCGGACGCCAGGCCTTCAAGGAAGCTGCACGGATGGCCAGCCCGGTTCTGCTGGAGCCGATGATGGATGTTGAAGTCCGCACCCCTGAGGAATACATGGGTGAAGTTATCGGTGACATCAACTCCCGTCGCGGACAGATGCAGTCCATGGAAGATGCAGCCGGCGTAAAGGTCATCCGGGCACACGTCCCGCTGTCCGGCATGTTCGGCTACATCGGCGACCTGCGGTCCAAGACCCAGGGCCGTGCCGTGTACTCCATGTCCTTCAACAGCTACGCAGAGGTCCCGAAGGCAGTAGCCGACGAGATCATCCAGAAGACGCGCGGCGAATAAAACCCTGGTCGGTGTTCCGGGGAACCTCGGAACACCGGCCGTGTGCAGCGGGCCAGGGCTTCGGCCGGAAGCCCGCTGCATAGCCAGACTGAGCGGCCTCGCCAGGCTGCTGCGGAAATCGGCAATTTCATCAAATAAACAGCCCCCAGTAGACTTACATCAGTTTCAGTTGCGAAAAGCGCGGCTGAAGATTGAGTCTTCTAACTCTCTAGGAGGAACCCGTGGCGAAGGCAAAGTTCGAGCGGACTAAGCCGCACGTCAACATCGGCACCATTGGTCACGTTGACCATGGCAAGACCACGTTGACCGCTGCCATTTCGAAGGTGCTTGCTGACAAGTACCCTGATCTGAACGAAAAGCGCGATTTCGCTGCTATCGACTCTGCACCTGAAGAGCGCCAGCGCGGTATCACCATCAACATCTCGCACATCGAGTACCAGACCGAGAAGCGTCACTACGCACACGTTGACGCCCCCGGCCACGCTGACTACATCAAGAACATGATCACTGGTGCAGCTCAGATGGACGGCGCAATCCTCGTGGTTGCCGCTACCGACGGTCCGATGGCCCAGACCCGCGAGCACGTTCTGCTCGCCCGCCAGGTTGGCGTTCCCTACCTGCTGGTCGCACTGAACAAGTCCGACATGGTTGACGACGAAGAACTGCTCGACCTCGTGGAAATGGAAGTTCGCGAACTGCTGAGCTCCCAGGACTTCGACGGCGACAACGCTCCCGTCGTCCGCGTTTCCGGCCTGAAGGCTCTGGAAGGCGATCCCAAGTGGGTTGCTTCCGTCGAAGAGCTGATGGAAGCCGTTGACGAAAACGTGCCGGACCCCGTTCGCGACAAGGACAAGCCGTTCCTGATGCCGATCGAGGACGTCTTCACGATCACCGGTCGTGGAACCGTTGTCACGGGCCGCGCCGAGCGCGGTACCCTCGCCATCAACTCCGAGGTCGAGATCGTCGGCATCCGTCCGGTCCAGAAGACCACGGTTACCGGTATCGAGATGTTCCACAAGCAGCTTGACGAAGCATGGGCCGGCGAGAACTGTGGCCTGCTGCTCCGCGGCATCAAGCGCGAAGACGTAGAGCGTGGCCAGGTTGTCGTGAAGCCGGGTTCCATTACCCCGCACACCGACTTCGAAGCCAACGTCTACATCCTGTCCAAGGATGAAGGCGGACGCCACAACCCGTTCTACTCGAACTACCGCCCGCAGTTCTACTTCCGTACCACGGACGTAACCGGCGTCATCACCCTCCCCGAGGGCACTGAAATGGTTATGCCCGGCGATAACACTGAGATGACCGTTGAGCTCATCCAGCCCATCGCTATGGAAGAGGGCCTCGGCTTCGCTATCCGCGAAGGCGGCCGCACCGTTGGATCAGGCCGCGTCACCAAGATCATCAAGTAATTTGATGTTCTAGCCTGAACCTCTTCGGTTCTTAGCAGGACCCCGTTGCTACGGCAGCGGGGTCCTGCTGCGTTTAACCCCGGAAGGCTGCTGCAGCTCCCTGGCCAGCAGTGAGCCCGTTTCCAGTCCCTGGTCAAAGGCGCGCACGGCGTTCAGGCCGGAGGCGTCCAGTGCTCCGCCAATGACGGTGCAGGGAATCGTTTGGTGCAGCAGTGCGGAGTGGAGGGGATTGTGCGGTACCTGCCCGGCTGCCAGCACCACGGTGTCCGCCGGCAGCAGCACGGTTTCTTGCGCGGTGGCCGCGAGCAGTCCCTCAGGAGTGACTTCCAGGGGCGTTGTTCCGGGAAGGGTACGCACCCCGGCAGCGGCGAGCTCCTGCAGTACGGCCCAGCGCGTGGACGGTCCGATTCCCTCTCCGATCCGGTGTCCGCGACGGAGGAGGGTCACGTCGGCCGGCCCTCCGGGGGTCCCCGTGAGCAGGCGGGCCAGGTCCACGGCTATCCCTCCGGCTCCGATGACCACCACCCGGCGGCCCAGGTCTGCGGGCGCGGCAAATGCCTCGCGGTAGTCCCGGACGGGCAGCCGGCCGGTGCGGGGCAACGGCACCGGCCGGGGACGGACACCCGTAGCAAGGATTACGTGGGCATAACCGGATAACGCCTCCGCCCCGGGGGATTCGCAGGGCCGGATCCGGACGCCCAACCGCGGAAGCTCGTTGCGGAAGTACCTGATGGTTTGCAGGAAATCTTCCTTTCCCGGCACGGTTCCGGCCAGACGGAACTGGCCCCCGATTCCGTCGCTCTGCTCATAAAGGTCCACGGGCACCCCGGCCTGGGCCAGCGTGGCTGCCGCCTGCAGACCCGCCGGTCCTGCGCCTACGACGGCGACGCGCAGGTCGGGTGCGGAAACGGAACGGACCAGCGGGAACGCGAGCTCACGGCCGGCCCGCGGATTCACCAGGCAGGAGACCGGTTCCGTGCCGAGCGAGCGGTCTATGCAGGCCTCGTTACAGGCGATGCAGGTGTTCACCAGTTCCGCCTGCCCGCGCCGGGTCTTGGCCACAATCTCCGGATCCGCGAGGAAGGGACGGGCCATGGAGACCACATCGGCCTGGCCGGCGGCAAGGGCCTGTTCGGCCAGATGCAGCGAGTTGATCCGGTTGCTGCCGATCACCGGTACCTGCACGCCGGCCCCGGCAAGGGCGGCACGGATGCTGCCGGCAATACCCATCCAGTGCCCGTGCGGGACAAGCGCCTGGACGGAGGGCACGCGTGACTCGTGCCAGCCGATCCCGATGTTCAGGGCGTCAGCGCCGGCCGCTGCCAGGGCAACCGCGAGGGCACGGGATTCCTCCAGGGTGCTGGACCCGGCCACGAAATCAGCCCCGGACGTGCGGTAAATGACCGGATATGCGGGACCGACGGCGCCGCGTACCGCTGCAAGAACCGCCAACGGGAATGACTGCCGACGCTGCGGGTCACCGCCCCACCCGTCCGTGCGAAGGTTGGTGAGCGGTGAGGCGAACTGATTGATCAGGTAACCCTCCGAGCCCATGATTTCCACGGCATCGAAGCCCAGCGACTGCGCTTGGGCTGCTCCCGCAGCGAAGTCGGCGAGAACGGCCTCAATCTGCTGCTGGGTCATGGCGGCCGGCACGGCGCGGGAGAAGCCTGAGTAGACCTCCGACGGGGCGGCAGGGCGGAGTCCGTAGCTGGACTCGAAGGCGTACCGGCCTGCGTGGAAGAGCTGGAGGGCGATCTTCCCGCCGGCACCGTGCACGGCCTCCAGAGTGGGGGAGAGCACGGCAGCGGCTTCCGGTTCGTTTATCAGCAGGTAGTTAGGGCCGCCTGCTCCGGTACGGCTGACCGCCGCCCCGCCGGTGACTATCAGCGCTGCGCCTCCGGCAGCCCGTTCCCGGTAGAAGGCGGCCAGCGCCTGCGGATCGTCCTCCCGGTTCAGGTGCATGGAGCCCATCATGATCCGGTGGGTCAGCCGCAGCGGGCCCAGGGAAACGGGTGTGAAGACCCTGTCCGGCATTGGTGGGCGCCTGACCGTCAGCCGAGTGATTCCGGTGCCGCTGCCGGGTCCGGGACATCCGCTGCGGCGGCAGCTTCAGCTGCACCAGCCGACGCCCGGCGGAAAAGATCGCGGGCTATGACCGTCTTTTGGATCTCGTTGGTGCCCTCTTCGAAGCGCTGGGCACGCGCGTCCCGGTACACCCGTTCAATGGGCATGCTTTTCCAGTAGCCAATGCCGCCGTGGACCTGCAACGCCTTGTCGGTGACACGGGTGAGCATGTCCACTGCGGTCAGCTTGGCCATGGAAGAGAGCGCCGGGGCGGCGTCCGAGCCCTTCTGCCAGTCTTCCGCTGCCTGCAGAGTCAGAGCGCGGGCGGCAGCAATATCGGCTTCATTCTCGGCCAGCGAAAAGGCGATGGCCTGCCGCGAAACCAGCGGCTTGCCGAACGTGGTGCGCTCCAAGGCGTACGCCACGGCCAGTTGCTGCGCCCGCCCGGCCAGGCCAACGCAGCTCATGGCCACCGAAATCCGGCTCGGGGTCAGGAAGCCGCCCAACGCGACCGCCAGCCCGTCCCCTTCGGCGCCCAGCCGGTGCGACACCGGAACAGGTGTGTCCGTGAAGGTCAGTGAGGCATGGTCCGTTCCGTGCACCCCGAGCGTCTCGGAGGTGTTCTCAACAACCACACCGGGGGCATGCCTGTCCACCAGCAGCGCCACCGTGCCGTCGCTGCCGGAGCTGCCCTCAATCCGGGCGAACAACAGCCAGTAGTCGCAGCGTACGCCGAAGGTAATCAGGTGTTTGCGTCCGGTCAGGTAGTAGGTGTCCCCGTCCCGCCGGACGCTGGAGGTGATGTCGGCGCCGGTGCCGTTGCCCGGTTCCGTCAGTGTGAAGGCAACGATCAGCTCGCCCGCAACAGAGGGCCGGACAAACTTTTCCCGCTGCTGTTCATCCGCGTGCGGGTTCATGGCACGCCAGGTGCCGTTGACCACGTGCACGATCATGCGCACGGAGGCGTGGGAATGGGAGAAAACCTCCATCAGCCCCATCCACTGCACAAAGCTCAGCCCTTGTCCGCCCAGTTCCACGGGCGCTGCGAGGGAGAGGAAACCTGCCTCGCGCAGCTCCTTCCACAGCGAGTCAGGAACCTGCCCGGTGGCCTCAATGCGTCCGGCCCACTCCTCGCCGGGCCCCTCCACCCAGGACGTGACGGCTGAAAGCAGCTCACGGTACCGGGTGTCGGGAACGCTGCTGCCCCTGCCGTCTGCGGTGATGCCGGTGACGCTCACAAGCTGCTCCGATCCGGGGAGGGTAAAGCGGAAGAGACACTGTCACCGCCGGTGAAACTGCGTGCCATTTCGCGCAGCAGAAACTTCTGCACCTTGCCCACCGCGTTGCGCGGAATATCTTCCAGCAGGTGAAGGTGCTCGGGCCAATAGTGCTTGGACACCTGGTGTCCGTCCAGAAACGCGGTGAGGTCCGTCAGCCGGGGCCGGTTTCCCGGCGCCGGAACCACAAAGGCGCAGGCCCGCTCACCCAGCCGGTCATCCGGCATGGCCGCGAGTGCCACGTCAGCTACGGCGGGATGCCGGTACAGCAACTGCTCAATCTCAGCCACCGGGATTTTCTCCCCTCCGCGGTTGATGATGTCCCGGACCCTGCCGGTGATGTGCAGAAATCCGTCCGCATCGATGACGCCGGTGTCGCCGGTGCGGTACCAGCCGTCTTCGGTAAAGACTTCCTTGGTCAGGTCGGGGCGGTCAAGGTAGCCCTCGAAGACAGTCGGGCTGTCCAGCTCGAAGTTGCCTTCGACCCCGTCAGGAAGGAGCCTCCCGTCGTCGTCGACAATCCGTGTCTGCACCCCCGCCAGTGCGCGTCCGTCGGTGCCCCACACCTTTACCGGTTCGTCCCGCGGGGAAGCCAGGGTGCCAAGGCAGGTTTCCGTGGTGCCGAAGGCGCCGCAAATCCGGGCACCGAGGACGCGGGTGGCACGCTCAGCCAGATGCCGGGGAACGGTAGCGCCCGTGTTCACGAAGATCCGCAGACTGGAGGGTACCGGCGCACCCGCGTCCACCGCCCGGACCAGATCCGAGAGGAACGGGGTGGCAGCCTGGACAAACGTGGCCCGCCAGCCGCTCATCAGCGCCAGGGCGCGCTCTGCATCCCAGACGGGTTGCAGGACCTGCGGGCAGCCCAGGACAAAGGAAAGCCACATGCCGTACAGGAAGCCGGTCTGGTGGGCTAGGGGGGAGGGGATGAAGACGGCATCATCACTGGTCAGGCCCAGATGGGTCACTTCCATGGCGGCGGCCCGGCTGAGCGTGGAATGGCGGTGCACAACACCCTTAGGCTCACCGGACGTGCCGGAGGTGAACAGAAGCTGCGCGGCGTCCCTGGCCGCCGGTGCATATTGCGCCAGCACCCGGTGGTCCGGCCGTGCACGTTCCAGAGTGTCCGTCCAGTCAGCGAACTCCGGGCCGCCGGTCACCCGGGGTAGGGGCCGGGGGGAGGGTGTATCCCGCACTACCAGGACCCGTTCAACGGTGGTTGCTGTTCCCGGGTCAGTCCCGCCCGCACGCTGCAGCAGCCCGGCGAGTTCTTCGGCGGGGCGGCGGCCGCGGAACTCCTCTACCGTCACGAACAGGCGGGCACGGGCGCGGTGCAGGGCCAGGGCCACCTCGCGTTCGCGGAAAATCGGCATAATGGGGGCAGCGACGGCGCCGATGCGCAGGGCAGCGACAGCGAGGATGACAAATTCGCTGCGGTTGGGGAGCTGGAAGGCCACGCGGTCGCCCGGCCGGATCCCCAGGTCCAGCAAGGCTGCTGCAACCCTGTCAGCCCGGGCGTCCAGTTCCGCCCAGGTCAGGTGGCCGGCGGTGCCGGCGCCGCCGTCGATCACTGCGCTTTCATTGGGCCGTTCTGCGGACCACCGCCGGACCCATTCGGGCCCGGTGACCGACGCGGCGGCTTCCACCCCGGCCTGACCGGTGATGGTGCGCGGCCGGCTGCCCCTGGCAGTGCGGACGGGGCGGGTGATGCGGGGCCGACGGATAACCCCCTCCTCCACCTGCATCCGCAGCCCGAACGTGGTCATGGCGGCAAGATACTCGGGGTAGGAGATGCGGTAGGCGTGGGGGTAGCTCAGGGTGCTGCGGCCCTCGGCAGCGGTGGCAGCCAGCGCCAGGGACATCAGGACCCGGTGATCGTTGAACGAGGAGAGATCCGCCCCGTTGAGCCCGGAGACGCCGTGGATCATCAGCGTGGAGCCCTCCACGGTAAGGTTGGCCCCCATCGAATTCAACTGCAGCATGGCAGCGACCCGGTCCGATTCCTTCATCCGCACGTGGTCAATGTTCCGGAACGTGCTGCGGCCCCGGGCCAGGCATGCCATCACGGAGAGGACCGGGAGCATGTCAGGCACCCGCCGGCAGTCGACGTCGATGGGCGCCAGCTGCAGTCCGCTGTGGCGGATGCTGACGGAGCCGGCTGTCGCGTCGGCCACCATGGGCACCCCCATCTCCGCTGCCAGGTCCAGGAAGTCCGCTTCGGGATGGTCCGATCCGGCCGAAGAGACGGCGGGGAGCCCCTCAAGCGTCACATCCGCCGGGTGAAGGGCCGCCGCAGCGATACCGAAGGCGGCGGATCCGATATCCGGCGGCATCCGCAGATCTGTGGGGGCAGCCTGCTGGTCCGGAGCTATCCGGAAACGGCGAAAGTCTTCGGAGACGTCCACCTGCAGGCCGAAACGCTGCATCATGGCTACCGTCAGTTCTATGTAGCTGCTCTCATTCTGCTCGCCGTCAACTACCACCGTGGTGTGGCTGCGGGCAAAAGGCGCCAGCAGCAGAAGCCCGGATATCCACTGCGACAGGGTGCCGGGGATATGCACTTCTCCGCCGTGCGGCCGGCCGGCCGTGACGTGCAGCGGCGGGCAGTCATTGGGTGCCCAGATGTCCACCCCCATTTGGCGCAGCGCGGCCAGCAGGGCGCCGACGGGACGGCGCTGGAAGTACTTCTGGCCGGTCACGACGACGTCGCGGGAGGCCAGCGACGCAAGTCCGGCCATGAAGTAAAGAGTGGTGCCGGAACTGCCCGCGGACACGGCGGCACTGCGCGGCTGGTAGGGGCCGCCGTGGACGACGAAGGTATCGTCCTGCACGTCGATCCCGGTGCCCAGCTGGCGGAGCATGGCCACGGTGTATTGCACGTGGCGTGCGTCGGTGAGGCCGGAAATCCGGCTGGTGCCCGGTGCCAGGGACGCCAGGATCAATGCTCGGTGGGCGTGGTATTTGGAGTTGGGAACCTGCACCGTCCCGGTGATGCTGCCGGTGTCCATGCCGCTGTGGGTTCCGAGGACCGAAAGATACATGGCCGTGAGGGCCTTTCTGTCGTCTGCGTGGTTACCGCTACCCTCGTGCGCCGATGACGCTACCAGTTGGGTCTGCGGGCCGGAACAGGTCTGCCCGAGACGCATCGCAGCCGGTGCGAATCAGTTGTTGCACGGTGGTGCTGCTGTTCTCCTCCACAGGAGTCCCCGGCGGCGCATAGCGGCGGCGTTTTGCACAACCGCGGGCGCGGGTGCCACTGCGTGCGGCGTGCCGCACCTTAGGATGGGCAGCAATTACGCCAACCGGAAGGAAGCAGTGACATGGGGGTCTTCCTGCTATTCCTGGCTGCCATAACAGCCAGTTTCTTCGTGGGACGGGTCGTCGGTGTGAAGGCGGGCCGGGGCACGGACCTGCTGGGCCGCCGGGTGCCGCCGCCGGCGCAGATCTATGACGAGGGCTACCGTGCGGGGCTGGCCGCCGCCGCAGCGCGTTACGGGCAGGCAGGCGCCGGGGTGGCGGCAGGGCAGGGACAGCCGGCGACAGGAAATCCAGTGACGGGTCCTGCAGCAGCCGGGCCGGCCGCTCCCCGGGACGCGGTACAGGCCGGGCAGGGGATTGCCGGCCCGCCCGCGGGTCCGGGGCATGCCGACCGCCGCGCAGGGCAGCCCGGACAGCCGGTTCCCCCGGTATGGGCATCCCCCTCGGCACCCGCGCCGTCACGGCCGGTACCCCCGCCCTCCGTCCCGGCTGCCTCTCCCGTTACCCCGGCGGGGCAGACCGGTACGGCCTCCACCCCGGTGTCCTCAGCACCACAATCCCCTTATGTTCCGGCCCCGGGCAGCACGGGTGCTCCGGTACACCCAATAGGAACAGGCGGACGCCGTGGTCTCCCGCCCGCGACTCCCTCAACTCCCGTGCCGCCCAGGCCCGCCAGGCCCGCCAGGCCGGCTCCTCCGGTCAAAACCGAGGCACAGCTGCAGGCCGAGAAACGGCGGAGGGACCTGCGGAACATCAACATCACGCTGTACTCCGCGAGTCTGCTGCTCGTTGCGGCCGCGGCCCTGTTTATTGGGTTGGCCATCCCGGCCGGGGCACGCTTCCTCGGCGTTGTGGGGGTCACCGCACTGTTCTATGTATCCGGGCTCGTTGTGCATGCCCGCAGCCGCCGCCTTCGTCCGGCTGCCGTGGCCTTCACCGGTACGGGACTGGCGCTGATACCGGTGGTCGGGCTGGCATTGCACACAGTGGTCCTGCAGGACGGTCCGGCCGCTTGGCTTATCACGTCGCTGGCGGGCACGGTGGCGTTTGCCTTTGCCGCCGCGAGGATTGACAGCCGGGTAGTTACCTACCTGGCACTGACGTTCCTGCTGTCATCCGGACTGGCCTCGGGCGCTGTCCTCCGGTCGGGGATCATCTGGTATTTCCTGTTTACCGTAGTGCTCGCAACCCTGATCAGCCTTGCAGCGATCCGGCGGCCGAAGTGGCTGAACAATCTGTATCTCGACGCCTTCGTGAGGTCGCACCGGTACCTGGTTCCCGCCGCGGCCATTGCCGCGGTCCAGATATCGAGGGACCTGACGGCGGGGCAGCTGTCCATCCTGTTCCTGGCCTTCGCTCTCCACTACGCAGTCATGATGTGGCAGGGCCCGGCGAGGAACCAGCTGGCCAACAGCTACGGTCTGCGCGCCGCTGGAACCGTGGGCCTCACCGCCCTCTGCTACTCCTTCACCGGCAGTACGCAGGCGACGCTGCTGGCGTTCGCCATACAGATCGCAGCGCAGCTGTCCGGCATCCTGCTGCGGAAACCGGTGTATGGAGCAGCGGCTCTGCTGCAGATCGCCTCACGGACTGCAGGACTGCCCCTGGACGAGGGATTGGACGCAGAAGCAGCAGCTGGTCGGCGCGGCGCAGGAACAACGGGCGTACCTTCGGGCGGGCAGGCTGCCGGCGGAGCAGTGCCGCGCCGCGGAACGCCGGACCCGGCTCCCGCCGCGGGCGGGGTCAGCCTGGCGAAGAAACCGGCCGTGGAGCCGGAAATCCGGGCGCGCAGGTTCTTCCGCACAGACGTGGCCGCCCTGCTGGTGATGCAGGCTGCCACGGGTCTTGCCGCCGGGCTGTTCCAGGCCCTTGGCACATCGGAATCGTCGGGAAGCACAATGATCTTCTCGGCCACCATCCTGGTGGTCCTGGGCACCTATCTTGCAGCGGCAAGGACAGTGGGCGGGCTGCTGGAATTCGCCGCCATTGTTCCGCTTGGCCTGTCTTTTGTCCCTCATGCTTTGCTGGCGAAGGAACCATTGTGGCCATCCGTCCTGGTCACGGCGGCGCTTACTGCGTACCTGATGGTGCGTGCCAGGGGAGAAGCAACACGCATGCAGTTTGTGCTTGGAGCCAGGGCCGCTGGTGTTCTGCTGCTCCCGTTGACCGTGCTGGCGTCGGTGTCGGGCGCGGGGGGAGCGGACGGCTGGTCCTGGGCGCTGTTAACCGCCGTAGTGGCCATGGCCGCCAATCAGACGGCGTCAGTTATCCGGGTATCCGCAGGGAAACCGGAGTACGTCCCGGGGTGGGTGATCCTCGCTTCGGCAACGGGAACCGCCGCTGGTGTCCTGGTGCTGTGCTTCGAACCGCGGTTGGAGCCAACCCATGCCGTGGCTGCGCTCTGGGTACTGGTTGCCGTCAATATCCTGACCACGCTTCGTCTTGCCCGCAGCCGGTTCCTGACGGCCGGCCCGCTGGGCTTCATAGCCGCTGCCCTGATGGGTGCCGGGCTGTTGGGCGTGCGCGGCTACGAGCTTCTGGTTGCGGCGGCACTGGTGTACTGCGTGCTCATGGTCCGGAAGTTTGGGCCGCGCGGACACCGTACCTTCTACATAGCCGTGGGACAGGTTTTGATAACCGTCCTGACGGGGCTGGCGGCAGCGGACCTGGGCATGGATGTGCACGGCATCTTCACGGCGTTGGCGGCATCACTCGCCGTCCAGCATCTCGCCCGGATCGTCCTGCATAGACGCCTGCGGCCCTTGGGACTGGCCCGGACCTTTATGTGGGCAACGCTGACGGCGCTGTCAATGACGGCACCGGCCTATTACATCCTGACCGATACGGCGGCCCGGCCCGAAACCGGGCTGGCACTGCTGGTCATTGCCGTCACCTCTGCACTGATCACGCAGGGCGTAGCCGCCTTCACAGCGGCAGGTCGGTCCCGGGTCAGTCCGGACACCGGGGCGGCAGCCGTCGTCCCCGTTTCCGGTCCCGTCGTCCCCGTTTCCGGTCCCGTCGTCCCCGCGGCCGGCCCCTTCACCACACCTGCCCCCGCCGTACGCCCCCGCGCTGCGGCTGCCGGTCCGGACCGGGGAGCCGGCCACGCCGCGCTCGCAGCCACCACCGCCGCTTCGGCGCTGGCGCTGCTGCTCAGCGTAAGCGTCCGCACCGTGGACGCGACTGACGGGACCGTCGCCCTTGCTGTCCTCGCAGGAGCCTTGGCCCTGAATATTCTCACTGCACTGCTGCTGCGGCATTCCTGGCCGGTTCTGCTGGCTCCTGCCGGTTTTGTGGCTACCGCTGCCACAGGGGCAGGGCTGTTGGGGGTGCGCGGCTATCAGGTACTGGTTTCCGCCGCACTGATCTACTGCGTCTATTTTGTCCTCGGACGCACCAACCCGTTCCGTGGTGCCTATCTGCTGGCGGCGCAGGTTCTCCTGATTGTTCTTGCCGCCCTGGTGACGGCAGACCTGACCGGGGAAATTCACAGTGTCTTTGCCGCGGCTGCGGTGGGCATCGCCGTCTGCGAAGTGCTGCGGGTACTTTTCGCCCACCAATTGGAACCGCTGGGCCTGGCCGGTCCTGCCCAGTGGGGAAGCCTGTGTGCCGCCGGAACCGTAGCGCTGGCCTATGTGGTCCTGATGGGTTCCGGGCGACAGGACGGAACCCTTATGTTCCTCCTGACCACCGCCGCTGCGGTGGCTGTCCTGATCCAGTTGTCCACCGCGATGCGGGTGCGGCGGGGTACAGCCCTGCCGTTCGCGGCTGCACTGATGCTGTCGGCCGGACTGATTGTTGTGATTGCCGCCGCTGCGTCCCGAGGCATTGATGCGCCGGTGGTGTGGAGCCTGGCATTGATCTGGGGAGGGCTGGCAGCGAACATCGCCATTTCGCTGGTACTGCTGCGATTCGCCTCGTACGAGGTGGCAGCACCGGCGGGGTTCACCGCGGCAGCGATGCTCGGCGGTGGAGTCTTCGGGATACACGGCTATGAGGTGCTGGCCCTGGCAGCCCTCGCCTACTGTGCCTCGCTGGCACTGAACCGGGAGCTCACCACGCGTGGCCTCTACCTTCTGGGTATCCAGGCACTCGTGGTGCTCCTGTCCGTTCTCGCGGCTGTGGACCTGGGTGCGGGACGGCATGGGACATTCGTTGCCGGAACCGCCGTCCTCGCTGCCCAGCACATCATCCGGACGCTTCTGGACCGGCATTTCGGCAATCTGGGATACGCCGAAGTCTCGGGGTGGGTCAGCCTGTGCCTCCTGCTGCTGGCGCCTCTGGGATATGCAATTAACGCAGGACCCGGCGTCAGACGGGGCGTCGTGACCGTCCAACTGATCCTGCTGCTGCTCAGTGCCACAGTTGCCTTTATCCGGTGGAATGCAGACCGTCAGCCGCGCTCGCAGTGGGTCATCTATATCGCCGGCCTGGCACTCGGCACACTGCCCGTAGTACTGACCCGCCTGCCGGACTTTGACAAAGCAGGGCTGCTCCCGGAACCGGTCCTCAGCCCGGTGGCAGCCGGAGCAACCCTGCTGGCACTGGCCGCTGCCGGGCTATGGGGCGAGTTCCGGCACACCCTGGAGATACCCCTGCGCACGGCACTGCTCTCAATCTCGGCAGCGTATACGGCGGCGGCCCTGTTTCTGGCGGCAGCATCGGGCAGCGCCCTGCTGGCAGCGGCAGTCTTCGGCTTTGCCGGTGCCCTCTTTCTGGCATTGTCCTTCTCCAGACAGCGTCCCTGGCTGGCGGTCGGGCTGCCACCCCTGGTGGCGGCAGGCATGCTTTTCCTGAGCTGGTCCACGGCAGGCTCGGCGCTGGGCGGGCTGCTGGAGACGGGGTATGCCGCGCTGGTCCCTGCGTGGGCTGCCGCAGCGGTGCTGCTGGCAATCCGGTTGCTGATCCCGGGGCACGCTGCGGAAGCGGGAGCGAAGCACCGGGACGGTGTCCTGCGGAGACACATCATCGGCGCCGGTGCCTCCCTTATCCTGACCTTGGCAGCGGTCCCGGCCATGGCACCCGATGCTTCGGCGGCGGCCGGTTCCCTGACCCTGGCCGCGGCGCTGGGCGTTGGGCTGATCGAGATGCCGGCAAGGTTCCGGGAACCGGCGGTACAGGCTGCGGCGCTCCTCACGGCGCTGGCGGTCCAGCGCATTGCATGGCTTCTCCTCGGAGACGTCAACGGCTTCTGGTCCCTGCAGTACTGGGCATGCGTCCTGGCCGGCCTGGCCGCCTACGAGTACCTCCGGAAACGAGAAAACCGGGGCACCATTGTCCTGGCGGCCGCGGCGGCAATCCTTTCGCTGAGCGGGCTCTCCACCATCATCAGCGGCGGTGCGGGCAAACAGTTGTGGGCACTGGTGGCCCACGCCGGTCTGCTGGCTTTCGGCCTGCTTGCCAGCAGGAGACTCTTTACGCTCTGGGGCGCAGCCGGCGTTGTGCTGGCGGTGCTGTGGTACCTGCGGGGCTACACCTTCCTGTGGCTGGCACTTCTGGGTATCGGCCTGATCGCGCTGGCCGTCTGGCGGCTCACACGGGTGCGCTCCGATGAGCCGGAGCGGAAGGACAGTCGCGGCGAGGGGGAGCCCGGCCCGGAGAACGCCCAGGCAGGCCCGGCGGAGGGATCCCGGGCTCCGCTGTCCGGGGCAGGGGAGGAGCGGGGCTACTGACGCGCACCTGGGCCCTCGGTTAGGCTCGGAGGATGGAATTTCTTATCTTCCTGGCCATTGCCGCAGCTGCGGCGGCGGGGATTGGCTGGGCCCGCCGCCGGTTCCGTCCGGAACTTGACCGGGCACGGCGGATCCGGCGTGCCAACCGGGAGGGCCGGCCCTGACTTTCCGGACAGGCGTGGCAGCCGGCACGGATTTTCCGCAAACCGTGACGGCCGGCACGAACTTTCCGGCCCGCCGCCCACTGCGTTAGACTGATCAGGTCAAGCTCTCCGATGCGGCTGCGCCGCAGGGGAAAAGCCGGATTGGCCATCTGCGCCGAGGTCTGGCAGACTAGAGAAGTTGTTCAAGCGCTTTTGTGCCCACACACGCCCACGTTCCGGCTGTACAGCAGGAACAGGGAAGTGTTGAGATTCAGTCCCGGCCAGGATAATGCCTGGTGCAGGGTCGGATCCTTCAGGGGAAGAGCCCATATATAACCCGCCCCCATTCTTGCTGGGCGTCGTTGGTTTCATCACCACGACACGCCCGAGCGCGGGGGTCGGAGCCTCGACAGGGTGAGGAACCCGGATTCATCCGGATTCAGTCTGTTGGAGGGGCGCCTGGCCGTAAGGCAGTTCGGCGCAAAAACTGTACAGAGAGCATTACTCGAAGAAAGAGGCACGACGCCATGGCGGGACAAAAAATCCGCATCCGGCTGAAGTCGTACGACCACGAGGTCATCGACGTATCAGCACGGAAGATCGTTGAGACGGTCACGCGTGCAGGCGCAACGGTAGTAGGCCCCGTGCCGCTGCCCACGGAAAAGAACGTTTACGTTGTTATCCGTTCGCCGCACAAGTACAAGGACAGCCGCGAGCACTTTGAAATGCGCACGCACAAGCGCCTGATCGACATCATTGACCCCACGCCTAAGGCCGTTGACTCGCTGATGCGTCTTGACCTGCCTGCAGACGTGAACATCGAAATCAAGCTGTAGGGGGGGGAGCGGATAATATGTCTACTTCACTTACACGCCAGGTAAAGGGACTGCTGGGCACCAAGCTCGGCATGACCCAGGTTTGGGACGAGAACAACAAGCTCATCCCCGTAACCGTCGTCCAGGCTGACTCCAACGTCATCACGCAGCTGCGCAACGCGGAAAAGGACGGCTACACCGCCGTTCAGATCGGCTACGGCCAGATCGACCCGCGCAAGGTGACCAAGCCGCTGGCCGGCCACTTTGAAAAGGCCGGCGTTACGCCGCGCCGCCACGTAGTTGAACTGCGTACCGCAGACGCCGACACCTACGAGCTGGGCCAGGAACTCTCTGTTGAGATTTTCGAAGCCGGCCAGAAGGTCGACGTCGTCGGAACCTCCAAGGGCAAGGGCTTTGCCGGTGTCATGAAGCGTCACGGCTTCCACGGCGTCGGTGCCTCCCACGGTGCACACAAGAACCACCGTAAGCCGGGTTCCATCGGTGGCGCATCCACCCCGGGCCGCGTCTTCAAGGGCGTTCGGATGGCTGGCCGTATGGGCGCCGTCCGTCACACCACGATGAACCTCACGGTTCACGGTGTGGACGCCGAGAAGTCGCTCCTGCTGATCAAGGGTGCCGTTCCCGGCGCCCGCGGCCAGGTCGTCCTCGTACGCACCGCCGTGAAGGGAGCTTAGTCTCATGGCTAACGAAACCACTGTTGAATTCCCCGCAGAGATCTTCGACGTTCAGACGAACGTACCGCTGCTCCACCAGGTGGTAGTTGCTCAGCTTGCAGCCGCCCGCCAGGGTACGCACAAGACGAAGACCCGCGCCGAGGTGAGCGGTGCAGGCCGCAAGCCGTTCAAGCAGAAGGGCACCGGCCGGGCTCGTCAGGGCTCCATCCGTGCGCCTCACATGACCGGCGGCGGCGTGGTCCACGGACCGACGCCTCGCGATTACAGCCAGCGCACCCCCAAGAAGATGAAGGCTGCTGCACTGCGCGGCGCCCTGTCCGACCGGGCACGCAACGGCCGTATCCACGTCCTCGAGACCCTGGTTGCCGGCACCACGCCGTCCACCAAGGATGCACTGAGCGCCCTGCGTTCGGTCTCCGACCGCAAGAACCTGCTCGTTGTTATCGAGCGCGCCAACGATGTTGCTGCACTGTCCGTGCGCAACGTCCCGGAAGTTCACGTGATCTACGTAGATCAGCTGAACACCTACGACGTGCTGGTATCCGACGACGTGGTCTTCACCAAGGCTGCCTACGACGAGTTCGTCGGCAAGAACACTGTCAAGGAGGACGCCAAGTGAGCGCGACCACCGCTAAGGACCCGCGCGACGTAGTGCTTGCACCCGTCGTCTCGGAAAAGAGCTACGGCCTGATCGACGAAGGTAAGTACACCTTCCTGGTCGACCCCCGCTCGAACAAGACCGAGATCAAGCTGGCCGTGGAGAAGATTTTCTCCGTCAAGGTCGACTCGATCAACACCATCAACCGTGCCGGTAAGCGTAAGCGCACCAAGTTCGGATGGGGACAGCGCAAGAGCACCAAGCGCGCCATTGTCACCCTCAAGGACGGCACAATCGACATCTTCGGCGGTCCGCTCAGCTAGGGCGGAGACCACTTTAACGAGGAATAAATAATGGGAATCCGTAAATACAAGCCGACTACCCCGGGCCGTCGCGGCTCGAGCGTAGCCGACTTCACCGAAATCACGCGGTCGACGCCGGAAAAGTCGTTGGTACGTCCGCTGCCCAAGAAGGGCGGCCGTAACAACACCGGTAAGATCACGACCAGGCACAAGGGTGGTGGACACAAGCGTCAGTACCGTCTGATCGACTTCCGTCGCCATGACAAGGACGGCGTCAACGCTCGCGTTGCCGAGATCGAATACGATCCGAACCGTACCGCCCGCATTGCGCTGCTGCACTACGTTGATGGCACCAAGCGTTACATCATTGCTCCGAACAAGCTCAAGCAGGGCGACTTCGTAGAGGCCGGCGCCGGGGCTGACATCAAGCCCGGCAACAACCTGCCGCTGCGCAACATCCCCGTAGGTACCACCATCCACGCAGTTGAACTGCGTCCGGGTGGCGGCGCCAAGATGGCCCGCTCCGCCGGTGCATCTGTTCAGCTCGTTGCCAAGGAAGGCCGTTTCGCCCAGCTGCGTCTGCCCTCCGGAGAAATCCGCAACGTTGACGTTCGCTGCCGCGCCACCATTGGCGAGGTCGGCAACGCCGAGCAGTCCAACATCAACTGGGGCAAGGCCGGCCGTATGCGCTGGAAGGGCGTACGCCCGACCGTCCGCGGTGTCGCCATGAACCCGGTTGACCACCCGCACGGTGGTGGTGAAGGTAAGACCTCCGGTGGACGCCACCCGGTCAACCCGAACGGTAAGCGCGAAGGCCGCACCCGCCGCCCCAATAAAGAGAGCGACAACCTCATTGTGCGTCGCCGTCGTTCCGGCAAGAACAAGCGATAGGAGCCTGGAAACATGCCACGCAGCCTGAAGAAAGGCCCCTTCGTCGACCAGCACCTGTTTCTCAAGGTAGCGGCCGAAAACGAAAAGGGCACCAAGAACGTCATCAAGACGTGGTCCCGCCGTTCGATGATCATCCCCGACATGCTCGGGCACACGATCGCCGTACACGACGGACGTAAGCACATTCCGGTGTTTGTCACCGAGTCGATGGTCGGGCACAAGCTCGGCGAATTCGCTCTGACGCGGACATTCCGCGGCCATGTGAAGGACGACCGCAAGGGCAAGCGCCGCTAGGCGCTGCTCTTTCGGCAGAAGACGAGAGAAGGAAAGCAATGGAAGCCAAGGCAATTGCGCGTCATATCCGCGTAACGCCTATGAAGGCCCGGCGCGTCGTCAACCTTGTTCGTGGCAAGCAAGCGAATGAGGCTCTGGCAATTCTGAAGTTTGCCCCCCAGGCAGCTTCGGAGCCGGTACTTAAGGTAGTTCAGTCGGCTATGGCCAATGCACGTGTCCTCGCGGACCGTGACGGCGTGGCCTTCGACGAAGGTGACCTCTTCATCAGCGAAGCATTCGTTGACGAAGGACCCACCATGAAGCGGTTCCAGCCGCGGGCCCAGGGCCGCGCCTACCGCATCAACAAGCGGACCAGCCACGTCACCGTGGTAGTCGCAACCCCTACGATCGAGGAGGAACGCTAAGTGGGACAGAAGGTAAACCCGCACGGGTTCCGACTCGGCATCACCACTGACCACGTATCGCACTGGTTTGCTGACAGCAACAAGCCGGGCCAGCGTTACAAGGACTTTGTCCGCGAGGACATCAAGATCCGTCAGCTGATGTCCACCGGCATGGATCGCGCCGGCATCGCCAAGGTTGAGATCGAGCGCACCCGTGACCGTGTTCGTGTGGATATCCACACCGCACGTCCGGGCATCGTGATCGGTCGCCGCGGCGCCGAAGCTGACCGCATCCGCGGCGAGCTCGAAAAGCTCACCGGCAAGCAGGTTCAGCTGAACATCCTCGAGGTCAAGAACCCCGAGATGGAAGCACAGCTTGTTGCCCAGGGTGTTGCTGAGCAGCTCTCTTCCCGCGTGGCTTTCCGCCGTGCGATGAAGAAGGCCATCCAGTCCGCACAGCGTGCAGGTGCAAAGGGTATCCGTATCCAGTGCTCCGGCCGTCTGGGCGGCGCTGAAATGAGCCGTTCGGAGTTCTACCGCGAAGGCCGTGTGCCCCTGCACACCCTCCGCGCGCAGATCGACTACGGTTTCTTCGAAGCCAAGACCACCTTCGGCCGCATCGGCGTGAAGGTCTGGATCTACAAGGGCGACGTCACCGCTAAGGAACTGGCTGCACAGCAGGCTGCTGCACCGTCCCGCGGACGCTCCAACGACCGTCCGGGCCGCGGCCCCGCCGACCGTGGCGACCGTGGCGGCGACCGCCGTCGTCGTAACGACCGCGGCGACAAGGCCGCCGCGCCTGCTGCAGAGGCTCCGGCCGCTGAGGCAGCTGCCCCCGCAGCAGAAGGAGGACAGGCTTAAATGCTTATCCCACGTCGAGTCAAGTTCCGTAAGCAGCACCACCCGGGTCGCTCCGGCGCTGCAACCGGCGGCACTGCCGTCAGCTTCGGCGAGTGGGGTATCCAGGCTCTGACGCCTGCATACGTCACCAACCGCCAGATTGAAGCTGCACGTATTGCCATGACACGCCACATCAAGCGTGGCGGCAAGGTCTGGATCAACATCTACCCGGACCGTCCGCTGACGAAGAAGCCTGCTGAAACCCGTATGGGTTCCGGTAAGGGTTCTCCGGAGTGGTGGGTTGCAAACGTCAAGCCGGGCCGGGTTCTCTTCGAACTCTCCGGTGTTTCCGAAGAGGTAGCTCGTGAGGCCCTGCGCCTGGCGATCCATAAGCTGCCGTTGAAGGCACGCATTGTGCGTCGCGAGGGTGGTGAATAGAAATGGCAGTTGGATCAAAAGAGCTGACAACTGAGCAGCTGGACGGCTTCGATAAGGACCGTCTCGTCGAGGAACTGCGCAAGTCCAAGGAGGAGCTGTTCAACCTCCGCTTCCAGTCGGCCACCGGCCAGCTGGAAAACCACGGTCGTCTGCGTGCAGTCAAGCGCGATATCGCCCGCATCTACACGGTGCTGCGTGAGCGCGAGCTGGGCATTCGTCCCGAGGTAGTTGCTCCCGTTGAGGAAGCAGCACCCGAGGCACCGAAGAAGTCCAAGAAGAAGGCTACTGAGTCTGAAGCTGAAGCCAAGGTCGCTGAGGATGATGCCAAGTGAGCGAAAACAAGAATGAGGCAGCAGTGACAACTGACGCAAACGGCGCCGATGCCCGCGGGTACCGGAAGACCGCACGCGGCTACGTGGTCTCGGACAAGATGGACAAGACCATCGTTGTCCAGGTTGAAGACCGCGTGAAGCACGCCCTTTACGGCAAGGTTATTCGCCGGACCGAGAAGCGCAAGGCCCATGACGAGCAGAACGCTGCCGGCATTGGTGACCTCGTGCTGATCGCCGAGACCCGGCCGCTGTCCGCTACCAAGCGGTGGCGCCTGGTCGAGATCCTCGAAAAGGCCAAGTAACCTAGTAGTAAGCAATACCGGCCGGACCGCCGGTGTGTTCGCCAGGCTCCCCGGAGCGTGAAGAACATGCCGGCCCCGTCCACAGCGTAAGGGCCCCGGCCGCGTTATCATCTACGATTTCGCATCCGGGGCCTTTTCGCGATAAACTTGAAATCTTGTCTGTGTGGTGCGGAAGTGTGCCCGGAGAACGGCCGTGTTCGAGCCGGAATTCCGAGCCGGTTTCCTCACCGCCGAATGAGACAAAAGCCCGATAATCTTGTTCGACGCCTTGAAGGCGGCCCGCACTGGCGTGCGGCCGGCGGGCAGGCGTTGAGTACCAGTATTACGGGGTCCACCCATATCCGTTCCGCAAGGCTCATATTTGAGAACCGGCGCGACGACAGGAGTAATAAGTGATTCAGCAGGAGTCGCGACTGAAGGTCGCCGACAACACGGGTGCCAAGGAAATCTTGACCATCCGCGTTCTCGGTGGATCCGGCCGTCGCTACGCAGGCATTGGCGACACCATCGTTGCCACCGTCAAGGATGCAATTCCCGGCGGCAACGTCAAAAAGGGCGACGTGGTCAAGGCCGTCATCGTCCGTACCAAGAAGGAACGCCGCCGCCAGGACGGTTCCTACATCAAGTTCGATGAGAACGCTGCAGTGATCTTGAAGAACGACGGCGACCCCCGTGGTACCCGTATCTTCGGGCCGGTCGGCCGCGAACTTCGCGACAAGAAGTTCATGAAGATCATTTCGCTGGCTCCGGAGGTGCTGTAGTCCATGGCAAAGATCAAGAAGGGTGACCTCGTTCAGGTCATCACCGGTGCAAAGGCTGAGCGCGGCGGAGACCGCGGCAAGCAGGGCAAGGTTCTGAAGGTTTTCCCCGAGAGCAACCGCGTTCTCGTTGAAGGCATCAACCGCGTCACCAAGCACACCAAGGTTGGCCAGTCCTCCCGTGGTTCCAAGACCGGCGGCATCGAGGTTGTTGAAGCCCCGATCCACGTTTCCAACGTCGCCGTTGTCGACCCGGAAACCAAGAAGCCGACCCGTGTTGGCTTCCGCACTGAAACCGTCGAAAAAGATGGCCGTGAGCGCACAGTGCGTATCCGCGTGGCCAAGGGCTCTGGGAAGGACCTCTAATGACTGAGACTGTCACCAAGATCGTTCCCCGTCTGAAGACCCGCTACGCAGCGGAGATCAAGCAGACCCTGCAGGACGAATTCAACTACGCAAACGTCAACCAGGTTCCCCGCCTCGTCAAGGTGGTCGTGAACATGGGTGTTGGAGATGCCGCCAAGGACTCCAAGCTCATTGACGGTGCTGTCCGGGACCTCACCCAGATCACGGGCCAGAAGCCCCAGGTCACCAAGGCACGCAAGTCCATCGCGCAGTTCAAGCTGCGTGAAGGCATGCCGATCGGCGCGCACGTTACCCTGCGCGGCGACCGCATGTGGGAGTTCGTGGACCGCCTGGTTACCCTGGCTCTGCCCCGTATCCGTGACTTCCGCGGCCTGAACGGCAAGCAGTTCGACGGCAACGGCAACTACACGTTCGGTCTGACCGAACAGTCGATGTTCCACGAAATCGATCAGGACAAGATCGACCGCGTACGCGGCATGGACGTCACCGTGGTTACCACTGCAAAGACCGATGACGAGGGACGCGCGCTGCTGAAGGCGCTCGGCTTCCCGTTCAAATCCGAAGATTAATTACTACGTAACAGGTCCGACGGACATCCGTGAGGCGACGCCGCACGGGAATCCTGCAGGAAACCGTTACGAGGGAGGGCAAGAGCCCAAATGACAATGACAGATCCTGTCGCAGATATGCTCACGCGTCTGCGCAATGCAAACTCGGCATACCACGACTCCGTGTCTATGCCCTACAGCAAGCTCAAGGCGCGCGTTGCTGACATCCTGAAGGCCGAAGGCTACATCGCCGGCTGGAAGGAAGAAGAAGCCGAGGTCGGCAAGAAGCTGACCCTGGACCTCAAGTTCGGTCCGAACCGCGAGCGTTCCATCGCCGGCGTTCGCCGCATCTCCAAGCCCGGTCTGCGCGTTTACGCAAAGTCCACCAACCTGCCGCGCGTGCTCGGTGGTCTGGGTATCGCAATCCTGTCGACGTCGTCAGGTCTCCTGACCGACCGCCAGGCCGCCAAGAAGGGTGTAGGTGGGGAAGTCCTCGCCTACGTCTGGTAGCAGGGAAGGGAAAGAAAAATGTCACGTATTGGACGTCTGCCCATCCCGGTTCCTGCCGGAGTAGATATCGCCATCAACGGAAACGTTGTGTCCGTCAAGGGCGCCAAGGGCGAGCTGAGCCACACTGTGCCCAGCCCGATCACGGCTTCCCTGGAAGACGGCATCATTACCGTTACCCGCCCGAACGACGAGCGTGAATCCCGCTCCCTCCACGGCCTGACCCGCACCCTGATCAGCAACATGATCACCGGTGTGACCGAAGGCTACAAGAAGGATCTGGAAATCGTTGGTACCGGTTACCGCGTTGTCGCCAAGGGAGCGGACCTCGAGTTCGCCCTGGGCTACAGCCACCCGGTCCCCGTCACCGCCCCGGAAGGCATCACGCTTACCGTGGTCGGCCCGACGAAGGTCACCGTGTCCGGTATCGACAAGCAGCAGGTGGGCGAGGTTTCCGCCAACATCCGCAAGCTGCGTAAGCCCGACCCCTACAAGGGCAAGGGTATTCGTTACGCCGGCGAGATTGTCCGCCGCAAGGTCGGAAAGGCTGGTAAGTAACCATGGCCATCAGCATCAATAAGAAGCGAAACAGCAAGAGCAAGGCTGCCCTCCGCAGCCGTCGCCAGCTGCGTATCCGCAAGCGGATTTCCGGGACCACGGCTCGTCCGCGCCTCGTGGTCAACCGCTCCTCCCGCCACGTATTCGTCCAGGTTGTCGATGACACCCGCGGCGTAACCGTGGCATCCGCCTCCACCATGGAAGCGGATCTGCGTGCACTGGACGGCGACAAGACTGCCAAGGCCAAGCGCGTCGGCGAACTCGTCGCTGAGCGGTCCAAGGCCGCCGGCGTCGAAGCCGTTGTCTTTGACCGCGGCGGCAACCGCTACCACGGCCGTATTGCTGCAGTTGCAGACGGCGCACGTGAAGGTGGGCTGGCACTGTGACCGAGGTAAACAAGGAAAAGGAAAATCAGGTGACTGAAGCTACAGCTGCTGAGGCAACTGAGACCAAGGAAGCCGCAGCCACCGGTACCGACGACCGCCGCGGCGGACGTCGCGGCGAGCAGCGCTCCGACCGTGGAGGCCGCGGCGAACGCGGTGGCCGCGGTGGCCGCGATGGCGGACGCAACGATGATAAGGACAAGTTCATTGAACGCGTCGTTACCATCAACCGTGTTGCCAAGGTGGTCAAGGGTGGCCGTCGCTTCAGCTTCACCGCCCTCGTAGTTGTCGGTGACGGCAACGGCATGGTCGGCGTTGGCTACGGCAAGGCAAAGGAAGTTCCCTCCGCTATCGCGAAGGCCGTTGAAGAAGCCAAGAAGTCCTTCTTCCGCGTTCCCCGCATCGGTGGAACCGTTCCGCACCTCGTCCAGGGTGAAGCAGCTGCAGGCGTTGTCCTGCTGCGTCCGGCTTCCCCCGGTACCGGCGTTATCGCCGGCGGTCCGGTTCGTGCCATCCTCGAATGCGCCGGTATCCACGACGTGCTGTCCAAGTCGCTCGGGTCCTCCAACGCCATCAACATCGTGCACGCCACGGTGGATGCGCTGAAGCGTCTCGAAGAGCCCCAGGCTGTGGCTGCACGCCGCGGTCTTCCGCTCGACGAGGTCGTTCCCGCCGCGATGCTCCGCAACATGCAGAAGGCAGGTGCCTGATGTCGACTCCGAAGAACGTTGCCGTTAGCTCGGCACGGCTGGAAATCACTCAGATTAAGTCCACCATCGGTGGTAAGCAGAATCAGCGCGACACGCTGCGTTCACTGGGCCTGAAGCACATCGGCGACTCCGTCGTCCGTACTGCCGATGCAGTGACCGTTGGCATGATCAACACGGTTCCGCACCTCGTGAAGGTTGAGGAGGCGAAGTAACATGCCCGAAGATAACAAAGCTCTGAAGGTTCATCACCTGCGTCCGGCACCCGGTGCCAAGACGGCCAAGACCCGCGTAGGCCGCGGTGAAGGTTCCAAGGGTAAGACGGCAGGCCGCGGTACCAAGGGTACGGCTGCCCGCTACCAGGTCAAGGCCGGTTTCGCAGGCGGGCAGCTTCCGCTGCACATGCGCCTGCCGAAGCTGCGCGGCTTCAAGAACCCGTTCCGGGTCGAGTTCCAGGTTGTAAACCTGGACAAGATCTCGGAGCTGTTCCCCGAAGGCGGCGCCGTGACCATCGAAGCACTGGTTGCCAAGGGTGCGGTTCGCAAGAACCAGCCCGTGAAGGTTCTTGGATCCGGCGACATCACCGTCAAGGTTGATGTGCAGGCCAACGCCTTCTCCGCCAGCGCAGCTGAGAAGATCGCCGCAGCGGGCGGATCCACCACCGAGGTCTAGAACCTTGTGGCGGATCAGCCTCCTTTCCCCGCCGGACGCTCTGAGCGGACGGCGGGGGAGGGGCGTGCGACTCCCCGTGTGAAGTGACTGAACTCCTGGCGGACCGATAGAACGGTCTGGCAGGAGTTCAGTTTCGTTTAACGCAACTACCGCCGCCCGTACGCCGTTAACGCAGTACGGGGTCCGAGCGGCTAGACTCTGTTTCTGTCACAAGTCCGCATGGGACTTTCAAACTTCAGGAGGACGCTTGCTTAGCGCTATTGGCCGGGCTTTCCGGACGCCAGACCTGCGACGCAAGCTGTTGTTTACGCTGGGTATCATCACTATCTTCCGCATGGGTGCTTTTATCCCGGCCCCGGGTGTTGACTACGGCAATGTGCAGCAGTGCTTGGCTCTGGGTGCCACTTCGGGTGGCATATACGAATTCGTCAATCTTTTTAGCGGCGGCGCCCTGCTGCAGGTTTCCATCTTTGCCCTGGGCATCATGCCGTACATTACGGCCAGCATCATCGTCCAGCTGCTGCGCGTGGTGATCCCGCACTTCCAGGCACTCCATGAAGAAGGAGCGCAGGGCCAGTCCAAGCTCACGCAGTACACGCGCTACCTCACCATTGCGCTTGGCCTGCTCAACGCCACCACAGTGGTCTCCCTGGCCCGCTCCGGGGCACTGTTCAACAACCAGTGCGCGCTGCCCGTCATCCCCGATGACAGCCTGGTCACCATCCTCCTGCTCATCATCACCCTGACCGCCGGCACCGGCGTGATCATGTGGATGGGCGAACTGGTCACGGAGAAGGGCGTGGGCAACGGCATGTCGCTGCTCATCTTCACCTCCATCGCCGCTTCCTTCCCCAGCGCCCTCGGCGCCATCCTCACCGCACAGGGCTGGACCATCTTCCTGGCCGTCCTTGCCGTGGGTGTCCTCACCGTGACACTGGTGATCTTCGTGGAACAGTCGCAGCGGCGCGTGCCCGTGCAGTATGCCAAGCGCATGGTCGGCCGGCGCACCGTCGGCGGGACGAACACCTACATCCCGATCAAGGTGAACATGGCAGGCGTGATTCCCGTGATCTTCGCTTCCTCCATGCTGTACCTGCCCAGCCTGCTGGCCCAGTTCAATACCCCCGCCACCGGCACGCCGCCGGAATGGGTGGTCTGGATCAACAACTACCTGGTCAGCGGAGACCACCCGCTGTACATGCTGGTGTACTTCCTCCTGATCGTCTTCTTCACCTACTTCTACGTCTCCATCACGTTCAACCCGGACGAGGTCTCGGAGAACATGAAGAAGTACGGCGGCTTCATTCCCGGCATCCGGGCCGGCCGCCCCACCGCCGAATACCTGCAGTATGTGCTCTCACGGATCACGCTGCCCGGCGCCCTGTACCTGGGCTTCGTCGCCCTGATCCCGCTGATTGCTCTGGTGTTGGTTGGAGCTAACCAGAACTTCCCGTTCGGCGGAACGTCAATCCTCATCATGGTTGGTGTGGGACTGGAAACGGTCAAACAGATTGACGCACAGCTCCAGCAACGTCACTACGAAGGGTTATTGCGATGACAAGAATGCTCATTATCGGGCCTCCCGGTGCCGGTAAAGGAACTCAGGCCGCCCGCATTTCGGAGCGCCTCGGCGTCACGGCAATATCGACCGGCGACATCTTCCGCTCCAACGTCAAGGAACTCACGCCCCTGGGCGTGGAGGCCAAGAAGTACATCGATGCCGGCAACTTTGTTCCGGACAGCGTTACCAACAGCATGGTCCGCAGCCGGCTGCAGGACAACGACGTCGAGCCCGGCTTCCTGCTGGACGGCTACCCGCGCACCGTGGCACAGGTCGATGAACTCGACGACATCCTGGCCGGCAAGGGCCAGAAGCTCGACGCCGTGCTGCTGCTCACCGCCGACGACGACGAACTGGTTGCCCGCCTGCTCAAGCGCGCCGAGCTCGAGGGCCGCAGCGACGACACCGAAGACGTTATCCGGCACCGGCTGGACCTCTACAAGCAGCAGACGGCCGACGTCGTCTCCCGCTATGAGGACCGCGGCATCGTGACCCGTGTCGACGGACTGGGCGGCATCGACGAAGTCACCGAGCGCGTGATGGAAGCACTGAAGGACCTGCGCTAAAAGTTATCCGCCAGAAAGTTAGAAGACACATGTTCGGCCAGCCTCGAATCCAATACAAAACCAACGAGCAGATGCGCATCATGCGCGAAGCCGGCCTGGTGCTGATCTCCGCACTCGACGCGGCCGTGAAATCCGCAGAGGTAGGAGTCAGCACGCGGGAAATCGACGCGGTTTTCGCCGGGGTGCTGAAGGAAGCCGGAGCCACCTCCAATTTCCTTGGCTATTACGACTACCCCGCAACGGTCTGCACTTCAGTGAATGAGGAAGTTGTCCACGGCATCCCGGGGGACCGGGTGCTGCAGGAGGGCGACATCATTTCCATTGACGGGGGCGCAGTAGTCCGCGGCTGGCATTCGGACTCGGCACGCACGGTGATCGTGGGCACGCCCGACCCCGAGGACCAGCGTCTCTCGGATGTCACCGAAAACGCCATGTGGCACGGTATTGCCGCCGCAGCCAAGGGTAAATTCGTGGGCGATATCGGTGCGGCGGTTGATGACTATGTCAGCTCCGTGCCGGGCAAGCGGCTGGGCATCCTCGAGGACTATGTCGGACACGGCATCGGAACCGAAATGCACCAGGCGCCGGACGTCCTGAACTACCGCACCAGCCATCGCGGACCGAAGCTGCGGCCCGGGCTGTGCCTGGCCATTGAGCCCATGCTCGTGCGTGGCGGGATCGAAACCAAAACCCTTGAGGATGACTGGACGGTCATCACGGTTGACGGCAGCCGGTCCAGCCAGTGGGAGCACTCGGTGGCCATCCATGAAAAGGGAATCTGGGTGCTGACGGCTCCGGATGGCGGGGCCTCCCGGCTCGAACCGCTCGGTGTCACACCGGTCCCGATTCCCTAGCAGCCGGATACCGGACAAGGACTGCAGGCTCCGTTCCCTTTGGGGAGCGGGGCCTGCAGTCTTTTCCGCCATTGCAGCTGCGGTGCAAAACGGTACCTGGGAAACTGGACAGCGGCAGCGATTTAACTTATGCGGCCTCTTCCCGTAGAGTTATCTGTTGGTTGTCTCTACGTTTGTGCCCTGATTGACCGATCTCGATGGCTTGTGCCCCGGGATCGGCGGGCGGATACGGCAGGGAAAGCCACAATCGAAAACCGTTTCCGGTCTTAGCCGGGGACACAGACGTTAGCGGAGGATATGGCCAAGAAAGACGGCGTCATTGAGATCGAGGGCTCGGTCAACGAAGCCCTGCCCAACGCGATGTTCCGCGTTGAGCTGGCCAACGGCCACATTGTGCTCGCACACATCTCGGGAAAGATGCGTCAACACTACATTCGCATCCTCCCAGGAGACCGCGTTGTAGTGGAACTTAGCCCGTACGACCTCACCCGGGGTCGGATCGTCTACCGCTACAAATAAACCGCTGCAAAGACGGAAAGCCAGCCGGCACTGCCGGTTGGCCGCCCGTTGAAGCTCAACCCTGCAACCACGCAAAGGAAAACCATGAAGGTCCAGCCGAGCGTCAAGCAGATCTGCGATAAGTGCAAGGTGATTCGCCGTAACGGTCGAGTCATGGTGATCTGCGAGAACCCGCGCCACAAGCAGCGCCAGGGCTAATCAGCCGCTCTAACGCCGGGGTCCTTACGGGCACCGGATAGAGGGCCCCTGACACCAGGGAACAGCCCACGCGTAGTTAATTGAATATGGCAGTGCAGCGTCAATACGCGTGACGCACACCCCCGGTACGGAGGCCGGGGACCTGGCAACAGGGACGCACTGCTTCAGACCTCCGGTAATAACCAAAGGAGAACCGCCGATATGGCACGTCTCGCTGGCGTTGACATTCCCCGCGAAAAGCGGGTAGTGATTGCGCTTACCTACATCTACGGCGTGGGCAAGACCCGTGCAGAGCAGACCCTTGTGGAGACCGGCATCAGCCCGGAAACTCGCGTCAAGGACCTCACCGACGCTGAACTCGTTCAGCTGCGTGACTACATCGAGGGCAACTTCAAGGTTGAGGGTGACCTCCGCCGTGAGGTGGCCGCCGACATTCGCCGCAAGGTCGAGATCGGCAGCTACCAGGGCATCCGGCACCGCCGCGGCATGCCCGTCCACGGTCAGCGCACGAAGACCAACGCTCGTACCCGCAAGGGCCCGAAGCGTACCGTTGCCGGTAAGAAGAAGGCCGGCCGCTAAATAAGCGGTCCTACGGCCAAGGCCCGAATCCGGGCCACCTAAACCAAACTCTTTGTAGGAGAAGTAATGCCCCCCAAGACTCGTGGAGCGGTCCGCAAACCGCGTCGCAAGGATAAGAAGAATATCGCGCTCGGCCAGGCGCATATCAAGAGCACCTTCAACAACACCATCGTGTCCATCACGGACCCGTCCGGTGCTGTTATCTCATGGGCTTCCGCCGGTGAGGTTGGCTTCAAGGGCTCCCGCAAGTCCACCCCGTTCGCTGCTCAGATGGCTGCTGAAGCTGCCGCCAAGCGCGCACAGGAGCACGGCGTCCGCAAGGTCGACGTCTTCGTGAAGGGTCCGGGCTCGGGTCGCGAGACCGCTATCCGTTCGCTGCAGGCCACCGGCCTGGAGGTTGGCTCCATTCAGGACGTCACCCCGAGCGCACACAACGGCTGCCGTCCCCCGAAGCGCCGCCGCGTATAAGCAGCACTGCGGTTCCGGATCCCTCCGGCGGGCACTCCACTTCGGTGGCCTGCCCGCCGGAGGGATCCGGTCCCGGGCTGGCTGTTAGCCGTCCAAGACGCCCGCGGAAGACCCGTCGTCGTCGTTTCCACCATTTGTGTTGCGTCATATAGCGGATGCTCGCTGAAAGGAAATGCAAGTGCTCATTGCACAGCGCCCCACCCTCACTGAAGAAGTCGTAGCCGACAACCGCTCACGGTTCATCATTGAACCGCTGGAGCCCGGTTTCGGCTACACCCTTGGTAACTCCCTCCGTCGTACCCTGCTCTCCTCCATTCCCGGTGCTGCTGTAACCAGCATCCGGATTGACGGCGTGCTGCACGAGTTCACGACGGTTCCCGGCGTCAAGGAAGATGTCACTGAGATCATCCTGAACGTCAAGAACCTCTCGGTTTCCTCCGAGCACGACGAGCCCGTTGTGGCGTACCTGCGCAAGCAGGGCCCCGGCGTGGTTACGGCTGCGGACATCGCTCCGCCGGCCGGCGTGGAGTTCCACAACCCCGACCTGCACATCGCCACGCTCAACTCGAAGGGCAAGTTCGAACTCGAACTGACCATCGAGCGCGGCCGCGGCTACGTGTCCGCCAGCCAGAACAAGTCCGGTGACCAGGAGATCGGCCGTATTCCGGTTGACTCCATCTACTCGCCGGTCCTGAAGGTGACCTTCCGCGTGGAGGCCACCCGTGTTGAACAGCGCACCGACTTCGACCGCCTGATCGTCGACGTCGAGACCAAGGATGCCATTGCACCGCGCGACGCCGTCGCGTCTGCCGGCACCACCCTGGTTGAACTGTTCGGCCTGGCACGCGAACTCAACACCGCCGCTGAAGGTATCGAAATCGGTCCGAGCCCCACGGATGCCGCACTGGCAGCCGACATGGCCCTGCCGATCGAAGACCTCGAGCTGACTGTGCGTTCGTACAACTGCCTCAAGCGCGAAGGCATCCACACGGTGGGTGAACTCGTAGCCCGCTCCGAGGCTGACCTGATGGACATCCGTAACTTCGGTGCGAAGTCCATCGACGAGGTGAAGGCAAAGCTGGTTGAACTGGGTCTGTCCCTGAAGGATTCCCCTCCCGGGTTTGATCTGGCCGCCCACGCCGCAGCTATTGAAGAGGACGAGTCCGAATACTCGGACGACGAGCTCTAACTGAAGCAAATTCTTGCCGTCGGGCATTTGATGCACCGCACGGCACCGTTTGAGGAGAAAAAGTAATGCCTACACCCACCAAGGGTAAGCGCCTCGGAGGCAGCCCGGCACACCAGCGCCTGATGCTGGCGAACCTTGCCGCGCAGCTGTTCGAGCACAAGCAGATCACCACCACGGTGACCAAGGCCAAGCGGCTGCGTCCCTACGCAGAGCGCCTGATCACGTTCGCCAAGCGCGGGGACCTGTCCTCCCGCCGCCGCGTCCTCGCCCTGATCTCCGACAAGGGCATCGTTCACGAGCTCTTCACCGACATTGCTCCGGCAGTCGAGAAGCGCGACGGCGGTTACACCCGTATCACCAAGATCGGCAACCGCAAGGGCGACAACGCCCCCATGGCAGTCATCGAACTGGTCCTGGAACCGCTGTCTGCCAAGCAGTCGGTAGTGGCCGAGGCCAACACCGCAGCTGCCGCAGCCGCACCGGCTCCGGTTGCAGAGTCCGCTGACTCCGCCGATTCGGCAGATTCCGCTGACTCCGCAGAGTCGGCCGACTCCGCTGAATCAGCTGATTCCGCTGATGAGGCAGTCGTGGAGACCGAAGAGAAGAAGTAATTCTTCGCTGACGTCCCGGTGCCCTTAATATGGGTGCTATGACTATTGAAAGGCCCGCTGTCCCGGAAATGGACGGCGGGCCTTTCCGCGTCCGGATGGACCTCGCCTACGACGGCGCACCGTTCTCCGGCTGGGCTGCCCAGCCCGGCCTGCTGACTGTGCAGGGGATGGTGGAGGACGCCCTGGCCGTACTGCTGCGCCGCCCGGTCCGCCTCACGGTCGCCGGGCGGACAGACGCCGGCGTCCATGCCCGCGGGCAGGTGGTGCACTTTGACCTCACCCGGGCCGAATGGGACGCACTGGCCCGCGGCCGGGACCTGGACCCGGGGGTTTCACTGCGCCGCCGCCTGCACGGGGTGCTGAACAAGGAACTCACCGCCCCCGGCCGACGCGAAGGACGCCAGCGGCGGGTAGTGGATGCCCTGGGGGGAGCCATTGAGATCCGTTCGGCCGCTCCCGCCCCTGACGGCTTCGATGCACGGTTCTCGGCCCTGTGGCGGCGCTACAGTTACCGCATAGCCGACCTGCCCGAAACCCGCGACCCGCTCTCCCGTCACACCACACTCTGGTACAAGGCACCGCTGGACACGGACCGGATGAACGAGGCGGCGGAGGGTGTGCTGGGCATCCGGGACTTCCTGTCCTACTGCAAGCCACGGACCGGATCCACCACCATCAGGGAGCTGCAGGAGTTCAGCTTTGCCAGAGGCAGCGACGGCATCATCACCACCCACATCCAGGCTGACGCCTTCTGCCATAACATGGTGCGTTCCCTGGTGGGAGGGTCACTGCTGGTGGGTGCGGGGGAGCGCCGGCCCCAGTGGCTGGCCGAGCGGCTCGCGGCCATGATCCGGGACTCCAAATCCATCCTTGCGCCGCCCCATCCTCTGGTGCTGGAAGAGGTCAGGTATCCCGCCGACGCCGGCCTGCGGGACCGTGCCGATCTCACCCGGGCGCACCGCGGATAGCGCGATGGAACGTCGCGGCATAAAATGAAGGCAAATCGAATACCGGTGCCCGCGGCTGTTGAAACGAACAGCTGCTGCGACAGCTTTTGACCTGACCCCGCAAGCAGGCTATTGTTTATAGTCGTTGTGCGTGTCCTACCTCGATAGGCCTATGCCCACGGGAGCGGCTCAGTTGCAGAGCCACCTGGCCCCGGGGAAATAGCCGAGATCTCAGGACCACTGGTTAATTCAGTCCTCACCTGACCATCCGGTAACGCATAGAGAAGCTGCACTGACCATGGCATCCATGGACAGCGCGCCACCTAAGAAGAAGAAACGAAGGCAAAAACCGTGCGTACGTACACCCCGAAGCCCGGCGACATCAACCGCCAGTGGCACGTCATTGACGCCACCGACGTTGTCCTAGGCCGTCTTGCCAGCCAGACCGCAACACTGCTGCGCGGAAAGCACAAGCCGACCTTTGCTCCCCACATGGACATGGGCGATTTCGTCATCATCATCAACGCTGAGAAGGTTGCCCTCACCGGCGCCAAGCTCGAACAGAAGCGTGCCTACCGCCACTCGGGTTACCCGGGCGGCCTGTCCTCCGTCAACTACGCCGAACTGCTGGAGAAGAACCCGGTGCGCGCAGTTGAGAAGGCCATCCGCGGCATGCTGCCCAAGAACTCCCTGGCTGCTGACCAGATCAGCAAGCTGAAGGTGTACCGCGGTGCAGAGCACCCGCACGCCGCGCAGCAGCCCAAGACCTTCGAAATCACCCAGGTCGCCCAGTAGTTCTGGCCCGCCAACTAAAGAATTAATTCAAGGAGAATCGTGGCTCAGAACACTGAAGAGCTGAATGAAAACACCGAGGAGCTCACCAGCTACACCTCGGAATCCTCTGACTCGGCACAGACCGCAGTCAAGGAACGCCCCGCCCTGACCGTCGCCGGCTCCGCCGTCGGCCGCCGCAAGCAGGCCATCGCCCGCGTGCGCGTTGTTCCGGGTACCGGCAAGTGGATCGTCAACGACCGCGAGCTCGAAGACTACTTCCCGAACAAGCTGCACCAGCAGGAAGTCAACGAGCCGTTCAAGCTTCTTGAACTCGAAGGCGCCTACGACGTCATCGCCCGCATCCACGGTGGTGGCCCCTCCGGCCAGGCCGGTGCACTGCGTCTCGGTGTCGCCCGTTCGCTGAACGAGATCGACCGCGAGAACAACCGCCCCGCCCTGAAGAAGGCAGGCTTCCTGACCCGTGACGCCCGCGTCATCGAGCGTAAGAAGGCCGGTCTCAAGAAGGCACGCAAGGCTCCGCAGTACTCCAAGCGCTAATTCAGCGCTTCCCCGGTCCCGTCCGCTGGCGCGTTCGGGACCGGGTCCCCTCGCGCTGAATTGGCGCTTGGCTCCACAAGCGCTAATCAGGCGCCTGGCTCCACAGGCGCTATTTCAGCGGTTGGGTTCACAAGCGCCGGATCGGTGCTTGGTTCAAAAAGGCAGTCGCTTCGGCGGGTGCCTTTTTTGGCGTTAAGCGGCCCGGTAAGCGTCACGTTGGACACACCCACGGATGCCGATTTGGCTGCCCTCCGCATAGTTTTGACCCACCCGTTTCGGAGGGACGGGGGAAGCGGTGGCAGAATGGGCCAGTAAGTTGCCCGTTTAGCGGTACTCCGCTGTGGCCACAACCTGCTTGAGGATGCGCAATGACAAGATTATTTGGAACGGACGGCGTCCGTGGACTGGCCAACGGGCTGATCACCGCCGAAGTCGCCCTCGGCCTTGCCCAGGCCGCCGCCGTGGTACTGGGCCACAACCGCGTGGAGAACGGCCGCCGGCCGGTCGCCGTTGTGGCACGGGACCCCAGGATCAGCGGAGACTTCATTTCCGCGGCCATGGAAGCAGGCCTGGCCAGTTCCGGTGTTGACGTCTTCGACGCCGGCGTCCTGCCCACTCCGGCGGCTGCGTTCCTCGTAGCCGACCTGGACGCCGATTTCGGCGTCGTCATTTCCGCATCCCACAACGCTGCCCCGGACAACGGGATCAAGTTCCTGGCACGCGGCGGGCAGAAGCTCGACGACGCCGTCGAAGACGCGATCGAAGCCGAAATGTCACGCCCCGGCCTCCGGCCCACCGGAAGCGACGTGGGACGGATCCACCGCTTTGCCGACGCCGAAGACCGGTACGTGGTGCATTTGCTGCAGACCCTCCCCAACCGCATCGAAGGGCTCAAGGTAGTCCTGGACTGTGCACACGGCGCGGCCAGCGGCTGTTCCCCGCAGGTATTCGCCGACGCCGGGGCCGAGGTAGTGGTCATTGGTGCGGAACCGGACGGGATCAACATCAATGACGGCTACGGTTCGACCCATCTGGAGGCACTGCAGGCCGCCGTGGTGGCCCATGGCGCAGACCTGGGCATTGCGCATGACGGCGACGCCGACCGCTGCCTGGCCGTGGACCACGAGGGCAACGTCGTTGACGGTGACCAGATCATGGCGATCATGGCGATAGCCATGAAGGACGCCGGCAAGCTGAAGGACAACGCCCTCGTAGCCACCGTGATGAGCAACCTCGGGCTGAAGCTGGCCCTCCGGGAGGCGGGCATCAACCTGATTGAAACCGGAGTGGGGGACCGCTACGTCCTGGAAGGCATGCGCTCCGGCGGCTACAGCCTCGGCGGCGAACAGTCAGGACACGTAATTTTCTCCGAATACGCCACCACCGGCGACGGCGTGCTGACCGGGCTCCAGCTGGCCGCACAGGTGGCCCGCACCGGAAGCACCCTGAAGCAGCTCTCGGGTGTCATGCAGAAACTCCCGCAGGTGCTCATCAACGTCAAGGGCGTGGACAAGGCCGGTGTGCAGACCAACGAGCCGGTCCGCCAGGCCGTGGAACAGGCACAGGCAGCCTTGGGGGAAACCGGCCGCGTACTGCTGCGTCCCTCCGGCACCGAACCGGTAGTCCGGGTGATGGTAGAGGCCGCAGACATGGAGACGGCCGCATCCACGGCCCGCACGCTGGCCGCAGCCGTGGAAGGAAACCTGGCGCTCAACGCTGAGGCAGGGGCTTCGGTCTGATCCCGCCCGCTGCTACGTCTTGCGCAGCAGCATCCTCGTCACCGAGTGGTCCGCGTCCTTGGTCAGCACCAGCTGGGCGCGGCCCCTCGTGGGCAGGACATTGGTCACCAGGTTGGGTTCATTGATGCGTTTCCAGATGTCCAGGGCAGTGGCCCGGGCTTCCTCATCCGTGAGATCGGCGTACCGGTGGAAGTACGACGCCGGATCAGCGAAGGCGCCGCTGCGCAGGGACTGGAACCGCTGGACGTACCATTCCTCGATGTAGGAGGTCCGGGCGTCCACATAGATGGAAAAGTCGAAGAAGTCGCTCAGCGCCAGGCCGGAGCGCCCGTCCGCGCGCGGGCGGGCCGGTGCCAGGACGTTCAGCCCTTCGACAATGAGCACATCCGGGCGGTGCACCACAATCTCCTCGCCCGGAACAATGTCGTAGGTGAGGTGGGAGTACCGGGGAGCACGGACTTCCTCGGCGCCGCTTTTCACCTCGCTGACAAAGCGCAGGAGCCGGCGCCGGTCATAGGACTCAGGGAAGCCTTTGCGCTGCATGAGCCCGCGGCGCTCGAGTTCGGCGTTGGGGTAGAGGAAACCGTCAGTGGTAATCAGTTCGACATTGGGCGTGTCCGGCCAGCGGCGCAGCATCTCACGCAGCACACGTGCGGTGGTGGATTTGCCCACCGCCACGGAACCGGCCACACCGATGACAAACGGGGTACGCGTGGTTTTCTCACCCAGGAACGTGGTGGTGGCGCTGTGCAGGCGGCCCGCTGCGGCGACATACAGGTTTAGCAGCCGCGACAGCGGCAGATAGACCTCCCGGATCTCGTCCAGGTTCAGCTGGTCGCCGAGCCCGCGCAGCCGCAGGATGTCCTCCTGGTTGAGCGGAGAACGGATCTCATGGGAGAGCCGCGACCAGGTCTTCCGGTCGAGCTCCACAAAAGGCGTGAAGCTGCTCTCAGGCGACTGGGCCCCGGAGGACTTCATATGGCGTTCTGACACCCTAGGAATTCTGCCCTGTAGCGGCGGCAATCCCAAACGGTGTGCCCGCGCAGAGCGCGGCGCGGCACCGCCGCCGGCAGGCAGGTTTCGGTAAGCCGGGCCGCTGGCCGGTACGCTTAGTGGTATGTGTGGAATTATTGGATATGCAGGCCGCCCCGGCGCCGCCGCAAGCGTTGAAGCCGCAGCAGAATCCGGACTGGCCGGGAGCCACGGCGCCCTCGACGTCGTGATGGAAGGTCTCCGGCGCCTGGAATACCGCGGATACGACTCCGCCGGTGTCGCCGTCCTGACCCCCGAAGGCATCCAGATCCGCAAGAAGTCCGGAAAACTGGCCAACCTGACAGCCGAACTGGAAGCCACGCCGCTTCCGGCCGCCTCCACCGGCATCGGCCACACCCGCTGGGCCACCCACGGCGGACCCACCGACGAAAATGCGCACCCCCACCTGGCGGACAACGGCCGCCTTGCCGTGATCCACAACGGCATCATTGAAAACTTCGCCGAGCTGAAGACGCAGCTGCTCGCCGCCGGCACCGTCTTCGTCTCTGAAACCGACACCGAGGTTGCCGCCGCCCTGCTGGGCTCGATCTACCGCGGCGAAGGCGCCGGAGACCTGGCCCGCTCCATGCAGCTTGCCTGCCAGCAGCTTGAGGGTGCCTTCACCCTCCTTGCCGTGCACAACGATTCCCCCGGCACCGTGGTGGCGGCACGGCGCAACTCCCCGCTCGTCGTCGGTCTGGGCGAGGGCGAGAACTTCCTGGGTTCCGACGTCTCCGGCTTCATCGACTTCACCCGCCGGGCCGTGGAGCTGGGCCAGGACCAGGTGGTGACCATCACCCCCGATTCCGTGGAGATCACCGACTTCTTCGGCACGCCGGCCGAAGGCACCGAGTTCCACGTGAACTGGGATGCCGCGGCAGCCGAAAAGGGCGGGTATGACTCCTTCATGGAGAAGGAAATCAACGACCAGCCCCAGGCCGTGGGGGATACCCTGCTGGGCCGCTCCGACGCTGACGGACGCCTGACCCTGGACGAGCTTCGGGTCAGCCCCGAGGAACTGAAATCCATCAACAAGATCATGGTGCTGGCCTGCGGTACCTCCGCCTACGCCGGCCAGGTAGCCAAGTACGCCATTGAGCACTGGTGCCGCCTGCCGGTCGAGGTAGAGCTCAGCCACGAGTTCCGTTACCGGGACCCCATCGTGGACGCGAACACGCTCATCGTGGCCATCTCCCAGTCGGGCGAGACCATGGACACCCTCATGGCGGTGCGTTACGCCAAGGAGCAGGGTGCCAAGGTGCTGGCCATCTGCAACACCAACGGCTCCACCATTCCGCGCGAAGCGGACGCGGTGCTCTACACCCACGCCGGACCGGAAATCGCCGTTGCCTCGACCAAGGCCTTCCTGGCGCAGATCACTGCCGCCTACCTGCTGGGCCTTTACCTGGCACAGATCCGGGGCAACAAGTTCCAGGGCGAGATCAAGGACATCCTGGCGGACCTGTCCAAGGTACCGGACAAGATCCAGCAGGTGCTGGATAACTCGGGACAGATCAAGGAACTGGCGCAGCTGATGTCGGAGACCGGCTCGGTGCTCTTCCTGGGACGCCACGTCGGCTTCCCGGTAGCGATGGAAGGTGCGCTGAAGCTGAAGGAACTGGCGTACATCCACGCTGAAGGATTCGCCGCCGGCGAGCTGAAGCACGGCCCGATTGCCCTGATCGAGGAAGGCCAGCCCGTGTTCGTGGTGGTCCCCTCACCGCGCGGCCGGGATTCGCTGCACGCCAAGGTGGTTTCCAACATCCAGGAGATCCGTGCCCGCGGCGCCAAGACGATCGTTATTGCCGAAGAGGGCGACGACGCCGTAAAGGCCTACGCCGAACACATCTTCTACGTGCCGGAAACGCCGCCGCTGCTGGCGCCGCTGCTGACCACCGTGCCGCTGCAGATCTTCGCCTGCGAACTGGCCACGGCCAAGGGCTTTGATGTGGACCAGCCGCGCAACCTCGCCAAGTCCGTCACGGTCGAGTAGGAAGCGGCCGCAGATGATCATCGGGATCGGCGTCGATGTAGTGGACGTACCGCGCTTCGGGCGGCAGCTGGAACGCACCCCCGGCCTGCGGGCGCGCCTGTTCGCCCCGGCGGAACGGGAACTGAACCTGCGCTCCCTTGCAGCGCGGTTTGCTGCCAAGGAAGCCGTGGCCAAGGCCCTGGGAGCCCCTGCGGGAATGAACTGGCAGGATTGCCAGGTCCGGCTGGATCCCGCCGGAGCGCCGCAGCTGCAGATCGATGGAACGGTAGCGGCCGTGGCCGCCGGGAAGGGCGTGCAGGTCTGGCACCTGTCCCTCAGCCATGACGGGGATGTAGCTACAGCAATGGTCGTCGCCGAGGGCTAAGGTGTAGCGCATGATCAGTGCCTATACCGGAACCGCCGTCCGCCGTGCCGAGGCCCCGCTGCTTGCGGAGGGGCGCGGAGCAGAACTTATGCAGCGTGCAGCCTACGGGCTGCACGCTGCTGCTGCGTCCGCCCTCAAAACCCGCAGGGGACGGCTCTACGGCGCCCGCCTCGTGGTGCTGGCCGGCAGCGGTAACAATGGAGGCGATGCCCTCTACGCAGCCGCCCGGCTGGCCGCGCGCGGAGTAGCGGCAGAAGCAGTGCTCACCGCGCCGGCAGCGCATCCGGAGGCACTGGCCGCCTTCCGCACGCAGGGTGGTACGGTCCGGGAGCTGACCGAAGTAAACGCCGCAGAGTGTGCGGCAGTGTGTTTGGCGGCGGACGCAGTGCTGGACGGGGTCCTGGGCACCGGAGGATCCGGCGGACTGCGGAGCCCGGTCCGGGCGCTTGCCGAAGAGCTCAACGCCGCACGGGAGCGGGGTGCCGGCCCGCTGGTAATTGCCTGCGACCTGCCCAGCGGTGTGGACGCAGACACCGGGCGGATGCCGGGAACCTGCCTGCACGCTGATATGACAGTGACCTTCGGCGCGGTCAAAACCGGGCTCCTGGCCGGCCCCGGCGCCGTGGCCGCCGGATCCATCCATTGCATCGACATCGGCCTCGGAGACTACCTTGGCACCCCGGACGCCTACCGGCTGCAGGAGGCGGAGCTGGCCCGTATCCTGCCGGTCCCGGACCGGGCTGACCACAAATACAGCCGCGGTGTCCTTGGCATCGCCGCAGGTTCCTCCGCTTACCCCGGCGCGGCGCTGATGGCCACCGGCGCAGCCCTGGCGACCGGCGTCGGAATGGTCCGCTATCTGGGCCCGGAGGGTGTGGCCCGGCTGATCAACCTGGCCCATCCGGAAGCTGTGTGCAGCACCGGCACGGTCAACGGAACCCATGTCCAGGCCTGGCTTGCCGGGCCGGGAGCCGGGGATGACGAAGAGCAGCGTCGCCGCGCCGTGGACGCCATGGCTTCGGGCCTGCCCGCAGTGATCGACGCCGACGCAGTGGCCGCCGCGGGTCCGGGACTTCATCCCGCCGTCGTGCTGACCCCCCATGCCGGGGAACTCACCGCCCTGCTCCGCAGCATGGGGGAGGAGGTCTCACGCACCGATATTGAGGGCGACCCGGTCCGCTTTGCCCGGCTCGCTGCCCAACGCACCGGTGCCACCGTCCTGCTCAAGGGCTGGGCCACGCTGGCAGCAGCGCCCACCGGAGAGCTGTACAGCCAGGCCGAGGCAACACCGTGGCTGGCGACGGCGGGCAGCGGCGACACGCTCTCGGGCATCCTTGGCGCACTGCTCGCCACGGACCGCACGCCTGCGGACCGGCGCGGACCCGGTCATTACGCCCGTCTGGCCGCAGCGGCTGCGAGCCTGCACGGCCGGGCCGGCAGCCTCGCAGCAGCCGCCGGCCCGGTGGCCCCATCCCGCCTTGACCCGCAGATCCGATCGCTTGTCGCGGAATTCACCGCCCATCCGGGGCCGGGAATTCAAGTAAGCTCCAAGTCTGGGGTAGAAAAGTAAGCAGACATATCAATTTGGTGTTGTCACTGAACTAGTCAGGAGCTCTACATGGAAGTTTGGCCGGGAGATGCCTATCCGCTGGGTGCAACCTACGACGGAAACGGCACTAACTTCGCGCTCTACAGCGAAGTGGCGGACTCCGTAACGCTGTGTCTGTTCGATGAGGACGGCAATGAGGAACAGATCCGCCTGAGCGAGGTGGATGGATACGTCTGGCACTGTTACCTGCCGCAGGTTATGCCGGGGCAGAAATACGGGTTCCGTGTCGACGGACCGAATGATCCCGAGAACGGGAACCGGTGCAACCCCAACAAGCTGCTGCTGGACCCGTATGCCAAGGCCGTGGCCGGGGAAATCGACTGGGACCAGGCGCTGTTTGGCTACAACTTCGGTGACGAAAACTCACGCAATGACGAGGATTCGGCACCGCACATGATGATGGGCGTGGTGATCAACCCGTTCTTCGACTGGGACGGGGACCGGAAGCCCAAGACCCCGTACCACCAGTCAGTGATCTACGAGGCCCACGTCAAGGGCCTGACGGAACTGCACCCCGACGTTCCGGAAGAGCAGCGCGGCACGTACGCCGGCGTCGCACACCCCTCGGTGATCGCCCATCTGCAGAAACTGGGCATCACCGCGATTGAACTTATGCCGGTCCACCAGTTCGTGAATGACTCGACCCTGCAGGAGAAGGGGCTGTCCAACTACTGGGGTTACAACACCATCGGCTTCTTCGCACCGCACAACGTCTACAGCGCCACGGGCGACCACGGGCAGCAGGTCCAGGAATTCAAGGCAATGGTGCGCGCACTGCACCTTGCGGGCATCGAAGTGATTCTGGACGTGGTTTACAACCACACGGCCGAGGGCAACCACCTGGGCCCCACCATCTCCTTCCGCGGTATCGACAACGCGTCCTACTACCGTCTGGTGGACGATGACAAGCGGTACTACATGGACTACACCGGCACCGGCAACTCGCTGAATGTCGGCAACCCGCACTCCCTGCAGCTGATCATGGACTCGCTGCGTTACTGGGTGACGGAAATGCATGTGGACGGTTTCCGCTTCGACCTCGCCTCCACTCTGGCCCGCGAGTTCTACGATGTGGACAAGCTGTCCACGTTCTTCGAACTGGTGCAGCAGGACCCGGTAGTTTCCCAGGTGAAGCTGATTGCCGAGCCTTGGGACATCGGACCCGGCGGCTACCAGGTGGGCAACTTCCCGCCCCAGTGGACCGAGTGGAACGGCAAGTACCGCGACACGGTCCGCGACTTCTGGCGCGGCGAGCCATCCACCCTTGGCGAATTCGCCTCCCGCATCACCGGGTCCGCCGACCTCTACGAGTCCTCGGCCCGCCGGCCCGTTGCCTCCATCAACTTCGTTACCGCCCACGACGGTTTCACGCTGCATGACCTGGTGTCCTACAACGAGAAACACAACGAAGCCAACGGTGAGGACAACAACGACGGCGAGTCCCACAACCGGTCCTGGAACTGTGGAGCCGAGGGACCCACCGATGATCCCAACGTGCTCTCCCTGCGCGCCCGGCAGCAGAGAAACTTCCTTGCCACGCTGCTGCTCTCCCAGGGCGTGCCCATGATCGCGCACGGCGACGAGCTGGGCCGGACCCAGCAGGGCAACAACAACACCTATGCCCAGGACTCCGAGCTGAGCTGGATCAACTGGGATTCCATGGACACCCCGCTCATGGAGTTCACTGCTGCGGTCAACACGCTGCGCGCCGAACATCCCACGTTCCGCCGGCGCCGCTTCTTCGACGGACGGCCCGTCCGGCGCGGTGAGGGCGAAGCGCTGCCGGACATCGTCTGGCTCACCGAGGACGGCACCCCCATGTCTCCGGATGACTGGGACACCCCGGTCAGCCGGTCCCTGGGCGTGTTCCTCAACGGGCAGGGAATCCGCGGCAAGGACGCCCGCGGACAGCGGATCACCGACGCGAACTTCCTGCTCTACTTCAACGCGCACGACGAGGCTGTGAAGGTCACCGTCCCGGCCAAGGAGTACGCCCCCATGTGGGATGTAGTCATTGACACTGCCGGTGAATATGCGGATGCGGACCCGGTACCGGCGGACAGCCAGCTGAGTGTGGCTGCCAAATCCATGGCGGTGCTGCGGGCCCATGCCGAAGAAGAGGAACACGACCACTCCGTGGCCGCTTCGCTCGCGGCACTGGCCGGGTCGAAGGCACAGCAGAACCCCGGGACGGCCGAATGAGGACCCCGCTGTCCACGTACCGCCTGCAGATCCGCCCGTCGTTCACCCTCCACGACGCCGCCGCCCTGGTCCCGTACCTGGCGGACCTCGGCGTGGACTGGGTCTACCTCTCGCCGATCCTGACAGCGGAGGAGGGCTCCGACCACGGCTACGACGTGGTTGACCCCTCCGCCGTCGATCCGGCCAGGGGCGGAGCTGACGGGCTCAGGGCACTCTCGGAGGCCGCTCACGCAGCCGGGATGGGGGTGCTGGTGGACATTGTGCCCAACCACATGGGCGTCGCCACGCCTGCCCGGAACAAATGGTGGTGGTCGGTACTCGAACACGGCCGCGGCTCCCGGTACGCGGAGGCTTTCGACATTGACTGGGAAGCGGGTGGCGGAAAGCTGCGCCTTCCCGTCCTGGGCGACGGCGACAACGAACTGGAGCAGCTCAAGCTGGTCAACGGTGAGTTGCACTACTACGAGAACCGCTACCCGGTGGCACCCGGCACGGCGCGGGACGGGGATTCGGCACAGGAAGTCCACGCACGTCAGCACTATGAACTGGTGAACTGGCGGCGGGCCGACAGCGAGCTGAACTACCGCCGGTTCTTCGGCGTCAACACCCTGGCAGGCATCCGCGTGGAGGAGCCCTGGGTGTTCGACGAGGCCCACGCCGAGATCCGACGGTGGTTCGACGAGTCGCTCGTGGACGGACTGCGGATCGACCACCCGGACGGACTCGCGGACCCCAAGGGCTACCTCGCCCGGCTGCGGGAACTTACCGGCGGCGCCTACATCCTGGTTGAAAAGATTCTGGAACCGGGAGAGTCCCTGCCCCGGGACTGGGAAACCGAAGGCACCACAGGCTACGACGCGCTCGCCGACGTCGACCGTCTCTTCACCGACCCGGCCGGCGAGGAGACACTCACCGCCCTCGTGCCTACCGAGCCCTACGCCGACATGATCCACGGCACCAAGCGCGGCATCGCGGATCAGCTGCTGAACTCGGAGGTGCAGCGGCTGGTGCGGCTCCTGCCCGCGGACTCAGGGCTGGATCCGGCAACCGCAGCGGACGCCCTGGCGGAGCTGCTGGCCTGCTTCCCGGTCTACCGCAGCTACTTGCCCGAGGGGAGTGAATACCTCACGGACGCCGTGGTTGCCGCGACCGTTCGTCGGCCGGACCTTGCCGGTGCCCTGCACATCCTGCACCGGCTGCTGAACCCGCTGCCGGCAGGGGAGACGTCCACTGTCCCGCTGGCTGACCTCGGAGAACTCGCGGTCCGGTTCCAGCAGACCTCCGGGATGGTGATGGCGAAAGGCGTGGAGGACACCGCGTTCTACCGCTACTCACGCCTGACCTCCCTGAACGAAGTGGGTGCCGACCCGGCGCACTTCGCCGTCACGCCGTTTGAGCTGCATGCCAGGCTGCTTCGGCGGCAGCTGGAACAGCCCGCTGCCATGACGGCCCTGACCACGCATGACACCAAGCGCAGCGAAGACACCCGCGCCCGGATTTCCGTTCTCTCGGAAATCCCCGACGAGTGGGCAGCCGCCTTCCGGAAACTGCAGGCACTGGCGCCCATGGGTGACGAGCCGATGGCGAACCTGCTCTGGCAGGCCGTCATCGGCGCCTGGCCGCTCAGCCGGGACCGTGCACATGCGTACGCGGAAAAAGCCTCACGGGAGGCATCTGCCAGCACCACCTGGACGGCCCCCGACGCAGCGTTCGAAGCCCGGATGCACGCCGCGATCGACGCCGCGTTTGACGACGCCGAGGTGAATACCCTGGTTACCTCCCTGGTGGAGCGGATCCGCACCGCGGGATACTCCAACTCGCTCTCGGCCAAGCTGCTGCAACTGACCATGCCCGGCGTTCCGGATGTCTACCAGGGCACGGAATTCTGGGACCGGTCCCTCGTGGACCCGGACAACCGGCGCGAGGTGGACTTCCAGCGCCGCCGGGACGTGGCGGCGTCGTTCGCCGGAACCGGAGCCCCGGAAGTTGATGAGGACGCAGCGGCAAAACTGCTGATCACCACCCGCGCGCTCCAGCTCAAGCGCGGCCGGCCCGAGCTCTTCAGCGGCTACGTTCCCGTCACAGCGGAGGGCCCGGCAGCCCGGCACCTTTTCGGTTTTGACCGCGGCGGAGCAGTGACCCTGGTGACCCGCCTCCCGGTGGGGCTGCAGGTGCAGGGCGGCTGGCAGGAAACCGGTGTGTTGCTGCCCGCGGGAACCTACCGCGACGTCATTACGGGAACTACCCATACAAGCGACGGCCGGGTGGCCGTCGCAGATCTGTTCGGCAGCTACCCGGTGGCGCTGCTGGTTCGGGAGGACGGCGAGTGAGGACGAACTTCGATGTGTGGGCTCCCAAAGCCAACACCATGACCCTGCTGGCGGACGGGCGCCGCCTGTCCATGAGCCGGGGTGAGAACGGCTGGTGGCACGCCCAGCATGCCGAGCTGCTCGAGGACATTGACTACGGCTATCTCATTGACGACGCCGGGACTCCGGTGCCTGATCCGCGCTCCCGCCGGCAGCCGGCGGGCGTGCACGAGCTGTCCCGGACGTTTGACCCGGAGCTCTTCGACTGGCAGGACGGGGACTGGGTGTCTCCGGGGCTCGACGGCGGGGCCATCTACGAGATGCATGTTGGCACCTTCACCCCCGAGGGAACCCTGGATGCAGCCATCGAACGGCTGGGCTACCTGGCGGACCTGGGCGTGCGGTACGTGGAGCTGCTTCCGGTGAACTCCTTCAACGGGACACACAACTGGGGCTACGACGGCGTGCTGTGGTATTCCGTGCAGGAAACCTACGGCGGGCCCGAGGCCTACCAGCGCTTTGTCGACGCCGCGCACCGGGCGGGCCTGGGCGTTATCCAGGACGTGGTCTATAACCACCTTGGTCCCAGCGGCAACTACCTGCCCATGTTCGGCCCCTACCTCACGGAAGGGAAAGCCAACACCTGGGGTGACTCGGTGAACCTGGACGGGCCGCTGTCGGACACAGTCCGCGAGTACATCGTGGAGAACGTGCTGATGTGGTTCCGCGACTACCACGTGGACGGGCTGCGCCTGGACGCCGTCCACGCACTGCACGACGAACGGGCGGTGCACATCCTCGAAGAGATTGCTGCCGCCACCGATGAGTGCGCGGAAACACTCGGCAAACCGCTGTTCCTGATTGCCGAATCCGACCTGAACAACCCCCGGCTGATCACGCCGCGGAACGTGAACGGCTACGGCCTGGCCGGGCAGTGGTCCGATGACTTCCATCATGCCGCGCACACCAACCTCACCGGGGAAAACGGGGGCTACTACGAGGACTTCGATTCCGTCGAAGCCCTGGCGAAGGTGCTGCAGGAAGGCTTCTTCCACAACGGCACCTTCTCATCCTTCCGCGGACGAACCCACGGACGGCCGATCGACAAGGACCGGGTGTCCGCCCGGCAGCTGGTGGTCTGCACCCAGAACCATGACCAGATCGGCAACCGGGCGGCAGGGGACCGGCTCAGCGCGAGCCTGGACTACCCGCAGCTGGCGCTGGCGGCCGTGCTGAACCTGACGTCGCCGTTTACGCCCATGATCTTTATGGGCGAGGAATTCGGGGCGTCCACTCCCTGGCAGTTCTTTACCTCGCATCCGGAACCTGACCTGGGCAAGGCGACGGCGGAAGGACGGCTGCGGGAATTCGAACGGATGGGATGGGATCCGGACACGGTACCGAATCCGCAGGACCCGCAGACCTTCGCCAATTCGAAGCTGGACTGGTCCGAAGCTGAAAGTGATGGCCACGGCCGGCTGCTGGGGTTGTACCGGCAACTCCTGGACCTGCGCCGAAACCGTCCGGACCTGACCGACCCGGATATGGATGCTACGAGTGTGGACTTCGACGAGGTGGGACGCTGGCTGGTGTTCCGGCGCGGAGACACCGCCGTGGCGCTGAACTTCGCCGATACGGCGCGGGAAGTTCCGGTTCCCCTGGGTACAGCAGCGCAGGTCCTGCTTGAGACGGGCCCGTCGGAGCTTTACGGCGACGCACTGCAGCTGCCCGGCTACGGCGCTGCAGTGCTGGGCGCAGCAGGGAACTGACGGGCCTGCCGGGCACCGGCGCACTACACCGGATCCGTGGGGCCGGCGGTGCGGGGCAAAAGCCCTGCGCCGCCGGCCTTTGCCGTATCGGGCTCCTGCGGTGTGCCCGGCGGGTGCTGCCCGGCGGCCTGCCTGGCCTTCGGGAACCGCCAGGGCGTGTTGAGGAACGTGGCCAGTCCGCTAGTCCATAGCATGAGGCCATGGACAAGGTGGTGTGGTGGGAAGTCGAGACGACAGATCCGGAGCTTTTTCAGCAGTTCCATACGGCACTCTCAGGATGGTCTTTTGAGCCTGCCTTCGAGGACACGGAGCTCGGAGCGGACTACTGGATCATCAAGGCAGGCGATCGCGGAATAGGCGGGCTTCAGCGGGCGGACCCGTCGGCACCTCCTCCGTCTGCAGGACCGCGGTTGTATGTGGCGGTCGATGACCTTGAGGCAGCGCTCGACCGTGTTGCAGCGCTCGGCGGCCTGGTAGAGCGATCCCGGGTTGCTTTGGGTGGCGCCGATCGGTGGTTCGGCATTTTTCGAGATCCAACCGGGGTGTCCTTCGGCATGTGGACCGGGCACGCAACACGGCCCTAGCGCCCCGGAACCGCGGCGAGCAGCTCAGCGGCATGGACCTTGACGGCTGCGCGGAAACCGGGGTGGCCGGCCACCGGGGGCGGGAACACCGCGGAGAGGTCCAGGAGCCTGTCGACAAGCCCGGATTCCGGGCCGGCAGCCTGTGCGGCCAGGGTTTCCCGCAACGGGTCCTCCAGCGGCAGCACGGAACCGTGGACATTCCGCTGCCGGTAAACGAACACCATCCACGCGGCCACCAGCCGGGCCAGGGCCTCCGGAACCGTACCCAGAGCCAACAGGTCCGCCACCGTCGCCAGGGCGCGGACCGGAAGCTTCTGGGAACCGTCCATGGCCACCTGGAGTGTGGTGTGGCCGAGGGCCGGATTACGGAACCGGGCCAGGATGGAAGCCGAGTATTCCTCCAGGTCCACCCCCGGGGGCGGAACCAGGGTGCGGATGGCCTCCGCCTGCAGCGCGGACGCGTCAGCGGCGAGGTCCTCATCCGCTGCCGCGTCGGCGATGGTGGCGTAACCCTTCAGCGCACCCAGGTATGCCAGCAGTGAGTGGGTGCCGTTGAGCAGGCGCAGCTTCGCGGCTTCGAACGGGGCCACGTCAGGGGTCAGGACCGCCCCGGCCAGTTCCCAGGCCGGCCGGGCGGCGGCGAAGTCATCCTCCAGAATCCACTGGCCGAAGGGCTCCGCCACCACGAGTGCCTCGTCCCGGAGCCCGAGTATGCCGCTGCCCAGCTGCCGGTCTGCTTCCGTGGTTGCCGGGACAATTCGGTCCACCATGGTGGAGGGGAACGCCACCGATTCCTGCAGCCAGGCACAAAAGCCGGTGCCCCCGGCTTCCGCGAGTTCCGTGACCAGTGTTCGCGTCAGGGCACCGTTGCTAATGAGGTTGTCGCAGGACACCACGCTGAGCGGGGCACCCGATGAGCGGTAGCGGGCAAACAGGCCGCGTGCCAGCAGGCCCAGCGGGGTGCGGGCGGCGACGTCGGAGGACGCCGGGCGCTGCCGGCTGTCAGCAGCAAGGGCGGCCCGGTCCGCTGCCACGCCGTCGGCCATGGCCAGATGTCCTGAGGCATCCCGGGGATAGCCCTTCTCCGTCACCGTCAGGGTCAGCACCCGGGTGTCCGGTTCTGCCAGTGCCCGGAGCACCGGTGGTGTGTCACGGCCGGGAAACACCGCGCCGCGCAGCGATCCGATGATCCGAAGTGATGCATCGGCCGCACTGCCCGCACCGGGCTGCGCTTTCGTCAGCACCGTGTACAGCCCGTCCTGCGGTTTCAGCGTGTCGGCCACCCGGGCGCTCCTGCCGGTCACACCCAGGATTCCCCAGCCGGTGTCGCCGGTGGCAGCGGCAGCGTCTTCGGTGTACACCGCCTGGTGTGCCCGGTGGAAGGCCCCCAGCCCCAGATGGACCATTCCGGTCCGCAGGCTGCCCGGATCCACCGCGGGACCGAGCGCGGAACCGCATCCGGCGGATGCAAGGGACGCCCGGCTCAGCCGCGGAGCCGCTTCCGCGGCAGGAGGGATCTGCGGGCCGGTCTCAGTCCACATCTTCACGCACCTGGGAAACCAGCTGCGTGGGATTCACGAACCGGAGCGCAACCACCAGGAGCACCATCATCATGAGCATGTAAATCACGGCCATGGCGTCCACCGACTGCTGTGCCCGGATGCCGGCCCCCGTCATCGCCGTGAAGAGTGCCACCACCAGGGTGTCGGAACTTGAATTGGAGGTGAGGAAGGTCAGTTCAAACATTCCGACGGTGCGCACCAGGACCAGCACAGCCGCGGCCAGCACCCCCGGAATCAGCAGCGGTGCAAGGATCCGGGTAAACAACCGTGTCATATTGGCTCCGCACATGCGCGCGGCGGACTCGATGGACGGGTTGATCTGTTCAATGAACGGCGTCATGGTCAGGATGACGAACGGTACCGAAGGCACGAGGTTGGCCAGGATGACCCCGGTCAGGCCAGGTGCCAGATGGTAGTAGGTCAGCAGTGTCGCCAGCGGAATGCCGTACGTGATCGGCGGCATCATGATCGGCAGGAGGAAGACCAGCATGACAATGTTTTTGCCGGGGAAACTGCGCCGGGCAAGGACATAGGAGGCGGGCGCACCGATGAGGACCGAAATGCCGACGACGGCCACGGCGACAATCACGGTGGTGCTGACCACCTGGGTGAGATCGTACTGCTGCCAGGCTTCCCCGTACCAGGCGGTTGTATAGCCGGAGGGGAACCAGGAGTCGAACCACTGGCCGGCGAAGGAGTTCACCACCACGGAGGCGACAACGCCGAAAAGGAGAATCAGGAACAGGGCCATGCCGCCCCAGACCAGGAACGTTCCGGGGGTGGCCTTCAACTGCCGACGTCCGGGCTCCGGTACCGGCGGTGCCTCGGTGTCCTTGAGGATGGTTGCGCTCATCAGCCTTTGCCTCCGGTGCTTCCCTTGTACATCCGGGACCGCCACAGCAGCACCAGGATAATGACGAGTAGTTCCACCGCACCCATGACAATTGCGGCGGCAGATGCCAGGGGATAGTCGAACTGCTGCCCCCAGGCGTTATAGGCGACGTAGGCGATCACCCGGGTGGAGCCGGACGGGTCACCCACCAGGATGGCCGACGGAAAAACGCTGAAGGCCAGGACAAAGGTCAGGCAGAAGGTGATGGCCAGGCCGGGAGCCAGGAGCGGCAGCGTGATCTTCCGGAACCTCTGCTTCCAATCCGCGCCCAGCGTCTGTGCGGCGGCCTCCAACGAGGGGTCGATTCCGGACAGGTAGGAGAGGATCAGCAGGAAGGCGAAAGGAAACCCCGAGATGATCAGGGACCACAGCACTCCCCAGTAGTTCTGCACCAGGTCCAGGGGACCGAAACCGAAAATCTCCAGGAACCGGTTGAGCCAGCCGCGCTGGCCGAAGAAGTTCAGCAGCCCTTCGGCTGTCAGCACGGTGCCGAGGGTAATCGGAATGACCAGAACGGTGGTCAGCGCCCGCTTGCCGCGGAACTTTCCCCGCATCTTGTAGGCGATGGGAATTGAGGCGGCAACGTTAAAGACGGCGGCCGGGACTGCGAGCTTCAGCGTGATCCAGATGGATTCCAGTCCCCGCATGGAGGGATCCGTGAAGAACTTGATGTAGGCACCGAACAGGCCGCCTTCACTCGGCTGGAAGGACAGCCCGAGGCCGTAGACAAACGGATACACAAACAGCACCAGGGCGAACAGCAGGGCCGGCACCAGCAGCAGGAGCAGCCGGTCGATGCCGCGCTCGGCAAGCCGGTGGGAGAGTGCCGGGCGGGTTCCGGGTTTTTCCGGGGCGGCGCTGCGGGACCTCCCGGGCGCCTGGGTCATGGCGTGGCCTCCTGCAGCTCCGGGACGGGCGCCGCAGCCGTCAGGGCTGAAGCAAAAACAAGGACCCGTTCGTGGGGCGCCGAGACCGTGATCCGCTGCCCTGCTTCGGCCGTGCGGTGGGTCCGGATGTGGAGTGCCTGGCCGGTGTCGGTCCGGGCTTCGACCGCGAATTCCCGGCCCTGGTATTCGACCACTTCGACCACCGCTTCGAGCCGGGTATGGCCGGCGTCCGGGCCGCCCGCATCGGTGATTTCGAAGTCCTCGGGGCGGATCCCCACTTTCACTGCGTCTCCCGGGGCAAGCGGATCCCGGGTGGCGCCGGTGATGCCCGTACCCGCTACGGAGACAGTGGCCATGCCGCCGCGCGTATGCTCCACGACGCCGTCGAGCAGGTTCCGGTACCCCATGAAGTCAGCAACGTGCCAGTTGGCGGGGTGCTCATGCAGGTCCTGGGGCGTGCCCACCTGCTGGACTTCGCCCTGGCGCAGCACCACCAGGCGGTCAGCGAGGGACAGTGCCTCCTCCTGGTCATGGGTGACGTAGATCGTGGTCAGGCCGAGGGACTGGTGCAGGCGGCGGATTTCGGTCCGCATCTCCAGCCGGAGCTTCGCATCCAGGTTCGAGAGCGGTTCATCCATCAGCACCAGCGGGGGACGCAGCACTACGGCGCGCGCGATGGCGACCCGCTGCTGCTGTCCGCCGGACATCTGCCCGGGGAGTTTCCTGGCATGCGGGCCGAGCTGGACCAGCTCGATGGCCTCCGCCACCCTGGTTTTGATCTCGGCCCGGGGGATCCTGCGCATTTCCAGCCCGAACGCGATGTTTTTCTCCACGCTCAGGTGCGGAAACAACGCATAGTTCTGGAATACCATGCCGAAGCCCCGTTTTTCCGGCACCAACCGGTCTATTTGGCGGCCGTCCATGAGGATGCGTCCGCCGGTGAGGGGCAGCAGCCCGGCCAGGCAGTTCAGCGCCGTGGACTTTCCGCAGCCGGAGGGTCCGAGCAGGGCGATAAATTCGCCGCTGCGGATATTCAGGTTCAGGTCGCTCAGAGCCGCCTGTCCGCCGAAATTCCTGGCGACGTGCTCGAGCTCCAGTGTCTTGAAGGAAGTTGCCTGGATGCTCATTTCTTTTCTTCGATCTTTCCGCTCGCCACGTCGGTATCCCAGGTGTTAAAGGCCGTGACCAGATCCTCGGCACTGATCGGGGTTGCCTTGGGGTTGTCCTCAATGAGGGCGTCGTATTCAGGACGGCCGAATTTGGCGATGACGTCCTGGCTGCTCTGCGGGGCCATGTCCAGGGTCACGCCTTCAACGGCCGGACCCGGGTAGAAATAGCCGCTGTCATAGGTTTTCGCCTGCTGCTCAGGGGTCAGGGCATACTGCAGGACCTGCAGGATGGCCGACATCTTGTCCGCAGACACGCCCTTGGGGACAACCGCGTACTGGGCATCTGTCACCCAGGTAAAGCCTTCCAGCGCCTGCACCTCGAAGTTGGCCGGCACCTGCTCAAGTGCCCTCGGATTGATGTCCCAGCCGGTGGTGGTCAGTGCCATGTCCCAGGTCCCGTTTTTCAGGTTGTTCATGGTGACGCCGGTGCCGGTGGGGTAGGAGCTGATGTTCTGGTTCAGCTGCTGGAGGTAGTCCCACGTTTTCGTCCAGCCGTTCGCCGGGTCCTTGGGATCGTCGTCGCCAAGGATGTAGGGCAGCCCCATCAGGAAGGTGCGGCCGGGACCTGAGTTTGCCGGGCGCGCGTACCCGAACCGGCCGGGATTCTCCTGGGTCCAGGTCAGCAGCTCCTCGGCCGTGGTGGGCGGGTTGGGAACCTTCTCGGGGTTGTACTCCAACAGCGGACCCGAGGGGTAGTACGTCAGGGCCACCCCCTTGTCCTCGGCCAGTTTCTGCATTTCCGCTGCAGGCTCCTGGTAGTTGTCCATATTCGAGAGCCGGTCCTTGTAGTCCGCGGCGATGGGGACAAAGAGATCCTCGCTGATCCCTGCGGACAGGCCGTCGGTTCCGGTGAGCACCAGGTCAATCTGCAGGTTCCCTGCCTGCTGCTGGGCCTTGACCTTCCCCGCCATATCCGGTGCACCCGCAGTTTCCCACGTAACTCCCGAGACAACATCGGGGTGCTCGCTGACAAAGGAGTCGAAGATCCCTTCGGTCAGCTGTTTGTTGCCGGCAACGTCGAGAATGTTCAGCGTCACCGCCTCTGACGGGGCATCGGGAACGTCGCTCGTGGCGAGCTCTTCCCCGCCGGCATTTCCTCCGGGCGCCCCGCAGGCTGCTGCGAGCATCGCAGTCGCCGCGAAGACTGAAACCATCTGCAATTTCTTACTGTTTCGCATTGCTTGACCTTTCATTGAGTCCTGCGTCTTCGCGGGACGTGAGGGGCACTGCTGAACGGTGGGGAACGGATGTTGAATCGCGGATCATCAGGTGGATGGGCAGGGCCTCGGGCGGCAGATCCCGGCGTTCGGGAAGAATGCGGTCGATCAGCGCGTCCACGGCCGCCGTTCCGACCTTGCGCAGGGGAGCGCGGACGGTAGTGAGCGCCGGCGAGACCAGGGTGGCGGCGCTGACGTCATCGATGCCCACCACGCTCATCTGCTCCGGTACGCGTATGCCCCGCGCCTGCAGGCGCGAGAGGATGCCAAGTGCCATGAGGTCGTTGTAGGCCAGCACCGCGGTTGCGCCCGACGCCGCCGCCAGGTCAGCTGCGGAGAGTCCGCCGTCGAAAACCGGCGGGAAGGAGCCGATGCTGACCACCTCGAGCCCCGGCAGATCGGTGAGGGCCAGGCGGATGCCGTTCCGGCGCTGGCTGTCTGACCACGACGTCGCCGGTCCGCCGGCGTAGGACACCGTGCGGTGCCCCAGGGCGTAAAGGTGTCCCAGCGCCTGGCGGACAATCTCGGTGTCATCGACAGTGATGCTGTCCACCTGCGGCAGCCGCCGGTTGATCAGCACCATGGTGGTGTCCCGGGCGATCTGCCCGAGATCCTCATCCGACATGCGCGGGGAGCAGAGAATCAGCCCGTCGACCTGGGAGGCCAGTTTCCGTACGAGCTCGATCTCCGCACGCACGTCCTCGTCCGAGTCCGCCACGAAAACGGCGTAGCCCTCGCTGAGGGCCCGGCCCTGCACACCCTTGGTGACTGAGGCGAAGTACGGGTTTTCCAGATCCGGCACCACCAGGCCGAAGTTGCTGGTGCGTCCGGTGATCAGGCCGCGTGCGGAGGTGTTCACGCTGTACCCGAGCTGGGCTGCGGCGGCGAGGATGCGGTCGCGGGTGTGCGGGGCGACCAGGTCCGATGCTGAGAGGGCACGTGAAACCGTTGATGCGGAGACGCTGGCCAGTCTCGCTACATCCCTGACAGTTACCGCACCCGCCATTGCAGGACCCGCCTCACCTCGTTGTCGCGGCCACCGGAGTGTGGCGTACACCACACAATGCAATCGTTTGCAAACCGTGTCAATACTTTCGCCGTTCGGATTTTCCAAAGCTGATTCGCTCCCGGAAAGGCCTTGCCTTCTCAGGCATTCACCCGCATATTGGAGTGCACCAGGCCGTGCAGGGCGTGGCATTTGTTGCAAACGTCGTGTTTCAAAGGAGAGGCATCAACGTGACCGAACAGCGCACCGCCTGGCAGCTGGACCCGGATCGGGCCCTGCCGGCCGAGCCCGGCGTCCGGGCCCTGGCCCGCGAAATCTACGCCTCCACCGCCGCACTGCCCATTGTGTCGATGCACGGGCACGTGGACGTGGACCTGCTGGTGCAGGACGAGCCCTTTGCCAATCCCGCCGAGATGTTCGTGATCCCGGACCACTACCTGGTGCGTATGCTCGTCTCGCAGGGGGAAAGCCCCGCAGCACTGGGTATCCCCACACAGGACGGATCCCCGTACGAGACGGATCCCCGCGAGGTCTGGCGCCGGTTCTGCCGCAACTGGAAACTCTTCCGGGGAACCCCCACCCGCTACTGGCTGGAACACGAACTGGCGGTGGTCTTCGAGGCTCCTGCACCTCCCTCGGAGGAAACCGCCGACGGGCTTTACGATTTTCTTCTTGACCGGCTGGCCCGGGACGAGTCCCGCCCCAGGGCGCTGCTGGACCGCTTCAACGTGGAACTGCTGGCCACCACCGACTCTGCCGCCTCCGGCCTTGCAGGGCACCGGAAGCTTGCAGAGCAGGAAGGGCGCCAGCGGATCCTGCCCACGTTCCGTCCCGATGACCTGCTGCACATCCGCAGGCCCGGCTGGGCGGCCGACGTCCGCCGGCTCTCGGAAGTCTCCGGCATCGAAGCGGGGGATTACGACTCGTTCCTGCTGGCCCTGCGGCAACGCCGGGCAGCGTTCCTGCAGGCGGGTGCCAGGGCCACGGACCACGGACATCTCAGCGCGTCGGCCGAGCCGTTGGATCCGGCCGACGCCCGGAGCATCTTTGCCGCCGCGCTGCGCGGTGAGTCCGATGCGGCGGCAGCCGAAGCCTTCGCCGGCGGAATGCTGTATGAAATGGCGCGCATGTCCGCCGAGGACGGGCTGGTGATGCAGCTGCATCCGGGGGTGCTGCGCAACCACAGCAGTGCCGTCCGCAGCCGCTATGGAACCGACAAGGGGTTCGATATTCCGGTGCGGGTGGAATTCACCCGTGCGCTGCAGCCCCTGCTGAACAGCTTCGGCATGGATCCGGGTTTCCGGATGATTGTCTTCACCACTGACGAAACGGTGTACTCCCGGGAACTGGCGCCCCTGGCCGGCGCCTATCCCGCCCTGCGGCTTGGTGCGCCCTGGTGGTTCCTGGACAGTCCCGAACAGATGCGCCGGTTCCGCGAATCGGCGGTGGAGACCGCGGGCTTTTACAACACCAGCGGTTTCGTTGACGACACCCGTGCGCTGGCGTCCATCCCCGCCCGGCATGACCTGGCCCGAAGGATCGATGCGGGTTTCCTGGCCCGTCTGGTCGCGGAAGGCAGGCTGGCGGCGGCAGAGGCCGTGGAGACCGGAATAGACCTCGCCTACAACCTTCCGCTGCAGTCCTACGCGCCCCGGCCCTGAGAACCGCGACCGGGCGCACGGTTTCATCCCGCTCAGTTCCACCCCTACCGGCGCCACACCTGTCAGCCACCCCTACCGGCACCGCCCCTACCAGCACCACCCCTACCAAGGAGAGACCATGGCAATCCGCTCGGCAGAAGTGCTGGTCACCAGCCCCGGCCGCAACTTCGTCACGCTCAGGCTGACCACCGATTCCGGGGTGGTCGGGCTGGGCGATGCCACCGTCAACGGCCGTGAACTGGCGGTGGCCGCCTATCTGAAGGAACACGTGGTGCCGCTGCTGATCGGCCGGGATGAACGCCGGATCGAGGACACCTGGCAGTACCTGTACCGCGGGGCGTACTGGCGCCGCGGCCCGATCACCATGGCAGCGATTGCCGCCGTCGACGTCGCGCTCTGGGACATCCTGGCCAAGGAGGCCGGGCTGCCGCTCTACCGGCTGCTGGGCGGGGCGTCACGCACGGGCTGCCGGGCCTACGGCCATGCCTCGGGCAGCGACCGGGATTCACTCTTCACCTCCATCCGCAATCACCTGGACCAGGGCTTCCGGGCCATCCGGGTCCAGACGGGAGTCCCCGGACTGGGCCAGATCTACGGGGTCGCCGCGGACCAGCGGCCCGGACAGCGCTACGACTACGAACCAGCGCTGCGGGCTCCGCTGCCCGCCGAGGAAGCCTGGGACACGCGGGCGTATCTTCGCCACATTCCCCAGGTCTTCGCCGATGTCCGGGCTGAGTTCGGTCCGGAACTGGTCCTGCTGCATGACGGCCATCACCGGATGACCCCCAACCAGGCTGCCGGGCTCGGAAAGTCGCTGGAACCCTATGACCTGTTCTGGCTGGAGGACTGCACACCGGGGGAAAACCAGGAGGCGCTGCGCCGCGTGCGCTCGCAGACCACGGTTCCGCTGGCCATCGGGGAAGTGTTCAACAGTGTGTACGACTATCAGACCCTCATTACCGAGCAGCTGATTGACTATGTCCGCTCGGCCGTCACCCACACCGGCGGCATCACCGCGCTGCGGAAGCTGATGGACTTCGCGGCCGTTTACTCGATTAAATCCGGGTTCCACGGACCCACGGATATTTCCCCGGTGGGCCAGGCCGCCCAGCTGCACCTGGGCCTGGCGCTGCACAACTTCGGGATCCAGGAGTACATGAAACACTCCGAGGACACCCTGCGCGTCTTCCGCACCGGCTACAGCTTCAGGGACGGGCTCCTGCACCCCGGGGAGGCTCCGGGACTGGGCGTGGATTACGACGACGAGGCCGCCAAATCCTTTGACTACACACCTGCGTACCTGCCGGTCAACCGGCTGCTGGACGGGACGGTGCACGACTGGTGAGCAGCCTTCCCGGAGTGCCGGCGGGCAGTACCGCCGAGCCGCACAGCGAAAGCCCGCACAGCGAAAACCCGCAGAGCGGACCCGCACGGCACACCGCCGTGCTGCGCCTCGCTGACGGGGACGAAGTAGGCGTAGCCTTGCGCCTGCTCCCGGCAGGGGAGCCGGTGGAGGGGCCCGGAGGGTCCGTCCTGGTTCCCGCCGCCAACATTCCGCAGGGGCACAAGTTGGCGCTGGCGGATATCGCCGCGGGAGACCGGGTACACAAATACGGGCAGGTCATTGGGCAGGCCACCACACCGATTACCGCCGGAGACCATGTCCACAGCCACAACCTGGCGATGGCAGAAGCCGGGCAGGACATTGAGTTCGGCACGGCACGCTTCCAGCCGCCGGCGCCGGACGGCCCGCGGCCGGTCTTCCAGGGCTACCGACGGCGCAACGGGCGTGCCGGGACGCGGAATTACATCGGAATCCTGACCTCCGTCAACTGCTCCGCGAGCACCGCCCGGATGATCGCGGACCAGTTCCGCGGCCCGGTCCTTGATGCCTTCCCCAATATCGACGGCGTGATGGCACTGACGCATTCCTCCGGCTGCGGCCTGGTGGCTGGCAGTGAAGGTGCAGAGATTCTCTTCCGGACCCTGTCCGGCTATTCCCACCATCCGAACTTCGCCGGACTGCTGGTGGTGGGGCTGGGCTGCGAAATGCTGCAGGCCGACCGCCTGATCGATGCGGAGATATCCGCCGAGCTGGTTGAGCGGCTGGTCATCCAGGAATCCGGCGGGGTGCGGGCATCGGTACGTGCCGGCGTGGAGGCAGTCCGGCGTATGCTGCCGGTGCTGAACGAATGCCGGCGCGAACCGATCGATGTCTCGGAGCTGGTCCTGGGGATGAACTGCGGCGGATCGGACGGCTACTCCGGCATCACCGCCAATCCGGCACTGGGCGTGGCCTCGGACCGGCTGGTCGGCTGGGGCGGCACTTCCGTCCTGGCTGAAACACCGGAAGTTTTCGGCGCGGAACACCTCCTTGCCGCCCGGGCGGTAACCCGCACTGTGGGGGAGCGGCTGCTGGACCGGCTGGGCTGGTGGCAGGAGTACGCGCTCCGCGGCGGAGGCAGCCTGGACAATAACCCGTCGCCGGGCAACAAGGCGGGCGGACTGACCACCATCCTGGAAAAGTCGCTGGGCGCCGTTGCCAAGGCAGGCCGTGCCGAGCTCACCGATGTCATTGGCTATGCGGACCGGATCCGCGGGCCCGGGCTCGTTTTTATGGATACACCGGGCTATGACCCGGTATCCGTCACCGGAATTGTGGCCGGCGGGGCCACGGTGGTGTGTTTCACCACCGGACGTGGTTCGGTGCTGGGCTGCCGCCCGGTGCCCAGCATCAAACTGGGCACCAACACGGAGCTGTACCGCCGGATGGCGGAAGACATCGACATCAACTGCGGCGAAATCATTGACGGCGGAACCGACCTGCAGGAGATGGGGGAGCGGATCTTCCACCGGATCCTGGCCACCGCCTCGGGCCGGCAGACCGTGAGTGAGGAACTGGAACTCGGACAGGATGAGTTTGTCCCGTGGCAGCTGGGAGCCGTGACATGAGCGGACCCGTACGCAGCGCCGCGTGGGGCACGGTGGCATTATGGGGGCCATGACTTATGAAGCTGCGGAAAACCGATACGATTCCATGCCGTACCGCCGGGTTGGCGAGAGCGGGCTGAAACTGCCGGCCGTCTCGCTGGGGCTCTGGCACAACTTTGGCGACGACAAGGACTTTGACACCCAGCGGGCCATTCTTCGCCGTGCCTTCGACCTGGGCGTCACGCACTTTGACCTGGCCAACAACTACGGCCCGCCCTACGGTTCCGCGGAAACCAACTTCGGCCGCCACCTGCGCGATGACTTCCGCCCGTACCGGGACCAGCTGGTAATCTCCAGCAAGGCGGGCTATGACATGTGGCCGGGCCCCTACGGCAACTGGGGATCGCGCAAGTACCTGCTCTCCAGCCTGGACCAGTCGCTGGAACGCATGGGGCTGGATTACGTGGACATCTTCTACAGCCACCGTCCGGACCCGGACACCCCGCTGGAGGAAACCATGGGGGCCCTGGATACCGCCGTGCGCTCCGGCCGTGCCCTGTACGCGGGTATTTCCTCCTATTCGCCGGAGAAGACGCTCGAGGCGGCACGGATCCTGCGGGAGATGGGCACCCCGCTGCTGATCCACCAGCCCTCCTACTCCATGCTCAACCGCTGGGTGGAACAGGGGGACCCCAACCTCTTCGCGGCGCTGCGTGAGGTCGGCGCGGGATCCATCGCGTTCTCACCGCTGGCCCAGGGCCTGCTCACCAACAAGTACCTGGGCGGGGTGCCCGATAATTCCCGGGCCGCCGCCGGCAAGTCGCTGGACCCCTCGCAGCTGTCGGACCAGAACCTGGAGCGGGTGCGGGGGCTGAACAGCATTGCGGAATCCCGCGGCCAGACCCTGGCGCAGATGGCCATCGCCTGGGTCCTGCGTACTCAACCGGACGGCTCTGCCATCACCTCCGCCCTGATCGGAGCCTCCAGCGTCAAGCAGCTGGAGGACTCCCTGGCCGCCGTGAACAACCTCGAATTCAGCGACGACGAGCTGCGCCGGATCGACGACTACGCAGTGGATTCCAAGATCAACCTGTGGGCCGCCGCCCTCGAGGCGTAGTGGAGGGACTGCACATCCGGGAGGCCCGGCCGGGAGACTGGCCGGGCCTCTGGGCCATCATGGAACCGGTGCTTCGGTCCGGGGAGACCTACTGCTGGGACACCACCGCTTCGGAGGACGCAGCACGGCCCCTCTGGCTGGAGCCCGCCCCGGCCGTCGTGTTCGTCGCTGAACTGGACGGAACCGTAGCGGGCACGGCCCAGCTGCACCCAAACCGCCCCGGCAACGGCAGCCACGTGGCCAACGCGTCGTTTATGACCGGGACGGCGTTCACCGGACGCGGCATCGCCCGTGCGCTTGCCGAGCATGTGCTGGCCAAGGCAGCCCGCCGCGGTTACCGGTCCATGCAGTTTAACGCCGTGGTGGAAACCAACACCCGGGCAGTGCGGTTGTGGCAGTCGCTGGGTTTCCGGATCCTCGCCACCGTGCCGGAGGCATTCCGGCACCCGCGGCACGGCCTGACCGGACTGCACATCATGCACCGTTCGCTGACAGAGGGTGAAACGGCGCCGGACCGGGACGGCGAAAGCGTGCGGGAGTGAAAGAATAGGGACGTGAACTACCCTGAATTCCCTTCCCCGGCAGAACGTGCCGCCGTCATCGACCTGGCCGCCATCCGGCACAACGTCCGCCACCTCTCCCACATTGTCAGTCCCGCCCGGGTCATGGCCGTTGTGAAGGCGGACGCCTACGGTCACGGTGCCGTGCAGACCGCCCGGGCCGCACTTGAAGCAGGCGCAGCCTGGCTGGGAGTGGCACACATCAGCGAGGCGCTGGAACTGCGTGCCGCCGGGATTACCGCTCCGGTGCTCGCCTGGCTGCACACGCACCAGACGAAGTTCGACGAAGCCATCCGGGAGAACATCGACGTCGGAGTATCCGGCTGGGACCTGGACGCCGTGGTGGCTGCCGCCCGCGAACTGGAAATGCCGGCCCGGGTGCACCTGAAAATCGACACCGGCCTGGGCCGCAACGGCTGCCCGGAGGAACTCTGGGAAGCCTTCGTGGGCCGTGCGCTGGCCTACCAGGAAGAGGGACTGCTGCGGGTGGTGGGCATCTTTTCCCACTTCGCCGTGGCCGACGAACCGCACCGGCCGGAAACCGATCAGCAGCTGGAGAAGTTCCGCATCGCCGTCGCCGTGGCCGAGGACGCCGGTGTGGACCGCGAGGTGCGGCACATTGCCAATACCCCGGGCGCCCTCTCCCGCCCCGACGCCCATTTCGACCTGGTCCGAATTGGGCTGGGCATGTACGGCCTGTCTCCGTTTGCCGGACAGACCCCGGCCGAGCTGGGACTGCGCCCGGCGATGACGCTGAAAACCACCATCTCCGCCTGCAAGGAGGTCCCCGCCGGGCAGGGAGTCTCCTACGGGCTGCACTACCGCACCCAGGAACCCACCACGCTGGCCCTGGTGCCGCTGGGCTACGCCGACGGCGTCCCGCGCGTAGCCACCGGCGGTCCCGTCCAGGTGGACGGGCAGGTGTATCCGGTGGTCGGACGGATCGCCATGGACCAGATGGTCATTGACCTGGGCCGCACCGGCATCGCCGGTACCGAGGATTCCCTGGTCGGCAGGGAAGCGGTTCTCTTCGGCGGCGAAGGCCTGCCCGGGGTGGACGAATGGGCTTCGGCCGCCGGCAGCATCAATTATGAAATCATCACCCGGATCAGTGAGCGGGTTTCCCGCACCTACATCGACAGCGCCGCAGGAACCGCCGAGGAATCCGGAACCGGGCCCATTGCACTGGAAGCCGTCCCCGAAGCGCCGTCCGGTGAAGCGCCGTCCGGTGACGTGCCGGGCGGAACAGCGGAAGCAACCGGGGCCGAGGCGGTCCGGGCACAGTGACGCAGTCTGCACAGTGGGAAGCTGAATACCGGACCCGCGGAGCCCAAGAAACCAAGACCCTGGCCGCCCGTCTTGCACGGACCCTCCGCCGCGGGGATCTGGTGCTGCTCACCGGGGAACTGGGTGCGGGCAAAACCACCTTCACCCAGGGCCTGGGCGAAGGCCTCGGAGTGCGGCCCGGGATCATCTCGCCCACCTTCGTGCTGGTTCGGGAACACCCCAACCTCGGCGACGGTCCGGACCTGGTCCATGTGGACGCCTACCGGCTGGCCTCCGAAGGCGAAGTTGATGATATTGATCTCGAAGCGTCGATGGACCGCGCCGTCACCGTGGTCGAGTGGGGCCACGGCCTGGTGGAACACCTGGCGGACAGCCGGCTGGAGATAACCCTTGTCCGGGAGGTCGGAGGGGATCGCCCCCTGGCCGCCGGGAACGCGCCGGGAACCGACTTTTCAGACGACGACGCCGATGAGGAGCGCGTCCTCCGGCTCGCCGGCTACGGTCCGCGCTGGCAGGACGCACCGGACCTGCGCTGAGGGGGCAGGCCGGGTCCCGCACCAAGGGCACCGCGGCACGCGCCGTAGAATGGAAACCGTGCTTATCCTCTCCATTGATACCTCCGCCATAGCCAGCGCGGCACTGCTCACCGGGGAGGGGGAAGTAATTGCGTCCTTCGCCACCGAAGACACCCGCTCCCACGCCGAGGTCCTCGCGCCGGGCATCGCCGGGCTGCTGGCCGGGGCAGGCGTGACCGGTGCGGACCTTGATGCCGTGGTGACCGGTGTCGGCCCCGGGCCGTTCACCGGCCTGCGCGCCGGCATCGCGACCGCCCGCACCTTGGCTTTCGCCTGGGACAAGCCGCTGCACGGGATCATGAGCCTGGACGCCATAGCCGTGGATGCGGCCCTGGACGCCTGGCGGCTGGGGATTGACGAGTTTGCCGTCGCCACCGATGCCCGGCGCAAGGAGGTCTACTGGGCTGCCTACCGCAGCACCGGCGGGACACCCGAGCTTCTCGACGGTCCGCATGTCTCTGATCCGGCGCAGGTTCCGGCCCTGCCGGTCTACGGCGCCGGTGCGGGCCTTTACCCGGAGGTCCTCCACGCCGTAAAGGATTTCGCCAACGCCCAGCCCACCGCTGAGGCCCTCGGCCGCACCGCGGCCGCCCGCCTGGTGCGCGGCCTGCCGCTGTTGCCCAGCACCCCGCTGTACCTGCGCGAATCCGATGCCAAGGTCCCGGGCCCCCGGAAGCGTGCCCTGTGAGCAACACGGCCATCTCCATCCGTCCCATGACCGCCGAGGACATCCCCGCGGTGGATGCCTTGGAGCGCAGGCTTTTTCCCGTCGACGCGTGGCCGCTGCAGATGTTCCACGATGAACTCGCCCAGACGGACACCCGCTCCTACTACGTGGCGGAAGATCCGGCGGGCACGGTAATCGGCTACGCCGGCCTGATGTGTGTCCTGCCCATCGCGGACGTCCAGACCATCGCGGTTGTGCCCGAAAATGAGGGATCCGGCATCGGTTCCCGGCTGCTGGCCATACTCGTGGAGGAGGCGAAACAGCGCGGCGCCGAAGACGTGCTGCTGGAGGTGCGGGATGACAATCCCCGTGCCCAGCGGCTGTACCGCTGGTTCGGCTTCGAACAGATCCACATCCGCCCGCGCTACTACCGCGACGGCGCTTCCGCACTCATCATGCGCCTGCCGCTGGCCGCCTGGACCGGGGCGCCCGGCCCCGCAGCATCCGAACAACAGCAAAAGGACAGCAAATGAACCGCACCGACCCGCTGGTGCTTGGCATCGAATCCTCCTGCGATGAGACCGGCGTCGGCATTGTCCGGGGCACGCAGCTGCTGACCAACACGGTGTCCTCCTCCATGGAGGAACACGTGCGGTTTGGCGGGGTGATCCCGGAAATCGCCTCCCGCGCCCATCTTGATGCCGTGGTGCCGGCCCTGCAGGCGGCCCTGGCCGAAGCGGGCGTCAGCCTCGCGGACCTGGACGCCATCGCCGTCACCTCCGGGCCCGGGCTCTCCGGAGCGCTGATGGTGGGCGTCAGCGCCGCAAAGGCACTGGCACTGGCCACCGGCAAGCCGCTGTACGCCATCAACCATTTGGTGGCGCACGTGGGAGTGGGCGTGCTCGACGGCGGCGCGCTGCCGGATAACCTCGGTGCGCTGCTGGTCTCCGGCGGACACACGGAAATCCTGCGCGTTGCCTCCCTCACCAGTGATGTTGAACTGCTTGGCTCCACCATTGACGACGCCGCGGGCGAGGCCTATGACAAGGTGGCACGCATCCTGGGGCTGGGCTACCCGGGCGGGCCGGCCATTGACCGGCTGTCCCGTGAAGGGAACCCGAAAGCCATCCGCTTCCCGCGCGGCCTGACCCAGCCCAAGTACATGGGCACCGCCGAGGCCCCGGGCCCGCACCGCTACGACTGGTCCTTCTCCGGCCTCAAGACGGCCGTGGCCCGCTGCGTGGAGCAGTACGAGGCCGCCGGACAGGAGCTGCCGGTGGCGGACATCGCCGCGTCCTTCCAGGAGGCAGTAGTGGACGTCATCACCGCCAAGGCCGTCCTGGCCTGCACCGAGCACGGCATCACCAATCTGCTGCTCGGCGGGGGAGTGGCGGCGAATTCACGGCTGCGGGAGCTGACCGGGGAGCGCTGCGCCGCCGCAGGAATCACGCTGCGCGTCCCGCCCATCTCCCTGTGCACGGACAACGGCGCCATGGTGGCGGCCCTGGGCGCGCAGGTGGTCATGGCCGGCGGGGAACCCTCCGGCATCGGTTTCGGCACGGACCCGTCCCTGCCTGTGACCAGCATCCATCTGGCCCCCGCCGGCGCGTAGCGTTCGGCGGCAGACGGCAGACGGCGCATCCGCGCCCCGCAACTTCAGTCCTGACAGTAGGGCCCCGGCGGTTATCCAGCCGGGGCCCTTCATGCTTTTTGGCAGACTCCGCCGGATCAGGCCCCGCGCAGCTGGGCGATGCCGTCCAGGACGACGGCGCGCAGGTCGCCGTCGTTCTCCGCGGCGACACGGCGCTGGCGGTGGTAGCCGGCGCCCCGTTCAATAATGGTGCGGACGTCGTTCAGCTCGCTGCTGCAGCCCAGCTGCTCCGCAATGGGCTCAAGCCGGGGCAGGACATCTTCGAGCAGATGCTCGGTAACCAGCTTTTCGTTGCCCGCGGCGTCGAGAATAACAATGGCTTCGAGCCCGTAGCGGGCAGCCCGCCATTTATTTTCCTGCACGTGCCACGGCGGCATGGTGGGGATGGTGCCGCCCGCGTCGATGATCGAGGAGAACTCGTGGACCAGGCACTGGGTCAGCGCTGCCACCGCGCCGATGTCCTGCAGGCTTGCCAGACCGTCGCAGACCCGCATCTCGATGGTGCCCAGCCCCGGAACCGGCCGGATGTCCCAGCGGATTTCGCTGATGGAGTCAATCACGCCGGTGGTGAGCATGTCCGCCACGTAGGACTCGTACTCCGCCCAGGATGCGAACTGGAAAGGCAGCCCGGACGTGGGCAGCTGCTGGAACATCATGGCCCGCTGCGAGGCGTACCCGGTGTCCTCCCCGGACCAGAACGGCGACGAGGCGGAGAGCGCCTGGAAGTGCGGGAAGTAGTTCACCAGTCCGTCCAGGACGGGGAGGACCTTGTCCCGGCTGTCCAGTCCCACGTGGACGTGCACACCGTAAATGAGCATCTGCTGGCCCCACCACTGGGTGCGGTCAATGAGCTTTGCGTACCGTTCCTTGTCCGTCACCGGCTGTGACCTCGGCGCGCTGAACGGGTGGGAGCCGGAGCAGAAAAGCTCCACGCCCATGGGGTCAGTGACCCGGCGGACGGCTTCGAGGGAGCGGGTCAGATCCGCCTTCGCCTCGGCCACGGTGGTGCACACCCCGGTCACCAGCTCCACGGTGTTCTCCAACAGCTCCTGCTTGATGTGCGGGTGCTCCTCATCCGCGCGCATCGCCGGATCGTTGGCGTTGACACCGGACAGCACCTGGTCTGCCACGGAGACCAGGTCACCCGTGCGGCCGTCCACCAGGGCGAGTTCCCACTCGACTCCCAGGGTTGACTGCGCGGACTTGGCGAACTCGATTTCCAAACTGTCTCCTGCTTCATGCAATACCAAATAACAGCGCCCGGACCCGCATCTTTGCGCTTGAGAACCTTCACAATCCTATAACCGCCGCGGGTCCGGGCGAACCGCCGGCGAAAACCCGTCCGGGTGCCGGGCCACCGGCCGGGCACGGCCATAATGGGTAGATGCCGATCCTGAACAAAGACATGACCCTGTGCATCTCGCTGGCCGCCCGGCCCAGCAACATCGGGACGCGCTTCCATAACTACCTTTATGACCAGCTGGGCCTGAACTACGTATACAAAGCCTTTGCGCCGGCTGACCTGGCGCAGGCGATTGCCGGGGTGCGCGGGCTGCCCATCCGCGGCGCGGCGGTATCCATGCCGTACAAGGAGGATGTGATTGCCCTGGTGGACCGGATGGATCCCTCCGCCCGGGCCATCGATTCGGTGAACACCATCGTGAACGACGACGGCGTGCTGACGGCCTACAACACGGACTACCTGGCCATCGCCCGGCTGCTGCGGGACCACAGCGTGCCTGCCTCGCACTCGGTGCTGCTGCGCGGATCCGGCGGCATGGCCAAAGCGGTGGCCGCAGCGCTGCGGGATGCAGGCTTCTCCGACGTCACGGTGGTGGCCCGCAACGAGGGAACCGGGCGGGCCCTGGCGGATCTGTACGACTTCAGCTGGCAGGCCGAGCCGGGCACCTCCACGGCGGATCTGCTGATCAACGTGACCCCGCTGGGCATGGCGGGCACCGATGAGTCCGTGCAGTCCTTCACCGACGACGCCGTGGCTGCCGCCAAGGTGGTGTTCGACGTCGTCGCGCTGCCCGCTGAGACGCCGCTGATAGCCGCTGCCCGGAAGGCGGAAAAGCAGGTCATCACCGGCGCCGAAGTGATTGCCATCCAGGCGGAGGAACAGTTTGTGCTCTACACCGGGGTGCGGCCCACACCCGAGCAGGTCCGGGCGGCCAGCGAGTTCTCCCGCGCCTGACCGGCCAGCCGCCGGCTGACGGGCCGGTGCCGGCTAACGGGCCGGCCGCAGCCGGGCGGCGGTGCCGTCAGGACTCCGGAACCGGCTCAACCACCAGTGCCACGCGGTCCTCGCCGATCCGGGTGAGGACCAGGGTTGCCTTGTTCTGCCCCTTGGCTCCGCCCTTGCTGGTGCCGGTGAGCAGGGCCTTGCGCAGTTCCTCCGGCGTAACGGACATACCCCGCTTTTTGATGTCCAGCACGCCGATGTGGTTCTCCTTCACCCAGGACCTGAGCGCCTTGACGTTGTACGGGCGAACCTCCAGGATCCGGTACGCCCGGGCAAAGGGCGTCTCACGCAGTTCGGGGGCGCAGATGTAGGCAATGTGGGGATCCAGCAGGTGCCCGTCCAAGGTGCGCGCAACATCGGCCACCAGCCCGGCCCGGATCACGGCGCCGTCAGGCTCATAGAGGTACCCCTCGGCCGGCCCCAGCTCCACGTCCTGGGCCCCGGCGTCGTAATCCACCGGTGAGGTGAGTTCAGCGGCGCCGCCGGAACCGATCACCAGTGCCGCCCGCCGGACGTTTTCGCGGCGCAGCGTGTTGAACCAGAGGGTAGCCTCGGTGACGTCTCCGTCCACGGAGACCCACTGTGCCTCGCAGTTCGCCGGCAGCGCCTCATGCGGGATGCCCGGCCCCATCTTCACGCCCACGGGCAGCCCGGAGTCCGCCAGTGACTCCACAAAGGACAGCGGCGGTGAGAAGGCCTCCGGATCGAAAATGCGGGTGGTACCGGAGGTGGACGTGGTCCGCCGCGCCGGATCCAGCCACACGCCGTCGAACCCGGTCAGGTCGAACTCCTCGGCCCTGCCCTGGACCACGGTCGCTTCGGGCCACGGCATCAGGTTGATGGTGGCCGCGGCTGCGGTGATCTCATCTAGTTCAACGGCGGTCACCTGTCGGTCCAGGGTGGCCAGCGCCAGGGAGTCGGCGCCGATGCCGCAGCCCAGGTCCGCCACCTTCTCCAGCCCTGCCTCCTGGTACCGGCGGGCGTGCAGGGCCGCCACATTGAGCCGGGTGGCCTGCTCCAGGCCGGGGGCGGTAAACACCATGTGTTCGGCGAACGGGCCGAACTTGGCCCGCGCCTTCATCCGCAGCTTTGCCTGGGTCAGGACGGCAGCCACCAGCTCGGGGGAGTGCCCTGCCTTGCGCAGGTCCGTGTTCAGCTTCAGGGACTCGGATTCGAGGTACGGCGGAAGCGAGTTCAGCAGCTGCCATCCCTCGGGGCTCAGAACATGTGCAAGGGAAGTATCAGGCATGCCCTCCAGCCTAGTTCTTCTGCGCACCTGCACGTTAGCTGTAGGTTGGGCGGCATGACGAGGATCTCCGCCGAGCCGCTGGCCGCACTGCGGTCCCGGACCAGCTACAAATGGCAGACCTATCCCGCGGACGTTTTGCCGCTGTTCGTCGCGGAGATGGATTATCCGCTGGCCGAGCCCGTGCAGCAGGCCGTGATCAGCCGGGTACTGGCGTCCGATACCGGGTACGTCGCCGGGCCCGGGCCGGTGGCCGAAGCCTTTGCCGGCTTCGCGTCCCGGACCTGGAATTGGGCCGTGGCCGCGGAGGACGTGGGGTGTACCACGGATGTGAGTGTGGCAATTGTGGAGTCCCTGCGCCAGGTAGTGCCCGTGGACGGCAGCGTGGTGATCACCCCTCCGGTGTATCCGCCGTTCTTCGAGCTGCCCGTGGAAGCGGACGCCTCCGTGGTGGAAGTGCCCCTGCTCGCGGCCGATGAGGGGTGGGCGCTGGATCTGGCGGGTATCGAACGGGCATTCATCCGGGGTGCGGATGCGCTGCTGCTGTGCAATCCGCACAATCCGCTGGGCCTTTGCCACCCCGCCGAAACGCTCCGGGCGCTCGCGGACCTGTCGGTGAAGTACGGTGTGGCGGTCATCAGCGATGAGATCCATGCCCCGCTGGCTTATTCCCCCGGCTCCTTCACCCCGTACCTCTCCGTCTCGGAGAATGCCCGCGACTATGGGATTACGGTCACCGCGGCCAGCAAGGCATGGAACATCGCCGGCACCAAGTGCGCGGTGATGGTGGCGCAGAGCAGCCGAACCAGACTGCAGCTGGCATCGATGCCGGAGGAGGTCCAGGCCCGGACCAGCATCCTGGGGCTGCACGCATCCGTGGCAGCCTACAACGACGGCGGTCCCTGGCTGTCCGGCGTGATGGAATCACTGGCCGCGAACCGGGAGCTGCTGGGGAATCTGCTGGCGGAACACCTGCCCGGAGTCGGGTACCTCCGGCCGGCCGCCGGCTACCTGGCCTGGCTGGACTTCGGCCCGGCCGGCTGGGGCGACGCCCCGGCAGCCCTTGCCCTGGACCAGGCACGGGTTGCCCTGGAACCGGGGGTTCGCTTCGGCCGGCAGGGAGCGGGTTTCGCCCGGCTCAATTTTGCCTGCTCACCCGAGGTCCTCACCGAGGCGGTGAGGCGGCTGGCTGCGGTCACGCCGCCCGCGCGATAAACGCCGGGGCGCGATAAACGCACGGACGGGAGGTGCAGCTTGTGCAGCGGAAGGGCTGCTGCCACGGGAGCTGCGGCGCTGCAGAGCTACGCGGCAGGCGCCAGGATACTCAGCTGCCGCGGCGCCAGTGACTGAGGTGCGGTGCGGCCGGCCAGCACCGGCAGGGCACCCGTTTCCGAACTGCGCAGCAGGCCAGCCAGCGCCTCCTCCGTGGCCGACGCCTTCCGAAGGTCCAGCTCCACCGCAAGGCCGGGAAGCGCGGCATTGGCCCGCCGGGCCAGCACGTACAGCACCTTGCTGTTCTGCTCGGTGACCCGCCCGCGCACCACCAGGCGTGCCTGCCGGGCGTTCAGATCAAGCCGGACCGCCACGCGCAGCTTCGACTCCTCCATGGCAAGCCCTTCCCGAAAGACCGGATATGTGGGTCTTTCAACCTAGGAGAGGGCTGCGGCGTGGTGCAATGCACATTGGCGATTTCCGGTCCTGCAGGGGGCTACTTTCGTACCCGAACGGGGTGCGGGTCCGCGTTCCGGCCAGCCCGAACGGGCGCGGTACCGGATTGCCTGCTTAGGCGAAATACACGCCGATCCGGTTGCCGTCGATCTCTTCAATCCGGATGTCGATCTCGTAAATGTCACGCAGGATTTCGGGGCGCATGATGTCCGCCGGCGGGCCCTGATGGATCAGCCGTCCGTTGCACATGGCGATGATGTCGTCCGAGTAGCAGGAGGCAAAGTTGATGTCGTGGATGACCAGGACCACGGTCTTGCCGAAATCGTCAGTGAGCCGGCGCAGCAGCCGCATCATTTCCACGGAGTGCTTCATGTCCAGGTTGTTCAGGGGCTCATCGAGCAGCAGATAGTCCGTGTCCTGGGCCAGCACCATGGCGATGAAGGCACGCTGGCGCTGTCCGCCGGAAAGCTCGTCCACGAACTTGTCTGCCAGCGCGGTCAGGTCCAGGTACGCCATGGCCTGGTCAATGTGCGCTTTATCGTCGGGTCCGGGCCGGCCGCCGTTATGCGGGTAGCGCCCGAATCCCACCAGGTCCCGGACGGTCAGGCGGACAGTCAGCTGGTTGTCCTGGCGCAGGATAGCCATCTTCCGGGCCAGGTCCCGGCCCGGGGTGGAGACGACGTCGAGCCCGTCCACGGAAACCGTTCCGGCGTCCATCCCCAGCAGCCGGCTGATCATGGACAGGAGGGTGGATTTGCCGGCGCCGTTGGGGCCGATGATCGAGGTGATTCCGCCTTCCTTGATGGTGCAGCTCACCCCGTCCACAACCGTGGTGGCGGCGTACTTTTTGGTGACGCCGGTTGCCTGGATCATTTGACGGAGCCTTTCAGGAGCAGGATCAAAAAGACGATCCCGCCTACAAATTCAATGACGATGCTCAGCGCGGTATCAAACGCGAAGACGCGTTCGAGCACGAGCTGGCCGCCCACCAGGGCGATGATGCCGAGCAGGACGGCGATTGGAACAACGGCGGCATGCCGGAAGTGTGAACAGAGCTGATAGGCCAGGGACGCGACCAGCAGGCCGAAGAAGGTTACCGGCCCCACCAGTGCGGTGGAAACGGCAACCAGCACCGAGCAGATCACCAGCACCAGGGTCACTGTGCGTTTGTGGTTGATGCCCAGGTTGATCGAGGTCTCCCGGCCCAGGGACAGGACATCGAGCTGGTGCCTCAGGCGCCAGGCCGGAATACTCACGGCTGCCGCGGCGATCAGCGAGTAGGCGAGCAGCTTGCCGTCCACGTTGTTGAAGCTGGCGAAGAACAGGTCCTGCAGGATGATGAACTCACTGGGATCGATCAGCAGCTGCAGCAGGGAAGAAATGCCGCGGAAAAGCGTGCCCAGCACAATGCCGACCAGCAGCATCAGGTGCAGGGATTTGCCGCCGCCGGTAAAGAGCCATCGGTACAGCAGGAAGGAGAAGCCCACCATTAGGGCCACCTCCATGCCGTAGCGCAGCGGGCCGGACATGGCCAGCACCACGCCGCCGCCGAAGGCGAAGACCAGGAGCGTCTGGATAAGCACGTACAGGGCATCAAAACCCATGATGGACGGCGTCAGGATCCGGTTGGCCGTTACCGTCTGGAACAGCACGGTGGAGACGCCGACGGCGTACGCCACCAGGATCATCGAACCCACCTTGATGGCCCGGCGAGGCAGGACATAACCGATGTTCCCGCGCAGCTCGATGGTCATGAATACAGTGACCAGGGCTGCTGCCAGAACCGAAAGCAGGATGAGCCAGAAACGGGGGGAGAGGCTCCGCACCGGACGGCGGCGCCGCACGGTAAGAGCGGAGGGAAGGACGCTGGCGGGACTGCTAGGCACTGGCGGAGCGCTTTCTCAGGAGCAGGTAAAGGAACAGGGCGCTGCCGATGGCCGAGACAATGACCCCCACCGGGATTTCGTAGGGGTAGCGGATGGTCCGGCCGATGATGTCGCAGGCGAGGACAAACCCCGCCCCGAAGATGGCGACCCAGGGGATGGCCCGGCGGACATTGTCCCCGATCATCAGCGAGACCAGATTGGGAACGATCAGGCCGAGGAACGGCACCGAGCCGACACTGACAACCACAACGGCGCTGATCAGGGACACAATGATCAGCCCCAGTGTCATCACGCGGTTGTAGTTGAGGCCGAGGTTGGTGGTGAAATCCTGGCCCATGCCCGCGACGGTGAAGCGGTCAGCGGCCAGGTATCCGATGAGGGTCAGCGCGCCAACAATCCAGAGCAGTTCATAACGCCCCCGCAGTACGCCGGAGAAGTCGCCGACCATCCAGCTGTTCAGGGTCTGCAGCAGATCGAACCGGTAGGCGAAGAACGTGGTGACGGCAGCAATCACGCCGCCGAGCATAATGCCCACCAGCGGCACGATCAGCGTGTTCCGCAGCGGGATCCGGCGCAGGACCAGCAGGAAGAGTGCGGTTCCGGCAATGGCGAACACCGTGGCGGTGGACATTTTGGCCAGCAGTGAGGCGCCGGGGATAAACACCGTCACCACCAGGATGCCAAGGGATGCGGATTCCACGGTGCCCACGGTGGACGGTTCAACGAACTTGTTGCGGGCCATCAGCTGCATGATGAGGCCGGCGACGCTGAGGGCCATGCCGGCCAGGATGATGCTCAGGGTCCGCGGGAGGCGGCTGATCCAGAAAATGTGCCAGGCATGTTCATCGCCGGCAAGCAGGGCGGGCAGGGACACGTCGCTGACACCGACGAACATGGACACAACGGCAAGCACCAGGACGGCGGTTCCGCCCACTATCAGCATTGCCCCGGGGCCGGGACGCCGCCGGCCAACGCCGGCAGCTCCGGCAGGTGCCGGAGCCGGAGGGGAGAGGATTGCAGTCATGTTGCTTTTCCATCTTCCGCACCAGGCCGGCCTCCCTGGATGCGGGAGGCCGGCCGGCGAGGATTTAGCAGGAGCGTGGAAGCGGGCTAGGAAATGCCGTCCTGAACTGCGCTGACCATGGCGTCAACGTTGTTCAGGCCGTAGCCCACGAGGTACCAGCTGGAGGAATCCAGCATGGTGATGCGGTCATTGCGCGCTGCTTCGGTTCCCTGCACAAGCTCGTTGTCCAGGACAGCGGAGGCGACCTCGCCTGCGTTGCCGACGGCGACGTCGCGGTCAATCACGAACAGGTTGTCCGGGTTTTTTTCCGCGATGTATTCAAAGCCCACGCGTTCGCCGTGCTGGGCTTCGGACTTGATGTCAGCTGCGGTGGCAACGCCGAGGACGTCGTGCACCAGGCCGAAGCGCGAACCCGCTCCGTACGCGGTCAGCTCGCCGCCGCTGGTCATAATGATGAGGCCGTTGCCGGCGTCCGCCGCGGTTGCCTTGGTCTCTTCGACCTTGGCGTCCAGGGCGGCGAGCTTGTCCTCGACCTCGGCTTCCTTGCCGAAGATTTCCCCGATGATTTCGGTGTTGGAGATGAAGGAGTTCCACGGATCCGCGGCATCGGTGCTGAGGTTGATCGTGGGGGCGATCTTGGAGAACTCATCGTAGTAATCGGCAGTGCGGCCGGACATGATGATCAGGTCGGGGGCGCCGGCATTGATGGCCTCGAAATCGGGTTCCTTCATGCTGCCGATCTTGGCGTAGTCATCCGAGCCGTACTTGGAGAGGCTTTCCGGGAAGTTTGCGGCCGGGACACCGTCAACGTCAATGTCGAGGGCATCCAGGGTGTCGAGTGCGCCGAGGTCGAAGGTGTAGACGGTCTCCGGGTTGACCGGAACATCGGTGCTGCCCTGTGTGTGCTCAACCGTAACGGTCGAGTCGGAGGTCGAGTCGGCGTCGGCTTCTGCTGCTTCGGTGGAGCAGGCGCTGAGCGCAAGGAGGGACACGAGGGCGGTTCCGGCCAGCAGGCGGGACTTGGTGATCATGGGGGCTCCGGTGAGAGTCGATGTGCCTACCGCAGGAATAGGACACAGAAATGTTTTCTAATGGTGCGCGCAGATGAAAACTATCCCGTTAGGTAAGCCTAAGCAAATTCGGTTTACGTCATTGGTACCCCGGAGGCGTAATCCTGCGCACGTGATCCACGCAGCTCTGGCACTCACCTTGACCGAGTGCTAACCAATGCATAAAGTCTGACTTAGCACTCCGCACGTGAGGGTGCTAACTCCCCGAAGGGAAGCGCGAACCGGCACCGCGACGACGGCCAGCGCCAACCGACGGCCCCAAACCCGTTAGAAACTACGCAAAGGAGAGCCCGAGTGTCGGTCTCTATTAAGCCGCTTGAGGATCGTATTGTTGTCCGCCCGCTCGAAGCTGAGCAGACCACTGCTTCCGGCCTCGTTATCCCGGACACTGCCAAGGAAAAGCCCCAGGAGGGCGAAGTAGTTGCAGTTGGACCCGGCCGCGTTGACGACAACGGCAACCGCGTTCCGGTTGACGTTGCCGAAGGCGACGTTGTCATCTACTCCAAGTACGGTGGAACCGAAGTCAAGCACGGCGGCCAGGAATACCTGGTGCTGTCCGCCCGCGACGTGCTGGCCGTCGTCGTAAAGTAGTTCCCCTTGAAAACCCCGGCCACCATTCTGGCCGGGGTTTTCTGATGTAGGTGCAGATGTAGTTGTCGGAAAGGACACACACATGGCAAAGCAGTTGGAGTTCAATGACTCCGCCCGTCGCTCGCTGGAAGCCGGCGTCGATAAGCTGGCCAACGCAGTCAAGGTAACCCTCGGCCCGCGCGGCCGTAACGTTGTCCTGGCCAAGACCTGGGGCGCCCCCACCATCACCAACGACGGCGTCACCATTGCCCGCGAAGTTGAGCTGGAGGATCCGTACGAGAACCTCGGTGCACAGCTGGCCAAGGAAGTAGCCACCCGGACCAACGATGTTGCCGGCGACGGCACCACTACGGCTACCGTGCTGGCACAGGCGCTGGTCAAGGAAGGCCTGCGCAATGTTGCCGCGGGTGCAGCTCCCGGCGCGCTCAAGCGCGGCATCGAGGTCTCCGTGGATGCTGTTGCCAAGCGTCTGCTGGAAAACGCCAAGCCGGTTGAAGGCAACCAGGTGGCCCACGTGGCTGCCATCTCGGCGCAGAGCACCGAGATCGGTGAACTGCTGGCACAGGCCTTCGATACCGTCGGCAAGGACGGTGTCATCACCATCGAGGAATCCTCCTCGACGCAGACCGAACTGGTCATCACCGAGGGCATGCAGTTCGACAAGGGCTACCTCTCCCCGTACTTCGTCACGGACGCAGAGCGTCAGGAAGCCGTCCTCGAAGACGCGCTGATCCTGATCAACTCCGGCAAGATCTCCTCCGTGGCCGAGTTCCTGCCGCTGCTGGAAAAGGCACTGCAGGCCTCCAAGCCGCTGTTCATCATTGCCGAAGACGTGGACGGCGAAGCGCTCTCCACCCTGGTGGTCAACAAGATCCGCGGCACCCTGAACGTGGTTGCCGTCAAGGCTCCCGGGTTCGGCGACCGCCGCAAGGCCATGATGCAGGACATCGCAACCCTCACGGGTGCGCAGGTGGTCAGCCCCGACCTGGGCCTGAAGCTGGACCAGGTTGGTCTGGAGGTCCTGGGCTCTGCCCGCCGGATCACGGTCACCAAGGACAACACCACCATTGTTGACGGAGCCGGCTCCGAAGCCGACGTCGCCGACCGCGTGGCACAGATCCGTGCCGAGATTGAGCGCACGGACTCGGACTGGGACCGCGAAAAGCTCCAGGAACGCCTGGCCAAGCTCTCTGGCGGCATCGGCGTCATCCGCGTGGGTGCAGCCACCGAGGTGGAGCTGAAGGAAAAGAAGCACCGCATCGAAGATGCTGTTTCCTCCACCCGTGCAGCCCTGGAAGAGGGCATTGTGGCCGGCGGCGGTTCCGCGCTGGTCCACGCCTCACAGGCGCTGGACACCGACTCGGAGGTGGCCAAGCTGGAAGGCGACGCTGCCACTGCCGTCGGCCTGGTCCGCCGTGCACTGGCCCAGCCGCTGCGCTGGATCGCCGAGAACGCCGGGGCCGAAGGCATGGTTGTTGTATCCAAGGTGGGCGACCTGAAGGTCAACAACGGCTTCAACGCCGCCACCGGCGAGTACGAGGACCTGATCGCCGCCGGCATCATCGACCCGGTCAAGGTCACCCGCTCGGCACTGCGCAACGCCGCCTCGATCGCTTCGCTGGTACTCACCACCGAAGCCCTCGTAGTGGAGAAGCCGGCCGAAGAGGATGAGGATCACGGACACCAGCACTAGCCGGTAACCCCTCGCTTCACGCGAAGGCCCCGCCCGCGGTCACCGTTCCGCGGACGGGGCCTTTTGTGTGTCCGGACGGGAAGGCGGACGCCGCCACGGCGCAGTACCTGCCGGGCACCGCACCCGACGGTTTTGCCGTGGCTTCGCTCACACGCGAAAGCTCTCCGGACGGGAAACCGGTCCCCGGTCAGGAGGAAGGCGTGCTGTCCTTTGCGACGCCGGGCAGCGTGGACGGCTGCCCGGGAATCCCGGAAACATGCCTGTTTAAAGGGCAGGCGACCATCCGGGGAGGACCTGTCTGCGGGTCTGCTGACTACGGCGGGGCGCTGTCCCTGAGGATCCTGGCTTGCACCGGACGGGCGGGCATACCGGTGAAGGCAAAGGGATACGAACCGGCGGAATAGGGGCGGCCCCGCTTTCGTTTTAGGATAGGAACAGGCTTATTCGGGCCTTCTCCTTCCTCATCCCCCGAAAGAGGCGCAGCTTTGAGTCAGCAGTACCCAGAACATGATCCGTTCGGCTTCGTCGGCCTGACGTACGACGACGTCCTCCTGCTGCCCGGCCCGACGGATGTTATCCCCTCCGAAGCCAATACCAGCTCGCGGCTGTCCAAGCGCATCACCGTGCAGACCCCGCTGCTCTCCGCAGCGATGGACACGGTGACGGAATCCCGGATGGCGATTGCCATGGCACGCCAGGGCGGGCTGGGCGTTATCCACCGCAACCTTTCCATTGCCGACCAGGCCGAGCACGTGGACCGGGTCAAGCGCAGCGAATCGGGCATGATCACCAACCCGGTCACCATTTCCCCCGACGCGACCCTGCAGGAACTGGACGATCTCTGCGCCCACTTCCGGGTTTCCGGCCTGCCGGTGGTCGACGCCGAAAACACCCTGCTGGGCATCGTCACCAACCGCGACACCCGCTTCATCCCGGTATCCGAGTACTCCAACCGCAAGGTTGAAGAGGTCATGACGCGCATGCCCCTCATCACCGGGCGCGTGGGCATCAGCGCCGAGGAAACCGTGGAGCTGCTCGGCAAGAACCGCATCGAGAAGCTGCCGCTGGTGGACGCCGCCGGCAAGCTGCAGGGCCTGATCACGGTGAAGGACTTCGACAAGGCCGAGCAGTACCCGCTGGCCACCAAGGATGATGAAGGCCGGCTTCGCGTCGGTGCCGCCATCGGTTTCTTCGGAGACGGGTACGAGCGGGCCATGGCCATGGTCGAGGCCGGCGTGGACATCCTGGTGGTGGACACCGCCAACGGCCACAGCGCCGGCGTGCTGGACATGATCGCCCGCCTGAAGAAGGACCCGGCCGCGGCGCACGTGGACATCATCGGCGGCCAGGCAGCTACCCGCGAAGGTGCCCAGGCGCTGATCGACGCCGGTGCAGACGCCATCAAGGTAGGTGTGGGCCCCGGCTCCATCTGCACCACCCGCGTGGTGGCCGGCGTCGGCGTTCCCCAGATCACCGCCATCTACGAAGCGTCCAAGGCGGCCATCCCCGCCGGCGTTCCGCTGATCGCCGACGGCGGCCTGCAGTACTCCGGTGACATCGGCAAGGCCATCGTGGCCGGCGCCGACACCGTGATGCTCGGCGGCCTGCTCGCCGGTTCCGCCGAAAGCCCGGGCGACCTGGTCTTCGTGAACGGCAAGCAGTTCAAGTCCTACCGCGGCATGGGCTCCCTGGGCGCCATGCAGTCCCGGGGCAAGAACACCTCCTACTCCAAGGACCGCTACTTCCAGGCGGACGTGCCCAGCGACGAGAAGCTGATTCCGGAAGGCATCGAAGGCCAGGTGCCGTACCGCGGGCCGCTTTCCGCCGTGGCACACCAGCTGGTGGGCGGCCTGCGCCAGACCATGTTCTACACCGGCGCACGCACCATCCCGGAGCTGAAGGCCAAGGGCAAGTTCGTCCGGATCACCCCGGCCGGGCTGAAGGAATCCCACCCGCACGACATCATGATGACGGTCGAGGCACCGAACTACGGTTCGCGCCGCTAGGACCCGTTTTCCGGCCAAGGGGCAGCTCCTGCAGACATCGCAGGAGCTGCCTCCGGTCTTTTAACCACCCGTGCGGACAGTGCATTTACCTGCTGCGGAAGGTTACGGTTACCGGCAGCTTTCATGTGCCCGGCGCCTGCTGGGATAACCTAGGGAGCGTGAGTAACGAGATTGAAATTGGCCGTGGCAAGCAAGGGCGCAGAGCCTACTCCCTGGACGACGTGGCAATTGTGCCCTCGCGGCGTACCCGCGACCCGCAGGATGTCTCGATCAACTGGCAGATAGACGCATACCAGTTTGAGATGCCCGTCATCGGCGCTCCCATGGACTCCGTTATGTCCCCGGCCTCCGCCATCGCGCTGGGCAAACTTGGCGGACTGGGTGTCCTGAACCTGGAAGGCCTGTGGACCCGGTACGAGGATCCGCAGCCCCTGCTGGACGAAATTGCCCAGCTCAGCCGTGACAACTTCAATCCCGCCGCCACCCGCCGGCTGCAGGAAATCTACGACGCACCCATCCGCGCCGAGCTGATCAGCTCCCGCCTGGCCGAAATGCGCGAGGCCGGTGTGACCGTCGCCGGTTCACTCACCCCGCAGCGTACCCAGGAGTTCTACAAGACCGTCCTGGCCGCCGGCGTCGACGTCTTCGTTATCCGCGGCACCACGGTGTCCGCCGAGCACGTGTCCAAGACCGTGGAGCCGCTGAACCTGAAGCAGTTCATCTACGAACTGGACGTCCCCGTTATTGTTGGCGGAGCGGCAGGCTACACCCCGGCCCTGCACCTGATGCGTACCGGTGCCGCAGGCGTCCTGGTGGGCTTCGGCGGCGGCGCGACCACCACCACCCGCCGTGCCCTGGGCATCCACGCACCCATGGCCACCGCCATCTCCGACATTGCCGAAGCCCGCCGGGACTACATGGATGAGTCCGGCGGCCGGTACGTGCACGTGATCGCCGACGGCGGCATGGGCACCAGCGGCGACATCATCAAGGCCGTGGCCATGGGCGCCGACGCCGTGATGCTCGGTTCCGCACTGGCCCGCGCCGAAGAGGCTCCCGGGCAGGGGTGGCACTGGGGCCAGGAAGCACACCACAGCGAGCTTCCCCGCGGCGACAGGGTCCGCCTGGATACCGTCGGGTCGCTGAAGGAAGTCCTGTGGGGGCCCTCGCACCACACGAACGGAACGTCCAACCTGATGGGTGCGCTGCGCCGGGCCATGGCCACCACCGGGTATTCGGACCTCAAGGCGTTCCAGCGTATTGAGGTATTGGTGTCCCCCTACCAGTACAACCTGTAATAACCCGCGCGGATTGCCTAGAGTGGACGCAGCTACGGCAGGACCCTAGAGAGGAACCCCGACCATGTCTGCAGACGCCCTGAGCCCCGAGTACCGAAACGAAGCGATGGATCGGCTCCGGGCCACCACCAAGCCCGGCAACGAGCTGGACATCCTGATTGTCGGGGGTGGGGTAGTAGGTGCCGGGGCAGCCCTGGACGCGGTGACCCGCGGACTGAAAGTGGGGATGGTGGAGGCCCGGGACTGGGCGTCAGGGACCTCCTCACGGTCCTCGAAACTCATCCACGGCGGCCTGCGCTATCTGGAAATGCTGGACTTTGCCCTGGTGCAGGAAGCGCTGAAGGAGCGCGGCCTGCTGCTCCAGCGTATTGCCCCGCATCTGGTGAAGCCCGTGGCCTTCCTATATCCGCTGACCAAACGGTTCATTGAGCGGCCGTACGTGGGTGCGGGCATTTTCCTCTACGACACCATGGGCATGACCTCGGGCAACTCACGCGGGGTGCCCATGCAAAAGCACCTGACCCGCAAGCAGACCCTGCGCATGGCGCCCAGCCTCAAGGACGACGCCATGGTCGGCGCCATCCGCTACTACGACGGCCAGGTCGACGACGCCCGGTATGTGGCCACCATGGCCAGGACCGCGGCCCATTACGGCGCCGCGGTGGCCAACCGGCTGGCCGTGGTGGACTTCCTGCGCGAGGGGGAGCGGGTGGTCGGGGCGCGCGTGCGCGACCAGGAAACCGGCGACGAGTTCGATATCGCCGCCAGCCAGGTGGTGAACGCGACCGGTGTCTGGACCGATGAAACCCAGGCCATGGTCACCGACCGCGGCCAGCTGAAGGTCCGGGCCTCCAAGGGCGTGCACCTGGTGGTCCCGAAGGACCGGATCCAGTCCACCGTGGGCATGATCCTGCGGACCGAAAAGTCGGTGCTGTTTGTCATCCCGTGGGGACGGCACTGGATCATCGGCACCACGGACACCGACTGGAACCTGGACAAGGCGCATCCGGCCGCCACCTCGGCGGACATCGACTACATCCTGGAGCACGTAAACCTGGTGCTGAAGACGCCGCTGACCCGGGAGGACGTTGAAGGAGTCTATGCAGGCCTGCGGCCGCTGCTCGCCGGGGAAAACGACTCCACCGCCAAGCTCTCCCGCGAACATGTGGTGGCGCACCCGGTGCCGGGACTCGTCGTCGTCGCCGGCGGCAAGTGGACCACCTACCGGGTGATGGCCAAGGACGCCGTGGACGAGGCAGCGCGGGCCCTGGACGAAAAGGTGCCCGAAAGCTGCACCTCCACCATTCCGCTGCTGGGCGCAGTGGGGTACAAGGCAGCCTGGAATCGGCGGCACCGCACCGCCGACGAGTACGGGGTACACGTGGCCCGGGTGGAGCACCTGCTGAACCGGTACGGATCCATGGCCTATGACGTGCTGGACCTGATTAAATCCGATCCGTCCCTGGCCGAGCCGCTGCCCGGCGCGGATGACTACCTGCGGGCCGAAGTTGTCTACGCCACCACCCATGAGGGGGCCCGGCACGTCGAGGACGTCCTGGCCCGGCGGACCCGCATTTCCATCGAGACCTGGGACCGGGGTGTCTCCGCGGCACCGGTGGCAGCGGAACTGATGGCCCCGCTGCTGAACTGGGACCCGGCACGGGTGGAAAGCGAAGTGGCCCACTATCTGGCCAGGGTGGAAGCCGAACGGCTCAGCCAGGAGCAGCCCGACGACAAGAGTGCCGACAGTGCCCGGCTGGCCGCCGAAGACATTACCCCCAGGATCTGATGAACCGGATCCCCGACAAACCAGTGAGTGAAGAACAGCAGTGACCGAAGAACTGTCCCTGAGCGAAACCGGCGCGGTCCTCACCGAACCGGACCTGGTAATCCTCGAAATGGAGGCCGCTGACCGGTACGACGCCGCCACGCAGCTGGCCGAACGGATGTATCGGGCCGGCCGCATCACCAACCTGGCGGGGTTCCTCGAGCAGGTCAGCGCCCGCGAGCACCAGATGGCCACCGGGCTGCCCGGCGGGATCGGGCTGCCCCATGCGCGCAGCGAGTTTGTGCGGGAAACCTCCATTGCCGTCGGCATCACCCGCTACGGTCACAGCGTGGACTTCGGAGCCTCCGACGGTCCGGCCACCGTGATACTGCTCATTGCCACCCCGGCCGCTTCCTTTTCCCAGCACCTGGAGGTCCTGGCCACGATCGCCAGGTCCCTGTTCCGCCCGTCGTTCCGCGACTCCCTGCGCCGAGCGAACGACGCCGAGGTCATCGCGGAACTCATTAATTCCTCCCTCGTGTTCTTCGACCACTAGGACTGCGGCGCCCCGGCATTGGGTTTTCTACAGCCGGACGAAGTACCGTTAACCCGTGCTCAAAACTGCCCTGAAGCCGCGCTGGATCGCCGGCCTGCTTTTCGCCCTAGCAATCTCAACGGTCTTTGTGCTGTTGAGCCAATGGCAGTTCTCCAGCGCCGAATCGGAGAAGGCCACGGATCCGGAAGCCACGGAAACCGTCCGGCCGCTGACCGATGCGTTCGTTCCGGGCAAGCCCATGTATGAGACCGAAGCCGATCAGATGGTCTCCATGACCGGCTCCTTCGACCCGGACAAAACCGTGCTCGTTGACGAGCGGCTCCAGGACGGCGAGCAGGGCTACTGGGTGGTGACCGCGTTCCAGGTCGACGGCGCCCCCGGGGACGCCTACATTCCCGTGGTCCGCGGATGGGTTGAGGATCCCGGGGATGCCGTGCCCGCGCAGGCCGGAACAGCCGCCGTCGTCGGACGCCTGCTGCCGTCCGAGGCGCCGCTGCCCGAACCGCATGAGAACGGGATCCTTCCCTCGCTCTCCGCCGCCGAACTGATCAATATCTGGGACGTCACCTCATACTCCGCGTTCGTTACCGCCGAAGAGATCACGGTGGACGGCGCCGCCCCCGACTCCGGTGACATGCAGACCGTGACGGTGGCCGGCCAGCCGGAGGAAACCCCGGTCAACTGGCTGAACATTTTCTACGCCCTTGAATGGATCATCTTCGCGGGCTTCTCCGTCTTCCTCTGGTGGCGGCTGGTCGCCGACGAGTACCGCCGCAGCCTCGAAGAGGACGAGTACGAGGACGACTATGAAGACGGCTACGACGAGGCAACCGAACCCGATACCGAACATCCCAGCAGCGAGGTAACCAAGTGAGCGATTCCACCAGCACCGCCAAGGCACCGAGGAAAAAGAAGCGCCGGTTTGGCGGCACCCATGCGCAGATCCGCTCGGCGCTGACCTTCTACAAGGTCTTCGCCTACGTCACCGGCTTCCTGCTGCTGGCCCTGGTGGTGCAGATGATCGTCAAGTACGGCTTCGGCACCGAGGTTATTGTGGGCGGCGTCAATCTGTCCGTGGGTGTCCTGATCCTGCACGGCTGGATCTACGTGGTGTACCTGCTGGCTGACTTCCGCCTGTGGCAGCTGATGCGGTGGCCGTTCTCCAAATTCATCATCCTGGCACTGGGCGGCTGTGTGCCCTTCCTCTCCTTTATTGTCGAGGGCCGCGTGCACAAGCAGGTAGTAGCGGAGCTGGAAGCCCATCCTGAAGCGGCGAAGCGCTACTAAGCGAAGGCTGGCGCCTGCGGGTCCCGCCGCAGGCGTCTTGAACCGGGTGTGCACGGCCGGTGGCGGGACGACTATCCTTGGAACGTGACTAATCCCGCGACTGACCCCATTGAAGAGCGGCCCGTCCTCGTTGTGGACTACGGAGCGCAGTACGCCCAGCTAATTGCCCGCCGGGTGCGCGAAGCAGACGTTTACTCCGAGGTGGTTCCCCACACCTACAGCACTGAGCAGCTGCTGGCGAAGAACCCGGCTGCCATTATCCTTTCCGGCGGACCTTCCAGCGTGTACGCCGAAGGTGCCCCCAAGGTCCACACGGATCTGTTTGAGGCCGGCGTGCCGGTACTCGGCATCTGCTACGGCTTCCAGGCCATGGCCGCCGCCCTCGGCGGCAAGGTAGCCAAGACCGGCCTGCGGGAGTACGGATCCACCGACGCACGCGTCGTCGGCGGCGCCCGTTCCATCCTGGAGGGTACTCCGGAGGAACAGAACACCTGGATGAGCCATGGCGACAGTGTGCAGGAAGCCCCTGAAGGCTTCGATGTGCTGGCCAGCACCGCAGGAGCGCCCGTTGCCGCCTTCGCCAACGAGGAAAAGGGCCTCTACGGCGTCCAGTGGCATCCCGAGGTTAAGCACTCAGCGCATGGCCAGGCCGTCCTGGAGAACTTCCTGTTCAAGGGCGCCCGGATTGAACGCAGCTGGACCACCGGCAACATTGTTGAAGAGCAGGTTGCCCGCATCCGTGCCCAGGTGGGTTCCTCCCGGGTCATCTGCGGGCTCTCCGGCGGGGTGGACTCCGCTGTTGCTGCAGCACTGGTGCAGCGCGCGGTGGGCGACCAGCTGACCTGTGTCTTCGTTGACCACGGACTGCTGCGCGAGGGCGAAGCGGAACAGGTTGAACGCGACTTCGTGGCGGCGACCGGCGTCAACCTGTACGTTGCCAACGAGCAGGAGCGTTTCCTCAGCGCCCTGGCCGGCGTCTCGGACCCGGAAACCAAGCGCAAAATCATCGGCCGTGAATTCATCCGTGCCTTTGAGGAAGCAGAGCGGGCCATCATGGCCAAGGCTGAAGCAGAGGGTGAGCCCATCCGCTTCCTGGTCCAGGGCACCCTGTACCCGGACGTTGTGGAATCCGGCGGTGGTGAAGGCGCAGCCAACATCAAGAGCCACCACAACGTGGGCGGCCTGCCCGAGGACATGAAGTTCGAACTCGTGGAGCCGCTCCGGGCGCTCTTCAAGGACGAGGTCCGCGCAGTCGGTGCCGAGCTGGGCCTGCCGGCCGAAATTGTCGGACGCCAGCCCTTCCCCGGCCCCGGACTCGGAATCCGCATTGTCGGCGAGGTCAACCAGGAACGCCTGGACCTGCTGCGCCGCGCCGACGCGATTGCCCGGGCCGAGCTGACCGCAGCAGGCCTGGACGACGAAGTCTGGCAGATGCCGGTCGTCCTGCTGGCCGATGTCCGCAGCGTGGGCGTCCAGGGTGATGGCCGGACCTACGGACACCCCATTGTGCTCCGCCCGGTGTCCAGCGAGGACGCCATGACGGCCGACTGGTCACGCCTGCCGTACGATCTGCTGGCCCGGATTTCCAACCGGATCACCAACGAGGTGGATGGAATCAACCGCGTGGTGCTGGACGTAACCAGCAAGCCGCCGGGAACAATCGAGTGGGAATAGCGTAAGGATAAAGGGGACGGCCGTTTCGGCCGTCCCCTTTGCCGTTCCCCGCGTTGCTATGTTCGGGAAACCGGGTCCGACGCGATAGTTTTGAACGTATGCCAATTTGGTCAAAAACGCGCGGAAGTGCAGAAAAGAGGGCACTAGTGTCTGAGCAGAATACCGGGGAGAATCCCTCGGACTTCCTGCTGCCGTGGCTGGGACAATTGGGACAGCACGCCGGAACGGACACCCTGCTGCATTTCACCCCGTCCGCTGCCAACAGCATTGACCTCACGCACGCGCATCCCTCCGGCCTGGCCCAGCTGCTCGCCGGTCGCCGGACGAGGCTCTCCACCCTGCTGCGTGATCCGGACCAGTACGGCGCCGCGATGAAGGCCGGGCGCCTGCTCCGCGCCAAAATCTACGAACTCGGCACCGACCGCGGCATCGACGTCGGCTACATTGCTGCCGGGACCGCGTCCTGGCGCTACGCCTCGGATGAGGCACTGCGCCCCGAGTCGCTGACTGCCCCCGTCCTGCTCACCCCGGTGGCCCTCACCGTCCACGCATCCCAGGACGACTATGAGCTTCAGCTGACCGAAAAGGCTGCGCTCAACCCGGCCCTGGTCCGCCATCTGCAGCAGGAGCAGGGTCTGGAGATCGACGTCGATGCCCTGACCCGGCTGGCCTACGGTACCGCCCGCTTCGACCCGCACCCGGTGCTGGAGAAGCTCCGCGCCGTCACCGGCAGCGTGCGCGGCATCAACATCGAACACCGCCTGCTGGTATCCACCTTCGCCGACCTTGCCGACCTTTCAGAGGATCCCGCGCTGGATCCGGCCCATCCGATCCTCCGCGCCCTGATCGATGCCGCCCGTGACGGTTCGGCCGAACCTCCGGCCGCCCGGTCCCTGGACCTGCCGCCGCTGGATGACCGGGACCCGGCGGATGAACTGCTGATCCTGGATGCGGACCGGCAGCAGCAGGAAGTGCTGGATCTCATCAACGCCGGGCAGTCCCTGGTGGTTTCCGCCCCCGCGGGCACCGGACAGACCCAGACGGCGCTGAACGCCGTCGCGTCGCTGGCCAATGCCGGCAAATCCGTGCTGGTGGTAGCTGAACGCCGCGGCACCCTGAACCAGTTCGTCTCTGAACTTGACGCCCTGCAGCTTGGCTCGCTTGTGCTGCAGGTCAACGCCGGGCTCACCCGCCAGCAGCTCAAGGACCAGCTGGTCCGGGCCATTGTCCGGAACGAAAAGGCGAAGGCACCCGAACTGGCCGGCCTGCACAAAGTCCTGCAGGAGAACCGCCACCAGCTGCGGGACCATGTTAAGAGCCTGCACAACGTCCGCCGGCGGTGGGGATGCTCGCCGTACCAGGCCATGCAGTCCCTGGCGGAACTGACGTCCATGAATCCTGCCCCGGCCACGACCGTGCGGCTCAAGCGCAGCGTCCTGGACAGCATTACCGACCGCACCGAGCTCACCGGACGGCTGCGCCGGGCCGCCGAGCTGGGCAGTTTCAGCCGTGCCGCTACCACCAGTCCCTGGTACGGTGCCAAGCTGCTGAACCGCAAGGAAACCGAGGAAGCCTATGCGCTTACCCAGACCCTTGCCACCGACCTGCCCGCCCTGCGTGCCAAGGTGCAGGACGTGGCGGAACACTCGCAGATCCGCCTGGGCGAAACATTCGCCCAGTGGGGCGAGCAGCTGGAACTGCTGGTGGCTGTCCGGGAAAGCCTGGATAAGTTCACGCCGGACATTTTCGACCGCCCCGTGACCGACCTGATTTCGGCCACCGCGTCCTCCTCCTGGCGGCGTGAACGCGGCATCGACATGAGCTCCATGACCCGCTCCCGGCTGCGCCGCGTGGCCAAGGAATACATCCGCCCCGGGGTGCACATCTCCGATCTGCATGCGTCCCTCCTCGAGGTGCAGCAGCAGCGGGCCACCTGGACGCGCTATGCCACCACACAGCGCCACCCTTCGGTTCCCACGGGACTGGCCGAGATCAACCGCTCCTACCTGCTGGTGAAGCGGCAGCTGGACACCCTGACGGACATCCTGGCTGAAACGCCGCTGCACCCGGATCTCGCGTCACTGCCGCTGGATGAACTGGAAAAGCAGCTGAGCCAGCTGGCAGGGGACCGCGAAACGCTTGAAACGCTGCCTGAGCGGACCCTGCTCCTGGACGAGATGCGTGCCCAGGGCCTGGGTGAGCTGCTTGATGACCTGAGCGAGCGCGAGGTACAGCCGCGCCACGTGGGCTACGAGCTGGAACTGGCCTGGTGGCAGTCTGCACTGGAAGCCATGATCAGCGGCGATGACTACCTGGCCATGTCCGACGGCAACAGCCTGCGCCGGCTCGAAGCCGAATACCGGCTTGCCGACAACGCCCACATTGCTTCCGGCAGCTCCCGTCTGCGCTGGAGCCTGGCCTCGCGCTGGAGCTCCGGCGTCGAGAAATCCAAGGCCGCCGCCCAGGATCTGCGCGAGCTGATCAAGGACGGCGAGCTTTCCCTGGCCAGCCTGTGCCAACAGTCCGAGGAACTGGTTTCCGCACTGCTGCCGGTATGGGCCGCGAGCCCGCTGGTGCTGCCCATGGTCCTGCCCGAAGGCCGGCGCTTTGACACTGTGGTGCTGCTGGATGCCGAATCGACCAGCCTGCAGTCGGCGGTTCCGGCACTGGCCCGTGCCGGGCAGGTTGTCGCCTTCGGTGATTCCCGTTTGGGGGGCCCGCGACCGTTCACCATCGGGGTGGAACCGGCCGGTGCGCAGGGGCAGAACACTGAACTGCCCAGTGCCTTTGAGGCCTTGGAACGTGTCCTGCCGACGCGCAGCCTCTCCACCGTGTACCGCGGAACCGACAAGGCCCTGCTGAAACAGCTGAGCGACTCCTTCTACGGCGGACGCCTGTCCATGGTGCCTGGCGCTGATGAGGTGGCCAACGGCCACCGGTCCCTCTCGGTGGAATACCTCGCGGACGGCACGGGGATGCCCAGCGCCGACCATGAAGGCGTGGAAAGCGTTGCCGCCGAGGTGAACCGTGTCGTGGACCTGGTCTTTGAACACATCCGGCGCCGTCCGCACCAGTCCCTGGGCGTCATCACGGCCAGTCCCCGCCATGCAGTGCGGGTGGCCGAGGCCATCCGCGTACAGATGGCGAATTTCCCCTGGGCAGCGGACTTCTTTACTGCCAAGGCCGAGTCCTTCCGGGTGGTCCCGGTGGACCGTGCCGTGGGTATGGTGCGCGACTGCGTCATCTTCTCCCTCGGTTTCGGACGCACCCCGCATGGCCGGGCACTGCACAACTTCGGCCCGCTTTCGGCGCCGGACGGACGCAAGAAATTCGTGACTGCCATGACGCGCGCCCGCTACAAACAGCACGTGCTGACCTGCTTCCAGCCCGCTGACCTGGACAGAACCCGCCTGGGCTACGGAGCGCTGGATTTCTACGAGCTCATCCGGCGCGAACTTGATCCTGCGGCAGCCGCTGCGGAGGCCTCCAAGGCAGTGGTGGAAACCCCCACCGCCGGCGGCATCATGGACGAAGACCCGCTGGTGGCCGATCTGGTGGGCAGGCTGCGTGAGCGCGGCGCCAAGGTCTGGGACCACTACGATGGCGCCATTGACATAGTTGCCGCTGCCCCCGGGAACGGTGATCCCGCCGGATCGATTCCGCTGGCCATCGAATCAGACGGAACCGAACGGTACCGTGCCATGTCGGTGCGTGAACGCAGCCGGCTGCGCCCGCAGCTGCTCGAACGCCGCGGCTGGAGGTACATGCCGTTGTGGACCATTGAGGTGTTCAGCGACCCGTCCGCCTGCGCGGATCTGGTGAGCCGGTACCTCAACCTGCCCGATTCCGCGGCTGTGGAAACCGGCCCCCGGGCAGGAGCCGGTGCTAAGGCTGACGGAACGCCGGAGACGGCTGCAGCGCCGAATGATTCAACCGCCCGGCACGGCCGGCAGGTCACGGTAACCCCGCACGGAAGCAGCCGCATGCGCGAACGGAGGTCCGGGTCCCTCCCCGAGCGCAGCGAAGGAGAGTGAGCATGACCGGGACAGACAACAAGGAGCCGGAGCGCCGGGCGTATACGTCGCCGGAGTACCGGGTGGATGCGCCGGCTGGAGAGACCGGGCCGGCGGAGTCAAATGAGCCCGCGGCGCCCGGCAAACGTCCGGAGGGTGGCGCGCCCACGGACGACGCCGATTCTGCGGAGGCCGCCGAAGCCATGGACGCTGCCGAAGCCGTGGACGCTGCCGAAGCCGTGAAAGGCAGTGCTCCACAGGCCGATGCGGCGCAGCAGGGCGGGAAGCCCAGGGTTGCACCGCCGGTACGCAAACGCGGAAACCGCCGCGCCGGGTCACCCGGCCCGGCCGGGCTGCTGCCGGGGAAGGCCAAAGAGGATGATCCCCGTGTGTGGGGCGACAGTCCGGAAGACAGGGATTCCTGGCTCCTGGAGCAGCGCCCGCCGCACTGGGGCTAGCCGAACCGGAGCGGTGCCGGTGGTCATTCGTCGGTGAGCACCAGGTAGATGCTCCCGGCTCCGGAGGCCGCGGTGAGCCGGGCGGCATTGTCGCGGCCGGCCGCAACCACCACCAGCCCGTCACCGCCCGTGGCCGGCCAGCCGCCGCCGGTATCCGTCCCGGAAACCCAGAGCACGGGCACGGACGTGGCAAGGACCTCTGCACCTGAGCTCCGCCCGGCGTCTTCCGGCACCCCTGCCGGATCTGCTCCGGTAACCACATTAACGAGTTGCCCCGGTCCAAGCAGGTCCAATACCGAGGGGTCCGCGGGGCGCAGCGGAATGGCAACGGTCCCCGGCGGAGTTCCGGCCAGCAGTCCCGAACCGGCCAGCGAAACATCTGTCACCGGGCTGCCCTGCAGCAAGGGTGTGGCCAGGCGCCGGCCCAGGAGATCCTCGGCACGGTCGTAGGCCCCCGGAGGCACGGAGCCGGCGGGAGTCCGGACGGTTTGCAGGGAAGTGTTGTCCAGCACGGCACCGACGGGCAGGTCCCGCGAAGCACTCACCACAACCACATGCTCGGTCTCCGGGGGTACCAGTGCCTGGACCGCGCATCCGATGGCTGCGCAGCAGGCCAGGGCAGCAAGAATACGGCGGTGGCGGGTGAGGAACCGCCGCAGCCGTGCGGCCGGGATGTGGCCCGGAGCGGAAAGGGTGCGGGAAAGTGCGGGGAAGCGGGGGCGCATGCCGCCAGATTAGGACGGTCCGCTGCGCCGGTTTCCGAGGGTCCGGGTCCCGGGGGATCGGACCGCCCATGCCGTGTCCGAAAAACCGCTATGTGGAGGACGGGTCCGGGCAGGTTGCGCGGCGGGGACCCGGACGCCCCGGGTGCCGCATCCCCGCTGCGGCATGGAGACCTCAGGCGGAGGTGCCGGCGGATCCTGCCGTGGCCGGGGTTGAACCGCTGCCGCTCTCGGCCTTGGCGGCAGGCTTCGCTGCATCGGCCTTGGCGGAGTCATTCTTGGAGGCTGCCGCCGGTACGGTGGAGGCGGCATCCCGGGAGTCAGTGCGGTAGAAGCCGGAACCCTTGAAAACAACTCCGACGCTGTTGAATTTCTTGCGAAGGCGGCCGCCGCATTCGGGGCAGACGGTCAGGGAATCCTCGCTGAACGACTGCTGGATGTCGAATGAATGGGTGCAGTCCTTGCAGGCATACGCGTACGTGGGCACTCTGTAACTCCTCCTTGGCACTCTATGGCCTTGAGTGCTAAGTATACATGCGCTTAGCGGGCAGTTCATGCCAGCCGGAGGGGGTCAGGACGCCATCCACCGGTGCATCCAGGGGAGTGGTTTCGAAACGTCCGGCGGGCACAAATTCGTGGTCATACACCACCGCCACCGCCGGGGTGGCGTTGCCGCCTGCCCGCAACCGGGCGAGGAACCGGTCATAGTACCCGCCGCCCTTACCCATCCGGCCGCCGGCGTCATCGGCCGCGAGGGCGGGCACAAGGATCAGGCCAAGGCCGGGCAGGTCGGTTGCCGTATAGCGTGCTCCTGCCGGTTCCAACAGGGAGCCAAAAAGCCCCGGCGCCATCTCGACGCCGGGGGTCCAGTAGCTCCAGGACAGGCGGCGGTCGGGTTCGCATATCGGGACCACCACCCGGTAGCCCGCGTCCGTGAGGGCGGTCAGCAGGCCGGCCGTGCCGGGTTCACCGCCCACCGAGAGGTACCCGGCCACCGTTGCACCCGCGGGCAGCATGCCCGCCACGGCAGCCATGCCCTCTTTAGCCAGCGCCTCAGCTGCGTGCCGGCGATCGGCGTCGGTCAGGTCGCGGCGGGCCTGCAGGAAATTCGTGCGGGCCTGGACTTTGCTCATTTGGTGCATACGGACCATTGTCCCAACACCCCCGCGCATTTGGTGCAAATGAAGTGCACTTAGGTACTCTTACCACTATGACGACAGCACGCCCCACCGTAACCAAAGCCGTAATCCCCGCCGCAGGCCTGGGTACACGCTTCCTGCCAGCCACGAAGGCGATGCCGAAGGAAATGCTTCCGGTTGTGGATAAGCCAGCAATCCAGTACGTGGTCGAGGAAGCCGTAAATGCCGGCATGCCGGACATTCTTATGATCACCGGACGCAACAAGCGTTCCCTGGAAGACCATTTTGACCGCGTTCCGTTTATTGAAAAAACGCTGGAAGACAAGGGCGACCTGGAAAAGCTCGCCATGGTGCGCGCTGCGTCCGAACTCGGTGAGATCCACTACCTCCGGCAGGGAGATCCCAAGGGGCTGGGACACGCAGTGCTGCGTGCCAAGCTGCACGTGGGTGATGAGCCGTTCGCCGTACTGCTCGGTGATGACCTGATCGACGCCCGGGACCCCCTGCTTGAGAAGATGGTGGAAGTCCAGGCCAAGACCGGCGGCTCCGTCATTGCCCTGATCGAGGTGGATCCGGAACAGATCAGCGCGTACGGCTGCGCCGACATCTCCGTTGTTGAGGGCGAAGACTACGTGCGGGTGAACAAGCTCGTCGAAAAGCCCGACGTTGATGAAGCGCCGTCCAACCTGGCCGTGATCGGCCGGTACGTGCTGCACCCGGCTGTCTTTGATGTGCTTGAGGAAACCGGACCCGGCCGCGGCGGGGAAATCCAGCTGACGGATGCCCTGCAGACCCTGGCTGCAGCCGACGGTGAAGGATCCGGCGTCTACGGTGTGGTGTTCCGCGGCCGCCGGTATGACACCGGAGACAAGATGAGCTACCTCAAAGCCGTGGTGACCCTCGCCTCCGAGCGCGAAGACCTGGGCCCGGGCCTGCGCGAGTGGCTGAAGGACTTCACCGGTAGCCTCGAAGGCTAACTGCCGTGTGGGGCTCGGCCGTGTGGCCGGTGACGCTGGAGAGTGACGACGTCATTCTGCGGCCGATCCGGCTCCGGGACAGGCGGGAATGGACCGAGGTCCGTTCCCGCAATGCCGGCTGGGTAGGGCCCTGGGAAGCCACCAATCCGCTGCGCGGCGGGGCGCCGCCGACGTACGCGGATATGGTCCGCAGCCTGAACCGCCAGGCACGCCAGGACTCGGCCCTGCCGTTCGTGATTACCGAGCGGCAGGATCCGGGCCGGGTCCCGCCGATCGTGGGGCAACTGACCGTATCCACCATTGTCTGGGGTTCCGCGCGGATGGCGACCCTTGGTTACTGGGTGGACCAGGCCCGTGCCGGGCGCGGAATAGTGCCCACGGCTGTAGCCCTCGCCACCGATTACTGCTTTTCGGAGCTGGGGCTGCACCGGATGGAAATCAACATCCGTCCGGAGAACCGTCCGAGCCTGCGGGTAGTGGAAAAGCTGGGTTTCCGGGATGAAGGGATGCGCCTGAAATACCTGCACATCAACGGGGAATGGGCGGATCACCGCAGTTTCGCCCTGACTGCGGAAGAGGTCCCGGAAGGGCTGTTGAACCGCTGGATGTCGCGGCGGGCCCGTTAGGCAACTTTTTTCACATCCGACACGCCGACACACCGGCTCCAATACGCGGGCGGCAGGCCGGAAGCTTCTACCGTCGTAGGTGTGGACTTCCCTCTGAACAGCTCTCTCAACAGCTCGCTTGTGCTGGCACTCGCCGTTGCGCTGTGGCTGCTGTGGGTTGGTCCCTATATCTTCCGGCGCGCAGCCGTGCAGTCCGCCGCTCCCACGTCCTCTACCGCCAATCATCCGCCCGCTTCCCCGGACAAGGGGTCCCAGAGGAACACTATGTACAACACGAGCACTACACCCAGCGGGGGCGGGTCTACACAGTCTTATGCAGGCAGGCCCGGCGGCCAGACTCCGCCCGCTGCCTTCCGCATCCGCAAGGGCCGGGTTGCCTTGGCGCTTACCGGTCTGCTGGCCCTTATTACCGTGCTGGTTGGAGGGGTCCTCGCCGCGGCCACCGCGGTTTCCTGGTTGGTTCCCGCAGCAGGCCTGGCGACGGCGGCCGCTTCAGTGATCGGATTGCGCAGCCTCGCGCTCCGGGACCGGCGGCGCCGGGTGCAGAACGCCTTCCGGGACGCCATGGGGCCGGACCTCCGGCACCGGACCGGGTTCGTTTCCCCGGCGGACCAGGTGCTCGAGGAGCCGGAGGAAGCCGCCCCGGCAGCGCCGCCGCAGCCGCTTCGCGAGACGGTCCTGTTCGATCTGCAGGCCGCACCGGCGCCGGACACCGCGGTGGACGCCGCGCCGGCAGCCCTCACCACCCCGCCGGCGGAGGCTGAGGAGCCCGAAGCCCCAAAGGCACCGGTGCTGCCGCCCAAGACCGGCACCACCCCGTGGGAGCCGGTAGAGGTGCCGAAGCCCGTTTATGTTGATGCTCCGAAGGCTGCCCGCCCCGCGCCCGAGCCGATTGTCCTGCCGGAGCCTCCGCGGCCGATGACCAAGACTCCGCTTCGCCCCGGCGCCGTGCCTGCGGTTCCCTCGGCGCAGGAGCGCCCGGAGACCGGCAAGATCAACCTCGACGACGTTCTGCAGCGCCGCCGGGCCTAGACGCCGGCGGACTTTCCGGCTGCCGGATGGTGACCGAGCATACCGCTCCCGGGCGCGCCGCTGATGTGGTGTCCGTCCTCGCCGGTGCCGCCATGCGTGGCCCACTGCAGGACCTGTTGAAGCCCCGCGGCCTGCGGCTGGAACGCTGGCAGCACCTGCGCACCCACCACAGGCCCGGGGGATCAGTCTCGGCGCTCTACCGGGTTCATTGCCGGACGGCCGCACCGACGTCCTCCGGCACCGGGCCGGACGTTCCTGCCTCTGCAGCGCTGGTACTGCATATCGGCGCTACCACCGCGGACGCGGCGGCCGGGCCGGACGGACCGCACACGGCCTCCGCCCGCATCGCCGGACACCGGCTGCGGATGTGGATCCATCCCCACGATCCCGCCCTGCCGGGGCTGCCCTGGGCTACGGATGCCGCAGCGGTGGGCCGGGACGCCTTTGACTCCGCTGACCCGGCGCGTCTGCACCTGCTGGCCTACCGGCCACTGCGCCGGGCGGTGGTGCAGGTGGCGCACCCCCGCGGCAGCGCCTACCTGAAACTGCTTCCCGAAGAACAGCTGCCCGCCCTGCGCCGGCGGCACCTTCTGCTCGAGACCGCCGGAGTTCCGGCCCCGCGGCTGCTCGCGGCACCTGAAGCCACGGCCCGGGGTGTGCTGATGCTCAGTGCCCTGCCCGGCGCCTCCCTTTTCCGGCTGCTGGTGGAGGACGGAGCCGCCGGAGTAGCACCCGAGCAGTTTCTCGAGCTGCTGGATACCCTCCCCGTGCAGGCTGCAGAGCTGCCCCGGCGACGGTCCTGGGCCGAAGGCGCCCACGGTTACGCAGCGGCCGCCGCGGCGGTGCTGCCTGATGAAGCGGTCCGTATCCGTGCACTGGCAGCCGGGGTGCAGGAGGCACTCGAATCCACGCCGGCCGGACCCGTGGTGCCCGTGCACGGCGACTTCCACGAGGGCAACCTGCTGATGACGGGCACCAGGGTCAGCGGCCTGCTCGACGTCGATGCCCTCGGTCCCGGACACCGGGTGGATGATCTGGCGTGCCTGATCGGCCACCTGGCGGTGCTGGCTGCTGCCAACCCCTCACGGCCCCACTTGGACCATGCCCTGCAGGAGTACCGCCGGGTGTTCGAAACCGCAGTTGACCCGGCGGCGCTGAATGCCAGGGCTGCCGGCGTGGTGCTCTCGCTCGTTGCCGGGGCGCGCGGCGGTCACCGCGGTGCACGCGTCCACAGCGCCAGGCTACGGTTGGGAACCACTCAGCGCCTGCTCCGCGCCGCCTCGGAGTAGCCTGATCCCGCCGTCACTCGACGGTCGGGACCAGCTTTTCCAACAGCGGCTCGGTGCGATAAGGAATATGTTCGTGGAGGGCCAGGACGGTCTCGGTACGGATGACGCCCTTGAGCCGCAGAACCGAACGCAGGGCCTGCTGCAGTTGCTGGGTGTCCGTGGCCGTGACCCGGCACCAGACGTCCCCCCGGCCCGAGATTTCGTGGACCTCCAGCACCTGGGGGAGGGTGCGCAGCCCCGAGATCACGCCGTCGAGCTCCCGGTGGGTTACCTCGATGGTGACGAAGGCCTGCACATCGTAGCCCAGCTGCGCCAGATCGACTTCGCGTCCGGCAGTGCGGATAACGCCGGCGCGGAGCAGGTGCCGTACGTGGCTCTGCGCGGTGTTGCGGGCCACGCCCAGCCGCTCGCTCAGGTCGCTGATCTGGGCCCGGGGATCCCTTACCAGTTCCAGCAGCAGGCGGCGGTCCAGTGCGTCCAGATTGGCCATTTAGCGCATCTCCTGTCAGTGGGGAGCGAGCATATTGAGCGGATTAGTCAAAAGAACACTCTAATGTGTTCTCCGTGCAGTGCGACACCCCATCCTGTAGGAGCATTAGCTACAAATAGGATGGAAGTACCAGTTGACAGTGCTCAGTGAGCTGCGTATGCAGCCCGCCGCCCGGACCACGCGGAAGGAATGGGACGCCGCCATACGGCCCCGGCTCATCCTCACGCTCGCCGTGATGTCCACCCTGCTTATTGGCGCCAACCTGGCCACCCCGCTGTATCCGCTGCTGGGAGCTTCGCTGGGACTGTCCTATTTCGGCGTCACGCTGGCATTCGCCTCATACGTGCTGGTGTTGGTGGCTGGGCTGCTGCTGGTGGGGCACTGGTCGGATTACATCGGCCGCCGCGCCGCGCTCGTGGTCGCCGGTGTGGTGTCCCTGGCCGGCGGGCTGATCTTCGGCACCGCCACCGACGTCGGGGCGCTCATGATAGGCCGTGCGCTGCAAGGTGCTTCCGTGGCACTGGCCACCGGAGCGAGCTCGGCCGCGCTGCGCGAGCTGCTGCCGCACCGGCCCGAATGGGCCACCCGCTTCACCCTGCTGGTCTCGGCCGGTGGTGTGGCTGCCGGTCCGGTGATTGGCGGACTGCTTTCGCTGCTCCCGGCACCCACTCTGACGCCGTTCCTGATCCACTCCGCGGTGCTGGCGGGTCTGCTGGTGCCGCTGTGCCTGCTGAAGGCCCGCCCGGCCATCTCCCTGGCGGAGGGAAGGCCGCTGGCCATGCTGCGGCCGCGCAAGCCCGCTGTCTCCCACCGTGCCCGCACCCAGTTCTGGGTGGCTTCTGCCACCGGGTTCCTTAGTTTTGCCGCTTTCGGTTTCTGCCTGTCGCTGGCGCCCTCGTATTTTTCGGACATTGCCGGCACCACCTGGCGGCCGGCCATCGGCCTGCTGGCGGCCCTCGCCCTTGGTGCCTCTGCGGTCAGCCAGCTGACCGGCATCCGGGGCCGCTACACCGCGCCGGCCGGCCTGGCCCTGATGGGCACCGGAATCGCCCTCATCCCGGTGGCAGGCGCCACGGGCAGCCTGGCCCTGCTGGTCGCAGCCTGCCTGCTGGCCGGGTTCGGCCAGGGCATGGCTTTCCGGGTGGTCTTCAACGAGGTGGCCGCGGCAGTGGAAGCCTCCGAGCATGCCCGGATCATCAGCACCGTTTACGTCATCACCTATCTGGGCAGCGCCCTGCCCGTGCTGGGCCTGGGCGCCGCGGGTGCCCTCTGGGGGCTGGGGCCGTCCGTGGCGTGGTTCTCCGGCCTCATCACTGCAGCCTGCCTGTCGCTGGCCGTCCTCAGCCTGGTCCGGGCCCGGCGCCGCAGCATCTCCGCCTAGGGCTGAGTGCCGGTACGCCGGCCCGCTGCGGGAAGTAGGCTGGACGGATGCATGCATTTTCCACCCCCGCACCGGAGGGCCCAGGGTCAGAGGGAACAGGACCACAGGGAACAGGACCGGAGGGAACCGTCGAGGCAGGTCCCGGATCCGACGCCATCGGTTTGGACATCGGCGGTACCAAAACCCACGGCATCCGTCTGCGGAACGGTGCCGTCATCGCTGAAGCGGTCGCCGGCAGCGCCAACGTCCAGAACGTGTCCGTGGAAGCGGCCCGGGCCTCGCTGGCGGACGTCTTCACCCGGCTCGGCACCCGCGGGGTAACCCGCGTGATTGCCGGCTCGGGCGGAGTGGACACGGAACAGGACGCCGCTGCCCTGCGCGCGCTGATCTCCGCGCACGTGCCCGACGCCGCCGTCGACGTCGTCCACGACACGCGGCTGATCCTCGCCGCCGGATCGGCCTCGGAGGGCATCGCCGTCATTGCCGGCACCGGGTCGGTGGCCTGGGGAACCAATGCGGCCGGACGCCAGGCCCGCTCCGGCGGCTGGGGCTACCTGCTGGGAGATGAAGGCAGCGGATACTGGATAGGACGCGAAGCCGTCCGGCACTCCCTGCGCCTGAACAATCTGGGCCGGGAACCGGATGCCCTGAGCACCGCCCTGCTGCAGGCTGTGGACCTGAGTAACCCCACTGAACTGATCGGGCTGTTCCACGGCGGCACCGACCGCCGGTACTGGGCAGGCAAGGCGGGACTGGTGTTCGAGGCGGCCAGGGCCGGCAGCCCCGCAGCCACTGACATAGTGCACACGGCAGCGGAGCATCTGGCCGGGCTGACCACCGACGTGGCCCGCCTCCTGAAAATCTCCGGACCGGTGGTGGTCGGCGGCGGGCTGGGCATGCACCAGCCCCTGTTCCAGGACCTGCTGCGGACCCGGCTGAACGCAGCGGGACTGGCAGATGTCCGGTACCTGAACCAGGACCCCGTCTTCGGTACGGCGTATCTTCTCGGCACGGAGCGGGCCGGACATGGCAGCTGACTTCGATGTCCGGGTGGGCGCATACGCAGTGATTATCCGCGACGGTGAACTACTCCTGGCCCACTGGAACCAGTACGGCAATTCACGCTGGACGCTTCCCGGCGGAGGGCTCGAACTCGGCGAGGACGCGCCCGCCGCGGCTGTCCGCGAAGTCCGGGAGGAAACCGGCTTCGAGGTCCGTCTTGGCGCCCTGCTGGGGGTGGACAGCCATTTCATTCCGCCCGGGCGCCGGATGCGCGGGGAACCCCGGCTGCTGCACGGCCTGCGCATCATTTACGCCGCGGAAATTACCGGTGGAGCACTGCGCCACGAAACGGGCGGCAGCACCGATCAGGCCGCCTGGTTTCCGCTGGAGGAGGTCGCCTCCCTGGACCGGACCGAGCTGGTGGATGCCGGACTTCGCCTGTTCGGGAGCCCCGGCGCACACAGCGGTCCCGGCACCAGAGCAGGTTAGCCGCCGGCACCTGTTTCACCCCGCGGAACGCAGCACACGTATCCATTACCGAGACGCATCCTGCTGGACTAGCGCGGCAGCCGTGAAATACCGTGATCCTTCACGGCACGTCGCGACCTGCCAGTGCACCGGCATCCCTCACGGAAGGCACGCAGCATGACCCCGCCGCCAGACCCTGCATTCAACCACGAAGCCCCCGCCACCGGCAGGCCCGCCACCGCGGTCCGCCCCGGGCAGGAGGCAGCGACACCCATGATCCGATTCCGGTCCGTCACCAAAACCTACGGCGACGCCGCCCCGGCGGTGAAGGACCTGAACCTGGACATTGAGCGCGGGTCAGTGACCGTTTTCGTTGGCCCGTCCGGCTGCGGCAAAACGACGTCGCTGCGCATGATCAACCGGATGGTCGAGCCCAGCTCCGGCTCCATCGAGGTGGACGGCCGGGACATCGCCCAGGGCCCCGCTGCGCAGCTCCGGCGGTCCATGGGCTACGTGATGCAGTCCTCCGGCCTGCTGCCGCACCGGACGGTGCTGGACAACGTGGCCACCGTGCCGCGGCTGAACGGCACCTCCCGGCGCGAGGCGAGGCTCCGGGCCGCGGAACTGCTCGACGTCGTCGGGCTGGCCTCCACGCTGGGCAACCGGTACCCCGCACAGCTCTCCGGCGGCCAGCAGCAGCGGGTGGGCGTGGCCAGGGCGCTGGCCGCGGACCCGCCGGTGCTGCTAATGGATGAGCCCTTCAGCGCCGTGGACCCGGTGGTGCGGCACGAACTCCAGCAGGAACTGCTGCGGCTGCAGCAGGACCTGTCCAAAACCATAGTGTTTGTCACCCACGACATTGACGAGGCCACCATCCTGGGGGACAAGGTGGCCGTTTTCGCCACCGGCGGGCGCCTGGCCCAGTACGCGGCCCCCGAAGAGATCCTGCGCGCTCCGGTGGATGACTTTGTCGCCGGATTCGTGGGACGCGACCGCGGCTTCCGGCATTTGTCCTTCCAGGACGGCGGCAGCGTGCCCGTCCACCCCGTGCAGCTGCTCCGCGCCGATCAGCTGGCCGATCCCGCCGTGAACGTCACCGACGGCTGGGCGTTGTGTGTGGACGCCGACGGCGCCCCGCTGGGCTGGGTGCCCGCCACGGCCCGCCGCTCGATCACCGGCACCGGGTCGCTGATCCCGGGCGGATCGTTGTATCCGGAAGGCGAGAGCCTGCGCCGGGCACTGGACGCTGCCCTGTCCTCGCCGTCGGGGCTGGGCGTGGCCGTGGACGCCGGTGGCCGGGTCACCGGCGTCGTCCGCCCTGCCGAAATCCTGGCGCTGATCGAAGCAGCCCGGGTGCAGCGGAGCGGAGCCTGAAATGGAGTGGTTCCTTTCCCATATCGATGACGTGCTGCGGCTGAGCGGACTGCACCTGTACCAGTCGGTGGTGCCGCTGGTGATCGGCGTGCTGATTGCCGTGCCCGCGGCGCAGCTGGTGCGCGGGCGCCGGAAGATCCGCACCTTCGTGCTGTCCACCGGCTCCCTGCTCTACACCATCCCCTCGCTGGCGCTGTTCGTTACCCTGCCCGCGATCCTGGGCACGCGCATCCTGGACCTGGCCAACATCATTGTTGCCCTTACCATTTACGCCGTTGCCCTGATGCTGCGCGTAGCGGTGGATGCCTTCGATTCAGTGGACGACGGCGTCCGGCAGGCTGCGGTGGCCATGGGGTACCGCCCGTTCCGCCGCTTCCTCACCGTTGACCTGCCCCTGTCGGTGCCGGTCCTCATCGCCGGGCTGCGCGTTGTCTCGGTCAGCAACATTTCCATGGTGAGTGTGGGCGCCCTGATCGGGGTCCAGAACCTGGGCTTCTTCTTCAGCGACGGCCTCCGGCGGAACTTCGTCACCGAGATTGTGGTGGGCATCCTCGCGACCCTTGTCCTCGCCTTCCTGATGGACCTGATCCTGGTGCTGCTTCAGCGCTTCCTGACACCGTGGATGCGTGCTGCCGGCGGCACGGGCAGGCGACGGAAGCGAAGCGGACGCCCGGACGGGAGCGGGAGCGCCGCACCGGCGTCGTTGTCCCGGCCCGCCTCGCTCGACGCAGCTCCTGATGCCGCGCTGAAGGGGGCCTGACCATGTCCGTGAATCCGTCCCTGCGACTGCCCCTCACCGACTACACCAGCACCAACGCCCTTGGCCAGGGCTGGGAGTGGCTGACCGACCCTGCCAACTGGAGCGGTGCCGCCGGAATCCCGGTACGGACGCTGGAACACCTGCAGTACACGGGCCTGGCCCTGCTGATTGCCGCGGCCATCGCCATCCCGGTGGGTCTGCTGATAGGGCATACCGGCCGCGGCCAGGTGACCGTGGTGGCGCTCTCAGGCCTGCTGCGGGCCCTGCCAACGCTGGGCATGCTTACCCTGTTTGTGCTCCTGGCGGGCCTGGGCCTGATGCCGCCCATCTGGGCACTGGTGCTGCTGGCGGTTCCACCGCTGCTCGCCGGCGCCTACGCCGGAGTGGCCGCCGTGGACCGCAGCGTGGTGGATGCCGCCCGCAGCCTGGGGATGACCGAAGCCCGGATCCTGTTCACGGTGGAGCTGCCCAACGGCATGCGGGTGCTGCTGGGCGGGCTGCGGGGCGCGACTCTGCAGGTGGTGGCCACTGCAGCGGTGGTGGCCACCATCAACCTTGGCGGGCTGGGTCGCTACCTGATCGACGGACTGGCTGTGGGCGACTACGGCCGGGTGTTCGGCGGGGCGGTCATCATTGCCCTGCTGGCCCTGGCAGTGGACGCCGTTATTGCCCTGGCCTCGCGCTTTTTGATCCCCAAAGGACTCGGGCGCCGACAGGCGTCCGGCACATCGACCGGCAGCGGAGTTCCCGCGGCCGGCGCACAAGGAGGAAAACCATGATGCAGCACGCGAGCCGGAATCCCCGGCGGAAGGCCCTGGCGGTCCTCGCCGGCGGGATGGCACTGGCCCTGGCCGGCTGCAGCGGAGGCGGCGATCCGCTGGAGAATGAAAGCGCTCCGGCGGCCTCCGGCAGCAGCAGCGAGCAGACGCTGGTGGTGGGGTCCGCGGACTTCCCGGAAAGCAGCACCATTGCCGAGATCTATGCCGGCGCCCTGAACGCTGCCGGTGTTCCGGCGGAGACGCGGCTCGGGATCGGGTCCCGGGAAGTGTACATCCCGGCCTTGGAAGACGGCTCGATTGACCTGATCCCCGAATACACCGGCGCACTGCTGGTGGAGGTGGACCCGGAAACCGCTCTGGTGGATCCCGGCGAAATTGTCGATGCACTGGGGGAGAAGCTGCCGGAAAACCTGGTGGTTCTTGAACCGTCGGATGCCCAGGACAAGGACGCCATGGTGGTCACTGCGGCCACTGCCGAAAAGTACCAGCTGGAGACCGTGGAGGACCTGGCCGAGGTGTGCGGGGAACTTACCCTCGGCGCACCGGCCGAGTTCGCCGAGCGTACCCAGGGCCTGGCCGGCCTGAAGGAGAAGTATGGCTGCGAGTTCAAGGAATTCACTGCCATCGGTGACAGCGGGGGACCGCTGACGGTCGATGCCCTGATCAACGACGACGTGCAGGTGGCCGATATCTACACCACCAGCCCCGCCATCGAGGAAAACGGCCTGGTGGTCCTGGAAGACCCGAAGCAGAACTGGCCTGCCCAGCAGGTCATTCCGCTGATTGCCGATGACCGGGTCAGCGAGGAAGCACGCGAGGTCCTGAACAGTGTTTCAGCCCAGCTGACCACTGAGGACCTGATTGCCCTGAACCAGGCCGTCAGCGGCGACCAGAAGCTGGATCCGAGCGAAGCAGCGCAGGACTGGCTGGAGGAAAAGGGCCTCGCCTAAGCCCCGGCCGGTTCCCCGGCACGCATCCGGCACCCCCGCAGTGACACATACGCTGCGGGGGTGCCGTGCTGTGGCATCCTAAAGAAATGGCAGAATTCAAGCAGTCGCACAAACTCCATAACGTCCTCTATGACATTCGCGGACCGCTGCTGGAACACGCGCAGCGCATGGAGGCGGCCGGCCACCGCATCCTGAAACTGAACATCGGCAACCCCGCCCCGTTCGGCTTTGAGGCACCCGAGGCCATTCTGGTGGACATGATGCGCCACCTGCCCAAGGCCCAGGGGTACAGCGATTCCCGCGGCATCTTCTCCGCCCGCACCGCCGTGGTGCAGTACTACCAGGGCCGGGGTATCAACAACATCGACGTCGATGACGTGTACCTGGGCAACGGGGTCAGCGAGCTCATCACCCTGTCCCTGCAGGCGCTGCTGAACAACGGCGACGAGATCCTCGTGCCCGCCCCCGACTACCCGCTCTGGACGGCGTCGGTCTCCCTGGCCGGCGGCACCGCAGTGCACTACATGTGCGATGAAACCGAGCACTGGTGGCCCGATGTGGATGACATCGCAGCGAAGATCACCGACCGGACCAAGGGCATTGTCCTGATCAACCCGAACAACCCCACGGGCGCGGTCTACCCCGAACACGTGGTGAAGTCGATCGTTGAACTGGCACGCAAGCACGGCCTGATCATCTTCTCGGACGAAATCTACGAAAAGATCGTCTACGACGACGCCGTGCACATCAACTCCGCCTCGCTCACGGGGGATGACGTCCTCTGCCTGACCTTCAGCGGCTTGTCCAAGGCGTACCGGATTGCGGGCTACCGCAGCGGCTGGATGGCCATCTCCGGCCCCAAGCAGGATGCCGCGGACTACATTGAGGGCATCAACCTGCTGGCGAACATGCGGCTGTGCGCCAACGTTCCCGCCCAGCACGCCATCCAGACCGCCCTCGGCGGCTACCAGAGCATCAATGACCTGATCCTGCCCGGCGGCCGGCTGCGCGCCCAGCGGGACAAGGCCTACCAGATGCTCAACGACATTCCCGGGGTCAGCTGCGAACTGGCCCAGGGTGCCCTGTACCTGTTCCCGCGGCTCGATCCGGATGTTTACCCCATCAAGGATGACGAGCAGTTTGCCCTGGACCTGCTCAAGCAGCAGAAAATCCTGATTTCCGTGGGCACGGCGTTCAACTGGGTACGGCCGGACCATTTCCGCATGGTGTTCCTGCCCAGCGTGGAGGACATCGAGGATGCCATGACGCGCCTGGGCGAGTTCCTCGCCGGGTACCGGAAGTAGCTGGTTTCCGGGTGTGACGACGGGCTGCCGGCGTTATTCGCCGGCAGCCCGTTCCCGGGCGGCGTCCAGGCGCTCCCGGGCGCCCTGAAGCCATGACTCGCAGCGGCTGGCCAGGTGCTCGCCGCGCTCCCACAGGGCCAGTGACTCCTCCAGGCTGGCGCCGCCGGTTTCGAGCCGTCCCACCACTGCCATCAGTTCGTCGCGGGCCTGCTCGTAGCTCATGGCCTCGATATCTGCCGGTACTGCCGGTGTTTCACTCATGTCTTGTCCTCAATGCTTGCTGGTGTGCTGTGTCTTGGTGTGAATGGTGTTCGTGGCGGCCAGGAAGGGGCCACGGGAAAGTCCGGTCAGCGCGTGCCTTCGGTGGCGGTGAGCTCACCGACTGCCACACGGATCCTTAGCGGGGCTTCTGCGGGCACCGTGCCTGCGTCGCGTACTACCGAACCGTCCTTCAGCTGCACCACGGCGTAACCGCGGTCCAAGGTGTTCTGCGGCGAAAGCGCACGAACCTGGGCTCGCAGGTGCCCGATGCGGTCCGTGTCCCGCCGTACTTCGGCGGTCACAGCAGAGAGGGCCCTGCCGCGCAGCCGGGAGATCTCCTCCTCCCGGTACTCGACCATGGAAAGCGGTGCGGCCAGCACCGGCCGGGACCGGATATGGTTCAGCCGGTCCGTTTCCCGGGCAAGCAGCGTCTGAATCACGCGGCGCAGCTGGGCCCGGGACTGCCGGACCCGGGTCAGTTCCTCGCCCAAGTCAGGGACAATTCGTTTGGCGGCATCTGTGGGGGTCGAGGCACGCAGGTCGGCGACGTCGTCGAGCAGCGGACGGTCCGCCTCGTGGCCGATGGCACTGACCACAGGGGTGAGCGCGGCGGATACCGCGCGGACCAGGTCCTCGTGGCTGAACGGCAGCAGATCCTCCAGCGATCCGCCGCCGCGGGCGATCACGATGACGTCCACCTCGGGCATGGCATCCAGCTCGGCCAGAGCCCGGCTCACCTCTGCGACGGCGTTGACGCCCTGGACCGCTACCTCGCGTACCTCGAAGGCGACAGCCGGCCAGCGCAGGGCGGCGTTGCGCATCACGTCCTTCATGGCATCGGAGTTGCGGCCGGTGATCAGGCCGATCCGGCCCGGCAGGAGCGGCAGGGGAAGCTTGCGGTCTTCCCGGAACAGGCCTTCGGCGGCCAGTGCCTGCCGCAGCCGTTCGATCCGGGCCAGCAGATCCCCCAGCCCCACGGGCCGGATGTCCCGGGTCTGCATGGACAGCCGCCCGGTTTTCACCCAGAAGTCGGGTTTGACCAGGGCCACCACCCGGGCACCCCGCTCCAAGGGAAGCTCGAGCCTGTTCATCACTGCGCTCCATGCCGTCAGCGACAGCGAAACTTCGGCGTCGACGTCGCGCAGGGTGATGTAGGAGGCGTTGGCACGCCGGTTCAGCTCGATGACCTGGCCTTCCACCCAGGTGGCCGGAGCACGGTCAATGTAGCTCTTCAGGTTCTTGGAGAGCAGTGCCAGCGGCCACGGATTCTCCGGTGAGGTCTGCGCGGCCGTTGCGGGCAGTGTGGTCTTCTCCGGGGTATTCTCGGGACTCAACGGCCCGCTGTCGTCTTGCATCTGGAGGCTCCCGCGGTGGATTGGATGTGGCACTGGAACCGGAGTGGAAACCGGTACAGCTTAATGTGTATCAGGTGCGTCCCCCTGTCCTGCTCCAACCGGACCCCGACGCGGGCCGAAACAGCCGGCATGCCGCCGGACCGCAACAGACAAGGAACCCCCTATGCGCACCCTCGCCTCGGCGATCCTGGGCCTGCTGGCCGTGCTGCTCACAGCCGCTGCCTTCTGCGGAGCCTGGCTTAACACCAACGTCGTGGCCGAAAGCGGGTTTGTCGCCCTGGGAGCGCCGCTGGCCGAGGATGAGGCGTTCCAGCGCGAGCTTGCCTCCTCTCTGGCCACGGAGGCTGCCGCCTCTGCCGATGTGCCGGAACCGTTGGCGGACCTGGTGACACCGGTGATCACCTCCGCGGTGGAAAATGTCCAGGCATTGCCGGACTATCCGGAAGCCTGGAGCGAGTCGCTGCGCCGCTCGCACGTACTCACGTTCTCTGCCGAAAACGGCGGAGAGCCGTCCGGAAACCTGACCCTGGACGTTGCGCCCCTTGTCGGGCTGGTCACGGAAACGGTGGGAAGCGAGCTGAACGTGGATGTTCCCGCCCCGGAGCAGGTGCCGGTGCAGATTGGCGGAGCGGGGCATCCGGACCTGCTGCGCAACGTGGAACGTGCAGGGGAGGCCTGGCCGGTACTGGCTCTGGCCGCCGCCGCGGCAGCGATCCTGGCCCTGCTGACGGCGCGGCGGCGGTCCACAACCTTCGCACTGATGGGCCTGGGCGCGGCGCTCGCAGGTTCCGTGCTGTGGTTTGGAGCAGAACGGATCCCGGAACAGGTGTCAGCCCAGCAGTTCAGCAGCCCGGTGGCATCGGCTTTCGCCAATGCGTTCGCCGGACAGGCAGCCGCAAGCCTGTCAGCGTGGACGGTGGCCCTGATGCTGGCCGGGGCGGCGGTGTTCGTGGTGGGGCTGCTGCTCCGGGGACTGAGTGCTGCCCGTCGGTAGCTCTGCTGTGAGCGTACCCACCCCGCTGTGGCCCGGCGAGGCAAGGCATACCCGATAGCATGGGTGCATGACCAGCACAGTTGTCTCCGTGCCTATGCCCACCGTGCCCCGGCGGCGCCGCACCCCCGAGGACGTGGCTTCCGCTGCTCCGGTGTACGGGCCCCGGCGTGTCCTGCTGGCGGCGCCACGGGGCTACTGCGCCGGAGTGGACCGCGCAGTGATCGCCGTCGAGAAGGCGCTGGAGGCCTACGGCCCGCCCATCTACGTGCGTAAGCAGATTGTCCACAACCTGCATGTGGTCCACACCCTGGAGGAACAGGGCGCCATCTTTGTGGATGAGACCGACGAGGTGCCGGAAGGCGCCCGGCTGATCTTCTCCGCCCACGGAGTCTCACCCGCCGTCGTGCAGTCCGCCAAGGACCGGAACCTGCAGACCATCGATGCCACGTGCCCGCTGGTCACCAAGGTGCACCGCGAAGCAGTGCGCTTTGCCCGCGACGATTTCGACATCCTGCTCATCGGACACGAAGGGCACGAAGAGGTCGAGGGCACCTACGGCGAAGCTCCCGAGCACATGCAGATTGTGAACGGGCCCGAAGACGTGGACAAGGTCACCGTCCGGGATCCGGAGAAGGTCATCTGGCTGTCCCAGACCACCCTGAGCGTGGACGAAGCCATGCACACCGTGAACCTGCTCCGGGAACGTTTCCCCACCCTGCAGGATCCGCCCAGCGACGACATCTGCTACGCCACCTCCAACCGCCAGGCGGCCATCAAGAAGATTGCCCCGGAAGCGGACCTGGTGCTGGTGGTCGGTTCGGCGAACTCCTCCAACTCCGTCCGGCTCGTGGAAGTGGCGCTTGAATACGGCGCCAAGGCCTCCTACCGCGTGGACTTTGCCAACGAAGTGGATGAAAGCTGGTTCGAGGGCGTGGCCACCGTGGGCGTCACGTCCGGAGCCTCCGTGCCGGAGAACCTGGTCCAGGATGTGCTGAACCTGCTCGCCGAGTACGGCTACGGCGACGTCGAAGAGGTAGTAACGGCCGAAGAGGACATTATCTTCTCGCTGCCCAAGGAAATCCGGGCCACCCTGAAGGCCATGGGGGATTCCTCCCGCGGGCTTGGCGGCCGCCGCCGTGCCGACGAGTCCTAGCGCCCGGTATCATTTACTAACGTGGCTCTTACTATTGGCATCGTCGGCCTGCCCAACGTCGGCAAATCAACCCTGTTCAATGCGCTGACCCGCAACAACGTGCTGGCGGCGAACTATCCGTTCGCCACCATCGAACCGAATGTCGGCGTCGTCTCGCTTCCGGATCCGCGGCTGGCGAAGCTGGCCGAGATCTTCGGTTCGGCGCGCATCCTCCCGGCAACCGTGTCCTTTGTGGACATTGCCGGCATTGTGAAGGGTGCCTCCGAAGGTGAAGGGCTGGGCAACCAGTTCCTCGCCAACATCCGCGAGGCTGAGGCCATTGCGCAGGTTATCCGCGTGTTTGATGACCCCGATGTCATCCACGTGGACGGCAAGGTGGATCCGCGCTCTGACATGGAGACCATCAACACCGAACTGATCCTGGCCGACCTGCAGACGCTGGAAAAGGCAACTCCGCGGCTGGAAAAGGAAGTCAAGATCAAGAAGCGCGAGGCGGCGCAGCTGACCGCCATGCAGGCTGCGCAGGCCGTGCTGGAACGCGGCGACACCATCTTCTCCTCGGTGGAGAAGGACAAGCTGGAGATGGAGCACCTCCGCGAGCTGAGCCTGCTCACCGCCAAGCCGTTCATCTACGTGTTCAACGTGGACGACGCCGTGCTGGGCAACCCGGAGCGCCAGGCCGAACTGCGCGAACTCGTTGCCCCGGCGGACGCCATCTTCCTCGACGCCAAGCTCGAAGCCGACCTGGTGGAGCTGGATGAGGAAGAAGCCCGGGAAATGCTGGAGATGAGCGGTCAGGAAGAGTCCGGCCTGGACAAGCTGGCCCGCGTCGGCTTCCACACCCTGGGCCTGCAGACCTACCTGACGGCCGGTCCCAAGGAAACCCGTGCATGGACCATCCGCAAGGGCGATACCGCACCGCAGGCGGCCGGCGTGATCCACTCCGACTTCCAGCGCGGCTTCATCAAGGCTGAAGTAGTGTCCTTTGACGACCTGGTGGAGGCCGGTTCCATGGCCGAAGCCAAGTCCCGCGGCAAGGTCCGCATCGAAGGCAAGGAATACGTTATGGCCGACGGCGACGTGGTTGAGTTCCGCTTCAACGTCTAGTTCAATCCCTTGATGCAGTGGAAGTGCCGCCCTACGTGAAAACGTATTAGGGCGGCATTTCTTGTAGGTGGAGCGAGGGGCTTATTGTCCAGCCCTCGTAGATCTCGTTCGTTACCGCCCTTGGGTCTTGAAAGGATGGGCGACACAGGCGTCGGTTTAGTGCGTGAGACCGTCGATAAGTCTCCTGCAGTGATTTCCCGCTAGGGACTTGTCTTTTTGCCTGAATAGACAGAGTTGATTGTGGCCTACATTTACTCGGTCAGTAGGTGCGAAATAGGTCACGGTGGAAGCAAGGTCATCGACAAGGGCCGAATAGTGAATTGCTGCCGCTGGGTATTTATCACAAATTGAACGAGGTGAACGGCGGAGCTTACGACGAGGGCGCGGCTGTCGATAAGTCTGCGTAGGCGACACTGCCGACACAGCCCTCTAAACGCGGTGTAGGGCGGTGAGGCATTGGCCATTATTCTTACGAAAGGCAGCACAATCACGAAAATGGACCATTATGCCAACGGCAGGGACAGCAACGCGATCCGCGCTGCTGTTCTACGGCCGGTGCTGGAGGGAATCCTCAACGCAGGCTGAAACGACAAGGCGAGACGGCCCCAGCGGCATCATCATGAGCCGCCTTTTAAATCGCCGCGGTATCGCGTCCATCGGCTCGTAGCGGACGGTGGGTTCGAGGAAGACAAAGGAGCTCCACAATGGCAGACCCGTTTAGGGTTGCGGACTATTTTTCGCAGGTTATCAAGCGCGGCCAGTTGGAAGCGGTGACCTTCGAGGACTCTTCCATATACGTGGCGGTGACTCGAGAGCAGCTCGCCACAGGTTCCTTGAGCGTTGAGGATACCGCGACACTGTTCTCCCACCACAAGGAGGAGGTACACGGCCTCCGCACTGCGCCGAAAGGTACACATAGCGCCGAGCAAACCGCTGCGACAGAGCCGGTCCAGGACGCGCCAATCTCTGTGGTGGTATCACTGGTTTCGCAGTCGGCCAAGAATGGGACAGCACAAAATGGCCTCCTGCTGTTAGAGGGAAAGTTGTTCCGAGATGGCCGGCTGGAGCCGGAACTCAAAACGGCGTCTTCTCCATGGATACCGGTGGAACGCCTGGAATCCCCTTCGATTACCGGGGAGAAGCTAACAATTGGATCCCTGAGTGACTATTGGAAGTATGCACGTTCCGTGCTCGGAGCCGGCATCTCCCAGACGGTGTCTTTTGCTGACGCGATGAAGCTGGCGACACGGATGTTTGAGGACGTCGCGGGGGACACCGTTGAGGAATTCGCAGCGAAGCATGGTCCGGGCGAAGGTGCGATCCAGTACGAGCTGGGCTATGTCCAGAACGCCGACCGGATTAATGCCGCGGGTTCGCTTCTGAAGGTCTATGACTTCCTCAGCAGGCAAGACAAGATGCCTGCACTGGTGGAGCGGCTGTCCAAGGGATGGCGGAGCGGGAGGCTTCATGAGACGGGAATCCATGAGGGTGAGGGGCTTTACGAGGCCGCGCTAAAGTCATGTGGCTCGATGAGCGATGGATTCCCTTTGACGGATTCGCAGCGCCGCGCTGTGCATGCGTTCCTCGACGGGTCCGGCAGCGAGGTCACTGCCGTCAGCGGTCCACCGGGTACGGGCAAGACGACGATGCTGCAGGCGGTCGTGGCCAACCTCTTTACACGCCGTGCGCTGGAACAGGGGGCGCCGCCTGTCATCGTGGGTACTTCCACCAACAACCAGGCTGTCACCAACATCATCTCCTCGTTTGCCTCCGTCACGAAGGATGAGCCCGGTCCGTTGGACTTTCGTTGGCTGCCGCAGGAGCAGAACGGCCATGCTTCCGCCGAAAAACCGCTGCAATCGCTGGCGGTGTACTGTCCCTCGCAGAAGAAATTAGGCGACGCGAAAAAGAAGTTCCTGGTCGAGCAAAAGGATAAGAGCCAGACGTACTCCGCTTACAGCAGCGACGCATACATTGCCGGGGCGAAGGATTGCTTCGCGATGAGCTTCCATACTTATTTCGGGGAAGTCACCGACATTCCCCACTTGCCGCAATTGATTCATGGTGCGCTGATGGAGATGGATGAGTATCGCATCGCCTTGATCGAGACCATGCGCACCAAGGGGCGGTCAGACGATTACATCGCCCTGTGCTGCAAGGTGGAGGCATCTCCGTATCTCAGGACGATCAGCCACGTGGCGGAGTTGAAGGACTGCAGCAGCCTGGAAGAGCTCGATCAGAAGCTCGACGTGACCCTGCGGTATGTGGAGTTCTGGTTGGCTGTGCACTATTTCGAGGCGCAGTGGCTCCTTACCGACTTCATCCCGCTCGAAGACCGGTGGAAGACTAAGCGGGACGTCATGGATCGCTACTGGCGGCAAGCTGCGGCCCTCACGCCGTGCTTCGTGATGACCATCTATCAGGTGCCAAGGTACTTCGAGCTCCATATGGGCCCAAGAGAGCCGAGCCATTTTGACGTCGGCCGCATTGACCTGCTGATCGTCGACGAGGCGGGCCAGGTGGATACTCCGCTCGGCTTGCCGATTTTCGCGCTGGCCACACGTGCCCTGGTTGTGGGTGATGAGAAGCAGCTGGCACCGATATGGTCCATCGATGAGCTGACGGACAGCGAAGTGGCGGAGAGTACAGGAATTCCCCTGCGGGAGTGGTCGGAGGACCTGCGTGAGCGTGGTCTGACGTGCTCGGCACAGTCAAGCCTGATGCGGGCGGCGAGCCACGCCTCGAGTTGGAACTATGGCACGGGGTCTCCGGGGCTGTTCCTCGCGGAGCATTTCCGGTGCCATCCGGACATCATCGGATTCTGCAACTCACTTTTGTACGACGGGATGCTGCAGGCGAAGCGTCTTTCGAGCTCCTCGAAACTTGACGGCGAGTCCGCCGCTTTCCTGTGGGCCGACGTGCCGGGATCGCATGATTCCCGGCAGGGATCGAGCCGTAGGAACCAGAACGAGGCGGAGGCTGTCGCCGCATGGATCGTGGAGAACTACGCGCACTACTTTGACATTTACTTCTCCACAGAGCCCGATGTGAACAAGCGGGTAAGTGGGGATGCGCTGATCGGCGTCGTGACTCCGTTTAGCGCCCAGGCCCGGCTGATCACCGCGGAGCTCAGGAAAGCAGTGGGGGCAGCGGACGCCTCGGCCCGTCTGCCGGACCAATTGTGGAAAAAAGTCACAGTGGGTACGGCGCACCGGCTGCAAGGGGCTGAGCGCCCAATTGTCCTATTCTCCGCTGTGTACGGGCAGGACAGTGCGCAGGCAACGTTCGTCGACCAGAACCCTGAGCTGATGAACGTGGCGGTCTCCCGTGCGAAGGACCTCTTTATCGTTTTTGCGGCGGCGAACCGATGGAACAACGGAAAAGTGTTTGGCGTGATGTCGAGGTTCGCGCAGCGGTCCAATGCGGTCCTCGCCCTTCGTGAGGACCCCCTAATCAGCGTGGAGGAAGGATGGACCGCCTCGACTCCCACCACCCTCGTAGCCGGGCCCTCACAGACCGTGGGGCGGACCCGGGCGCTGGAGTCGGGTGCTGCCGCGGTGTCGTTGACTGTCGTTTTGAAGGGCTGGCGCGAGGCAGGCGAGCTTCGTGACGAGGACGCCGGCATGAAAACCTCAGCTCTCAACGCGCGGCTCAGTGAAGCAGGGGTCCTCATCGGTGAGTCAGGCGCGTGGGAGCCATCGAAGCTGGCTCGCGCACTGGGTGTGGTGGTTGAACAGCGGCATAACGCCCGGGGTGAGCAGTACGAGTCCATTGAGTACACGCCGCAAATGCAGGAGTTGTTGCTTGGGCTCTACCGCGAAGGGAAGCTCTGATCGTCGGCCGACCCGTCCGCTGTCCGTGCGTCCTATCAGGAGAGGGGTCCTGCGTATCGATCCCAAAAGGGTCCGCAAGATCTTGGTGATGCCCTAGATGGTTTTCCTTTACGGAACGGGGTGGAGTTTAGGTTTAACGTCTAGTTTTCCCCTCAATCAATAGAAATACCGCCCTCCGTGAAAGCTTCGGAGGGCGGTATTTTCGTATGTATTAGAGGGAAAGGGGCGACGACGGCGGCGGTGGCCCTCACGCAGCCGGGCATCCACGTGGATAACTTCATCACCCTCGGCTCGGCAGGCCTGCCCGACAACGTGGATAACGCCGATGATCTGAACGCTGACCAGGTGTATTCCGGACACGCGCGGGACAAGGTGCCTTTTATTGAATCCGAAAGCGGAGACCAGTGGGCTTGGATCGGCCGGGACGCCAGCCGTGACCACAAGGTGAACCCCATAGACTCTGAGTTCGGGTCCCACGCTTTCGGCACTGATACCGGCAGTGACGCCGGACGCGTCGTGACGGACCACTCGACGCTCATGTCGGATAATGGCGAGCAGGCCGGGTACTTGGACATAAGAACAGAATCCCTAAAAAACACGGCGTGGGCGATTAGGGGAGAAACGGAGAAGATCACCCCGTATGTTCCGTTGGGACCGACTGATATGCAGAAAGCCTGGCTGGAAGGGATGAAATATGCGCCGTAAGACGCGCCTTAGGATGATCACGGCCTCGACGGCCGCACTCCTGATGGGACTGACAATAACAGGATGCGCTGAGAAGGAGACAAACACGACAATGTCGGAGCAGAATACCCCGGAAGAGACGATAAGTGCCAGAGAGGGGCGGGACCGGGTGGTGGAACTCGTATTCAATACCGCCGAACAGCTGGACGTTACCGGGTGGTGGCCCCGCAACGGCGCAGCGTGGGCGCAGGAATGCACCCCCGAAAGCAGCTATGGAACCGGGGATGCCACGGCCAGTTACAGCTATGACCGTTGGGCGCCGCAGGGAACCGACCATATTGGGGACGCTAAGCGCGTCGCCGAGTATTGGGAGTCCCTGGGCATGAGCGTACGCACCATAAACCCGACAAAAGACCCGGTCGTGTTCGCTGAGGGTGGCCCCGTGGCCCGGGCTGAATTTGATACTGATGCACCTGAACAGTCGTACAGTATCGGGGCTACTGCACCCTGCTCGCCGGGCGACGCGTTTACGTTGAATGAGGAGGACAGTGCAGAGCGGGATCAGGGCAGAACACTCCCCGGAGACGAAGGCCTCGTCCTCCAGGAAGAGCCTCCGGAGTAACTCCACGAAGAAATCCCGGTCTGCCCCGGCACCGTGACCGGCGGGAAGGAAGACGATACTGGTCAAGTGCAAATCAACGGGTCTTAGGACAAAGGTAAAGCCGTCGGTCTTTGAGATTGGAATATAAACATGGCGGATTCGATTGACGAAGCCGTGGACAGCATGTCGAGATTCGCTGAAATGCTTCCCCTGGTCGGGCTTCCTGAGCTAGGCCGCGGCTATAAGAAAGAAGCAGAACAGCTCAGTCGCGATAGATCTGATCAGTCCCTACGAGAAACCCGGGAATGGATTAGGCAGACTTTTCAGTATCAAGGCAGCGGTAGCATTCCCGACCGATACGTTGCAAAACAGGATGGTTCAGCAGACTCTCAGCTCACCTCCGAATATCATGGTCTAATCCGTCTTCTCGGTGAGTTTGTTGAAGGGCAATGAACGTACCGTCTTCTGACCTAAAGCAACGTCAGTCCCGCGCCAGTATCGAGCTGGTACCGGAACAGTGGGGATGCTCACAAACGAGCTTCCTCGAAATGCGCTAGCGTGACCGGCATGGACCGTAGAAACCTGGATATCTCCGATGCCGCAACGCTTATGACTTTGCTGCATCGCGGGAAGCGCCCCTCGACGCTCCGGACGCTGCTGCCGGGGTGGGACATGTTGCAGGCCGACGTCCCTTCGCGGGAACGGATGGAGACGGCAATGTCGATCCTGGTCGGTTCCGGTCTGGCTGAAGTGGACTCGTCGTGGGGGATGCTGCTCACGGTGGAGGGGGGACGGATCAGGCGGTCCATCAAGGGGGCTCAGGGAATGCGGATGATTCCGGGTGCTATCGGCGAAATCCTGGCAGGACGACGGCTGGACCGTGCTCCGTTGGCCCTGCCCCAGGCGGTCTTTGATGCGGCGCGCGAGGAATATTTCAACGCCGCCCGACGCAGGGCAGAGCGTGCACAAAAGCGCCGGTCACGGCACCGCTGGTGGTGGCCGGACCTCAGCGCACCCTGACGTTCACATTGACGGGCTTGCGTAGGGCCGCACGAGTCTGTGCACCTTCGTGTCGCACGGTCCCGATCATCGCGCCCTGCATCGCTGCGTTGACCACGGTGCCGAGAGCCATGAGCTTACGCGTCTGTTGTGCTTCCGCCAGTTGCCAGGCCTGCAGGTTTTCCATCCGCTGACGGTACCGTTCAGTCTCGTAGAGGTTGATCGCATCGTGAATGGTGCTGGCCCGATGATTACGCACCAGTTGGAGGCAGAAGGCGACTGCTTCGTCATAAAGATAGGCCTGAGGGAAACGGTTGCCGATGTCCGAGGCAAAGTCACGGCTGGCCTGGGTGAGCTGGGCATCCATTCGTTGCTCGTCAGCCGATACGGCCTGGTTGTGTGTCACTCGCTGCTGATTGATCTGTTCGGTCCGGGCGTGCAGCCGGGGAAGAACGAGCCTGTTGCGAACGAGCCAGAGGGCCGATGCCAAGGCGAGGGCAACCGGGCTTGCGAGAATGGCGACGCTGAGGGGCTGGATATTCGAGTAGAAGATTTGTCCTTGTGCATACGCATCAGCTTTCGCCCATGCCTGAATGATCGGCGTCCCGACTGCGGTAAGAAGGACCACGAGACCAACAGTCAACAGCACTAATGGCAGGATTCCCCACTTCGGATTGAGTGGCTCCAGCGGCTGGTAACGTTGCGCGATCGTCCCCTTCTCCTGTAAGCGTGTGTCAATGTATCGCAACAGATTTTGGAGATGCGAAAGAAAGCCTTCGAGCTGGGCCCTGGCGTCACCGTTTTGGTGAGAGTTTTCCACGAGAATTCCTTTTCCAGCGCCGGCGTCAGCGCAGCTAATGTTCCGTTCAAGGGATCCCGTTCGGTTTCCGCTTGTCGATGTGTTCCTTCAGCCAGATCCGTCCACATACGTATATGTCGGTACGGGAAACGAAACAGTTCGCAGTTGCCGGTCGCCGTCACTGTATTGTGACCCGAATCAGAAAGCAGACCTTTGGCGCAGGGCAGGCCCTGGAATAACCGGAAGCCCTTGCACACGAGCGCCGGCGCCGCGAAGAATCAGTGTATGGGCCGGCTCACCTTCAGTATCAACGTCACCCTTGACGGTTGTATCGACCACCGGGCGGGCATTGTCGACGACGAGACACACGCGCACTTCACTGCCCTCCTGGACGAGGCCGGCGCCATGCTCTGGGGCCGCACCACGTACGAAATGATGGAGGACTATTGGCCGCTGGTTGCCAGTGGAGAGGTGGAAGCACCGCCGGCAATGCGGGACTGGGCCCTCACGCTGGAAAACAAACCCAAGTACGTGGTGTCCGCGACGCGCAGCGACTTCCCATGGAATAACAGCCACCACATCGAAGGGGATCTGCGGACAGCAATACAGGACCTCAAGGACAGGACCCCGGACGGTGTTCTTCTCGGCAGCGGCATGCTGGCGTCTGGTCTGGACCGGCTGGACCTGGTTGATGACTACAAGTTCCTAGTCCACCCCAGAATCACCGGCCACGGTCCCACCCTGTACGGGGGCCTCCTCAACAGCACCCGCAGTCTCGAACTGATCTCCGCTGAACCGATGGGCAACGGTGCCATCTCGGTGCACTACCGGCGGGCTGGCTAATGGCAGGGAAGACCACCGGTAAATAGTGAAGGCCAGGCCCGACGGGCCTGGCCTTCACTTCACTATTTCGTGGGGCTACGCCGGGGTACCGGCTTCAGTCTGCGCAGTTTCACCGCGCGAACGCAGGTACGTTGCGATCGCCAGCCGGTTGACCGCGGACCGGCTTACGATGCCGATGGGACGGGAGTCAGCCCCGTTGACCACCGGAACCTTCTTGAGCCGCGCGTCGGACAGGGCAGCCACAGCGTCACTGAGCGACGCGCCGGCGTCGAGAGTGACGACGTCGTGCGTTGCCAGCCGCATAACGTTCAGGTTCGCCAGATCGGACATGGCCCGTTCCAGATCGTCCTCAGCCCCGATGGCGTAGGAGTAGATCGACGTCGAGGACGGGTGGGTTGCCGAGAGATAGCGCAGGACGTCGCCGTCGGACAGGAAGCCTGCCAGCGTGCCGTCCGCGTTGAGGACCGGTGCTCCCGAAATACCGCGCTCAGCGAAGGTCCGGAGGGCGTCGAGGACGGACTGTTCCGAGGACAGTGCGTACACGTCGGACTTCATGACCGTATCCAGGGCGGAAGCCGGGCGCTGCACACTTTCAGTGCTGCGGCGTGAGCGCACCGAACGGTAGGCCAGGAACGCGAGCAGAATGCCGAGAAGCGAGGTGGCGACCACGAAGGCGACGGCGCCGTGGAAGCCGGCCAGCAGCGAATCTGTTTCGCTGCTCCCGGTAGCGGCTTTCGCCGCAATCACTGCGCCGTAGATACCGGTTGCGAGCGAGGTACCCACGCAGCCGGCGATCTGGAAGCTGGTGGAGACAATCGTGACGCCGTGCGGGCTGGTCTCACGGTCGAGGTTGGACAGCGCGAACGTCTGCGCAGGCCCGACGACGAATGCCGTAGCCAGCACTGCCGGAACGTAGAGGAGGCCGAAGATCCAGACCGACGAGTGGCCCGCAGCAACACCGACGAGCGTGACGAAGACCGCCATAACGAGGAACCCGAGCGGAATGGACCGGCGGCCACCGTGCCGGTCGAACATGCGGCCGGCAATCGGTCCCATGCCTACGGTGAGGAGGATGCCGGGGGCGAGGGTGAGCGAGGCGCCCAGCGGCGGCATGTCCAGCGCGCCCTGGAGGAACAGCGGGATAACCACGTTCATGGCGAAGACGAAGACCAGGCCGAGCATCGTCATCAGTACACCGAGCACAAAAGGTGCGTTGGAGAACGGGCGCATGTCGATCAGCGGATTAGCGATGCGGCGCTGACGGAGGACGAACAGCCACATGGCGAGCAATCCAACGATGCCGGCGATACCTGCGTAAAGGGCAGATCCCTCGAAGGCGCTGGATACGCCGTAGAGGATCCCGACCAGACCGGCAGCAACAAGAATGAACGAGAGAATGTCGAGAACCGGCCGGCCCAGCTCAGCGGCGTTCCGCAGAACGAAGGCACCGGCGAGGAGCACGGCGAGGGTGAGGCCGCCGAATACCCACATCAGCGTGGTCCAGGGAGCGACGGTCAGAATGGCGCCGGACAGGACGATGGCCAGCGACGGTCCGAGGGTGGTCATCGCCGCCATAATGCCCATGTTGAGCCCCAGCTTTTCGCGGGGCGACACGGCAAGCGTGATGTTCATGCCGATGGGGGTGAGCAGGCCGGTTCCAATGGCCTGCAGCAAGCGGGCAATCAGCAGCACTTCGAAGGTGGGCGCAAGGGCTCCCACCACCGATCCGACAACCATGATGGCGACGACGGCGACGAACAGCGGTCTGGTGGGGAACCGGTGGTACAGAACGTTGGCGACGGGTACGAACACGGCTGCGACAAGCAGGTAACCCGTGGTCAGCCACTGAACGGTACTGATGTTGACGCCGAAGTCCTGCATGATCGGCGTGAAGGCTACGTTGAGGAACGTCTCGTTGAAGGTGGCGAGGAACGCAGCGGCCGCTGCGACCGCGATCATTCCACCTGCGCGTCCCTTGATATCGGGACGGGAAATTGAAGAGGGCGCCATAGAGTCTCCTGACAGTCGGCGGTGTGGAGGCGATCGACCGTGCCGTGTCAGAAGGTACTTTTTGCAGTGCCCCGCGTGTCGTGTCATCGATGCCGTGATGGCCATAGGCCGCATCAATCCTAGCAGGTCACCGGCCCGGGGCTCGGGCGTCGTGGGCCGTATGCGGCCCGTCAATGCCGGGGCGGGGCCGCAACTTATCGCGGGTTTATCCGGCGCTGCTCCAGAGAAGGTAGGCCTCGGCGAGCTCTCCCGGGACACCGGGAGCCGCGTCGCGGATGGCCGGCGCCTGCGGGCGGGTAATGGTGGCCACCGCCACAATGACCCCGGGGGCAGTGATGCTGGCCCGCACGGCATTGGTGCGCTTCAGAATCGTCAGCAGCTCTTCCAAGGCGTCGAGTGCCGGCTGTTGGATCTGCACGAGCGGCGATGCGCCTGCTGCGTCTGTTCCTGCACCGGCCTGCAGGACAAGACCATCGGTCAGGGCTCCGAGTTCCATCTCCATCAACCTGGCCAGCAAGCCCTTCCAGGCCTCCGCCGGGTCCTTTGCGGCAGCGGCGCGGGCCTCGGCAACGATCGCCAGGATCTCCCGGACCATATCCTCGATCACCGCCCGGATCAGGTCGTCCCGGGACGGGAAGTTCCGGTAGAGCGTCGCAATACCAACGCCGCTGGCAGCGGCCACTGCTTCCAAGGCAACGTCACCGCCTCGCGCGGCAAACACATGTCTCGCATGGCCGATGATCGCTTCTCTTCGCTGTACAGCGTCGGCTCGCATCCACGCCTCCCTCAAGTTGACCCTCAGTCTAAACCGGAGGAATATCGTCCATGTAAGCGGAGGAAATACCTCCGGAAAGAAGAAGGAACCATGTCATCCCTCCCGCCGTCCTCCGGCTCGCATCGAAAGCACGCGGCCGTGTGGGCCGGCCTGACCCTCGGGCTCTCCGTCATTCTGCTGGCGCTGCTGATGCTGTTCATCTCACCCTCGCTCCACTCCGGGCCGCGGGATCTGGCCCTGGGTGTGGTGGGATCCCAGGACCGGGCAGCATCGGTCGCCGAGACGCTGGAGGACCAGTCACCGGGTGCCTTCACGGTGCAGTCCTACGGGAGCGCAGATGAGCTCCAGGAAGGAATCCGGGACCGGGAGATTGTCGGCGGGTTCGACTTCACGGATCCGGATATGACCGTCTATGTTGCCAGTGCCGGTTCCACGGCGGTGTCAGGAACGGTCAGCAACGTCGGGGCCACAATGGCGGGCGGCATGGGACAGACAGCGGAGATCGTAGACGTGGTTCCGCTTCCCCCGGGCGACCCCACCGGCGTGGGCATCGGAGGGCTGGCCTTTCCGCTGGTGTTCGGCGGCATTGTGCCGGCCGTGGCGTTCCGCTCAATGCTGTCCGGGCAGCGCTGGTGGATCTTTGCCGGGCTTACCGGTTTTTCCGTGGCGGGGGGATTTGTTGTCGCCGCGGTCCTCAAATATCTGTTCGGCAGCATCGAGGGACCGCTGGTTCCGGTCGCGGCAAGTGTGGCGCTGGGTATCGCCGCGCTGGCACTGCCGCTGGCCGGTCTCAACGAGTGTTTTGGCACAAAAGGTTTCACCATCGCGGCTATGTCCATGATGTTTGTTGGCAATCCCTTTGCCGGCATTGCCACCAGCGCCCAGTGGCTTCCGGGCGGGGTTGCAGTAATTGGCCAGCTCCTACCTCCCGGCGCTGCCGGTACGCTTGTGCGCTCCGTTGCCTACTTTGGCGGCGTCGGCGGCGGGGCCGCGGCCCTGACCCTGGGGATCTGGGTCCTCGCAGGCGCGGCACTGTGGTTCAGCGGACCGTCCATTAAGGCATTCCGGGCCCGCAAAGAGAAAGAGGCTGTACCCGCGGGGAATTGATGCGCAGGTCATAATTCCAAAAGCACCTAGGATGAACCCATGTTTGAATGGGTTTCCGGCGCGTGGTCCTACAGTTTCGCATTATTGCTAAGTGCGTCCGCCGGAGTGGTCGCTGAGAAATTCCTCAATATATCCGGCAGGCTGGTCCAGCCGCTCTGGTATAAAACCTTTGGCCGAATCCACCGGCAACGCCGGCTTCGCAGGGAAACCCGGCTCCTCGGTTCCGGAGAAACCTTTGCCGTGGGCGCGGCCAAACATGAGATCTACGTCAGGCAGTTTGCCGTGGACGGCTTCCGCCCGGAGCATCTGTTCTCCGCAACTCTGCCTGCACAGTCTGCCGGTGGACTTGTTGACAGGTTGCCAACGAGGCTGCAGCCAGGCGGAGCTGCGGATCTGGAACGGATGATCGAGGATAAACGCAGGGAGCTGGACGCCGCACCGGGAGCCTGGAACGCTGAGATGCTTGCGCTGCGCCGGTTGGAGGTCTCGCGGGTGGGTTCCCACGAGTTGCCTGCATTAAAACTCCACTACGCGAAGACCGATTATGCGTCCTTTCAGGTGATCTCCTCGGAATGGGAGAAGCGCTTCGCTGAAGGCCTGGCGGGTGGTGAAATCCTTGGTGAAGAATTACTGGACGTACTGCCGGGCCTGTCGCATTCCTTTGGCATTAACCTGACCATTGAAACGGCAGATGATCATCTGCTCCTCACCCGTCGGAGCGCGAAAACCTCCGGCGGCCGCAACCTGCGGCACATCTCGGTCAATGAAGGCATGGCGTTGATGGACCTGGACCCCAAAACCGGGCTTCCGGATCCCTACCGCACGGCATTGCGGGGAATCTCAGAGGAACTCGGAATCGATCTTGAGAATGAACCGGATATTCGTAACCGGATCACGTTCCACGGCCTTATCTGCGACGTCACCCGGTATGAATGGGCCCTGCTGGGTCACGTCAATCTGACCCAGACGGGGTGGACCAACGCGTCCTTCATCGCGGCCCGTCGGCTCGGCATGGGCCCGGATGACTGGGAATCGAACGGACTCGATTTCATCCCGATGACGAAGGCGGCCGTTGAAGAGGCGCTCCGGGATGACGCGGAGTGGGTAGGGCACGGCTATATGAACCTCGTGTTGTCCGCGATGCACCGTCTCCGCAGCGACCACCGGGCCATCCTCGCGGCGGTCCGCTCGGCCTTGGTCTGAAGTCACCGCCCGCCTGAGGTGCCCGGCCTCCTAGCTGCTGACTCCAAAGGCCTTCCCCACGGTGGAGTCATCGGTAAGGGTGTGCAGCATGAACGCAGCGAGGTCCCGGCGCGGGATCGACCCGCCGAGCTGGCCGGCGTCGGTGGTTTCCAGTGCCTTCCACTTACCGGCGGGTTCCTTGTCAGTCAGCCCGGTGGGCCGGATGATGGTCCAGGCCAGCCCCGAATCCTTCACCGCAGCTTCCTGCTCGTTGTGGTCCGCCAGAGCCTTCGCGAGCACCGCTTTCATTACCAGCCGCAACGGCGCGGGCAGCTGGGAACCCGAGTCCCCGGCACCCAGGGAAGACTGCACCAACAGCCGGTTCACGCCCTGTTCCTGCATGGCCGTGATGACAGTCCTGGTGACTTCGGCACGCTGACGGGAAACACCTTTGGCGCCGCCAACGGTGACGACGACGGCGTCCGCCCCGGACACGGCGCGCGCGGCAGCCGCAGGATCGGTGGCATTGCCGGTAAGCACGGTCACGCCGTCTGTGGCCGTCCCGCTTCGGGAGAGGACAGTCACCTCGTGGCCTGCTGTGCGGGCGAGGTCCGCCAACTGTGCGCCAGTGCCCTTTGACCCGCCGATAATCGTGATCTTCACTGAATCCTCTATTCCCGTTGTCGGGCGCGCGGTGCACCTGCGCTGCGATTTTACCGCGGGCCGGACCCCTCACCGGTGCGCACAACCCGCGCACGGTTCCGGGGTGCAGCCCGCACTCTACGGGGTGGGCATTGTGGTTGTGACACCGGTAAAACAGCGGACAAGTGTCACACCAAACAGGCAAATGTGACATGTCATTGCATGTAATCCGCCGCCGGTATGCCAAATTGTTACCAGCCGCTTTGATGCGCTTTAATCCCATGTGGGGAGCGTCTTTCGTTGCCGGCCGATGGTGACAGATGCCCCTGTGTCAGGGCGGCACCCCTACTTTGTTACCGCCGCGAATCAACTTGGGCTTATGCTGTTGGCTTTGTGAGTCGGTTCACCATTTGGCGGAGCCGCAACACCGGCGTAACAACGCCGGAACCGAACAGAACTTAGGAGGCGGAATGCGCGTCACACGCACTTCCAAAATGCTGAGCGTAGCGGCTGTTGCCGCACTCGCGCTGAGCGCCTGCGGTGGAGGATCCGACGAATCGGCCGAAGGCTCCGGTGAAGGCGACAACACCGCAATCATTACTGCCAATGGCACCGAACCGCAGAACCCGCTGATGCCGGTCAACACCAACGAAGTTGGCGGCGGACGCATCATGGACCTTCTCTTCGAGGGCCTGGTCAGCTACGACGCTGACGGCAACACGGTCAACGAGCTGGCCGAGTCCATCGAGACCGAAGATTCCCAGACCTACACCATCAAGGTGAAGGCGGACCAGAAGTTCACCAACGGTGACCCGGTAACCGCCAAGTCCTTTGTGGATGCCTGGAACTTCGGTGCCGCTGCCAAGAACGCCCAGCTGAACTCGTACTTCTTCGAGAGCATCGAAGGCTATGACGAGGTCAGCGCTGAAGGTGCCACGGCAGACACCATGAGCGGCCTGACGGTTGTCGATGACAACACGTTCACCGTCAAGCTGAGCCAGCCGGAGTCTGACTTCCCGCAGCGCCTCGGCTACACGGCCTTCTTCCCGCTGCCTGCTGCAGCCCTCGAGGATCCGGCCGCCTTCGGCGAAAAGCCCGTCGGCAACGGTCCGTACATGCTCGACGGCGACGATGCCTGGCAGCACGAGGTCCAGATTGACCTCGTTGCAAACCCGGATTACACCGGAACCCGTGTCCCGCAGAACGGCGGAGTGACCTTCAAGTTCTACTCCTCCTTCGATGCTGCCTACGCAGACCTGCAGTCGGACAACCTGGACATCCTGGACACCATGCCGAACGCGGCACTGAAGACGTTCAAGACCGATCTGGGTGAGGGCCGCTACTCCGAGAAGGCTTACGCCGGTAACCAGACCATCACCATCCCGGGCTACCTGCCCGAGTTCTCCGGTGAGGCCGGCCAGCTGCGCCGCCAGGCCATCTCCATGGCCATCGACCGGGAAGAGATCACCTCGGTGGTCTTCTCCGGTTCCCGTGAACCGGCCAAGGAATTCACCGCTCCGGTGATCGAGGGCTACAGCGACAGCATCCCCGGTGAAGAGGTGCTGGAGTTCAACCCCGAGAAGGCCAAGGAGCTGTGGGAGCAGGCCGAGAAGATCGAGCCCTGGCCCGCTGACAAGCCCTTCACCATCGGCTACAACGCTGACGCCAACCACAAGGAGTGGGTGGACGCAGTAGCCAACGGCCTGAAGAACAACCTCGGCATCAACGCCGAAGGCAAGCCCTACGCAACGTTCAAGGAACTGCGCGCAGACGCAACTGCCAAGACGCTCGCCGGCGCCATCCGCACCGGCTGGCAGGCAGACTACCCGTCGCTGAACAACTTCCTCGGCCCGCTGTACGGCACCGGGGCAGGCTCCAACGACGGTGACTACTCCAGCGAAGAGTTCGACAACCTCCTGAGCGAAGGCCTCGCGGCTTCCACTCCTGAAGAGGGTGCCGAGATCTTCAACCAGGCACAGGAAGTCCTGCTCAAGGACCTCCCCGTTATCCCGCTGTGGTACCAGGTGGCTCAGTCCGGCTGGAGCAACAACGTGGAGAACGTTGAAACCGGCTGGAACGGCGTCCCGGTCTACTACAACGTCACGGCCAAGTAGCCTCATCTAGACCGACCGATCCGGGGCCCGGCCAGAAGGCCGGGCCCCGGCTTGTATTCGGGTTCTTACCAAGAACAGGTATACAAACATGCGAGACCTAAATCCCCCCCAGCTGGCAGGAGGCCACCCCTAATGGCCGGCTACGTCCTTCGACGTGTACTTCAAATGATCCCCGTATTCTTCGGGGCAACATTCCTTGTCTATTTCCTGGTCTTCTCCCTGCCCGGCGATCCGATTGCCGCCCTGTTCGGTGACAAGCCGGTCAATGAGGCGGTCGCCGCGCAGCTGCGAAGCCAGTACAACCTGGACCAGCCCTTCATCGTGCAGTATCTGCTGTACCTGAAGAACCTGGTGACCTTCGACCTCGGCGTCGACTTCTCCGGACGTGAGGTCTCCGCCGTTTTGGCCCAGGCCTTCCCGGTGACCATCCGCCTCGCCATTCTGGCGCTGATCTTCGAAGCCGTCTTCGGCATTATCTTCGGCCTGATCGCCGGTCTGAAGAAGGGCAAGATCTTCGACAGCACGGTCCTGGTTGTTTCCCTGATCGTCATCGCCATTCCCGTGTTCGTCCTCGGTTTCCTGCTGCAGTTCATCGTGGGCGTCAAGCTCCAATGGACTTCTCCCACCGTCGGCGGCGATGCCGGGTTCACGGACCTGATACTGCCGGCCCTGGTACTGGGCCTGGCGTCCTTCGCCTATGTGCTGCGCCTGACGCGCACTTCCGTGATCGAAAACATGAATGCCGACTATGTCCGTACCGCCACCGCCAAGGGCCTGTCACGGCCGCGCGTGGTTACCGTGCACATTCTGCGCAACTCACTGATCCCCGTTGTGACCTTCCTCGGGGCAGACCTGGGTGCGCTCATGGGCGGCGCCATTGTCACCGAAGGCATCTTCAACGTCCCCGGCGTGGGGCAGCGACTTTACCAGTCCGTCATCAGGGGAGAAGGACCCACGATCGTGTCGATCGTGAGTGTCCTCGTCTTCGTCTACGTCATCGCCAACCTTCTCGTAGACCTCCTGTACGCCTGGCTTGATCCGAGGATCCGTTATGCATAAAGACACCGCAAGCACCGAGCATTATGTGGCACCGCTGGAGGAAACCCCTCTGGCCGAAACCGACAGTGTCAAGGAAGAGACCAAGGCGCTGAGCCTGTGGGGCGAAGCCTGGCGTAACCTGCGCACGCAGCCGCTGTTCATCATTTCGTCCCTGCTGATTCTGCTGATCCTGACCGTGGCCGCGTTCCCGGGCCTGTTCACCAGCGCTTCCCCGGATGAAGGCTGCCTGCTGGCCAACTCCGACGGCGGCCCCGCCGCCGGGCACCCGCTCGGCTACACCTTCCAGGGCTGTGACGTTTACGCCCGGGTTATCTACGGCACACGTGCCTCCGTCCTGGTCGGCCTGCTGACCACCATTGCCGTTGTTGTCATCGGCGGCATCCTGGGTGCGCTGGCCGGTTACTACGGCGGCTGGCTCGACGCGATCCTGGCCCGCCTCGGCGACATCTTCTTCGCACTGCCGCTGATCCTCGGCGCCATCATCATCATGCAGCTGCCGGCTTTCCGGGAGAACCGGACCATCATCACAGTGGTCTTTACGCTGTTGATATTCGGCTGGCCGCAGGTGGCACGTATTACCCGCGGCGCCGTGATCTCCGTCCGCAACGCGGACTTTGTGGTGGCCTCGCGTTCCCTGGGTGTTTCGAAGTTCTCCGCGCTGATGAAGCACGTGATCCCGAACTCCCTCGCCCCGGTGATCGTTATCGCCACCATCTCCCTGGGTACGTTCATCGTTGCCGAGGCAACGCTGTCCTTCCTGGGCATCGGACTGCCGCCCAGCATCATGTCGTGGGGCAATGACATCTCGGCTGCACAGACCTCGTTGCGGTCAAACCCCTCAACGCTGCTGTGGCCCGCCGCCGCACTGTCCATTACCGTGCTGAGCTTCATCATGCTCGGCGACGCGGTCCGTGATGCTCTTGATCCGAAGGCGCGCAAACGATGACCATCAATACCGAAAAGACGGCGGCCGTCCAGCCGCTGCTGGAAATCCGCGACCTTGCGATCAGCTTCTCCACCGCCAACGGCGAGGTTGAAGCTGTCCGGAACGCACATCTGACGGTTATGCCCGGCGAGACCGTGGCCATCGTTGGTGAATCCGGTTCGGGCAAGTCCACCACCGCCCTGGCCGCCATCGGCCTGCTCGCCGGCAACGGCCGGGTCAGCGGGGGACAGATCATCTTTGACGGGGAGGACATCTCCCAAGCCAGCCCCAAGCGGATCCAGGAACTGCGCGGCAGCTCCATCGGCATGGTGCCTCAGGACCCGATGTCCAACCTGAACCCGGTCTGGAAGATCGGTTTCCAGGTCAAGGAAACCCTGCGGGCCAACGGGCTGCCGCACGCCCCGGCGGACATTGCCAAGGTGCTGGAGCAGGCCGGACTTCCGGATGCCGCACGGCGGGCAAAGCAGTACCCGCATGAATTCTCGGGCGGTATGCGTCAGCGTGCCCTCATCGCCATCGGCCTGTCCTGCCGCCCCCGTCTGCTGATTGCTGATGAGCCGACGTCGGCGCTGGACGTGACTGTCCAGCGGCAGATCCTGGACCACCTGGGCACCCTGACCGACGAACTGGGCACCGCCGTGCTGTTGATCACGCACGACCTTGGCCTGGCTGCTGAACGCGCCCAGAAGGTTGTTGTGATGTACAAGGGCCAGGTTGTCGAGTCCGGGCCCGCCCTGGAGATCCTCACCAACCCGAGGCACCCGTACACCCGCAAGCTGGTCGAATCAGCACCGTCCCTGGCCTCCAAGCGGATTGACTCCGCGAAGAGCCTGGGCCTGGAGAGCGCGGACCTGCTGACCTCGGAGGACGAAACGAAGCTGAAGGCAGCGGACAACGTCATTGAGGTCAAGGATCTGACCAAGGTCTTCAAGCTGCGCAGCGGGCTGGGTAAGTCCACGGACTTCACGGCCGTGGACAACGTGTCCTTCAACATCAAGCGCGGCACCACCACCGCCGTCGTGGGTGAGTCCGGTTCGGGCAAGTCCACCGTGGCACGGATGGTCCTGAACCTGGAGACGCCCACCAGCGGTTCCATCCTGTTCAACGGGGTGGACATGACCACGCTGAACTCGAAGCGCCTGTTCGAGTTCCGGCGCCGGGTACAGCCGATCTTCCAGGATCCCTACGGCTCCCTGGACCCGATGTACAACATCTTCCGCACCATTGAAGAGCCGTTGCGGGTGCACAAGATCGGCAACGCGAAGAGCCGCGAGGCCAAGGTGCGTGAGCTCCTGGACCAGGTGGCCCTGCCCTCCTCGGTGATGCGCCGGTTCCCAAACGAGCTCTCCGGCGGTCAGCGCCAGCGCGTCGCTATTGCCCGGGCCCTGGCGCTGGACCCCGAAGTGGTGATCTGTGATGAAGCCGTCTCGGCGCTCGACGTGCTGGTGCAGGCGCAGATCCTGAACCTGCTCGCGGACCTGCAGTCCGAACTGGGGCTGAGCTACCTGTTCATCACCCATGACCTGGCCGTGGTGCGCCAGATCGCGGACTACGTCTGTGTCATGGAAAAGGGCAAGCTGGTGGAAACCGGAAGCACGGACGACGTGTTCGACAATCCGCGCGAGGCCTACACCCAGGCCCTGCTGGCAGCCATTCCCGGGTCGCGGCTCGAACTGCCGCCCGAGGTCGCCTAGCAGCCGGCGGTTCGGCAGAAAGGCGGGGGACCGGTACGGTTCCCCGCCTTCTCTGTGTCCGGCGAAGGGGGCGGTTAAAATCCCGCATTAGGGAAGATATGGTCTTGGGACTAGAATGTTAGCGTGCCCGCTGACGGCGGGGCCTTCGGTGGATTCTGACTGGTGATTGAGCAAGAGATTGAATCAGCATTCGTACAGAACAGCCGGATACGCCGGGACCAAACCCGGCCGATATGAAACACCCCGAACTGATCTCCTATGAATTGAGTCCTCACGCATGTCAGAAACCAACACGGCTGTAAACAGCGCAGTGCGAAGCGATCTCCGCAACGTTGCTATTGTGGCCCACGTTGACCACGGTAAGACGACCCTCGTCGACGCCATGCTGAAGCAGACGAACTCGTTTGCCGCCCACGGAGACGTGGAAGAACGCGTGATGGACTCCGGTGACCTGGAGCGCGAAAAGGGCATCACCATCCTGGCCAAGAACACCACTGTGTTCTACAACGGCCCGGCTGCCAACGGCGAAACCATCACCATCAACGTTATTGACACCCCCGGCCACGCCGACTTCGGCGGCGAGGTCGAGCGCGGCCTGTCCATGGTCGACGGCGTTGTCCTGCTGGTTGACGCCTCGGAAGGCCCGCTGCCCCAGACGCGCTTCGTGCTGCGCAAGGCACTTGCCGCGAAGCTGCCGGTAGTCCTGCTGGTCAACAAGACCGACCGTCCCGATGCCCGGATTGACGAAGTTGTCAGCGAGTCCATGGACCTGCTGCTCGGCCTGGCCTCCGACCTCGCGGACGAAGTTCCGGACCTCGACCTTGACCTGGTCCTGAACGTTCCCGTTGTCTACGCCGCAGCCCGCGTCGGTGCCGCCTCCCTGGAGCAGCCGGCCGACGGCGAAGCCCCCGCGAATGACAACCTGGAACCGCTGTTCCAGACCATTCTGGAGCACATCCCGGCCCCGACCTACGATCCCGAAGGTGTCCTGCAGGCGCACGTCACCAACCTGGACGCATCTCCGTTCCTGGGCCGCCTCGCCCTGCTGCGTATCTTCAACGGCACCCTCCGCAAGGGCCAGCAGGTTGCCTGGGCCCGCCAGGACGGCACCATGAAGACCGTTAAGATCACCGAACTCCTCGCCACCAAGGCACTGGAGCGCGTACCCACCGAATCCGCCGGCCCCGGCGAGATCGTGGCCGTTGCCGGCATCGAGGACATCACCATCGGTGAGACCCTGACCGACGTCGACAACCCCAAGCCGCTGCCGCTGATCACCGTGGATGATCCCGCGATCTCCATGACCATCGGTATCAACACCTCGCCGCTGGCCGGCAAGGTCAAGGGTGCCAAGGTCACCGCCCGCCAGGTCAAGGACCGCCTCGACAAGGAACTGATCGGCAACGTCTCGCTCAAGGTCCTGCCGACCGAGCGTCCGGATGCCTGGGAAGTCCAGGGCCGAGGCGAGCTCGCCCTGGCCATCCTCGTGGAGCAGATGCGCCGCGAAGGCTTCGAGCTGACCGTGGGCAAGCCGCAGGTGGTCACCAAGACCATCGACGGCAAGATCCACGAGCCGATGGAACACATGACCATTGACGTACCCGAGGAATACCTCGGCGCCGTCACCCAGCTGATGGCCGCCCGCAAGGGCCGGATGGTCAACATGGCCAACCACGGCACCGGCTGGGTCCGGATGGAATTCATCGTCCCCGCCCGCGGCCTGATCGGCTTCCGCACACGCTTCCTCACGGAAACCCGCGGTGCCGGTATCTCCGCATCCATCGCCGAAGGCTACGAGCCGTGGGCCGGCCCCATCGAGTACCGCACCAACGGTTCGATGATCGCCGACCGCGCCGGTGTGGTGACCCCGTTCGCCATGATCAACCTGCAGGAACGCGGCTCCTTCTTCGTGGAGCCCACCTCCGAGGTCTACGAAGGCATGATCGTCGGCGAGAACTCCCGCGCCGATGACATGGACGTGAACATCACGAAGGAAAAGAAGCTCACCAACATGCGTGCAGCTTCCTCCGACACCTTCGAGAACCTCACCCCGCCGCGGAAGCTGACCCTGGAAGAATCCCTCGAATTCGCCCGTGAGGACGAATGCGTGGAGGTCACGCCGGAGTCCATCCGTATCCGCAAGCTGATCCTTGACGCCAATGAGCGCGCCAAGGCCTACCGCGCCCGCGCAAAGAACTAGCACCATCTCCACTTCGGCAGATTCCGGCAAGAGGTCCCCGCGCTGGCGGGGGCCTCTTGCCGCTGTGGTTGGCGGCATCCTTGCCGCGGTGCTCGGCACCTCTCTGCATAACCACGTGGTGTATGCGGGAGAGACCGGGCTGCCGGTGGGTGCGCTTCTGGCCGTGGTGTTCAGCTGCGCCGTGGCACTGCTGGTGGGCCTGTGGCGGCGCAACGCCGTCCTCAGTGCCGTCACAGGTGCAGTGACCTATCTGGTGCTGGGCCTGTTCTCCCTCGATCTGCTGAACGAGGCGCCGCTGATTGTCACCGGCGCCAGCGCCGAGGAGCAGCCTCCAGTGGTAACCGCCGGGCTGCTGTGGCTGTTCGGGCAGGCCGTGGCCACCATCGCCGCTGTGCTGATCTGCGCACGGGTGCTGGGCAGGGACCGCAATGCCGGGCGCCCGCCCGTGACAGGGCCCTGACAGGCAAAAATCCCATGTATCGGCAAAGGCCGCTGGAAGATATCTTCCGGCGGCCTTTGGCATTATCCGGCCGGCACATCTGCCGGACGGGCACTTCCGCCAGAAGAGGGTGCTCAGGCGGGGAATTTCCGTTCCCTGCGAGGCGGGGCCGGAGGAACCGGTTTGGCAGCCGTTATAAGCGGATAGGGGATCAGTACGTCGCCGCGCCGGGTGGAGACGGTGCAGTCGCCGCTGCCGGCCCGGAGCAGGACGCCCAGGGCGTCCGTGAAGCCGCCCTCGATCCGGTAGCGCACCACCACGCGCTCACCGGGTGCCAGCCGCTGCAGGAGATCGGTGGGGTGCTCGGGGTTCATTCCTCCATCCTACGTCCGGGTCCGGATGCAGCCGGGGCGTCCCGACTGGGAGATAATGGTTTCGGCTACTAACGTGGAACCAACACCCCAAGCGAACCCCCGCCGGAACGGCGGCGGTCCGCAGATCAGGAAGGCAAGGGACGTGACGTACGTAATTGCGCAGCCGTGCGTGGATGTAAAAGACAAGGCATGTATCGAAGAATGCCCCGTGGACTGCATCTACGAAGGCGAACGCTCCCTCTACATCCACCCGGACGAATGCGTTGACTGCGGTGCGTGCGAACCCGTCTGCCCGGTTGAGGCCATCTACTACGAGGATGACACTCCCGAGGAATGGGCCGACTACTACAAGGCCAACGTCGAGTTCTTTGATGACCTGGGCTCTCCGGGCGGTGCCGCCAAGGTCGGCAACACGCACAAGGACCACCCCATCATCGCTGCACTCCCTCCGCAGAACCAGGCATGAGCCCGGCCGTTTCCCGGGCCTTCGGCCTGAACCTGCCGGAGTACCCCTGGGACGCCATGGCGCCGTACCAGCGCCGCGCCTCGGAGCATCCCGGGGGCGCCGTAAATCTCTCCATCGGCACGCCGGTGGATCCCACACCACAAATCGTCCGTGATGCCCTCACAGAGGCGGCAGACGCCCCCGGGTACCCCACCACCCATGGGACCGCCGACCTGCGGGAAGCGGTGTCGGAATGGTTTGCCCGGCGCCGCGGTGTGCCCGGGCTTGATCCTGCGGCAATCCTGCCCACGGTCGGGTCCAAGGAACTGGTGGCTTGGCTGCCGCTGCTGCTCGGACTGGGGGAGGGCGACGTCGTCGTCCGCCCCGTGGTTGCCTACCCCACCTATGACATGGGAGCGGTTTTTGCCGGCGCGACGGCGGTGGCCGCAGACAGCCTCGATGACCTCGATGAGCAGACGCGTGCCCGGGTCCGGCTGGTCTGGGTCAATTCGCCGGGCAACCCCACCGGAATTGTCCGCTCAGCGGAGTCGCTGGCTGCCTTGGTGGAACAGGCCCGCGGGGTAGGGGCTGTGGTGGCCTCCGACGAATGCTACGCAGAACTCGGCTGGGGCCGCTGGGACCCGTCCGGGGACGGGGAACCCGTGCCCAGCATCCTTGATCCGCGCGTGAGCGGCGGAAGCCATGAATCCCTGCTGGCGGTGTACTCGCTCAGCAAGCAGTCCAACATGGCCGGCTACCGGGCTGCCTTCACCGCCGGAGACCCGGCGATCATCGCGAACCTGGTCAACAGCCGCAAGCATGCGGGCATGATTGTTCCCGCCCCGGTGCAGGCTGCCATGGCCGCGGCCCTGCGCGATGATACGCATGTGGCCGCCCAGAAGGAGCTGTACCGTGCCAGGCGGGACCTGCTGGTGCCGGCGCTTGAATCCTTCGGGCTCACCATTGAACACTCCGAGGCCGGACTCTACCTCTGGGCGTCAGCGGGTGAAGACACCTGGGCCACCGTAGGCCGGTTCGCCGAGCTGGGCATAGTAGTAGGCCCCGGTGTGTTCTACGGAGACGCCGGCGCAGGCTTCGTCCGGGTTGCCCTGACCGGCACGGATGACGATGTCCGCTCAGCAGCGCAGCGGCTGGAAGCGGCGTCACAGCAGTAACGCGGCACGGAAAAAGGCCGGGGCCTGCACCGGACGGGCCCCTGTCCATGTTGCGCTTGTACAACAGTGCCTGCACCGATTAGTGGTAAGGGCACTGAAACCGGTAGCGTTTTAGCGAAATAGTTTAGCGGAATGCACTATGTCAGTCGGAAGCGGATGTACATAGCGGCGGTTTCGAAAACTCCTAAAGGAGACTTAATGACTGAGCAACCCAGTGCCAAGCTTCAGTACGGCCCAAAACCGGAAGATGAGCTTGAGCTGCCCCGTGTTGCCGCAGCGGAAGGAAACGACGGATTCGACGTTTCCAAGCTGCTGAAGCAGACCGGCACCGTCACTTTTGACCCCGGCTTTATGAACACGGCGGCCACCACGTCCGCGATCACCTACATTGATGGTGACCAGGGCATCCTGCGGTACCGCGGTTACCCGATTGAGCAGCTGGCCAAGCACTCGAGTTTCCTCGAGACCTCCTACCTGCTGATCTACGGGGAACTGCCGACCCCCACCGAGCTGGAAAACTTTGACCAGCGGATCCGCCGCCACACCCTGCTGCACGAAGACCTCAAGGGCTTCTTCGGCGGCTTCCCGCGCGACGCCCACCCGATGCCGGTGCTGTCCTCGGCGGTGAGCGCGCTGTCCACGTTCTACCAGGATTCCCTGGACCCGTTCGACGAAGAACAGGTGGAACTCTCCACGGTGCGCCTGATGGCGAAGCTCCCGGTGATTGCCGCCTACGCACACAAGAAGTCCATCGGCCAGCCGATGCTCTACCCGGACAACTCCATGAACCTGGTGGAGAACTTCATGCGGCTTTCCTTCGGCCTGCCGGCCGAGCCGTACGAAATCGATCCGGACCTGGTGAAGGCGCTGGACCTGCTCCTGATCCTGCACGCGGACCACGAGCAGAACTGCTCCACCTCCACCGTCCGTCTGGTCGGAAGCTCCAACGCGAACATGTTTGCCTCCGTCTCGGCCGGCATCAGTGCACTCTTCGGCCCGCTGCACGGCGGCGCCAACGAGGCCGTGCTGAACATGCTGCGCGACATCCAGGGCACCGGTATGGCCCCGGAGACCTTCATGGAAAAGGTCAAGAACAAGGAAGACGGCGTGAAGCTTATGGGCTTCGGGCACCGCGTCTACAAGAACTACGATCCGCGGGCCAAGATCGTCAAGGCCACGGCCCACGAAATCCTGTCAAAGCTCGGCGGCAATGACGAGCTGCTGGATATCGCCATGCGCCTGGAAGAGAAGGCCCTGGCCGATGATTACTTCATCGAGCGCAAGCTGTACCCGAACGTGGACTTCTACACCGGCCTGATCTACAAGGCCATGGGTTTCCCGGAGAAGATGTTCACCGTCCTCTTCGCCATTGGCCGCCTCCCGGGTTGGATTGCCCAGTGGCGCGAGATGATGCAGGATCCGCAGACGAAGATCGGCCGTCCGCGTCAGCTGTACACGGGTGCTCCGGAGCGTAACTACCCGCAGCGCTAACGGTTCCGCCGGTCCCGGCCTCCGGGCACGGCAGGAATGCGAACAACATAAAAGGGAAGGTCCCCGGAAAATTCCGGGGACCTTCCCTTTTATGTTGCCTTTATCTGTCTGCCTATCTGCGCTCCTGCTTGCCGGCGGGCGTTCGCGCAGGCTGGAACCCGCTCCAACGCCCGCCGGCGGGGGCGGCTAGGATCCGGCGTAACCCTCGGGGTTGTTCTTCTGCCAGCGCCAGTGGTCCTCGCACATTTGGGCCAGTGAACGCTCGGCGCGCCAGCCAAGGTCCCGGTGCGCGGCGGAGGGGTCGGCGTAGCTGACGGCGGCGTCGCCGGGCCGTCGGTCGGTGAATTCGTAGGGGATATCCTTGCCCGCAGCTTCCGAAAAAGCGGTCAGCACCTCCAGGACCGAGGAACCGTTGCCGGTGCCCAGGTTCCAGCGGAAGACACCCGCGTTTCCACGGAGGTAGTCCAGGGCGGCGAGGTGCCCGGCGGCCAGGTCCACCACGTGGATGTAGTCACGCACACCGGTGCCATCCGGGGTGGGGTAGTCGTTGCCGAAGACCAGCACCTTTTCGCGGCGTCCCACGGCAACCTGGGCCACAAACGGCAGCAGGTTGTTGGGGATGCCGGTGGGGTCTTCACCGATACGGCCCGATTCATGGGCTCCGGCCGGATTGAAGTAGCGCAGCAGCGCAATGTTCCAGCGCCCGTCCGCGGCACCGAGGTCGCTGAGGATATCCTCGATCTGCTCCTTGGTCCGGCCGTACGGGTTCACCGCGTCCAGTGGAGCATCCTCGGTGAGGGGCACCTCTTCGGAGGCGCCGTAGACCGTGGCGGAGGAGGAGAAGACCAGGGTCCGCACGTTGTGCCGGTCCATTGCCTCAAGCAGGTTGATGGTTCCCACTACGTTGTTGTGGTAGTAAAACAGGGGCTTCGCCACCGATTCGCCCACGGCCTTGAGCCCGGCGAAGTGGATGACAGCGTCAATGCTGCCGCCTTCGAATACTTCCTCGAGGGCCGCTGTGTCCAGCAGATCGGCGCGGACAAATTCGGCCTTCCGGCCGGTCAGTTCCTGAACACGGCGCAGGGATTCTTCGCTGGAATTCATGAGGTTGTCCAGCACCACCACATCGTGGCCGGCTTCAAGCAGGGCGAGGGTGGTGTGGGATCCGATATAACCGGTGCCACCGGTGACTAGAATGCGCATGGTCCTAAGCCTAAACGCTCCGCGTCGGGGATGCGCTGTCGTTACTGGGCCCCAGTACCGGGTTTTACTCCTCCGGTGGGCTGAAAACGGTTACGGCTACCTGCCCGGCGGCGGCGGGGGATTCCTCCCAGACGGCCGTCCCCACATGCCAGGTCCGCCCCTCATAGGCTACCGATTCAATGCCCAGGGCCTTGGCATTGGCCACGAACCAGGAGGCCACCGACCAGCCGTAGGTTCCACTGACGTCGGCCAGGTACAGCGGGCCGAGCACCGTGCCGCCCAGCGGTCCGTAGATCGCCTCGACAGCCGAGGCGCCGGCCGCAGGGTCGGAGGCGGTCACCGGCGCCCGCAGGGTGCAGGACAGTGCAGCGGGGGTCTGCCCGGTCAGCGCGGAGGCAAAGGCGCGTGCCGGGCCTTCGTGCTTGGCGTAGGCGTCAGGGAAGGCGCTGCGCTGCACGGCCTGCGCCGCCACGGTGATGGGCAGGTCAAGATACCCCGGGACCTGCTCCAGCCCGTTGTAGAAGGCGTTGGCGGCGTATACCGGGTCCATCACCTGTTCCTCGCTGCCCCATCCCTGGGACGGGCGTTGCTGGAACAGCCCGCGGGAATCCGGACCGGCGTCGTCGCCGTAGTTCACGTTGCGCAGTCCGGATTCCTGCAGGGCCGTCGCCAGGGCAATGGAGACGGCCCGCGGGGGCAGGCCGCGGGCAACGCCCACGCCGGAGATGATGGAGGCATTGGTGGCCTGTTCCAGCGTCAGGGAGTATTCCGCGCCGCCCACAGCCGCCACACAGCGTTCAGAGATCACCGGCGTCTGCTTCTTTCCCGAGAGGGCGGACACCGCGAACAGCACCGCGAAGGCCAGCACGCAGAGCACCAGCAGCAGGACCAGCAGCCGAAAGCTGCGGGTCTCCTGCTGCCGGAGCAATATCATGCCGTCGAAGCGTGTGCCGGGGTATCAGTTGGCGTGCAGTGCGGAGTTCAGTTCCACAGTGCGTCCGTTGCGGGGCAGCGCCTCCACGGCGCCCGTAGCGGAGTTGCGCCGGAACAGCAGGTTCGGCACACCAGAAAGCTCGGAGGCCTTCACCACCCGTGCCTCACCGCCGTCAGCAGAGGCAACACTGACGCGGGTTCCGGCGGTAACGTACAGGCCGGCCTCCACCACGCTGTCATCGCCGATACTGATACCGACACCGGAATTGGCGCCCAGCAGCACGCGTTCGCCCAAGGTGATCTTTTCCTTGCCGCCGCCGGAGAGTGTGCCCATGATCGAGGCGCCGCCGCCGACGTCGGTCCCGTCGCCAACCACGACGCCTGCGGAGATGCGCCCCTCCACCATGGAGGTGCCCAGCGTCCCGGCGTTGAAGTTCACGAACCCTTCGTGCATCACGGTGGTGCCCTCGGCCAGGTGGGCGCCCAGGCGGACCCGCCCGGCGTCGGCAATGCGGACGCCGGAGGGCAGCACATAGTCGGTCATGCGGGGGAACTTGTCCACCCCGTACACGGTGACGGGGCCGCGGCTGCGCAGCCGCAGGCGGACGGCCTCGAAGTCAGCCACGGCGCACGGGCCGTGGTTGGTCCAGACAACGTTGGGCAGGGAAGCGAAGATGCCGTCCAGGTTGATGCTGTTCGGTGCGGCCAGGCGGGTGGAAAGCAGATGCAGCCGGAGGTAGGCGTCGGCCGTGTCCGCGGGGGCGGCGTCGAGGTCGATCCGGGTTTCCAGCACTTCTCCGTGCGTGCCGCGGATGCCGTCGGCCATGGCTTCGGCAGCGGCGTCGAGGTCGCTGCGCAGTGCGGCGTCAGCCTCGGCGGTGCCCAGAACGGGGCGGGGGAACCAGACATCGAGCACCGCGCCGTCGGAAGTGACGGTAGCCAGGCCAAGGCCCGAGGCAGTGCGGCTGTCTGTGGTTTCGGCGGGGGTGGGGGCAGAGCTTGAAGTCATGGGCTCCAGTCTACCGAGCGGTACTGTGGGACGGTGACTGATACAGCTGTGCCTTCCCTGAACCTTACCGACGACGTAGCGGAACTTACGGCCGCACTCATGGCTATCGAGAGCGTCTCCGGCAACGAGAAGACCATTGCCGACGCCGTGGAAAACGCGCTGCGCGCCTACCCGCACCTGGAGGTGTCCCGGGACGGGGACTCCGTGGTGGCCCGGACCAACCTCGGACGGACCGAGCGGGTCATCCTGGCCGGGCACCTGGATACCGTGCCGCTGCCCACTGTCCCCGGCTCGCGGGGAACCGTGCCGCCGTCCTGGGACGGGGACGTCCTGTACGGCCGCGGCGCAACGGATATGAAGGGCGGGGTGGCGGTCCAGCTGGCACTGGCAGCCACGCTCACCGATCCCACCCGGGACGTCACCTACATCTTCTATGACCACGAGGAAGTGGATGCGTCCCTCAGCGGTCTCGGACGCCTGGCCGAGTCCCACGCCGAGTGGCTCAGGGCGGATTTCGCGATCCTGCTGGAGCCCACCAACGGGACCGTGGAGGGCGGTTGCAACGGCACCATGCGCTTCCACGCCACCACTACCGGCAGGGCGGCACACTCCGCCCGTGCCTGGATGGGGGAGAACGCCATCCACGCCGCCGCTGAAATCCTGGTGCGGCTGCGCGACCACTCACCCGCCACCGTATCGGTGGAGGGACTCGATTACCGGGAATCGCTCAACGCGGTAAAGGTATGGGGCGGAACAGCAGGCAACGTCATCCCCGATGCCGCCACGGTGGAAATCAACTACCGCTTCGCCCCGGATAAGAGCGTCGCGGAGGCCGAAGCCTATGTCCGGAACCTGCTGGCCGGATTCGACGTGGTCCGCACCGATGCCGCCGCCGGCGCCCGCCCTGGCCTGACCCTCCCGGCAGCAGCGAGTTTCGTCGCCGCCGTGGGCGCAGAGCCGAAGCCCAAGTACGGATGGACCGACGTCGCCCGGTTCAGCGCGCTGGGAATTCCCGCGGTGAACTTCGGGCCGGGGGATGCGCTGCTGGCCCACACGGACAACGAACATGTGGACGCCGCCGCCATCCGCACGTGCCTGGCGTCGCTGCGCACCTGGCTGAGCTGAGCCTGCCCGTCCGGGACGGGACGAGGCTCAAACAGGACGCACAAAAGGGGAGGACAGGCGTACGCCTGTCCTCCCCTTTTCGTGTCGTTCCGGGTCCGTCGGCTATTTCACCGGAGCGGGAGCCTCGACTCCTTCGGGTTCGATGGTGTCTTCGATCTTGAGCAGCTTCCCGGCCCGGGCACCAAGACGCCGGGAGAGGCGCTGCGCCGCGAACGTGAGCAGGAAGTTCAGCAGGATGAAGATCGCCGCCGTGACCAGCAGTGCCGGCAGGATATTGCCTTCGCCGGATGCCAGGCGGCGGGCATATTCGAGGAGCTCGGTGTAGCCGATGAAGGTACCCAGTGCCGAGTCCTTCAGGATCACCACAAACTGGCTCAGCAGTGCAGGGAGCATGGCCACCAGCGCCTGCGGCATTTCGATGGAGCGCAGTGACTGTCCCGGGGTGAGGCCAATGGCCAGGCCGGCCTCACGCTGGCCCTTGGGGAGGCCGAACACGCCGGAGCGCACCAGTTCGGCAATGACCGAACCGTTGTACAGGGTCAGGGCAATGACCACGGCCCAGAACGGCACCTGTGCCGGATCCACCGACGTGGACTTCGAGAGGAACTGGTAGAAAAACACCATCATCAGCAGCACCGGTACGGCGCGGAAGAATTCCACCACGATCCCGCAGGCCCAGCTGATCGGCTTGAAGGTGGAAAGCCGGCCGATGCCGAAGAGCAGGCCGAAGGCAATGGAGGCGACGACGGCGACGGCGGCAGCCTTCAGAGTCGAAAGCAGGCCCGGCAGGAGGTAATACTGCCAGGTGCCCCATTCCAGGAACGGCGTCCACTTGGCGGCCTCGAACTGGCCCTTTTCCGCCAACCCGGATCCTGCCACCCAGAGCAGCCCCAGGACCAGCAGGATGCCCAGGATATTGGCGATTCGGATGTTCCGGCGTGCCTTGGGTCCCGGAGCATCAAACAGGACGTTCTGTGCGCTCATCGTGCGACCGCCAGTTTCTTCGAGGCCCAGGTGGTGAGCAGGCCGATGGGGATGACAATGATGACGTAGCCGATGGCAAAGGTCAGGAAGATCTGCGTCATCAGGTTGGGGTAGAACTCAATCATTGTTTTCATCGTGCTGGAGGTTTCCACGGCAACGCCGGCCGTGGCAGCCACGGTGGTGTTTTTCACCAGGGCAATCAGCACGTTGCCCATCGGGGCAATGGCGCCGCGGAAGGCCTGCGGCATGATGATAATCCGTGCGGCGGGCAGGAAGCCCAGGCCGATGGCCCGGGCGGCTTCCGCCTGGCCCAGCGGAACCGTGTTGACGCCGCTGCGGATGGCTTCACAGAAAAAGGCCGCGTGGTAGACCGTCAGGGACAGGACCGCCAGGCGGAAGAAGTTGGTGGTGAAGTCCGAGGACAGGCTGACATTCAGCTGCGACCACAGGGCGAGCGAACCGAACACCATGATGATGGTCAGCGGGGTGTTCCGGAAGATATTCACGTAGGCAGCACCGAACCACTGCAGGCTGGGGATCGGGGAGATCCGCATCATTGCGAGGACGGTGCCCAGAATCAGCGACCAGAGAGCCGCCCAGAACGCGAGCTGGATGTTAACCCAGAAAGCGCCGACGACGTCGTACTGCTCGAAGAGGGCAGTAAAACCCTCCATGTTTCACCTCTTTATGGTGGACGAAGCCCGGGCCGGGAAAGCGGAGTGCTTTCCCGGCCGCGGGGTGGAACGGACGGTGCCTCAGGCACCGGAGGTACTGGTTAGGCGCAGGCATCCATCTTCGGCGGGTTCAGTTCCGCGTTGAAGGTGTAGTCGGCTCCCTCGGTGTTCTTCTTGATGGCTTCTTCCCAGGCGCCGTCGTCGATCATCTTGGTGATCGCGGTGTTGACGTCCTCGCACTTCACGAGGCTGCCTTCCTTCGGCAGGCCCACGCCGTACTTCTCTTCGGAGAAGGTGTTGCCCACTACCTTGAACTTGCCCTTGTTGGCGTCCGTGGAGGCCAGGCCGGCGAGGATGATGTCATCGGTGGTCACGGCGTCAATGGAGCCGCCCTGCATGGCCGTAACGCACTCGGCGTAGCTCGGCTGTTCCAGCAGGTTCACGCCGGCGGCGTAGTTGTCCTTGATCTTCTGGGCGGAGGTGGAGCCCGTGACGGAGCACAGGTTCTTGCCGTCCAGGTCCTCGGGGCCGGAGATGTCGCTGTCGGAGGGAACCAGCAGGTCCTGGCCGGCCACAAAGTACGGTCCGCCGAAGGCAACCTTCTCCTTGCGGGTATCCGTGATGGAGTACGTCGCGAAGATCATGTCCAGCTGGTCGTTCTCGAGCATGTTCTCGCGCTGTGCGGAGGGGCTGGAGATGAACTCGATCTGGTCCTCGGGGTAGCCCAGCTCGTTGGCCACGTACTTGGCGACGTCTACGTCGAAGCCGGTGTACTCGCTGCCGTCCTTGAAGCCCAGGCCCGGCTGGTCGAACTTGATGCCGATGCGGATCTTCTCGCCGGAGCCTTCGGTGCTGCCGGAATCCGAGCCGGAATCCCCGCCGCAGGCGGACAGGGTGAGTGCGGCAACGGCAGCGATTGCGGCCGCGGCGTAACGGGTCTTGCGCATGATTTCTCCTTGCATTGCGGTGCTCCGGTGAAACGGGGCACCTAGCCTCATAAGGATTTCCCCCAACTGGTGAAACCCCGGTATTGCGGTACTGCCGGTATTGCGGTACTGCCGGTATTACGTGGACGGTCTAGTGCGAAAGGATTTTGCCCAGGAAGTCTTTGGCCCGGTCGCTCTTGGGATTCGTGAAGAATTCCTCGGGCGTTGCCTCTTCGACGATCTTTCCGTCGGCCATAAAGATGACGCGGTCTGCGGCCTTGCGTGCGAAGCCCATTTCGTGCGTGACCACCACCATGGTCATGCCTTCCTTGGCCAGGCCGACCATGGTGTCCAGGACCTCGTTGATCATTTCCGGGTCCAGCGCCGAGGTGGGCTCATCAAAGAGCATGACCTTGGGCTTCATGGCGAGTGCGCGGGCGATGGCCACGCGCTGCTGCTGACCGCCGGAGAGCTGGGCCGGAAGCTTGTTGGCCTGGTTGGCAACGCCGACCCGCTCCAGCAGCTCCATGGCCAGTTTCTTTGCCTCGGCCGGCTTGGACTTGCGGACCTTCACCGGCCCCAGCGAGACGTTGTCCAGGATGGACTTGTGCGCAAAAAGGTTGAAGGACTGGAAGACCATCCCGACGTCAGCGCGGAGCTTGGCCAGGGCGCGGCCCTCGGCCGGCAGGACAGCGCCGTCGACGGTAATCTCGCCGTCGTCGATGGTTTCGAGACGGTTGATCGCACGGCACAGGGTCGACTTGCCGGATCCCGAGGGACCGATCACGACGACGACCTCACCGCGGGCGATGTCGAGATTGATGTTCTGCAGGACGTGGAGGTCCCCGAAGTGCTTGTTCACGTTCTTCAGCGAAACAAGCGGTGCAGCGGATTCAGGCGCGGACGTGCCTGGGGTTGTGTCACTGGTCATAAGGAAAATCTAACCAGATTATGTTGCAGGCATGTGTCAGGGGCCACTTGGAGCGGTAATTGTGACTCAAGAGCAACCTAAATCGGATGATGCGGGCCGATGAGTATGATCGCGTTGCCAGCGGCGCCATCGCGGCTAGCCTAGAGGCATGCCTACGAGTGAAGAGCACCTGACCCAGAACGCCCCGCGGAAGCGCGGACCGGTGGAGTTGCGGCGCGGCGCCGCCCTGACGCCTCAGTCGGACCGGTTCCTGCTGGACTCCGCAGGCTCGAGCCATTTCACGCATACCGATCCGTGGCGGGTGCTGCGGATCCAGAGCGAGTTCGTGGAGGGATTCGGCACCCTCTCCGAACTCGGGCCGGCAGTCAGTGTCTTCGGATCAGCCCGCAGCGTGCCGGGCTCGCGCTATTACAAGCTTGGCGAGGAAGTTGGCCGGCTGCTGGCGGAAGCCGGGCTGGCCGTGATCACCGGGGGCGGGCCCGGTTCCATGGAGGCGGCGAACAAGGGTGCCGTGGGCGCGGACGGGCTGTCGGTGGGACTGGGCATTGAGCTGCCCTTCGAAACCGGCCTGAACGAATGGGTGGATCTCGGCGTGAACTTCCGCTATTTCTTTGTGCGGAAGACCATGTTCGTGAAGTACGCCCAGGGTTTCATTGTCCTGCCGGGAGGCTTCGGCACGCTGGATGAACTGTTTGAGGCCATGACCCTGGTGCAGACACAGAAGGTAACCTCCTTCCCGATTGTGCTGGTCGGCTCCGAGTTCTGGAACCCGCTGCTGGACTGGATCCGCGAGACGCTGCTGGCCGAGGGCATGGTGGCGGAAACCGACCTGAAGCTCATCCACGTGGTGGATGACCCGGCCGAGGCAGTGCGGCTGATGATTGCGGACAGCGCCGGCCACGTCTCTCCGTAGCGTGCATCTGGCACGATGGTCCTGTGACACTCCTTCTGGTATTCCTTGCCATTGCCGTCCTTGGCGTGGCGGCGGCGTTCTCCTCCGGCCGGTTGCGTTCGGCTTCAGCTGAGCAGGATTCCGGGGTCCGGGGCCCGGCGGAGGTGCAGGGCCTGGCCGAGCCGGACCCTCGGCTTCCCCCGGTGCTGCTGCCGCAGGATCCGGGTGCGGATGACATTTCGCGCCTCCGCCTCTCCGTGGCCCCCCGTGGGTACCGGATGGACCAGGTGGACGCGGTACTGGAGCGGCTGGCCCGGGCCCTGGCGGAGAAGGACGCGCGGATCGGCAGGCTTGAGGCTGAACGCCGGGGGCACGGTCAGGACGCGGAGCCGGACGGAGAGTCCGCGTGAGCGCCCTGCCCGGCGCGGACGGGCAGCTGCGCTGCGGGTGGGCGCTGGCAAGCCCGGATTACCAGCACTACCACGACACCGAGTGGGGCAGGCCGGTGGAGGGCGACCGCGCCCTCTTTGAACGGCTCAGTCTGGAAGCCTTCCAATCCGGCCTCAGCTGGATCACCATCCTGCGCAAGCGGGAGGCTTTCCGCGCGGCTTTCGCGGACTTCGAGCCGGCAGCGGTCGCCGCCTTTGGCGACGCCGACCGGGAGCGGCTGCTGGCTGATCGCGGCATCGTACGTAATGCCGCGAAGATCGATGCTGTGATTGCCAATGCGCGGGCGTTGCTGGCGCTCCCGGATGCCGGCGGACTTGGCGGCCTGCTCGAACGCTACCGGGCCCCGGCAGGCAGGCCGGCTCCCCGGACCTCCGCGGAGGTTCCCGCGTCCACGCCGGAATCCGCGGCGCTCGCCGCCGCGCTGAAGAAACGCGGTTTCCGTTTTGTCGGCCCGATTACCGCGTACGCCATGCTCCAGGCCACCGGGTACGTCAATGACCACCTTGCCTCCTGCTGGGTCCGTCACGGTGGCTGACCGCATGCAGGAAACCTCCCCGGACACAACCGGCCGGGTGCACGCCCGGCTGCGGACTGCTGCGCGGCGGAGCGCCGCCGTCTTCTTCCGGTGGCCCTGGTATCTGCAGGTCCTCGCCCTGTGGGTGGGTGCGAGGCTCTTCTCGCTGGCGGTCCTGGCGGCTGTTGCACGGTTCCAACCGGCCGGGCCGTGGTGGGGCCCGTCCCCGTCATATTGGCAGTTCATAAATATCTGGGACGCGGAGTGGTATTCGCGCATCTATGAGAACGGCTATCCGGACACCGTCCCCAGGGACGATGCCGGGAACGCGCTTGAAAACGAGTGGGCGTTTTATGCCCTTTTTCCCTTGCTGGTGCGGGGCCTGGATGCGGTGACCGGCCTCGGCTGGAACCTGCTGGCGCCGATTGTTGCCATGGCGGCGGGCACTGCCGCGGCCCTGGTGATCTACCGGCTGTTCCGGCTGCGGGCAAGCCACGGGAGCGCCCTGTGGGGAGTGCTGTTTGTTGCCGTCTTCCCGGTTTCACCCATCCTGCAGATTCCCTACGCCGAGGCCCTGAACCTCCTGCTGCTGGCGGGTGCCCTGTACCTGCTCCTTGAACGCCGCTACCTCACGGCCATCCCGGTGGTGCTGCTGATGTGCCTGTCCCGGCCGGTGGGTGTTCCCTTTGCCCTGACGGTGGGGCTGATTCTGCTCATCCGCCTTGCACGACGCCGGCGGGCAGGGTTCCCCGCCCCGGAAGCCTGGCGCCTTACTGCCCTGGCGGCAGCTGCGGGCGCGGCAGCGCTGGCCTGGCCGGCCCTTGCCTGGGCTGCAACCGGGGACCTGCGCGCCTACACGGATACCGAGAGTGCCTGGCGGTTTGGGGATCTGGTCCCGTTCATGCCCTGGCTGACCATGGCCCGGAACCTGGTCGGCCCGGTTTTTGGCCCCGTTCTGCTGGCAGCCCTTCTCCTTGCCGTGACGCTGTACCTCACCTCACCGCCGGTGCGGCGGCTGGGGCTGGAACTCCAGCTTTGGTGCGCAGCGTACCTGCTGTACCTGCTGGTGTTCCTGAACCCGCAGACGAGCACCTTCCGCCTGCTGCTGCCGCTTTTCCCGCTGGCGCTTTCCACCGCGTGGCTTAGCCGTTCCCGTGCCTACCGGGGAACCGTGGCACTGACCTTCGCCGTGCTGCAGATTGTCTGGGTTGCCTGGCTCTGGCGGTGGACGCCGCTTCCGGCAGGCGGGGACTATCCGCCGTAGGTTTGTGGCACGGAACACACGAAATTTCCTCTGGCTGGCACTTGTGCGGAATAATGACAGCAATTGCCCGCGGGATCATTTATTTCGCAGGCAGCGGATTACAGGTGATCCGGTAAAACCGGCGCACTGTGAAAGGGGAATCTTAGAAATGGCTGCGATGAAACCGCGTACGGGTGATGGACCCATGGAGGTTACAAAGGAGGGGCGCAGCCTCATATTGCGGGTGCCGATTGATGGCGGCGGGCGTCTGGTGGTTGAGCTCAACGTTGAAGAGGCCGGCAAGCTGAGGGAATGCCTTTTGGGAGTTACGGGCTAGCCTTTAACCCATGCAGCTGCCTTCCAAGCCCTCGTCCAAGGCCGCCGGTGCGGCCTCTCCCTTCCTCACAGCGTCACTGCCTGAAGTCACTGCCCTGGCGACGCTGGGTTCTGCTGACGGGACGAAGGAGCCCGGCAGCGGACTGCATCCCGCTGCCGGGGAGGGAGTGGATGTATTGGCAGTAGCCATGGCGCCGGCGCCGGCTGCCGGTTCGGGACAGGACGAGGACGAAGAAGCTCCGGTTCCGCAGCCGCGCCCCGGCGCCGTGGAGGCCGCAGTCCGCTACGGTGCCGACGTCGCCGTACGGGCCCGGAACGCCCGGGTCACGGGCAAACCCGGCGAAATCCTGGTCATCGAACCGCCGCGGGACGCCCCGGAACTGCCCGGAAAGTTGATCTACGTGGGAGTCGGGGATGAGTCGCCGGCCGCACTAAGGCGCGCAGGCGCATCCCTGGCACGGGCCACCATGGGGGCCGTACGCGTGCGGGCCGCTGCCGTGGACGGGCTCCAGCCGGCAGCGCAGGAGGCCTTCATCGAGGGCTTCCTGCTCGGCGGCTACCGGGTGCCCCGTGCAGGCGTGACCCCTGCGCCCGCCCCGATTGCGGCGCATCTTGAACTTACCGGCGCGGACACCGCCGCCGTGTCCCGGGCGCTGATTACCGCGCAGGCCGTATGGACGGCCCGGGACCTGACGAACATCCCCGCTGAGACAGCCACCCCCGCATGGCTGGCGGACCAGGCCCGGACTCTGGGCGAGCGGAACGGACTGTCGGTGCGCGTACGCACCGAAAACGAACTCAGGGCTGAAGGATTCGGCGGACTGCTTGCGGTGGGCTCAGGGTCCGAGCATCCGCCGCGGCTGGTGGAGGCTTCCTACCTTCCCGAGGGCGCCTCCGCCAACGTTGAGCACGTGGTCCTTGTCGGCAAAGGCATCACCTTTGATTCCGGTGGCATTTCGCTGAAGCCGCGGGACGCCATGATGACCATGAAAACGGACATGGCAGGTGCTGCCGCCGTGCTGGCAGTGGTGGCGGCCGCCGCGGAGCTGAAGCTTCCGGTGAAGGTAACCGCTGTGCTGGCCCTTGCCGAGAACGCCATTGGAGCTGCTTCCTACCGTCCCGCCGACGTTGTGCGAACCTACAACGGCACCACGGTCGAAGTGGGCAATACCGATGCCGAGGGCAGGATGGTGCTGGCCGATGCCCTGGCCTACGCCGCAGCTGAACTCGCGCCGGACGTGCTGATTGACGTGGCAACCCTGACGGGTGCGGCCGCCGTCGGGCTGGGCAACAATCACGCAGCGCTGTTCGGAGACGATCCCGAGGTGCTGACCCGGCTGGAAGCTGCAGGTGCGGCTTCCGGCGACGCCGTCTGGCAGTTGCCGCTGGTTTCCGACTACGCGTCCATACTCGACTCCGATATAGCCGATGTTGCGCACATCGCGCCCGTAAAGGCGAAGTTCGGTGCCGGGGCCATTGTCGCAGCGCTGTTCCTGCAGAGATTCACCGCAGGTGTGCCCTGGGCCCACATTGATATTGCCGGTCCCGCACGCATCGGCAAGGACAGCCGTGAACTCACCAAGGGAGCCACCGGGTACGGCGTACGGCTGCTGCTGTCCTACCTGGCCGGCCAGCCGAAGCCCGGCGCTTAGGGACGCCAAGGCCTGAAGGGACGCTAAGGCGCCGGGGGCAGGGACGGTGCCCGGGACTGGAGCCCGGGCGCCGGCGCTAGGCGGTTTTTACGGCCAGCAGCAACCCGTCGCCGGTGGGGAGCATGGCGGAGGCAAGGTTTTCGTTCTCCCGGATGGCTTTGCCGACCTTCCGCAGGGTATTGGTGGTTGCTTCGCGCACCGCCGGATCGGCCACCTTGCCGTGATCCAGGGCGTCATTGACCACCAGCAGACCGCCGCGTTTGAGCAGCCGCACGGCCTGGTCGACGTAGAGCGGGAACGAGGCTTTGTCTGCGTCGATGAACACCATGTCATAGGCAGCATCGGTGAGCCGGGGGAGTACCTCCGCGGCCCTGCCGGAGATGGTGCGGGTGCGGTTCCCGGGAATTCCGGCCTCCGCGTAGGCTTCGCGGGCGGCACGCAGATGGTCAACATCTGAATCGATGGTGGTCAGGACAGCGTTGCGGCCCAGTCCGCGCAGCAGGCAGACGCCGGACACCCCGGCCCCGGTGCCCACTTCCACCACGGTGGCAGCCTTGCTGGCGGCTGCCAGCACGGTCAGCGCGGCACCCACCCCGCTGGAGACGGCACTGACGCCAAGCTCGTAGGACCTCTCACGCGCGCGGAGCAGCACCTCATCCTCGGTAGGCAGGGCCTCCGTGTAGGACCAACTGGTCTGCTTGTCGGCGCGCATGGGGGTTCACTTTCGGTCCGGAGGGGTTGTTGCTTTGACAAGCTTAAGGCCAGCGGCGGACTAACCGCGTACGCGCGGCCGGAGCGTCTTGTCTACGTACTGACTGCGTGCTAACAGCCAACTCCCAGATTCATGCGTAAACATTGTTAATTGGATGTGCGGACGTCACGGGCGGGTTGGAACTGAAGTCCGGGGGCCTGCCGCATCCGGTAACGCTGATTCCGTTTCCCGATCCGCAGGGATCTTTTGAGCCGCCGCGATGGGCCTGTACCGGTATGACAGGGCCAGGGACGGCTGGCTGTGCAGGGAAGCGGCCGGGCTGGACGGAAGGAGGAAGGCCATGGCGACTACGCCGGAAAGCACTGCAGTGGACAGGACTTCAGCCGACACCGCTGCAACCGATACCGCTGCGCAGTGGGTACGCCCCACATGGGAGGAAGTTGTGGAGGCGCATTCGGCCAAGGTCTACCGGCTGGCCTACCGCCTGACCGGCAACAAGCATGACGCAGAGGATCTGACGCAGGAAGTCTTCGTGCGTGTCTTCCGCTCCCTGGAGAACTTCCAGCCGGGCACCCTCGACGGGTGGCTGCACCGGATCACCACCAACCTGTTCCTTGACCAGGCGCGGCGCCGCAGCCGCATCCGGTTTGACGGCATGACCGAAGAGACCCAGAGCCGCCTGCCGAGCAGCGGACCGGGTCCCGAACGCAGTTTCGAGTTCAACAACCTCGATGTTGATATTGCCAGGGCGCTGGAGGAACTGCCCCCTGATTTCCGGGCCGCCGTGGTTCTGTGCGACCTTGAGGGTCTCTCCTATGACGAAGTGGCCCGGGCCCTGGACGTGAAACTGGGGACCGTCCGTTCACGGATCCACCGCGGCAGGGCAATGCTGAAGGAAAAGCTCGCCCACAGGGATCCGCAGGCCCGCCCGGCGGGCATGCCGCGCCTGAAGCTTCCCCGGGTTGCAGGAGCCAGCTGAGCAGTGCGACACCCTACGCGGCACCTCCGCGACTACATTGATGCTGAATTGCCTCCCCGCCGCATGCAGGCCATCGAAGCGCACCTGTCCCGGTGCGCCCTGTGCCGTGCCCGAGTGGCCGAAGAGCGGCGGCTCCGCAGCCGCCTCCGCTCCTTGAGGGTTCCGGGTGCCGGCCCGGAACTCAAGGACAGGATCAACCTCAGCGTGGCCAGCGCCGCAGCCGGAGCCGGCGCTGGAACCGGGACGGGTACTGCGCCACCCGAGCCCGGCCTGGACGGACGCAGCCATGTGCTTGCCGCTGCCGGCGCCGTGGCCGCAGCGGGAGCGGTGTTGCTGGCCGGGGCCTACTTTGCCGGCACCCTGCTGGAGGTTCCCGCCGTCGCCGGAACACCGGCAGCCATGGCCGCGGGCTGGCATACGGTAACCCGCGGCTCCGACACACTGGGACAGGAGCAGCTCGCCTCGCTGCGGGCGCACGGATGGTCCTGCCCTGAATTTGCGGATCTGGGCCTGACGCTGGAGTCCGCCCGCTCCCTGGAAGTGGCCGGCCGCCCCGCCGTCGAAATGCGGTTTACCGGCAACGGAGAACAGATCCGGCTGGTGGAACAGCATCCGCTGCCCGGTGAAGACCGGCAGCCGGTTATCAACGCGGTGAGCGGCCGGGCGGTCGCTGCCGACGGATTCAGGGTCACCGGCTCCACCGAAGGCCCCGCAGTGTTCGGCGCGGACGGGAATCCGGGACAGACGGTGATAGCCGCGGGAAGCGTCACCTACACCTTTGAATCCACGCTGCCGGTGAAGACCCTGCCACGTGCCGTGGAGGAGATCTCGGTGATGGAATCCGCCCGCCTGGACCGGCCGCCCGCCGAGCCCGAACCCATGGAGCGGATAGTCCGCGGGCTGGCCGTGTTCTCGCGCACCGGGTGGGCGCTCTAAATGGCGGCAAGTGGCTCCCGGCTCCCGCGAAAAGGTAGTCTTCAAGAGTGGTAGGAATCAACGGTTACGAGTTCATCATCCTGGCGATTATCGCCGTGGTGATACTGGGTCCTGAGCGCCTGCCCGAATACGCCTCGCAGCTAGCCCGGCTGGTTCGGGAAGTCCGCAGGATGGCCACCGGAGCGCGCGAGCAGCTGCGGGAAGAAGTGGGGCCGGAGATTGACCAGGTGGACTGGCGCAAGATGGATCCGCGCCAGTACGATCCCCGCCGCATCATCAAGGAAGCGCTGCTTGATGACTTCGACGACACCGCCAAACCGGCCGCTGCCCGGCCTGCGGCTCCGGCACCGGCCGCTGCCCGGCCTGCGGCTCCGGCACCGGCAGGCCCCGGGGCGGCCCCGAGCCTGGCAAAGGCTCCGGCCGCGCCTGCTGCATCCCGCCCGCCCGCGGTAAAACCGCTTGAGCGGCTGGCAGCCGGTCAGCGCGCGCCCTTTGACATCGAGGCCACCTAGGGGCACTGAGCGAGGCACGCCCGCCCGGCAGCCGTTCCGCCCCCGCGGAGGCAGCCTGCCCGGTTTTAGACGGGGCTGACGCCCAGGTTCCTGCCGGCCAGCCCACGGGGCCGGCGTGCCAGATTCCGTGCAATGCGGCGGAGTTCAGCCGCCGCGGTATCTTCCCCGGTGGTATCTGCTCCGACAGTATCTTCCCTGTCCCCGTCTTCCACGGTACCGATTTTTCCGCGGCCGTCATCTCCGGCGCCGCCGTCAGGACCCAGCGCCACCGGGCGGCCGTTGTCGCCTCCCTCGCGCAGGGAAACGTCCAGGGGAATGCTTCCGAGCAGCGGCACCGGGTACCCGAGCGCGTCACCCAGCCGGCCGGAAACCGCTGCGCCCCCGCCGGAGCCGAAGACCTCCAGGCGTTCACCGCCCGGCAATGCCAGCCATGACATGTTCTCAATCACGCCGGTGACTTTCTGGCCGGTTTGCCGGGCCACGCTGCCTGCCCGCTCAGCGACGTCGGCTGCCGCGCTCTGCGGAGTGGTGACCAGCAGGATTTCCGAGCCGGGAAGCAGCTGGCCCACGGAAATGGCAATGTCCCCGGTGCCCGGGGGAAGGTCCAGGAACAGCACATCCAGGTCGCCGAAGTACACATCGGTCAGGAACTGTTCGAGCGCGCGGTGCAGCATCGGCCCGCGCCAGGCCACCGGCTGGTTGCCGTCCACGAACATGCCGATGGAGATGGTCTTGATCCCGTAGGCCACCGGCGGCAGGATCATCTCATCCACGCGGGTGGGCGGCTGGGTAATGCCCAGCAGGCCAGGCACGGAGAACCCGTGCACATCGGCGTCGACAATTCCCACACGCAGCCCCTGGGCCGCCATGGCTGCAGCGAGGTTCACGGTGACGCTGGACTTGCCGACACCGCCCTTTCCGCTGGCCACCGCGTAGACGCGGGTGAGTGAATCCGGCCGGTTGAACGGGATGGTGCGCACGGGGTCGCCGCCGCGCAGCCGGTCCTTCAGGGCGTTGCGCTGTTCTGGCGTCATAACGTCCAGCTCCACGCCCACGCTGGCGACTCCGGGGACCGCGGCAAGGGCACGTTCGACGTCGGCAGTGATGGTGCCGCGCAGCGGGCAGCCGGCGATGGTCAGCAGGACCTGGACCGCGACATTGCCGGCGTCGTCCATGGTGACGCCTTTGAGCATTCCAAGCTCGGTAATGGGCCTGCGCAACTCCGGATCCTGGACGCCGTCGAGGGCACGCAGTACCTGTGCTTCCAGCGGGGAAGCGGGTTCGGGCAGTGTCACGGCCTAGCTGTCCCTCCCGCCGGGATTGAGTTTGGGCATGGCATCGGCTCCCTCGCCATTACGCCGGCGCCGCCTGCTGCCGCCGTCCTCGTCATTGGCTTCGAGCAGTTCTTCGAGCAGTCCGCGGATTTCGGACCGTACATAGTCCCTGGTGGCAACTTCGCGCAGGGCAATGCGCAGCTCGGCGATTTCCCGGGTGAGGTACTCGGTGTCCATCAGATTGCGTTCGGCGCGTTCCCGGTCCTGACGGACGGAGACACGGTCACGGTCATCCTGCCGGTTCTGGGCCAGCAGCAGCAGCGGTGCGGCATAGGAGGCCTGCAGCGAGAGCATCAGCGTCAGGACGGTGAAACCAAGCGCAGCGCTGTCGAACCGGGCCGATTCCGGACCCCAGGTGTTCCAGATGAGCCAGACCGCACAGAAAACGGTCATGTAGACCAGGAACTGCGGGGTGCCCATAAACCGGGCAAAGTTCTCCGTGGCGTGGCCGAAGGCATCCGGGTTGGGGGAGAGCCGGGGCAGCCATCTCGTGCGTGCAGTGCGGGGAGTATCCAGGCCGCTGGTCGTCGACTTGATCTTCTCAGCCATTTTTCCTTCCCTGCTGCGTTATCGGGCCGGTCTCGTCGGAAACGCGCCAGTCGTCCGGTAACAGGTGGTCCAGCACGTCGTCCACCGTCACCGCCCCGACCAGCCGTCCGGCGTCACTGATGACCGGCAGTGAATTCAGGTTGTAGGTGGCCAGCATCCGCGAGACCTCGCTGATGGTGGCGTAGTCCCGGACCGGTTCCAGGTCCGTGTCCAGGATGTTGCCCAGTGCCTCCGGAGGAGCGGAACGGAGCAGCTGCTGGATGTGCACCACGCCGAGATACTTCCCGGTGGGCGTCTCCAGCGGCGGGCGGCACACGTAGATGGAGGAGGCCAGGGCGGGGGTGAGTTCCTCCCGGCGCACATGGGCCAGTGCTTCGGCCACCGTGGCTTCGGGCGGCAGGATGACCGGGACCGGGGTCATCAGCGACCCGGCGGTGTCTTCCTCATAGTTCATCAGGCGCCGGACGTCACGGGCGTCTTCGGGCTCCATCAGCTGCAGCAGTTCTTCCTTCTGCTCCTCCGGCAGCTCGTTGAGCAGGTCGGCCGCGTCATCGGGATCCATCTCCTCCAGCACATCGGCCGCCCGTTCCACATGGAGGGACTGCAGGATCTCGACCTGGTCATCATCGGGGAGTTCCTGGAGCACGTCTGCGAGGCGCTCGTCCTGCAGTTCGCTGGCGACTTCGATACGGCGCTTTCCGCTCATCTCGTGCAGCGCCTCGGCGAAGTCGGCGGCCTTCAGATCATCATTCTGCGCCACGAAGGAGGTCGCAGCCTGGGGCCCGGAGGTGTCCCAGTGGACGATGTCCTTCCAATCCACGATCATCTGCTCGCCGCGCCGGCGCAGGGACCCCAGCCGGGACGCCGACCCGCCGCGGCGCACAAAAAGGTTGGACACGTGCCAGTCCCCGGCACGGTTCTGTTCAATGGCAATGTCTTCGATGGTGGCGTCGCCGCTGCCGTCACGCAGCTTGACCCGGCGGTCAAAGAGCTCTGCGACCACCAGCATCTCCGCGCCGCGCTGTTCAAACCGGCGCAGATTGACCAGCCCGGTGCAGATGATCTGTCCCGGGTCCATGGAGGTGATGCGGGTCAGCGGAACGAAAACGCGTTTTTTGCCGGGTACCTCCACCACAATGCCCACCGCCTGCGGCGGCCGGCCGGGACCGCGGTCGAGCACGACGGCGTCGCGCAGCCGGCCCAGACGGTCACCGAGCGGATCGAAGACATCAAGGCCGAGCAGGCGCGCGATAAAGACACGGGTAGGATTTGTGCTCACATCATTAGGCTACTTTGTGCCCGCAGCTAACGCCGTATTAAGAGGTAGGCCGGCAGCGGACCGTTCACTGCCAGCGATACGTTACCCTTCCGGGACGCCCATGCGAGAGAATGGGGAAATGTCGAACCTATTTGGTGCCACACCCAAGCCGGACACAGGCCGCAGCCTGCCCCAGGGCGAAACCGTAGGACGGTACACCGCCTACCTGGACGCCCAGAAAGCAGTGGACTACCTCGCTGACAGCAAGTTCCCGGTGCAGATGGTTTCGATTGTCGGCAACGAACTGAAGTCAGTGGAACGGGTCACGGGCCGGCTGACGTATCCGCGGGTTGCGCTTTCCAGTGCAGCCACCGGTGCCTGGTTCGGCCTTTTTGTGGGCCTTGCCCTGATGCTCTTCGGCGGCAGCGGCGCGGGTATTTCCCTGATTCCGTCCATGGCACTCGGCGCCGTGTTCTGGGTACTCTTCGGCGTGCTCGCCTACGCACTGCAGCGCGGGCGCAGGGACTTCACCTCCACCAGCCAGGTCATAGCCACCAGTTACGACGTGATTGTGGCCCCGGAGGCAGCCAATGAGGCACGCCGGCTGCTGCACCAGCTGCCCATGGTCGGCCAGGCCGGCCACCCGCAGGCGCCTGGCGCCCGACCGAACGCACCCACCTTTCATCCGCCGGTCAACGGCGCGCAGGGACAGGCTCCCGAGCGTCCCTCCGGCTGGGCCAACCCCTACGGCCGGCCGGCAGCGGACACCGCTCCGGAGGAACCGAACACCACCGGTCAGGCTCCCGCCGGCGCTTCGGCAACCGAGAACCCCGCCCGGGCAACGACCCGGCGCGGCCAGTTCCCGGACCTGCCGGACGGCCGTCCCCAGTACGGTATCCGCCGCACGCCCCGGCCGGCTCCGGCATCGGATTCGCCGGGACAGGAGTCGCCGGCACAGGAATCACAGGCCCAGGATTCACAGGCCCGGGTTTCCCCCGGACAGGCACCCACGCTGGACAAGGCACCGGAGGAACCGGGCAGCCCCGAACAGCAGCCCGCCGCCTCCGGATCCGATGACACCGGCGAAGGCCGCCACCGCGGCTAAGAAACGGCAGGTACGCAGAAGGCCCGCACTTTGATAAGTGCGGGCCTTCTGCGTACCCGGCGGGGGCTGCCGGGTGGTTACTCTGCGGCGTAGATACCGGCCATCCAGTCCTCGACGTCGTCCGGGTTGCGGGGGAGGGCGTCGCTCAGGTTCACCGGACCGTCCGCGGTGATCAGGATGTCATCCTCGATCCGCACGCCGATGCCGCGGTATTCCTCGGGCACCGCAAGATCGGTGTCCTTGAAGTACAGGCCGGGCTCGATGGTGAACACCATGCCCTCGGTGATGGTGCCGTCCAGGTACAGCTCGGCGCGGGCCTGGGCACAGTCGTGTACGTCCATGCCGAGGTGGTGGCTGACGCCGTGCGGCATCCAGCGGCGGTGCTGCTGGCCCTCGGGGGAGAGCGCCTCCTCCAATGAAACGGGCAGCAGGCCCCACGCGTCCAGGCGCTCGGCCAGGACCTTGACCGATGCAGCATGCACGTCGCGGAACTTCGCACCGGGCAGGGCAGCGGCGAAGCCTGCGTCGGCTGCGTCGAGGACGGCCTGGTAGACCCTGCGCTGGACCTCGGTGTAGGTGCCGTTGATCGGCAGGGTGCGGGTGACGTCGGCGGTGTAGAGGCTTTCGGCTTCCACTCCGCCGTCGAGCAGGAGCAGTTCACCGGCACGCACCGCACCGTTGTTGCGGATCCAGTGCAGCACGGTGGCATTGTTCCCTGCCGCGGCAATGGTGTCATAGCCCAGGTCATTGCCTTCTTCACGGGCCCGGGCAAAGAACGCACCTTCGACAACGCGCTCGCCGCGGGGGTGGGAAATGGCGCGGGGCAGGGCCTTGACCACTTCGGTGAAGCCGTTGACGGTGGCGGCCACGGCGGCCTTCATCTGCTCGATTTCCCACTCGTCCTTGATCAGGCGGAGTTCGGAAAGGGCCTCGGTGAGCTCGCCGTCCAGGGCATCCAGTGCGCTGAGATCGGCGTTCTCCGGATCCAGTGCGGTGTTGTACCGCACGGTGTCCACCAGGGCGTCAACCATTTCGTCGACGCCGCGCAGCAGCCGGACGGAGACGCCGCCGAACTGCGGATCGCCCACATTGTTCGTGATGGCGGTTTCCGCTTCGTCCAGGTGGCGGGCGGGCAGGCCGAGCATGCTGCTGACGGCCTCCAGGCCCAGGCGGTCACCGATCCAGAAGGAACCGTAACGGGCGTTGGAGTAGAACTCGTCGCTGTCGGTGCCGGCGAGGGGACGGAAGTACAGAACGGCGGTGTGGTTGCCGCCGTCGTCACCGGTGCCGTTTTCCACCGGTTCCATCACCAGCACGGCGTCAGGTTCGCGGTCCAGCCCAAGGCCGGTCATGTGGGCGAAGCCGGAGTGCGCGCGGAAGCGGTAGTCGGTGTCGTTGGAGCGGACCTTCAGCGGACCGGCGGGGATGACCAGCCGTTCGCCGGGGAAACGCCCGGAGAGGGCAAGGCGGCGGCGTGCAGCGAAATCAGCCACGGCGTCGCGCTCCGGAAGTTCGCCGGACTCGGGGGCCCAGCCGGAAGACATGAACTTCTTGAACGCTTCGGAGGAGGGCCGCTGTGAGCGGTTGTTGACCCGGTCCTCGAGCGGCTGGCCCTCGGAGGGCTCGGGCAGGGTGTTCTCTGTCAATGCCTTCTCGGGGAAGGCCTTAGCGTCTGTAGTCACCCCTCCATCGTCTCACCGCCCCGCTAAGCGGCAAAACACCCTTTCCCGCCGGTACCCGCAGGTGCAGCGAAGAGAAGGCGGAACGGGGCGTTAGATTGGAAGCGTGAGAATAGACCTGCATACCCATTCCAGCGTTTCGGACGGCACCGAACAGCCCGCCGAAGTCATGGCTGCAGCTGCTGACGCCGGGCTCGACGTCGTGGCCCTGACCGACCATGACACCACCGCCGGCTGGGCCGAAGCCGCGGCGGCGGCTGTGAAGCTGGGCCTGGCCTTCGTGCCGGGCATGGAGGTCTCCTGCCGCAGTGCGGAGGGCATCAGCGTGCACGTGCTGTCCTACCTGCACGATCCGGAGCATCCCGGGCTGCTGGAGGAAATCGCCCGCTCACGCGCGGCCCGGGTCTCACGCGCGGAACTGATGGTTTCCCGCCTGGCCGAGGACTTTCCCATCGACTGGGCAGCGGTGCAGGAGCAGGTAGCGCCCGGAGCCACTATCGGCCGGCCCCACATCGCCGATGCCCTCGTGGCGGCCGGCGTGGTGCCGAACCGCTCGGCGGCATTCAGCGGGATCCTGACTGCGCGGTCCCCGTACTTCGTGGCGCACTATGCGCCGGAGCCGGCCCGCGCCGTGGAACTGGTGCGGCAGGCCGGGGGAGTGCCTGTGTTCGCGCACCCCGTGGCGTCCTCACGAGGGCGGGTGGTCGGCGAGGCCACCTTCCACGAGATGATCGACGCCGGGCTGCTGGGTGTGGAGGTTGACCATCGGGACAATCCGGAAGAGGGCCGGCAATGGCTGCGCCGGCTCGCCGGGGAGAACTCGCTGCTGGTCACGGGCTCCAGCGACTACCACGGAACCGGCAAGCCGAACCGGCTGGCGGAATTCACCACCGACCCGGCCGTGCTGGTACGCATCGCCGAACTGGGCACCGGCAGCGCCGTCGTCGGCACCCTGCCGGACTGAACCGGAAGCCTGCCCCGGCACCGTGCCGGACTGAACCGGAAGCCGGCCCCGGCACCGGGGCCGCGTTGGTCAGGCGCCTGCAGCAGGTAGCGGCCGGCCCGTTTCGGCGGACACCACGGATGCGGCGGAGCCCAGCCGCCGGGACATGACCTCAATGGCCTGCGGGTTCGCATCCACGCAGACGAATTTGCGGCCCAGCTTTGCCGCCACCGCGCCGAGCGTGCCCGACCCGGCAAAGAAGTCCAGCACCCAGTCCCCCTCGCGGCTGCTGGCGGCCACGGCACGGCGCAGCAGGCCCTCCGGCTTCTGGGTGGGGTAACCGGTTTTTTCCCTGCCGGTGGGGGAGACGATGGTGTGCCACCAGACATCGGTGGGCAGCTTGCCCAGCGCCACCTTTTCCGGGGTGACCAGGCCCGGGGCCATGTACGGTTCGCGGTCCACTTCGGCGTTGTCGAAATGGTAGGCGTCCGGGTTCTTCACATAGACCAGGATGTTGTCGTGCTTGGCCGGCCAGCGGTTTTTCGCCCGTCCGCCATAGTCATACGCCCAGATGATCTCGTTCAGGAAGCAGTCCCGGCCAAACAGGGCGTCCAGCATCACCTTTGCGTAGTGCACCTCGCGGTAGTCCAGGTGCACGTAGAGGGTGCCGTCGTCAGCGAGCAGGCGCCAGGCCTCGGCCAGCCGGGGTTCGAGGAACGCCCAGTAGTCCTCGAACGCGTCGTCGTAGCTGGAGAGCAGCCCCTTGACCGTGCTGTAGCTGCGGCCCTTGAAACCGATCCGGTCGCCGCTGCCGTCGATGCTGCGGACCATGGTGGTCTGCTGCCGGCGCTGGGCACGCCCGGTGTTGAAGGGCGGGTCCACGTAAATCATGGTAAAGGAGCCGTCCGGCAGGGTCGGGAGGAACTCCGCGTTGTCCGCGTGTACCACCAGCGACCCGCCGTCCGGCGTCCACAAAGGGGTGCTCATAGCAGTGCTGCGGCTATTCGGCGGCGGGGCTGGACTTGGCCACTACCTCGCCGTTGCGGCGGCGCGTGCGGCTGCGGCGGGGACGGTCCGCGGCCTTGTCGGCTGCGGGCGCTGCCGCCCGTGCCTCTGCCTGCCGCGATTCGGCGGGACGGTCGGCACTGCGGGATTCGGAGCGGGACTCGCCGCGCCGGGACTCACCGGAGCGGGACTCGCCGCGCCGGGATCCTTCGCGGGAGGAGCTGCGGGAACCTTCCCGGGAGCCGGAGCGGGCCGACCCGCTGCGCTCTGAACGGCCGCGGCCGCCGTCGCGGGTGGAGCCGCTGCGTCCGCCGGACTTGCCCGTTTCGCCCAGATCCTCGATTTTCTCGGCGTCAATACCGGCGTGCGTGCGCTTGTCACGCGGCAGCCGGCCCTTGGTGCCTTCGGGGATATCAAGGTCGGTGTACAGGTGCGGGGAGGAGGAGTAGGTTTCCACCGGCTCGGCCTGGTCCATGCCCAGGGCCTTGTTGATCAGGCCCCAGCGGGGAACATCGTCCCAGTCCACGAAGGTTACCGCGGTGCCCTTGTGCCCGGCGCGGCCGGTGCGGCCCACGCGGTGCAGGTAGGTCTTTTCATCTTCGGGGCACTGGTAGTTGATCACGTGCGTGACGTCGTCGACGTCGATACCGCGGGCGGCGACGTCGGTGGCCACCAGTACGTCCACCTTCTCGTTGCGGAAGGCGCGCATGGCCTGCTCGCGGGCACCCTGGCCCAGGTCGCCGTGCATGGCGGCAACGGCGAAGCCGCGGTCCACGAGTTCCTCGGAGAGCTTCGCGGCGGTGCGCTTGGTCTTGGTGAAAATGATGGTCCGGCCGCGGCCGCGGGCCTGCAGGATGCGGGCCACCACCTCGGCCTTGTCCAGGTTGTGCGCCCGGTAGACCACCTGCCGGATGTCCTTCTTCGTCAGGCCTTCGTCATCGGGATCGGCCGCCCGGATGTGGGTGGGCTTGGTCATGTAGCGGCGTGCCATGGAGACGACGGCACCGGGCATGGTGGCCGAGAACAGGAGGGTCTGGCGGACCGCCGGGGTGGCAGCCATCAGGGTTTCCACGTCCGGCAGGAAGCCGAGGTCCAGCATCTCGTCGGCCTCGTCGAGGACGACAATGCGTACGTTCTTCAGCGAGAGGTGCTTTTTGTTGTAGAGGTCGATCAGGCGTCCGGGGGTGCCCACAACGATTTCGACGCCGGCAGCCAGGGCCTCGATCTGCGGTTCGTAGGCACGGCCGCCGTAAATGGTGACAATGCGGGCACCGCGGCGGCGGGCCGCGGTGGTGAGGTCGCCGGCCACCTGGACAGCCAGTTCGCGGGTAGGCACCACAATCAGGGCCTGCGGGGCACCGGGGACCGCGAGGTCGGCATAGCCTTCGTCGTCGGGCGCCACCACGCGCTGCAGGGCGGGGATGCCGAAGCCGAGGGTCTTACCCGTGCCGGTCTTGGCCTGGCCGATGATGTCATGCCCGCCGAGTGCAACCGGCAGGGTCATGGACTGGATCGGGAAGGGGTGGGTGATTCCGGCATCAGAAAGGGATTCCACGATGTCGGCACGAACGCCGAAATCGGCGAAGGTCAGTTCGGGGATTTCCGCAGCCTCGGCCTTGGTGGCCAGACTGTCGGCAACCGTCAGTTCTTCGTTGCTGTCATCTGCGGTGAGGTGACGATCGTCCTCAACCTGGGAAAGTTCAGTGTTCAATTAAATACCGTTCAGTTTAGGCAGCGCGGGGTGCCAGGCTCGACGAGTGGCTGAGACAGCCCATCCCGGAGCGGATGGCACGCACGCGGTGCGCGTCCAGCGGAAGCCGATCGCGGGCTAACAACTGCGGGCCGCCTGTGCTCCATTGGCCACGGCGGCGGCCGAAAATTCAAGATCGCGTAGGGTTTGCGGGTCTGGTCAAAACAATAACTTCACGTGAGCAGGTCACGTGACTATTCATACGTTACTTATACGACAGACGACCGGGCATCCAGTTACTACCTCACCAGTCTACCCGGCACCCGCTGATCGCCCTGCATCCGTGACACGTGGAGGGGCCCGGGCGCGCCGCCGCCGTGCTTCGGGGCTCCGGCGCCGGGTACGCTGGCCGTTATGACTAACGGGCATCATTCGGATCTGCCGGCCTCTTCCGCAACGGACGCACAGGACGCCTCGGAGACGTATCAGCGGTTCCTGACGGATCTGTTCGGGGCTATCGCCTACGGGGAGCTATCCGCTTTTGAACGGATGTCCTCCGACGCAAGGTTTTCCCCCACGCTGCATGACCGCGCCACGCTCGGACGGCTGGCGGTGCACGAATACGCGCACTTCGAAGTGATCTGCACGCGGCTTACCGCCATGGGCGTGGACCCGGAAGAAGCCATGCGGCCCTTCCAGGCTTCGGTGGACGCCTTCCATGACCGGACCCGGCCCGCGGACTGGTACGAGTCACTGATGAAGTTCTACGTCACGGATGCCATCTCCGATGACTTCTACCAGGCTGTCGCCTCCTGGCTGGATGCAGAGACCAACAGCCTGATCCAGGGACTAAAAGCCACAGAACAGCCCGGGGAGATCCTTCAGGGGCGGCTGAAGGTAGCCTTGGCCGACGATCCGCGGCTTGCCTCCCGGCTGGCACTGTGGGGCCGGCGCCTGGTGGGCGAGGCCCTGACCCAGGCCCAGCGCGTAGTGGTGGAACGTGCCTTCCCGGGGAGCCTGCTTGAGGGGCAGGGGCGCGAGGCCGTCGACGCCGAAATCAAGGCGCTCACCGCACAGCTGACACGTAATCATTCGAAACGTATGAGTCTTCTGGGGTTAACTGCCTGACGGCCGCTACGCTTCCCCCATAGGGAGCCAATGGCCAGGACCGGCGGCTACGGGGGAACCAACGCGGAGGAACGAATGGGGCCAGTCCTTCATGCGCGGCGGCTTGCGGGTGTTGCCGTGCTGACCTGCCTGCTCCTGTGCAGCCCGTTTCCCGGCCCCGGCGGATCGGACCGGCCGGGATACGCCAAGCCTGCCGCAGCCGCCAAGACCCTGAATTCGGGATCGTTCAAAGCCGGCCTTGCGCCCGCAGGCGTTCCCAGGGAAGCCTGGCGGGATCTGCAGGTGCTGGCGGAAACCCAGCGGAAAGCGGGGCTGTCACCGGCCGTGCAGGCAGGGAAGGTGACCTGTAATGCTGCCGGGTGCAGCCGGCAGATCGGTGCGCGCCTGGAACTGCGGAATGCCGACACCGGCGCGCATCTGGTCCGCGACGCCGTCCATCGCGTCTGGAACACCCCCGAGGGGGCATCCCTCGGGTTTCCGATACGCTCCGAGTACCCCCATGGGAACGGATTCCGCACTGACTTCCAGAACGGTTCGCTGATGTATGACCCCGTGACCGGACGGGTAATGAGCGTGGTTCCCGGCGTCGATGAGTCCGCCCTGGTGATCGGCGATTCCCAGACTTCGATAAAGACCTGGGTTGGACAGGGCCTGATCCAGGCCGGTTACCGGCCCATCCTCCGGGGTGCCAACGGCACCGGATTCGCCCACGGGAACGGAACGGTCTCCGCATACGCCCAGGCACTCGAGTCACATCAGTGGCTGCTGCCGTGGGGAGAGCCCGCGCTGATCATCCTGCAGGGCGGCGGCAACGACACCGCACATTCAGCGGCAGAGATTCAAAGCGGCGCCCGCCGGCTGATCAGCGATGTACGCCAGAGCTATCCTTCGGCACGGATCCTTATGGTCGGAGTCATCGGAGACGGCACCGGCCCGCGGAAGGACGTGGACCGGTTGCTCGCGGCTACCGCAGCAGAAGCCGGGCTGGAATTCCTCAGCCCGGGGGACTGGTGGGCCCGCTACGGCCTCAATGGGGCGATGCGGCCGGACGGGAGGCACCTGAGCCCCGAAGGCCACGCCAGGACAGCCGGGGTTTTCGCCCGCGAACTGGAACGCATCGCGCCCGTGGACAGCGGCTTTTCCTCGGGCCGGCCGGCGCGTGCCCTGCAGTAAGCGGCAGCGGGCACCCGGAAGGACGCCCGCGTCCCGGACGGGCAGCCGGTCCCCGGCCGGAACCGGAACCGGAAACAGCAAACGGGACGGCACCGAAGTGCCGTCCCGTTATTGAGCTGCGTCCTGTTGAGCTGCGTCCTATTGAGCTGTGTCTTTTGGAGCAGCACCTTATTGATTAGCGTCTCAGCCTCGCCCGGCATGATTTCCCCGAACGTGCACCGGCCGGGCCTTCTCGGCACGGCTGGATCAGAGCCGGAGGATCCGGTCCTGCTCTGCTGCGTCGGCAGCTGCCCGTTTGCGGCCGATGGGTACGGCTGCGATGAGCGGGGCCAGGACGGCTACCGCGGCCGGCACCGCCCATCCGATCCATGCGGATTCAAAGGACGCGGCCCCGGCCATCTGGAACGCAATCCAGGTCAGGATCGCGGCACAGACGGCGATGCCCGGGAGCAGCAGCACACCGTATCTGTCCCGGTGCCGGTCCGCAGCCCAGACGGCAAGGCCGGCCGCCGCGGCGGTCAGGGTAACGAGGATCAGGCTGAGCATAATCCGGCGGCGGTGCGGCTAGAGTGCGCCGAAACCGACGCGGCGGACCTCTTCGGCGCCAATCTCCACATAGCCGATGGAAGCTCCGGGCACCACGATCAGGCGGCCCTTGACATCCTTCAGGCGCAGCAGCGCGCCGCTGGCCAGGGACTGCTCCACGGCGTCGGCAACTTCATCGGCGCTCTGGCCGGACTCGAAGACAATCTCGCGGGCTACGTTCTGAATGCCGATTTTTACTTCCACCGTGGTGCCTCCTGTAAACGATTAAGAACTTCTCGAAATCTACTCTAGATCTCCTTGGGGAACCGGCTGATTCCGCGCCAAGCTAAACGGTAGACCAGCTCGGACGCGGCATCGATGTCCAATCCGCCGTCGGTTTCCAGCCAGTAACGTGCGCTGACCTGCGCCATGCCGGCCAGCGCACGCCCAAGCAGGGTGGCTTCCAGATGGGAGAGCTTTGTGTCTTCGGCGATTACACCGGCAATACTGCTGGCGAACCGGGCATTGAATTCCTCAATGCGTGCGCTGACCTCGGCATCGGACGTCAGATCGGATTCAAAGACCATCCGGTGCCCCTGGCTGTCCTGGGCGACGAAACGGAAATAGGCCCGCATGGTTTCCCGCACGCGCAGTTTGTTATCCGTGGTGGACTTCAGCGCCGTATCCAGGAATTCGGTGAGGGTATTGAGGTGGTTATCCAGCAGCGCCATATACAGTTCCCGCTTGCCCGGGAAGTGCTGGTAGAGCACGGGCTTGCTGACATGCGCGGCCTCGGCGATCTCGTCCATTGCCGCACCGTGGAAACCGTGCGTTACGAACACCTCCTGAGCGGCGCTCAGCAGTTGCCGGCGGCGTTCCTCCCGCGGGAGTCGAACCGGTTTGCCGGCTGCCTGGTTACTCACTGATGGACCTTTCAACAGTTCCGGCGCGGTCCGCTGCACGGACAATGACCATTATTTTACCTGCGGGTGTTTGTAGCGACAGGTCCAAGAGCCATACCCGTGGCTTAGATTGGACTTCATGACCTTAGCAAGTTCACCGGTTCCTGCCACGGAACTACCCGCATTGGTGGCGCCGGGAGCGGAACTCACCCGTGAAGAAACCGAACGCTACTCCCGGCACCTGATCATCCCCGGGTTCGGGGTCCATGCCCAGCGCAGGCTAAAGAACGCCCGGGTGCTGGTGGTCGGGGCCGGCGGATTGGGATCCCCGACGCTGCTGTACCTGGCGGCCGCGGGAGTAGGCACCCTCGGTGTTGTCGACGACGACGTGGTTGATCTTTCCAACCTGCAGCGCCAGGTGATCCACGGGGTCTCGGATGTGGGCAGTCCCAAGGTGGAATCCGCGGCCCGCAGCGTGGCCGAGCTGAATCCGCTGGTGAATCTCATCCTGCACCGGGAGCGGCTGGATAATTCAAACGTGCTCGATATCTTTTCCGGCTATGACCTGATTGTGGACGGCACGGATAACTTCGCCACCCGCTACATGGTCAATGACGCGGCGGAGATCCTGGGCAAGCCGTACGTGTGGGGTTCCATTCTCCGCTTTGACGGCCAGGTCAGCGTCTTCTGGGGCCTGCACGGGCCGACCTACCGTGACCTGTTTCCGCAGGCACCCGAACCCGGATCGGTGCCTTCCTGTGCCGAGGGCGGAGTGCTTGGTGTGCTCTGTGCACAGATCGGTTCCGTGATGGTCAACGAAGCCATCAAGCTGATTACCGGTACCGGCCGGACCCTGCTGGGGCGGGTGCTGGTCTTCAATGCAATGGAAATGAGCTGGCGCGAGGTAAGGGTCCGCCGCGACCCGGCCGCCGAACCGGTAACCGAGCTCACCGATTACCAGGCGTTCTGCGGGGTGGCGCCGGCGGCAGCACCGGCTGGCCCGGAGGTGGACGTGGCGGTCCTGCAGGAACTGCTCGCGGAACGCTCCGCCGGGCTGCGCGACTTCGAACTTCTGGACGTGCGCGAGCCGGGGGAATACGGGATTGTCAACATCGAAGGGGCGCGGCTGGTGCCGCGGGGCACGGTCTTGGCGGGCGGGTTCCGGCCCGATCCGGGCCGCCCCGTGTACGTGCACTGCAAATCCGGCGGCCGGTCTGCGGAAGTGGCTGCTTATCTGCGCGGCGAGGGCTACCCGGAGGTCTATAACGTCGCCGGCGGGATCCTTGAATGGGTGCGCCGGGTGGAACCGGAGAAACCGCTGTACTGAGGAATCCGGCTACGGACGGTGGCAGGGCCAGGGGGGCGGGCCAGGACTATGCGGGACGGTGCAGGAGACTACGCGGACCTGGGTTCATTCCGGCCGGCGTCCTCTGCGTCCGTTTCGGCGGCGGGGGAGGGAGCAGCCGGTGTGGCATTGCCTGCTGTGTCCGCACGGTCCACGGTGATGCCGTACAGGGCTTCGAGTCCGCGGATGTAGTCCTCCTGCTGGCCGCTGGCAGCGAGCTCGCGGGCACGGACCGTGGGCACGTGGAGCAGCTGCTTGACCATGCGGCGCATGGCAAACTCCACTTCCTCGGCCGCGCCGGAGCAACCGTGCTGGGAGCGGACCTTTTCCAGCTCGGACTCCAGGACGTTCAGGGTGTGCCGGCGCAGCGCGATGATCGCGGAATCCATTTCACGGCTGAGCTGCTGCTTGGAGAAATTCCTGGCTGCCTCGGCAACAATGCTGCTGGCCTGCTTCAGCGACTCGGCCTGCTCCGCGGGGGCCGCCAGCCGGACGGATTCCAGGGTAATGAGTTCGACGCCGTCGATCTCGCGGACGGCGGGATCAAAGTCGTGGGTGAGGGCAAGGTCAATGATGATCAGCGGCTTGCCGGCTGCCGCGCGGACGCGGCGGACATCGTCGGCACTGACCTGGCTGTCACTGCCGCTGCAGCCGATCACGACGTCGGCGTTGGTCAGCGCTTCCGGAAGGGACTTGCGCGTCAGCGGCCGGCCGCCACGGGAGGCGGCGAAGGACTCGGCCCGGTTGGAAGAGGAGTAGACACTGATGTCAGTGCAGCCGCGGTCCTTGAGCAGGGCCATGGTGGCGCCGGCATAGGCGCCGGTGCCGAAGACCACCACTGACTTCTTTGACCAGTCGGTATCTTCGGAAAGGTCGGTAGCCAGGCCGAGGGCAACGGACACAATGGAAAGCCCCCGCTTGCCGAGGGCTGTCATGGCACCAACATCCTTCGCGGTGCGGGAAGCGGTTTGGAACAATCTGCTCAACCCGCCGCTGACCGTGCCGGATTCCTGGGCTTCAATCAGCGCCCGGCGCACCTGGCCGGCGATTTCGCGTTCGCCCACCACGGCGGAGTCCAGGCCCGCGCCCACGGCAAACAGGTGCTGGGCAACGGATTCACCGGTATTGGTGGCAAAGGAACGGGACACCTGGTCCTCACTCATGCCGGAGAGCCGGCTGATCTCTGCGACCACGGCGGAACGTGCGGCCTCGACGTCGTCGTCGGACTTCGTTTCGCAGTACACCTCCAGCCGGTTGCAGGTGGCAAGGACCACGGAGCCGGTAACGGCGGTTCCGGATTCGACCAGCGAAGACGGGACCTCGGACGCGCCGGCACTCAGGCGGGCGACAGTCTCCAGGTCTACGTCGGTGTGCGTAGCAATAAGGGAAAGTAGAACCACAGTAGGTCAATACTAGCCACCCCCGGCAGGTTCCCTTCAACCGGGCCGGCCGGAATCACGCCTGCGGGGGTGTGAGAAGGGACACCAGGCGGGCCCGGATGGCCCCGGTTATCGATTGCCGCGGATTTTGGAGAGAATCAAAGTATGACTCTTAGCGCCACTCATCCGCTGCTGGATGGCCGCACGGCCGATTCCCCCCTGATCACCGCCTACCGGGGCGGCACGCCGACGCGCCGCCCGGTGTGGTTTATGCGCCAGGCAGGCCGCTCCCTGCCCGAGTACCTGAAGGCGCGCGAGGGAATCGGGATGCTCGACTCCTGCCTGCGGCCGGAACTTGCCGCGGAGATCACCCTCCAGCCGGTGCGCCGCCACGATGTTGATGCGGGCATCTTCTTCTCCGACATTGTCATCCCGCTGAAACTCGCCGGGGTGGACGTGGACATTGTTCCCGGCGTTGGTCCTGTGCTTGGTTCCCCGGTGCGCACCGCAGCGGACGTTGCCGCCCTGCCGCGGCTGACCGAAGAAGCCCTGGAGCCGATCCGTGAGGCAGTCCGGCTGACCGTTGCCGAACTCGGGTCCAAGCCGCTGATCGGTTTTGCCGGCGCCCCGTTCACGCTTGCGGCGTACATGGTGGAGGGCAAGCCTTCCCGCGACCACCTCGGCCCGCGCACCATGATGCACGCGGACCCGGATGCCTGGCAGGCGCTGACCGCCTGGGCAGCCGACGCCTCCGGCATGTTCCTGCGCGCCCAGCTTGAAGCCGGTGCCAGTGCCGGACAGCTGTTCGATTCGTGGGCCGGTTCCCTGGGCCTGGCGGACTACGTCCGGCACGTTGCCCCGGCCTCCGCCCGCGCCCTGGACCACGTCCGCGGCCTGGGGGCCCCGCTGGTGCACTTCGGCACCGGCACTTCCGAACTCCTGGTGGCCATGCGCGACGTCGGCGTGGACGTAGTGGGCGTTGACTACCGGCTTCCGCTGGACGAAGCCAACCGCCGGCTCGGCGGCCGGACCCCGCTGCAGGGAAATATCGACCCCGCTCTGCTCAGCGCCCCGTGGCCCATCCTGGAAGCCCACGTCCGTGAGGTTCTCGCCGCCGGCGCATCGGCTCCCGGCCACGTAGTCAACCTTGGCCACGGTGTTCCCCCGGAAACCGACGCCACAGTGCTGACCCGGGTGGTTGAACTGATTCATTCGGTGGAGCCGTAACCATGCCGCACCGTTTTGCCGCCAAAACCGGACGGGCAGCCCGGCCCGGCAGAAGCACTGAGTCCGGCGCCGTCCCGCCTGAAAACACCCCTTCCGCCGTTGTTGTGGGCGGGGGCATCTCCGGCCTGATCGCCGCGCGTGACCTCGCCCGGGCCGGCATCCGCGTCACCGTCCTGGAGGCTTCCGGCTCCTTCGGCGGATGTGTGGGACGGCATGAGGTGGCCGGTATCCGGCTGGACAGCGGAGCTGAATCCTTCGCCACCAAATCCACTGCCGTGCCCGAGCTGATCAGCGAGCTGGGCCTGTCCGGCGCCGTCGTACAGCCGAACCCTGCCGGTTCCTGGCTGCAGCTGGCCGCCGCTGACCTGCCCGCCGGCGCACAGCGGATGCCTGCCAGCGGGATCCTGGGCATCCCGGCGGATCCGCGCGATCCGGACATAGTCCGTGCCCTGGGCCGGGTGGGGGCTGCCCGTGCAGCCCTGGACAAGGTTCTTCCGGTGGGTGCCCTGCAACGCCGGGAATCCGTCAGTCTGGGGGAGGTGGTCCGCAGCCGGATGGGTGAAGCGGTGCTTCGCCGGCTGGTCACCCCGGTGGTTGGCGGCGTCTATTCAGCGGACCCGAATGTACTGGATGTGGATTCCGTTGCCCCCGGGCTCCGTGCGGCCATTGCCAAACACGGCTCGCTGGCTGCTGCGGTGGGGGCCATCCGCGCCGCCGCCCCGGCCGGTTCGGCAGTGGCCGGACTGGAGGGCGGCATGGGCCGCCTGGCCGAGGCGCTGACAGCCGATCTTGAAGCCTCGGGCGTGCTGCTGCTCGCCGGAACGCGGGCCGAAAAACTGAGCCGGCATAACGACGGCTGGCAGATCCGCGTCGCTGACGGCGACGGCGACACCCGGGAACTCAGCGCCGATGCCGTGGTGGTAGCCACGGACGGCCCGGCAGCCGTGGACCTGATGTCCGGGGCCCTGCCCGAGCTCTCCGCGTACAAGCCCTCGCCGGGACCCGGCGTCGCACTGGTCACCCTGGTAGTGGACCGGCCGGAACTGGATGCCATGCCGCGCGGCACCGGCGTCCTGGTTGACCGGGAGGTGGAAGGCGTGGATGCCAAGGCACTGACCCATGCCACCGCCAAGTGGCAGTGGCTCGCGGATTCCACCGGACCCGGCACGCATGTGCTGCGCCTTTCCTACGGGCGGGCACTTTCACCTGATGACGCGGCCAGCGAACCCGCCCACGCCGAACGCGCTGACGAGGACCTCCTCCGGCAGGCCGTGGCGGATGCCTCCGCACTGCTGCAGGTTTCCCTCAGTGCCGAGGATGTGGTGGGCGCCGACGTGGTGCGCTGGGTCGGTGCACTGCCGTCCGCAGCAGTGGGCCACAGTGACCGGGTGGCGGCGGTCCGGGCAGCCGTGGCAGAAGTATCCGGGCTGGAAGCGGTCGGCGCCTGGCTGGCCGGTACCGGGCTGGCCGCGGTAACCGCGGATACCCGGACCCGGACGGCGGCTCTGGCGCGGGCGCTGCAGCAGGTGTGACATTAACCACTTTCTACAAGTTGTAGAAGTTCTGTGTTTCGATTTACCCACAAGCAAGGGGCAGACTGTTAATCATGACTGAGACGATGGATCAGAGCGCCTCCGGGGCGGCTGAAAACGAAGAGCAGTTCTTTACCCTCTGGACCGTATTCAAGCGGTCCGGGGCGCCCGCGACACCGGTCTCCGACGGTGCAGTGGAGGCCTTTGAAACCCTCGCGAAGGACCTCGGCGCCGACAACGTGACACTGCGCGGCCTGTACGACGTCTCCGCCATGCGCGTTGACGCGGACGTGATGGTCTGGCTGCACGGCAGCAAGGCCGAAGCGCTGCAGGCAGCCCTGCGCCGGATCCGGCGCACGGAACTGTTTGCGAACACCGAAATTGCCTGGTCCGCCATGGGCGTGCACCGCGATGCGGAGTTCTCGAAGAACCACTGGCCTTCCTTTGCCCGCGGTATCGAGCCCGAGGCCTGGATCTGCGTCTATCCTTTTGTCCGCTCCTACGAGTGGTACCTGCTGCCCGCCGAGGAACGCGGCAAGATGCTGCGTGACCACGGTATGCTGGGCCGCGAATTCCCCCAGGTCCTCGCGAATACCGTAGCTTCCTTCGCCCTGGGCGACTGGGAGTGGATCCTTGGCCTGGAGGCCCCCAATCTGGTTGATCTGGTCGACATGATGCGCCACCTGCGCTCCACTGAAGCCCGCAACCATGTCCGCGAGGAAGTTCCGTTCTATACCGGCCGGCGTATCCCGGCCGCCGAAGTTGCCGAGGTACTTAAATGACATCCGACCTTTCCCACGAGCCCGCTGCGTTCAACCCGCTGGAAGGGGTTGACGAAAACGGGCGCATGGAACCGAAGCATTACGACGCCATCCTGCTGGCATCCTTCGGCGGCCCGGAAGGCCAGGAAGACGTAATTCCTTTCCTGCGCAACGTCACCGCCGGCCGCGGTATCCCCGATGAGCGGCTGGAGGAAGTCGCCACGCACTACCGGGCCAACGGCGGCATCAGCCCCATCAACGCCCAGAACCGTGCGCTGAAGGCTGCACTCGAGGCTGAGCTGGAACGCCGAGGCGTGGAGCTGCCCGTACTGTGGGGCAACCGCAACTGGGCGCCCTACATCAAGGATGTCCTGCAGGACGCCTATGACACCGGGTACCGCCGGATCCTGATGGTCACCACCAGTGTTTACTCCTCCTACTCCAGCTGCCGCCAGTACCGCGAGGACCTGGGCATGAACCTGCTCAAGACCGGCCTGGACAAGAAGCTGCAGGTGGACAAGGTACGTCAGTACTTCGACCACCCGGGGTTTGTGGAGCCGTTCGTCGAAGGCGTGCGCGAGTCGGTCGCCAAGGTCCGCGAACAGCTGGAGGCCCGGGGCATCACGGACGGGAAGATTGAAATCCTCTTCTCCACTCACTCCATTCCCACTGCCGACGCCGAGGCCTCCGGCCCCCGCGACCGGGAGTTCGAAGAAGGCAGCGCCTACGTTGCCCAGCACCTGGCCAACGCCCGCGCCATCATGGACCGGATCCCCGAAGCCGCAGGCCTGGACTGGCAGCTGGTCTACCAGTCCCGCTCCGGCGCCCCGCACATTCCCTGGCTGGAACCGGACATCAACGATGCCATTGCCGAACTGCCGGCCAAGGGCGTCAACGGCGTGGTGATTGTCCCGCTCGGCTTTGTCAGCGACCACATGGAAGTCCTCTGGGACCTGGACACCGAAGCCATGGATACCTGCAAGGAACTTGGCCTCGCTGCAGACCGCACTCCGACACCGGGCATCCACGACACCTTTGTCTCCGGCCTGGTGGACCTGGTCCAGGAGCGCACGGCGGAGAACAACATTGCCGACCGTCCCGCGCTGACCGCACTCGGTCCGTGGTACGACGTCTGCCGTCCCGGCTGCTGCGCGAACCTGCGCGGCGAAAAGCCGACCATCGCCGGCGCTGATTCCACTGTGGGTGTCGAATAGTGGCCCACTCGCCCGTCCTGATCGGGACCCGCGGCAGTGCCCTCGCCGTTACGCAGACCACCACGGTGTCCGAAGCGCTTTCGGCCCTGGGCGGGTTCGACGTCGAACTGGTGCGCGTGCGTACCGAGGGGGACATCAACCGTGCCGCGTTGTCCCAAATCGGCGGAACCGGGGTTTTTGTCGCTGCACTGCGCGAATCGCTGCTGAGGGGGGACTGCGATGTCGCCGTGCATTCGCTCAAGGACCTTCCGACGGCTGCGGCCCCGGGCCTGGCGCTGGGTGCCATTCCCGAACGCGTGGACGTACGCGACGTGCTCTGCGCCCGTGACGGCCTGACCCTGGCGGAGCTTCCGGCCGGAGCCAAAATCGGCACCGGCTCGCCGCGCCGTGCCGCACAGCTGCGGGCCGCCCGCCCGGACCTGGAGATCGTGGACATCCGCGGCAACGTGGATACCCGGCTGGGACGCGTGGCAGGACTCGTGGCAGGCGCGCCGGGAGACCTCGACGCCGTGGTGCTCGCCGCGGCCGGACTGGCCCGGCTGGGCCGTCTGGGTGTGGTCACCGAGTTCATTGATCCCGCCGTGATGCTGCCTGCCCCGGGCCAGGGCGCCCTGGCCGTGGAGTGCCGTACCGCCGATGCCGAAGACGGCGCGCTGGCGAAGGCACTGCAGGCATATGACCACCGGGACAGCAGGCTCACCGTGGCCGCTGAACGCGCCATGCTGGGCAGGCTTGAAGCCGGATGCACCGCCCCCGTAGGCGCACTGGCGCATGTGGAGGAAGGCACCATCAGCCTCGAAGCAGTGGTCTGCAGCGATGATGGAACCCGCCTGCTGCGGCGCAGCGCCGCCGTCGCGGACCTCAGCGAAGACGCAGCCCGCGCCCTCGGCGTGCAGGTTGCCGAGGAACTGCTGGCAGCCGGCGCCGGGCAGCTCACAGATCTGCCCGCCAGCTGATGCTCCACGGGTCCTGCTGAGATGGCAGCCACCAGGCATAACGGTCCGGACCTCACCGGACTCAGCGTGGTGCTTCCGCGTACCCCGGACCGGGCCTCGGCCATGGTCCGGGAACTGGAGGACTGCGGTGCAGCGGTAGCGCTGATGCCGCTGATCGACTTCCAGTTCCCCGCGGACACGGCGGCACTGGACGGAGCACTGAATGCGCTCAGGGCAGGCCGGTTCGCCTGGGTGGTGTTCACTTCCGTGACAACCGTCCGGGCCGTCACGCACCGGTGTGCTGCCCTGGGGATCCGCCCCGGATCCGTGGTTCCGGCGGATACCCGGATCGCGGCGGTGGGTGCGGGCACCCGGCATGCCTTGGAGGAGGCAGGTTTCGACGTCGATTTTATGCCCGACTCGGACCAGTCTGCCCGCGGACTGGCTGCGTCCTGGCCGGACCCCTCCGGCTCAGACCCCGAAGGGGGAGACCTGCGGGTCCTGCTGCCCCAGGCGGACATTGCCGACCCTTCGCTGCATGACGCGCTGACCGCCCTGGGCTGGGAGGTGCGTGCCGTCACCGCTTACTGCACCGTTGATTTCCCGGCGCCGGGAATGCGCTTCACCCCTGAGGTTCCCGCTGACGGACTCCTGGACGCTTCGGCGTTCCGCGCCCTCACGCCTGCCGGGCCCCGCGCCGTCGTCCTGACCTCCCCGAGCATTGCCCTGCGTTTCGCAACGCGGTGTTCCCCGGTACCTGCGGGCACACTGCTGGTGGCGATCGGAGACAGCACAGCCGCGCAGATGCGCGGGCTTCACCTGCCGCTGCATGCCGTGGCGGAACACCCGACTCCCAAGGGAATAGCGCAGGCACTGTCCGTTGCTATGTCAACGGGCTCCAAAAACTAGCTCCACCAATACCGGAAGGCAGACTTACCTCTATGAGCTTCCCCCAGCACCGTCCCCGCCGGCTGCGCACCACACCCGCCATGCGCCGCCTGACAGCCGAATACCGGCTCGATCCGGCCGAGCTGATCCTGCCCGCCTTTGTCCGCGAGGGGATTACCGAACCCAATCCGCTGACCTCCATGCCCGGCGTTGTCCAGCACACCATGGACTCCCTGAAGAAGGCCGCCGCGGAAGCAGTGGAACTCGGGGTGGGCGGCATCATGCTCTTTGGCATCCCCGCTGAACGCGACGCCGTGGGCAGCGCCGGCACGGACCCCAACGGCATCCTCAACCGCGGCATCGCGGCGGTGCGCGAAGAAGTGGGGGACGAGCTGGTGATTATGAGCGATGTCTGCCTGGATGAATTCACCGACCACGGACACTGCGGGGTGCTGGATGACAACGGCGTGGTGGATAACGACACCACGTTGGAAATCTACGGCCGGATGGCTGTGGAGCAGGCCCGCGCCGGCGCCCACGTCCTGGGCCCGTCCGGCATGATGGACGGCCAGATAGCTGTTATCCGCCAGGCTCTGGACGAGGCCGGCTACCAGGACGTTTCCCTCTTCGCCTACGCCGCCAAGTACGCCTCGGCGTTCTACGGACCGTTCCGTGAAGCGGTGGACTCCCAGCTCAAGGGCGACCGCCGGACCTACCAGATGGAAGCTGCCAACCGCCGTGAGGCGCTCCTGGAAGTGGAGCTGGACCTCGAAGAAGGCGCCGACATGGTGATGGTCAAGCCGGCCATGAGCTACCTGGACGTGCTGGCCGACGTGGCCGCGATGTCACCGGTGCCGGTGGGCGCTTACCAGATTTCAGGCGAGTACGCGATGATTGAAGCTGCCGCCGCCAACGGCTGGATTGACCGCCGCCGGGCCATCGAAGAGTCGGTGCTGGGCATCAAGCGGGCCGGCGCGAACATGATTCTCACCTACTGGGCCGCCGAGCTGGCAGCCTGGCTGAAGGAAAGCAAGTAATGTCCTCACCTGTAACACCGTCCTCCAATGACGAGCTTTTCGACCGTGCCCGGGCCCTGATGCCCGGCGGCGTGAACTCCCCGGTCCGGGCCTTCGGCTCGGTGGGCGGCACGCCGAAGTTCATGGTCTCCGCCAAGGGGCCGTACATCACCGACTCCGAGGGCCGCGACTACGTGGACCTCGTCTGCTCGTGGGGTCCGGCGCTGGTGGGCCACTCGCACCCGGACGTGCTGGCCGCCGTGCACGCGGCCGTCGACAACGGGCTCTCCTTCGGCGCTTCCACCCCCGCCGAGGCAGAGCTGGCGCAGCTGGTCATGGACCGCGTGCCGGCTGTGAAGCGCCTGCGCATGGTTTCCACCGGCACCGAAGCCACCATGACCGCCATCCGGCTGGCCCGTGGCTACACCGGCCGGAACCTGGTCATTAAATTCGCCGGCTGCTACCACGGACACCTGGACGGCCTGCTGGCCTCCGCCGGCTCCGGCCTGGCCACGCTGGCCCTGCCCGGCTCCGCCGGCGTCACGGCAGCCACCGCTGCCGAGACCCTGGTGTTGCCGTACAACGATGTTGCCGCCGTGGAAAAGGCCTTTGCCGAGCACGGCTCCGACATCGCCGCGGTCATTACCGAGGCTGCCCCCGCCAACATGGGCGTGGTGACCCCGGACGAGGGCTTCAACGCCGCACTGTCCCGCATCACCGCCTCGCACGGTGCCCTGCTGATCCTGGACGAGGTCCTCACCGGCTTCCGCACCGGGCCGGCCGGCTACTGGGGCCTCACCGGCGGCGCAGCCGACGCGGCGGAGCGCTGGACGCCGGACCTGTTCACCTTCGGCAAGGTCATCGGCGGCGGCATGCCCGTGGCGGCCCTGGGCGGCCGCGCCGACGTAATGGACTATCTGGCCCCGCTGGGACCGGTCTACCAGGCCGGAACCCTCTCCGGTAACCCGATCGCCATGGCCGCCGGCGTGGCCACGCTGAAGGCAGCCACCGCCGAGGTTTACGCCACGGTGGACGCCCGCAGCGCGGAGCTCTCCGCCGCGGTATCCGCCGAACTGGACAAGGCCGGCGTGGACCACAGCATCCAGCGCGCAGGCAGCCTGTTCAGTGTCGCCTTCGGCACCTCCGCCACCGGCGTGCACAACTACGAGCAGGCCCAGGCGCAGGAAGCGTTCCGGTACCGGCCGTTCTTCCACTCCATGCTGGACTCCGGGGTGTACCTGCCGCCGTCCGTCTTCGAGGCATGGTTCCTTTCCGGTGCCCACGACGACGCCGCGATGGACCGCATCTACGCGGCGCTGCCGGCAGCAGCCAAGGCGGCCGCTCAGGCGCAGCCCTGATCCTGACGATAAAAAACCCCGCACCTGGCAGGTGCGGGGTTTTTTATTGTGCCTGAGGGCTAGAACGCAGCGGTCACGTCGCCGTTCGGCCAGGTTTCTTCAATGAAGGCCTTGGTCTCGGGGGAGTGCAGCAGCTCTTCAAGCTTGTCGATCCGGGCATCCTTGCTGCCGGCCTTCCAGACCAGGAAGTTCGCGTAGGGGTTCTCCTCCACGGATTCCACCAGCAGGGCGTCATCGGTGCTCAGCCCCGCCTCGAGGATGTAATTGCCGTTGATGATAGCCAGGTCCACCGTGGGATCACTGAGATCGTTGACCAGCAGTTCGGGCTGGTTTTCCTGGAAGTCCAGGTTCTTCGGGTTCTGCTCGTCGGTGAGGGTGAGCACGGAGGAATCCTCGGCAATGTCTTCGACGAGGCCTGCATCTTCGAGCATCTTCAGGGCACGGGCCTGATTGGAGGGATCGTTGGTGACCATGACGCGGGCACCGTCTTCAATGCTGGAGACGTCCTTGTGCTTCTCCGAGAAGGCGGCGTACGGCTCCACATGGATGCCGGCACCGTGCTCGAAGTCGTAGCCCTGGCTTTCCATCTGGGATTCCAGGTACGGCAGGTGCTGGTAGTAATTGACGTCGCTGTCGCCGTCATTCAGGGAGATGTTCGGCGTGATGTAATCGTCGAATTCCTGGATCTCCAGTTCCAGCCCGGCCTCTTCGGCGAGGTTGTCACGGACAAATTCCAGGATCCGGGCGTGCGGCGTCGGGCTGGCGCCCACGGTCAGGGTTACCGGATTGGCGGGGTCAAGGCTCTCCACGGCGCTGGGGGCGGAATCGGATCCACCACAAGCCGTCAACGCCAGAGCCGTGGCCACACCGGTGGCAACGAGGGTTAGTGCTTTACGCATCGAGTGCGTTCCTTTCGCGAAACCCGTGACGGAACTCCGCCCGCGGGTGGGGTGCAGCTAGCGGCTACTGGCTGCAGATCCGGGAATCAGTCCGGACGCTGCCCGGACTGTGCGGAAAACTGAGGGAATCAGACTGCGGCACCGTCCCGTTCGCGGTCCGCTCCGCCGGCAGGGCGCACGGCTGCTGCGGCGTCGGTACCCGGGACAGCGGCGGCCGGACGGCGGCGCCTGCTGCTGCCCGAGGCTGAACGGTGGTCCACCCGGCGGGAGAACCAGTCGCCCACCAGCTGGATGATCTGTACCAGCGCCACAATGACGACAATGGTCACGAGCATTACCTGCGTGTCGAAACGCTGGACGCCGTAGTTGTAGGCCAGCCGGCCCAGGCCGCCGCCGCCGATGATGCCGGCCATGGCCGAGTATCCGACCAGGGTCACCATGGTGGTGGTCAGGGCAGCCACCAGACCGGGCATGGCCTCGCGCAGCAGGACCTTGGAAACCACCTGCATCTTGGTGGAGCCCATCACCAGGGCGGCATCGATCTTGCCGCCGGAGACATCACGCAGGGCGTTTTCCACCAGGCGGGCGAAGAACGGAATGGTGGCGATGCTCAGCGACACGGACGCGGCCACCGGGCCGATGGAGGTTCCGGTAACCAGCCGGGCCAGCGGGATGAGGGTGACGGCCAGGATCGCGAACGGCACCGACCGGGTGATGTTCACGATGATGTCGCTGACAATCCGGTTCGTGATGCGCAGCGGCCGCAGCCCGCCCGGCGCGCTGGTGTGCAGGAACACGCCCAGCGGCAGGCCGATCAGCAGCGTAAAGAAGCCGGAGATGCCAACCATCTGCAGGGTTTCAACCACTGCTTCGGGCAGTGCCTTGGTAATACCGGGATTGTCGAAAAGCTCGGTCAGGAAGTTCATGCGGCCACCTCCACGGTGACGCCCTGCAGGGCGAGGTATTCATGGACGGCGGTCATGTCGGTATGCGTGTCCAGCTGGATGCGCAGCCGCCCAAAGCGGGTACCGGCCAGCAGCTCAACGCTGCCTGCCAGGACGTTGACGTCCGTGTCGAAGCGGCGGGTCAGCGCCGAGAGCACCGGGTCCGACGTGGTCTGCCCGGTAAACAGCAGTTCCAGCACCGGTCCGCCCGGGGACGGGGGCGTGGCCGGCAGCGGAATGAGCTGCTTGGCGAGCCGGCCGCGCAGATCCGAGGCAACCTCGCGCAGCGGTCCGTGCTCGACGACGCGGCCCGCCTCCAGCAGAGAGACGGAATCGCAGATGCGCTTCACCACGTTCATTTCATGGGTAATGATCAGCACCGTCAGGTCCAGCCGGCGGGTCAGGTCCGAAATCAGATCCAGGATGTCATCGGTGGTTGCCGGGTCCAGAGCGGACGTGGGCTCATCACAGAGCAGGACATCAGGATCCGAGGCCAGTGCCCGGGCAATGCCGACGCGCTGCTTCTGGCCGCCGGAGAGCTGGGCGGGATAGGCGCCGGCAAAACCTTCCAGTCCCACCAGGCCCAGCAGTTCCCGCACCTTGGCGTCGATGACGCTCTTTTTGGTTCCCACCAGTTCCAGGGGATGGGCGATATTGGCTGCCGCAGTCCGGGAATCCATGAGGTTCGCGTGCTGGAACACCATGCCGATGCGGCGTCGGGCCGCGCGGATCTCAGAGTCCTTTACGGCCGTCAGTTCGCGTCCGTCGATGGTCACGGAGCCCGACGTCGGCCGGTCCAGCAGGGTCAGGCAGCGCACCAGCGTGGATTTACCGGCACCTGAATGCCCGATGATGCCGTGGATGGAGCCTTTCGGCACGCTGAGGCTGACGCCGTCCAGGGCGGTGACATCGCGCTCACCCTGCCGGTAGACCTTGCGGAGGTCGGTAACTGTGATCATTGGTCCTCGTCATGTGCGTAAGCGGCCGGACAGGGGCGTGCCTGGAGAGGGCACTCAGGGGTGCCTTGGCCAAGGGCCGGCCGTGCGGAGGGTGCCCGCCAATCTCGTGGCGCGGGGCGGGATGCGCGCGCATGGTGCGCGGGTACGCCCGGGCGCCATCAGCGCCTGACACAACTACCAGTATCTCATGACACCAACAGGCGTCCTGCCAAGGTGACGGCCTGTGACGACTGGCCAAAGACAGGTCAGGCCGGGGCCGGCACCGCCAGCGGATCAAGGTCCGGTGCCTGGCGCAGGGGCCAGGCACCGTCGATCACGGCCTCCGGATCCCGGCGCCGCAGGTATTCCTGGAAGCTGGCAGCCTGGGCGGCGGCCCATCCGATCTGGTACTGGTGCAGTTGTGCGGCTTCGCACTGCAGTTCCGGGTACTTCGCGGCCATGACCGCTGCCACGGACAGCGTGGCGGCAACGTCCGCAGCCGACGTGTGGGCATTCTCAAAACCGACACCGTAGTGTTCCGCCATGGCCGTGAGGGTGCGCTTGCCGCGGCGGAACCGATCCACCTGCTTGTCCAGGATGTACGGATCAATCACCGGGAACGGGGTCGGAGCGGTGAGGCCGAAGCGCTCGCATTCCCGCGCCAGGACCGTGAAGTCATAGCAGGCGTTGAACGCCATCACCGGGATCCCGGCGGCGAAGAAGCCGCCCAGCACTTCGGCGACTTCCGCGGTCACGGATGCCGGCGATCCGCCCTCTGCACGGGCACGCTCGGTGGTGATGCCGTGAATGGCGGCCGCTTCCGCGGGAATGGGTATTTCCGGATTGGCCAGCCACTCATGGTGCTGCAGCGTGTCACCCCTGCCGTTGACCAGAATAATGGACGCGGTGACTATCCGCGCGGTCTGCGGGTCCCGGCCCGTGGTCTCCAAATCGAAGGCGGCCCGGGGGAGTTCATGCCAGCTGTTCATGCATCAAACGTACCGGCGGGCACCGACAATCCCGGAATTGGCGGGGTGTGCCGCGGCCTCGGTACCCTACTGGATATGCAGGCGGAGTATGCGGATGCGGTGCTGTCAGTAGCGGATCTCATTCCGTCCGGCCAGGTGCTGTCCTACGGCGACATAGCCGAACTGCTCGGAACAGGCGGCCCCCGCCAGGTCGGTGCGGTGATGTCCGCCCGCGGATCGGAGGTCTGCTGGTGGCGGGTACTGCGTGCCTCCGGTCAGCCGCCCCGGTGCCACGGCGGACAGGCATGGGAACATTACCGGCGGGAGGGCACCCCTGTTCGGGGAACGGCCGACGACGGCGGCAACGGTTACCGGGTGCTGATCGGTACGGCGCGCTGGCAGCCGACGGAGGAGCAGTGGAGGTTCCTTGATGAGCTCCGGAACCGGCTTCGCCAGGCTGCGGATCCCGTACCCGGCGCCGCACCACACGCGGGTTCGGCGGATAACAGGAATGTCAGTGGGTCATGATGAAGTGGAGCCATGAGCGTTAAACTCCAACTCGTTTCACCGGCTGCTGCTGCAGCCGGTGCCCCGCAGCTCAGTGCTGACCAGCAGGCCGTGGTGGACCTTCCCGCCGGAAGCGGTCCGGTGCTGGTGCTCGGGGCACCTGGAACGGGTAAATCCACCGTCCTGGTGGAAGCCGCCGTCGCCCGCATTGAACGGGACGGGCTGGATCCCGCGAACCTGTTGATGCTCGCTCCGACCCGGCTTGCCGCGGCGGGGCTGCGCGATGCACTGTCCGCGCGGCTGCAGGGAACACTAAGCACCGCTCCGGCGCGGACCTGGGCGTCCTACGCCTTCGACCTGATCCGCCGCGCCAAGACCGAAGGCAGGCTCCCGTACCTCACCCGTGCGCCGAAACTTCTCTCCGGTGCCGAACAGGACGTGATCATCAAGGAACTGCTGGCCGGACACGGGCAGCATGGCGTTCCGCAGCTGCCGTGGCCCGAGAGCCTGGACCTTGCTTTGGGCACCCGCGGGTTCCGGCAGGAAATCCGTCAGCTTTTCGACCGGGTCATCGAATACGGCATTTCCGCCCAGGAGCTGCGGGAACTCGGACAACGGTACGGCCGCCCCGACTGGGTGGCGGCGGGAGACCTCTATGCCGAGTACCGCGATGTCCTGGACCTGCGGATGCCGGAGTCCTTCGACCCGGCGGGCATCATTACCTCAGCGCTAAACATCCTGCGCTCCGATCCGGAGTTCCTGGCCGCCGAGCAGGACCGCCAGCAGCTGGTGCTGGTGGATGACCTGCAGGAAGCCAACCCCGCCATCCACAGCCTCTTCACACTTCTGGCCGGCACGGGGGATTCCGTGGCCACGGCGTGCCCGGACACTGTGGTCCAGGGCTTCCGCGGTGCCCGCCCGGACCTGGTGGGCAAGCTGGGCAACCGTTTCCCCGGCGGTATTCAAACGCACGTCCTCACTACTTCGCACCGGCTGACCGGTGAACTGGCCGGGGCCTGGATCCGGACCGCCGCACGCATATCCGTGGTGGGGTCACTGCCGTCCTACCGCACTGCGGTTGCCGATGCCCGGTTCCCGTTCCGCAAGGCAGCCGCAAGCCCTGCAGCTGCCGGCGCCGCGGACCTGTCCTCAACTGCGGATCCGGCCCGAACTCCGGATCTGCCCGATTCCGGGGACGAAGCACCTGCTCCCGCCCTGGTCCCCGCCGCCGAAGCCCACGTCGTGGATTCGCCCATGCATGAGCAACGCTATGTTGCCCAGCGGATCCTCGAAGCCCAGCTGCTGCACGGGCGCTCGCTGGAGGACATGGCAGTGATCGTCCGGACCGGTGCGCAGCTGGCCGCACTGCAGCGTTATCTCTCGGGCCAGGGAATTGAGGTCAAGGTTCCGGTTGCCGAAAAGGCGGTCCGCGACGAAGCCGCAGTCCGTCCGCTGCTGGACGCCTTCGCCGTCGTCCTCGATCCGGACCTGCTGACGCCGGAACTTGCTGTTTCACTGCTGACCTCCCGCATCGGCGGTGCCAGCACCCTGGAACTGCGCCGGCTGCGGCAGGCGCTGCGGCGCGAGGAACTCAGCGGCGGCGGCGGGCGCACCAGCGACGTGCTCCTGGTGGAATCGCTGCTGGACCCGGAATCGTCGTCAGGGCTGGCGCTTGCCGGCCTGCAATGGGATGCCCGAACCGCGGCCCGGCGCATCGCCGGAATGCTCACCGCCGGACGGAAGGCAGCAGCAGAACCCGGGGCCACCGCGGAAACAGTTCTCTGGGCGCTCTGGTCAGCATCGGGCTGGTCCAAAAAATGGGCCGAGACGGCACTGGCGGGCGGTCCCGCCGCGTCCCGTGCGGACCGGGACCTGGACGCCATCATGGCCCTGTTCCAGACTGCTGAACGCTACGTCGACCAGCTGCCGGGCTCCACTCCTGCACAGTTCCTGGATTACCTCACGAGCTCGGAGCTGCCGATGGATACGCTGGCTGCCCGGGCCCAGCGCCGGGAAGCGGTGGAACTGCTTACTCCCGCCAGCGCGGCAGGACGTGAGTGGCCAATGGTCATAGTGGCCGGGATCCAGCAGGATGTTTGGCCCAACCTGCGGTTGCGCGGGGAACTGCTGGGAAGCGGGGAACTGGTGGCGGCGGTGGAGCACGGAGACAGCTTCCGGGCCCACCGCGACCCGCTGACCCTGATGCAGTCCATCCGCTTTGATGAGCTGCGCAGTTTTTCCACTGCCATCTCGCGGGCAACAGAGGTACTGATCTGTACCGCGGTGTCCTCCGAGGACGAACAGCCTTCGCAGTTCCTGGACCTGGTGGCGCCGCTGGAACCGGGCGCCGAGAAACGCGCACGCACCGAGGTACTGCGGCCCAGCACGCTGCGCTCGCTGGTGGCGGAACTGCGCAGGTACGCCCAGCAGCCCGACGCCGACCGGGGTGCGGCGGATGAAGCGGTGTACCGGCTGGGCACCATGCTCAATCACCAGGTTCCCGTTCCGGGCGCGCACCCTGATTCGTGGTGGGGCCTGGCGTCGCAGTCCACGGACGAGCCGATCCTCCCGCCGGATGCCCCGATCCCCGTGTCCCCTTCCAAGGTCGATGCCGTCCTGAAGTCGCCGCTGAGCTGGTTCGTTTCCGCAGCGGGTGGTGAGCAGGCGACGGATTTTGCCCGCTCACTGGGGACGCTGGTGCACGCCATTGCCCAGGACATGCCCGACGCCGCAGGCAGCGAATACGTAGCCGAGCTGCAGAAGCGCTGGCCGTCGCTGGGCATGAAGGAGAATTGGGAAGGCCAGATGGACTTCCACCGGGCCGAGACAATGGTCCGCAAGCTCGCCGAATACGTGATCAGCATGCGCCGCAGCGGACGGTCCCTGGCCGGCGTGGAACAGGACTTCGAGGTGGAGCTGCCGGTGGAGATCAACGGTGCCGAACGTACGGCCCTGCTCCGCGGCCAGATTGACCGGTTGGAGAAAGACGCTGACGGACGGCTGTTCATTGTGGACCTGAAAACGGGCAAGTCTGCGCCGAAAAAGGATGACCTTGCGGGCCATCCGCAGCTGGCGGCCTATCAGGAGGCTATCCGTGAGGGTGCCTTCCCGGAGGCATCACAGGCCCCCGGCGGTGCGGCGCTGGTGCAGCTGGGTACCACCAACAAGGGCGTTTCCGTCCAGGAGCAGCCACCGCTGGATCCGGAGGATACCTCGGCACGTGACATGGTCCGGGAGGCCGCCCGGCTGATGTCGGCAGCGTTCTTCGAAACGGTTCACGATCCCGGCCGCAGCGGGTTCGGCGGCAACGGCTGCCGGCTGCCGGAAATCTGTCCATTGTGTGCTGAAGGAAAGCAGGTCACTGAATGAGTGCCGTCACTGACGAGGGCTCCAGCGGAGCGCCGGAGGCTGCACAGGCGCCGAAGTACAGCGCCCGCGAGCTTGCCGAACTGCTGCACACCGATCCCCATTCCCCGGTGCAGTACCCCACACCGGACCAGATCGGCATTATCGAAGGTCCGCTGGAGCCCCTGCTGGTGATCGCCGGCGCCGGGTCCGGGAAAACCAAAACCATGGCCGACAGGGTGGTCTGGCTCGTGGCCAACGGGCTGGTCCGGCCGGAACAGATTCTGGGCGTGACCTTCACCCGGAAAGCGGCGGGCGAACTCGCCAGCAGGATCAGGGGACGCCTGAACCTGCTGTACCGGCAGCTGGACGGGGCCGAGGGGCAGGCCGGAGCCAACGGGGAACCAGGTTCCGGCGGTGACGAGCGCCTGGACCCCAGCGTTTCGACCTATCACTCCTACGCCAACGGAATCGTGAACGACTACGGTCTGCGGATCGGGGTGGAACGTGATTCGGTGATGCTCGGCGGTGCCCAGGCCTGGCAGCTGGCCAACGAAGTGGTGGAAGCCTACTCCGGCGAATACGACCATTTCACTGCCGCGAAATCCACCCTGGTCAATGCCGTCCTGCAAATGGCGGGGGAGTGCTCCGAGCATCTGCGCACACCAGCCGAGGTGCGGGCCGAGCTTCAGACGCACGTAGATGCGGTTTCTGCGCTGCCGTATCACTTCGGCAAACCCAAGGAGCCCACGCAGGCTGCCCGGAAGCTGCTCAACCGGCTGCGTACGCGCATCACGGTAACGGAACTGGTGGAAGCATACCGGCGGGCCAAAGCCGAGCGCCGGCAGCTGGACTTCGGTGATCTGGTGGAGCTTGCTGCCAGGATTGCCGCCACTATTCCCGAAGCAGTGGAAATGGAACGTGCCAAATACAAGGTGGTCCTGCTGGACGAATTCCAGGACACTTCCCACGCGCAGATGGTGCTCTTCTCCAGCCTGTTCGGTGACGGCCGGGCCGTGACGGCCGTAGGCGACCCGCACCAGTCCATCTACGGTTTCCGTGGCGCCTCCGCCGGCCAGCTGGGGACGTTCCGCGAGAAGTTCCCGCTGATAGGCGAACACCGCAGGGACCTGGCGCCGCTCGCGAACCTGTCAGTGGCCTGGCGTAACTCCACATCCGTGCTGGCCGCCGCCAACACGGTTGCCGGGCAGCTCAACGATGCCGCCCCCTGGCTGAAACACCAGCGGCTCCCGAACGTGCCCGCACTCGAAGCCAAGCCGAACGCGCCGGTCGGGGAAGTCTATTTGGGGCGCTACCTGTGCGACGTATCGGTGGAACCGGGCAAGGGCAACCCGGAACGGATCCTCGGAGAAGCTGAAGCCGTGGCAGAGCAGGTGGCCTACCACCGGGAGCGGTTCTTCGAACGCGATGAGCGGAACCAGGGGGTCCGGCCGACCGTGGCTGTGCTGTGCCGCGGACGGAAGCAGTTCGAACCCATTCGGAAGGAACTGGAACTGCGCGGCATTCCCGTGCAGATCGTTGGACTCGGCGGACTGCTGTCAACACCGGAAGTCGTGGACCTCCTGGCTGTCCTGCGGGTGCTGGGCGATCCGGGGCGTTCGGACTCGATGCTGCGTATCCTGGCCGGGGCGCGCTGGCGTCTGGGCCCGGCAGATCTGATGGCGCTGGCTGATTGGTCCCGGCATCTGGTCCGGGTCCGGGAACGGGCAGTGCGGGTGGCCGATGCTGCGGAGATTCACGGTCCGGACGAAGCGCCGGACCTCGTGGTGGAGGCCGATCTCGTGGAGGCAGGGAGCCTTGTGGAAGCGGTGGATTCCCTGCCGCGGCCCGGCTGGGTTTCCAACGCGGGCCGGTCCCTTTCCGAAGAGGGCCTGCGCAGGCTGACAGTGCTGCGTGATGAACTGCGGGACCTGCGCGGGTTTGTGGGCGAGGACCTGACCACACTGATCGGGGAAGTGGAGCGGCGGATCCTGCTGGACATTGAAGTGGCGGCCAAACCCGGTGTCACGCTGCACGAATCCCGCCGCAACCTGGACGCCTTCATTGACGCTGCAGCCACGTTCAGTTCTGCTGCGGAACGGGTAGACCTGGCCGCGTTCCTGGCCTGGCTGGAAGCCGCCGACAGCGAGGAAAACGGCCTGCCCGTCACGCCGCTGGAACCCAGCCGCGAAGCGGTCCAGCTGCTCACCGTCCACGCCTCCAAGGGCTTGGAATGGGACATTGTGGTTGTCCCCGGCCTGAATGAAGCATCCTTCCCCAGCGATAAGGATTCACGCTGGAGCAGCGGCGACGCGGCCGTGCCCTGGACCCTTCGGGGGGACAGCCTGGACCTGCCGCAGTGGGAATGGGACCAAATTGACCAGAAGACCTGGCTGGAGAGCGAAAAGCTCTTCAGCGAAGATGCGAAGGGGCACGCAGAGCGGGAGGAACGCCGGCTTGCCTACGTGGCCTTCACGCGCGCCAAATCGGTGCTGATCTGCACTTCCTCCGCCTGGGGCGGCGGACGCTCCAAACCGCTGGCACCATCCCGGTACCTAAGGGACCTCTATGACCTGGAGCAGGAGGGCGCAGCCGGTTACCGGCTCCTGCAATGGGTCAGTCCCGAGGATGAAGGGACCGAGAACCCGGCGAACGCTGAAGCGGAACGGGCGCGCTGGCCGCTGGATCCGCTGGGAGCGCGCCGCCCGCGGATGGAAGCGGCGGCCCGGTCCGTCCTGGCTGCTGCGGAGCGGCAGCCCGCTGACCGTGCCTTGTCCCCGGACGGCGCGGATGTCCCGGTGCCGGACGGCCGCTGGGGGCGGGAAACGGAGCTGCTGCTGGCTCGGCACCGGCCGCCGAATGAAGTGGTGCAGGTGGAACTCCCCGCCCACATCTCGGCGTCGATGCTGGTGGACCTGAAGGATGATCCGGCTGAGGTGACCCGTCAGCTTCGGCGTCCGGTTCCCCGCCAGCCCGGTATGGCCGCCCGCAAGGGCACCGCGTTCCACGCCTGGGTGGAGGAGTTCTTCGGTAGCAGCGGCATGCTGGATATCGACGAGTACCCCGGGGCTGCCGACGCATACGTGGATGAGGCGTACCAGCTCGAGGACATGATGGCGACCTTCGAGGCATCCGAATGGGCGCAGCGGACGCCCGCCTATATTGAGGTTCCGGTGGAAACCAAGGTGAACGCCGTGGTTGTCCGAGGGCGTATCGACGCGGTTTTCCAGGACGCAGACGGCACCTGGGACCTGATCGACTGGAAAACCGGTGCCCCGCCGTCGTCCTCGAAGCTGGACGTCCGCGCGGTGCAGCTGGCCGTATACCGGCTTGCCTGGTCCCGGCTGAAGGGTGTGCCGTTGGAGAAGGTCCGCGCCGCGTTCTATTACGTGGCGGCGGACAAACTGATCCGGCCGTTCAACCTGGCCGGGGAAGCCGAGCTGGAGCGCATCATCGGTGAGGCAGCGAAGACCCCGTCCGCCGGATTCTGACCCGGCGGACAGGGTGGCTGGGGCTTTCGCCTACGGGACTGCCCGCCGGAGGGTGGCGTAGGACGTCAGCGCAAGAAGCGCTCCGGCCGCAAGCACCCAGCCGGCGAGGGAGAGCGGTGTCAGTTCCATGATCCAGGCACCCACTGACGGCCAGGCGTCCTGCCAGGTGATCAGGGCGATGACTCCCAGCAGCACTGCCCCGACTCCGACCAGAGCCGCGGTCAGGCCGACGGTCCGCCACCGCTTGTAGATCGTCGAACTCCAGAAGCCCGCCAGGAACAACAGGATGGTGACTGCGAAGTAGAACAGGATCTGGGTGTACCAGGCGCCCTCCGCAATCCACGGGATGGCGAAGATGGCTCCGCCCATGCCCCACCCGTCGGTGGCCTGCTCGATCAGCCCCAGGATCCAGTACACAACTGCCAGTACCAGGGCCACGCCGGCGAACAGCCCCACGGTCCCCATGTAGAAGGAACGCCGGCTGGCACTCATGGCCTGGGAGAAAGGGAAGAGCAGTGTCATGGCCTGGATTCCGAGTGCAAAGAAATACCACATCACGGCCTGCCCGGAGCCTGAAATGACGGTGGTGGCGTCATCAGGGACCATGGCGAAGATGGCCAGGGAAATCAATGTTGAGGCCACGAGGATGATGAGCGGGGTCCACAGGTAGATCCACTTGTTGGTCAGCTGCATCCTCGCAACGGCTAGTGACTGGTTCATTTGAACACCTCCAGGCTAGGTGCGCCGGTGCCGGGTTTCTCCAGGCCATCGGGTTGCAGGGATTTCCTGACTACGAGTTGCTGCAGGGACACGGGTGTCAGCTGCAGTCCGAGTTCGGCGGCTTCCCGGCGCTCGCCGTCGTCCATTCGGTGCTCCAGGGTCAGCGACACGAGCGAACCCAGGGATTCGCGGTGCAACACCGTCCGGCCGGAAGCGAAGGCCTCCACGACTTCCGCCGTTCCGGTCACGGTGATGGCACTGCCCCGGATGTTCTCGGCGTCATCGTCCAGGACTATCCGGCCGTCGTCGATCACGATGATGTGTTCCAGCAGATTGGCCACCTCATCGATCAGATGTGAGGAAAGCAGGATGGTGCGCGGGTGTTCGGCAAAGTCCTGAACCAGCCGGTCATAGAAGATCTGGCGGGCAACGGCGTCGAGGCCCAGATAGGGTTCGTCGAAAAACGTGATGTCTGCGCGCGAAGCCAGTCCGAGGATCACGCCGACGGCGGAGAGCTGGCCGCGGGAAAGTTTCTTGATCCGGCGCTTCAACGGGAGGTGAAAGTCTTCCGCGAGGGAGGCGGCGTATCCGGCGTCCCAATTGGGGTAGAACAGCCGGGCCGACGCGAAGGCATTCGCGGCCGTGAAGTCGTCCGGATACTTCTGCGACTCGCGGACAAAGCACAGCCTGCGCAGCACCCGCTCATTTTCGAAGGGGTGTTCCCCAAAGACCCGCACCTCACCCGCGGACTCAAACCCCTGGGCGGTCAGGATCGACATCAGTGTGGTTTTACCCGCCCCGTTGCGGCCGAGCAGCCCGTAAATCCGGCCGCCGGAAATGCTCAGGTTCACATTGTCGAGCGCTAGCTGGTCCCGGTAGCGGCGTGTCAGGTTCCGGGTTTCTATCACGTTCTCGGTGCCGGCGGTCATGGCGCCATGCTCCCTTCGGTGTCGGCGGTGCTGCGGTGGATTAAGCCGGAGAGCTGCTCGTCATCGATCCCGAGCCTCCGGGCTTCGAGAGTCAGCGGACGGACATACTGCTGATAGAACTGCTCGCGGCGCTTCTTCAGGACGGCTTCCCGGGCGCCGGGGGCAACAAACATGCCGATGCCGCGGCGCTTGTAGAGGATGCCTTCATCGACCAGGAGGTTGATCCCCTTGGCTGCGGTTGCCGGGTTGATCCGGTAGAAGGCGGCGAACTCGTTGGTGGACGGCACTTGGCTTTCCTCTCTGAGGATTTCGTCAAGGATGTCGCCTTCGACGCGTTCTGCGATCTGCTGGAAGATCGGCCTGCTGTCATCAATCAAAGCGGCTCCTGCGCTGGGTACCCGGGATCGAACACGAATCCCGTCCGGGTGGTTATTTGGTTCATTACTTGTGTAACTAACCATAGGACCATTGTCTGGTTGAGGCAAGACTCCTGCCCCACGGGTTTTCGGCAGGCGTCACCGCACAGCAGAAGTCTCTGGGCAGCAAGAGTCTCAGGGCAGCAAAAGTCTCAGCAGCAAAAGTCTTAGGGCAGCAAAAAAGGTGCCCCGCCGGGGCGGGGCACCTTTTAGTGGGGGATCCGGCGGACTACTTGTCCGGGACCGGAGCCAGGGGCAGGGACGTGGTGGCAGGGCCGGCAGGGCCGGGCTTACCCGCCGTGCCGTCGCCGTCTTCCGGGCTGCCCGGCTCCGCCGTATCCCCGAGCCTGTTCTTCGGTTTGCGTGCGGTGTCTGCGTCGGCGGCGATCTTTTCTTCGTCGCCGGTGTCCCCGGCGGGTGAGGATCCGGCCTTGTCCTGTTCCGCCGGGTCCGTGTCCGCTTCCGCGGCGTCAGGTGCCGTAGTATCCGGTGCTGTCGTTTCGGGTTCCGTGCCGTCAGCGCGGGCCGGCAGCGCAATGACCTCGGCCAGGGGTTCATCCGATCCGGCGGTTTTCCCGGCGGAGGTGTCCTCGCCGGGAGCATCCGGGCGGGTGATCGCGGGAGCGGAGTCCGGCGCTATCGGGGCGACCGTTACCTTGGCCTTCCCCTTCGAAGCAACGGAGGTTTCGACGCCGGTGGTCCCGGTGGTGGAGGCAGGGCGTTCCGCCGTGGAGGCGGCCGCCGGTGAAGACTCCGGTGCAGGGGTTACCGTTCCCTCCGGCCGGGCGACCGAAGCGCGTGCCTCTGCTGCCCGGGCCTGCCCCGAGCGTTTGTCGGCGGCTTCCTGGGCACGCACGTCCTCTTCCAGGGTGCGGAGCATCTCCACGGCTTCGTCCACCATGGCGTCATTCTCCGCGGCAACGCCGCGCACCAGCCACTGGGCCAGGGCAAACTCGGCGGACAGGGCGGCACGGCGGATCAGGTGCGGATCCTCCGGATCCTTGCCGGCTTCGAGATAGGCCTCATGCACGTTCCGGGTGAAGCCTGGATCATTGGCGGCAATCAGCCAGGCGAAGTCGTCAGCCGGGTCGCCGACGCGAAGATCCGTCCAGCCGGTAACGGCACTGACCCGCTCGCCGGTGAGCAGGATGTTGTCTTCATGCAGGTCACCGTGAACCACTGTTGGCTTGAACCGCCAGAGCGAGACATCCTCGAGGGCATGTTCCCAGCGCCGCAGCAGCACGGAGGGGATCTTTCCGGTGGTGGCGGCCTGGTCCAACTCGTTCAGCCGGCGCTGGCGGAATTCATTGGCACTGTAGCTGGGAAGGTCCGCCTTGGTAACCAGGTCGCGGGGGAGGGCGTGGACGGCGGCCATGGCCCGTCCGATCTCCGCCGCCACGGACTTTCCGGCAGTCATCAGCTGATCGATACTGCGCGTGGCTCCGGGCAGATGGGAATAAACGAACGTGCACAGCTCGCCCTGACGGACAGTTCCGGCAACATAGGGAAGCGCAAACGGCAGTTCAGCCCGGACCGCAGGCACGAAGGTGCGCAGCACCAGCAGCTCGGTTTCCAGCCGCATGCTGGCTTCGAGGTGCTTGGGGGACCGGACGCGCCACCGGCGCCCGGCATCGTCAACCAGCAGCGCGGCGTCGAAATCCGCGGCGTCGTCGGGGGAACCGGCAACGCCGGTGGGGGTCAGCCCTGGGACGGCAGCGCTGGCCATTGCAGCCAATTCCATGGGGGTCCGTTTCACATCTTCAACCGTATGGGCAGATGTGTCCCGAATAACCATTGTGCGGCGGCGAGTCGCCCAAACCGTGAGGAAAACCTCAGGCCGGGTAGTGCCCTGCGGCCCAACTACAGTTTCGGGGGGAGTAGTCAGTACGGTGGTGGTATGAGTATCCCGGCACCGGCAGCAGAAGTTTCCCCCCTGGGCTTGTTACCGCTGGCCCGGACAGCCGTGGACCGCGGCTCCGCGCGACGCGTCGCCCCTGACCTTTTCGAGAAAATCCGCGGTGCGGCCGGAACCCGGGTTATGTACTTCGCCCAGGGCAGGACGCTCGTCCGGGACTCCGTACTGGTTCTGCAGGAGCCGCCTGAAACCGGTTTCGGCGAGGTGCCCGTCTATCTTGGCCGCACGCTGGAGGCAGCGCAGGTGCCGCTGGGGACCGACGTCGTGCTGGTGACACTGGCCGAGCCCGATCCTGCGCTCGCGGTAGACGGCGCAGCCTGGGTAAGCCTTCGTCATGCGGCCACGGAACTCGGTGCCCTGGATGCGGGCCTGTTCGTGGAGGCCGCGGCCATCGCGAACTGGCACGCGGGGCACACCCACTGTCCGCGCTGCGGCGCCGGAACCGTTCCGGAGCAGGGCGGCTGGGTCCGCCGCTGTCCCGAGGACGGCAGCTCGCATTTCCCGCGCACCGACCCGGCCATCATCGTCTCGGTTATCGACGCCCAGGACCGGATCCTGCTCGGTTCCGCGGCAGCCTGGCCCGGCAACCGCTATTCCACGCTCGCCGGTTTCGTGGAACCGGGCGAGTCGCTGGAGGCGGCGGTGATCCGCGAGGTGGAGGAGGAGTCGGGTGTGGTTGTCCACTCCCCGCAGTATCTCGGTTCCCAGCCGTGGCCGTTCCCGTGTTCACTGATGCTCGGGTTTACTGCCCGGGCCGGGGATTCCGTGGCGCAGGCCGACGGCGTGGAGATGTCCGATGTCCGCTGGTTCAGCCGCACCGACCTTGCCGACGCCGTGTCCAGCGGCGAAATTACCATCGCCGGCCCCATCTCCATCGCCCGGAACCTGATCGAGCGCTGGTACGGCGGGCCCATTACCGAACCGGAGGCCAACGCCCGCGCATGAGCAGCGAATCACCCGAAGCACGCATCCTGTCCGGCCTCGACGACGAGCAGCGGGCAGTGGCCACCACCCTGACCGGCCCGCTCTGCGTCCTGGCCGGTGCCGGTACCGGCAAAACCCGTGCCATCACCCACCGGATGGCCTACGGGGTGGCCACAGGCGTCTATAAACCGCAGCAGGTCCTGGCCGTGACCTTCACGGCGCGGGCGGCGGCGGAAATGCGTACCCGGCTGCGTGACCTCGGCGCCCACGGCGTCCAGGCCAAAACCTTCCACGCCGCAGCGCTCAAGCAGCTGCAGTACTTCTGGCCGCACACCGTTGGCGGAGCCCTGCCGGGGCTGCTGGACCACAAGGCACAAATCATCGCCGAAGCAGCCCGCAGGCTTCGGCTGTCCACGGACCGGGCCGCCATCCGCGACGTGGCCGCGGAAATCGAGTGGGCCAAGGTCTCCATGCTCACCCCGGACAGCTATGTCCGGGCAGCTGCAGACCGGGAGCCCCCGGCAGGGTTTGACCTCACGGCTATTTCACGCATTTTCCAGTCCTATGAGGACGTGAAAGTGGACCGGAACATCATCGATTTCGAGGACGTCCTGCTGATTATGGTGGGCATCCTCCAGGAGGACGAGCGGGTCGCTGCCATGGTGCGGGACCAGTACCGGCACTTCGTGGTGGACGAATACCAGGACGTTTCCCCGCTGCAGCAGCGGCTCCTTGACCTGTGGCTCGGTGCCCGCGACGAGTTGTGCGTGGTGGGCGATTCAAGCCAGACCATTTACTCCTTCACCGGTGCCACGCCCCGGCACCTGCTTGAGTTCACCAAGCGCTTCCCGAACGCCGACGTCGTCAAACTGGTCCGTGACTACCGTTCCACTCCCCAGGTGGTGGGGCTGGCAAACCGGATCCTTGCAGCGCGTACGGCCGAGGGGGAGCGCAACCGGAACGCGCCGTCCTGGCCCACACCGCTGGAGCTCGTGGCACAGCGTCCGGCCGGGCCGGAACCCACCTTCACCGAGTGCGCCGACGACGAGGCAGAGGCCGCGCATGTCGCCTCCTCCATCAAGGCCCTGATAGCTCAGGGAGTCCAGGCCAGCGAAATCGCGGTCCTTTTCCGCACCAACGGACAGTCGCAGGCCTATGAGCAGGCCCTGGCCTCCGCGGGGATCGGCTACCAGCTGCGCGGCGGTGAAAGGTTCTTTGCACGACGCGAGGTCCGCGACGCGGTCCTGCAGCTGCGGGCGGCATCCCGGTCCGTGGGCAACGAACCGGTGCCGCAGCTGGTGCGGGACATCCTGGCCTCGCTCGGCTACACACCGGATGCACCGGCGGGCGGCGGAGCCACCCGGGAACGCTGGGAGTCACTGGCTGCCCTGGTGGCGCTGGCCGAGGAACTGCAGGTAACCCGTACCCGTGACCCGGACAGCATCTTCACCATGCAGGATTTCGTGGCCGAGCTGGAGGAACGGGCGGCAGCGCAGCACGCCCCCCGGGTCCAGGGCGTCACGCTTGCCTCCCTGCACTCCGCCAAGGGCCTGGAATGGGACGCGGTGTACCTGGTGGGGCTCAGCGAAGGACTGATGCCGATCTCCTTTGCCGACACCGCTGAGGCCGTTGATGAGGAACGCCGGCTGCTGTACGTGGGCATCACACGTGCCCGTGAGCATCTGGCACTGTCCTGGTCCACGGCGCGGACGCCGGGCGGCCGTGCCAACCGGAAACCGTCCAGGTTCCTCGACGGGCTGCGTCCGCGCACCGAGCGTGACACTGTCCGGACGGCGGGCCCGGCGAAGCAGCCCCGGCGCAAGGTCACCGGGCCGGCAAAATGCCGCAGTTGCGGGGCGCTGCTCACCACCGGCGCCGAGCGCAAGGTGGGCCGCTGCGGTGACTGCCCGGTGACCTATGAAGAAGCGACCTTTGAGGCTTTGCGGGAGTGGCGCCGGGAAGCGGCGCAGGAGGCCGGGATTCCCGCTTTTGTTGTGTTCACCGATGCGACCCTGGTGGCCATTGCCGAAGACCGCCCGCCGTCATTGAACCGGCTGGCAACGCTGCCCGGCGTCGGTCCGTCGAAGCTGGAGCGCTACGGCGAGGCGGTGCTGCAGGTACTCTCGCAGGGCACCGACTCCTAGGCTGCATGCCCCGGCCGCCCGGCACGGGTTTCGCGGTGCTGCAGCCGGCACCCGCAGGCCGGGTGGTAGTCCAGTTCCTGCAGCCGTGAAAAGCCGTCCGAGGTACGCAGTGACAGGACTGCGGAGAGCAGGGCGGGCTGGTTGATGCCGTCGAGGAAGACCAGGGCCGCCAGGGATGCCGCTCCCGCCGCGAGGGCCGCGCCTGCCGCTTCCTCACCTTCGGGGATGGCACACTCCGCGTTCCCGGCGGGACTCCGGACAGGACCCGCGCCTGAGCGTTGCCTGTCCTGGCCGGCGAGGGCCTCGACCGCCGCGTACCAGCCCGGGTCCGAGTCCGCGCGCCGCCGGTCCAGGCATTCCAGGCACGGCGTTGCTCCCGGCACCAGCAGCGGGCCGACATCCCAGCCGGTTTCGTTGACGGACAGGAGGAGGCTGGGCACGCCGGGCGACGTCCCCGGTTCGCTGCCTCGGGGAACGGCCCCCACAGCCCTCACCGTCACCGCGAGATCCACTGCCCGGGGCTCCGTGCGCTCCCCGCCATCGGTGACCGTCAGCACCTGCTGGGTGGGATCAATCCGGAACAGATGCCGCTTAACCGCTGCAGCCCGGTTCATCCCGATATCCGTCACCGCATAGGCGGTGCCCACATCGGCAGGGGCCACCACGGCAGGATCGCGCAGGAGCAGCCGGCCTACCCCTGCGGTGGCGAGCGTACGGGCCAGCAGTGCCCCGGCGCGGCCGAGACCGTCAATAAAAACCGTTGCCTGCGACCGGCGTCGGACGGGTTCCTCGCCATTGATGCCATAGGCAGCGGAAAGGCGCCGGCCATCGGGAGCCAGGCGTTCGGAACGCAGCGAAGGAACCGGCGGGGCAGAGACCTCATGCGGGACCAGAAGGGGGCGGAGCGCCTCTATCAGTGCTGCTGCCCGCTCTCGGGGCACCCGCAGCGCGGACGCAGCAGCGGCTTCCGTACCGTCTGGCACCCCGCGGCGAAGCGCTCCCAGGAAGGCAACATCGGCATCCTGGAGATTGCGCAGGAGCAAGGAACCGGAGCCTATCCCCAGCTGCCTGGCCCGCGGCGAAATGTTGAGTACATGGATTCCCGGATTGATGCGCATGGTCTGCTCCCTGCGGTGTGCACGACGCCGCCCCCAGCCGGCCCAACTGCAGACCATGCTGGCACGCGGGCCCGCGGGGCCGGCGGTTATCCACAGGCTGCAGGGCCGTCAGAACGGGAGGTTAGGCTTGAAACATGCCTTCCCCGTCCCGGACCGCCGACGCCTCGATACCGGCAACCACCACTAGCGGAATCCCCATCCAGGTACGCCGCTCCGCCCGCCGCAAGCGCACCGTGAATGCGGTTTTCCGGGACGGTGTGGCATTGGTGTCCATCCCGGCACACTTCTCCGTCGCGCAGGAAGCCGAGTGGGTGCAGCGTATGGTCGCACGGCTCGAACAGCGTGTGTCCGCGGAACCCGATGAGGCCGCCAGCGAAAACGACCTGATGCGCCGGGCAGCCGAACTATCCAGCCGCTATCTCTCCGGGCACGCACGGCCTGCATCCGTGCGGTGGGTCAGTAACCAGAACTCCCGCTGGGGATCGGCCACGCCCGGCCGGGGCACCATCCGGCTGTCAGACAAGCTGAAAGGGATGCCGCAATGGGTGGTGGACTACGTGCTGCTCCACGAACTGGCCCACCTCCTGGTCCCGTCACACGGCCCGGCCTTCTGGCGGCTGCTGGAAAACTATCCGCAGACGGAAACGGCGAAGGCGTTCCTCTCGGGAGCCGCCTTTGCCAGTTCACGCGGACTTAAGGGGGACATGGGGGAGGACTAGCGCAATGCCCCTGCGGGCGCTGCACCAGTCCTCCATCATTCCGCCCGGTTGACGGCCGGAACAGGTTAGTTGGAACCCGGCTTCCCGGGTTCGTCGGTCCCGTCGGTTCCGTCGCCGGCCCCGCCGTCGTCGTCATTCCGGGATCCGCCCTCAGGAACGGTTCCTTCACCGGCGGTCCCGTCGGTGCTTTCACCGGAAGACGCGTCGATGGGCTTGTCCGTCTCCTCCGGAGTATCAAAGCCGCCGTCAAGCAGGCGCTTCAACGCGGCATCGACGTCGGAGTCAGCTGCTTCGATGAGCTGGCGCCGCTTGCCGAAGCCCTTGGGATCGTCCAGGTCCTCGGACGTCGGCAGCAGGTCCGGATGCTCCCACACGGCGTCGCGGCCTTCGATTCCGCGTTCTTCGGTCAGGTGCGCCCAGAGGGCTGCGGCATCCCGCAGGCGGCGCGGCCGCAGTTCCAGGCCCACCAGCGAGGCGAAGGTGTGCTCGGCAGGTCCGCCGCTGGCACGGCGCCGGCGGATCATCTCACGCAGCGCGCCCGCGGAAGGAAGATTGGCGGTGGCCGCTGCAGTGACCTCGTCCACCCACCCCTCCACCAGGGCCAGGGCGGTTTCCAGACGTTCCAGTGCAGCTTCCTGCGCCTGGGTCCGCTGCGGCTGGAATACGCCGCCGGACAGCGCCGACTGGATGGATTCCGGATTGGCGGGATCGATGTCGCGGGCAGCTTCCTCGATCTTGGAAATATCAATGTGGATGCCGCGCGCATAGCTCTCAATGGCACCGAAAAGGTGGGCAGTCAGCCAGGGGGCGTGCGCAAACAGGCGGGCATGGGCGGCTTCACGGACCGCGAGGTACAGGCGGATTTCCGCTTCGGGAACGTCCAGTCCTTCGCCGAAGGCGGCAACATTGGCCGGCAGCAGTGCCATGGTTCCGGACGCCAGCGGCAGCCCGATGTCGGTGGAGCTGACCACTTCCTTGGACAGGGCGCCTACCGCCTGGCCGAGCTGCATGCCGAACATTGCACCGCCCATGTTGGCGAGCATCGAGGAGGCTCCGCCCATCATGGACTTCATTTCCTCCGGCATCTGGGTGGTGATGGCGTTGGAGAGTGCTTCGGAGATGCTTACGGCCACGGGCTCCGTGAGCCGGCGCCAGGAATCCATGGTGGCTTCAACCCACTCCGCGCGGGACCATGCCCGGCCGAGCGTGGACGTGGCGGCAAAGTCGGTAACCGGATCAAGCCAGAGGCCGGCCAGGTGCAGGGCCTCGTCGACCTCACGGGCAGCCGTGGGGCCGGTGGAGGGGTCGCTCCCGGTGGCGGCCACCCGCCTGGCATTGTCCTTGGCCAGCTGCCAGTTCACCGGACCGTCAGAGGAGGCACTGAACATGGCCTGGACCTGCTGGAAGATCATGGCCATGGCATTGGGATCGGAGGGCAGGCCTGCGGCTTTGGCAAGTTCAGCGGGATCCATGCCGCCGGCGCCGCCGCCGCCGAACAGGCGTGCAAGTATCTCGGACAGGGGATCCTGCGGGTTGTCCCCTCGGTCGGATGGGTTGGAGCTCATGGGATACCACCGGTCCTGTGGAAGAAGATAGTGCCTTACGGTGCCCGGCGCTGCCGGACATGTTCCCTTTACGTTACCGGCAGTGCCTAATGTGTGTCCTGTACGACGCTGATCGTTCGCTGTAGGCAAAGCCGGGGCTGCGCACCTGCGCGCCTGCACGCACCTGCGCGGCGTAGGCTTGCAGGGTTGGCCGCCGGACCACGGCGCCGGGAACATGCCGTACGAGCGCAGGAAAAGGTTGGTCAGTTGCGCCCCTCTCATGACGACAGCAGTGCCCCCTATGGCAAAAGCGGTGCCGCAGGGAACCCCGGACCCGGCGACGGGCGCCCCGGCATGCCGGTTCCCGCCCCGCAGCCGGACGGCAGCTACTCCGTCTACCCGTACCAGGGGCTGGGGCAGGGACAGCCTGCTCCGGGCCGGCGTACGCCGCGCGCACGGGCAATGCTTGTCTCCGGTGCGCTGGCACTCCTGCTGGGCGCAGCGGCCGTACTGCTGCCGGCACAATACGTAGTGGAATCCCCGGGCCCCACGTTCAATACGCTGGGCAGCGCCGGGGACAAGGACATCATCGAAATCGAGGGGCGCACCAGCTACCCGGCCGACGGCGAACTGGACCTGACCACGGTGTACGTGTCCGGCGGTCCCAGCACCAACATCAGCATTTTCCAGGCCGTGGGCGGCTGGCTGAACCCTGACGACGTGGTGTACCCCACCGAGTTCCTCTACGCCCCGGGAACCACCAGCGACGAGGTGGACGAGCAAAACGCCGCCGCCATGACCTCATCCCAGGAAGCCGCGGTCGCCGCTGCCCTGACGGAGCTCGAGATTCCGTACACGCAGGAACTCACCGTCGCTGCCGTGGTGGAAGGCTCGGCGGCGGAAGGCCTGCTGCAGCCCGGGGACACCGTGCTGGCGGTGGGGGACACCCGGATAGACGGCATCGAGACCCTGCGCAACGCGCTGAACGACGTCGGCGGCTCGCCCACGGAGGTCACCGTTCGCCGTGACGGCGCGGAGGAGGTGGAGACCGTGACGCCCGCGCCAAACGACGCAGGTACCTACCAGCTGGGCATTGAGCTGGCGACCACCTTCGATTTCCCCTTTGACGTCGAAATCGGCCAGGGCATGGAACGGGTGGGCGGACCGTCGGCGGGAATGATGTTCGCGCTGGGGATCATCGACCGCCTCACCCCGGAGCAGCTCACCGAAGGAAAGCACTTTGCCGGCACCGGAACCATCGACGCCGCCGGGAATGTGGGACCGATTGGCGGCATCCGGCAGAAACTCATCGGCGCCTCGGACGCCGGAGCCGAATTCTTCCTGGCACCGGCCGCGAACTGCGCCGAGGTTGCAGGCCACGTGCCCGAGGGCCTGGGCGTTGTCCGTGTTTCCACCCTCGAAGAGGCGCTGGACGCGGTGCAGAAACTGGCTGCCGGCGGCAGTGCAGCGGATCTGCCGCAGTGCACCTCATAGCCGGGCAGCGGCCGCAGGCACTGGCAGGTGCGGCCGTGCCTCGTTACGATCGGGACAAGGTTCTCTCCGGCTCCCTGGAGAAGTAGCAGCGGGAGAGCATTCCAAGGCAGAATGGTCTACGGACGGCTTCCGGGCCATCCGGCGGGGACATGTATGCCACGGGGCACCGCCCCCGGCAGCAAGTCCCTCCGGTGCGGCCGGCAATGCCGCGAGCCGACGCACCGAACGATGAGGTAACTGTGACTTCCGGACCAAACGGCCCATTTTCCCGACCCGGCACGGCCACGTCCAGCGGAAGGCGACGGCGGCGCAGCCCGCTGATTGCCACGCTGATTGTGGTTGCCGTGCTCGTCATTGGCTTTGTGTATTTCTCGCAGGTCTATGCAGATATCCTCTGGTATAACCAGCTGGGTTATCTGGAAGTCTTCTTCAAGGAGAACCTGACCCGGATCTGCATGTTCCTGGCAGCCTTCCTGGTGATGGCCGCTGGTGTTTTCGCCAGTATCCGGGTCGCCTACGTCTCGCGGCCCATCTACGCCCCGGACAGTGCGCTCCAGGACAACCTCAACCGGTACCAGGCCCAGCTGGAGCCCATCCGTAAACTGCTGATGATCGGCATCCCGATTGTTGTGGGCGGTTTCGCGGGCACCGCGGCCATGTCCATGTGGCAGCAGACACTGCTGTTCTTCAACCGGCGGGACTTCGGCAAGACCGATCCCGAGTTCAACATGGACTACAGCTTCTACCTGAACACGCTGCCGTTCATTGGTTTCCTTGTCGGCTTCCTCATCAGCGTCGTCGTGATTGCCGGCATTGCCGGACTGCTGACGCATTACCTCTACGGCGGTATCCGCCTCGAGGAGAAGGGCGTGTTCGTTAGCCGGCCCGCGCGTATTCATCTGGCCGTCGTGGCCGCAGCCTTCCTCATCCTGCAGGGCATCAACTTCTGGCTTGACCGCTATGACACGCTGCTGAGCACCTCCGGAACCTGGACCGGTGCCCTGTACACCGATGTCGAGGCCGTGATCCCCACCAAGGCCATCCTGGCCGTGGCATCGGTCATTGTCGCTGTCCTCTTTATCCTTTCCGCCGTCATCGGGCGGTGGCGCCTGCCCATCATCGGTACCGCCATGCTGATCATCACGGCCATCGTGGCCGGCGGCGTTTACCCCTGGATTGTCCAGCGCTACCAGGTCCAGCCGTCGGAGCTGAGCCTGGAACGCGAATACATCCAGCGCAACATCGATATGACGCGTGAGGCCTACGGACTGTCGGACACCGAGGTCATCCCGTATGACGCCACGGTGAACGCCAATGCCGGCGCCCTGGCCCAGGATGCGGGCACCACCACCAACATCCGCCTGCTGGACCCGAATGTCGTCTCCGACGCGTTCAGCCAGCTGCAGCAGTTCCGCCAGTACTACCAGTTCCCGCAGACACTGAACGTGGACCGCTACGAGATCGACGGCGAAGTCCAGGACACGGTGATCGCGGTCCGTGAGCTGAACGTCGGCGGCGTGCCCTCGGGCTGGGTGAACGAGCACATCCTCTACACCCACGGCTATGGCGTGGTCGCCGCACGCGGCTCCACGGTTGAGGCGGACGGCAAGCCCAGCTTCATGGAGTCCGGGATCCCATCCACCGGTGTGCTCACCGAAGGCGGATCCTACGAACCGCGCATCTACTTCGGTGAGAACTCCCCGCAGTACTCCGTGGTGGGCGCGCCGGAAGGCACCCCGCCGGTGGAAATCGACCGTCCGCAGACCGGTAACTCGGAGGAGGAGTCGCAGACCACCTTCAGCGGCGAGGGCGGCCCCAGCGTGGGCAACCTCTTCAACCAGCTGGTGTACGCCATTAAGTTCCAGTCCACCGAGCTGCTGCTTGCGGATGCCATCAATGAGGAATCCCAGATCCTGTATGACCGGGACCCCACCGAGCGTGTGGAAAAGGTAGCACCGTACCTGACCGTTGACGGCAACGCGTACCCGGCCATTGTCGACGGCCGCGTGAAGTGGATTGTGGACGGTTACACCACCAGCAAGTACTTCCCGTACTCCACCCAGCAGGAGCTGCAGGACGCCACCACCGACTCGCTGACTCCGGGAGCGGCAGCCCTGCCGCAGGAACAGGTCAACTACATCCGCAACGCGGTCAAGGCCACTGTTGACGCGTACGACGGTTCCGTCACGCTGTATGCCTGGGATGACGAGGATCCGCTGCTGAAGTCCTGGCAGGCGGTCTTCCCGTCCACCCTGAAGCCCTACAGCGAGATGTCTGCCGATCTGATGGCACATGTCCGCTACCCGGAGGACCAGTTCAAGGTCCAGCGCGAACTGCTGGGCAAGTATCACGTGACTGACCCGGACTCGTTCTACAAGAACGACGACGCGTGGAGCGTTCCCAGTGATCCCACCGGCGGCAACGGCAACGTCAAGCAGCCGCCGTACTACCTCTCCCTGCAGATGCCGGGACAGGACGAGGCCACGTTCTCGCTGACCACACCGTTCATCCCGTTCGTGACGGAGAACGGCGAGGCCCGCAACGTGCTGTACGGCTTCCTCTCCGCAGACGCGGATGCCGGCACCGGCGAGGATGGCGTGAAGGGCGATGGTTACGGCAAGTTGCGGCTCCTGGCCCTGCCCACGGACACTGCTGTGCCGGGCCCCGGCCAGGCACAGAACACCTTCAACTCCGACCCCACGGTGTCCAACGCGCTGAACCTGCTGCGCCAGGGTGCATCTGAAGTCATCAACGGCAACCTGCTCACCCTGCCGGTCGGCGACGGCATCCTGTATGTCCAGCCGGTGTACGTCCAGTCTTCGGGCGCCTCCTCCTACCCGACCCTGCAGCGGGTGCTGGTCAACTTCGGCGAGAAGGTCGGATTCGCTCCGACGCTCGACGAAGCACTGAACCAGATCTTCGGCGGCGACTCCGGTGCGGAAACCGGCGACACCGGGAACGTCGGCGCTACCCCGGAAACCCCGGGTGCCGGCGGAGACGCAACGGCCGCGTCCGAGCTGGCTACAGCCCTCGCGGATGCAGGCAAGGCGATCCAGGACGGGCAGGCTGCCCTTGGACGCGGTGACTTCGCCGCCTACGGGGAAACGCAGAACCAGCTCAAGGACGCCATTGCACGGGCCACCGCTGCGCAGGAACAGCTGGACAGCGCGGCAGGCGACACCGCCGGCGACGGTGCCACGGCTGAACCCAGCGACGCTGCCACCGATTCGGCTGACGGTGAGGGCGGCGACTAGGCGCGTGAAATGATCCCGGTTTGCGCCGGGCCCCCCGCGGCGGGTAGAGTTGAGTATCACGCCGCGGGGTGGAGCAGTTCGGTAGCTCGCTGGGCTCATAACCCAGAGGTCGCAAGTTCAAATCTTGCCCCCGCAACCAAGGAAAGTCCCCCGAGGATCCGCAAGGAACCTCGGGGGACTTTTGTTTGCCCTTGCTTGCCTGGCCCCAGGCCCCAGGCCCCAGGCCCCAGGCCCCGCCGGGTCCCGGGAACGGTTACGGGGATCCGGACGCATGGAGGCGCCCGAACAGTTTCCGTACGGCACGGCCCGTTGCCGGTGGGCGAACTACACTTCCCCCATGGGCCATACCCCCGCAGCACGCGATCCGGACCGCGGTGAAACCCTGCTGCAGAAACTGGACCGCAACTGGACGGACCTGCTGCAGGAACTGCGGGTCCTGCAGACCGGTATCCAGATTTTGACCGGCTTCCTGCTAACCCTGCCGTTCCAGCAACGTTTTGCCGAACTAACCCGGGTCCAAGTGGCCATCTACCTGTGTCTGGTCGTGCTGTCGGTACTGGTCACCGCGGTACTGATCTCTACGGTGGTCATGCACCGGACCTTCTTCCGGCAGGGGATTAAACGGGATCTGGTCCGGAGTTCGGACGTCCTGCTGCGCGCCACCCTGGTACTGGTCGGCCTCATCCTGATCGGCACCATCGGGCTGATTTTCGACATTGTGCTTTCCGGCATGGCCGGAGCCGTGGCGGCGCTGGCGATGGGTGCAGCAGTGGGGCTGCTGTGGCTGCTCCTGCCGCTACGCCTGCGCCGCCGGGCACTACGCAACCGCAACCGCAATCACAGCCGCCAGTCAGCCATCCGCAGACAGCCGAAGGGCGGGCACCCCCAGCGGGGTGCCCGCCCTTCGGACGGCGGCGGAGGGAACGGTCAGAGTTAGTCCTCGATAGCGGACTGCTTGCCGCCGGAGGCGGACTTCAACGCAGCGAGGCGCGCTTCGACCTCGGTCTGCTCGCCGAGGTCCTCGAGGCTTTCGAACTGGGCGTCCAGGCTGGAGGACGCCAGCTCGTTGGCGCCGCGCACACGGGCTTCCTCACGGCGTATTTTCTCCTCGAAACGGCCCACCTCGGACGTTGAATCCATCACGTCGATGCTCTTCATGGCATCATGCATCTGGGTCTGGGCAGCGGCATTGCGGGACCGGGCAACCAGCTCGTCCCGCTTGCTGGTGAGCTGATCCAGCTTGCCCTTCATCTGGTTCAGGCCGGTCTTCAGGCGCTCAACGATCTCTTCCTGGGAGGCAATGGTCGGCTGGGCGCCCTTGGCCTCGTTTTCGGAGGCGATCTGGCGCTGGATGGCTACCTTGGCCAGGTTGTCGAACTTCTCAGCGTCGACGGCGTTGCCCGCGGCGCGGAACTCGTCGGCCTTGCGGGAGGCGGCCAGAGCCTTGTTGCCCCAGTTCTGCGCGTTCTGGATGTCCTCGTTGTAGTCGTCCTGGAGCATGCGCAGGTTGCCGATGGTCTGTGCGACGGCGCTTTCAGCCTCGGCAATGTTGTTGCTGTAATCCCGCACCATCTGGTCGAGCATCTTCTGCGGGTCCTCGGCCTGATCGAGGATGGCATTGATATTGGCCTTCGCCAACTGGGTGATACGTCCGAAAATCGACTGCTTAACCACGATGTCTGCCTTTCAATCTGCTGTGTGTAAGTACTGCCCCGCACCGGCCATGAGACCCGTACGGTACATATTGGTGCACCTTCCCGCGCATCCGCCCGGGTGGATCAGAAGTTGCCTCCCGAGGATCCGAAACCGCCGCCGCCTCCGCCGAAACCGCCGCCGCCTCCTCCGCCGAAGCCGCCGAATCCGCCGCCGCCCCAGCCTCCGCCGTGGGAGCCGCCGCGGAGGATGGAATCAATCAGGATGCCGCCCAGGATGGCACCGCCCATCCCGTTCCCGCGTCCGCCGCCGAAGCCTCCGCCGAATCCGCCGCCACCGAAACCGTCGACATCCTGCTGGGCCATGTCAGCGGCCTGTGCTGCCAGAGCGTTGGCCTGCTGGGCATAGGCCAGGGCACTGACCGGATCGGAGGACTGCATGGCGACAGCCTGCTGCAGGTTGCGCTCGGCCTCAGCCAGGCGGGTGCGTGCCTCACTGCCCACTCCGCCGCGGCGCGCCCTGATGTAGTCAGAGGTGCCGGAGATCTGGGCCTGGGCGGCCATGATGGCGTGCTGGAGGGAGTCCCTTGCCCGGCGCTCCTGCTCCTGCCGGTCGCGGATGCCTTCCAGCGCCGTGTCGAGCTGGGTGTTCGCGGTTTCCAGCCGGCGGAGCAGCTCCACCGGATCATACGGGCCGGACTGCATTGCCTGCTCCACCTCCTCCAGAGCTGCCCGCACGCCGGCCATGGGGCCGGCGAGGCCGGGGGAGGCCCCGGACGCGGAGAATGCATCGGCCTGGGCGAGATCCTGCCGGGCATCGGCCACGGCCCGCTGCAGCTCAGTACGTGCTGCATCCAGCTCCCGGGACCGCTTGTCGATCGCGTCCAGCAGCACATTGGCCTGATGGACGGACTCTTCGGCAGCGCGGACCAGTACCACCGCACCCGAGGTGTCCTGTTCAGCGAGTTTTTCCTCGGCCTCTGCGGCGGTATTGGTGACGAAGGCGAGGCGTTCATTGGCCTGGTCGATGTTGTCACTGACCTGCTGTACCGCCGTCGCCGCGTAGCGCGAGCGCAGCGCGTCCAGAGTGGCGGCGGCAGTACTGAGCCGCGCGGATGCCTGTCCGGCTGACTCGCGGGCGGAAGCCAGCGCGGCCGGCGCGTTCTTCTCCAGTTCCCGCAGGGCGTCGAAGTCCTCTTTATGCGCCTGCAGGGACTCGTTGACCGCTTCGCACCGGCGAATGATTTCCTTCAGCCAGCTCCGCTGCTGTGCTTCGGTGTCGGGGATGTGGTCATCCAGCTGCTGCTGCAGCTTAAAGGACTCGCCCATATGGTTCCGGGCAGCGGCCAGATCCTCCGAGAAGGTCGCGACGGCTTCCTCGCCGTAGGCGGCCATGGCAAAGCCCAGTTCCTGCTCGCTGGACTTGATGGCATCGTCTGCGGCAACCAACAGGCTTCCTGCCCGTTTCCGCAGGTCGGGAACGCTCATGGTGTCCAGCGGGTCCACCGGTGCGGCGGGTCCCTGGCGCCGGCCCGGTTCCAGGTTCCCCGCGTTCTTCTTCCGGCGGTTACGCATCAGCAGGGCAGTGCCCACACCGCCGGCCACCACCAGGCCGCCTACCACCAACGGGGCAATGCCGGAGCCGGAACCGGAGGCCGCAACGTCCCCGTCTCCTCCGCCGGCGATGTCCTCCAGCGATTCTGCCGCGGCCACTGCCGAATCCGCCCATTGGGAGGACGTAATGTTCTGTGAACCCAACAGGGGATCGGTGGCCGCCGCCAGGATGGCATTCCGCCGCTCCTGGTTCAGGACGCTCTGGTCGCCGGTGGAAACCTGGATCTTCCGGTCCGTAGTGGCAATGCTGAGCAGGGCCTCCCTGGCTCCCATGCCCTTGCTCTCCACTACATCCCGGGACCAGGCGACGGGATCTGTCGGGCTGGTAAAGGAGTCCACGTAAACCACGTACAGGGTGTACCCGGTGCTGTCCTGTACATCGGCAATTGCCTGCTTCACCTCTGCGGCGTTGCTCCCCAGCACATCGGCGGGATCCACAACGTATTCTCCCGGCGGGATGGTCACGGGGGATTCCGCCGGAACAGCGGGGGCAGCTGGCAATGATCCGTGAATCGCCAGGGGAGGAACGGTATGCGCCGGTGCCGTGCCGGCGAAAGCCGCCGCCGGAGGCATGACCGCCAGAGCACCCAGGCCTAGAATGGCTGCCAACCTGTACCGTGACCGCATAAATAATCCTTTGGTTGCATCTCGCCCCGGGTTCAGGTCCCAGCAATCGTTGGTACCGATTCTAGGGGCCGCCCTATGCGGCGTCCACCACGTCAGGGCCCCGCCCCTGTCTCCGGACGGTGGCCGCACCCCTGTCTGACCTGCCCGTTTACCGTCCGGAGGTCGAACCTGCTGTCTACCGGACATTCGGGGTTTTCACAGCCGATGTTCAGCATCCATCCTCATATGTCCCAGCAAGCGCTGTCATAGTAGGTACAGAACGTTGTGGCTACACCATGGGTACATCGAACTTCGAAAGGACAGCCCACATGACTGAGCACCACGGGGGAAACGACGGCGCTGCACGCCCGTTGCCGCCCCGCCCGCCGGCACCGCCGTCCTCCGCCGGCTCCGCCCAGAGCGATCCGCAGACCGGGCCGCAGACAGGACCGCTGACCGAGCCGCTGAACGACCCGCTGAACGACCCGGCAGCACATGGTACCGGTGGGAACGCCGGCACGGATGCCACTCAGGCCGCGGAAGCGCACGGCTCATCCCCGCAGGCCCCGTCAGCGCACGGCGCCACCCCTTACGGGCCGCAGACCTTCGGCGAGTCCACCGGCAGCTCGTTCCAGCAGCCCCCGGCTGCTTCGCCGTCGGGACGGTCCACAGCAAAAAAGTTCGGCGCCGGAACCCTGGTCGGGGGAATGCTCCTTGCCGGGCTCGTCGGCGGCGGTGTGGCAGTGGGTGCCAATGCACTGATGGATGACGGGAACGGAACTGCGGGCCAGGCCGGCCAGTCACAGACCGTTGTGGTTAACAATGAAGACAGCGTCAATGCGGTCACTGCGGCAGCGGTAAAGGCCTCCCCGAGCGTCGTGACCATTGAGGTTGCCGCCTCGGGCAGCAGCGGCACGGGCTCCGGAATTGTCCTGGACGATGACGGGCACATCCTCACCAACACCCACGTGGTGACCCTGGGCGGTCTGACCGGTGACCCCGGCATTGAGGTCCAGACGTCCGACGGGCGGGTGCTGCCGGCCACTATCGTGGGCACTGACCCCGTCTCCGACCTTGCGGTCATCAAGGTGGACGGAGCCAACCTGACGCCGGCGTCACTCGGCGACTCGGGAAACCTGAACGTCGGCGACACCGTCATCGCCATCGGCGCCCCGCTGGGGCTGTCCGGCACGGTCACTGACGGTATTGTGTCCACGCTTAACCGGACCATCAGCGTTCAGTCCTCCGCCGCTCCGGAGGGGGAAACGGACAGCTCGGAGGAACCCGAGGATGACGGCTTCGGCTTCCGGTTCGCGCCGCCGGACGGTTCCTCGGAGAACCAGTCCTCAGCGGAGAGCTCGATCTACCTGAACGTGGTGCAGACGGATGCTGCCATCAACCATGGCAACTCCGGCGGTGCCCTCGTGAACACTGACGGGGACGTGATCGGCGTCAACGTGGCCATCGCCTCGGCCGCCTCAGGTACCGCGGGTGAAGACAGCGGGAACATCGGCGTTGGATTTGCCATTCCCATCAGCTACGCGGAACGGGTAGCGGAGGAGATTATCGACAACGGCTCCGCGACGCACGGATACCTCGGGGTTTCCGTGAAGCCGGCCACGGCGTCGAACTCGTCCTCTTCCTTCACGGTGGGTGCCGAAGTAGCCGAAGTGGTTCAGGGGTCACCGGGGGAGAAGGCAGGACTTCGTGCCGGTGACGTGGTGACCTCGGTGAACGGTATCCCGATCACCGATGCCCAGTCCCTGACCGCAGCCATCCGGATGCAGCCTGCCGGCGGTAAGGCCACCGTGGACTACACCCGCGGAGGCAAAGCCTCCAGCACCGAGGTGACCCTCGGGGATTCCGCCAGCCAGTAACCCGGACCGGGTGGACCAGAAGACAGGACGAAGGGCTGCCCCGGACGTATCCGGGGCGGCCCTTCCGCCTGTACCGGGCACAATGGCCTTCCGGGGTGTGATTAGCTTTAAACGCACCGCCCAACGGGCGGGAACGTCGGCAGGAGAACCTCCGGGCCGTCGGGAACTGATCTTCCAACCGGAAAGGCCGGAATGCAGGACTCAGCCAACCGTCCGCTGAATATTGTTGTCTTGGTAAAGCACGTCCCCGACGCGCAGTTCGACCGGCACCTCACCGGCCCCGGCCATACCCTCGACCGCTCGGAGAGCATTCTCTCGGAACTGGATGAATACGCCTTGGAAGCCGCGCTGACCCTGGCCGAGGCCCGCGGCGGTGAGGCAGCCGGAAACCGGGTGACTGCCCTCGCCATGGGGCCCGAAGCCGCCGTCAATGCGGTCAAGAAATCCCTCCAGATCGGCGCCTACACCGGGGTCCACCTGTGCGATGCCGCCCTCGCCGGCTCCGATGCCGCCGGAACGTCCCTGGCGCTGGCCGCCGCCATTGAATCCGTAGCCCGGACCCTGGGCCCGGTGGACCTGGTGATCACCGGCATGTCCTCCACGGACGGCGAAACCGCTCTTGTCCCTGCGCAGCTGGCCGAGCGCCTGCAGCTGGCCCAGGTCACCTTCGCCTCGGAACTTGAGGTCACTGACACGGACGGCACCGCCATGGTGAAGGCACGCCGCGACGGCGACTCCTTTACGGAAACCGTCGAGGCACCCCTGCCCGCACTGGTCTCCGTGACGGATCAGGCCAACGAACCCCGGTACCCGAATTTCAAGGGCATCATGGCAGCGAAGAAAAAGACCATCACGGTCCTCTCCCTCGCAGATATCGGCCTCGAGCCCTCGCAGGTAGGTCTGGAGGGCGCCTGGACGTCGGTTGCGGCATCGGCGCCGCGGCCGCCGCGCGCCCAGGGGACCGTCATCACTGACGACGGTACTGCCGGCGTTCAGCTGGTGGACTACCTCGCGGCGCAGAAACTCATCTAGCGCACCCGATCATTTCTAACCGGCGCCGGTCACGCGCCACCGTCCACGTCCCAAAGGAGCGCATTCATGGCGTCCGTTCTGGTTTTTCTAGATGTCCCCGATCTACCCCTGCCCCGTGCCGCCCGTGAACTGCTGACCTTGGCCGGCAGCATAGGAGAGCCGGTGGTCGCCGCGGCCCGCCGCCCGGACCCGGAGCTTCTTGCCGCTTTCGCCTCCTATGGTGCGGGCAAGGTTTACGAACCCGCCGGAGAACTGGACGGCGTCCTGGTGGCTGCCAAGACCGGTTTCCTGGCGGCCGCAGCAACGGCTGAACAGCCGGCGGCCATTCTGCTGGGCAACTCCTTTGAAGACCGCGAGATTGCCGGACGTACCGGCATCAAGCTCAGTTCAGGAGTTGTCACCGATGCGGTGGCGGTTGCCCCGGACCTGGCCGTGACCAAATCCGTCCTCGCCGGTTCCTACACCTCCACCTGCCGCGTGCAGAGCGGCACGCCCATCATCACGGTCAAGGCCAACAGCATCGAGCCGGCACCGGAACAGGAAGGCGCCCCGGCTCCGGAACTGGTCGAGCTGCCGGTGCCCGAACCCGGTCCTGCCGCGCGCGTGACAAGCCGCACCGGCAAACGCGTCAGCGGGCGCCCGGAACTTTCCGAAGCCCGGGTGATTGTTGCGGGCGGACGCGGCGTGGAAGGAAACTTCGGGCCGGTGGAGGAACTGGCGGATCTGCTCGGCGGCGCCGTGGGTGCCTCCCGCGCCGCCACCGATGCAGGCTGGATCGAGCACTCGGCGCAGGTGGGCCAGACCGGCAAGACGGTGTCCCCGCAGCTGTACATTTCCGTGGGCATCTCCGGTGCCATCCAGCAGAAGGCCGGCATGCAGACCGCCAAGGTCATTGTCGCCGTGAACAAGGACGCCGACGCGCCCGTGTTCGAAATTGCGGATTTCGGTGTCGTCGGGGACCTGTTCTCCGTGCTGCCCCAGGCCGCCGAAGAGATCCGGAAGCGCAGGTCCTAGGATGGCGTCTGCGTCCGTCTCCACGCCGGCCCGGGTCCTGGCCTTCGCTGCCCATCCGGATGACATCGACTTCGGTGCTGCCGGCACTGTGGCCCGCTGGGCACGCGACGGCGCCGACATCACCTACTGCATCATGACCTCCGGCGACGCCGGCGGGTTCGATCCGTCGGACCGCTCCAATGTGAGCGGGCTGCGCCGTGACGAACAACGGGAAGCGGCCCGGCAGGTCGGTGCCCGGGACGTCGTGTTCCTGGGCGAGCGGGACGGCTACCTGGAGGTTAACCATGCGGTCATTGCCCGGGCGGTGGAACTGATCCGCCGGGTCCGGCCGGACGTGGTTCTGTCGATGCATCCGGAACGGAACTGGGACAGGCTGCAGGCCAGCCATCCGGACCACCTCGCCTGCGGCGAGATCGTGACCCGTGCCGTCTATCCGGCCGCGGAAAACCCCTTTGCCTATCCCGAACTAGCGGAGCAGGGCCTCGAGGCGTACAAAGTGCCGTGGCTGTGGTTCTACGGTGCTCCCCGCGAACGCGAAAACACTGCCGTGGACGTCACCGGGACGGTGGACGCGAAGCTTGCCGCGATCCGGGTCCATGCCAGCCAGCACCCGGATATTGACGGCATGGACGCCACCGTCCGCCGGCTCCTGCAGGAGAACGCCCAACGGCATCACCTGCCCGAGGGCTCCAGTGCAGAGGTTTTCCACGCTGTTGGCGTGAACACAGAGCAAACCATCGCCGGTTTTTGACCGCCGGCTCGGCCCCGTCCGGGACGCCGGCTACCGGCATCCGGCCCGGACGGGTGGACAGCTAATGGCTAGGGACGGACGCCGGTGGCGATCAGTGTGTCGGTGTTGAGCTCGAAATCATCGCCGAGCTCGGCCAGGAATGCCTGGCGTACCCGTTCCACGGCCGCCGGATCAGCGGGCAGCAGCGTCCGGTAGGTGCTGCCCAGCACCAGCGACCAAGCCAGGGAACCGCTGAGCTGCACCCGGCCCGGGGTGGGCGCCACAGTGACATCCTGCAGCCCCAGCCCCTGCAGCCAGGCCGTGAGCTTTTCCACCGAGTCCAGCCGGCTGAGGTTCTCAACGGCGGGATGGGCGGCGGTTTCAGCCAGGTCCGGACGCTCCAGCCGGCATGCCTTCCACAGCAGTTCGTTGAACTGCGCTGCAGCGCCTTCCTGCCAGGTGCTGAGGGCAAAGCGTCCTCCGCTGCGGAGCGAGGAGACCAGGCCGGCAGCGGCGGCGTCCATGTCCGGGAGCAGGAACACCGCATAGGCGCACAGCACTGCGTCATAGGGGGCCTCTGCTGCCCACTCGGTAACATCCGCCTTCGCCAGCTGCACGCTGTTGAGTGAGAGGGTGTCTGCCTTGGCCTGGGCCAGGGCCAGCAGTTCCCCGCTGAGATCCACCCCGTGCACCTCGCCGTCCGGTCCGGCAAACTGTGCCGCCGGGATGGTGGTGGCTCCGCTGCCGCAGCAGGCATCCAGGACCCGGTCACCCAGGGCTATGTCTGCGGCCGCCACCAGGGCGTTGCCCATCGGATTCCACAGCGACGGGGCGAGGCGTTCGAAGTCGGCTGCGCCGTCGTCGTAAGTGGCCCCGAGCGGGTGTTCAGACATGGGTGGATCCTTCGCTAGAGCTGGGCGCCGGCGAAGCCGTGCTGGCGCCAGGCTTCGTAAACGGCAATGGAGGCGGAGTTGGCAAGGTTGAGCGAACGCAGCGACGGAAGCATGGGAAGCCGCACGCGGGCGGTGACATGCGGGTCCTCCTTGACCTCCGCCGGCAGCCCGACAGACTCGCGGCCGAACATCAGGACGTCACCGGCACGGTACTCGATATCGGTATAGGAGGTATCGCCGTCGGACGTAAACGCGAAAACGCGTTCCGGCTGCAGCGCATCCCAGGCGTCCTGCAACGTCTTGTGCACATGGAGCACGGCGAGGTCGTGGTAATCCAGGCCCGCCCGGCGCAGCTTGGAATCCTCCAGGCTGAAGCCCAATGGCTCCACCAGGTGCAGCTCGGCGCCCGTGATGGCGGCAAGACGGATGGCGTTCCCGGTGTTGCCCGGGATTTCAGGGGTATGGAAAAGGATGCGGAACACAGCTATATCCTATGCCCGCGCACCCGGGCCGGGCCGCATCCGGTCAGCGCGACGAGGCGTCGATGAGCGGTGCCAGCACCGGCAGCTGGACAACGCTGGGTGTGGGCCCCTCGGCGAAGAAGCGGCGCAGCTCACGGACCAGCCCGCCGGGGTTGGCCACGTGCAGGGTGGCGGGCGCGGAGCGGCTGAGGGAGGGCGGATAGTCAATGATCGGTTCAAACGGGTTACCGTTCGGGCTGTGGAGGACCAGCCAGCCTGCAACATTGCAGTCCGGGAAGCGTGACTGCAGTGTACGGACAGCGTCGGCAAGGCGGAGGGTGGAAACTTCCCGCCCGCGGTGCTGCAGGTGCCTGCCGTCCCACCGGTAGTTGCCCGGGGATGCCATCAAAGACCCGAGCACGGCCATGCGGTAGCCGCCCAGCAGTACGTGCCCGACGTCGAGGTTGCCTCCGCCCGGGCCGGCGTCCGGGATGTGGAGGCCGTTGACCAGGCGTGCTGCCGGGTATTCGTCGAGCAGTTCCCGGTCCAGCAGCCGAATAGTGCGGTTCTCGGCATCAAACCGTCCGGCGGCGGCACCGAACCGGGACAGTAAACCGGGACGGCGGGGGGACCCGTGGACCTGCTGGCCGGCCAGTGTTAGGGGAATCAGGGGCGGGTTGCGCGGGGAGAAGTCCGGGACAAAAACGGGCGGGGTGTCCAGATCCGCAGCAGGGGTCCTCCCGGCGGTGTTTCCGGCCGCAGCACGGCGTGCTGCGGGGTTCGCCGGTCCGGGGGTACCGCCCGCGGGGCGGCCGGCACTGCCGCTGCCACTGCCTCCGCTGCCGATCGTCCGGTCATAGGATTCCTTCTGCCCCGGATCGGACAGGACGCGGTAGGCGTTCGTCACGCGGTGGAACCGCTCGCCGTCTCCGCCGTGGTCCGGATGGGTTTCCCGTGCCGCCTTCCGGTATGCCGATTTGATCTCCGCAGCTGATGCCGCTGGAGTCAGTCCCAGGACCTCATAGAGTGTCGGGCCTGACGGGCTCACGGCGGTTCCTTTCGGGCGGGGATGCTCGGGCGGGGCTAAGTGGAGCAATTCTACCGACTGTCCGGATTCCTGCAGCGCATCCGGTGCAGATCGCAGGGGAGCCCGGTTGGGGGAAGAGCGGCGGGACGGCCAAGTGCCGGATGATCAGGAAAGTCTCAGCCGCCCGAATCGGCAGGAGCCGCCATGACGGTTAGAATTGGCTGGTGCCCGTGTATCTAGATCACGCGGCGACCACGCCGATCTCGGCTTCGGCCCTCGCCGCACTCACCACAGAACTCAGCCGCAGCGGCAACCCCTCGTCGCTGCACGGTTCGGGCCGCCGCGCCCGGATGGTCGTGGAGGAATCCCGCGAGATCCTTGCCGCTGCCGCCGGCTGCCACTCCTCGGAGATCATTTTCACCTCCGGCGGCACGGAGGCGGACAACCTGGCGGTCAAGGGACTGTACTGGACCCGCCGGGATGCCGATCCCCGGCGCACCCGGATCCTGGTCTCCGGCGTTGAGCACCATGCCGTGCTGGACACCGTTGAGTGGCTGGAAAAGCATGAGGGCGCTGTTCCCGTGTGGATTCCGGTGGACAGCGACGGGGTGATCTCCCTGGACGCGGTCCGCCGTGAACTTGAAGCCAACGCGGATTCCACCGCCCTGCTGACGGCCATGTGGGCGAACAACGAGGTCGGGACGGTCCAGGACGTGCGTGCCCTGGCGTCGCTCGCCCACGAATTCGGTGTTCCGGTGCATTCGGACGCCGTGCAGGCCTTCGGCGCCCTGCCGGTGGATTTCCGGGCTGCCGGCCTGGACACGATGGCGATCAGTGCCCACAAGATCGGGGGACCGGTAGGCGTGGGCGCACTGGTTGTGGGGCGCGCCGTGAAACTCACTCCGGTCCTGCACGGGGGAGGGCAGGAACGCGACATCCGTTCCGGCACGCTGGACGCGGCAGGCATCGCGGCGTTTGCCGCCGCCGCGCGGGAGGCCGTGGAGCACCTGACCGATGAGGCAGAGCGGCTGCGTACCCTGCGGGACTACCTGATCACCGGCGTCGAACGGGCCATCCCGGCCGCCGTCCTGCGCGGGGCGCGCGACGGCGACGGCGAGGGCCGCCGCCTGCCCGGCAACGCCCACTTCACCTTTCCGGGATGCGAAGGGGATTCGCTGCTTTTCCTGCTGGACCTGGCGGGCGTTGAATCCTCCACCGGCTCGGCCTGCACCGCCGGTGTGCCCCGGCCGTCGCACGTTCTGCTGGCCATGGGACTGAGTGAAACCGAGGCCCGCGGAGCGCAGCGGTTCAGCCTCGGGCATACAACCACGGCTGAAGACGTTGACACGTTACTGCAGGTACTGCCCGAAGCGTATGAACGGGCAAAGAAGGCCGGCATGGCCGGACACGTAAGCAGCATCCAGACAGCAGGAACAGGTTTTATTTCATGAAGGTTTTGGCAGCAATGAGCGGCGGAGTGGACTCCGCCGTGGCAGCGGCGCGGGCAGTCGAGGCAGGGCACGACGTCGTCGGCGTCCACCTCGCGCTGTCCCGGATGCCCGGGACCCTGCGCACCGGCAGCCGCGGCTGCTGCACCATCGAGGACTCCCGTGACGCGTGGCGTGCCTGCGACATCCTGGGTATTCCGTACTACGTGTGGGACTTCTCGGAGCGGTTCAAGGAAGACGTGGTGGATGACTTCGTCGCGGAATACGCAGCCGGCCGCACACCGAACCCGTGCATGCGTTGCAACGAACGGATCAAGTTCGCCGCACTGCTGGAAAAGGCGCTGGCCCTGGGCTTTGACGCGGTCTGCACCGGTCACTACGCCAAGGTCCTGACCAATGCGGACGGCAACCCGGAACTGCACCGTGCCGCCGACTGGGCGAAGGACCAGTCCTACGTGCTCGGCGTGCTGACCGAAGAGCAGCTGCGCCACTGCATGTTCCCGCTGGCTGAAACCCCGTCCAAGGCCGAGGTTCGGGCTGAAGCGGAGCGCCGTGGCCTGTCGGTGGCCAACAAGCCGGACAGCCATGACATCTGCTTCATTCCCGACGGCGACACCCGCGGCTGGCTTGAAGAGCGCATCGAAATGAGCGAGGGCGACATTGTGGACGAGACGGGCGCAAAGCTCGGCACCCACCCCGGCGCCAATGCCTACACCGTGGGCCAGCGCCGCGGCCTGAAGCTGGGCACCCCGGCCTCCGACGGCAAGCCGCGCTTTGTGCTGGAAATCCGGCCCAAGGAAAACAAGGTCATTGTCGGACCGGAGCAGCTGCTGAACATCGACCAGATGCGCGGCATCAAGATTTCCTGGGCCGGCCGGCCCATCGCCGAAATCGGCAACCGGTCCACCTTCGACTGCATGGTCCAGGTCCGTGCACACGGGGATCCCGTCGCGGCCACCGGCTGGATGGAAGACACCACGGACAGTGAAACCGGAACCGCCCGCGAGGAGCTGGTGGTCCGGCTCACCGAACCGATGCGCGGGGTGGCCCCCGGCCAGTCGATGGTGCTGTACCAGGGCACGCGCGTGCTGGGCCAGGCCACGATCGACTCCGCACGCTCCCTGGAATGGAACCCGGCAGCCGTCTCCTGACAGGTTCCGGTGCGGCCGGTCCGGAGAGGGCAGCGTAACCTGCTCCGGCCGGGGCGCCGCTACACCCTAAACTGGACGAATGAGCCAGACAGGACCTATGAGCAATTCTTCGGACGATGAGTTCGATCCGCGCGCAAGTTCCCTCTCCGGGAAGGTTGCCGATGACGTGATGGCGGAACTGCTTGCCATGCGCAGCAGCATCGATAACATCGACGCCACCCTGGTCTATCTGCTTGCGGAGCGGTTCAAGGCCACGCAGCGGGTGGGCCACCTGAAGGCTGAGCACAACCTTCCTCCGGCTGATCCCGGCCGTGAGGTGGCGCAGATAGCGCGCCTGCGCCGGCTGGCCGAGGACGCGCACCTGGACCCCGCCTTTGCCGAGAAGTTCCTGAACTTCATCATCCGTGAGGTCATCCGGCACCATCAGGCCATCTCCCAGACCCGCAACGGCGGAACAGATGCCGCAGCATCCTGACCCGGCCGGGCCTGCTGCCCGCCCGGAGGCGATGAGCGGCACGGTGACAGCGACGGCCCTGGGCAGCTGGCCCGGAAACGACCCGGTGGAATCCAGCCGGGTGATCCGCGGCGAACTGGGTGCCCCGCACCTTCCCTTCCTGGCTGAACTCCCGCAGCGCGGTCCCGGAGCAGATCCCGTGGGACGCAGCGCCTCCCTGCTGGTGGACATTTTCGTGGACACCCAGCCGCACGGCTGGCGGCTGGTCGAACGGCCCGGCAAGGACCACAGGAGGGCAGTGTCGCTGCTCAACCAGGACATCAACGCCCTGGCCGACGTCGCCGGGGAACACCCGGGCGGGGACCTGAAGATTTCCCTGCGCGGACCGCTCTCGCTCGCCGCCAACCTGTACCTGCACAACGGCGAGCGGGCGCTTTCCGACGCCGGAGCCCGCCGGGACCTGCTCCAGTCACTCGTCGCCGGGGTGGGATCCTATATTTCCCGCGCTGCATCATCGGTTCCCGGAGCACAGATCACCGTCCAGGTGGATGAACCGGAAATAGCCGCGGTGCTGGGCGGCGGCATTCCCACCGCCTCCGGATACCGCACGCTGCGCTCCGTGCCGTCATCGGAGGTCTCCGCCGCCTGGGAACAGATGTGCTCAGCAATAACAGCCGCCGGAGCGGACACGGTGTTCGCCCTGCCCCGGGCGGACGCGTCCGGTCCGCTGCGCAAGGGCACCAAATCACCGTTCGAACTGGCCCGGCAGGCCGGGGCGCAGGGCGTCGCGCTGGCGGCCGACTCCCTGACCGCCCGCGACTGGGAGGGCATCGCCGAGGCAGTGGAAGATGGAGACCGGGTGTGGCTGGGTATCCTGCCGCTTCCGCGTGAGGGCGGTGAACTGCCCCAGGTCACCCGGCTGGTGGAGAGTGTCCTGCGCCCGTGGAACAAGCTTGGACTTCCGGCCGCGAGCCTGCCCGCGCTCCGCCTGACCCCCGCCTCCGGCCTTGCCGATGTGTCGCCGGAAACAGCCCGCAGGGTCCTCACCCGGCTGACCGGAACAGCTGCCGCACTGGATCAGGTGGTCGCCGAGGGCTAGACCCGGTACCCCCTAGACCCGGTGCTCCCACCTGTCCGGTTCGACGTCGCCGGGCAGGACGCCGTCGAACGGGCGGAGGGCGTAGTGAAACATGCCGTCGTATTCGAAAACGGTACCCAGCTGGCGTTGGATCACCTGTGTGCGGATCCGGAAGGATCCGGCAGCCTCATCCCACCACTGCTCAACGTGCGCGTCGGCCGCGGCAAAGCCGGGCAGCGGCAGCCGCAGCGGGCCCAGGAAAAGCCGGCTGGCCGGGGAATTCATCCGCAGATGCCCCTCCTCCGTGACCTGCAGGACCAGGTTCGTGGCCAGATTCCGCTGCCTGCCCAGATAGTCCGTCAGGACGCCGGGTGCAGTGAGCACCGTTGTGTCTTCGAAAATCCGTGGTCCCGCCGGGAATCCGAAGGAGCGCACCGCCGTGAGTGCCTGACGTCCCCAGGGATCACGGTGCGGGTAGTTGCGGATGGTGAACGGAACCTCGGTTCCGTAGTCAGGGAAGAAGGCGTTGGAGACCGGAACCAGCCGCAGCAGGGGCCGCAGCCACGGACGCGGACATCCGGCCCGGGCGAAGATGCCGCTGCCCTCTCCGTATCGGCCGGCCCCCTCGCCGGGATCGAAGTAGTCCTGCAGCTCAGGCTGCAACCGGGCATAGTCTGCGCCCAGGACCTGCCGGTAAATGGACGCGGATGCCATGGCTAGAGCCTTCCTGCTGCCTTGAGCCGGATATACATGTCGGCGAGTTTGGGGGCCAGTTCGTGCGGCGGTTCGTCCACTACCTCGGCGCCCATGGCGCGCAGCTGCTCGGTCACCGCTGCCCGGTCCAGGAGGGCACGCTCGGCTGCTGCGGCGCGGAACACCGCCGGGGTGCTGCCACCGGCGGTGCGCAGATCATTCAGGCCGGGGTCGCGGACCGAGGCCACAACAACCACGTGTTTCTCCAAAAGCCGGGGGAGGACGGGGACCAGGCCTTCCTCCACTGCGCCGGAATCCAGGGAGGTGATCAGGACCACCAGGGACCGGCGCGCCGTCACGGCGTGCACGGCCCCGGGAAGAAGCGAGAAGTCCGCTTCGATAAGCTCCGGTTCCAGGGGAACGGCGGCGTTGACCAGCCTGCTGAGCAGATTGCCTTTGCCGCCGGAATCCACGCGGGCGCGGACCCTGCGGTCAAAGGCGAGGAAATCCACCCGGTCCCCTCCGCCGGCAGCGAGCACACCCAGCAGCAGCGTGGCCTCAATCCCCGTGTCCAGCCGTGGCTCATCATCTATCCGGGCCGCGGAGGTCCGGGAGGTGTCCAGAAGGATGACTACCCTCCGGTCCCGTTCCGGACGCCAGGTCCGCACCACGGTGTCGCGGCGGCGGGCGGTAGCTCGCCAGTCAATGGAACGTACGTCATCGCCCCGGACGTATTCACGCAGCGAATCAAACTCGGTACCTGCGCCGCGCAGCTGCACGGAGGCGTTTCCATCCAGTTCACGCAGGCGGCGCAGCTTGGACGGCAAATGCCGTTTGGCGTAAAACGGCGGGAGCACCCTGATCTCACCGGGCAGGCTGAGGGACCGTTGCCGGGCGGCCAGGCCCAGGGGACCGAAACTGCGCACGCCAATGTACCCGCTGCGCAGGACGCCGCGGCGGGAGGGTTCCAAATCGACGGCCATCCTGCGCGCCTCACCTGCGGGGACGGTGAGGCGCTGTTCGGGGTTGCGGGCCCCGGCGGAGGGCTGCCAGCAGTCGCGGATTACCGCATGCAGCGCCCTGCCGCTGCCGTTACGCACCACCAGCGCGCTGAGGGCGGACTCGGTCAGGCGCACACTGTCCGGTAGCTGCCGCTGGACCTGCAGCTTCTTGGGGGACACTGCCAGCAGCAGGTCGGCTGCCGCCGCCGCAGTCAGGAATGCCAGCCACAGCAGGAAGGCAGCGGCGCCGGGGTACAGCACCACCGCAACGGTTCCCAGGGCCGCCAGGAGGACGAACCGGCCGGAGACAGCCATGCGCGCGGCCCCGGCTACCGGGGGACCGGGACGGTGGAGAGGATGCTTCCCAGCACGTGGTCAGCATTGACCCCGTCCATCTGCGCCTCGGGGCGCAGGGACACACGGTGCCGCAGGGCGGGAAGCGTCAGCGCCTTTACATCATCGGGCGTCACGAAGCTCCGGCCCGATAGCCAGGCCCACGCGCGGGAGGTATTCAGCAGCGCCGTGGCGCCGCGGGGTGAGACCCCGAGCTGGAACGACGGCGCCGAACGGGTAGCCCGGACAATGTCCACAATGTAGGCCAGCACCTCCGGGGCAACGGATACTTCGGATACAGCCTTGCGGGCCAGCTCCAGGTCGCGTGCCGAGGCCACTGCCCGGACACCGGCAGCGGCAAGGTCGCGGGGATCGAAGCCGCTGCTGTGCCGGCGGATCACTTCAATCTCGTCGTCCCTGCCGGGCAGATCCAGCGTCATTTTCAGCAGGAACCGGTCCAGCTGGGCTTCCGGAAGGGGATAGGTTCCCTCGTACTCCACCGGGTTCTGCGTGGCAGCGACAATAAAGGGCTCGGGCAGCCTGCGGGTGGCGCCGTCAACGGTGACCTGGCGTTCCTCCATGGCTTCGAGCAGGGATGCCTGGGTTTTGGGCGGCGTCCGGTTGATCTCGTCGGCGAGCAGGATATTGGTGAAGACGGGGCCTTCCCGGAAGGAGAATTCCGAGGAACGGCCGTCATAAATCAGCGAACCGGTGACGTCGCCGGGCATCAGGTCCGGGGTGAACTGGACCCGTTTGGTGTCCAGGTCAAGGGCGGCGGAGAGGGTGCGGACCAACAGTGTTTTCGCCACGCCGGGGACGCCTTCCAACAGCACGTGTCCCTTGGCGAGCAGCGCGATGATCAGCCCGGTGACAGCGGCGTCCTGTCCCACCACCGCCTTGGCAACTTCCTGCCGCACCTGTGTCAGCGCGGCGCGGACCGGGTCCTCTCCCGGCGGAAGCGGAGGTGCCGGTGCCGTACCGTCAGCCGCTCCGGGCGGCACGGGGTAGGTATCGAACTGCTGGCTCATGATGAAGTGGCTTCTTCCTCTAGGTCGTGCAGGTCCTGTGCCCAGCGGACCAATTCGGATCCGGTGCCGGGCCTTTGCTGGTTGAGAAGTATGTCGGTTTCCGCGTAGCTGCGGCCGGTCGCTTCGGCTGTGGCGCGGGTTACGGCCTCGGTGCCGGCTCCCGGTCCCAGCCGCAGGTGGGCAGCCAGCCGCGTCATGGCCGCGGCCCGCAGTGTGGCGGCGGCGTGGTCCACTGCCTGGCTGTCCTGGTAGAGGCGGGCCCGCCCCTCAGCCGTTTCGGCAGACCGGACGACTACCGGCAGGGGCTCCTCCGCCAGCGGACCGAGCCGCCGGCCGCGCCAGAAACCGGCAAGCGCCGTTACGAGCACAAGCCAGAGCATCAGCGGGCCGACCCATGCCGGCAGATAGGCGAAGGGGTCCGCAGGCTGGTCCGTGACGGGGATATCGGCCGGAACGGCCCGGTACCACACCAGCGTTTCGTCCGGACCCAGGGTCCGCAGCGCCAGGGCGGCGTTGCCCTCTGATGCCAGCGCTTTGTTGGCGATAAGGTCCGGGCTGCCCAGCACAACCGTGGAGCCGTCACGGGTGGCGGCGTAGGAGCCGGCAGTTTCACCGGCGTCGGATTCACCGCCTTCCGTGAACGGAAAACAGGTCACCGGACCGCGGTAGGTCCGGCCACCGGTGGCGACGCTGCCTGCAGCGAGTGCATCCTCGTTCCGGCACCCGGACTCAAGGATGTGATGCCCGGGATCGGCGGGCAGGAGCCCGGCCTGGCGGATGTCCGGGGCGATGGCTGCGAGCTGCGCGAACGTGGGGGCAACCAATACTGTCCGGCCTGCGGCGTCCGCGAGCTCCTCCATCTGGCTGTTGTCCAGGAACCCGTTGGGGTCAAGGTAGAGCAGTGTGGCGCCGGGATGTTCCTCCAGCGCAGTCTGTGCTTCGTCAATGTCCTGCGGCTGCAGTACCTCCACGCCCTGGCCGGAGAGGATCTGCGCAGCGGCCATCCCGCCGTCGGGTGCCGGATTATCCGGTGAGAGCGCAACTCCGTCCGCGTCCGTACGGCCCCACAGGGAAAGCGCCACCATGCCGCAGAGCAGAAGGATGAGGAGAATGACGACACGGTGCTGCCGGAACCAGCCCGCAGCCCTGCGCAGGGGAGTGCGGTGCCCTGCAGCTTCGCGCTGATCCGGCACCGGCTGATCCGGCACCGGCTGAGCCGGGGCGCTGCCGGTGCCGTCCGGCCCGGGGGAAGCATCCTGCACGGGGGATGTGCTCATCGGGGTACCGCCATTCCGGGCAGGGAAGCGGAATCCGCCATGGCCGGCCGGGTGTGCATCAGGGTGGAATCCAGTTCAACGGCGCGCTGGTAGTCCGAGGCGCGGGCTGCCTTGTCCCCGTAGAGAATCTCATCGAAGCGATGACCAAGCCATGCGATGTCGGTCCCGGAACCCGGGAAAGCACCGCTGAGGCTGGCGGCGGCTTCAGCCGCTGTCCGCGCCGGACGCACCTCGAAAATGACGCGCTCCTCCGCGGAACGGACCATGGCGCGGAAACGCTCCGCAACGGCTGTATCCCAGCGCTGTTCCGACGCTGCTTCGTCGGCGCGTGCCCGGTGGTCGTTCGCAGTTTCCACCAGATCCGAGCCGAACACTTCGGACGTCTTCTTCTTTTTTGCCTTTGCATTAAGCCGCGGACGGACCACCAGCACCAGGACCGCGATCAGGACGACGGCGGTCGCCGCGAGAATCAGGACCCCGGGGCCGGTGCCGAGCCCGCCCAACCCGTTCAGCACGTCGCCGAGCCAGTCGAGCACGGACTGGAGTACACGCTCCGCCAGGCCGGGCTTCGCCTCTTCATAGATCCGTCCGGCCAGCTCCTCGCGCGCCCAGTCACGGGCCTGGTCCGCGTCCGGCTCAACGGGAACGTCTCCCGGCAACCGGACAGGTAACCGTTCGAGAGGAAAACCGGCCGGGAGCCGTACGGGGAACAGCATGCCTAGGGCATACCCATGGGAGGCCCGGCGGGTGCCTTACGCGACATAGGCACGGCGTGGCGGCCGGGAAGGAAATCGGGGTCCTGGGTATGCGGACCCTCCTGGTCCTTCATCAGGGCCAGATCGAATCCCTCGCGCCGGATGCGCAGGTCCACATACAGCAGGGCCGTGACTGCGCCCTGGAAGGCATACCCGACGGCCGAAACGAGCAGGGTGACGGCGATCAGCAGCACACTGCTGGCCACGAGGGCGGCCGGGTCCTCAGTTGATGCGCCGGCGAAGCCGATGATGAAGCTGAAGGGGATGGTCAGGATCTGCGTCAGGATGCCGACGATCATGCTGGTGAGAATGAGGATTCCGAAGGTACGCCACCAGTTCCGGCCGGTTAGCTGCCAGGACCGTGCGATGGACCGGAAGATGCCGGTGCCCTCGAGTACCAGTGCTGCCGGGGCCAGTGCAAGCTTGACCGATACCCAGGCGGTGACTGCCGCCAGGGCCAGCACGGCTATCACCACCACGGCAATCCCGGCATCTCCGAGCAGATAGATGACCAGGCTGAACAGCAGGACAAGGACGGTAACGGCAACCGCTGACGCTGCCAGCAGCACCAGCGCCAGTCCGGCCAACCGGAGGATGCTCCGCCGTGCAATCCGCCACATCTGGCTGAACCCGGTCCGCAGGTTCAGGGTGGCCCGTGCCACCGGGACCACCAGCAGGCCCTGCACCACCATTACTCCGACCAGGGATATAATGCCCAGCCCGACGAACCCGGTGAGCGCCCCCAATACCGGGCCGGCCAGCTCATCATCCGAGGCGCCGCTCAGCGCTGCGTCCTCGAGGCTGGAGATCATGCCAAAGCCCAGTCCGACGGTCAGGGCCGTGATAATGCCCTGGATGAGCAGTGAGTTACCGAAAGCGGCAAGCACGTTCCGGCGGCAGGCCTGGAACGCACCGTCCATCATTTCCCCTAGTCCGAGCGGGCGCAGCGGAATGATGCCCGGCTTGGGCGGCGGGGTATAGCCGTGCTGCTGCGGAAAGCCGGGGCCGGCAGCGGCATAGGGATTCGGGCTGTCCCAGGCGGACCCCTGCTGCGGCTGTGCCCACGGGTTCGCCGACGGCTGCTGCGCACCTCCCTGCGGGGGCTGCCATGCGCCGGGCGGCGGAGGAGCAGGATTCCACGGAGCGGCGGGGGGCTGGTCCTGAACGCGGGGCGGCGGCGGGCCCGGCACGGACCCCTGTGGTCCGTCTTGCTGACCCTTGTGTTCTTGCTCGCTCATCTTTACCCGTATCCCCCTGCAGGCAGTTGACTTTGTTACCTCGACTATAGTGACAGCGCGGTCATTCGGCATCCGGGGCGAGCCGCGGCCGGATTTGTGTCGCTTAGGATGATAGGGATTGACTTAGGCGGCTTTGCACGCCTGGGGGAGCGGCAGCCGCTATGACTGCTGACCCCGGCGCGCGTTTGCGCGCGGACGGACGCAAGCAGTGAACAGGGAGTTATGAAGGCACGCATACTGGTCGTAGACGACGACGAAGCCCTTGCCGAAATGATTGGCATAGTGCTGCGCAACGACGGATTCGATCCGGTGTTCTGCGCAGACGGCTCCTTGGCGCTGGATGTTTTCCGCAACAGCAAGCCGGACCTGGTGCTGCTTGACCTCATGCTGCCGGGGATTGACGGCATTGAAGTGTGCCGCCAGATCCGCAACGAATCCGACACCCCCATTGTGATGCTCACCGCCAAGGCCGACACGGCCGACGTCGTTCGCGGACTCGAATCCGGCGCCGATGACTATGTACCCAAGCCGTTCAAGCCGGCGGAACTGGTGGCCCGTGTCCGTGCCCGGCTGCGCCCGGGGGACCAGAAATCACCCGAGACCCTGCGGATTGGTGAAGTGTCCATCGACGTGGCGGGACACTCCGTGTCCCGGGGCGGGGACAACATTTCGCTGACCCCGCTGGAATTCGACCTGCTGGTGGCGCTGGCCCGCAAGCCGTGGCAGGTATTCACCCGTGAAATGCTGCTGGAACAGGTGTGGGGCTACCGCCACGCCGCCGACACGCGGCTGGTCAACGTGCATGTGCAGAGGCTCCGCTCCAAGATTGAACGCGACCCCGAAGCACCCGAGATAGTACTGACGGTGCGCGGTGTCGGATATAAAGCGGGACAGAGCTAAGTTGCCGGGTTTCCTGGCCGGGGCGGCCGGGAAGTCCGAAAGAATTGCCAGGGCCCTGGAGCATCTTCGACGACTGCGGCATTCCTTCCGCCGGGCCACCTTTCACCGGATCGCCCGCCTATGGCGGCGGTCCCTGCAGTTCAAGACGATCATGTCCACGCTGCTGCTCGTGGCGCTCGCCGGTGCCGGCATCGGCGCGTTTCTCTCCCATCAGATAGCCGGGTCCCTCTACGAGGAGCGGCTGGCCCAGTTCCGGACCGAAGCCACCGCCGGCCTTTCCAATGTGAAGGACAACTTCCGCGAGACCACGGCCACGGACAGGGAGAGCACCGACCGGCTGGTCATGGACACCCTTCCCCTGCTTGAGGGCAAGGGCGCCGACGCCCAGCGGACATACCTGCTGACGCCCCTGCCCACCTCCGACCCCCTCTATGTCCCCTCGTCGGTGAACACCGGAAACATCACTGCCAGCGGCATCCCGGTGGCGCTCAGCGATGCGGTTGCTGCCAGCGCCGTAGGGGACGCTGAGACGGATTACGTGTACTGGGCGCCGCTGGAACTTGCCCACGGGGAACCCGGCATCGCCTTCGCTACGAAGGTCACGCTGCCCCCGGACAGCGCCGAGTACGCCCTCTACCTGATCTATGACCTCTCCTCCATGCAGGAAACTCTGGATGACATCCACCGGATCCTCTGGATCGCGGGTTTCCTCCTGCTGGCCATCAGCGGAACCATTGCCTGGGTGGTCACCAAGGCGGGCCTGGGTGCTGTCAGCGACGCAGCGGCCGTCTCGGAAAAGCTTGCCGCCGGCGAACTGCAGGAGCGTATGGAGGTCAAAGGCGAGGACGAAGTGGCGCGTCTTGCGGCATCGTTCAACCACATGGCCGGGACCCTGCAGGACCAGATCACCCAGCTCGCGACGCTTTCACGCATGCAGCAGGTATTCGTCTCCGACGTCTCGCACGAACTGCGCACCCCGCTCACCACGGTGCGGATGGCCGCTGAGGTGCTCTATGAGGCGCGCGAGAGCTTCGACCCCATGTACCGGCGTTCCACGGAACTCCTCTACCACCAGGTGGAACGGTTCCAGGCGCTGCTCGCGGACCTGCTGGAGATCTCGCGGTTCGACGCCGGTGCAGCGGCGCTGGACCTGGAGCCCACCGATGTCTTCCACATTGTCCGCGACGTCATGGACGCCACGGAACCGCTGGCGAACAACAGCGGCTCCGAGGTGCTGGTGGTATCCAAGGAATCCAGCTGCGTGGTGGACGCCGATCCGCGCCGCATCGAACGGATCCTGCGCAACCTGCTGGTCAACGCGCTGGAGCACGGCGAAGGAGAGCCGATCGAGATTGCCGTGGCGGTGAACGCCGATGCGGTGGGCATCGCCGTCCGCGACCACGGTATCGGCATGACTGAGGAAGCCGCCGGCCGGGTCTTTGACCGTTTCTGGCGGGCGGATCCGGCCCGGGCGCGCACTACTGGCGGCAGCGGCCTTGGACTGTCCATTGCTGCCGAAGACACCCGGCTGCACGGGGGCCGGCTGGAGGCCTGGGGTGATCCGGGCAACGGGTCATGTTTCCGGCTGACCCTGCCGCTCCGCCACGGAGGGACGTTCGACTCGTCTCCCGTGCCGCTCTCACCGCACGACGCCGGGGGCCCCCGCGCACTCAGCGCGGCGGCCGTGACCGCCGAGGAGGAATCGGATGTCTTGTAGCAAGAGCACGCCCGGGCAGGACAGGCGGCCCGTGCATGCAAAGGCGGCACGGCTGCTGGCGGTCCTGGTCGGCTCCGCCCTGTTCCTGGGCGGGTGTTCATCAATACCGACGGTGGGCCCCGTTGGTACGGCGTCGGCCGAGAGCGGCAGCGAAGCGCAGACGGAAGCCGTGTTCTCACCCGAGGGCCCGGCGCAGGACGCGTCCCCGCAGGACATCATCCGCGGTTTTATGGAGGCGGGAAAAGGCGCTACGGACGATTACAGTGTTGCGCGCCAGTTCCTGAGTCCGGAACTGGCCGAGGCCTGGTCACCCGGCCAGAAGGTCACCGTCTACCGCTCTTCGCGCATTGTTGCCATGCCCGAACCCAACCTTTTCCAGATCCAGCTTGAAGTGCAGGGAAGCGTCAGCTCGCAGGGCGTCCGCACCGATGTCCCGGAGGGCAGCACCGAGACCATTCCCGTCCGGCTCGAGGAAGTGGACGGACAGTGGCGGGTGAGCGGCATCCCCGACGGCATCATGCTTTCTTCGGCCACCTTCCCGCTCGTGTTCAAGGCCCACAACCTGTATTTCTATTCAAGTGATTACCAGTACTGGGTGCCGGACACCCGGTGGTTCATCCAGCGTCCCGGCATAGCAGCCAACATCGTCAGTGCCCTCCTCGTGGGGCCGGCACCGTATCTGGAAGGCGCCGTCGTCAGTGCGTTCCCGGCAGGTACCGCCCTGGCCCGGGACGCCGTCCCCGTAGCCTCAGGCGAGGCGTCGGTGGACTTATCGGAACCCCTGTCCGAATCGTCGGATCTGAACCGGCAGCAGATGGTGAAGCAGCTGGAAGTAAACCTGCGCGGACTGAACAACGTCACCTCTGTGAATCTGACAGCCCAGCAGCGCCCGGTGGACCTGGGCAAGGGGAACGGCGAGGTACAGTCGGCAATCAGTGACCCGTCCGCGGGTGCAACGCAGATTGTGGTCTATCAGGGAGAGCTTGCCTTCTACAGTGACGGCCCCGCCGACATTGAGGATGTGCCGTCGGTGGCGGAGTACTCCCCGCGCAACCCGGCCATGTCCTCGGACGGCGAAACCATAGCGTTCCTGGACGGCGGGCAGGACACTCTTCTGGTCACCGGGCGGGGACAGGATGTCCGGACCGCCGCTGACGGCAGCCGGTTCACGGCCCCAAGCGTCGACAACCGGCAGTGGGTATGGACCTCACGGCCGTCCGGAACCGGATCCGAAGTGCTGGCCATTCCACCGGGAGGAAACCAGGACTCCGCAGCAGTGCTTTCAGCTGCGTGGCTCGAAGGCCTCTCGGTTACGGAGGTACGGATTTCCCGGGACGGCAGCCGGGCTCTTTTCGCCGCCGGGCAAAATGGCGACAGCGCCGTGATGATTGCCGGAATTGTCCGTTCCCCGGAGGGCGTCCCGATGTCCCTGACCGCACCCCTGACGCTGCAGGTCCCCGGGGATGCCGGCGCCGTGAACAGGGTGAAGTGGGCTTCGGAAGATACCGTGGTTGCCGTTCGGGCAGGTGCGGAGGAGGGCACACCGGTCATCCTGGGTGCGGGCCGGGAGCCCGAACTGCTGGCGTCCAAGGAGGGGATCGAAGGCCTCAGTGCCGGAAACGGGGTTGAGGACATCTTCATCCAGACCGATGCCGGCATCTTCAACAAGGTCGGCAGCAGCTGGCCGCTGAGGACCGAAGGAGTGCGGGACCCCGCCTTCCCCGGGTAGGACCGGCCGGCGAATACGGCTTTTCCTCCACAGCCTCCGGCCGGCGCAGCGCGCAGGCCGGCCGGCCCGCCGAAGGCCCCGGGAAGCGTCGGTGTTTCCTCCGGGACGGGCAAGTCTGGGTGGATGGTGAAACTAACCGCACAGGTGGCAAAACTACCCGCACGGCTGGACAGGCTGCTGTTCTCGCCTGCAGGCCGGACAGCGGCCGAGGCTGTCACCGGGCTGGCCGCCGCCGTGGCGCCTGTTTCCTGCGTTGTCTGTGAAACGCCGGACCGGAGCCTGTGCAGCGGCTGTGCGGCGGGAATCCGCCGGGCCACGCTGCATCCCTACCCTGCGGAGGAAGGTGCGGCCGCGCTGCCGGCTGCGGAACCGGAGCCCGGATACCTCCCGCCGCAGGACCGCAGCAGGGAAGACACCGGCTTTGTCCCTCTTCCGGTGCTTGCCGCGGGAACCTATGCCGGAGGACTCGCCCGGACGCTGCTCGCCTTCAAGAACCGGGGGCACACGGACCTTGCGGTTTTCCTTGCACCGGTACTGGCGGGCGCGCTGCATGCCGCAGTGCGGAGTGCCTGCCCCGAGCCGGGCGCTCCGGATGTGGTGCTGGTGCCCGTGCCGGGTACGCCGCGGTCACTGCGCAAACGCGGTTACCAGCCGCTGATGCTGCTGATGAGACTGATTGAACGGCGGCGGCTGCTGCCTGCAGGGTCCAGGCTGGCGTCCCTCGTCAGGCACGCGCCCGGCCCGCCGGGCATTTCGGCTGCCCGTTTCCGGGGCCTTGACTTCAGCCGCGGGCGGGTGGCCGGTCCGCAGAAGGGGCTGGGCCGCTCCGGCCGCCGCCGCAACGTACACGGCTCCATGACCGCCGGACCCGCCGGGAGTCTCGAAGGCTGCACCTGCGTGGTGGTGGATGATGTCCTGACCACCGGGGCAACCCTCGCGGAAACGGTACGGGCGCTTCGTTCCGCGGGAGCCGTTGTTCGCGGGGCCGTTGTCATCGCCGTCACACCTGCCCCGGCACGTAACACTTCTCCCTCATCCGCTGCGGTGCCGGGGAGCGCGGCAGCCGGTAACGGAAACGGAATCACGGGACGTGAATAAAGGTCGGCGGTGATCTAACGTGTTGGTATGGATAGCTTCAAGAAGCGGAGTTATCCTGCGGCAACGGCCGTGAAGGAAACTGGCAGCGGCCGTTGTTGTGTCACCGAATCTATTGGAGGGCACCATGGAATTCATGATCAGCGGGCGCAATGTTGCAGTATCGGACAGGTTCCGCGAGTACGCCGAAGAGAAGATCGGCAAGGTGGAAGCGCTCGGCGACAAGGTCCAGCGGGTGGAAGCCCGAGTGACGAAGCAGGGCAACGTTCGTGATGCAGACAGTGCCCTGACTGTGGAAATCACCGTCACCGGACGCGGCCCGGTTGTCCGCGCCGAGGCAACGTCCGGCGACAAGTTCGCAGCCTTCGACCTCGCCTACGGCAAGTTGCTCGAACGGCTGCGCCGGGCCAGCGACCGGCGCAAGGTCCACCACGGACGCCACGCCCCGATTCCCGTCCGGGTAGCCACCGCTGATCTTGGTCCCGTAAGTACCTCCGAACCGCTCCACGAACAGGTTGCCGCCGCGGCGGAAGCGGAAGCAACCGAGGCCGACACAGGCGAGAATGAAGACGCTGCCGGCGACTGCCCCGTTTTGATTCGGCGCAAGGTTTTCCCGGGTGCCCCCATGAGCCTTGACGACGCCGTCGACAACATGGAGCTGGTCGGCCACGACTTCTATCTGTTCGTGGATTCCGCGACCGGGGCGCCGTCGGTGGTTTACCGCCGCCGCGGCTGGACCTACGGCGTGATCACCCTGGATTCAAAGTGCGCCGAAGGCATGGAGGATCCGCGGGAGGAAACGCGCGGATACCGCGTCACCGAAACCGGGGAGCGCGCCACAGCCTGATCCCGTCGCCCACGGGCCCGCCTGCCATCTTCCGGGCGGGCCTAGGATGAGGGCATGAGAACCAGACTGTCGCTCCGCCAGGCCCGCCGGGCGGCACTGTCGGCACAGGGACTGGCCCGTGAACGGCCCGCCGGCCTTGTTAACGCAAGGCAGGCGGGCCGTATCTTTGAGCGGCTGGCACTTCTGCAGATCGATTCAGTGAATGTCCTGGCACGCAGCCACTACCTTCCGCTGTTTTCCCGGCTCGGCCCCTATGACCGGGCCATCGTGGACCGCATGGCCACGCGGCGGCCCCGGCGGATGGTCGAATACTGGGCGCATGAGGCCAGCTTCGTGCGTCCGGACCTTTTTGCCGATCTGCGGGCTGTTCAGCGGCGCACCTGGATGACTGCCGGTTCCCTTCCTCCCGATGTGGCGGAGGACCTCCGGGAGCGGATCCTTGAACTTCTCGCCACGTCGCTGCAGCCGCTGACGGCCCGGCAGACAGCAGAGGCATTGGGCCACCGGCAGGTCCGGGACGCCGGGCACTGGGGGTGGAACTGGAACGCGGTCAAACGGGTGCTGGAGGATCTGTTCGCCTCCGGCCGCGTCAGCTCCGCGGGCCGCACTCCGCAGTTTGAGCGTCTGTATGCCCTGACGGCGGACGTGCATCCGGCTGGCGCGGCAGCCCTGGAACCCTCCGATCCGGAGCAGGCCGTTCTCCGGCTGACAGAGGCCGCGGCCAGGGCGCACGGCATCGCAACCGCCCGGGGGCTCGCCGATTATTTCCGCCTGCCTCAGCGTGCTGCCGCAGGGGCGGCAGAGGAACTGGTCCGGAAGGGGCTACTTGAGAAGGTGTCGGTCGCGGACTGGAAACAGCCGGCCTACCTGCACGTCGAGGCGGCCATCCCCAAAACAGCTGGCGGCCGGGCACTGCTGAGTCCTTTCGACTCGCTGATCTTCGAGCGCCGGAGGCTGCAGGAACTGTTCGGATTCCACTACCGGATCGGGATCTATACACCGCCGGCGGCCCGGCAGCACGGCTATTACGTACTGCCCTTCCTGTTGGGGGAGGAACTGGTGGCCCGGGTGGACCTCAAAGCGGACCGTGCCGCGGGTATGCTGCTGGTGCAGGGAGCCTTCGCCGAACCCGGGGCTCCGTCAGCCACGGCGCGCCAACTGGCCGCGGAGCTTGTCCTCATGGCACAGTGGCTTGGGCTCGACGGGATTGCCGTCCGGCCCGTGGGGGATCTGGCTCCCGCGCTGAAGCTGGAAGTATGCAGGGAATAAAGGTCAATGGGGAACCACGGACCAGCACCATACGTCTCTCACGTAGACTGGGGACGCCAGATTTCGGCAACACTAGATTGGGAGCAAATCAGTGGCATCACTACTCGAACGAGTTCTTCGTACCGGCGACAAGAAGACGCTGAAGACACTGCGTAACTACGCCGACGCGATTAACGTGCTCGAGGACGAGTTCAAGGGCATGAGCGATGCCGAACTCAGGGGTGAGACGGACCGCCTCAAGGAGCGCTACAACGACGGCGAGTCTTTGGACGACCTCCTGCCCGAAGCGTTCGCCGCTGTCCGCGAAGCCGCCGGCCGCACCCTGGGCATGCGCCACTTCGATGTCCAGCTGATGGGCGGCGCTGCCCTGCACCTGGGGAACATCGCCGAGATGAAGACCGGTGAGGGAAAAACGCTCGTTGCCACCGCACCGGCCTACCTCAACGCCCTGACCGGCCGGGGCGTGCATATCGTGACGGTAAATGACTATCTGGCGGAGTACCAGTCAGACCTCATGGGCCGTGTTTTCCGTTTCCTGGGCATGACCAGCGGCTGCATCCTCTCCAACCAGGACCCCGCGACGCGGCGCCAGCAGTACGCCGCGGACATCACGTACGGAACGAACAACGAGTTCGGCTTCGACTACCTGCGCGACAACATGGCCTGGAGTGCCGCCGAACTGGTGCAGCGCGGACACCACTTCGCCATTGTTGATGAAGTGGACTCCATCCTCATTGACGAGGCGCGTACCCCGCTGATCATTTCCGGTGCCGCGAGCGGTGACGTCAACCGCTGGTACACCGAGTTCTCCAAGGTCGTGACGCGGCTGACGCGGGAGACCGACTACGAGGTGGATGAAAAGAAGCGCACCGTCGGCATTCTGGAGCCGGGCATTGAGAAGGTCGAGGACTACCTCGGCATTTCCAACCTCTACGAGGCAGCCAACACCCCGTTGATCGGTTTCCTGAACAACGCCATCAAGGCCAAGGAACTCTTCAAGCGGGACAAGGACTACGTGGTCCTTAACGGCGAAGTCATGATCGTTGATGAGCACACCGGACGTATCCTTGCCGGCCGCCGATACAACGAAGGCATGCACCAGGCGATCGAGGCGAAGGAAGGCGTGGCCATCAAGGCCGAAAACCAGACGCTCGCCACGGTGACCCTGCAGAACTACTTCCGCCTCTACGAGAAGCTTTCCGGCATGACCGGCACGGCCGAAACCGAGGCGGCCGAGTTCATGAGCACCTACAAGCTCGGCGTGGTGCCGATCCCGACCAATAAGCCCATGTCCCGGATTGACCAGTCGGACCTGATCTACAAGAACGAAGTGGCCAAGTTCGACGCCGTGGTGAAGGACATCGCCGAGCGCCATGCCTCCGGCCAGCCCGTCCTGGTGGGCACCACCAGCGTGGAAAAGAGCGAATACCTCTCCAAGCAGCTGGCCAAGGCCGGTATCCGGCACGAGGTGCTCAACGCTAAGAACCACGCCCGTGAAGCGGCCATCATTGCCCAGGCCGGCCGCAAGGGCGCTGTCACGGTGGCCACCAACATGGCCGGCCGCGGCACCGACATCATGCTCGGCGGCAACGCCGAGTTCAACGCCATTGCCGAGCTGGAACGCCGCGGCCTTGATCCGAACGACAACCCTGAAGACTACGAAGCCGCCTGGCCGGACGCACTGGAGAAGGCGCGCCACGCCGTCGCCGCCGAGCAGCAGGAAGTAGTGGAACTCGGCGGGCTTTACGTTCTGGGCACCGAACGCCACGAATCGCGCCGGATAGACAACCAGCTCCGCGGCCGCTCCGGCCGCCAGGGCGATCCGGGCGAGTCACGCTTCTACCTCTCGCTCACCGATGACCTGATGCGCCTCTTCAACTCGGGTGCGGCTGAACGGATCATGAACAGCTCCTCCATGCCCGATGACGTGGCGCTGGAATCGAAGCTGGTCTCCAAGGCCATCCAGAACGCCCAGGGCCAGGTCGAAGGCCGCAATGCGGAACAGCGCAAGAACGTCCTGAAGTATGACGACGTCCTGAACCGCCAGCGTGAAGCGATCTACGGCGACCGCCGCCGCATCCTGGAGGGTGATGACCTGCAGGAGAAGATCAGCTTCTTCCTGGAAGACGTCGTTAGCGCCGTGGTGAACGAGGCGACTGCCGAAGGCCACGGGGACGACTGGGATCTGGAACAGCTCTGGACCAACCTGAAGACGCTGTACCCCATCGGCCTGACGATCGACGAGGTTGTTGACGAAGCCGGCGGAAAGTCCCGTCTTACCCGGGAGTTCCTGCACAACGAGATCCTTTCGGACGCCAAGCTGGCCTACCAGGCCCGCGAGGAGGCTCTCGGATCCGCGACCATGCGTGAGCTGGAGCGCCGCGTGGTGCTTTCGGTGATCGGGCGCAAGTGGCAGGAACACCTGTACGAAATGGACTACCTCAAGGAAGGCATCGGGCTGCGGGCCATGGCCCAGCGCGATCCCCTGGTGGAGTACCAGCGCGAGGGCTTCGTAATGTTCCAGACCATGATGGAATCCATCCGCGAGGAAAGCATCGGCTACCTGTTCAATGCCGACGTCCAGGTCAGTGAACCTGCCGCCCCGGCAGCCAACGCGCTTGCCGGCGTCAAGGATGCCCGCGGAGTTATCGGCACCCCCGTGATCAAGGCGGCCGGACTGGAAGCGCCGCAGCAGCCGGCGAGCCTGCAGTTCAGTGCCCCGGACAGCCAGGGCGGGGTGGAAACCCGCATTGAGCGGACTGCTTCGAAGGGTAAGCAGGCGGACGCGGCAGGTACCCGCCGGGCAGCCCAGGCCGGAAAAGCCGGTGCCAAGAAGGCAAAGCGCCGCAAGTAAGGACCCGGCACCTAGCCGATCTCCAACGCGGTAACCCGCCAGAGCCCGCGCCGCAGCTGAATTCTCAGTGCGACGGCGCGGGCTCTTTCGTGTTCCAGGGCAACCACTGCGCCTTCATAAATGCCCTCGGCCACGGGACACAGCCGGCAGGAACGGATCCGCACGCCCCGGTGCAGCAGCTGCGGATCCGGGCCGGAACCGGACCCCGCAGCGGCTGCTGCTGCCTGTCGCCTGCCCCGCACCAGGTTGGCCCGCAGCTGCAGCCGGTCATAATTCTCCTGGTCCAGCCAGCGGCTCATCTGCTGCAGCGGGCGGACACCCCCCAGCACCTCCAGAGCTGCAAGTGCCACGGACTGGCAGATGGCCCGAACCCGTGCATCGTCGGCAGGGTCGGATGACCAGGCAGCGGCGGCGGCAGCGGATGCAGGCTGTGCCGGTGCTTCCACGCCGTTTGCCGGGGCCTGCCGCGGCACGGCGGGAACCGGTGCCGGGATTTCCTCCCGGGCAGGAGCGCGGTACACGGCGATGGGGCCGCCGTCCGGCGCCAGTTGTGCCAGCTGCGCCAGCTCTGCGGGGGAATCGGGAGCCGGCAGGAATATCACACTGGTCATGGTGCTGTCCTTTCTTGGGGCGTGGGAAGAGGTTCGGGAGCGGGCGCTGACAGTATCTGGCCCGGCAGGATGAGGTGGGGGTCAGGGCCGACGACGGCGAGGTTCAGCGCGTGCCATCGGGGCCAATGTGCCGCTATTTCGGCATCCGTAGCCAGCGGACCCAGCTGCTCCGCGGCCAGGGACCACAGCGTGTCCCCGGCAGCCACCACCACCTCGGCCTGTTCCGTCCGCGGCACCGGAGTCAGGACGTTTCCGGCCGGAGGCTGCGGGGGCGCCGGCCGCCACAGCGGTGAGACGGCATCTTCATCCGGTGCCTTGTCTGCGAAGGGAGCGGTGGCCGACAGCAGTTCCGGAGGCCGGTGGTGACCGGTTGCCGCCGTACCGGAGGCAACCGGTGCCGATACTGCGGGGGTGGGCGCGGAAGCCGCTGCGATTGCGGGGACGCTCCCGGCGGCCAGGGAGAGTCCCAGCACCGCAGCAGCCAGTCTTCGGGCGGGCCCGGGAGCCAGCAGCATTGTCCGGTGTCCGGCTGAGGCCATGCCGCAGCGCACCAGAATGCCGCCCGCTGCCGCGCAGATAAGGCCGCCCACCCACCAAACGGTCAATACCAACCCGGTGCCGGCGGCGCACAGTCCTGCCAGCAGCTCGAATGACTCGGGGGACACCGACGGCCCGGACCTGGCGCCGCTTGCGGGAAGGGCCTGGAGGATTTCCGCACCGTCCCGGAGAAGCAAAAGGCCGAGCGCTGCTACTGCGACAGCGGTCAGTGCGTCGGCTGCCAGGGCCGGGTGGATAACCGGTTTACGCATGGCGTCTCCTCATCGTGGTGGTCCCGGGCAGTCCTGGGTGGTCCTAGGTGGTGCCAAGTGCCCATTTGATGCAGTTTGGTGCTGTTTGGAATCGGCTTAGACAGTTGATCAATGTCGTTGGCCTTTGACCCTGAATGGTCCGTGTGAGGCTCGTGTCTACACTTCACCGCGATAGGTGTCCAGAGTGGTGGTCTCTGCGGGGTGACAAAGCTAGCCTTGGGCGATGCGATGGGATGCCCTGTTCAGGGACATGGAGGCACAGATGGCTGCCGCGGACGAACGTCATGCGGCGGGCGAGATTTCCGAACGCGTTCGCGTGGAGCTTGGCGGGATCAGCCTGCAGGACCGGCTCCGGAGCCAGTCCGGCAGGGAGCTCGTCGTGGACCTTGGCCGGGCCGGAACCCTGCGCGGTGTGCTGCGGCACGTAGGGGCCGGCTGGGTGGTGCTTGAGCGTGAACGCGGCTCGGCACTTGCCGCACTTGCCCATGTGGTATCCGTCAGGGGGCTGGACCGGTTTGCCGAACCTGCCGCCCGCGCCCTGAATCTCGGCATAGCGTCGGCCTTGCGGGAGATATCCCGGGACAGGAGCATTGTCGCGCTCAGACTGGCGGGAAAGGCCTCAGGCGAAGTCCTGCACGGAACGATTGACCGGGTGGGGGCCGATTTCGTTGAACTGGCCGTGGTCGCAGCCGGAGAGGAGCGGCGTCCGGGAAATGTGTCCGCGGTTCATCTCCTCCCGACGTCCGCAGTGGCAGCGGTCCTGACTCAGCAGCACGGCTGGGGCTGAGCAGAGCATCCGTCCTCGGAGGCCCGCCCCGGGGTGGGGCGGGGAAGGGTCAGCGGTCCACCGCGTCTTCCGACGGAATGCCCTGGCGGACCGCGGCGGCGGATTTGCGGTAGGCACGGGAAATATAGTCTTCGAGCTGCTGTGTCTCAACCCGCCACTGGCCGCGCCCGCCGATCTGGATGGCGGGAAGCTCCCCGCTGCGTACCAGGGCGTAGGTCTGTGAAGAGGAAATGTTCAGTACCTCGGCGACGTCGGCCAGCGTCAGGAATCTCTTATCGCCCACGGCACTCACCTTTCGAACCGCACCACTGCGGTTGCACCCGTTATATACCAGCAGCACCAGTCTGGCACCGGCAAAACCGTTCCCCGGGTTATCCACAGATTCAAGCCGGCCCGGAAACCACCGTTTCCTTCCGCGTGTGCGTACTCCACACTGGCCTCAGCCGGCAGGGAATCGTGAGGCGGGAAGTGTCTGGCGGGAAATTGAGGAAAGAAGCGTGAAAAGAAGCATGGGGGAATCGGGGGAGACATGAGTCTGCGTACACGAGAAGAGAAGCCGTCCGCTGCCAGGCTGCGCAGGCCATCCTGGCGGGATCCACGGCTGCTGCTGGGCATCCTCCTGGTCCTGGGATCCGTTACGGCGGTAGTGACCCTTGTCCAGCAGGCAGATGAGACCACCGACGTCTACGCTGTCCACCGCGATATTGCTCCCGGCGCTCCCATCCGTGCCGAGGACCTCCGTCCGGTACCCGTCAGGCTGGGTAACGCCGGAGACCTGTATCTGCCTGCAGCCGAGGGGGTGCCCGAAAACGCGGTGGCGGGCGCCGTCCTGAGGGAGGGGGAGCTGGTGGCCCGGTCTGCGCTGACAACGCCTGACTCGCTGGACCGCAAACCTGTCGGACTGCGGGTGGAGGATCCGCTGCCCGCCAGGACGGAGGCAGGCTCGCGTGTGGATATCTGGGCTGCCGCACCTAACGGCAGGAACGGGTTCGATGAACCCCGGCAATTAATCGAGGCCGCAGAAATATCGGAGCTGTCCGTTACCGAGTCGGCCCTCGGAGCGAACCGGAACACCGAACTCCTGATCCTGGTCGAGGATGCCGACCTGCCGATGCTGCTGGCGGCCCTCTCCAACGAGGCAAAAATCACCGTGGTACACAACCCCGCCCCCGGCTCGTGAACATCCCCGTTGCCACCGTCGGAACCGCCGCCGCCGGCGTTCTGGACGGGCTGGAACGGCTGCAGGGTCCGGTGACGGTAGTCCGACGGTGCACAGAGCTGACCGAAATGCTCGCTGTGGCGCAAACCGGAATGGTCCGCGCCGCCATCGTGGCCGGCGACGCCGAGGAGATAACTGCCGGCATCGCAGACCGGCTGGGCTCCGCCGGGGTAGCCCTGGTGGCGCTCGCTGACGATCCGATGCTGCGGCGCCGGCTGGATGCCCTGAACATTCTTAATGCCCCCACCGGACTGGATCCGGGGGACTTGGCGGAACTCATCTCCACGGCGGTACTGGCCCTGGGCCGGTCCGCCCGGACGACGGGCACCGCGATGGCTGATCCGGGTGCCGCCCTAGGATCCGGTACCAATGGCGAAGGACCCGGGGAACCGGCACCGGGGACGCCGGAAGCGGAGGTCCGGGCCGGCACCGTAACCGCTGTCTGGGGACCTGCCGGAGCTCCGGGCCGGACCACTCTCGCCATCAACCTGGCCGCTGAACAGGCAGCTGCAGGGCGAAGCGTGATCCTCATCGACGCGGACACCTATGGCGCCTGCGTCGCCGTCGGCCTGGGACTGCTCGATGAGTCAGCGGGCATTGCGCAGGCGTGCCGACTCGCGGACCAGGGCATGCTTGATGACGGCAGCCTGCGCGCCCTGGCCGCATCTGTTTCGCTGCGGGGGCACCAGCTTGCCGTGCTTACGGGGGTGACCCGTTCGGACCGCTGGGTGGAACTGCGCCCGCCAGCACTGGACGGAGTGCTCGAGGCCGCCCGCCGGTTGTTCGACCTGATAATCGTGGACTGCGGGTTCTCATTGGAAACCGATGAGGAGCTCAGCTTCGACACCATGGCCCCCCGCCGGAACGCCGCCACGCTGCTGGTCCTGGAAAAGGCGGACACCATCTATGCAGTGGGTGCGGCAGACGCCGTCGGCGTGCCCCGACTGGTCCGGGCAGTGGCGGAGCTGGCGGAGACGGTCCCGACAGCAGATCCGCTGATCGTGCTGAATAAGGTCCGCGCGTCATCGGTGGGAAGGCAGCCGGAAAACCAGTTGGGCGGGGCCTGGGAACGCTTCGGCCCCGGCAGGCAGATCTCCGCATTCCTGCCGGCGGATTACGACGCCGCAGACGCGGCGCTGCTCTCCGGAACGGCCCTGCTGGAAACGGCACCGGCGTCGGCCCTCCGTGCAGCCATTGCCGATCTGGCGGGCATACGGACCGGGCGCCGACGGCCGGCACGGCGCCCCCGCCGGGCAAAGTGACCTTTCGCGCATTCGGGGCTAGGCTCATTAGAGCAAGCTGCAACGGAGCAGCAGGACGTAAGTACTATCGGAGGCGTATTACATGTCGTCAGGATCCAGCATCGCGGATCTTTTAAGTTCGGACACTTCCCTCGACGAGTTCATAGGGGATTACTACGAGCATCTGGCGCGTGAAGATGCGCAGGCGTATCCGCCGTCGGTGCTGCGGGAGCGGGCCCGGAAGCATATGGAACTCGCGCTCACCCGCGCCGAAGGTACTGCGGCAGTGGACGTTGTGGACCTGGGGGACACCAGTGTGGTGCTCATCGTCACCGATGACATGCCGTTCCTCGTGGACTCGGTCACCGCCGAAGTGGTCCGGCGCAACGCCGCCATCCGACTGGTCGTCCACCCCATTTTCCTTGCCACGCGCGACCCGCGGAACGGTGAACTCCAGCGCGTGCAGCGGGTCCCGGCCGCTGCGGGTGTCTCCAGCGGCGACACCGCCGCTCTCCCGAACCTCGCGGACCTGCTCGGCACCGACGGCGGCACCACCCGCGTTGAGTCCTGGATCGCCGTCGAGGTCGCCCGCATCACGGACCAGGACAAGCGCACGGAACTCATCAACGGGCTGACCAAGGTCCTTGGCGACGTCCGGGTTGCGGTCTCCGACTGGCCCGCCATGCGCTCCAAGGTGCACGAGATTGCCCGTTCCCTGGACACCGTCCCCGGCGCCCGGGACATTCCCGACCTGCAGCAGGCGCGGGAGCTGCTGACCTGGCTGGACAACGGCAACTTCACCTTCCTGGGCTACCGGGAATACGACCTCATCACCGAAGACGGAGAAGACGCGCTCCGCCCCACTGAGGACAGCGGACTGGGGCTGCTGCGGCTGCATTCGGCCTCCCGCAAGGTCCAGCGGCTTACCGGCGCCGGGCGTGCCAAGGCCCGGGAGAAGCGTGCACTGGTGATCACCAAGGCCAACTCCCGCTCCAGCGTGCACCGTCCCGCGTACCTGGACTACCTGGGCGTGAAGCGTTTCGACGAACAGGGCAACGTCAACGGCGAACGCCGGTTTATCGGGCTTTTCGCTACCGGCGCCTACACGGGCTCGGTCCGCAGCATCCCGATCGTCCGTGACAAGGTCCGCGAAGTGATGCGGTCCTGCGGCTTCCCCGCGGATTCCCACTCGGGCAAGGACCTGCTCTCCATCCTGGAGACCTACCCCCGCGACGAACTCTTCCAGATTGAGCCTGCAGCCCTGCTGGAGACCTCCCTGGCCATCCTGCGTCTTCAGGAACGCCGCCGCACCCGGCTCTTCCTGCGCCCGGATATCTACGGACGGTTTATGTCCGCCCTGGTCTTCCTGCCCAGGGACCGGTACACCACACCGGTCCGGCTGCGCATCCAGGACGAACTGCGCTCGACCTTCAACGCCGAATCCATCGACTTTGAAGCACGGATGACTGAATCCGCACTGGCCCGGCTCTTCTTCCGGATCCGGCTGCCCCGCGGCCAGGAAATCACCGAAGTGGATACCCCGGCCCTGGAGGCCCGGCTGGTGACGGCCACGCGGTCCTGGACCGAAGGCATTGAAGAGGTGGTCCGGACCAAGTTCGCCCGCCAGGACGCCGAAAAGCTGTCCGCGCTGTGGGCGGACGCCTTCCCGGCCGCGTACCGGGTGGCCTACGAAGTCGAGGACGCACTCGAGGACATTGCCCGTTTCGAAGCCCGGATTGCCCGGCCCGAAACCGCGCCGGAGCTGTTCGTCTACGTCCCGGAAGCCGGCGAGGGGGAAGGCCAGGCCGACGCACGGCTCAAGCTCTATCTCACGGAGCCGAAGTCGCTGACCCAGATCCTTCCGTTCCTGCACAACCTTGGGCTGGAAGTCCTGGACGAGCGGCCCTTCGAAATCCGTCGCGGTGACGGCGCGAACTTCTATCTGTACGATCTCGGGCTGGTGTACCCGGCGGGCGTTGATCCGGTGAAGACCGGGCCGCTGCTCGCGGAGGCCTTCCGTGCCGGAATGTCCGGGACCGCCGAGTCCGACGCATTCGACCGGCTGATCCTCCAGCAGGGCATCCAGTGGCGGCAGGTCGTAATCCTGCGGGCCTACGCCAAGTACATGCGGCAGGTCGGCACGGCCAACTCCTACGGTTTCGTGGCAGGCACCCTCCTGGCCAACCCCGACGTCGCGCATGCCCTGCTGGCACTCTTCGACGGCCGGTTTAACCCGGACCTGGAGGCTCGCGAATCCGCCGTCGAACAGGCCGGTGCCGCGCTGGAGCGCGGGCTCGAGCAGGTCCCCACGCTCGACGCCGACCGTGTCCTGCGGACCTTCGCCACCCTGATCAATGCCACCCTGCGCACCAACTACTACCAGGACAAGCCGTACATCAGTTTCAAACTGAACACCGGTGCGATCGACGGTGCACCGTTCCCGCGCCCCAAGTACGAAATCTGGGTCTATTCGCCACGGGTTGAAGGCGTACACCTGCGCTTCGGGGAAGTGGCCCGCGGCGGGCTGCGCTGGTCCGACCGGCGGGAGGACTTCCGCACTGAAATCCTGGGCCTGGTCAAGGCACAGACAGTGAAGAACGCGGTGATTGTTCCCTCCGGCGCCAAGGGCGGTTTCTACGCCAAGAAACTGCCCGACCCCTCAGTGGACCGCGGCGCCTGGATGGAGGAAGGCAAGAACAGCTACCGCACGTTCATCCGCGGGCTCCTGGACCTCACCGACAACCTCGTGGTGACCGAATCCGGCGAGGAAGTAGTTCCGCCGGAGCGTGTGGTCCGCCACGACGGCAACGACAGCTACCTCGTGGTGGCCGCTGACAAGGGAACCGCTTCCTTCTCCGACATCGCCAACTCGATTTCGGCCGAATACGGTTTCTGGCTCGGCGACGCCTTCGCCTCCGGCGGATCCGTAGGCTACGACCACAAGGCCATGGGTATTACGGCCCGGGGCGCCTGGGAATCGGTCAAACGGCACTTCAGCGAGCTCGGCATCGACACCCAGAGCCAGGACTTCACGGTCGTGGGCGTGGGTGACATGAGCGGTGACGTGTTCGGCAACGGCATGCTGCTCTCCAAGCACATCAAGCTGGTGGCGGCCTTTGACCACCGCCACATTTTCCTTGACCCGAACCCTGACGCAGCCGCATCCCACGCCGAACGGCAGCGGCTCTTCGAGCTTCCCCGCTCCTCCTGGGCGGACTATGACTCGGCACTGATCAGTGCCGGCGGCGGAATCTTCCCGCGCCAGTCCAAGAGCATCCCACTCTCGCCGGAAGTACGCGCCGTTCTCGGCCTGTCCGACTCGGTAAAGAAGATGAGCCCGCCTGAACTGCTGAAGGCCATCCTCACGGCACCCGTGGATCTGCTCTACAACGGCGGCATCGGCACCTACGTGAAGGCCTCCACGGAGACCTCCGCCGACGTCGGAGACAAGGCGAACGATCCCATCCGCGTGGACGGACGCGACCTGCGGGTCAAGGTGGTGGGCGAAGGCGGAAACCTGGGCATGACCCAGCGCGGCCGCATCGAAGCCGCCCGTGCCGGCGTCATCCTGAACACGGATGCCATCGACAACTCCGCCGGCGTGGACTGCTCGGACCACGAAGTAAACATCAAGATCTTCGTGGACCGGATGGTTGCCGCAGGCCGGCTGGACCCGGCCGAACGGGCCGAATTCCTGCACTCCATGACGGATGAAGTGGGCAAGCTGGTCCTGCAGGACAACATTGACCAGAACATGCTGCTGCTCAATGACCGCCAGCGCGTAGTGGACTGGAGCCCGAGCTTCGAGCGGCTGATGGTCTGGCTGGAAGAACACGCGGATCTGGACCGCCAGCTGGAGGCACTGCCCGGAAACGACGAGCTGCACGCCCGGATCGCTGCGGGCGAAGGCCTGACCTCCCCGGAACTCGCAGTGCTTGCCGCCTACGCCAAGATCGAGCTTACGAAGGCCCTGACGGCGTCGAACCTCGCCGACGACCCCTACTTCGAGGGCACCCTGCGGCGGTACTTCCCGAAGCAGATCGTTGAGCGTTTTGGCGACCAGCTGGATACCCATCCGCTGCGCCGGGAAATCATCTCCACGGTCGTGGCCAATGACATGATCAACATTGGCGGCATCACCTTCGCCTTCCGGATCATCGAGGAAACCTCGGCCAGCGAGGCGGAGATCGCCCGGGCGTTCATTGCCATCCGGGAAATCTACGGGATCGACAAGGTCCTGGCGGACCTGGGCGGGCTGCCGGCGGACTTCCCCACCAGCACCTGGTCCATGATGCATCTGGACCTGCGCCGGCTGCTTGACCGGGCGCTGCGCTGGTTCGTCAACCATGTTGGCCGGGGAACCTCGATTGCCGAAGACATCGAGGCGTTCAAGCCGGTTGTCCAGCCGCTGCTGGCCGGCCTCACCCGGTACCTGCGCGGCTCGGATGCCGAACGGGTCGGAGCGCTGCAGGAGAAGGCCCGCGAACTGGATATCCCGAAGGAACTGGGCAGCTACTGGGCCGAGCAGTTCGAATCCTTTGGCCTCCTCGATGTGGCCCTGGTCAGCCGGGCGTTCGACGAGCCGGCCGAATCCGTTGCCGCCGTGTACTACGCGGTCTATGACCGCTACGGCATCGACGATCTGCTGGACCGGATCACGAACCTGCCCCGCGCTGACCGGTGGCAGGCACTGGCCCGGGCAGCCCTGCGCGATGACCTGTACTCGACCGTGGCGGACATGACGACCGCCGTCCTGGAGTCCACACCGGATCTGGCCGGAGAAGATCCGGTCAAGCGGCTGGATACCTGGGAACAGGAAAACGCGGATCACCTGGGCCGGGCCACGAAGATGTTCAAGGAAGTCAACGGCCTGGAGCAGGACGACATGGCCTCGCTCTCGGTAGCACTGCGCCTGCTGCGCTCCATTGTTCGACGCTAGCCCGGAGTAAACGTGGCAATTTTTACCGACCCGATCAAGGACCATGCGGACTTCGGTCCCGGTGACGCCGAGTGGCTGCACCTCCTGGTGGGGGACTGGCAGCTGGTCGCGGACCTCGCGTTTGCGGATCTGGCCCTGTGGTTCCCTGTGCCGGAGGGCGGGTATGTGGCTCTGGCCCATGCCCGTCCATCCACCTCGCATACGGTCTTCCACAGCGACTTTGTGGGGGAGCGCATCCGCGCTGACCTGCTGCCGCTTGTGGACGCCGCCTGGCGGAGCCAGCAGATCGAGCGGTCCAGCGAAACGAGCTGGACCGCCGAGACGGCCATGCGGGTGGAGGCCATCCCCTTTGTCCGCAACGGCAGGACCCTCGCCGTAGTGACTTCGCATATGGACCTGTCCAGCTCCCGGATGCCTTCGCGCCTGGAGCTGACCTACCGGCAGTGTGCCTATGACCTGCTGCGGATGGGTACCCTGGGGCTGTGGCCGGACTTCGCGACGCCGACAGGCTCGCGCCGGGGCGCTCCCCGCGTGGGGGACGGCCTGATCCGTCTGGATGCCGAAGGGGTGGTGCAGTACGCCAGCCCCAACGGTGTTTCCGCGTTCCGCCGGCTGGGGGATATGGAAACGCTCGAGGGCCGGTCCCTGGCGGAAATCACGACGGCGCTGCTGAAGGACCGCCGGATGGTGGATGAAACGCTGCCCTTGGTGGTCACCGGAAGGATGCCGTGGCGCACCGAGATTGAATCGCGAGGTGTCAGCCTGTCGCTGCGGGCCATTCCGCTGCGTGACGAGAAGGAGCGCTTTGGCGCCCTGGTACTTTGCCGTGACGTGTCCGAGCTGCGCCGCCGGGAAATGGAGCTGGTCTCCAAGGATGCGACCATCCGCGAAATCCATCATCGGGTGAAGAACAACCTGCAGACCGTGTCTGCGTTGCTGCGGATGCAGTCCCGGCGGATGGAGAGTGAGGAGGGAAAACAGGGCCTCGCACAGGCCATGCGACGAGTCTCCACCATTGCCCTGGTGCATGAAACCCTGTCACAGGGGCTGACGCAGAATGTGGACTTCGACGAGCTGATCGGCCGGCAGTTCCGCCTCTCGGCCGAAGTGGCTTCACCTACGCAGGAGGTCAGGACCCGGCGAGAGGGCTCGTTCGGGGAGCTGCCCAGCGATTTGGCCACCCCGCTTGCCCTGGTGATCAATGAACTGGTGACCAACGCCGTCGAGCATGGCCTGGCAGGGCGCCGCGGCACGGTGGGTCTGGCTGCACGGCGGCACGGACCGGCCGGCCGGGAGGAACGGCTCACTGTCACGGTGTCCGACGACGGCGTGGGGCTGCCTCCCGAGCCACGCCGGGAGGGCCTGGGCCTGCAGATTGTCCGGACATTGGTCCAGAGCGAACTGGACGGGACCATTGAGTGGTCTGCAGCCGAGGGCGGCGGCACCGAAGTGACAATCGAAATGGGACTGGACACCGAATACCGGCGTACTTAGAAACGGCGTAGCTGGAAACGGCGTAGCTGGAAAACGGCGTCTGCGCCGGAAAGGTGCAGGTACGGCAAAGGGCCGCTGCCCATGGCAGCGGCCCTTTGCGCCGGCGTGGCCGGCTTGCAGGGGTGGTTCCCCGTTATGAGGCGCGTCGTGCGCGGGCAGCGCGGCGCTTCAGTGCGCGGCGCTCGTCCTCACTCATGCCGCCCCACACACCGGCGTCCTGGCCGGTTTCGATGGCCCACTGGAGGCAGGTATCGATGACCGGGCAGCGCCGGCAGACGCTCTTGGCTTCTTCAATCTGAAGAAGAGCCGGGCCGGTGTTGCCTACGGGAAAGAAAAGCTCCGGATCTTTATCCAGGCAAGCTGCGCGGCTCCGCCAATCCATGTTGATCACTATCTCCTCTGAAAAGTTGACTCCTACGTGTTTGTGAAAACATTCACGAGCAACTACAAACTAAAGGGGCCGGTTTCGGCCCCTGATTTCCCTGTATCTAGCGTGGCACGTCAGCCGAACGCAAACAAGGGGTAACAACCGGAAAATATGGCCTCAGGGCTGAGGGATGCATCACAGGTCTTGTGTGCCATCCCAGTCATTTATCAGGCGGGAGCCGTCCCGGGACGCGCCGGTGCAGTACGTTTTTCGGCATTGTCCGCGTGTGCCTGACAATGCGTCCGAACGTCCACCGGTCCCGATGACTCCGCTGCGGCCGCCCCCGGCATGGCCGCAATCAGACTATGTCCGGTAGTGTGCCAATGTGTCAAGACCTAAGAATGCACCACAGGCAAAGCGGCCCCGGGCAGTACTCGTCATAGCTGGCGTCCTGGTACTTGAGGCGCTGTGCCTCCTCGCCTTCGCCGGGTGGTACGGATACCAGCTGGCCGTCTCTACCCCGCTCTCACTCGGTGGAGCCGTTTTTACCCTCGTCTTCGCTGTGGCGCTGGCAGTCTGGCTGCTCGCTGTCGGCCACTTCTTCTTCCGCGGCTATCGATGGACCCGCTCCGCCGCCATGGTGTGGCAGCTCTTTGTTGTGATCATCGCCGTGCCGACACTGCAGGCCGGCCTGGTGCTGGCGGGCCTGGGTCTGCTCCTGCCCGCAGCCGCGGTGCTGCTGCTGCTGTTTACCAAACCGGTTCTGGAACATACCAAGCGGCTGACCGATGGCTCTAAGACATACTAGGGCGCGGGTTTAGGTGCGGGAGAGAACGCCACCTGGACTTCGGCCGACATAGAGCCATCGATGAGCTGGCAGCGTCCCGGCGGCCAGCGTCCGCCTTCAGCCCTAACGCCCAGCAAATCCGCGTCGGACACCGTCGGACGTAAGAGCGCGCCGAGTGGACGACCACGGACCGCCGCAGCCACCGGCAGTCTCAGCGTCAGATGATGCCCGGAGGCGGCGCTGATCACCATACGCGCACCAAGGGCGTGGAGTTCAGTGAGTCGTTGTTGCACGGGCGGAGGTAACGTATCAGCATCATCGACGAGCAGAAGCAGATGCTTCGGATCGATGTTCCGGAGGTCTACGTCCGGTATGTCCTTTACCCATCTACATTCCAGCAAATCTTTCATAGAGCGGGCTACCTGACGGAGGAAACTCGTACGTCCGCCTCCCTGTCCACCCAAGACGAGAAACACGCAACCGGGCGGAAGATGCGCGAAAGCCGTTTGCAGTTCGTCTCCGCATAGCCCCACCGGTGCGAAGTCCGCCTCCTTGGCGGGCACGAGCATGTCGGGTGTTACCAACGTGGGCAGGGACCTTACGGAATGCGGTTGGACGGAATCAGCTGGCAGCGGCTTCATCTCGTCCGGTTGCAGCTGATGTTGGCCGGCCAGGATTTGCCCGCATGATCCGGCTTTTGTTCCGATCCGGCCTATGGCCAATAGCCGGCCGGACACCTGATCCATCGGCGGAAGACGCGGCCAGGTCAGCAGTGTTTCCTCGCGGGCACCTGTCGGAAAGAACAGACGGTTGGGGATCAAAGGGAAGAAGCGAGAGCTTAGGAGTTCACGGTCGCCAGAAACGACCAAAGTGATGCCGCCGCTTTCTCCATCCCGCACCAGATCGGCAAGCTCCTCTTCGGAAGCGAAGTTCCGATACTGCCTGAACGACCTGCACCAACGGCCCCAGCCGGCTACCAAAAGCGTGATGGGCTGGCTGGGTGCACGATATTCGGGCATGTGCAGGTTCTGGTCGGCGGAGAGACGTGCCACCAGATCCTCGGCGAGATAGTTCAACACGCGGGCCGCCCGTTTGATGTCATTCGGTCCGACATAGGCTCCCGTTTGGGCAGCAGCAGCGGTCCATCCTAGACGCCCCGTCGCATCCAGCACATAGAGGTGGCGGCCGGGCAGCGCCAGCAAGTGCTCTGCAGCCAAGAGGTCTAAGGATTCGGCACTGCCGGAGTCGCTGGACCCAAGAATAGCTATATGTGAATCCGTTGCCGGGTCCCAGACCAATGGTTGGAGGCATTGTTGCTCCGGTAGATCGACCAGTCCCAGCATCAGACCGTGGGCTCCTGTGGAGCAATAGAACGGTGGCACTCTGTCCAACACATGGGGGAGGGCCTGCTGCACGGGCCGGAATGGTGCAGGGAAGCCGCCGGTGTCCGAGGCGTTGCGAACCTGGGCACATATGCGATCCAATTCGGTTCTGCTATTCACCGCCCTCCCGGCAGCGGTTGTGGGACTCGATGTTAGGTGCTCACCCAATGCCTGTACGGAACCGCCTCGCGGAGCCTCGGCGAGGGTAGTCGACAGGCTCTGGAACAACATGGGTGGGTTGCTGCCTTTGCGTATGTAGGCCCGTCCGGGGAGTCCGGGCGGGATGTCTGCAGCCCCGTCGCTGCCGAGGACATCGCGCGACTCCGCTGCAGATTGAACCCTTAAAGCAATGACCGTGGTGATGTTTGCGCGTATATCGGCAGTGACAGCTCCCTGGGGGCGCTGAGTCGCAAGGACCAAATGGATGCCTAGGGAACGGCCAATCGCGGCGATCCTCAGCAATTCGGGAATCGCCGTAGCAACGGAATCGGCAAGCATCCTGAATTCATCGATGACGATTACCAGCCTGGGCATGGGTGCTTCCACTGCAGGCCTTGCCGAATTGTATGCGGCGAGATTATCTGAACCTGTCGCCGCAAACTGGGTTTCGCGTCGTCGGACTTCCGCACGCAGTGAGATAAGCGCACGGGACACATTCTCGGGCGAAAGGTCCGTAAGCAGGCCGACGCAATGCGGCAGCTTCGCCAGCGGACCTAGCCCTGATCCACCTTTGAAATCAATGAGGAGAATACTCAAAGCCTTGGGCGAGTAGGCAAGGGCCAGCCCGGCAAGGAACGCACGAAGAAATTCAGATTTACCCGAGCCGGTGGTTCCTGCGACCAGGAAATGCGGGCCGTCTGAATCGAGGTCCAGGGTCAGTGGCCCGGTTGCCGACAGGCCCACGACAGCCGGACCGCCGTTTGCTGCTTCGTGTTGCCACGCCCGCAGAACTGACGCCGGGTCCGGTTTGTGGATTTCCCCGAAAGCCACAGCCGTAGGCAGCGCGGAAGGCACCTCAGGTACTGCGGCAGGGGTCTGCGCGGCCTCACAGCCCAGCGCACGGGCGAGCCTTTGAAAGGTATTCCACCCCACAAGATCGGGTTGAAACGCCAGTGAGTCATGAACTGTGTGAAGCGTTGCCCTGCCCGCTACTACGCGGACGTGCGTCGGTGCCTGTGCATCGCCGAAACGCAGAAGCGTGATCCGCCTTCTGGGTGCGGCGGGGAGTGCCCTAAGTACTATATCTGCAGAAGCTGCCCAATCACCCAAGAGGCAAAGCACCAAGACTTGGGGGTCTTCCCCCGGCAGTACCGGTAGACCGGAAATCAGCAATGCGAGTTCCGATTCCACCCTTCGATGGTCAGCGGAGGCTTCGGGCAGTGGAATCAGCACGGTCCCAGGCAGGAAACGTGCATTGATCTCGAGATCCCTTGGTGACCCGGCACAGACGACCACTAACCGTGCACCGCACAAGACGGCTGCGGCCGCTTGAACCAATACCGTGCGAATAAGGGACGCGGCATCACCGCCGGTAAAAGAAATGTCCTCTTCGTGCCCAAGCATAAGCACAACGGGGGCTGCGCTAATTACCGGCGGTGAGAAACCAGTCCGGGCCGGTATCGGTTGAATACGGGCCGGCTGATCTGCGGCTCCGATACGGATCGGATAGCAACCGTGTTCGGGGGAAGGAAGGGAACGAGGGATCACCGTTCCTGTCGCCTCAAAGGCCACGCGTCCCGGGTCGGGCGCTTCGGCATGGCGCCGTGCGGCATCCGTAGCAGCGGCGCTGGTGACCGCAGCGTCCTCGGCACGGCGGCGCCGTTGCGAGGCAGCCAAGGATAACAACCCCATAACCGCGGAGAGTGAGCTGAAGGCAAGGAACATCCACATGCCGGTCACAGCGGCAAGGATAATACCAAGCACGAGAGGAAGGAGCGCGCCAGCGAGAAGGAAAAACACGCCGCCCTGTCCCGACGCGGGTAACGGGACCCCCACCGGTTCAGCGAACACTTCGGCATCCCACTCGCACTGCCGTGGGCGGACTGACCCTGCTTCCCGGGGTGCCGCTACCGCAAGACGGCAGGTACTGGCCCCCACCCGAAGTACCGAGTTTGTGTCAATAGACGCCGACCGGATGCGCTTGCCATCCAACCAGGTACCGTTTTCCGACCTGAGATCGTGTATCACTACCGTTTCCGTGCCAACGTCCAGGCGTGCGTGGCATCTGGAAAGGGCAGGATCAGATATTTGGAGGCGTTGTCCCTCCACGCCTTCGTCTCCACCCGACCGTCCGATCGTGTAAGACCCGCGCGTCAACGGGACCATCAACCCAGAGTCAGGACCGGCGCAGACCACTAAGTGCAACGGCAGATACGTCACACTGGCCACCGACGGACCGCTGCGAACCGTCGATGGCCCCAGAACGATGACGGCCCCATTACTGAAGGGCGGTTGGCCCGGAGTGAGATTTTCCAAGGGGATACCTGCCACCGAATAGTGGGCAAAACCGTATTTTTCTGAAAGATCGCGGTGCACGGCGCCGCCTGTCGGGGAGGATGTCGCGTTGATGACGATTTCAAGTTCCACCTGTGCACCGCCGTCCGTTGGGATCGTGTAACCAGGAAATGCAGCGAGGGTGACATGGAGCAGCATCGGTCCTCCACTAGAAGCGGCAATAACAACTGAAGTGATGGTATGGGTGGACATGTGCCCGAATCGGGGGGGATCCGCCGTCTGTGAATACGCGGCACGGCCTGAGACATGTGCAGGGGGAGTGGCCCTGGGCAGTAAAGTGGCTCTGAATATAGATGGCTGAGGAAAGGCGCTCGTTGGTTAAGCAGGATGTTGTTGGTGGACCAGCTGCAGGGCAGCGGGAGGCTGTAAGCGGGGGGTCGGCCTACCGTCCGGAAATCCAGGGGCTGCGGGCACTGGCTGTGCTGATGGTGGTGACCTACCACATCTGGTTCGGTCGTGTTTCCGGTGGCGTGGATGTGTTCCTGCTCATCTCCGCGTTTTTGTTGTCCCTGTCGTTCATCCGCAAGGTGGAGCGTGGGCGGCCCTTGGCATTGGCGGCCTACTGGATCCATGTCTTTAAACGCCTGCTGCCTGCGGTGGTGGTGGTGCTGTTGGGCACACTGGCAGCGACGTATCTGTTTGTTCCGCAGTCCCGATGGATGGAGATACTGCAGCAGGCATGGTCTTCGCTGCTGTATTTCCAGAACTGGGTGTTGGCTGCCAACTCGGTGGACTATTACGCTGCGGACCACGGCCTGGCCAGTCCATTGCAGCACTTCTGGTCGCTCTCCATCCAGGGACAGGTATTCATCCTCTGGCCGTTGCTATTCGCTCTTGCCGCGGTAATCAGCCAGCGGGCGCGCCTGCGGTTCCGACCAATGGTTGCGCTGGTCTTCGGCGCGGTGTTTCTCGCCTCTTTCATTTTCTCGATCGTGGAAACCTACGGGAACCAAGCCCATGCTTACTTCGATACCCGTACCCGCTTGTGGGAATTCGCACTCGGGACCCTGCTAGCGGTTGTTATCAGTTATGTCCGGCTGCCAAGGGTCCTGAGGGTTGTCGCGGGGTGGGCCGGGCTGGCGCTGATGCTTAGTGTTGGGTTTGTGCTCGATGTCCAGGGCCAGTTCCCCGGATATGTGGCGCTGATGCCGCTTGGTGCGGCGATGCTTGTGATCGTGGCGGGTCAGACTGGCAGCAGGATCGGGGCGGACCGGTTCCTGAGCCTGAAGCCGCTGATGAAGCTGGGCGAGATGTCGTACGCCCTTTACTTATGGCATTGGCCGGTTTTGGTGGTTTATCTCTCCTGGCGCGGGCGCCAGGAGGTTGGTGCAGTGGGTGGGACGGCGATTATCCTGCTTTCGCTGGTTCTTGCGTATCTCACGACACGGTTCGTGGAGAAGCCGCTGCGGGCTGCGAAAGGACTTGAAAGCAGGAAGCGGGCGGCGGTTGCCATTGCGGTTTGTGTGGTGTTGGTGGGTGTTCCGCTGGGCGGCTGGCAGTACTCACTCAAACTGGAGGACGAGAAGCTCGAGGCTGAAGCAGTCGCCAATTACCCCGGTGCCCGGGTTCTTCAGCCAGGGTATGACGGCACGCCCACCGGGGTGCCGGTTCGGCCCGCCTCATCGGCGGATCCTGAAAGCTGGGGTGAACTTCAGTTGCCGTGCAGCGAAGTCCCCGATGGCCCTTCGGACCCCCTCCTCACAGGTGTCTGCTTCAGCACTGAGAACGTGGAAGCGCCCGAGCGGACCATACTCGTAATCGGGAGCTCCCACGCCCAACAGTGGCTCGAGGCCATAGAACCGATGGCGGAATCAAGGAACTATCGGGTTCTGGCACTCTTGAGGGGTGGATGCTCCTACACGGGTACCATCGCCACCCGTTCGGATAGCTGTAACCAGTTCAACGAGGCCGCTACGGAGTATGCGCTGGACCTGAACCCGGACGCCGTGGTTGCCGTCGCAACTTCCGCAACGCCGGAGGATGCGTCAGATCCCTTGGTGGAGGCCTTCCCAGACGTGGCGGAAAAGCTGACGACTGCAGGAATCCAAGTAGTCGGCATACGGGACAACCCCCGGTTCGCGTTCAATATGCAGGTGTGTGCCGAAAGCAATGGGCCCGACGCCTGTGTCACGCCGCTCTCACACAAACTGACCCCCGTCTTTCCCCGGACGGAAACTGCCGGGGGCATGGTTCTCCTCGATTTCTCGGACTTGATCTGTCCGGAGGAAACCTGCAGGCCGATTGTCGGAAATACCTATGTGTATCTCGACGACAACCACCTGACCACAAGCTATGCGGCTTCGATGGCCCCGGAATTCGAAAGAAGATTCCACGACGCCGTTGGTTGGTAACCCGACGAGCAGGCCGCGGGCACCGAGATGGGCAGGGGTGCGGGTCGCTGGCAGTAAAGTAGAACACGGGCAAAGTTGAGGAAAGGCGCTCGTTGGTTAAGCAGGATGTTGTTGGTGGACCAGCTGCAGGGCAGCGGGAGGCTGTAAGCGGGGGGTCGGCCTACCGTCCGGAAATCCAGGGGCTGCGGGCACTGGCTGTGCTGATGGTGGTGACCTACCACATCTGGTTCGGTCGTGTTTCCGGTGGCGTGGATGTGTTCCTGCTCATCTCCGCGTTTTTGTTGTCCCTGTCGTTCATCCGCAAGGTGGAGCGTGGGCGGCCCTTGGCATTGGCGGCCTACTGGATCCATGTCTTTAAACGCCTGCTGCCTGCGGTGGTGGTGGTGCTGTTGGGCACACTGGCAGCGACGTATCTGTTTGTTCCGCAGTCCCGATGGATGGAGATACTGCAGCAGGCATGGTCTTCGCTGCTGTATTTCCAGAACTGGGTGTTGGCTGCCAACTCGGTGGACTATTACGCTGCGGACCACGGCCTGGCCAGTCCATTGCAGCACTTCTGGTCGCTCTCCATCCAGGGACAGGTATTCATCCTCTGGCCGTTGCTATTCGCTCTTGCCGCGGTAATCAGCCAGCGGGCGCGCCTGCGGTTCCGACCAATGGTTGCGCTGGTCTTCGGCGCGGTGTTTCTCGCCTCTTTCATTTTCTCGATCGTGGAAACCTACGGGAACCAAGCCCATGCTTACTTCGATACCCGTACCCGCTTGTGGGAATTCGCACTCGGGACCCTGCTAGCGGTTGTTATCAGTTATGTCCGGCTGCCAAGGGTCCTGAGGGTTGTCGCGGGGTGGGCCGGGCTGGCGCTGATGCTTAGTGTTGGGTTTGTGCTCGATGTCCAGGGCCAGTTCCCCGGATATGTGGCGCTGATGCCGCTTGGTGCGGCGATGCTTGTGATCGTGGCGGGTCAGACTGGCAGCAGGATCGGGGCGGACCGGTTCCTGAGCCTGAAGCCGCTGATGAAGCTGGGCGAGATGTCGTACGCCCTTTACTTATGGCATTGGCCGGTTTTGGTGGTTTATCTCTCCTGGCGCGGGCGCCAGGAGGTTGGTGCAGTGGGTGGGACGGCGATTATCCTGCTTTCGCTGGTTCTTGCGTATCTCACGACACGGTTCGTGGAGAAGCCACTGCGGGCTGCGAAAGGACTTGAAAGCAGGAAGCGGGCGGCGGTTGCCATTGCGGTTTGTGTGGTGTTGGTGGGTGTTCCGCTGGGCGGCTGGCAGTACTCACTCAAACTGGAGGCTGACCAGCTTGCGGCAAATGCGGATCGGAACAACCCCGGAGCAGCGGTGCTGCTTCCGGGCTACGTGGATGCTTCGGACCCCTCGAGCCCCCTGCAGCCGACCATGGCGGATGTTGCTGCGGATTCGCCGGTCTTCTCTGATGGCTGTGACAACGACCCGGCTGAGTACGTCAGCATCTGCCGGCACGAAGGCCAAAATAGCGGGGCGGAACCGGCGGCGGTTGTTGCGGTGATCGGAAGCTCCCATGCGCTTATGTGGACAACGCCACTGCTTGAGCTCGCAGATGAACGGGGATGGGAAATCATTTCCTACACACGCGGATACTGTCCCGTGACGGCGGACGCGTTCATCGATGAACGTTGTCTGGACTTCAATGAGCGGTCCATTGAGGAGATCATCGACCTGCAGCCGGATCTTGTCTTGACGACCAGCTCCCAAACGCATTTTGGCGGAGGAGAGACATTGGATCAGACATGGCCGGATCAGGTCAGCCGGTTCACGGCCCGGGGCATCCCCGTGGTCGGAATTAGGGATACCCCTCGGATGCCGGAAAACGTTCCGGCCTGTTTGGAACGCAACGCGGACAATTACGAGGCGTGCGGCATCGAGGCAAAAGATACCTTAGCTTCATCCAATCCCCTGCAGGGACTGGACCTCCCGAATGTCCACCTTCTCGACTTCAACGACTTGCTGTGCCCTAACGGCTTCTGCAGTCCGGTCATCGGCAATGTAATCGTCTACCGGGACAATGACCACCTTACGTCGACGTTCCTCCGAACGACGGTTCCATGGTTCGGCGAGCGGCTCGACGAAGTAGTTGAAATGTGGTGACAAGCTTGGGCAGCCACCGGGTGTCGCCGGAGCTAAAGTGCCTTCAACGGTTTTGTCAGATAACCTTGACCGTCGGGTGCGTGCCCGTCCAGGGCGTACCGGAAACAAACAGGAGTAGATGTGAACGTTGACCTCGTCGTTGTCGGGTCGGGCTTTTTCGGCCTGACCGTAGCCGAGCGCGCTGCAAAGGAACTGGGCCTGAAGGTCGCAGTCCTGGACCGTCGCCACCACATTGGCGGCAACGCCTACAGCGAGAACGAAGCGCAGACCGGAATCGAAGTGCACCGCTACGGCGCACACCTGTTCCACACCTCCAACGAGCGCGTGTGGGAGTACGTCAACCGGTTTACCGAGTTCACGAACTACGTTCACAAGGTCTACACCAGCCACAAGGGCGAGGTGTACTCCATGCCCATCAACCTGGGCACCATCAACCAGTTCTTCCGCGCCTCCATGGGCCCTGCGGAGGCGAAGGCGCTCATCCAGGAGCAGGCCGGCGAGCTTGCGGGCACGGATCCGGCGAACCTGAATGACAAGGGCATCCAGCTGATCGGCCGCCCGCTGTACGAGGCCTTCATCAAGTACTACACGGGCAAGCAGTGGCAGACCGATCCAAAGGACCTGCCGGCTGAAATCATCAGCCGCCTGCCCGTGCGCTACAACTACGACAACCGGTACTTCAACGACAAGTACGAGGGCCTGCCCGTGGACGGCTACACGGCGTGGATCGAGCGCATGGCCGACCACCCGAACATCCAGGTGCACCTGAAGACCGATTTCTTCGACGAGGGCCACGAGTTCTCCCGCAACAACACCCTCGGCCAGGTCCCCGTGATCTACACCGGCCCCGTGGATCGCTACTTCGATTACGCCGAAGGCGACCTGTCCTGGCGGACCATCGACCTGGAAGAGGAAGTCCTGCCCATCGAGGACTTCCAGGGCACCTCGGTGATGAACTACCCGGATGAGGACGTCCCCTACACCCGGATCCATGAGTTCCGCCACTTCCACCCGGAGCGGGACTACACCAAGGACGCCACGGTGATCATGCGCGAGTACTCGCGCTTCGCCGAGAAGGGCGACGAGCCGTACTACCCCGTCAACACTGCCGAAGACCGCGCCAAGCTCCTGGCCTACCGCGACCTGGCCAAGGGTGAAAAGTCCGTGCTCTTCGGTGGACGGCTGGGCACTTACAAGTACCTCGACATGCATATGGCGATCGGATCGGCGTTGTCGATGTACGACAATAAGATCAAGCCCCACTTCACCGGGGGCGCAAAGCTGGAAAGCGGAGGAGTGGACGCGTGAGCAACGCAATAGTGGAACGGCAGCCGGACGAGGAACACAAAGCGGAGTCCTGGTCCACGATCCAGCGGGTGATCCTTCCTTCGCTGGACCAGCTGGATACCGTTCCGCTGTACATGGACACCGGCAGTGCCACGGGCGTTCAGCTCTCCACCATGAACGGTGACGCGAAGACCAAGCAGTCCACCCCGATGGTGTCTTCGGCTCCGAGCAAGGAAGTGCACGCCGAAGACTTCCTCTCCCGCCAGTCCACTTCAGTGCGCGCTGGCGAACGGGTTTCCTTCGGCACGTATTTCAACGCCTTCCCCGCCAGCTACTGGCGCCGATGGACCAATCTGGAAACCATCAGGCTCAGCGTCCGCACCACCGGCGTCGGAGCCGTCACCGTCTACAAGTCCAGCGCCCGCGGCGCCCTCCAGCATGTGCAGACCCAGCGGGTCAACGGGAGCGAGACCAGCACTTTCGAGCTGAGCCTGAAGCCGTTCGGCGACGGCGGCTGGTACTGGTTCGACCTGGTGGCCGGCTCCGAGTCGCTTGTGCTTGAGGAAGCCGAATGGCAGGCGCCGGGTGAGCCGGTCAAGCGCGGCAGCGTCACGCTTGAGATCACCACCCTGAACAAGACATCTTTCTGCATCAACAACCTGCGTATCCTCGGCGAACACCCCGAGGCGCTGGCAAACGTCAAGGAAGTCCTGATCGTTGACCAGGGCACGCAGAAGGTCGCCGACGCCGACGGATTTGCCGAGGTCGAGGCAATGCTCGGCGGCAAGCTGCGCATCATCAACCAGGCGAACCTGGGCGGCTCCGGCGGCTTTGCCCGCGGAATGTACGAGGCCGTGGAAAGCGGCAGCGACTACGTGCTGCTGCTGGACGACGACGTCGTGATGGAGCCCGAGAGCATCTCCCGCCTGCTCACCTTCGCAGACCGCTGTAAGACCCCCACCATTGTGGGCGGCCATATGTTCGATCTGTACAACCGGACGGTCCTGCACACCTTCGGCGAAACGGTGAACTCCTACCGCTTCCAGCCGGCGCAGCCGCACGAGGAGATGAGCCTCGGCCACGACTTCGTCCGGTCCAATCTGCGCCAGACTTCCTGGCTGCACCGCCGGGTGGATGTGGATTACAACGGCTGGTGGATGTGCCTCATCCCGACCCAGGTGATCCGTGACATCGGGCTGTCGCTGCCGGTCTTCATCAAGTGGGACGACGCCGAGTACGGCCTGCGTGCCAAAAGCGCCGGATACCCGACGGTATCGATGCCGGGTTCTGCGGTCTGGCATGTGTCCTGGATCGACAAGGACGACCTTGTCGGATGGCAGGCATACTTCCACACCCGCAACCGTATGATCGCCGCGCTGATCCACAGCCCGTACGAGCATGGCGGCCGCGTAGTCCGCGAAACCGGCTACATCGACCTCAAGCACCTGATCTCCATGCAGTACTACACCGCACAGGGCCGCGTCATGGCACTGCGGGACCTGCTGAAGGGGCCGGAGCACCTGCACGACCTGCTGCCGACCAAGCTCCCGGAAATCCGGGCGATGGCCAAGGGCTTCAGCGATTCGCAGATCCAGCCGGAACCGGAAGCCTTCCCCGCCCCGGTGATGCACAAGCCGCCGCGGCACGGGCAGGGCTTCAAGGCCCCGTCCTACGCGACTCTGGTGCCGTGGGCTGCCAAGACTGTGGTCCGCCAGCTCACCAAGAAGGTGCCGGCAACCAGCATGGAACACCCGCAGGCCTATATTGCACATCAGGACAATAAGTGGTGGCGGATGTCCCAGTACGACAGCGCCGTGGTGTCCAACGCCGAAGGCACCGGTGCCTCCTGGTACAAGCGCGACCCCAAGCAGCTGCGGGTCCTGCTGGCCGAGGCGGTCAAGCTGAATGCCGAAATCCTGAAGAACTGGCAGAAGCTCAGCGACCAATACCGCGAGGCGCTTCCGGAGATCACTTCCTTTGAGGCATGGAAAAAGACCTTCGCCCAGCATTCGGAAGAGAGTAAATAAGCTTGTCCACCGGTGCACTTGAAACTCCGGGGCGGGGAGCGGGACTGGCCGATATTATCCGGTCCCGCTTCCTGCTCAAGCTCCTTGTCTCCAAGGAACTGAAGGTCCGTTACCGCGGCTCGATTCTGGGCCTGCTGTGGTCCTATGTGAAGCCGGGCGTGCAGTTTGTTGTCTTCTACATTGCCCTGGGTGTTTTCCTCGGACTGGAGCAGAGCGCGGGCAACCCCAGGGGCCTCCCCAACTATGCGATCTACCTGTTCTCCGGGATTGTGCTGATCAACTTCTTCACGGAAGCCCTCGGGAACGCTTCACGGTCCATTGTGGGGAACGGCGGGCTGATCAAGAAAATCTACCTGCCGCGCCAGTTGTTCCCAGTGGCCTCTGTCTGGGTCTCCGGCGTTCATTTTGTGCCGCAGATCGTCATCCTGGTGGTGGCCTGCCTATTCAACGGGTGGCGCCCGTCGTTGCTGCAGCTTGCGGCGGCGGTAGCTGGGTTCATTATCGTGGCGCTGCTGGCCACGGGCCTGGGCCTGCTTTTCGGTGCCATCAATGTCTACTTCCGCGACGCCGAGAACCTTGTGGACATGCTGTTGATGATTGCCACGTGGGCCTCGCCCGTACTGTATTCCTGGAAGATGGTGCAGGAGAAGCTGGGGGAGACTTACTTCAACCTGTACCAGCTCAACCCCATCACCGTCGGCGTGGAAACATTCCACTATGCGTTCTGGCTTCCCACCACGGACGGCGCCGAGGCGATTCCGCCGCACCTGCTGTCCGTGTGGATTCCCATCGCTCTGGCCGTGTCCGCAGGTGTCCTGCTGCTGGGCCAGCTCGTTTTCCGTCGCCTTGAAGGCCGTTTCGCGCAGGAGCTGTGAACCGTGGCTAATGCCATCGAAGTATGTAACGTGAACAAACAGTTCGTCTTGCGCCACACGCGGTCCATGAAGGAAGCCTTCGTCTGGCTCATCAAGGGCCGTAAGGGCGATCTGTCCGAGAAGTTCCATGCTCTCAAGGGTGTCTCGCTGGACGTAGAGCAGGGCGAGACAGTGGCACTGCTGGGGCTGAACGGCTCCGGCAAGTCCACTTTGCTAAAGCACATTTCCGGCGTCATGCGTCCGGATACCGGAACCGTGGGCACCCGCGGCCGGGTGGCGGGACTGATCGAGGTGGGCGCCGGCTTCCACCATGACCTCAGCGGCCGGGACAACGTCTACCTCAACGGCGCCATCCTCGGCATGACCGAGGCGGAAATCGACGAAAAGTTCGATTCGATCGTAGAATTCTCCGAGATCGGCCAGTTCATCGACACCGAGGTCAAGTTCTACTCCTCCGGTATGTACCTCCGGCTCGCCTTTTCCGTGGCCGTCCACACCGACCCCGAGGTCTTCCTCGTGGACGAGATCCTCGCCGTTGGCGACGAACCGTTCCAGAAGAAGTGCATTGACAAGATCAAGGAACTGGCGGGGGAAGGCAAGACTTTGGTGGTGGTCAGCCATGACCTGGACCTGGTGTCACGGATCTGCGAGCGGGGCGTCCTCCTGGAACACGGACAGATTGTCATGGACGCACCCGTGGCCGAAGTCGTGCAGCGGATGCGCGGGCAATAGCTGCTCCGGCCGGTTGCAGATCCCCTTTGACTATCGAATACAGCGTGCGGTGAGGACCACGGCACCGGAAGGAAGACAGTGACCTGGATTTCCGTCACCCCGCAGATTCTGGCTGCGGTGTGCGTCATTTTCGCGCCGGGGGCGGTCCTCGCCTTCGTAGGCTTCCGGCTGCGCTGGCTGGCCGCCCTGGCCGTGTCACCGGTTCTCTCCGTTTCCCTGACCGCCGTTGCAGCAGTACTAGCAGACGCCGCCGGTGTCCGTTGGTCGTTCCTGCCCGTAGCGGTCCTCACCGTCGGTGCCACTGCCGTCGTGGGGCTCCTCCGTGTCTGGTGGACCCGGCGGACGCAGCCGGACTCCTCGCATGCGGCCCCCGACCCGACCATCCTTCTGGTCGAGGCAGCAGCCGTGCTCGGGGCTGCGGCCCTGGTGGGCCGGCGCCTGCTCTACGCCTTCGGTGCCCCCGAGAATTTCTCCCAGACCTTCGACAATATCTTTCACCTCAACGCAATCCAGTACATCGCGGACACGGGTTCGGCTTCCTCCCTGAGCATCGGCGGGATGACCGGCATCAGCTTCTATCCGGCGGGATGGCACGGTCTCGTTTCGCTGGTCACCGCGCTTACCTCCGCACCAATACCTGTCGGCGTCAATGCCGTGAACCTCGTTATCGGCGCCCTTGTCTGGCCGTTGGGCTGCATCTTCCTGGTCCAGCAGATAGCCGGACGGAGAATCGTCCCAACCCTGCTGGCCGGAGTGCTCTCCGCTGCCTTCGGCGCCTTTCCGCTGCTTCTTGTGGACTTTGGGGTTCTCTACCCCAACTTCCTCGGGGTGAGTCTGATCCCGGCCCTGCTCGGCATCCTCCTGGCTGTCTTGGGACTGGCCCGCCGGAGCGGATCCTTGCCCCTCACATGGCTCCTGCTTCTCGTGGCATTTCCCGGACTGGGATTGGGTCATCCCAGCGCGTTTCTGGCGGTCACGGCGTTCTCCGTTCCCCTAGTCATTGCGGCGGTCGGCCGGCGGACGCGGGCTGAATTGGCCGCTCAGCGTCCGCTCCGCTCAGCGGGCTACCTCCTGACCTTCATTCTGTACGCTGCCGGGGTCGTGAACCTGTGGAACGCGGTACGGCCCGAAGACGACACCTTGATCTGGACCCCCTACCAAACCCAGGCGCAGGCCATGGGCGATGTCCTTGCCGGGGCGCCACTGCTCTCGGTGGTTTCTTGGGCAGTACTGGTGCTGACGGTCCTCGGATTCGTTGCCCTGGTGCTCCATCGGGCCCCGTGGTGGGTGGGCGGGATTTACCTCGTGGGTGGTTTCCTTTACGTCGTAGCCACCAGCTCGCCCGACGGTGACTTCCGCGATCTGATCACAGGTGGCTGGTACACGGACAATGTCCGTCTCGCCGCGCTGTTGCCTGTGTCGACCCTCCCTCTGGCTGTTCTGGGCGGAACACTCATGGTCGATATTTTGAAACACCACCTGTGGGACCCGGTTCTGGAGCGGATGTCCAACCGGGGATGGCGTGCGGACCGGATGCGTGTAGCAACGGCAGCCGCACTGTTGCTGCTAATGGTGGTTGCAGCAGTCGCGACACAGAAACAGAACGTACGCAATGCCACCATGGCCGCCGCTGGCAACTACAGGCTGACGGATGCAGCGCCGCTGGTGTCGCGGGACGAGTATGAACTGATGGTGCGTCTGGACGGCGAAATCCAAGATGGCGCACGGGTGGTTGGTAATCCTTGGACAGGTAGTTCACTGGTCTACGCCCTCGCCGGAGAACGTCCCATGCAGATGCATACCCTCGCGGTGCTGGACCCGGCAGAGCAAGAAATTTACGCCGACCTCCGCAATGCCCGGACCGATCCCGATGTCTGTCCGGCCCTTGAAAAAGCGCAGGTTGAGTATGTCCTGGACTTCGGAGACAAGGAAGTCCACGACGGCAACCACCCGTATCCGGGCTTGGACGACCTTGGGTCCAGCGACGCTGTCGAGCTGGTGGACTCGGAGGGCGACGCGAAGCTCTACCGGATTACCGCCTGCGACTAATCTGACGGGCGCCGTCGCAGGCTGACTGCTGGTTACGAGGTCAGCCTGCGACGGCGGCCTTGGCATCCTTGGAGGTCCGGCGGAAGTAGCCGGCGACTACTTTGAGCTGGTAGGCCGCGACGGCCAGTTCGGAGACTGCCACGGCCCAGGCAACGGCGGACACCCCGATTGTCAGGGCGCCGGTGATGATGAGCGGGATGCCGATGGCCGCGCCGAAGACAGTGGAGACAGCGAGAGCCTTGCCTTCGCCGATGGGGATTAGGCAAGCCAGTCCCACCACTTGGGACACCGCAACGGCGCCGAAGACCACGCCCATGGGGATGCTGAGATCGAAACCCACCTCAAGTTCGCCCTGAGACAGCAGGCTGCTTGCCCAGGGAATGCACAGTGCCATGACCAGCGCTCCGAGCGCGGCGGCAAACGGTGCCAGCCGTGCTGCGGTGCGGACGCGTGCGTCCTGCCGTGCCCGGTCCGGGTCGGCAATGGAGCCCTGCAGGACCTGCACCACCGGGCCCACTGCCGTGAGCCCGTATTTGAAGAACTTTTCCGCCATGGCATACAGGGCCAGGGCGCCGGGGAGGAAGGCTCCCACCACCAGGACCGGGGTGTTGACGTAAAGGCTGGACGTGGCCGCGGTGACGACACCGTGCCGCTGCCCCCGCAACCGGTGCATCGCCTTTGAGAAGCTGAAATCGAAGGTCGGGACGGAGGGGGAGCCCCTGCGGATCAGATAGCCGCTGGAGATCACGGCAAGCAGGTTCATGCCTGCCTGGATGGACAGGTAGACGTAGACATTGCCGGTGCCGATCAGTCCGATCAGGCCGAATACCGTTCCGAGCGTCACAGGCAGCGTGTCAAAGAGCAGCAGCCGTCCCGGGCGGGCATCACCCACAAAGAACCAGGACGCGCCAAGGAACGGAAGGAGATAGGCAGCACTGGCAAGCATTGCGACGCCGGGGGAGTCCTTGGCGATGAGCCATACCGTCAGCACAGCCAGCGGTGCTGCCAGGGCAAAGAGGTACAGCCGGCTGACCAGGGAATCGATGTACATCTGCGGACGGGCTTCCGGAGGCATGCCGGCCACCATGGCCGGCCCGGTGGTTCCCCATCCGAAAGACACCAGGACGCCGAAGAGCAGTGCGGTGGACTGGCCGAGGGCAATAACGCCCCAGATGGTGCTGCCGGCATTCGTGATGACCACGGGGATGGCGAGTACGCCCACCACGGTGGTGATCACCACGGAAACGCCGAACGCTCCCAATCGGTTTAGGTGTCGAAGGACCGTGCGCTGACCCAAGAAATGTCCTCCCTAACGGGGTAAGGGTAAGCGGCGGATCGTTTCCCGTGCCTGCTCCCGCAGACGATTCTAACCCAGCGGGTTCAGCTGAGTTGATATCATCAACTTAGCGCCGCCTGCTTTCAGTATGCCTTCGGCGCTTGGCTAGGCATACTCCGACGATGGGAACTCTTTGTCAGTAGCAGCAGTTGTTGTCTCGTATAACCGCGTGGGCCTGCTTCGCAAGTGCCTTGCGGCCCTTGAAGCCCAGGACCGGCGGCCGGACGAGATCATCCTCGTCGACAACGGTTCCACCGACGGCAGCGTAGCCATGGTGCGGGAGGAATTCCCCGGCGTCACAGTCTTCGAAACCAAGGAAAACCTCGGCGGTGCCGGTGGTTTTGCCTGGGGCATCGAGTTGGCCATGGCAGCCGGCCATGACAGCGCCTGGCTGATGGATGATGACGCCGAGCCCCTGCCGGGCAGCCTGCGCCCGCTGGTCGAAGCCATGGAAGCTGCACCGCACCGGCCCGGCTTCGTCACCTCCCTGGTGGTAAACCCCGAGGGGGAGCCGAACAGCGGCCACCTGCCTGATTTGTCCCGCGACCCGGCACGCCAGTTGAAGGCAAACGGCCTTGGTGGAATTGCCGTGGACAGCGCCAGCTTCGTAGGCGTCCTGATCGACCTTAAGGCTGCTGCCACCATGCCGCTGCCCTACGCCGACTTCTTTATCTGGTTCGACGACGCGGAATACACCCGCCGGCTGGCGAGGGGCGCTTACGGCGTGGTGCTGCCGCAGAGCAGGATCAGCCACCCGGAGAAGCAGAACCAGACCGACATGGGCGGCAGGCTGTTCTACTACATCCGCAATAACCTGTGGCTGCGGCGGTTGGACCCCGCTTCCCGGACGCTGCTGCAGAATCCGGTCCGGTGGGGAGCCGGGATGGCCGTACTGGCAGTGCGCCAGGGACCGGGCGCGAAGGACCGTCCGCTGTGGCTGCGCAGCGCTGCCCGCGGCCTCTACCAGGGCCTGTTCCGCTCGCCCCGGACCATCTGGCCCGGCCAGCTGCTTTCCCGGTCTGTCCAACTCGGCAAATAGGCGCCGCCGGTTCTCGTGCTGCCTTCCCCTCTGACCCGTTCCAACAAAAGGTACAACAGCCATGACTACTTCCCACCGCGTCGCAGCGGTTATTTCCGCCTACAACCCGCCCTCTGACCTCGTGGAGAAGGTCAAGCGGCTGGCTGAGCAGGTGGAACAGGTCATCGTTGTTGATGACGGCTCACCGGCGGCGGACCCGGCTGTTTTCGAAGAATTGGAGGCAGCCGGTGCCGTGGTGCTCAAGCAGCCCGCCAACAGCGGCATCGCTGCCGCGCTTAACGCGGGCATCCGCTACGCCGAGCCGTCGGAACCGGATTTCTTTCTGACCCTGGACCAGGACTCGGAACTGGACCCCGGCTACGTTGCCCTGGCCCTTCAGGCCTGGGACAACGCCAAGGCCCGGTCGGTGCCTGCGGGAATGGTCTGCGCGGAATCCCACAACGGGCAGCCGGTCATGCTTCAGAAACCCGGGATCGCGTTTCCGGAAGCCTTTGATCCGATGCAGTCCGGCACGCTGATTCCTGCGTCCACCTTCCGTGTGGCCGGGTTGCTGGAAGAGGAACTGTTCATCGACTGCGTGGACTCCGAGTTCACGGCGCGCATCCGCGAGCTGGGACTCAAGGCCATTGTGGCTCCGGGCTGCAACATCACCCATGCGGTGGGGGATTCCCGCCCCATGCGGCTGGGGACGTGGCACGTGACGGTGGGCGGACAGAAACGCTTTGTTCACTCCCATGCCCCGTTCCGCGTCTACTACATCACGCGCAACGGCCTGGTGATGTACAGTCGGTACCTGCGCCGGCAGCCGGTGTGGGTCCTGCGCCGGATTGGCCTGGAAGTGGTTTTCTACGGTGTCCGGGTGGTTTACGGGCCGCACCGTGCCCGCCAAATTGCAGCCATTGCGCTGGGTATCCGCGACGCCGTGACCGGGCGTACGGGGCGGATCAGTGAACGCGCTAAAGCCCTGGTCACGCCGCGGCCGAAAAACCGCTAGGAGGCCGCGGCCTTGCCGCGGCGATTGCGGGCCAGAGCGACAAGGAACGCCCTGGCCAGCATGAGGCGTGCCCGCAGGATCAGGACCAGGCTGCGGGCCTTCTTGGGCGTGGTGTTGTTCTCATGCAGGCGCCGGTTCAGGGTGTTTACTTCCAGGTGGGCCATAGAGCCTCGCAGGTTGCCCACCAAGGCAATCCACTGGTCATGCGTTTCGACCAGGAAGCCCGGAAACGGCAGGATCACGTTCTTGGCCGAACTGCGGAACGCCATGGCGCAGCCATAGTAGGGGCGGACGCCCACCCAGAGCATCAGCAGATTCGCCCACCGTCGGGTGCTGTCCGAGCTGCGCAGCCGCAGTGACTCGATGCGGCGCGGTGCCTGGCCGAAGTACCCGAAGTTGCTCGCAACGACGTCGGCGTGCTGCAATTCCGCAACCATCGCGTCCACCCTCCCCGGAATCCAGACATCGTCCTGGTCCGAAAGGAAAATGTAGTCGCCCTTGCTCGCCGTCAGCGCCGCTTCGAAGGTCTTCACATAGCCGCGGTTCGTCTCGGCCCGGATGAGGCGGATCCGGGGGTCAGCCAGTGCCTCGATGACCTTCGCCGTGTCATCCGTGGAGGCGTCGTCGACAATCACCAGCTCGTCGCCGTCCTGCAGCTGCGGCAGGATGGAGGCGATCTGCTCCTCGATGTGTGCCGACCCGTTGTAGGCCGCCATGCAGACGCTGACCTGGCCGCGGGTGGGGGAGGAGGTGTGATTGCTGGGGTTCATGCCTGTCCTGGTGGTTCTTCGAAGATGGGGTGCAGTACCGCATCCAGCATACCGGCTGGCCTGTTTCGACTTAGCGGCGTGCCCTCCCTATAGTGGATGGTGTTCCCCTTCCTTTGGCTGCCCCATGACTGCGGCGCCGTTCGTCGGCTTGCCTGCCGTCGCCCATGAAAGTGAAAGAAGCAAGCCGTGACTGCCGTAAATGTAATGTTCCCGTACTACGGGGACGTGGAACTGATGAAGCAGGCTGCCCGAAGCGTGATGGGCCAGCAGCACCAGGATTGGCGCCTGGTGGTCATTGATGACGGATACCCGGATCCCGAGCCGGCCCGCTGGTTTGCCGGGATCGATGACCCCCGGGTCAGTTACCAGCGCAACGAGCAGAACCTGGGCGCCAACGGGAACTACCGCAAGGCCGTCGACCTGATCGAGGCGCCCATCGCGGTCATGATGGGCGCTGATGACATCATGCTGCCCAACTACCTCACCTCCGTGGTGGAAGCCTTTGATGAATTCCCCCAGGCCAGCGCCGTACAGCCCGGCGTGCAGGTCATTGATGAGTTCAGCCGGGCCACTGCTCCGCTGGGCGACCGGGTGAAGAAGGCAGCCCTTCCGCGCGGCAACGGCCGTCGCCTGCTGGGTGGCGAAGACCTCGCAACCAGCCTGCTGCGTGCCGGCTGGCACTACTTCCCGTCCATCGCGTGGAAATCCGAGACCATCAAGCGCATCGGATTCCGCACCGAGTTCGACGTGGTGCAGGATCTGGCACTGCTGCTGGACATCGCGGCCGACAACGGTTCGATGGTGCTGACCCCGGAATTGGCTTTCCTGTACCGTCGGCACTCCGGTTCCGACTCCTCCGTCAGGGCGTTCGACGGACGGCGTTTTGATGAAGAGCGCCGCTTCTTCGAAGGCGAAGCAGTCCGGTTCGAGAAGGTCGGCTGGAACCGCGCCGCCCGCGCCGCCAAGCTGCATGTGACCTCCCGTCTCAATGCCGCTGCGCTGATTGCACGCTCGGCCGCCGGCGGCAAGCTGGGATACATTCCCAAGCTGGCCAAGCACGTAGTGGGCTAGCAGCCCGCCGGCATCCCGCAGACACAAATGGAGCGGACCCCCAGAGGTCCGCTCCATTTCTGTCTGTGCTGCCTGCCGGTTCAGGCCCGGTGTGGAAGCGGGAAACTACTGCCGAAGGCCGTCCGCATTCCTGTCATCGGCGTTCTGCTCTGCAAGCCACGGCTTGGGCGCCTCGTCCAGAGCGATCCGGCGGGAGAGAGTGGTGATGGAGGTTTCCATCCCGCGGAACCGGTGGTAGGTGGTGGCGATGAAGACGAAGAAGCACACAATGGCCGCGTAAAGGACCAGGTCCGTGCCGCGCCCGATGCCGAGGAAGCCGGCAACCCGGGTCAGCGTGTCCGGGAAGAAAATGGACAGGGCAGCCGCCAGTGCAAAGACCATCAGCATGATCCGCCGGATGGCGAGGTGCTGGGCATTGACGCCTCCGCGCATCATGGCGATGGAAACCAGAATGACGGCGACGACGAGGACTATCTGGACGATTAGTAGCAATTCGATCACCTAAAGAAGAGTTCAGCCAAGATGTTTACGGAGTTCAGCAGAGACTGCCCCTTGGACTTGGAGTAGTCCGTGTAGATGATCTCGACGGGGTGTTCCACCCAGCGGGGACGGATCGTCGCCAGCTGGTTGACCAGTTCGGAGGCATGCGCCATGCGGTTCTGGGTCAGGTGGAGCTTGGAAGCCACCTCACGGTTAATCGCCCGGAGGCCGTTGTGCGCGTCCGTCAGGTTCATGCCGGTAGCCATCCGGGACTGCACGGCGGCAGTCTTCAGCACTATTTTCTTCCGCAGTGTGAGCTTGGTCCGGTCATCCAGGAAGCGTGAGCCCAGGACCACGTCGGCTTCACCGGAATTGATGCGCGCCACCATGTCCACGGCATCCTCTACCCGGTGCTGGCCGTCGGCGTCGAAGGTGACGATGCTGGTCATCCCCGGATCCTGGAGGGCATACTCCATCCCGGTCTGCAGCGCGGCGCCCTGCCCGAGGTTGATCGGGTGCTGGACCACCACCGCTCCGGCGTCGCGGGCGACCTGCTGGGAACCGTCGCGGCTGCCGTCATCCACGCAGACAACGTTGGGGAACACCCGTCGCAGGTCCTCGATGACGGAGCCGACAACGGTGGCTTCGTTGTACATCGGGATAACAATCCAAGTGCTGCTCACCATGTCAGTATCCCATATCCGGTGCGGACGGCTCTGCAGCAGGTTCTGCTCCGCCGCCCAGATAAGCGGCCAACCGCTCATCCGCATCCGCGGGCACAAAGCCTGCGGCCTTGATCTTGTCCAGCGCCAGGACACTGTTCAGCGGCCGGGGAGCGGCGGGCTTGTCCTTGAAGTACTCTTCGGTGCTGACCCCGGTGACGGCGGCTTCGGAGTGCCCGGTCAGGGCGTAGACGCGACGGGCAATATCGGCCCAGGACGCGGGTTCGCCGTCGTTCGTCAGGTTGTAGACGCCGTATTCGGCACCGGAGGAGAGGAGATGGAGGATGCCCGCAGCGATGTCCTCGGTGAAGGAAAGCCGGCCGATCTGGTCATCCACTACCGAGGGTTCAATGCCCCGCCCGGCCAGGGAGACCATGGTCCGCACGAAGTTCTTTCCCTCGCCGATGACCCAGCTGGTGCGCACAATGTAGTGTGCAGGCACGGTGGAGACGATTGCGTCGCCCGCAGCCTTGGTCTGGCCGTAAACACCCAGCGGCGTGAACGGTTCATCCTCAGGGTGCGTCTGCGCTGTGCCGTCGAAAACGTAGTCGGAGGAGACATGGACCAGGGTGATCCGGTGCTCGGCGGCAATGCGGGCAAGCGCCGCGACGGCGGAGACATTCACGGCCCACGCTGCGGCCCGGCCGGCGGGGGACTCGGCGTCGTCAACGGCCGTGTAGGCGGCGGCATTGATGATCGCCGAGTAGTTCTTCCAGTTCCGGTCCGCGTACGACGCCGGATCAGTCAGGTCAAGGTCACGGCGTCCGGCGAATTCAACGTCCCGGTTGCCGGCGCAGGCGGCGCGCAGCGCCTTGCCAAGCTGTCCGTCCGCACCCAGGACCAGGGTTTTCTTCGGTGCCATGGGAACCACCGCGTCAAGCCGAGGATGGGCCCGGTCCTTTTCGGACAGCTCGGCTTTCTCCAGCGGGATGGGCCAGGCAATGGCGGCGGTTTCATCAGCCAGGTTCAGGAACGTGTACTGTCCCTGTGCGTCGGCGCTCCAGTGGTCATTCACCAGGTAGGTGTAGGCCGTGTTGTCTTCCAAGGTCTGGAAGGCGTTGCCGACGCCGCGGGGGATAAAGATTGCCTTGCCCGGATCCAGTTCGGCGGTGAACACGGCACCGAAGGACGGCCCTTCGCGCAGATCCACCCACGCCCCGAACACGCGGCCGGTCGCGACGGAGATGTACTTGTCCCACGGCTCCGCGTGGATGCCGCGGGTGGTGCCGGCCTTCTCGTTGAAGGAAATGTTGTTCTGCACCGGTCCGAAGTCCGGCAGGCCCAGTGCGAGCATCTTTCCGCGCTGCCAGTTTTCCTTGAACCAGCCGCGGTTGTCGCCGTGGACCGGAAGGTCATACAGGACGACGCCGGGAATGGGAGTCGGGTGGGCAGCAAGGGGCTTGGAGAATTCCGGAGCCACGGCCTTACTGTCCCTGTTCCTTGTACTTGGCTTCGGTCTGTTCCTTCTGCGGCCGCCACCACGCCTCATTGGCGCGGTACCAGGCGATGGTGTCCTCGATGCCCTGGTCGAAATTGGAGAACTGGGGTTCCCAGCCAAGTTCGGTGCGCAGGCGGGTGGAATCGATGGCGTAGCGCATGTCGTGGCCCGGCCGGTCAATGACCTGGTCGTAGGCATCCGAGGGCTGGCCCATATGCTTGAGGATGAGTTCGACAACTTCCTTGTTGTTCTTCTCACCGTCCGCGCCGATCAGATACGTCTGGCCGATTTCGCCCTTTTCGATGATCCGCAGGACCGCAGAGGAGTGGTCATTCGCGTGGATCCAGTCCCGCACGTTTTCACCGGCGCCGTAGAGCTTGGGACGCACTCCGTCGATCACGTTGGTGATCTGGCGGGGGATGAACTTTTCCACGTGCTGGTACGGGCCGTAGTTGTTCGAGCAGTTGCTGATGGTTGCCCGGAGCCCGAAGGAACGCACCCAGGCCCGCACCAGGAGGTCTGAGCCGGCCTTGGTGGAGGAATACGGGCTGGAGGGGTTGTACGGGGTGGACTCCGTGAACCGCTGCGGATCATCCAGTTCGAGGTCGCCGTAGACCTCGTCCGTGGAGATGTGGTGGTAGCGGGTGCCGTGCCTGCGGGCAGCTTCGATCAGCGTGTACGTGCCGATGATGTTCGTATCCAGGAACGGCCGCGGATCATGCAGCGAGTTGTCGTTGTGGGATTCGGCTGCGTAATGCACCACGACGTCGGTGTCCGCCACCAGCGTGTCGACCAGTTCGGCGTCGCAGATGTCTCCGCGGACAAAGGTGAAGCGGTCCTCCGGGAGGCCCTTCAAGGACTCGAGGTTGCCCGCATACGTGAGCTTGTCCAGCACCGTGACCTCGTAGTCTGTGTTTTCAAGGACGTAGTGCACGAAATTGGAGCCAATAAAGCCGGCGCCGCCGGTGACCAGGAGTTTGCGCATGTAGAACAACATTACCGGATTTGCCGTCGCACCAATGAGCCGGGATGATGAGGTGCATGCGAGGAATCATATTGGCAGGCGGCACCGGCTCCAGACTGCACCCGATCACGCTCGGGGTCAGCAAGCAACTTGTGCCGGTCTACGACAAGCCGATGATCTACTACCCCCTGTCCACTCTGATCCTTGCCGGCATCACGGACATCCTGATCATCACCACCCCCCACGATGCAGACCAGTTCGAGCGCCTGCTCGGTGACGGAAGCCGCTTCGGCGTCAGCATCACGTACAAGCAGCAGCCCTCCCCGGACGGACTGGCCCAGGCATTTGTCCTGGGTGCCGAGCACATCGGCAACGGACCGGTGGCGCTGGTGCTGGGTGACAACATCTTCTACGGCCAGGGCATGGGCACGCAGCTGCGGCGTTTCGCGGATATCGACGGCGGTGCCGTGTTCGGTTACTGGGTAGCCGATCCCTCCGCCTACGGCGTGGTGGAATTCGATGAGTCAGGGCGCGCCATTTCCCTGGAGGAAAAGCCGGCCAACCCCAAGAGCCACTACGCGGTCCCCGGACTCTACTTCTACGACAACGACGTTGTGGAGATTGCACGCAACCTGGAGCCGTCCCCCCGGGGCGAGCTGGAAATCACCGATGTGAACCGGATCTACCTCGAGAAGGGGAAGCTGCAGGTGGAGATCCTGCCGCGCGGCACTGCGTGGCTGGACACCGGCACGTTCGATTCGCTGAACGAGGCCTCCGAGTTCATCCGCACCGTGCAGAAGCGCCAGGGGCTGTCCATCGGCTGCCCCGAGGAAATTTCCTGGCGGCTGGGCAACATCACCGATGACGAGCTGAGGCAGCGCGCCGAACCTTTGGTCAAGAGCGGCTACGGCCAGTACCTGCTGGACCTGCTTAACCAGAAGTAGCAGCACAGAACAGCAAAAGAGCCGGCCGGAGGAAACCCGGCCGGCTCTTTTGCAGTTCCGGCGTGTGTCGGAGACCTTTGGTCTATTTGCGGAACACGACGGCTCCGGAGGCCTTGGTCCACTCGATGCGGCCGCCTTCGTAAGGCTGAGTGCACTTGCCGGCAGCCGTGCAGGTCTCGTCAGCGGTGGGGTAGCCCAGATAACCGGTTTCAAAGCCGGTCGACTGCCACTTCTTCCGGATCTCCCCTGCCGTGGGATGGGCGCCGGCGGTCTTTGACCAGGTGATGGCTCCGCCTTGGTAGTTCTGGTAGCAGCCGCCGTCCTTGATGCCGCAAACCTGCCCTCCGATGGGGTAGCCCAGTCCGCCGTTTTCGAAGCCGTGCTTCTGGTACGCGGTCCGGATGGGCCCGGTGGGGCTGGCCTGTGCTCCGGTGGCAGGGGACCAGAGGATCGCTCCGCCTTGGTAGTTCTGGTAGCAGCCGCCGTTCCTGATGCCGCAGACCTGCCCTCCAGTGGGGTAACCCAGCGCTCCGGTTTCGAAACCGTGCTTCTGGTACTCGTTCCGGATCGGCCCGACAGGGCTTACATGGGCGCCTGTGGAGGGGGACCAGAGGATGGACCCGCCCTGGAAATCCTGGAAGCAGCCGTTGTCCTTGATGCCGCACACATTGGGGCTGCGCGGGTATCCGAGGGGGCCGTTTTCGAATCCGCTGGCGCGGTAGGCCTCCCGGATATCGCCTGCTGCACTGATCTGGGCTCCTGTGGAGGGGGACCAGAGGATGGATCCGCCCTGGAAATCCTGGAAGCAGCCGTTGTCCTTGATGCCGCAGGCCTTCGGGCCCGTCGGGTATCCCAGGGGGCCGTTTTCGAATCCGCTGGTGCGGTAGGCCTCCCGGATATCACCGCCGGTACTCACCTGGGCTCCTGACGCGGCGGACCAGAGGACGGCCCCGCCCTGGAAATCCTGGAAGCAGCCGTTGTCCTTGATGCCGCACACCTGGCCGCTGGTGGGGTAGCCCAGCGCGCCGTTTTCGAAGCCGGCGGCCTGATAGGCGCTGCGGATGGGGGCGTTGGGGCTGACCTGGGCTCCGGTCTGCGGGGACCAGAGGATGGATCCGCCCTGGAAGTCCTGGTAACAGCCGCCGCCGCGCAAGCCGCAGACCACGCCCGATTTCGCAGCCCCGAGCCCCGGGTTCGCTGCGGCCTTGGCCATGATCGCCGGGGCACCGGGAAGATTCGCGCCACGGGCAAAGGCATCCAGTGCCCCGGTGTTGCCGTTGAAGACGTTCGAGTCGCCGGCGAAGGGGCCGGTGCTGGAGTACTGCCAGACGGTGTAGGCCGGCCAGCCGTTGGGCAGTGCGCCCGCACCCTTCTGGCTGTAGGAGGCTATGTGCAGGGGATGGTTCGAGAAGGCATTGGTGTTCCCGGTGCAGGTACGCCACCAGTCAGTGGTCGAGTAGATCATTGGCACGCGTCCGGTACGGGCCTTGATGGTGTTCGAGAAATCCCTGATCCAAGTGATCATCTGCGACGCGCTCAAGTTGTAGCAGGTATTGCCAAGCTGCGGATAGGGGTTGTACTCGATATCCAGCAGCGGAGGCAGGGTGCGGCCGTCCGCTGACCAGCCGCCTCCGTTGTTGACGAAGTAGTTGGCTTCGGCGGCACCGGAGCCCACGGTGGGGATGGCGAAGTGGTAGGCGCCACGAACCATGCCTGTGTTGGCTGAGCCGTTGTACTGCTGCGTGTAGTACGGGTTCTTATAGTAGGTGCCCTCGGTTGCCTTGACGTAGGCGAACCGGGATCCCTGCCGCCAGGCGCCGGGCCAGTCCACGTTCTGCTGGTGGCTGCTGACATCCATGCCCTGGATACCTGGCGGCATCCAGCTGACCGCGGTATCCGCCGCAAACGCGGGGATAGCCTGGAACGCACTTACACCGGCGGTCACGGTCGTGTTGATTGAGGTAGCGGCTGGCGGCTTGCCGGCAGTAGTGTCCGGAACCTGCAGGGGCGCCTCCATGGAGACTTCGGCCTCGAGTTTCTCCTCTTGCTCCTGTGCTGACGGTACCTGCGGATCTCCGGTGGTGAGCAACCGCTCCATGCCCTGCCCCATATGGGCGCCTAGAAGGCCAGCCTCTTCTTCTACGATGTCAGCTGCGTCGGCGGCTGCGGGAGCCTCGGGTTCCGCCGGCACAGGTGTCTGCGGCAGTTCCTTTGGGGATTCGATTGCGGCCGCGGTCGGGACGGGTTCCGCCGTCGGGAAGGTGTCCGCCTCCGGCAGGGCGGAGGCCACCGGGGCAGGAGCAGGGACATCAGGTGCCTGCAGGGATCCGGCCACTGCGGGGGACATGCTGCAGACCAGGGCACCGGTTAGGGCCACGCTTCCCAGCCAGCGGGCGAGTGATTTTTTGTTCACGGTTACTCCAGATGTTTGCCCGGGTGCGGGCATGGGGGATCTATGAAGACTATCGGCCGCCTTGGATGAACCGGTAGAAACATATTTCACATCAGTAACACTCATTGGCTCAGGCAACACCTTCGGTCGGCGTTTGTTGCGGCTTGCCCCACCTGCGACAGGTGGAAACCAACCTGCACTATGCTTGCGGGGGTCACCGTCTCCGCGTGCAGGCCTCCGGTTACAGCATTGGTTTACGCGGCATACCAAGTCTCGACAATCGAAAGCTTGATTATTAATGTCCGCTAACTCTGAACAGTCCGCATGGGGGCCGGCATCCGCACGCACCACGCTGGGGGAACTGTTCGATCCCCGGAACAATGCCCTCAACGCCCTGCGCCTGCTGCTGGCATCCCTTGTCGTGGTGTCCCATTCCTGGGTCATATGCGGACTGGGGGAGGAGCCCGCGCTGGGCGGGCGGACGCTGGGTGCCTGGTCGGTGCTCGGATTCTTCGGGATCTCCGGATATCTCATCACCCGCAGCCGGATGAATGGACAGCCGGCCGCACGCTTTTTCCGTGCCCGGTTCCTGCGCATCTATCCGGGCTTCCTGGTGGCCCTGCTGCTGGTCGCCTTTGCCTTCGCGCCGCTGTCCGTGGTTGCCGGTTCACCGGGCAGCTTCACCCTGACCGACTCCCTGTCCTATGTGGCCAGGAACCTGTTCCTTTACCCGCCGATCGTTTCCCAGACCACCATCGGAACCACCCTGGCAGAAGGCGAAATTTGGAACGGCGCCCTGTGGAGCCTGTTCTGGGAGGCATGCTGCTACGTGGGCGTAGGGATCATCGGCATGGCGGCGCTGCGGCCACGCAGCAATGCCCTGCTGCTGGCCGTGTTCGCCGGCTCGACGGCGGCGGCGCTGGCCAGCCATCTGGGGGTCATCCCGCCGAGCGAACTGACCCTGGCCCCGCCGCTGCTGGCCGCGTTCGCGGGCGGCGCCTTGCTGTACCTGCACGCCGAGCGGATCCGGGTTCTGCCGGCCGTCGTCGTCTCCGTTGCGGTGCTCGTGGCCTCGGTCCTAACGGGCACGGCCACGGTCCTGGCGCCGCTGCCGTTTGCCATCCTCATCTTTGTCCTGGGCTCGGTGCTGCCGCTGCGGCGGATCGGAGCCAAGCGGGACCTCTCCTATGGCATCTACATTTACGGTGTCCCGGTGCAGAACCTCCTCGAGATCGCGTGGCCGGACCTCTCGCTGCCTGTCTACCTGTTGCTGACCTTTGCCTGCGTGGTCCCGCTGGCGTTTGCCAGCTACACCCTGGTGGAAGCACCGGCCATGAAGCTGAAGGGCCGCAGGACAGCAATAGCCGCAACAGTGCCTGTCTCCGTGGCCTGAGCGGCTTTCGCGCCCCGACGGATGCTCGGGCCACTACTTATCCACAACGGCTGACCACCACTCTCGCTTCTCCGCCATCCGGCCCCTACTCTGTCGCCCGTGGCCCGCAAACCGGGGCCGCCAGTCTCATGCCGGGTGCTGCCGCCCGGGTGAATACGGGGGATACGGATGGATGCGCTACGGATCGTGGAGGACGAGGTACGCGAACTCATCCGCGTGCGCGGCCTGGATCCGCAGGAACAGGTGGGGGAGGTCCGCCGCCTGGTGGACGCGGCAGTCTCGGATTACGACGAACGCTCGCTGCTCGGATCGCTGCCGCCGCTGGGCCGGCCCGAATCGGTGCGCCGGCAGGTGTTCGACGCCGTCGCCGGATTCGGCGTTCTGCAGCCACTGCTGGATGATCCGACGGTCGAGGAAGTCTGGATCAACTCTCCCTCAGAGGTCTATCTGGCGCGGGACGGCCGCTCGGAACTGACCTCGCTGACACTGACACCGGAACAGGTACGGGTCCTGGTGGAGCGGATGCTGAAATCCTCCGGTCGCCGGCTGGACCTGTCCTCGCCGTTTGTGGACGCTGCACTGCCGGACGGGTCCCGGCTGCACGTGGCCATACCTGATGTCACAAGGCGCCATTGGGCGGTCAACATCCGGAAGTTCGTGGCCCGCGCACGCCGCCTGGAGCACCTGGTGGAACTGGGCACGCTGTCCGCCCCCGCCGCCCGGTTCCTGGACGCGGCTGTGGGTGCCGGCCTGAATATCCTTGTGTCGGGTGCCACACAGGCGGGCAAGACCACCATGCTCAACTGCCTTGGCGCCGCCATTGGTGCCCGCGAACGGGTGGTGACCGTTGAGGAGATCTTCGAACTGCAGCTGCCGCTGCGTGATGTTGTGGGTCTGCAGTGCCGGCAGGCGAACCTGGAGGGGCAGGGCGAGATTCCGCTGCGACGCCTGGTCAAGGAAGCGCTGCGCATGCGGCCGGACCGCCTGATTGTGGGGGAGGTCCGTGAAGCGGAAAGCCTGGACATGCTGATCGCCCTGAACGCCGGCCTGCCCGGGATGTGTACCGTACACGCCAACAGTGCCAGGGATGCAGTGACCAAGCTGTGCACTCTTCCGCTGCTGGCGGGAAGCAATATTTCGAGTGCATTCGTGGTCCCGACGGTGGCCTCCTGCATTGACCTGGTGGTCCATTGCGAAAGGACCCCATCCGGGCAACGGGAAGTGACCGAAATCCTGGCCCTGGGGCGCCGGGTCGAAAACGGCCTCATCGAGTCATCTTCCGTTTTTGCCCGGTCCGACGGTCAGCTGGCCGTCACCGCGTCCTCCATGCCTGCTGCGGAGAAGTTCGCGCGGGCAGGAGTCAACGTCGCTGCACTCTTGGGGAGCGGACAGTGAGCGCCGCGGCCGGACTCTGTCTGGGGCTTGGTCTGCTGCTGCTGTGGCAGTCATGCTGGGTGTCTCCGGCCCGCCCGGGGCCCGGACGCCGCCGCACCGGGTTCCTGGAAGACCTGCTGCGGCAGGCGGGAATTGACCGGGTCGGTGTCGGCGGACTGCTGGTGACCTGTGCCGTCACCGGCATCTCCGTGCTCCTCCTGGTCTACGGCCTGACGCTGTCGGTGCCCATCGCCGCCTGCTTCGGTATCTTCGGTGCTGCCCTTCCCTATGCCCTGGTGCGGATGCAGGCCACCCGGCGGAGGGCGTCGCTTGCCGAGCTCTGGCCCGACGTCGTTGACCACCTGCGTTCGGCGATCCGGGCCGGACTCCCGCTCCCCGATGCGCTGATCCAGTTGGCGGACAACGGGCCGGAAGAACTGCGGGGGTACTTCTCCTCGTTCGCGTCGGACTACCGGTCCGGCGGCGACTTCGAGGATTCGCTGACCCGGCTGAAGAACAGGCTCTCGGATCCCGTCGCGGACCGGATTATCGAAGCCCTGCGGATTACCCGGCAGGTGGGCGGAACAGACCTGGGCCGCCTGCTGGGCACGCTGGCCGGTTTCCTGCGGGAGAACGCCCGTACCCGAAGCGAGCTGCTGGCACGGCAATCCTGGACCGTCAACGCGGCGCGGCTCTCAGCCGCTGCACCCTGGGTGGTGCTGCTGCTTCTGGCAGCCCGGCCGGAAACCGCGGCAGCGTACAACACCGCCGCGGGCGCCGGTGTCCTGGCGGCAGGCATCGGGATATCAGTGCTCTGCTACCGGCTGATGCTTCGGATCGGTGCCCTTCCGGAAGACGTGAGGGTCCTCCGGTGACCGGCCTGACGTCGATGGCGATGCTGGCAGGTGCCATGGTGGGCATCAGCCTGCTCCTGGTGCTGCACCGGTTGCCGCCGTTGCGCAGCACCACATTCGCAGAGCGCGTGGCGCCCCAACTACGCTCGGTCAGCCCGGCGTCGAGGCTGCTGGACCCTTCAACGGCGGACCTCACGCCCTTCGGCCCGCTGGAACGCATCCTGCGTCCGGTACTGCGAGACGCCGGACGCCGGCTGGCCCGGCTGTCTCCCGGGAACAGATCGCTCGCCGTCCGGCTGCAGCAGGCCGGCGGGACGAAAACCGTCCTGGATTTCCGGGTGGAGCAGGTGCTCTGTGCCGGTGGCGGGCTCCTGATGGGAGGGACGGCGACGGCGTTCCTGGCCGGCAGCGGACGCATCGGCGTGCCGGCTGTAGTCCTGGGGATTCTTGCCTGCGCCGCAGCGGGCTTCCTCCTGCGGGATTATCTGTTGACCCAGCAAATAGAGCGCCGCAATGCCCGCATCCTGGCCGAGTTTCCCAGTCTTGCCGAAATGATGGCGCTCGCGGTCGGAGCGGGGGAGAACGCCGTGGGGTCACTGGAACGTGTCTCGGCAGCGGCGCAGGGAGAACTGGCCGGGGAGTTTCGCAGGGTACTGGCACAGACACGGGCGGGGACACCGCTGACTGCCGCGTTGGAGGAGTTGTCCGACCGGATCCGGCTGGCGCCGCTGACGCGTTTTGTGGACGGGGTCAGCGTGGCTGTGGAACGCGGGACACCTCTGGCAGACGTGATGCGGGCCCAGGCCCAGGATGTCCGGGACGCGGCCAAACGCGAGCTGATGGAAACGGCAGGAAAAAAGGAAATCGCCATGATGGTGCCGGTGGTTTTCGGCATCCTTCCCCTGACGGTCCTGTTTGCCGTATTTCCCGGCATGGCGCTGTTGAGGCTGGGGCTGTGACGGGCAGCGGGCATAACGGTGTCCGGACATCCAAGACATGGCTACGACGGAAAGGGAGACCATGAATACCAGGAACGGCAGCAGGCACCGGAGGACCGAAACGGGCGGGGAGCGAGGCTGGAAAACAGCGGACAGCTGGAAAGCAGCCGCCGCCGTTCTGGCAGGCTGGTGCTACCGGCTCGTCCGTCAGGTTCGGGCTTCGGCCCGGCCTTTGGACAGGGAACGCGGCGACGTGCCCGGGTGGGTCATGATCACGCTTATGTCCGCCATCCTGGTGGCCGGGCTGCTGTTCATCGCCGAGCCCGCACTGGAGCAGCTTTTCAGGACGGCCATGGAACAGGTGAAGCCATAGCGCGGGGACGCCGTCCTGCGGACGCCCGGACCAGGGTGCTCCGTTCCGCACGGCTGCCTGCCGGCGCGACGGAGCGCGGGTCGGCAGTGGTGGACTTTGTGCTGGTGGGGGCGCTTGTCAGCCTGGTCTTTATGGCGGTGATCCAGCTGGCACTGGTACTGCACGTGCGCAACACGCTCATTGACGCCGCGGCAACGGGGGCCCGCTACGGGACGCTGGCGGACCGTTCTCCGGAGGACGGTATCCGGCGGACCTCCGAGCTGATCCATGCCAGCCTCGGGGCGGAATACGCCGGGGACATCACCAGCGCCGAGCAGACCGCAGGGGACGCCCGCCTGCTCGAGATCACCGTCCGGGCACCGCTGCCGGTGATCGGCCTGATCGGTCCCGACGGCGGGATCGAGGTGGCGGGGCATGCGGCCTGGCGCTGAGGGCGGACCGGACACCTGCGGCGGGACCCGGCAGGAGCAGGACGAAACCGGAAGCGCCGTCGTCGAATTCATTTTCCTGGGCCTGCTGCTGCTTGTTCCGGTGGTCTATCTGGTTATTACGGTGGGTCAGATCCAGGGTGCCTCTTTCGCTGCCGTGGGAGCAGCGGATGCGGCCGCCAAGGTCTATGCCACGGCCCCTGACGCGGCGACGGCCGAGCGCCGCGCCACGGAGGCTGCACAGCTTGCCCTGGATGACTTCGGATTGCCGGCCGGAACCATGGACATGGTCATCAGCTGCCCTGCCGACTGCCTGGCGCCGGGCACCCTCGTGACCGTCCGGGTGAGCGTTGATGTTCCCCTGCCCGGACTTCCCTGGGCAGGGGACTCACCGGTAGTGGTGGACTCGGAATCCACGCAGGTCGTGGAGCGTTTCGGATGAGGCCGGGCACCGGGAGCGACGGCGGTCCCGCCGGTGGCAGCGAGGGGCACGAAAGCGGCCAGGTAGGCGTGCTGATCATCGGCTACACCCTGTTGGCCCTGCTCACCGTGACCGTTGTGATGGCGGCATCTTCGGTGTACATCGGACAGAAGAAGCTGCTGTCGGCAGCCGACGGAGCAGCTGTGGCAGCCGCGGATACGTTCACCTTGGGCCAGTCCGACGCCGGGGACGGCCCGGCGGCGGCACTGGACGCAGGCGCGGTGCGCGCTGCGGCACGAAACTACCTTCAGGTAACGGGGGCCGAGTCCCGTTTCAATGACCTCGTGGTGGCGGAGGACACCGGTACGGCGGACGGCCGGACGGCCCGAATTGTCCTGGCTGCACGGGTGCACCCGCCGATTGTCAATTTCCTGGTCCCGGAGGGTATTCAAATAACGGCCGTCAGCGAGGCCCGGGCACGGCTGGTTCAGTAAACGCCCGCAGTGGCTATGACGCCTTTTTCTGCGCCATGTCCTGCGCCGGTCCGTGGCCCCAGCCGCCGTGGTCGATGTCCAGGACCTGCCCGTCCTCGCCGTAGCAGATATTGACGGGCTCCCCGTAGTACTCGCAGTTGCTGTCGGGGCACTTGTCGAACATCTTCACGGCATAGTCGTTGGAGAAGTCGCGGTCCCATTCGTCCACTTTGCCCATGGCCCAGGGATCCCCCTGCTCAGCCAGGTCGTTGAGTTCGTCGAGGGTGTAGAGGCGGCCGCGTTCGGGATGGGGGTGCGGATTCCGTTCGGTCAAGACAGGCTCCTTCATCAGGGCGTGTGTTCTTTCTCCGTCATTGGTTAATGTAACCCTCCCCGCCGACACATCCGTGCACTGCCGCGGCGCGTCAGGCGGCCGGTGCCGGACGGAATCTCCATCGCAGCGGCGGGTGAGGCCCGGCTGCTCCAGTGCTGCCCGGCCGCCGGAAGATACCGGGGGACGCCCGCCTTTACTGAGTCTCTGCCCCTGGCGCCGCGGGTGGCATACCCGACTTTGCATCCGACCCCCGCAATACCCTCGTCAAGGCCTTCCCGTGCTCCCTAGCCTTACGCCATAGCCACAAACCGGCCGCCCGATTCTCGCGGGACGGGCGGCATATCCGGTCCATCCCGTGCGTTACCGGGGGCCCGCCAGTGCATGCCGTGGGGATGGCAGCGGGCCGGGGCCAGTATCTGATCCGCGTGCGCGGATTGGACCCCGGCGGGCACGGCGATGATCCCGGCACTCTGCCCAGGAAGGAGGAGAAATGGAGGTCACGGTATTAGTGCCGGCGCACAATGAGGAGCAAACAATAGGGCAAACCATTGAATCCCTGCTTGCGCAGACCCGGCAGCCGGACCAGATAATCATTATCGCCAATGGATGCACTGATCAAACGGTCGAGGTAGCAAAAAAGTACCCGGTAATCGTTATGGATCTGCCCCGCCTGAAGCACCGCAAGTCCGAGGCCATGAACAGGGGATGGAATCTCTATGGCCGTGACTCCGACCTTGTCGTGTCCATGGACGCAGACACTGTACTTGTCCCCAATGCCATCGAAGACTGGGAGAAGGAATCATGGAAGCGTCTCTTCGGAGGATCGACTTCCAAATTCACCATCCGGCAGCCCGGTTTGTGGTGCAGGCTGCAGAAATCCGAATACGCCTACAACATCCAACAGGGGCTGAATCATGGCTGGACCAATGTCCTGGCAGGCGCCGGGTCTGCGTTCTCCGGCAGGGCGCTGAGGGAGATTGCCGCCAGGGACGACAGGGAAGGGCCGTGGTCGTACGAAAGTGCCGTGGAGGACTACGAGCTGACCTACCGGCTCCGGGAAGCGGGGTACAAGACCTACGTATCCACCACCATCAGGGCATACACCGACGGGATGAAGAACCTGAAGTCCCTGTGGGGGCAGCGCATGAAGTGGCAGACGGGTACCCTTCAGGATCTGCTTCGCTTCGGAGTCAACCATCTGACCATCAGGGATTGGGTTAGCCAGATGCTCAATCTGCTCGGACCTGCAATCCGCACACTCTGGGTGATGGTAATTTCGCTGGCGCTGTATCTGGATGCCCTGACATTGGCTTGGTGGGGACTGCTCGTGCCCATCCTGTTTATGGCCATCAACCTCAAGACGGCCCTTCGCGTCCCGTATAAGGACAAGTGGGACATCCTTATCGTCGTGTTGATAATCCCCATTGAGCTCCTGGCCTGCATACGTGGCGGATGGATTCTCGCTTCCTGGGGAGAAATCCTCCGCAAAAAGATCACCCGCAAAGATCGTGACTTGTGGGCGGCGCAGTACAAGGCAGAGGGCGTGGAAGCATGAAAGGGGTAATCCTGGCGTTCAAGGTTGCCGGCATCGCGGCAGCCGTACTGGAGATAGGCTCGATAGTCCTGTTTATCCTGGGCGGGATATTCGTTGCAGTAGGTCTTTTCACACTGCTGAAGAAGAATTCTTCCAACCGGCCCTAGGCAGACCCTAGGCAAAGGCCGTGCCCCGGCAGCGAAAACCTGCGAAGCCTTCCGCTGCTCTGCTGCCTCGCGGGCCGGACCCTGGCCCCAGCCGCGGTGGGACGACGGCAACGACGACGACGACGGGCAGCGGCGCAGGGACATGGCGTAGGCTGTAAGCACCATGGCAGAAATAGATTTTCCCGCAGAAATCCGCGCCCTCCGCTCCACTTTCGCCTCCATTGAAGAGGTCTCGGATGTGGCAAAGATCAAAGAGGACATCGAAGAGCTCAGCGAAATGGCCGGCGTGCCCGATCTCTGGGACGACCCGGCCGAGGCGCAGAAGATCACCTCCAAGCTGTCGCACCGCCAGTCGGAGCTGGAACGCCTGGAGAAGATCGAGTCCCGCATCGATGACCTTGAGGTCCTGGTGGAGCTGGCCCAGGATGAGGCGGACGCCGAGTCGAAGGCTGAGGCGGTGACCGAGCTGGAGTCGCTGCGCAAGTCACTGTCCCAGCTCGAGGTGGTCACCCTGCTCTCCGGTGAGTACGACGCCCGCGAGGCGGTTGTGACGATCCGTTCCGGCGCCGGGGGAGTGGACGCCGCGGACTTCGCCGAGATGCTGCTGCGGATGTACCTGCGCTGGGCCGAACGCCACGGTTACCCCACCACCGTCCTGGACACGTCCTACGCTGAAGAGGCAGGACTGAAATCGGCCACCTTCGAAGTCAAGGCCCCTTACGCCTTCGGCACCCTCGTGGTGGAGGCCGGCACGCACCGGCTGGTGCGGATCAGCCCGTTCGATAACCAGGGGCGCCGCCAGACCTCGTTCGCCGCCGTCGAGGTGATTCCGCTGATCGAACCCACCGACCACATCGAGATCCCGGACAACGAGATCCGCGTGGACGTCTTCCGGTCCTCCGGTCCCGGCGGCCAGTCCGTTAACACCACCGACTCCGCCGTCCGCCTGACCCACCTTCCCACCGGCACCGTGGTTTCCATGCAGAACGAGAAATCGCAGCTGCAGAACCGTGCCGCCGCCATGCGGGTGCTGCAGTCCCGGCTGCTGCTGTTGAAGAAGGAGCAGGAGGACGCGGAGAAGAAGGCATTCGCCGGCGACGTCAAAGCCTCCTGGGGCGACCAGATGCGCTCCTATGTGCTCAACCCGTACCAGATGGTCAAGGACCTGCGCACCGAACACGAAGTGGGCAACACGTCTGCCGTGTTCGACGGCGAGATTGACGACTTCATTGACGCCGGTATCCGTTGGCGCGCCAACGGCAGTGTCTCGGCCCGCAAATAACCCGGCGGATACGGCAGCCGGACAGTGCGTCGCGCCGGCAGGACCGCCGTCGTGCCGCCCGCCGGTTCCGACACGCGCCGGCCGGTTCTGGCCCATTGTCCGGCAAGCTGGCTATAGTCGAGGAGCCGGTGCCCATACCCCGAACCAAGGCCCGTGTCTCCGGCCGCTTCATGGGCACTAAGTAGTCATGATCACATTCGACAATGTCACCAAGCTGTATGACCGGAAGTCCCGGCCTGCGCTCAACTCAGTCAGCCTTGACGTGGACCGGGGAGAGTTCGTTTTCCTCGTAGGCGCCTCGGGATCGGGTAAATCCACTTTTATCCGCCTGATCATGAAGGAAGAGCACGCCACCAAGGGGACGGTCTACGTTGCCGGGGCGAATGTCGCGAAGATCCCCAGCTGGCGGGTTCCCCGGCTGCGCCGCGGAATCGGCGTGGTTTTCCAGGACTTCCGCCTGCTGCCCAACAAAACGGTTTTCGCCAACGTTGCCTTCGCCATGCAGGTGATCGGACGCAGCCGTGCCGTCATCCGTGACTCCGTTCCCGAGGTCCTGAAAACCGTGGGGCTGGAGGGTAAGGACAACCGCATGCCGCATGAGCTTTCCGGCGGCGAGCAGCAGCGTGTGGCCATCGCCCGCGCCATTGTCAACAAGCCCGGAATCCTCCTCGCGGACGAGCCCACCGGCAACCTTGACCCGACCACGTCGCTGGGAATCATGAAGGTGCTGGACCGGGTCAACCAGAACGGCACCACGGTGGTTATGGCCACCCATGACGACGACATCGTTAATGCCATGCGCAAGCGCGTGGTGGAACTGCGCAACGGCCAGATCATCCGCGACGAACGCGAAGGCATCTACCTGGGCGAGCCCGGGGCCGAACAGGATCCGGAGCCGCAGCCGGATGCGCCCGGCCGCCAGGAAAGCGGGGTATCCGAATGAGGCTTGCATTTGTCCTTGGCGAAATCGGTTCGGGCCTGCGCCGGAATCTGTCCATGGTGGTTTCGGTTATCCTCGTAACCTTTGTGTCCCTGACCTTCGTGGGTGCTGCCGGATTGCTGCAGCTGCAGATCGGGCAGATGAAGGGCTACTGGTATGACCGGGTGCAGGTGGCGGTGTACCTGTGCACCGACAATGACACCTCAGCCTCCTGCGCCGCGGGGGCGGTTACCGATGAGCAGCGCGACGCCGTCGAGGCAGACCTGCGGGCGGACCGGTATGTGGAAAGCGTGGAGTACGAAGACCAGGAAACTGCGCTGACGCATTTCCGTGAACAGTTTGCGAATTCGCCCATTGTGGACAGCATTACGGCGGAAATGCTGCCCGAGTCCTTCCGGGTGAGCCTGGTGGACCCGGAAAAGTATGAGGTCATCAACGAAGCGTTTTCCTCCAAGCCGGGTGTGGAATCAGTCAGCGACCAGCGGGAACTCTTCGAGAAGATGTTCACTTATCTGAACCTGGCGTCCGTGGCAGCCCTGGGCGTGGCGGCGGTGATGCTGATCTGCGCCATCCTGCTGATAGCAACGACTATCCGGCTCTCGGCCTTCAGCCGCCGGCGGGAAACGGGAATAATGCGCCTGGTGGGAGCCTCCAAGGCCGTCATCCAGCTGCCCTTCGTCCTGGAAGGCGTCATTGCCGCCGTTATCGGCGCAATCCTCGCTTCTGTGGCATTGTGGAGCACTGCACACTTCTTTATTGGTGCGCTGGCCAGGCAGTACCCCACCACAGCCTTTATCTCCTCGGAACAGGTTCTGTATCTAACACCCGTCTTACTTGTTCTCGGAGCACTATTGGCGGGCGTATCCTCGCTGTTGACGCTGCGTCGTTACCTGAAGGTTTAGAGTCATGAGCAGTACTCATGAGCAGTACATCGGCACCCGGAAGAGAAAGCTGAACATCATGGAGAGTCTCATCAATGGATAATGCCGTGTCCAAGCGGTCCCGACGCGCCCATGCATCACGGGCGGTCGCGGGTGTTGTTGTGCTCCTGACCATGACGCTTTCAATAGCCTTCACCAGTACTGCCAGCGCTGACGAACTGGATAACCGGCTTGAAGCCATCGAGGCGGAAAAGCAGCAGGTCCAGCAGAACTACGAGTATCTGGGTGAGGACATTGCCGAGACCGTGGCCAAGCTGAACATTTACAACGGGCAGCTGCCGGCAGCACAGCAGCAGCTGGCTGATGCTGAGGGCCGGGTGAACACCGCCGCAGACAAGGTCGGCGCGCTCAATGACCGGGTGGCCCTGGCGCAGAACACGCATGAGACCATCATGGGCCAGATTGAAAAGGACCGTGAGGAGATTGCGGCCACCGAGAAGGCCATCGGCCAGATAGCCTCCCAGGCCTATAAGAACGGCGGCGTTCCCTCCACCCTGTCGCTGATGTTTGGCGCCAAGGGTGCGGACAGCCTGACGGATTCCCTGGGCATGGCCGAACAGGCGCTCAAGGGTCAGAATGCAGCGGTGGAGAAGCTCTCCCAGCAGAACGCGAACAACCTCAACTCCGAAGCGCGGCTGGCCGCCGTTGCGGAGGAAATCAACAAGCTGAAGGCCCAGGCCGAAGAAGCACTGAAGGCCGAACAGGCAGCCCGCGATGCCGCTGCCGCCGAGAAAGCCAAAGTGGACAGCCTCATCGCCGAGACCACTGCCATGAACAAGGAACTCGAAGCGCAGAAGCCGAAGCTGCAGGCGCAGATGGCCACCTTGGAAAAGGAAAGCGCGCAGGTCACTGCGGACATTGCCGAACGGCAGCGGATCCTGCTCGAGGAGCACCGCAAGCGTGAGCAGGCGCGTATTGACGCTGCCAACCGGGCAGCAGCCGAAGAGGCCGCCCGAAACAACCGGCCGGCCCCTCCCGTCCAAACCGTGCCGCAGCCCTCCAGCCCGTCCTCCTTCGGACTGCGTTACCCGGTAGTCAGTGCACCCGTATCCTCCGGCTACGGGTGGCGTGCCACGCCTCCCGGATCCATCGACTTCTTTGGCAACGGCGGGTACCTGCACTCGGGCATCGACTTCGCCCCTGCCTGCAACACGCCGGTCTACGCTGCGGCCGCCGGCGAAGTCTGGCGGGCGGACCAGGGCGGCGGCGAGATGATCGGCACGGGAAACCGCATTGTCCTGAACCACGGTGTGGTGGGCGGCAACGTCCTGGCCACGAACTACTACCACCTCAACGGCTTCGCCGTCCGTGGGGGACAGTGGGTGAACCAGGGCCAGCTGATCGGTTACGTCGGCAGCACCGGTAACTCCACCGGCTGTCACCTGCACTTCGAGACGGTCCTGAACGGCAACCTGGTTGACCCGATGGGTCTGTTGTAGGCCTACAATAGAACTTTCGCTCAAAGACCAGCTGACGCTGAATCACTAAGGAGTTGCCCCGTGCCTAAGGAAAGTGGCCGGAAGGTAGTGGCCACCAATCGCAAGGCCCGGCACGATTACGAAATCCTGGACACCTATGAGGCCGGTATGGTCCTGATGGGAACCGAGGTGAAATCGCTGCGCGAGGGCAGGGCTTCACTGGTGGACGGCTTTGCCACGTTCTACAACAATGAACTCTGGCTTGAAGCCGCCTACATTCCCGAATACCTGAATGGCAGCTGGACCAACCACGCGGCCCGCCGCCGGCGGAAGCTGCTGCTGCACCGCGAACAGCTCGAAAAAATCATGCGGAAGACCAGCGAATCAGGCTTCACCATCGTCCCGCTCCAGCTCTACTTCGTTGACGGGCGGGCCAAAGTGGAGATTGCCGTGGCGCGCGGTAAGCGTGAGTATGACAAGCGCCAGACACTGCGGGAAAAGCAGGACAACCGTGAGGCACTTCGGGCCATGCGGGAGAAGAACCGCGGCGCATGAGCGGCACGTTCTGGGAAGCGCAGCCCGATGCCGCCGAAGAGGTAAGCGTCCGGAAGCCGGCTTGGACCTGGGTGGTGGCGGCCGTTGATCTGCTGATTGTCCTTGCCGTGCTGCCCGTAGTGATCCTTGTGGTAGTGCCGTTTTTCCTCGCTTTTTATCTCTACCTGGCAACGGTACTGGTCTGGCTGGCTCCGGTGCTGGTGGGAGCCAACATAGCGCTTTTTGCCTGGGCCTTCCGGCGCAAAGCACCTGGAATGACGGCGCTGAGCATCCTCTCCGTGCTGTTTGTCCTGGTCTCCTGGATTCTTCTTATCGCCTGGCAGGCGCCGGTAGTAATACTGGGCTTCACCCTCTAAACCCGGGCCTGCGGCGCATGGGCTACAATGGGTGTTCCGGCTCCGGCCGGATTGGCAACTCAATAAGGGGATGACCGGTTTCGACGATGTTTTGTTGAGACAGGGGAAGCGGGCCGAGGATACAGGGTTATCTCGTTAACGATCTCTGTAAACCAATAAGTGCCGAATCAAAGCGCACTGACTTCGCTCTTGCTGCCTAAGCAGTAAGGCATAGTCCGTCAGCCCGGGGATGCTCTCGCCCCGGTGCCTGGCGTCATTTAGAGGGCCACTGCTGAACACCTTCGCCGTTGGGGTGTTCGGGACTTTTAGACGGCTGGGTCCGGATCAGCCACTTGTTTGCGTGATGGCTGGGACCGAGAAAATCCGATGCAGACTGCGCCCGGAGAAGCCCTGACAAAGCGACATCGGACGGGGGTTCGATTCCCCCCATCTCCACTGTGTTCCGCACAAGACGGGACGTGTCCACGGACACGTCCCGTCTTGTGGTTTAAAGGCCGACGGTCATCGGACCGGGGCGGAGTTGTTTCTCACACCCACGCTTGTTTAGGCCGTAAGTCCGGGCTCCGCCGCCGGGACGTGCGGGACACGTTGCTAAACTTGCACTGAAGCACTACCCGCGCCGGCCCCCACCGGAGCGGGCGATATAACCGGTCGGAAGACCTCGTAGGAGACGCACCACTCTATGCAAAGCCCGGCAGTTGAATCCCAGCATGACGACCTCTGGAACCGACGGTACGACCCCAATGTTGCGGAAGTGAACCAGCTTTGCGACGCACTGGCCGAAATCAAGCCGGGCAGCCAGGTCCCCTATGTGGACCCCATGCATGACATCGGTGAATGCCGGATTGTCAGTCTTTTTTCCAACATCGGCGAAGCGCACGAGTCCGGGTTTATCACGGCGGGGGACAACGACGCCATGACGCGGCTTCTGGGTGTCCATTGGCAGGCCGGGCTCCGCCCCGAGTTTGTGATGCCGTGGAACACCTATCCCTGGCATGTGCCCGGCGAGCCCAATGGCAAGCTGACCAAGGAGCAGGTGCAGGAAGGGCTTCGGCCGCTGCTTCGCTTCCTTGCCCTGGTGCCGCGTGCTTCGGTGATAGTGGCACACGGTACTGAGGCGCAGCGTCTGGCCGCGGCCTTCCTGAAGACGGAAAACCGGATGATCTACCGCCGGAGCTTCAAGGTCTACAAGGCCCGCTCACTCTCGGGACGTTCCTTCGGTGCCACAGCGGAGCGCCAGCAGGAGGCCCTTGACGATATGAAGGCCGCCTACACTGACGCGATGGCACGAACCGGACTTAGCGCTACCCGCTAGCCGCGGCACGGCACCTCGCCGGGGGCCGGTCCGGCTCCATCGGCCGGCACGGCTCCATCGGCCGGCACGGCTCCATCGGGCGGGCCTGCCTTCAGGGAGCCGGCCCGGCTCCATCGGGCGGGCCTGCTTCCGCCGGCAGGGCCGAGGGATCTTCAGTCCGCGGGGCTTACGGCGGAGTCCACCACGCCAATAAACCGGGAGCCTACGCCGGGGTACTCGCTGCGCACCGCGCCGTCGGGCAGGGCGGGCAGTTCGCGGACGCTGTGGTCCTCGCACGCCAGGAAGGTGAACTCCGGCCACCACTTCTTCGGCCGCGCCGTTTCGGTGTAACCGCACACGGTGCAGGAAAGCTCGACCCATACCGGGCGTTTCCCGGTGCGGTTGGCCCGTGACTGGAGCAGCCACCCGGGAGGATCGGCCTGGAGCCGGGCCAGCTCGGCGTCCTCCATCCGTGGCGGGATACCGTGGCGGGTGGCCATTTCAAGCGGAATATCAAGTATTTGTGCGGCTTGGCGTCGAGTAATCATCAGTTAAACGATACGGCGTACGGGCCTTCATCCGTTTCAGGGCAGGAATGCCCTGGAACGGCAATAGCGGGACGGCGGCCATCCGGCCGGCGTCCCGCTATTGTGATCAGGCGTTGCGGGCCTGCCTAGGCAGGCGTTGCCTCAAAGAAAGCCTCGCGAAGGTTCGCTTCCTGCTCCTTGGAGAGGTTGGTGTAGATCAGCTTGGCACCCTGGTAGTCCTTGAACGCTTCGGCTACCCGGTCCTCGACCGCGTCGGTGGACAGGACGAACAGGGCCGAGGAGCCCGGAGTCACTTCCTGACGCACCTGCTTGATGAAGTCGTCGTTGATCCCGACGTCCACCATGGACGCGGAAAGCGCGCCCACTGCTGCACCGACCGCGGCCCCGATCAGCGGTACAAAGAAAATCAGGCCGAACAGCAGCCCCCAGAAGCCGCCGCCCAGGGCTCCGGCTCCCACCAGATGATGCTCCTGGATGGTCTTGGGCTTTTTCTTGTCTTCGGGCCAGGTGACGATTGCTTCATCCTGGACATTGATCAGCCCCTGGGACTGCAGGCTGGCGAGGGTTTCCGTGGCGCGTTCCGCAGCCCCGGCGTCAGAGAATTTCCAAACGGTCAGTGTTGCCATGGCAGTTACTCCAAACGGTTGAGTTCGACGAGGGTGTCCGTACAGGGACCCGCCGGCAGCGCCAACGTTATCGGTGTGCATGGGCGGCGTACAAGGCAAACGGCCATGACCGGGCAGCTTGGCCGGGAAGTTGCCGAAGGCCTGTGCCGGCGGCGTCCGCAGACGTAGCATGCAGGGAAACCCTGAGGCCAGGGACTGGGAAAGGACGGCCTGCCATGGAACCCCGTACCCCGTGGTGGGCCAACGCAGTGGTCTACCAAATCTATCCCCGCAGTTTTGCGGATTCGACCGGCGACGGTATCGGTGACATCGGCGGGATCATTGAACACCTCGATCACCTGCAGGATCTGGGCATTGATGTCCTCTGGTTGTCCCCGATCCACCAGTCGCCGCAGTTCGACAACGGCTATGACATCAGCGACTATCGCCGGGTGGACGAGCTGTTCGGCACCAACGAGCAGCTGGACGAACTGTTGGAGGGCCTGCACGGGCGGGGGATCAAACTGATTATGGACCTGGTGGTAAACCATACCTCCAGTGAGTATCCCGCCTTTTTGGAGTCCAGGTCCTCCCGCAGCTCACCCCGGCGGGACAGCTATTGGTGGCGGGATCCCCGGCCGGGCTTCACCGCGGGGGAACCCGGCGCCGAGCCGAACAACTGGGGATCCATGTTCGGCGGATCGGCATGGACTTTCGATCAACGCACCAGGCAGTACTACCTGCATCTGTTTACTCCGCAGCAGCCGGACCTGAACTGGGAAGTCTCCAGGGTGCGGGAGCGTGTCTACGAGATGATGAACTGGTGGCTGGACAAAGGCGTAGACGGCTTCCGCATGGACGTCATCAACTTCATCTCGAAGGATCCCGCCTTGCCGGACGGAGTCTCTGAAGCAGGGGGTGTCTGGGGCGACGGAAGCCCGCACTACGTCAACGGTCCGCGGATCCACGAGTTCCTGCAGGAGATGCACCACCGGGTCTTCAGCGAACGCCAGGGCGAGTACCTAACGGTGGGTGAGACCCCCGGCGCAACGGTGGAGCAGGCGCGCCTGTATACGGACAGGAGGCGGCATGAGCTGGACATGGTCTTCCAATTTGAGCACGTCAGCCTGGACCAGGGGCCGGGCGGGAAGTTCGACTACAAGGGCCTGGAGCTCGCCGACCTGAAGACCAGCTGGAACCGCTGGCAGCGGGGACTGGCGGAAACCGGGTGGAACAGTCTCTACCTGAGCAACCACGACCAGCCCCGGATCGTTTCACGTTTCGGCGATGAGGAAGAGTACCGGTACGAATCCGCCACGCTGTGGGCGACCCTGCTGCATCTGCAGCGCGGCACGCCGTACGTCTATCAGGGTGAAGAGATCGGTATGCCGAGCGCCGGGTTCACCTCGATCGGCCAGTATCGGGACGTGGAGTCGCTCAACCACTATGCCGAGGCACTTCGGCTGGGGATGGATCAGGAAGCCGTGCTGGAGTCCCTGCGCCGGATGAGCCGGGACAACGCCCGCACCCCCATGCAGTGGACCTCCGGGCCCCACGCCGGATTCAGCACGGTTGAGCCGTGGATTCCGCTGGGAAAGGGATTTCCCGAAACCAGCGTGGAGGCTGACCGGGCCGCGGAAAAGTCCGTTTTTCGCTATTACCAGCGGCTTATCCGGCTGCGGCACGAGTCGGAGCTGGTATCCCTGGGGGACTTCCACATGCTCGACCCGGCACACCCGACGCTGTTTGCCTTCAAACGCACGCGCGGCGACCAGGCACTTCTCGTCCTGGGCAATGTCTCCGGGGCAGAGCTCGGTGTGCCCGCCAACCTGGAGTCAGGTGACCTGGTCCTGGGTAACTACATCACCCCGGGGGACCACCGTCTGCTGCGTCCGTGGGAAGCGAGGATCCTGGACGTGTCCATTTACCCCGGCGGATGAGGAGACGCTACAGCTCACCCGTAAGCGTCGACGAATAAAGCTCCAACAGCCCGGGCATGCCGCCTTCCTGCATCGCACGGCGCTGGCGCTGCGCGCCGGTGCCTTTCTCCCACAGCCCGGCCAGGCCGGCCTTCACCCACTGGGTATCCCCCTCCTGCTCCAGGGCCCCGGCTATGAACGCCATCAGCGCCTGCACGCGTTCCCGTGCGGGGACGAGCCGGGCGGAGAGCGGGTCCACCAGATCTCCGGTGAGACCGTCCCGCGCCGCCTGCCACATGGCGGCGTCGAGCAGCTCATCGTCCGGCGTTGAGTACGGCACGCCGGCGCGGGCCTCGGCCACTGCGGTACTGACCAGTCCGCGGATGATGCCGCCGAGCAGGACACTGTCGCGTGCCTGGAGCTGGGCATCCCCGGCGCGCACCTCCAGAGTGGGATAGCTGTCCGAGAGCCTGGCCATCCAGGTCAGTACGCCACGGTCAATGATGGCGCCGGAGTCCACGAGCCGCTGGATCCGGCGCTCGTAATCCGCCGCGTCACGGAAGACCGGAGCGCAGCCCTGTACCGGCCAGCGGCGGTAGTGCACCACCCGCCAGCTGCCGAAGCCGCTGTCCCGGTCCAGCCAGAACGGCGAGTTGGTGCTGAGGGCGATGATGGCGGGCAGCCACTCGCGGATCCGGTTCAGGGCCTGCACGCCGGTTTCACGGTCCGGGACGGACACATGGACGTGCAGTCCGTTGACGAACTGGTCTCCGACGATTCCCGGGGCACTGGCCTGCAGGTCACGGTAGCGGTCCTTGTCCGTCAGCTCCGGATAGTGCTCCTCGATGCGCGGCGCGCTGGCAGTACCGGCTGCGATGACGCCCGCCTTGCGGGCCCCGGCCTCCAGCTGGGTGCGGAAATTGAGCAGGTACTCTTCGGCCTCCGTGAGGGTGGCAGACACGGGTGTGGCGGTTTCCAGCTGACAGCTCAGCAGTTCCCGCTGTATTTCGCCCTCGGTGATCCGGGGCGAACGGTGAAGGAAGGCTTCGACCTCGGCAGCCTTATGCACCGGCAGCCCGGTGGATGGATCAAGGAGAAGGTATTCCTCTTCGATGCCCAATGTCGCCATGTGTGTTCTCCCGTGGGTTTTCGAGCCGGGCCCCAACCGGCACCGCAGTTTTTGTTCCTCCCCGAGAGTAGTTCCGCCGGGCTCCAGCAGAAAATCCGCATCTGCAGCGTGAAGCGGCACTGTCCGGCCTGCGCTCCTGGTGCAGGAGCCGCGCGGCGGGGGCGGGTTCCTCAGGGTTCGAGCACCAGGGAGCGGGTGAAGAGCTCGGCCAGGGCCGGCTCGCCGCCCTGCCGGACAGCCCGCCGCTGCCGTTCGGCACCGGTTCCAGACCCGGCGGCCGAGCCGGCGTGTCCGCCCAGGACGCGGTGGATTCCGGCGGCGACGAACTCGGTATCTCCTGCCTCCTCCAGAGCGGGGGCCACGAAATCCAGGAGTGCCGCCAGACGGCTGGCTGCCGGGACGCTGCCGCCGGGGTGGGAGACCAGATTCGCCCCTAGCCCGAAGCGCGCAGCCTGCCACAGCCCGGCGTCGAGCAGTTCCGGGTCCGGCGGGCGGGGCGCCGCCCCGGCTGCCGCCAGGGAGCTGACCAGTCCGCGGACCAGGGTTGCCAGCAGTACGGAGTCGCCGGCCTCCAGCTGCGCGTCGGCAATACGGACCTCCACGGTGGGGTAGCTCTCCGAGAGCCTCGCCGCCCAGCCCACGTGGCCCGCGTCGAGCACCACGTCGGTCTCCAGCAGGCCCTGCAGCCGCCGGTCATAATCGGCGGCGTCGGCAAAGATTGGAGGGCAGCCCTGCACGGACCAGCGCCGGTAATGGACCATCCTCCAGCTGGCGAAGCTGGTGTCCCGTCCCCGCCAAAAGGGGGAGTTGGCGGCAACGGCGCCCAGCAGGGCCAGCCATGGCCGCAGCCCATTGAGCACGCGGACACCGGCGTCCCGGGTCGGTATGCCTACGTGGATGTGGGTGCCGTTAACGTATTGTTCGTGGGCGATCCCGCCGGTCAGCCGGCCCATTTTCCGGTAACGGTCCGTAGCGGTCAGCGAGGCCGGTGTGTCCGGAATCTGCGGAGCCGCGCCGGTGGCAGCCACCCGTACGCCTGCGGCTGATGACGCCGATGCCAGTAGGGAACGGAACGCCAGGAGGGAATCCATTGCTTCCTCCCTGCTGGTGCACACAGGCGTGGAACTCTCCACCTGCGCATCCAGCAGCTCCACCGAGGAATGAAAGTTGGGGCGTACAGCGGCCCTGAGCGTGCGCATAACCTGCGGCGAACCGGTAGGGAACCCGGTCAGCGGATCAATAAGCAGGAACTCTTCTTCAATACCGAAAGTGGAGACCATCTCAATATCTCCCTGCGCCAGGAAAACGCCGGACCCCGACAATTCTACGTAGCGCGGCGGACGGAAAGCACTACGTTCAGGCGCTGCGGCCCGTCGGCCCGCGTCCGCCGGGCGGCCGCGGCGAATCCATCGGGGCATCCGCGAGGGAACTTCAGGCGCGCAGCGCCCGCCAGGTCAGGGTCAGGTACGGCAGGTCCAGCCGGTCACCGGGCCGGTGGCCAAGGTGCTCGTAGAGGTACCAGGTCAGGTTCGACTCCAGCCGCAGGCGGGCCTCCGGTCCGGCGGAAAGATAGAACGCACGGGATTTGGCCAGCTCGAACAGGTCTTCGGGGGTCATCGGCTGGTTCCAGGCCACAGTGGAGGAGTCGTCGAGGGCGAATTCCGGGCCGATGACGGGCCGGAAGCCCGGGCGGATGACATCACCGGCGTGGATGATGCGCGAATAGCGGTGCACCCAGGGCACACTGACGTCCAACTGGTTCCAGACGAGGCCGAGGACGCCGTGCGGGCGCAGGATGCGCGCAAACTCGCGGCTCGCGGCTTCGGGATCACACCAGTGCCAGGCCTGGGCCACGGTGACGGCGTCCACGCAGGAATCGGGCAGCCCGGTCTGCTCTGCCGTACCGATGCCCGCGGGCACCCCGGGCAGCGACCGGGAAAGCTGGGACAGCATGTCCGCTGAGGGGTCCACCGCATGGACGTTCAACCCGGCGGCGTGCAGCTCACGGGTGTACTTTCCGGTGCCGGCGCCAACATCCGCCACGTCCCGGACGATCGGAGAACCGGGACGGGAAACCAGCCAGTGAACGGCTTCGGCAGGGTAACCGGGGCGGATGCGGTCGTAGTGCTCGCCGCCCTCCCGGTAGCTGTCGGCCAGCTGCCGGCGCCTCAGCGCCTCGAGCCGTGGTCCGGTGGTACCCACTGTTACAGCAGGTCGTCCAGGTCGGGATTCAGGCGCTGGAGCACTTCGCTGTGCAGCAGCCCGTTGGTAGCCAGCGCGTTCCCGCCGAACGGTCCGTCCTCGCCGTCCAGGGACGTGAAACGCCCGCCGGCCTCGGTCACGATCGGCACCAGGGCTGCCATGTCATAAAGGTTCAGCTCGGGCTCGCAGGCAATGTCGACGGCGCCCTCGGCCACCATGCAGTAGGACCAGAAGTCGCCGTAGGCACGGGTGCGCCACACCGACTCGGTAAGGTCCAGGAATTCCTCCAGGTTTCCCCGGTCCTTCCAGCCGCCCAGGCTGGAGTAGGAGAGGGACGCATCGGACAGGTTGGATACGTTCGAGACGTGCAGCCGGGTGGCCGCAGCCAGGGAGCGGCCCATGTAGGCTCCGGTGCCGGTGGCCGCCCACCACCGCTTGCCCAGCGCCGGGGCGCTGACGAGCCCGACAACGGGAACGCCGTCGTCCACCAGGGCAATCAGGGTTGCCCAGACGGGCACGCCGCGGATGAAGTTCTTGGTGCCGTCGATCGGGTCGATGATCCAGCGTCGGGGGCCGGAGCCCGAGGAACCGAATTCCTCGCCCAGGACAGCATCCCGAGGGCGGGCGCGGGAGAGCTGGCCCCGGATGGCGTCTTCGGCGGCCTTGTCGGCGTCGGTGACCGGCGTGAAGTCGGGTTTGGTCTCGATCTTCAGGTCCAGGGCCCGGTACCGGGACATGGTCTGGTCATCCACGGAGTCGGCCATGACGTGGGCCAGGCGTAGGTCATCGTTGTAGTTCTGAACGAACGGCATACTGTTCAACTTATCCTTATTCGGCGGGCACTGCCCGGCATTACGCCCGCAACCGGGCAGTGTCCTGCGGACGGGACGGGCAGGAGCCCGTGCCGCTACTGTTCGCCAAGCTCCTTGGCGGAGGATTTGTTTTCGGTCCGGCTGCCGGTGACCAGCAACCGTCGCAGCGACGCCAGCCGGGCAGGTCCGGCCGGTCCGGCGTGGCCTTCCTCCACCCACGGGTCCAGCCCGCAGCCCACGGCGGCCGCATCATGCCGGCAGCCCCGTTCGCAGCCGGCGGTACCGGGCTCCAGATCGGGGAAGGCCTGCAGGATGCGGTCCGGATCCACGTGGGCCAGGCCGAAGGACCGGATGCCGGGGGTGTCAATAATCCAGCTGCCCGCCGGGGAATCACTCAGGCGCAGTGCTAGGGCGGATGAGGAAGTGTGCCGGCCGCGTCCGGTCACGGCGTTGACGCCGCCGGTGGCACGGGCGGAACCGGTCAGGGCGTTGACGAGCGTTGACTTGCCGACGCCGGATGGGCCCACCAGTACGCTGACGTTTCCCTTCAGCACTTCATGCAGGGCCTCGACGGCGGTGCCCTGCAACCGGGCAGACAGGCCGTCATCGGAACGGGCATCGATGCCGGAGGCGTCGGCGGCCGCGGTGCGGCTGATGATGACGTCCATATCCAGGTGCTCATAATTGGCCAGCAGCTCGGCAGGATCCCTGATGTCCGCCTTGGTGATGCACAGGACGGGGGAGATGCCGGCGTCGTAGGCCGCCACGAGCGCGCGGTCGATAAATCCGGTGCGAGGCTCCGGGTTGGCGGCTGCCACCACAATGACCAGCTGGTCCGCGTTGGCCACGACCACCCGTTCCACCGGATCGGTATCGTCGGCGCTGCGCCGCAGCACGGTGTCGCGTTCCTCTACCCGCACCAGCCGGGCCAGGGTGTCCGGGGCGCCGGACACGTCGCCCACCAGCGCCACCCGGTCTCCGGCCACCACCGGGGTGCGGCGCAGTTCCCGTGCCCTGGCGGCGATTACCGTGCGTTCCTGCGGAGTGTCCTCATCGACAACCGCCGTGTACCGTCCCCGGTCCACGGTGATGATGCGGCCGATCACGGCGTCCTCATGCGCCGGCCGGTCCTTGGTCCGCGGGCGGGAGCCCTTTTTGTTCGGCCGGACCCGGACATCGGATTCGTCCCAGCCGGAGGTGCTGCGCGCCATGTCAGGACACCGCCGAATCGGTCAGCTGCTGCCACAGCTCGGGGAACTCCGGCAGGGTTTTTGCCGTGGTGCCGATGTCCCGGACGACGACGTCGGGTACCGCCAGGCCGATCAGCGCACCTGCCGTGGCCATCCGGTGGTCGGCATAGGTTTCCCATGTCCCGCCGTGCAGGGCCGCCGGCCGGATCAGCAGCCCGTCAGCGGTTTCCTCGGCGTCTCCGCCGAGCCGGTTGATTTCAGTGACCAGCGCAGCGAGCCGGTCAGTTTCATGCCCGCGCAGGTGCGCGATTCCGGTGAGGACCGACGGCGAATCGGCCAGGGCAAGGAGCGCGGCGACGGTGGGCGCGAGTTCGCTGGTGTCCGCGAGCTCCGCGCCGTGGATCGTGCCGGTGCCGGTGACCGTCAGGGTCCCGTCCGAGAGCGAAACACTGGCGCCCAGGGCCGGAAGGATGCTGCGCCATTTATCGCCCACCTGGTCGGTCTTCTCCGGCCAGCCGGTCACCCGGACGGTGCCGCCGGTCACCAGGGCGGCGCCCAGGAACGGCCCGGCATTGGAAAGATCAGGTTCAATGGTGACGTCGAAGGCCGCCACGGGGCCGGGGGCAACCCGCCACTGGAAGGGTACGGAATCATCCACCTCGACACCGATGCTGCGCAGTACCGAGACAGTCATGGCGATGTGGTCCGGGCTGGGCAGGACACTGCCGGTGTGGATCAGGTGCAATCCCTGTTCAAAGCGGGGCGCGGCCAGCAGCAGGGCGGAGACGAACTGCGAGGATGCGCCGGCATCGATCTCCAGCTTCCCGCCGGCCACCTGTCCCGAACCGGACACGGTGAAGGGCAGGGAGCCCGTGCCGCCGTCGTCAATGCCCACCCCCAGGGTGCGCAGTGCGTCGATGATGGCTGACATGGGCCGGGTGCGGGCGTGCGGGTCACCGTCGAAGGAGGTGCTGCCCCGGAGGAGGGCGGCCAGCGGCGGAACGAAACGCATCACGGTTCCGGCCAGCCCGCAGTCCACGTGCCGCGGATCGGCGGAGGCGGCTGCCTGCGGCGGATCAATCAGCAGGTCCGGACCGAAAGCTCCGGTTCCTTCAGCCTCGGTGACCGTAGCGCCCAGTGCCCGCAGGGCGGAGACCATCAGTACCGAATCCCGTGAATGAAGCGGAGCCCGCAGCCTGGACCGGCCCTCCGTCAGGGCAGCGAGAACCAGGTAACGGTTGGTCAGGGACTTGGAGCCGGGAACGGACAGGACCGCGTCGACGGGGGAGGGGGCGAGGGGCGCCGGCCACAGTGCCGGCGCCCCGGCGTTTGGAGCATTCATTACTGCTAGGAACCCACGATGTCCGAAGCGGCGTTGGAAACCGCGGCGAGCTGCTTGCGGGTGCTCTTCTTCACCGACTTGGAGACCGCCCGGGTCTTCCGGCCGGTGTCCGTTGCCAGGTGGTTGGCCCGCCAGGCCAGGCCGGGACGTCCATTCGTATCCACGGCGGACAGCAGGACGCCGCCGATCAGGGAGAGGTTCTTGAGCAGCTGGTAGCGCCGGTCCTTGCGCTCCTGCGCGGTGGACGCCTCGGCGTTGCGGTACTCCACCACAGCGTTCAGGGCGGCCGTACCTGCCAGCAGCAGCGACGCGAGGCGGCTCATCTTGCCCATGCCGAGGAGGGATGCTGCTCCCACCTGGGTGTAGCCGAGGACGCGGGCAACCATAGTGGGGTTGGCGGCCAGCGAAGCTGCGGAGGGCACCGTGCTTCCGATCCACTTCAGGGTCGGCGCCAGCTGCTCCGCCGTCTGGTCAACGTTCCTCAGGCGCTCCACGCCCACGGCAACGAAGCCGGTGGCGAGAAGCGGGCGGGCAAACAAACGGACTATCGACATAAAGGCCTCCTGGTGAATCCACAAATTACGCGAAAGAACAACATTTGGTGCTGCCTCCACCTTAGTCTGGCATTCCGCCGTGCAGGGCACAGCCGGTGGTCCTTTGTTCCCGGGCGGCGGGCTGCGGGAATACCGGGCCCCGGCAGACCGTTGGCACATATATCGCAAGGCAATCAACCGTCAGGAGACGCATAGTGCCAGCCGCCACGCTGAGACAGGCGCGGACCGACCGAGAGCCGAAGCTACGCCTACGGGTGCCCGCCCGCACCGTAGACTGGGAGGTGATGAGAACTGACGCGCCGGAAGGCAGCCCCCACGTGGAAAACTTCGAGCTCGACGTTGCCACCGAAACGGACGAGGCACGCAAGCTGCGTTTTGAGCAGGACGCCATGCAGTATGTGGACCAGCTTTATTCGGCGGCCATGCGCATGGCAAGGAACCCCTCGGACGCGGAGGACCTGGTACAGGAGGCCTACACCAAGGCTTTCTCCGCTTTTCACCAGTACCGCCCGGGTACCAACCTGAAGGCATGGCTGTACCGGATCCTGACCAACACCTACATCAATCTTTACCGGAAGCGCCAGCGGGAGCCCCTGCAGGCCAATTCTGACGGTGTTGAGGACTGGCAGCTGGCACGGGCAGCAGAACACAGCTCCACCGGGCTACGCTCGGCTGAGGCTGTTGCCCTGGACCACCTGCCGGACTCAGACGTCAAAGACGCCCTGCAGTCCATCCCGGAGGAATTCCGGCTGGCCGTGTACTTCTCCGATGTGGAGGGGTTTGCGTACAAGGAAATTTCAGAAATCATGAACACGCCGATCGGCACCGTGATGTCACGGCTGCACCGCGGGCGCAAGCTGCTCCGCGAGCTCCTGGCGGAATACGCCCATGAGCGCGGAATCAAAGGTAAGGTGCCCGCAGCCGAAGCCGTTGGCGCATCAACCAAGAAACAGGGGAATGAGCTATGAGCGATTGCCAGAGCCTGGGCGATTGCGAAGACGCCCGCATTGAACGGCTGTACGAATACCTGGACGGTGCCCTGTCCCACGAGGATCTCGTGGAGATCAAGGAGCATCTGGAAGGCTGCCCGGAGTGCGCACAGGAACACGACCTGGAATGCGTTATCCGGTCGGTGGTCAAGCGTTCGTGCACGGAAGCGGCCCCCGCAACACTGAAGGCCAGCATCCTTAACCGCATCAGCCAGATCCAGACCGCGGACCACTAGCCGGCCGCAGTCCAACAGAAAAGAACCCCCGGCACCGTTAGGTTCCGGGGGTTCTTTTTGCCTGGCCGTTAGGCCACGCGGCTACCAAAGCACTGCTTAGGTGTTGGGACGCTTACCGTGGTTAGCGCCGCCGCGCTTACGGTCACGACGCTTGCGTGCACGCTTGCTCATAGCTGCCTCCTTTGATTCCGAAAAGTTCTGCCCTCCAGTGTCCCACATGCCTCATGCGCACGCCTAACGCGTTTCGGGCGGCCGCAGGCACGGTCCCCTAGGATGGAGGGCACGCCAGATAACCGAGCCAGAAGTGAGGGAGTTCACGATGCGAGCAGTGTACGCGCAGACGCAGTCCGCGGAAGATCCAATCAGCGGGTTGAAAGTCGGGGAATTCGACGCCCCGCAGCCGCCGGAGGGGTTCCGCCGGGTCCGGGTTAAGGCATCGGCACTGAACCATCATGACCTGTGGTCCCTGCAGGGGGTGGGGCTCGCTGCTGACGCCCTGCCGATGGTGCTGGGCTGCGACGCAGCCGGGATCGACGACGACGGCAACGAGGTGATTGTCCACGGCGTCATTTCCTCCCCGGGCTGGGAAGGCGACGAGACCCTGGACCCAAAGCGCAGCCTGCTCTCCGAACGCTTGCCCGGAGCCATGGCCGATGAGGTGTGGGTTCCCGCCCGCAACCTGGTGCCGAAGCCCGCGGAGCTGAGCTTTGAGGAGGCAGCCTGCCTGCCGACGGCCTGGCTTACCGCCTACCGGATGCTGTTCACGGTCAATCCCGCCGCACCGGGCTCCACCATCCTGGTCCAGGGCGCCGGCGGGGGAGTGGCCACAGCACTCATCAGCCTGGCCTCGGCGGCCGGCTACCGGGTGTGGGCCACCAGCCGGAGCGCCGAGAAGCGGGACCACGCGCTGAAGCTGGGAGCCGAGCAGGCCTTCGAGGCCGGGGCACGGCTGCCGGAGCGGGTGGACACGGTGTTTGATTCGGTGGGTGAGGCCACCTGGGCGCACTCGCTGAAATCCCTGAAGCCCGGCGGTGCGGTAGTGACCTGCGGCGCCACCAGCGGCCCCAACCCGCCGGCGGACCTGAACCGGGTTTTCTTCCTGCAGCTGCGGGTCCTTGGCTCCACCATGGGCACGCGTGCCGAGCTGGTGCGGCTGGTGAACTTCCTGGTGGCAACCGGAGTGCGGCCGGAGATTGACTCGGTCCTGCCGTTGGAGGAAGCGGAGAAGGGGTTCCGGAAAATGCACGACGGCGACGTCATGGGGAAGATTGTCTTCCGCCACTGACGCCGCCGCCTTAAGCCGGTGAGCCGGCTAGTCGGTGCTGCCGGCCGCGAGCAGTGCGTTGCGCTGCTCGCGGCGGTAGGCCTGCTCGGCCGGATCCGGCACGGGGGCCGCCGCCAGCAGGCGCCGGGTGTACGGATCCTGCGGGTACTTCAGGACCTGCTCGGTGGACCCCTGCTCCACCATGCGGCCCTTGTTCAGCACCGCAATGTGGCTGGCGAGGATCTCCACCACGGCAAGGTCGTGGCTGACGAAGAGGCAGGCAAAACCGTATTCGCGCTGCAGGTCCTGCAGCAGCGCGAGCACCCGTGCCTGGACTGACACGTCCAGGGCCGAGGTGGGTTCGTCCGCCACCAGCAGCGAGGGGCGCAGCGAGAGCGCGCGGGCAATGCCTACACGCTGGCGCTGGCCGCCGGACAGCTCATGCGGATACCGGTTCCGGAACGCCCTGGGCAGCTGGACGTCGTCAAGCAGCCCCTCCACCCGCTTGTTCAGCTCGGCCTTGCTGAGCTTCTCATGCAGGAAAAGCGGTTCTCCGATGCTTTCACCAATGGACATGCGCGGGTTCAGGGACGCCGCGGGGTCCTGGAAGACGATGGCGAACTTTTTGCGCAGCGGACGCATCTTCTTCGGTGAGAGCCCGGCAATGTCCGTCCCGTTGATCCGCACGCTGCCGTCCGCCACCGGAAGCAGGCCGGTGACGGCGCGGCCGATGGTGGACTTGCCCGAACCTGACTCGCCCACCAGGCCCATGACCTCGCCGGGCATGATGGTGAAGGAAACATCGGACACAGCACGGAAAGCGGGCTGGCGGAACCGCCCCGGGTACTCGATGGCGACGTTTTCCAGTTGAAGGGCGGGCGTCTGCGACGACGTCGGCTCGGCTACCTCCTCGGAAGCGGCCATCACGGAGCGGGGGGCCTCGGTGATCTGCAGTGAGCCGTCGTCCTCGACCTCCACGGCCGCGAGCACACCACCCACCTTTGACCCAAGGTGGGGTACGGCGTCGAGCAGTGCCCGGGTGTAGTCCTGCTGCGGGGCACCAAAGAGGTCGGTCGCCGAGGAGGCTTCCACAATCCGGCCGTTCTGCATCACAATCACGTTGTCCGCGAGGTCCGCCACCACGCCCATGTCATGGGTAATCAGCAGGATGGCACTGTTCAGGCGTTTGTTGAGCTTGCGCAGCAGTTCCAGGACTTCGGCCTGCACTGTTACGTCCAGAGCCGTGGTGGGTTCGTCCGCGATAAGCAGGATCGGGTCATTGGCGATGGCGATGGCAATCATCGCCCGCTGCCGCTGCCCGCCGGAGAACTGGTGCGGATAGTTTTCATAGCGGGTTTCCGGATCGGGGATCTCCACCATGCGCAGCAGCTCGATGGCGCGTTCCTTCGCCTGGGCGGGCGATGCGTCCGTGTGCTGCTCGATGATCTCCTTGACCTGTTCACCGACCGTCAGCACGGGATTCAGTGCCGTCATGGGTTCCTGGAAGATCATGGCAATGTCATTGCCGCGGACCTTCCGCAGTGCCGACTGGGGTGCTCCGATGAGTTCCCTGCCCTGCAGCTTGGCGCTGCCCTTGGAGCGGCCGTTGCCGGGAAGCAGGCCAAGCAGGGCCATGGAGGACATGCTTTTGCCGGATCCGGATTCGCCCACGATGGCCAGGATTTCGCCGGGATAGACCCGGTAGTTGACGTCCTCGGCGGCCATGACCCATTCGTTGTCGACATTGAAATCGACGCCGAGTCCGGAGACCTCCAGGATGGGGGTCCCGGTTCCGGTGGCCGGGGTGTCGCTGTATACCGGTGTGGAGGTCATTGCTTGTTCCTTGTCTGTCGGGGATCAAACGCATCCCGGAGGCCGTCACCGATGAAGTTCACGGTGAGGGCGATGGCCACGATGAACACGCCCGGCCACAGGAAGACCCAGGGCCGGACGGTCATCGCGGACCGGTTCTCATTAATCAGTTTGCCCAGCGAGGTGTCCGGTTCCTGCACGCCCAGGCCCAGGAAGCCGAGCGCGGTCTCGAGCAGGATGGCACCGGAAATGGCCAGCGTGGCCGAGACGATGATGACGCCCACAGTGTTGGGCAGGATGTGTTTGAAGATGATCCGGGAGGAGCTTGCGCCCACTGATTTCGCCGCCTCGACGAATTCCTTTTCGCGCAGGGAAAGGAACTCGCCGCGGACAATACGGGCAAGCCCGGTCCACGTGAGCATGCCCAGGAAGATGGCAAACACCACGATGCCGGCCTTGGCTACGATGGTGGCGAGCACGGCGGCCACCACCAGCAGGGGAATGGTGATGATGACGTCGGTGAAACGCATCAGCACGGCTTCAACCTTGCCGCGGTAGTAGCCGGCCAGGGCGCCGATGACGGTTCCGACGATGGTGCCCACGATCCCGACGATGAAGGCGATGATCAGGGAGATCTGCGCACCGCGCATGGTCATGGCGAAGTAGTCCCGGCCCAGGGCATCCTGGCCGAAGGGGTGCTCGCCCAGTCCGGTCCAGGACAGGGTGGGCTTGCCACCCTCGACCGTGGGCATAACATCGGTGAACGAGTGCTTCCACCAGCCCGGGATGTGCAGCGGACCGATGTTGAAGCCGATGGAGGAGAAGGCAAGCACCACAATAAGGGCCAGGCCGATCATGCCGCCCATGGCCCCTTTGTGCCGGAAGAAGCGTTCCCGGACCAGCCGGGACTGGCTTTTTGCCTCGGTGATTTTCGGTTCGGCGACGACATCCCGGGTTGCGGGTGCGTCCGCGGTGACCGTGCGCTGGCTTGCCAGCGTCATGGCAGCCAGTTCCGGACTGCTGTCCTTCGGCCCGTCTGCTGAGTTGTTGTTGTCAGTCATTGCACTACCAATCAGTTCAGGCTGATGCGCGGGTCGAGGAACGCGTAGGCGATGTCGGCCAGCATGTTGAAGGTCACGGCGGCAACAGCCGTGACGAGGAAGAATGCCATGATCACGTTGGGATCCACGTTGGACAGGCCGTCGGTGAACATTTTGCCCATGCCGTTCCAGCCGAACACGGCCTCCGTAATGACTGCTCCGCCAAGCACACCGGCGAAGTCGAAGGCCATCAGCGTGGTGATGGGGATCATCGCGTTGCGGAAGGCGTGCTTGACAATCACGGTGCGCTCGCTCAGGCCCTTCGCGCGTGCGGTGCGGATGTAGTCCTGGGTCATCACATCGAGCTGGCTTGCCCGGGTGTAGCGGGTGTACATGGCGAAGGAAATCAGCATGATGGCGATCGTTGGCAGCACCAGGTACAGCGCGTAGTCCAGGTTCACCTCCCAGAACGTGCCCTCCAGGTTGGGGGTGGAGGATCCGGTGGTGGGAATCGGACGGCCGCCGTTCTTCTGCGAAAGCGAGGGGTAGGCGTGCAGCAGGGAATCCACGAAAACGATGAAACCGATCAGCAGACCGATGACGGCCGTCAGGGTGCGGGCCTGCTTGGCATACGGGCCGCCCACGAAATGGCCGATGGCGGCGGAGACCGCAAGGGTCACGATGGCCAGGCCGGCGATGGTGAGCCAGTTGGGATCTTCCATGATGTTCATGGTGACCAAGTAACCGACAAACCCCGTGGCTGCAGTGGCAAGAGCGGCATACACGATCCTGCGGCGGCGGAAGCCCGCGAAGAGGGCTGTGACGCCCACGGCAATGGCGAATGCGCTGACGAGGATACCCACGGGACCGAATCCGGGGGTCTTGAACCAGTTGGTTTCCAGCAGCACCAGGAAGGTGCCCGAGGTAGCCACTGCGGCTATGGCGAATACCTGCAGACGGCGCTTACGGTCTCCGCCGATCACGATCATCCAGATAACGCCCGCTATCAGTCCCATTATCAATAGGCCCAGATAGGACATTGCCGGATTCGCGAGCCAGGTGTTGAGGCCGATGGCCAGGTACTGCTTGAGCAGGGTGGAGAGCCAGAACAGCGGCATGGAGAAGAGCAGGAAAGCGACGAAGGTAATCGAGTAGTCAAACACGCTGTACTGGCGCAGGGCGGTGACGACGCCTACCAGGACGCCGAGGATGATGGCCAGGACCGTGGCGACGAGTACGAGGCGGAAGGTGGATCCGGCAGCGGACTGCAGCTGGTCGATCACCGGGTTCCCTACCCGGTCCAGGCCAAGGGTGCACTGGGCGCCGCCGGGGATGACGCAGCGGCCGATCTCCTGCAGCCACAGCAGGTACCTGATATACACGGGCTGATCCAGGTGCATGGCCTCGGTCCGGGCAGCGATGCGGGACTCTTTGTCCGTACTGCGCAGTTCGGCCAGATCCCAGAACGGATCGCCTGAATTGACGGCCAGGACGAACATCAGCGCCGTGGCGGCCAGAAGGATAAAGAACGAGGTCACCGCTCTTTTGAGAATGAAGTAGAACACCGAAGGCTCCTTGGGGGTGGGACTGGACACCGCGTGCACAAGGCGGGGATGGGCAGACCGAGGTCTGACCATCCCCGCCTCTCACACGGCTAGCGTGGTGCTTTTGCTAGGCCTGCTTTGTCCACTTGTAGGCATTCCAGGTGATGCCGTTCTGGCTCGGGTTCAGTTCAACGTTCTCCATCTTGGAGGAGTGGGCAACCACTCCGGAGTTCGCGTAGAGAACCACGTTGTAGACCTCGGCAGCGAGGATTTCCTCGGCCTGGGTCTTCAGTTCCTTGACTTCTTCGTCGTCAGTGGACTGGGCGATCTGGTCCCAGATCTTGTCCAGTTCTTCGCTGGCGAACTTGCCGTAGTTCTGCTCGCCGTCGGAGACGTAGATGGACTGGGCGCTGGCAGCCAGGCCGGAACCGGCCCAGGCGAAGAGGATGGCATCCCAGGCGCCGGGTTCATTGAGCTTGGCGCTCCAGTCCTTGTCCGGGGTAGGAACAATCTCGAACCCGGCCTGGTCGCACGAGGTCTTGATCAGGGTCACGATGTCCGCACGCAGCTGGCTCGTGGAGGAGAACATCAGGCGGACCGAAACAGGCTCGGTCTTGCCGGCGTCGGCAAGGAGTTTCTTGGCACCTTCGATGTCGACTTCGTCGTACTCGCTGGCGGACGGTGCGCCGGCCAGGACCTCTTCGTAATCTTCCTGGCCGGGCTGGTATTCGCGCAGGTTGTCGACGGTGGCGTTCTCATCGATGGGCTTGGCGAACTTCTCGACGATGTCCTCGCGCGGTACGCACTTGGCGAAGGCCTGGCGTACGGCCAGGTCCTTGAAGACGCCGTTCTCGGACTGGTCCAGGTCAATGTGGCTGAAGGTCAGTTCCGGGCCGGTGAGCATGGTGACGCTCTCACCGATGTTCTCGATGGAGGTCTTGGTGTCGACGGTCGGGCCGGACGGCTCGATGATGTCAACATCACCGTTCTGAAGTGCCTGCACGGCTTCGGTGTCCTCGATGGCCTTGAAGACGATGTTCTCGGTCTGGCCCTTGCGTGCCTCGCCCCAGTAGTTTTCGTTGACCTTCAGGGTCAACGTGCCGTCGGTGGCATTGTCCAGCACGTACGGACCAGAGGAGGGGATCAGTGCGGCATCCGGGAGGGCGGTCAGGTCGGCTTCATAGTTCCAGCCGGTGTTCCAGAACTCGGCGACCGGAGTCAGCGCTGCGGTGTCGTTGTCCTGGATGGCCTTGACCAGGGCTTCGCCGTTGTTTTCAACGCTAAGGCCGCCCTGCTCGGCAGCAATGTGAGCCGGCATGATCGGGCCGATCATCATGGCTTCCCAGTCAGCGTAAGGAGTTTCGAAAACCATCTCGAATTCCTTGGCGCCAGCCTCGCCCTCGATCATCTTGGTCTGCGAGTAACCGTTGGTGGAGGAAGGCTGGAAGATGTTCTCGCCGTCAGCGCCCACGGTCTTGCCGGAGTAGGCGGCCCAGTTCAGCAGCACGTCATCAAAGTCGATGGGGGTGCCGTCGGACCACTTGGCGTCCTCGTTGATGGTGTATTTCACCGTCAGGGGATCGTCACTGGTCTTTTCGAAGGTGCCGAACTCCTCGTCGTGGATGATGCCGTTGGGGCTGTATTCCACAAAGTTGCTGTGCACCAGGTTGTCAACGTAGCTGTTGTACGAGCTGTTGGTGTTGGCCGTGCCGGAGTTGTAGGCATCTGGTGCCTGGCTGATGGCAACCGTAATGGTTGAGGCAAGGTTCTCCGCCTGAGCGGTTTCCCCGTCGCTTTCGTTTCCGCCCCCGGCGGATCCGCAGGCGCCAAGGAACAGGGCCCCCACGGAAAGTGCGGCAAGAGCTGCCGTGCGCTTAGTACGCATCTGTAGTCCTAACTGGTGATGAGGAGTCAGGAACCACCAAAGATGGCCCCCCAAGCGGCCAGTGATAGCCGCCACATGTGGAGAAACACTAGCCACTAAATGTTTCGGCTGTGAGACAAGTTACATGTTGTTAACTGATCGTTACCTGATCGTGGTCAACCGGGGGAACAAAAAGACGCAAAGCTGCCAGTAGTGGCAAAAAGGCCCCTGCGGATATATTCCGCAGGGGCCTGCCTGTCCGGGTCCGTGACCTCTTACGGAGCCAGTGCCTGCCGTGCAGGCTCATCGTCATGCCGGGCTTATTCGTGCCCGCTAATTCATGTCGGGGAGGTCCAGCCACTGGTACCAGCCGCGGTGCAGCACCAGCCAGGCCATCAGGCCATAGCCGGCCTGTCCAGGGGTGCCGCCGTTCGCAGCGAGGTCGTTGCGCCACTGTTCGTGGTTCAGCAGCGGGCTCAGCGTGTCCACGTAGACATGCTTGCGGCGGGTGGTGACGTCGCCGAAGGCTGCGGAGAGGTCCGCGAGCTTCCGGTTACGTTCCGGGTCCAGTCCCGGGGGAGGCCCGACGACGAACACCTTGATGCTCATCTGGGCGGCACCGTCGAGGATGTTGGCCAGGTTCAGCCTGCTCCGTGCGGTGGTGAGTTCCAGGTCCAGGTCACGGTCGGAAAGACCAATGACCAGGCGGTTTTCGCAGCCGTCATCAAAGCGCCGTCCGGCCTCGGCGAGCCACCGGTTGGCCAGGGCCTCCGTGCCTTCGTGCGGGGCAGCGAGGCTGTATGCCTGCAGGTTTACGTTCTCCGGCGAGGTCCGGGCCAGGACACGGCCCAGCCAGCCAAGTGCCCGCGGATCCCCGTGTCCGGCCAATAGCTCGTCACCTACCGCAGCAAGCCGGATTCTGCGTTGTTCCACTAGTCACCTTCTCGGGTCAAAAAACAGGGTGGGACGCCGAAGCGCCCCACCCAAACGTAGCCTACTGCCGTTCGAAGGCCTTTTTCACGAGGATGTCCTGCTCCACGGCGTGGCGCTTGGCCGAACCCGTAGCGGTGGACGCCGACGCCGGACGGGAAACCAGGCGGAGCCGGCTGTCCAGGTACTGCGGCAGGTTCAGGCCGATGAACGGCCACGGACCCTGGTTCGCCGGTTCGTCCTGTGCCCAGACAATCTCCGCATTCGGGTACTTGCCAACGGCAGCGCGGATCTCTTCCACCGGAAGCGGGTAGAGCTGCTCCACGCGGACGATAGCCGTCTTTTCGTCGCCGGTCTTCTGGCGGTTGGCCAGCAGATCGTAGTACAGGCGTCCGGACACCAGCAGGACCCGGTCCACGGCGTTTGCATCCAGTTCCGCGTGCTCGGGGATGACCGGCTGGAACTCGCCGTGCGTGAACTCATCCACCGACGTCGCGGCAGCCTTAAGGCGCAGCAGCTGCTTCGGCGTGAAGATCACCAGCGGCTTCCGCGGACGGCTGTAGGCCTGGCGGCGCAGCAGGTGGAAGTGCGAGGCACCCGTGGTGGGGTTGGCAACAATCATGTTGTCTTCCGCGCACATCTGCAGGAAGCGCTCGATCCGGGCGGAGGAGTGGTCCGGGCCCTGTCCTTCGTAGCCGTGCGGAAGCATCAGCACCAGCGACGAACGCTGGCCCCACTTCTGCTCGGCCGAGGAAATGAACTCGTCAATGATGGTCTGTGCACCGTTGACGAAGTCACCGAACTGGGCTTCCCAGAGCACCAGTGCATCCGGACGCTCCACGGAGTAGCCGTATTCGAAGCCCATGGCAGCGAATTCGGACAGCAGGGAATCGTAGATCCACAGCTTCGCCTGGTTCGGGTCCAGCTCGGCCAGCGGCATCCACTCTTCGCCGGTGGCGCGGTCATGGAAGACGGCGTGGCGCTGGGTGAACGTTCCGCGCCGCGAGTCCTGCCCGGCGAGGCGTACCGGGACGCCCTCCATCAGCAGGGTGCCGAAGGCGGCAATCTCGGCGAAGCCCCAGTCGATGTTGCCCTCGCGGGACATCTGCTCGCGCTTCTCCAGCAGGGACTTGAGCTTCGGGTGGATGGTGAAGCCTTCCGGCACCGCCACGTGGGCCTTGCCGATGTGGGCCAGGACCTCTGCCGAAACCGCCGTGCTGGCCGGCTTGATGATGGTGGTGCCCTCCTGCTGGGCGGCGGGCCGCTCCAGGTCGGAAACCGCTTCCGAGTCCTTCGTGATGACCGGGATCGGGGAGGTCTGGGCAGCGTGCGTCTCAGCGAAGACCCGCTCGAGGCGGCCCTGGTAGTCGCGCAGCGCCTGCTCGGCCTCTTCCTGGCTGATGTCGCCGCGTCCGATCAGGGACTCGGTGTAGAGCTTGCGCACCGAGCGCTTGGCCTCGATCAGGCTGTACATCATCGGCTGCGTCATCGAAGGATCGTCGCCTTCGTTGTGGCCGCGGCGGCGGTAGCAGACCATGTCGATGACAACGTCCTTATGGAACCGCTGGCGGTATTCGTAAGCCAGCTGGCCCACCCGGACCACTGCTTCGGGGTCGTCTCCGTTGACGTGGAAGATCGGTGCCTGGACCATCTTCGCCACGTCGGTGGAGTAAACCGAGGAGCGTGAGGAGGTGGGGGAGGTGGTGAAGCCCACCTGGTTGTTGACCACCACGTGAATGGTGCCCCCGGTGCGGTAGCCGCGCAGCTGGGAGAGGTTCAGCGTTTCCGCCACCACGCCCTGGCCTGCGAACGCCGCATCGCCGTGAATCAGGATCGGCAGGACGGGGAACTCGTCGCCCTTGTCCAACCGGTCCTGCTTGGCGCGGACAATGCCTTCAAGAACCGAGTCTCCGGCCTCAAGGTGGGAGGGGTTGGCGGCCAGGTAGATCTTGGTCTGGTTGCCGTTATCGGAGGTGAAGGTTCCCTCGGTGCCGAGGTGGTACTTCACATCGCCCGAACCCTGCACGCTGCGCGGATCCTGGGTTCCTTCGAACTCGCGGAAGACCTGGGCATAGGTCTTGCCGGCAATGTTCGTCAGGACGTTGAGGCGCCCGCGGTGGGCCATGCCGATGCCGACCTCTTCGAGGCCGTCGTCGGCTGCTCCGGAAATCACGGCGTCCAGCAGCGGAATCAGGGATTCGCCGCCCTCCAGGGAGAAGCGCTTCTGGCCAACGAACTTGGTCTGCAGGAAGGTTTCAAACGCTTCCGCGGCGTTGAGCTTGCTGAGGATGCGCAGCTGCTCTTCGCGGTTCGGCTTGGTGTACTTGGTTTCCAGGCGGTCCTGGAACCACTGGCGCTCTTCGGGATCCTGGATGTGCATGTACTCAATGCCGGCGGTGCGGCAGTACGCGTCCCGCAGGACACCGAGGATCTTGCGCAGCTTCAGCATCGGCTTGCCGCCGAAGCCGCCTGTCGGCCACTCCCGGTCCAGGTCCCACAGCGTGAGGCCGTGGTTCAGGATGTCCAGGTCGGCGTGCCGGCGCTGGACGTATTCCAGCGGGTTCGTGTCGGCCATCAGGTGGCCGCGCACGCGGTACGCGTGGATGAGCTGCTGGATGCGGGCAACCTTGTTGATCTGCTCATCCGGGTTCACCTGGATGTCAGGGCTCCAGCGCACGGGCTCGTACGGGATCCGCAGGGATTCGAAGATCTCGTCGTAGAAGCCCTGCTCCCCGAGCAGGAGCTGGTGGATGATGCGCAGGAACTCGCCGCTGCCGGCACCCTGGATGACGCGGTGGTCATACGTGGAGGTCAGCGTGATGATCTTGCTGATCGCGTTGCGGGCAAGGATCTTCTCATTGGCACCCTGGAATTCAGCCGGGTACTCAAGGGCGCCGGCGCCGATGATGGCGGCCTGGCCCTTGGAAAGGCGGGGAACCGAATGCACGGTGCCGATACCGCCGGGGTTGGTCAGGGAAATGGTGGTGCCGCGGTAATCGTCGGCGCCGAGCTTGCCGGCGCGGGCACGCTTGACCAGATCCTCGTAGGCGTGCCAGAACTCCGAGAAGTTCAGCGTTTCGGCCTTCTTGATGTTCGGCACCACCAGCAGGCGGGTGCCGTCCGGCTTGGGCATGTCGATGGCCAGGCCGAAGTTCACGTGCGCCGGCTGGACGGCAACGGGCTTGCCGTCCACTTCGTCGTAATGCACGTTCATGGAAGGGAACTGGGCTGCGGCGCGGATGATGGCGTAGCCCAGGAGGTGGGTGAAGGACACCTTGCCGCCGCGTGCCCGCTCCAGGTGGCTGTTGATGACAATGCGGTTGTCAATGAGCAGCTTGGCCGGCACGGCGCGAACCGTGGTGGCCGTGGGAACGCTCAGGCTGAGGTCCATGTTGGTGGCGATGGCCTTGGCCGGTCCGCGCAGGACGGTGACCTTGTCCTCTTCCGCAGCAGCGTCGCTGGGCTGGGTTTTGGGCAGCTGGGCGGGAATGGGCGCAGCCTTGGGGGCCGGATCGCTCTTGGCGGCCTGCTGCGGGGCGGGCTCGGCCTTCGGCTTTTCCTTGGCTACCGGCGGTTTGCCCGACTGCTGCGTTGCAGCGGGGGACTCACCGGAGGCCTTGGGTGCCGTGGGGGCCGTGGACTCGGCCTTCACTACGGGCAGCTGCCTGGTTACCGGGTTTGCGCCGAGTTCTGAGGGAGAGCCGGATGCCTTCCCGTTGGAGCCGTTGTCTGACTGGGAGTCTTCAGCCTTGAAGGACTCGAAGATGCTCCACCACTTTTTGTCAACGGAATCCTTGTTCGACAAATACTGTTCGTACAGTTCATCGACAAGCCACTCGTTGCCGCCGAATTCTTCCGGCAGGCGGTGGTTGGATTGGTCTGGCACTAGATATACGCCTCTTCCATGAGTTGCCGTTTGCCCTGATGGCACCATGATCTGAGCGGTTCCGCTACAAGAACTTGTTGGTGCGGCCCGGTGCGCAGTGACCGAGACTTCATGCCAGTCTAGTGACATATTCGAAGAACTGGCCAATCCCGGCGGGTTGCGTGAAGGACACCCGGCGCGATCTGCCGGCAAGCGCTGTAGCAGGCACCTGTGGCGGGCGTGCCCCGAACCTGTAAACTGACTCTCCTATGGACAGTTTTTCTAGGCGCCGGCCTGCGTCCCGGACTGCGGCTCCCGCTGCCGGTTCGCCCCGAGCCGGCAAATCCCGCGCCCGATCCACCCAGCATTCGCCTGCCGCTTCATCGGAGCCTTCCAGTCCGGCCTTAGCCGACCACCCTCCGTCTGAACGTATCCCGGCAGCGCCTGTTTCCCGGTTTCCCCGGGCCTTGCCTCTTTCTTTAAGGCAGCCCGCCGCAATCCCGGCCCGGCGCTGCGGCGAAGTGGCGGTGAGGGCCTGATATGGAATGGCTCTACCTCTTCTTCGGTCTGCTCCTTATTCTCGGTACCGGTTTTTTCGTTGCCGTGGAATTTTCGCTCGTCGCCCTGGACCAGCCGGCCGTACGCCGCGCGGTGGAAAACGGCGATAAGGCCGCTGAACCCCTGCTTCGGTGCCTGACCACGCTCTCCACCCAGCTCTCGAGCTGCCAGCTGGGCATCACCCTGACAACCCTGCTGACCGGCTTCGTCATGGAGCCGTCCGTGGGACGCCTGCTGGAAGGCCCGCTGGCCGGGCTGGGACTGCCGCCCCTGCTGGTTGACTCGGTCTCGGTTACCGTCGCAATGATCCTGGCTACGTTCCTGTCCATGCTGCTGGGTGAACTGATCCCCAAGAACATGTCCATCGCCATGCCCTTCCGGGTAGGCAAGGCACTGGCACGCCCGCAGCTGGCCTTCACCGTGGTCTTCAAGCCCGCGGTGCTGCTGCTGAACGGGTTCGCCAACCGCATCCTGCATCTCTTCGGCCTCGAAGCCAAGGAAGAGGTCAGTGGTGCACGCACCCCGGCTGAACTGTCCTCGATGGCACGCCGGTCCGCTGAGATGGGCACACTGGATAAAAACACCGCGGCCTTCCTCTCCCGGACGTTCTCCTTTGCGGGGCGCACTGCGGCGGATGTTATGACCCCGCGTATCCGGCTCGAGACCATCGACGCCGAGCAGCCCGTCGCAGACGTGATTGAAGCGGCCCGCCGGACCGGCTATTCCCGGTTCCCGGTGCTGGGGGATTCCCCGGATGACATCCGCGGTGTCGTGCATGTGAAAAAGGCCGTGGCGGTGCCCCGCAGCAAACGCGCAACGCTGCCTGCCGCCGCGATCATGAGCGACATTCTCCGGGTGCCGGAAACGGTGCACCTGGATTCGCTGCTTTCCGAACTCCGCAACGCCAACCTGCAGCTCGCCGTCGTGCTCGATGAATACGGTGGAACCGCCGGCGTCGCCACCTTGGAGGACCTCGTGGAGGAGATCGTCGGGGAAGTCTCGGACGAACACGACAAAGCCAAGCCCGGGGTGCTGCAGAGTGCATCCGGTGCCTGGTACTTCCCCGGGATCATGCGTCCGGATGAGGTCTCCGCACTGGTGCCGCTGCTGCGGATGCCCGACGAAGCCGGGTATGAAACCGTGGGCGGCTACATCATGGCCGAACTCGGCCGCATTGCGGAAGCGGGGGACCGTGTGGAGGTTCCCGGCGGAATGCTGGAAGTGGAACGCATGGACGGCCGCCGGATTGACCGGGTCAGCTTTATCCCCGTTGCGGAAGACAGCGAAGGGGAGCATCCCACCGAGCATCAGGACAACATGGAAGCACCGCGGGCCGAGGCCCGTAAGGACCGTTCGGCACGAAGGGAGGGCATCCGATGAGCGATCTGGCAGGGATTTTCTGGCTGGTCGTTCTGTTGCTGGGCAATGCCTTCTTCGTTGGTGCCGAGTTTGCCGTGATGTCCGCCCGGCGCAGCCAGATTGAGCCCTATGCGGAAGCCGGTTCCAAACGGGCCAGGACAACACTGTGGGCCATGGAGCATGTTTCCCTGATGCTCGCCTGCGCCCAGCTGGGCATTACTGTGTGCTCCCTCCTGATCCTCTCCGTAGCCGAGCCGGCCATCCACCATCTGCTCTCGGTTCCGCTGGAAGCAGTGGGGCTGCCGACTGAGGCCGCGGACGGCGCAGGGTTCCTGGTGGCGCTGCTGCTGGTCACTTTCCTGCACGTCACCATCGGCGAGATGGTCCCCAAGAACATCTCGGTGTCCGTGGCGGACCGGGCCGTGCTGCTGCTCGCGCCGCCGCTGGTCTTCATTTCCAAACTTGTCCGGCCGGTCATTGCCGCACTGAACTGGCTCGCCAACCATGCCCTGCGCGTGGTGGGCATTACGCCCAAGGATGAGGTTGCCTCGGCCTTCACGCTTGAGGAGATGCAGTCCATCGTGGAGGAATCCACGAAGCTTGGCACCGTGGCGGATAATTCCGGCGTGATTTCGGGTGCGCTGGAGTTTTCCGGGCAAAGCGCCGGAACGGTCATGGTGCCGCTGGATGAGCTGGTGACGCTGCGGACTGATTCCACTCCGGAAGAGTTTGAACGGGCAGTGGGCCGGACCGGCTTCTCCCGCTTTGTGCTGGTGGATGAAGCAGGCAACCTGACCGGTTACATGCACTTGAAGGACATCATGTCCATCCCGCCGGAGGCGTACGAACGGCCGATCACCGAGAACAAGGTGCGCACCCTGGCGAACCTGCGCCTCGATGATGAAATAGAAGACGCGCTGGCGGTGATGCAGCGGACGGGTTCGCACCTTGCCCGTGTGCTGGCACCGGACGGAAGCACCCGGGGAGTGCTGTTCCTTGAGGACATCATTGAGCAGCTGGTGGGCGAGATCCGGGACGCCACCCAGGCGCAGGGTTTCCGCCGCACCGGGGAAAGCCTCTAAAGGGCGGGAAGTCTAGATGCGAATGGTTCGCGTTTAGGTTATGCTGTAGAGGCTTTCGCTGCCGGGCCGGCAGTCTGCGGCGCTGCCGTCAGGCGCCGGCGCCGGCCTGTCCTGCCGTCCATGCCACCACCTAACCCAGGGATATTGAACTTATGCGCCGTACCCCCGCCCGCCTGGCCGGAACCGTCCTTGCCGCAGCAGCACTGGTCCTTACTGGCTGCAGCGGCGGAGGCGGCGATGCCTCCGGCGGTTCCGGCGACGGCGGCACGGTGAACGTGGTGGCTTCCACCGACGTCTACGGCAGCATCCTTTCCAGCGTCGGCGGGGACAAGGTTGAAGTCACCGCGCTGATTGACCGGCCGAGCCAGGATCCGCACTCCTATGAGGCCACGGCCAGGGACCGGCTCGCCGTGTCCAAGGCTGACCTGGTGGTGCTCAACGGCGGAGGGTATGACAGTTTCATGGAAAAGCTGGCTGCCGATGAAGGCGTTCCGGAGGATGACATCCTCAACGCGGTGGAGATCTCCGGACTCGAGGGCTCCGAAGAGGAAGACCACTCGGAAGAGGGCCACTCGGAAGAGGGCCACTCGGAAGAGGACCACGCCGAAGAGGACCACGCCGATGCGGGCCACTCCCACGAAGGGCACAGCCACGGTTCCTTCAACGAGCACGTCTGGTACAGCCCCGAGGCGATGGGCCTGCTCGCTGAGGCAGCGGCCGAACGGCTCGCTGAGCTCGACCCCGACGCCGCCGAAACCTTCCGCAGCAATGCCGCGGACTTCAACGCGGGTATCGAGGACCTCAATGCCGCCCTGGCCGCCATGCGTCCCGTGGCGGACGGCCGTGACGTGGCCCTGACCGAGCCGGTGCCGGATTACCTGGTGGAGGAAGCAGGGCTCCACAATGCCACCCCGTCCGACTTCACCGAAGCCGTGGAAGAGGGCGCCGACGTGCCGCCGCAGGTGCTCAAGGAGATGCAGGACCTGGTCACCGGTGGTTCCATCGTCTTCCTTGGCTACAACGAACAAACCTCCACCCCGCAGACCGAAGCCGTACGCGAAGCGGCACTGGCCGAAGGCGTCCCCGTGCTGGACTTCTCCGAGACCCTGCCCGAGGGCCAGGACTACCTGCAGTGGATGGCAGCGAATACCGAGGCCATTGAAGGTGTCCTGCAGTGACGCCCGCAGCGGCTCCGTCGCCGGTAGTGCGCCTGCGCGACGCAGGGCTCTCATTTGGTGAGCGCACGCTCTGGAAGAACCTCGACCTGGACATTAACGCCGGCGAATTCCTGGCAGTGCTGGGCCCCAACGGCTCGGGCAAAACCAGTTTCCTGAAAGTCCTGCTTGGCCTGCAGCCGCTCAGCGGTGGCACCGTCACCATCAACGGCCGCAATGTGCACCGCGGCAGCAGGGACATCGGCTACATTCCGCAGCAGAAGTCCTTCAGCCCCGGCACCCCGCTGCGCGGCCGGGACCTGGTGGGCCTCGGAGTCGACGGCGACCACTGGGGGCTGCGGCTGCGCCGCGCGCCGGTGCGCCGCCGGGTGGACCGGCTGCTGGAGCAGGTGGGCGCACTGGCCTATGCGGACGAACCCGTGGGACGCCTCTCCGGAGGAGAGCTGCAGCGGCTGCGCGCCGCCCAGGCACTGGCAACGAACCCCGATCTGCTGCTCTGCGACGAACCGCTGCTTTCCCTGGACCTGCATCATCAGCAGGCCATCAGTTCCCTCATCGAACGGCGCTGCCACGACGACGGCTCTGCCGTGGTTTTCGTGACCCATGAGATCAACCCGGTGATCGAATATGTGGACCGTGTCCTGTATCTGGCCGGGGGCCAGTTCCGCACCGGAACACCGTCCGAGGTGCTGCGCAGCGACGTGCTCTCGGAAATGTACGGCAGCCGCGTGGAAGTGCTGCGCAGCCACGGACGGATAGTGGTGCTGGGTATCCCCGACGCCACCACACACCACCACGGAGAAAGCGAGGGTGATCTTGGACCTGCGTAGCTTCTTCGAGGCGGTTTTCGATTTCAGTGATTACGGGGAGCTTTTGCCCCTGGTCCAGAACTCCATCTGGGCAGCCGCCATCCTGGGCCTTGTCGGCGGGCTGATCGGCACGTTCGTCCTGATGCGGGACCTGGCCTTCGCGGTGCACGGCATTGCCGAGCTGTCCTTCGCCGGGGCCTCGTTTGCCCTGCTGATCGGCGTCAACGTGGTGATCGGGTCCCTTGCCGGCTCGGTGGCAGCGGCCGTGCTGCTGGCGGTGATGGGTCTGCGGGCCAGGGACCGCAACTCGATCATCGGCGTCATTATGCCCTTTGGCCTGGGCCTGGGCATCCTGTTCCTGAGCCTCTACGAGGGCCGCTCAGCCAACAAATTCGGTCTGCTCACCGGCCAGATCGTGGCGGTGGACACCGTGCAGCTGAACCTGCTGGCGGGTGTTGCCGCGGTGGTGGTTGCCGCCCTGCTGTTCATCTGGCGTCCGCTGACCTTTGCCAGCGCTGATCCGGACCTGGCCGAAGCGCGTGGCGTGCCGGTACGGGTGCTCTCCATTGTCTTTATGTTCCTGCTCGGACTGGCCGTGGCGCTGTCCATCCAGGTGGTGGGGGCGCTTCTGGTGCTGTCGCTGCTGATTACCCCGGCTGCGGCGGCCCTGCTGGTGACCTCCTCGCCACGGCTGGTGGTGTTTCTCAGCGTCGCCTTTGCCCTGGTCTCGTCCGTGGGCGGGATCCTGCTGGCCCTGGGCGGCCGCATTCCGATCAGCCCGTACGTAACCACCGTGTCCTTTGCCATCTACTTGGTCTGCCGGCTTATCCGCCGGTTCCGGACCGGGCGCGGACGGCGGGAACTCAGCAGGAACACCGCCACTGCCGGCGCCTGACTGAGCCTGTTGCGGCCCGCCGGCCTTGCGGCGGCCCGCCGGCCTCGTGCGCTGCTGCGCCAGGCCTCGTGCTGCACTAGGCCTTACGGGCGCTGCATTCGGGGCAGAGCCCGAAAACCTCCACGGTATGGGCCACATCGGTGAAGCCGTGCCGGGCGCCGAGGCCCGCCGCCCAGGTCTCAACAGCCGGGGCCTCCACTTCCACTGCCTTTCCGCAGTCGCGGCAGACCAGATGGTGATGGTGGTGCTCGACGGCGCAGCGCCGGTAGATTGCCTCGCCGTCACCGTTGCGCAGCACATCCACCAGGTTTTCATCCGTCATGGACTGCAGGATGCGGTAGGTGGTGGCCAGCGAAACGCGTTCCCCGCGTTCCTGCAGCAGCCGGAAGAGCTCCTGGGTACTGACAAAATCGTCCAGCTCGTCCAAGGTGCGCCCCACGGCAAGCCGCTGGCGGGTCATTCGCTGTTCCGGTGCGCGTTTGGACGGCCGGGATGTCTCGGATGACACGGATTTCCCTCCCGGCAATAGGTGTACGGACACTCCGTCTAGATTATCAGCCGGCGGAGGTGAATCCCCGGGCGGCGGGAACCTGCCGGGCCCGGGCAGCGCAGAGTAGGGTGGCGCTATGAAAATGACGAAGTACACGCATTCCTGTGTCCGCTTCGAGCAAGGCGGCAATGTCCTTGTCCTGGATCCCGGGACTTTTTCCGAAGTCGAGACTGCCCTCGAGGATGCGGACGCCATCCTGGTCACCCATGAGCACGCAGACCATCTGGACCGCACCCGTGTGTTTGCACAGATGCATGATGCGCCGGACCTGGAGCTGTACGCACCGAAGTCCCTCGCAGATTCGCTGCGCGCGGAAGCCGGGGACCTCGCCGGGCGCATCCATGACGTGGAGCCGAACGCGAGCTTCACCATAGCCGGTTTTGGTATCCAGTCATTTGGCGGCCAGCATGCCCTCATCCATCCACTGATTCCGATGGTGGCGAATATCGGCTACCTCGTGGAAGGCCGGGTCTATCACCCCGGTGATTCCTTTGTTGTTCCCAACGGGCTGCGTCCTCGGACCGTGCTGGTGCCGGTGCATGCCCCGTGGTCCAAGGTGGGGGAGGTGCTCGATTTCGTGATCGCCACCGGCGCCGAGCGGGCGTACAACATCCACGACGCACTCCTCAACGAGACCGGACTGGGCATGGTCGAGGGGCACGTTACCCGTTTCGGGAAAACCTACGGCACCGAGTTCCGCCACCTGGACTCCGGCGAATCCGTGGACCTGTAGTGGACGTAGTAATTTCGGTGCAGGAACTGGCACAGGCCGTCAGCTCGGACCGTCCGCCGGTGCTGCTGGATGTGCGGTGGGTGCTTGGAGCCAGTGACGGCCGCGGGAAGTACCTGCGGGAGCACCTTCCGGGCGCGGTCTACGTGGATATGGATACCGAGTTGTCCGCACCTGCCGTTCCCGCGGAGGGCCGCCACCCGCTGCCGGATCCGGCTGCATTCGCGGATGACGCGCGCAGCTGGGGGCTGAACCAGGGGGATGCGGTGGTTGTTTACGACGACGCCGGCGGCACCGCAGCTGCCCGTGCCTGGTGGCTGCTGCGGCACGCGGGGTGGAACGAGGTGCGCCTTCTCGATGGCGGGCTGGGCGCCTGGCGGGCTGCAGGCCTGGCACTGGAGAGCGGGCCGGTGAAGGCAACGGAGGGAACCGCGCAGCTCTCCTGGGGCCACATGCCCGTAGCCGGCCTTGCGGACGTGGACGGGGTTGCTGCGGCGGGAACACTGATCGACGCCCGCGCACCGGAACGCTACCGCGGTGAAACCGAGCCGGTGGACCCCCGTGCCGGGCACATTCCCGGAGCCGTCAACCGCCCGTCCACAGCCAACCTGGCACCGGAGGGCACCTTCCGTGCACCGGACGAGCTGCGGAGCGAGTTCCAGGCTTTGGGTGTGCGTCCCAGCGCCCCGGTGGCAGCGTACTGCGGCTCGGGTATCTTCGCTGCCCATGAAGTGGCCGCGCTGGCCTACGCCGGCATCCCCGCGGCCCTGTATCCGGGCTCCTGGTCGCAATGGTCCAATACGCCCGGCGCCCCCGTGGCCACGGGCCCGGGGGCCGGCCGTGCTGAAGTGCCGCCGGAAAAAGGGTAGCGTCGAAGCATGTTTACCGGCCGACCCGTCCCGCCGCCGCTGCGGGCGCCCCTGCCCGCCGCCCGCCGGACGGAACACCCCAAAGGAGAACCCATGCCCACCCTGTTCACCCGGATCATCAACGGCGAGATTCCCGGCCGTTTCGTGTGGAAGGACAACGACGTCGTGGCGTTCCTGAGCATCGGTCCGCTCAGCGACGGCCATGTACTGGTGGTTCCGCGGCAGGAGATCAACAAGTGGACGGATGCCCCTGCCGAACTCATGCAGAAGCTCATCACTGTGGCCCAGGCTGTCGGGAAGGCCCAGGTGGAGGTTTTCGGTTCCGAGCGTGCGGGCCTGAGCATCGCCGGGTTCGAGGTGGATCACCTGCACCTGCACGTCTGGCCGGCCAACTCGCTGGAGGATTTCGATTTCAGCCGCGCCGAAACGAATCCGGACCCGGACCGGATGGAGCGGAACGCGCAGAAGATCAGGGCCGCGCTGCAGGATGCCGGGTATGCGGAGTTTGTGCCCGCAGCCTGAGGCTGCACGGACAGCACAGTGGCAGTTCCGCCCCTGGGGGCGGGGCTGCCGCTGGTGTTTCCGGCCCGGGACTTACGCCGGTGCCAGCGCCGAGTTCAGTGCGGTCCGGATCCGCTTTTCCGAGACGGAGCGCACCGTTCCCAGTTCCTGGGCGAAGAAACTGATGCGGAGTTCCTCGATCATCCACCGCACCTCCGCCAGTTCCGGGGGAGTCCCGCGGCCGGGCGCCAGGGCCGCTACGGCGTCGTCGTAGTCATCCTCGAGCCCCTGGACGACGGCCATCTGCAATCCGTCGCGCTGGACATTGTTCGGCAGCTTCTCCAGCCGGCGCTCGATCCCTGCCAGGTACCGCGGCAGGTGCATCAGCTGGGCGTACCCGGTACGGGCCACAAACCCCGGATAAACGAGGTTCTCCAACTGGGCCCTGATGTCATTCAGGGCGCTGATCAGGGCCAGGGACGTGGTGCCTTTCAGTGCCTTGTTGATCCGGCGGGTGCTGGAGAGGATCTTCTCCACGATCGCCGTGACGGTGAAGACAGTATCGATGAGTTCGGCCCGTACGGTTTCATACAGTGCATCAAACTCCGCCCGGGACCACGGCAGTGCTTCCGGAGTGAGCTTGTCCACGGCAGCCAGCGTGCAGTCCTCGATGAGGGCCGCCACGCTGCCGTGCGGATTCTGGCTGAAGGTCAGTTTTTCGGTATTGCTCAGATGCTCCAGCACATACTTTGCGGGGCTGGGCACGCGCAGTACGAGCAGCCGGATGACACCGGCGCGCATTGCCGCCTGCTGTTCGCCGGGGCTTTGGAAGATCCGCACGCCGGCGGTACTGCCCTCGTCCACCAGGGCCGGGTAACCCGTGACGGTGTGGCCTGCCACCAGCCGCTGCACCTGCTTCTCCAGAGTGCCTACGCTCCATTCGGTGAGCCCGGTCCGTTCCGCCACGGAGGAACCGTTGTCAGCAGCGCCGGAGACCGGGCTGCCGCCCTTCGCCGCTGCCGTACGCTTCGCGGCCTTGGGCCCATGAGGCGCTTTGGGCCCGCGCGGCTGCACGGTCGACGGCGTTGCTCCCAGCGACTCGGCGATCGCCCGGCGGGTGGCCGGGGCCAGGGCTTCCTGCAAAGCAGCCAGGTCCTTGCCCTCGTCCAGCACCCGTCCGGAGGAGTCCACCACGGTGAAGGTCATGCGCAGGTGTCCCGGGACGGCATCCCAGTTCCAGGAACCGGGCGGGATGATGGAGCCCTTGAGCCGGCGCAGCACCAGTTCCAGGGACGCTTCCAACTCATCCGTTGCCGGGTCGAAGTCGGCTGCCAGTGCGGCGGCTGCGGCGCGGGCAACGTCGGGGGCCGGGACGAAGTTCTTCCGCACGGCCTTCGGCAGGGACTTGATCAGCGCCGTGATGAGCTCGGCGCGCAGGCCCGGGATCTGCCAGGCGAAGGGGCCGGGAGTGAGCTGGTTGAGGAACAGCACGGGTACTTCCACGGTGACGCCGTCATTGGCGGAGGGCACCCCGGGCGTGAACTCGTAGGAGAGCGGCAGTTCAAAGGAACCGTAGAAGAAGGACTTGGGGAAGTCGTTCTCATCCAGGCCGGCGGCGTCGTCGGTGCGCAGAGCATCCGGGTCAAAGTCCAGCAGCGCCGGGTTCTCATGCCGGGCGGATTTCCACCACTTGTCGAAGTGCCGTTCGGAGACGACGTCGGCGCCCACGCGCTCGTCGTAGAACTCGAAAAGGGTTTCGTCATCCACGCGCAGGCCGCGGCGGCGGACCCGGTTCTCCAGTTCCTCCACTTCGGCCAGCAGTGCCTGGTTGCGGTGGAAGAACTTGTGGTGCGTGCGCCAGTCTCCCTCCACCAGGGCATGCCGGATGAACATCTCGCGGGAGAGCACCGGATCGATCCGGCCGTAGTTGATGCTGCGCTGCGGAACCACGGGCACACCGTAGAGGGTGACCTTCTCATAGGCCATCACCGCGCCGCGGCTCTTGGACCAGTGCGGTTCGCTGTAGGTGCGCTTGACCAGGTGCGGGGCCACTTCCTCGGCCCAGAGCGGATCGAAGGACGCTGCCACCCGCGCCCAGAGCCGGGAGGTCTCCACCAGCTCGGCGGCCATCACCCAGTCCGGGGATTTCTTGAACAGGGCCGAACCGGGGAAGACCGCGAAGCGGGTGCCGCGGGCACCGGCGTACTCACGTTTGCGCTGGTCATAGAGGCCGATGTGGCTCAGCAGTCCGGCCAGCAGCGACATGTGGATTTCCTTGTGCCGGCCCACCGGGTCCACCGGGTCCGGGGACAGCGTGATGCCCAGCGGTTTGGCCAGCTGGCGCAGCTGGGCAAACAGGTCCTGCCATTCGCGGATCCGCAGGAAGTTGAGGAACTCGTTTTTGCACAGCCGCCGGAACGCGGAGGAGGAGAGTTCCTTCTGCTTTTCCTGGATGTAGCGCCACAGGTTCAGGTAGCCGGTGAAGTCCGACTTCTCATCCACGAAACGCTTGTGCATTTCCGCGGCCTTCTGCGCCCGGGCCGGATCATCCTTGGAGGGGCGCTCGCGCGGGTCCTGGATGGTCAGCGCGGCGGTCAGGACCATGACTTCCTTGGCGCAGCCGCGCTGTCCGGCTTCAACGATCATCCGGCCCAGCCGCGGATCCACCGGCAGCTGGGAAAGCTTGCGTCCCACCGGGGTGATGCCGCCCTTGGGGTGCAGTGCGCCGAGTTCGCGCAGCAGCACCGCGCCGTCGTTCACCGCCTTGGAATCCGGGGGCTGGACGAAGGGGAAGTCGGAGACGTCCTTCGGGCCCTTGGCCACGCCCATGGCGGCCATCTGCAGAATGACGGCGGCGAGGTTGGTGCGCAGGATTTCCGGATCGGTGAACTCCGGCCGGGACTCGAAGTCCTCCTGCGAATACAGGCGGATGGCAATACCGTCGGAGACACGGCCGCAACGGCCCGAGCGCTGGTTGGCCGAGGCCTGGGAAATACGTTCGATCGGCAGCCGCTGGACCTTGGTGCGGTGCGAGTAGCGCGAAATGCGTGCGGTGCCGGTGTCGATCACGTACTTGATGCCGGGGACCGTCAGCGAGGTTTCAGCCACGTTGGTGGCCAGCACAATCCGGCGGTTCCGCCCGGGGGAGAAGACCTTGTGCTGTTCGGCCAGGGAGAGCCGTGCGTACAGCGGCAGGATTTCGGTGTTGGCCAGCCGCGGGTTGCGGGAGACGGAGGAGCGCAGGGCGTCGGCGGCGTCGCGGATTTCGCGCTCGCCGGAGAAGAACACCAGGACGTCGCCGGGTGCCTCGCGGGAGAGCTCATCCACGGCGTCGCAGACAGCGTCCACCGGGTCGCGGTCCTCTTCGAGCTCATCCTCGATGCCGTCTTCGTCGCTGCCGCCGTCGGCGGGCTGGTTGAGCGGCCGGTACCGGATTTCCACCGGGAAGGTGCGGCCGGAAACTTCGATGATGGGTGCGGGTTTGCCGTCCAGGGCGAAGTGCTCGGCGAAGCGCTGCGGGTCGATGGTGGCCGAGGTGATAATCACCTTCAGGTCAGGGCGCTCGGGCAGCAGCCGGCGCAGGTACCCCAGGATGAAGTCGATGTTCAGGCTGCGCTCATGGGCCTCATCGATGATGATGGTGCTGTACTTCTTCAGCTTCGGATCATGCTGGATTTCGGCCAGCAGGATGCCGTCGGTCATCAGCTTGACCTTGGTTTTCCGGCTGGTTTCCCCGGTGAACCGCACCTGGAAGCCCACCTCGTCGCCTATTTCGACGTCGAGCTCGGAGGCAATGCGCTCAGCAACGGTGCGTGCGGCAAGCCGCCGGGGCTGGGTGTGGCCGATCAGGCCCTTTTCCGCCAAACCCAGTTCCAGGCACATCTTGGGGATCTGTGTGGTTTTGCCGGAGCCGGTTTCACCGGCGATGACGGTGACCTGGTTGGCCGCAATGGCAGCCATGATGTCTTCGCGGCGCTCCGAAACGGGCAGCTGTGCGGGATAGGAAATTGTCAGTGCCATGATTGCCACCAGTCTAGTGGCTCGGGCTGTGCGGCTTCCCGGATTCCGCCGTCGGCGGGATTTCCGCGGCCTGCTGCAGCAGGGCTGCGGCACGGCGGGCACGCTCACGCATTTCCGGCGGTTCAAGGATCTCAAAGGGGACGCCCCAGGCCGTGAGGCGGATCAGGGGCAGGTCCAGGGAATCCCAGCCCCCGCGCAGGATGGTGTGTCCGGGCCCGTCAGCGGAGACATGGGCAACGTCCGGGGGGACCTGTTCGGCTACGGCATGCAGCGGTGCCGCCAGCCGCACCACCACGGAATAGCGGTATGGATTGCGGGTGATGGATTCCTGCACATAGGCGGCCAGGTCGGTGGCCGGCAGGGGCCGCGGGGAAAAGCGTTCCCGTTGGGAGGGGGTGCTGTTGCAGCGGTCCACCCGGAAGGTCCGCCAGTCGGCGCGTTCCAGGTCCCAGGCCACCGCGTACCAGCGCCGCCCGGTGCTTACCAGCCGGTACGGTTCCACCATGCGGCGTGCGGAACCGCCGTCGGCCGCGGTATAGCGGAAGGCCACCACCCGGCGTTCGGTGATGCCGGATGAGAATGCCGTCAGGATCTCCGGGTCCACTCCGCCGCCCGGCCCGGCGAGGGTGGATACGGACTGGCGGAGCGCAGAGAACTTGGGCCGCAGCCGCCCGGGCAGCACCTGTTCCAGCTTCGCCAGCGCACGAACCGAGGCCTCCCCGATCCCGGTGACCGGGCCGGTGGCCACCGCGGTCAGGCCCAGCGCTACGGCGAGGGCTTCTTCGTCATCGAGCAGCAGCGGGGGCAGCTGTGCACCGGCGCCGAGCTGGTACCCGCCGGCGATTCCGGGGGACGCGGAAATGGGATAGCCCAGGCTGCGCAGCTTGCCGATGTCACGGCGGACCGTGCGCTCGGTAATGGAGAGCCGTTCCGCCAGCGCAGCACCGGTCCATTCACGTCGCATCTGCAGCAGGGAGAGCAGTTGCAGCAGCCGCGCTGAGGTTTCCAACATGAACTTCAAGTTACGCCGGATCGAGGTCAAAAGCTGTCCTGATTTCTTTTTACGCTGGGTAAACTCCCCTAACGAAAGGTGCCAGCCATGACGCAGGAACAGCAGGAACAGCAGCAGGATCATCAGCCGCGGACCGGCCCCGGGTTGCAGGAACCGGCGGCGGCACTTGCCGAGCAGCTCACCTGGCACTGGGACAGCCAGGCGCGGCCGCGGCTGGCCGGGCTCACGGACGCCGAGTACTTTTGGGAGCCGGTGCCCGGCTGCTGGAACGTGCATCCGCGGGGCACGGGCAATGCTCCGGTACAGGGCGGTGCGGGGGATTACACCATCGACTTTGCGTTTCCCGAACCCGACCCCGCTCCGGTGACCACCATCGCGTGGCGGCTGGCCCATCTCCTTGTGGGTGTCCTGGGCATGCGGAATGCCACCCACTTCGGCGGCCCGCCCGTGAGCTATCAGGATTTCGACTACCCCGGCACTGCTGACGGCGCCTTGGAACTGCTGGACGCCTATTACAGCCACTGGATCAGCGGGGTGCTGGCGCTGAGTCCCGAGGAACTGGACGCGCCGGCCGGTGCGGCGGAGGGCAGCTGGGCCGAGGCTCCCATGTCCGCGCTGGTGCTGCATATCAACCGGGAAATGATCCACCATCTGGCCGAGATCGCGCTGCTGCGCGACCTGTACGCCCACGGGCTGCGGTAGCGCTCCGGCGCAGCCGCGGCAGCGGACACGCACTTTTGCGCTGCTGCCAACCATTGCGCTGCATACCGTCTGGTCGGTATTGTCGGCCCCACACTGCCAGACCTGCCACGCCGGCCCGTGCACCGACGCACGGGCGGCAACCTAGGAGAGCCATGTCTGAAACACCAAACAGCACCATCCGCCGTGTAGCCGTTGTGACGGGTGCCGGACGAGGGATCGGTGCCGCCGTCGCCATGCGGCTTGCCGCTGACGGAAACGCCGTCGCCGTCATCGACCTGCGGGAGCAGGATACGGAGCGGACCGTCGAGGCCATCCGCGCGGCCGGAGGCACGGCGCTCGGCATCGGCGCCGACGTTTCCGATGCAGCCGCCGTCGAACAGGCGGTGGAGCGGATCGCCGCGGAGCTGGGTCCGCCCACCATCCTGGTCAACAATGCCGGGATCCTCCGGGACAACCTGCTGTTCAAGATGAGCGAGACGGACTGGGATGCCGTGATGGGTGTCCATCTGCGCGGGGCGTTCCTGATGAGCCGGGCGGTGCAGGCACATCAGGTGAAGGAGGAATGGGGACGCATCATCAACCTTTCCTCCACCTCGGCCCTGGGCAACCGGGGGCAGGCGAACTATGCCGCCGCCAAGGCGGGCATCCAGGGATTCACCAAGACCCTGGCGATAGAACTGGGCCGGTACAACGTCACGGTCAATGCCATTGCACCCGGCTTCATTGAAACCGACATGACGCGGGCGACGGCGGAGCGTATAGGCGTGCCGTTTGAGGATTTCGTGGCGCACGCTGCCAAGGAGATCCCGGTGGGCCGGCCGGGCAAACCGGAGGACATTGCTGCGGCAGCATCCTTCTTCGCACGGGATGATGCCTCCTTTGTCTCCGGCCAGGTCCTTTACGTCGCCGGCGGACCGAAGGCCTAGCGGTGGCCCGGTTCAGCTCCGTGGAGGAGCTCGAAGCTGCGGTGGGTCAGACGGAAACCAGCGACTGGATCACCATTGACCAGGAACGGGTGAACCAATTTGCCGATGCCACCGATGACCACCAGTGGATCCATGTTGACCCGGAACGCGCCAAACAGGGTCCCTTCGGCGGACCGATAGCCCACGGCTACCTGAGCCTGGCACTGCTGCCGGCGCTCGCCTCGGGCCGCTTCCGGGTGGACGGGATGGTGATGGGCGTGAACTACGGCCTGGACCGGGTACGCTTCCCGCATCCCGTACCCGTGGGAAGCCGGGTCCGGGCACATTCGGAGATCGCTTCCGTGGAGCCCGTGGCCCAGGGGGTGCGGGTGAAGCTGCTGGTCACCATCGAGATTGAGGGCGTGGACAAGCCGGCAGCCGTGGCGGAGTCCATTTCCCTCTACGTCCTGGGCTAGCAGTAATCTTCCCGTCCCGCGGACCGGAAGGAAGCACAAACAGCCGGGGCCCGTCCGGTTGGACGGGCCCCGGCTGTTTGGGGTTCGGAACTACGCTGTGGGTCCGGAACTACGCTGTGGGTCCGGAACTACGCTGTGGGTCCGGAACTACGCTGTGGGTCCGGACCTACTCCGGCAGCCCGTCGGCCGGCATGGCCGGGCGCTCTTCGGTGTACTCCGTGACCTCGTCGCCGGAGACCACGTACGGAGTGCCGAAATAGGACTGTACGCCGTCCTGCACCTTGGTCAGCATCGCGCCGGTGTACCCCTGGTGGCTGTCCTCACTGAATCCCAGCGGCGTGTGGCCGTTACCGGTGACATTGCCGGATTCAAGTGCCTCGAGCAGGGATTCGCGGGTGGGGTTCTCGCCTGCTTCCTTCAGCGCCTCGACAAACAGGTAGCCGATGGACATGCCAAAGATAGTGTTCCCGTCAAAGGCGGCCCCGCCGTTGTATTCCTCGTTGATCTCCTTGAACTTTGCGGTCCATTCGTCCTCGGTGTCCGAGTAGCCGGGAAGGTAGTTCGCACTGACAAAGCCCTGCAGCAGTGCGTTGGTGTTTTCGCCGAGGTAGCCGGAGAGGGTGTTGAAATCACCGCCGGCGGAGGAGGCCATCCACTGCGGGAAGTAGTCCAGCTTTGCTGCCGTGCCCACTGCCTGCGCGCTGAAGCCGTTGATCGTGGCCAGGAAGTTGACCTCGCAGCCCGCTGCCTTCATGGCGCTGATCTGGGCTGCAATGTCGGTGTTGGCGGTGGAGTAGACCTGGGTGCTGGCCAGGCCGTCGGCGCCGACCACGGATTCCACCCCGGCCTGGAACTCTTCGCCGAAGTCGTCATCCTGGCCAAAGAAGCAGTAGGTTGCATCCGGGAACTCTTCCATGGCGTGGGTGGCCAGGATCCGGGATTCCGTGGGGTAGTCCACCATAAAACCGTAGGTGTACGGGTAATCCTCGGGCTGGTTCCAGGTGGGACTGCCGGATGCGACAAACAGATCCGGCACCTCGTTGTCGTTGACGAAGTCGAGCACGGCGCTGTGCGGCGGCGTGCCGAGCCCGCCGACCAGGGCAAATACTTCGTCCTGGAGCACCATTTCGCGTACGGCTGTCTGCGTGTTGGCGGGGTTGTAGCCGTCATCCTTGACGATGTATTCAATGGTGCGGCCGTTCACCCCGCCGTTTTCATTCACGTAGTCGAAGTAGGCCTTCGTGGCGGGGGAGATGGTGGCATAGCCGGCGGCTGCAGGGCCGGTCAGCGGTTGGTGGGTACCCACGGTGACCGTGGTGTCCGTGATGCCCGGCACGTCTTCGGCTGCGGCGTCGGAACCTCCTTCCGGTGAAGCGCAGGAGGCGAGACCAAGGGCTGCAGCTGCCAGGACAGCGGCACCTATGCGGAGCGGAGAACTAGTCATCATTGACCTTTCTGGGTTGCGGGTAGCTCCGCCGACTGGTGCCGGTCGGATAGCGGAAGAGACGGGGCAGGCAGCTGGTCGGCGGCCGCGGCTGCCGGAGCTGATGAGGGGGCTGACGAGCGGGCAGATCCGGCTCCGGGCCTGCGCCGAAGTTTCAGAAGCAGGCCCTGGATGCCCTGCGGGGCAAGCAGGATCACCAGGATGAGGACCAGTCCGAAGATGGCTACGGAAAGGTTGCCGTCCAGCCGTTGGGCCAGGTCCGCAGGCAATGCCAGCCGCGCCGTGGCACTGCTGATCAGGTGCGGCAGGGCCACCAGGAGCAGGGCGCCCCAGACCGCGCCGGTCAGGGAACCGATACCGCCGACGACGGCGGCCATCAGCAGGAAGAGGGAGAAGACCAGGGAATACGCGCCGGGGCTGGCGCTCTGCGTGGTGTAGGCCAGCAGGCCGCCGCCCATGCCTGCCGCTGCGGAACTGACCACGAAGGCGGTGACCTTGGTGCGTGCCGGGTTGATCCCGGCGAGCGCTGCGGCCACGGAATTGTCCCGAACTGCCCGCAGCTCCCGGCCGAAGCGTCCATGCAGCAGGTTTGCCAGCACGGTGAGAACCAGTACGGCGCAGATGACGGCGAGCCACGCCTGCCACGCCTCATTGGAGACGGTGCCGCGCAGCGACGTCGGACGCTTTTCCACGGTGATCCACAGCCCCTGGTCGCCGCCGAGGACGGCGGAGAACGTGCTGGTCACTGCGGGCAGCGCCACCACCAGCGCCATGGTGAAGCCGGCCAGATAAGGCCCGTGCAGCCGCCCCGCGGCGAGTCCGATCACCAGGCCAAGCAGCGCTGCTCCCAGCACCGCGGCCAGCAACGGAAGGACCAGCAGCAGCGGGCCTTCCACGCCGGCGTCGGACATCGTGTTGGCGCTCAGCGCGTAACTGTAGGCGCCCGCTGCCATCAGTGCCGCCTGCCCGAGGGAGAGCTGTCCGCCGGCGCCGGTGAGCAGGGTGAGGCCGGCGATTCCGCACAGGTAGGCGCAGACGGTGGCCAGCTGGTAGGAGGTGAAAGACGGTATGACGAACGTCAGCCCGATCAGCCCGGCAGCAATGACGGCGGCAAACAGATACCGTTTGGGGACGCTCATACTGTTCGCTCCTTCGTCATGGAAAAGATGCCGCCGGGCCGGATCAGCAGCACGGCCAGGAGGAGTACAAGGATGGCCACGGGAGCCAGGGTGGCGCCCAGATAGCCGCTGACCCAGCTGAGCAGCACGCCGACGGCGAGTCCGCCCAGCACGGCCCCGGCCGGTGAATCCAGCCCGCCGATCACCGCAACGGTGAAGGCGTAGACAAACACCGTGTCCGCGGCATGGGGGTTCAGGCCCAGTTCGGTGGGGATAACCAGCAGGGCGGCAAGGGCGCCCAGGGCCGAGGACATGGCCCAGCCCAGCGTCAGCATCCGGGACGTGCGCACCCCCAGCAGCCGGGCGAGATCCGGAGCGAAGGCTGAGGCGCGCAGCCGCAGGCCCAGCGGGGTCCTGGTGAACAGCAGCACCAGTCCGCCTACGAGTACGGCGATGCAGGCGAAGACGAAGAGGTCATAGGAGGAGACCGCGGTAATGCCGAAGATTTCCACCGGATTGGAGCTGAACGGGGTCACCATGGTTCGGTAGCTGTTTCCGAAGATCATGCCCAGGACCGCCTGGATCAGCATCAGCAGTCCCAGCCCCGCGATTACGGGATTCAGCGGGGAGGCGTTGCCCACGAAGCGCATGACTCCGCGTTCCACTATGGCGCCGATGAGGAAACCCGCGGCGAGCGCGGCAGCCAGCCCGGCCCAGTAGTTGCCGGTCAGTGCGGTGACGGTGAAGGCAATGTACGTTGCCGCCACTGCCATGGCGCCCTGGGCGAAGTTCACTATCCGCGCCGCACGCCAGATGAGGACCAGGGAGAGCGCGAAGGCTGCCAGCACGGCACCGCGTGCGAGCCCGTCAAAGGTGAGAAAAAGGAATCTGTCCATTAGAACCCCAGGTAGGTGTGGCGGAGGTCGGTGTCCCCGGCCAGTTCGGCGGCAGGCCGGGAGGCGACTACCCGGCCCAGGTTGAGGACAACACCGTGGTCGGCGACGGCGAGCGCGCTGCGGACGTTCTGTTCAATAAGCAGGACGGTCAGTCCGGTATCGTCCCGGAGGCGGCGCAGCATGCCCAGGATCTGGGCAGTAACTTTGGGGGCAAGCCCCAGGGAGGGCTCATCCAGCAGGAGCAGCGACGGGGCAGCCATCAGCGCCCGGCCGAGCGCAAGCATCTGGCGCTCGCCGCCGGAGAGCTGGTGTCCGGCCGCCTTCCGACGGCGGGCCAGCGGTTCAAACAGGTCGTACATGTCCGCGAGCACGGCAGTTGCCGCCTTGCGGTCCTGGCGCCACAGGCCGCCCAAACGCAGGTTCTCCTCCACGGTCAGTTCCGTAATGACCCCGCGGCCCTCCGGAACCAGTGCCACACCGTGGCGGACCATGTCCTCGACCGGGACACGGCTGAGGTCTGCACCGTTGCCGAGGCGGATAGTGCCTGCGGTGGGGCGCACCTGGCCGGTGATGGTGCGCAGCAGGGTGGTTTTCCCTGCCCCGTTGGCCCCCACGACGGCGGTGATGGAGCCGTCCTCCACATTCAGGTTGATGCCGTGCAGCACCTGGACGGCACCGTAGCCGGCGCTGACATCCGCCAGGACCAGTCCGCCGCTCATGCCACCTCAACTCCCAGGTAGGCATCCGCGACGGCGGGGTCGGCACCGATCTCCGCCGGTGTCCCCTCGGCGATCAGCCGGCCGAAGTCCAGGACGGCAATGCGGTCACAGACTGCCATCACCAGGTCCACATGGTGTTCCACCAGAACAACCGAGCATCCGTCACCTGGCACGGTGCGGATGATGTCGGCGAGTTCCTCGATGTCTTCGTGGCCCAGTCCGCCGGCGGGTTCATCGAGCAGCAGCAGCCTCGGTTCGGAGACGAGGGCACGGGCCAGAGCCACCTTCTTGCGGATGCCGTAGGGCAGGGTGTCAGGCAGGGCGTCGGCGTATGCGGCGACGCCGAGCAGGTCCAGGGCTTCCATGGCCCGGACGGCGAGGCGTTTTTCGTCCCGGACGGCTCCCGGCAGTGCCAGCAGCCCCAGTCCGCGGTGCGACGTTGCAGCCAGCCCGGCGGCAACGTTCTGCCGGACGGAAAGCCCCGGGAACAGGCCCAAGCCCTGCAGCGTACGGGCCACGCCGTGGCGGGTCAGGCGGTGCGGTTTGGGCGTGAACCCGCTCCCGTCGAGTTCCAGGCTGCCTCCGCTGGGGGGAAAGACGCCGCAAATCACGTTGAACAGCGTGGTCTTTCCGGCGCCGTTGGGCCCCATGACACCTATGATCCGGCCGGCGGGAATGTCCAGGGACACCGAGTCCAGGGCGGTCAGCCCGCCGAACCGGACGGTGATGTTGTCCAACCGGAGGCGGGGTAGTTCCGACCGGTCGGTATGTTGCTCCTGCATGAGTACTCCATCGTCTCTGCTCTTACCTTGCGTGCTTTTCCGTGCTCGGGTGGCGCGTGTGCTGCGGTGCTGCGGTGCTGAGGGAGGTGCGGTGGTGCCGGTGGTGCCGTGGTGCTGGTTTTGCGGTAGTGCCGGTAGTGCAGAAGTGCTGGGCGGGCTTGGCTACTTCGCCTGCAGTCCGGCCAGGTAGAGGTCGGTCAGCTGGGCCGCCACTGCCTCGCGGCTGATGGCCCCGCCGGGGGAGTACCAGTAGGAGAGGTAGTGCGGATCGGAGAAGAAATTCGCTGCGAGGACCGGAATGGGGATATCGGTGCGGAACACCCCGTCTTCCTGGCCGCGGACCAGGATGCCGGTGAACGCCTTGTTAAATTCCCGCCGTCTGCGCTGCACCTCTTCGAGCCGGTCTTCGCTGAGCATGTGCTGGGAGCGGAAGAACACCGTCCCTTCCCGGATCCAGTCAATGGACGTGCTGACCAGGTCCTCGCAGACCAGGCGCATGGTTTGGGCTGCCGGCAATCCGCGGCTGATGATCTCGGTAAGGTGCTCGTGCTGGAGGGTCAGGATGCGGTCATAGATGTCGAAGAGCAGGTCATCCTTGGAATTGAAGTAGTGATAGAGCGCCCCTTTGGTCACGCCGGCCGCATCCACGATTTGCTGGACACTGGTTTTGGCGTAGCCCTGCCGCGCGAAGAGCTCCACGGATGTCCGTGCCAGCTCTTCCTTGATATTCATGGTCTTCATGCAGCAGTGTCCGGGTTCTCGTGTCGTGGCCCGGCGGTTTCCAGTTCGGACCGACCGGTTGGTATGTGCGAACACCATAACCCCGGCAGGCCGGTTCTGCGCAAGGTTTTTGGGAATTTTGTTTTCGGCGGGGCGGCCGGCCGGCCAAGCAGGCGCTGCCGCTAGGGTTTGGTGAATGTCGAACTTTCCCCACCCGCCCCTTCCCTTTACCCCGGCCGGGCCGGGATTCCCGGGCTGGAACATGCCAGCGTCCGTACCCCGCGGAATGCGCATGGAGTTGAGCAGGGCGCGGCTGCTGGACGGTGCAGAGTCATCCTTCGATGACTGGATGGAGATGTTGCATAAACGCTACGACGAATGTTTGGCCACGCTCGAGCGTGAGCTGATGGCTGTGGAAGCGACGTTCCTGAACCAGGAAGCAGACGGTTCGTGGTGGATGTACCACTTCCAGCTGAGAGGACAGGACAGTCCGGGGCTCATTCCGGACAATTCCCTGGATCAGGCGCACCTTGCGTACGGAATGAAAACGAAGCATCCCGGGTGGGAAGAACTGGAGCCCAGGTTCTTCCTGGCCCCTCCGCATGTCCGGGCAGCAGTGGAAAGTGCCGGCCGTGCCGGAACGGAAGCCCGGGATGTTTCCTGAGCGTGTCTGACGCGGTTGGGCCTGATATTCGCTGGTAGCCTCCCGAACAGACTGCCGGCGACCGGTGCCGCGGTCACTTCCTATGGGGGAACCGATGGCTGCTGTGCGGCGCTACGTCTTTCCGATTCTGTGGCTGGTGGTCTTTGCCGTTATCGCCGCCGCTCTGTTCAAGCTCGCTTTCATTGACGGGATGCGGGCTGATGCCGCAGCCGTCGGTGAGCAGCCGTCGGCGCAGCTCACCACGCCGCTGGTGCCTGCTGCGCTGGGCACGGTAACCAACCTCGTGGCTGTTCAGGGTTCGGTTATCAGTGATCCGCTCGTGAGCGTCAGGAGCACGGCTGAGGGCACCGTCGAGTTCATCTACGTCGAGGCAGGACAGAACGTGCTCAAGGGGGAGCCGCTGTTCCAGGTGAAAACGCTGCTGGAGCTCCCGGAACCGGTGGGAGATGAACCGGGACCTGCCGCGCCGCCCGCTTACGCATACAACGACGTCGTTGCCACCGCGGCAGGGACAGTCGCCGAACTGATGGTCCTGCCCAAACAACAACTCACGGTGGGAGCGGAGGCCGCGTCCCTGGACCCGGGGACATATTCGGTCACGGGCACCCTGACCAGCGACCAGCAGTTCCGGATCCTCGACCGGACAAATACCGCACGGGTGAGTATCAACGGGGGTCCGGCGCCCTTCCCCTGCAGCAACGTGAGCATGGGCGGCACGCCGGCAACGGACACCGGGGTCAACGCCCAGGCCCAGCGTGTTCCCGCCGGGCCGGGCCAGGAACAGCCGGAAGCGGCCGGAAGCGTCCGCTGCACCGTGCCGGCCGATGTTCCCGTCTTCGCCGGGCTTGGTGCCACCATCGAGATCACTGCCGGTCACGCCGAAAACGTGGTCACGGTGCCGACGACGGCGGTCCGGGGCAGTGTGCAGACGGGGATCGTATGGGTCGCTCCCGGCGAGGCGGGACCGGATAGCGCCGGAGACGCGGTGGAACGGGAAGTGGGCCTTGGCCTGAATGACGGCAGCACAGTGGAAATTGTCTCCGGACTGGCAGAAGGGGAAATGGTTTTGCAGTTTGTTCCCGGCGCTGCAGCAGACATTGATCCGATGACGGGTATGCCCGGAGTGATGGGCGGGTGAGCATCGCCGAGTCCGCCGGTGAACACACTGCCGATGAACACACTGCCGGTGAACATACGGAAGGTGAACACACTGCCCGCGAGCGGCGTGTCGGGCGACAGCGTGACCGGCGACAGCGTGTCGGGCGCATCGATGATGAGGGGATGCCGGTGTCCCTGCATGAGGACGGTGCATTGGTGTCACTCTCGGGAGTGGCACGGGTAGTCAGTCTTCCCGGGCGTGCCCCGCTGCAGATCCTCGCCGGGGTGGATCTGACCGTGTATGCGGGGGACCATGTTTCAATTGTCGGCCGGTCCGGTTCGGGCAAGTCCACCCTGCTGAACATTCTTGGCCTGCTGGATGTGCCCAGTGCCGGTGAGATGGTCTTTGGCTCGGAACCGGTGGAAAGGATGAGTGAGCGCCGCAGAGCTGCAGCCAGGGGAGCGTCAGTAGGGTTCATTTTCCAGCAGTTCAACCTGCTGGCTGAACGCACGGCGCTGGAGAACGTCATGACCCCGCTGCTGTACGCCCGCGGCAGGCAGTTCTGGCAGCGGGAGCAGCTCGCCGGCGCCATGCTGGAGCGGGTGGGCCTGGGCAAGCGGCTGCAGGACCGGCCCGCGAGGCTTTCGGGTGGAGAACAGCAGCGCGTAGCGATTGCCCGTGCCCTGGTACGTTCGCCCCGGCTGATCCTGGCCGATGAACCCACCGGCGCCCTGGACATCGCCACGGGTGCATCCGTGATGGCCCTGCTGGCGGAGGTGGCAGCGGAATCCGGGGCCGCCCTGGTGACCATCACGCACGACCCGAAGGTGGCAGCCCTGGCCAGCCGGCACTATCTGCTTCAGGACGGCTTCCTGGAACCTGGACGGCAGGCGGCGGCATGAGCCTTTCCGGTGTTGTCGCCTCTCTTGTGGAAGCCTGGACAGAGCTTCGGATTCATAAAACCCGCGTGCTGCTCGCGCTGATCGGTGTCGCTCTGTCCGTTGCCGCGCTGACCTCGGTTGTCGCGCTGGGCAACATGGTGCGCGAATCGATTGCGCAGGGCAGCGAAGCGCAGAGCGGCCGTCCGGCGACCCTGACGGTGGTGGTGTACCAGCGCGACGGCTCCGCCATGGATGCCGAGAGCGTGACTGCTGCTTTCCGGGACGTGGCACAGCGGTATTCGGTGGAGTATTCCTCTTTGACCCATCAGGCTCTTGTGCCGTTTCAGCTGCCGAACGGGGTGATGACGGTGCAGACGCAGGTTGTGGACCCCGCCTATGCCAAGATGCGTCGCATTCCGATGGTCGAAGGTGCCTGGTTCACGGCGGAAGACGCGCAGAGACTGGCTCCCGCCGTCGTCGTTAATGAGGCGTTCCACCGGCAGATGGGCAGTCCGGACCTGAGGCACCATCCGGTGGTCCGCATCGAATCCGGCAGGCCGTTGGACGCCGTCGTTGTGGGCGTGCGGCGTGACCAGTACTCTGACGAACCTCCGGCAGCCATTCTGCTCAGCGATGCGTTTGCGGGGCTGGGGCTGAACGTAGAGACGCCAAGCCTGGAGCTGTGGGTCCCGGAGGAACTGGGAGAACCGCTGATTCCCGCGATAACGGGCGATCTGGCGGCACAGTTTCCGGGCGCCGACGTGGACGCATACCGGACGGATTATGCCGCTTACGGCGATCCGTTGGGCGGTCTGACCTGGGCGGTAGGCGGCATTGCCGCGCTGGTGATGCTGCTCGGGGCAGTCGGTCTGTTGAACATTTCGATGGTGACCGTGAAGTACCGGATCAGGGAAATCGGCATCCGGCGCAGCTTCGGAGCTACCTCCGGACGGATTTTCTTCGGCGTCATGTTGGAGTCCGTTGTTGCCACTTTTGCTGCGGGTGTTGTGGGCGTTATGGCCGCTGTGGCGGTGGTGAAGCTGCCAGTGGTCCAACGGGTGATCGGCGGCGGCATCGCCGAGCTGCCGCCGTTCCCCGTGGAAGCCGCGCTGATAGGGCTGGGTTCGGCGACGCTGGTAGGTGCCCTGGCCGGGCTTGTCCCGGCGCTGGTGGCGGTGAGGGTAAAGGTCATCGACGCGATTCGCTACTGATCCGGTCCCTTGCGCTTGCCGGCCGGGCGCGGGGAATCGTGGCGGGGGTTTCCAGGTCTTTATGCGCCTAAAGTTCTCCGGTGCTTTTCAACACTGGGAGCTTTCTAGGTTTTATGGGTCGGAGGAAGTCCTCTAGGGCTGTCCAACCCCGGGAACCATAAAAAGCAGAGAGACCCCGCAGCTGGGCTGCGGGGTCTCTCTGTGTCTCAAAGTGCCCTCGATAGGATTCGAACCTACGGCCTGTTGCTCCGGAGGCAACCGCTCTATCCCCTGAGCTACGAGGGCAAGGACACCGGTAAACCGGACGTCCTGTGGGACTCAAGAAGCTTAGCAGGTTTCCGCGGGTCGGGGAAAACCTCGCAGGCTGAGGCGAAATGTGGAGAAGTTTCAGGGTGGTGTGCGGGCTGGTTGACCACGTCGCCGGGTTCCCTGGCGGGGGATGCGAGGAATCGTAGCGGGGGAGCCTCCCAGGTCTTTATGCGCCGGAAATTCTCGAGCGCTGTCCAATCCGCTTCGGGCAGGTAGCGGCTGGCAAAAAGACGGGTATCTGGAGTTTTCCGAGGTGCCGTTTTGCGCCGGTTTTTGACCCTGAAATGTCAGTGCCGGATGAAATCCTGAAGCATGGATCAGGACAGGAAATCCGGGTGCGGAGCCGGAATACCGGCCGGCACGGACCTTCCACGGGAAGGGGCGGCCGACAATGCGGATGCGCCCGGGAAACCGTCCCCGGCCCCGACCAGTCTCGCGGTATATCGTGCGGACCCTGCAGGCGAAGCTGTCGCACGGTCCGCGGACGCCATGCCCGCCGAGAGTCCCATGGGTGCAGCCAGTCCCTTAGCTTCAGATGCCGTGCCCGCCGCGAGTCCCATGGGTGCAGCCAGTCCCTTAGCTTCAGATGCCATGCCCGCTGCAAGTTCCATGGGTGCAGTCAGCGCCACTGCTTCCACCAGTCCCGCGGGCGCCCCCGGCAATGCGGAATGCTCAGGCAACATTTATCCGGATGGGTTTACCGGAACCCTGGCCCTGGCGAATCTTGAGTCCTTCGACGAAGTAACCACGGGCGAAGCCTTGGGCCGGATGGGACACCTGATTGCCTGGGCTCAGGCGCAGCAGGCCCGGCTGATGAACCGCATGCAGGAGGTCTTCCGGGACAGCTACCATGACGCCACCGGCCGGCTGGAACCGGGTATGGCTTTCAGCCTTGCCTCCGCCGAGTGCGCGGCCATCCTAAGAGTCCCGCAAATGACGGCACAACGGCTGATGGACGAGGCCTGCAGGCTCTGCGGCCCGCACGCCGCCACCCTCACCGCCCTGGAGGAAGGCACGCTCGGCTACCCGCATGCGCAAGTGGTTCTGGAGCAGTGCGAGAACGTTCCCGCTGCTGACCTGCCGGAACTCGAAGCGGACCTGCTCAGCGCTGCCGAAGGTCAGACCCGGGCACAGTTCTCCGCCAAAGCCCGCAGACTGCGGGAGAAGAAATATCCGCAAACCATTCCTGCTCGGCACCAAAGCGCGTTCGAGAAACGGAAGGTCACCCTGGATCCGGTTGAGGACGGCATGTCCTGGCTCTCGGCCCTTTTGCCGGCACCGGAAGCCCAGCAGATTTACACTGCCCTGAGCACCTCCGCCCAGGGAGAACAGGCGGACGGGGACCCGTGGAGCAGGGACCAGTTGCGTGCCGACATCCTGGCCCAACTGCTGATGGGCGGCATGGGATCAGCCCGCAGTGGTGCCGCGGGCAACACAGGCCACCGGGGTCGCAAGGGGACGGCTGACAGTGGAGGTCGCACGCGCACGATCGACGGTGGCAGGTACCCCGACACTACCGATCACGGGGATCCCGCGGACGCAGCCGGTGGTGGGGGCCACGCGGTCGAAGGTGTTGGGCACGCGGATAAAACCGGTGCCGGGCTCACCGATCCGGACGATATTGGCAGCATCCCGCGGGCCGAGATCATGGTGCTGATCAGCGCTGAAACCCTCTTCGGTGCTGACGAGGAACCCGCCGAGCTCCACGGCTACGGACCCATCAGCGCCGAAGCGGCCCGCCGGCTGGCTCGCAACGCTACCCGCTGGACCGGACTCGTCCGGGATCCGGGCACCGGAGAGATCCTGGGTGTGGGCAGGCGCCGGAAAGTCCCCGCCGGACTCGCCCGCTGGCTCCGGGCACGGGACGGGACCTGCCGGTTCCCGGGATGCCGGGTCAGTACCGGGGTGACCGAGATTGACCACACCAAAGATTGGGCCAAGGGCGGGAACACTGAGCATTCGAACCTGGCTCACCTGTGCCGGAGGCATCACCGGTTCAAGACTCTGGGTTATTGGAAGGCCTGCCAACCTTCGCCGGGGGTGTTGGAATGGACTTCGCCCACCGGCCGGGTCTACCGGACCGAGCCCTTCCTGGAACTGGCGGGCGCGGATCCAAACGCACGCTCTGTCCCCGGTCCGGAAGAGGTACCCCCGTTCTGACGAGGTTCGTCCCACGTCGAAAGCCGTCCGGCAGCGGAAGGAGGTTGGATGCCCGCTGTCGGTGATCGCAGAGTGGGAGGTGCGGGCCGGGCAGCGGTGGGACGTGTGGCGTAGGAACGGTTGGCGCCGCGCGGCCGGTAGTAGGCGGCCGGTAATCGCAGAGTGGGAGGTACGGGTGCGGCTTGGTGGGGACGGATGTCGTTGCGCGGTCGGTAGTCGGCGGCAGTGTGCTGGCGGTGGTGCCGGGTCCTGGCGTGGCGCGGGGTACTGCTGGCCAGCAATACCCCGGAACCAGCAATAACCAGCAATACCCCGAAACTAGTACCCCAGGAACGGATCCGTTCTCACGCGCCGGCCACCGGCCTCGCGGACCGCCTTGCGCGCTGAGGCTACGGCCTGCGGCGAGCCGGAAACATATATCGCCCGCGATGCAAGATCGGGAACTTCCCGCTTCAGCACGTCCGCACCTGGAAGCCCCGGACCAAGCCAGGTCCCGCCAGCAAAACCGGGATCTGTCGGCGTACAGATCAGGACCCGGACGTCCAGCTCCTGCAGCTCGGCTGCATAGGCCAGCTCGTCAGTGGAGGAAGCGGCATACACCAGGACGACGTCCCGGCCCTCTCCGCAGGCCTGCCGCAACTGGCTGATAAACGGCGTAATGCCGATACCGGAAGCAATCATCAGCACCGGTTTTGTCGTGTCCCGGGGCAGCAGGAAATCCCCGGCCACAGCGGTAGCTGTCACTTCGGCACCCGGCCGCATCTTCAGCAGCGACTTCTTGAAGCTGCTGGACGGCTCTGCCACCCGCAGCCCCACCGCTACGGTGTCCGGTGCAGACGGGGCCGTGGTGATGCTGAAAATGCGGCGGGAGCCGCGCGAGTCCGGCTCGAAATGCGGAACGGCCAGCTCCAGGTACTGGCCGGCACGGTACCGGACCGGACGCGTTGGTTCGAAAACAAGTTCGCGTGCAGTGGGCGTGAGCGCCCGGGATGACTTCAGCCGCAGCCGCACAGCCCCGCGCTGACCCATCGCGAAGGCCAGAGCATTGCCAACCAGGAGCGCCAGCTCGGGAGACATGGCCACCGGCCCCAGCGAGAACGGCACGGCAAACAGCACGCCGACGACGGCGGCCTCGGCCAGACGCTGCCAGCGCAGCGGAGGCAGGGTCAGCGGTTCGGTGAGCATAAAGCCGGCCAGGAAGACGATGGGATAGGAACCGGCAATGATGGTCAGCGCCTCGACCGGTGCTTCACCGGCAGCAAGGAAGCGGACAAAGATGATCACCGCAGCGGTGAGGACAAACACTCCGGCCATCGGCAGCAGCCGGTTGCGGTACAGGATCAGGACGGACGCCGGAAGCACGGCCGCAAGCATCCACGGAGTGGCTACCCACCAGACAGCCCCGCCCAACCCGGCCGCTGCCACCACAAAGGCGCCTACTGCCGCGGGGTTGAAAATGTGCCGGCGCCGGACGGCCAGCACATATTTGGACGCGGTTGCCACGGCCGCCGCCAGCGCCACAATGCCCAGCTGGGCACCGTCGGTGCCCGGCCAGAACAGGAAGTACAGGATCAGGCCCGTGATCAGGGAGGAGTCGGTCTGCGGCCGGGTACGCAGCAGCAGTCCGGCCACCCGGCTGGTCACCAGGGCGGAGGCAACTGCCGTGGCGGCGGTCGCGGCGAGCTCGGCAGGTGTGTAAAAAAGCACCCCGGTAAGGGAGAGCACAAAGGACCAGAGCACACAGGCAAGCAGCAGCCAGACCGTGAGCCGGTACATGGTCCAGCGGCCCAGGAAGGTATTGAGGGTGCGCGGCTGCGCCGGGGCGGAAACACTCATGTAAACAGGACTCCAGCCATTGCAGGGGAATAGTCGGCCCGGCCGTCGGTAAACATCCGGACATAATCAAACTCGAATTCGGCAGCCAGCTCCCGCGGTTCGGCGAAGAACAGGGCGGTGGCCAGGCCATCGGCGGTTCGGGTGTCAGCCGCCAACGTCCAGGTTGCTGCCACTGCCTGGACCGGAGCCCCGGTCCGGGCATCCAGGACGTGGTGCAGCCCGTCCCCCCACTGCCGGCGGTTCACCGCCGAGGCGCACAGGGAACGGTTCCTGACGGAAACGAGGCCAACAGCCCGCGCCGCGTCATAGGGATGCTCCAGGGCCACCCGCAGGGCAGTGCCGCCGGCATGGCGCAGATCCGAACCGGCATCCACCACATACTCCCGGTGCCCGGCGGATTCCAGCACGGCGGACACCAGGTCCACCAGCTGGCCCTTGCCGGCCGCCCCGATGTCCAAGGTCACCGGCGCGGTGGTCCTGACCTCCACCACGGAGCCACCGGCCGACCAGGACACGGTGTCAGTCCAGTCAGCAGCGGGAGAAGGGGCGCCCGAGGCACGGAAGCTGTACCCGGCGTCGTACCCCAGAACCTCCAGCGAGCGTCCGACCAGGGGATTAACAGCGCCGCGGGTGAGCCGGTGCAACGTGTCAAAAAGCTCCAGCAGCGGGGCAGCGGAGGCGGGCAGCTCGAAGCTTCCGGCACCCTCCGCCATCCGCGCCAGGGTGGAATCGCTGCGGAAACGCGAATAGGTGCGGTCATAGCCCTCGACCAGTTCCGCCACTGCCGCCTGGGTCGAAGCGTCCAGCGGCTCGGCAGTGGAGAGCGTCCACTGTGTGCCGATGGCTTCGAACCCGTGGGAAAGCATGGGTTAGGACGCCGCCACGGAGCGGATGGCGTCCAGTGCCCGGTTGAAGCCCTGGCTGGTCAGCGAGGAACCTGCCACTTTGTCCACGTCCAGTTCGTCAATGTTCTTTCCCACCACCTGCTCCTGCACGTTGGAGGTGAACTCGCGCTGGTACTGCTTGGATGTGGGGTTCTTCTGGGACGTTTCCACTTCCAGCTCGGTGACCACGTTGCCCTCGAGCGTGAGCTTGACGTCCACGTCTTCGGAAGTGCCCGACGGCGGGATGTAGCTGCCGGTGCCGGAGTACTCGCCGTCGGTGTACTTTCCTGAGGCAGCGGATCCGGAACCGGCAGCCCCGGAGGCATCAGACGCGGCGGGGGACTGCGCGGGGGACTGGGCAGGGGATTCACTGGCAGGGCCGGCGGGTGAGGCAGTATCGGCTTCCTCGCCAGCGGCACATCCTGCCGCGGACAGCAGGGACAGGCCGGCGGCGGCACACAGCAGGGACTTGCTCGCTCGGTTCACGGTTCTCCTCGGTGGTGGGGGTTCCCCGGATGGGAATCTCTGCAGGGGTCAAACCCGGGCTTCCTCTTTATTACATCGCATCATGGCGGCAGCGGCTGAGCCGGCACAGGGTAAGGCCCGTCATAGTCAACGGGGGCACGGCCGTACCCGGCTATGCTTAACCGGTGACTCCTGAAGAACTTTCCTCCGCCGTAACTGCCTGCCTCCAAGACGCCATCGATGCCGGTGACTTCAGCATTGAACTGCCGGGGGAGGTGCGCGTGGAGCGCCCCAAGAACCGGGACCACGGTGACTGGGCCACCAACATCGCCCTGCAGCTCTCCAAGCAGGCCGGCATGAATCCCCGCCAGTTCGCCGGGATCCTGAAGGGCCGCCTCGAGCAGATCGACGGCGTGGCCAAGGTGGACATCGCCGGCCCCGGCTTCCTGAACATCACCCTCGACGCGGGTGCCGCGGGTGAACTGGTCAAGACGATTGTCGACGCCGGTCCCGCGTACGGCACCTCCGAAATCCTCAAGGGCACCCGGATCAACCTGGAGTTCGTTTCCGCCAACCCCACCGGCCCGATCCACCTCGGCGGCACCCGCTGGGCCGCCGTCGGCGATGCCCTGGCCCGGGTCTTCGAATCCCAGGGTGCCGATGTCACCCGCGAGTACTACTTCAATGACCACGGCGCGCAGATCGACCGCTTCGCCCGCTCCCTCCTCGCTTCGGCCAAGGGCGAACCCGCACCGGAAGACGGCTACGCCGGCGAATACATCGTGGACATCGCCAACCGCGTGCTGGCCGCCGAGCCGGGCATCGTGGACCTGCCCGACGACGAAGCACAGGAACGCTTCCGTGCCGTCGGTGTGGACTTTATGTTCGGCGACATCAAGGAATCCCTGCACAACTTCGGCGTGGACTTTGACGTCTTCTTCCACGAGGACTCCCTGCACGAAGGCGGCCAGGTGGAGAAGCTCCTGGAACAGCTCAAGGGCTCGGAAAACCTGTACGAAAAGGACGGCGCCTGGTGGCTGAACTCCTCCGAGTTCGGTGACGACAAGGACCGTGTGGTCATCAAGTCGGACGGCAACGCCGCCTACATTGCCGGCGACATTGCCTACATCCAGAACAAGCGCGAGCGCGGCTTCGACCTGAACGTCTACATGCTCGGCGCAGACCACCACGGCTACGTGGCCCGCCTGAAGGCCGCCGCCGCCGCACTGGGCCATGACCCCGAATGCGTGGAGGTCCTGATCGGCCAGATGGTCAACCTGGTCAAGGACGGCAAGCCGGTCCGTATGTCCAAGCGTGCAGGCACCGTGGTCACCCTCGAAGACCTGGTGGACGCCGTGGGCGTGGACGCAGCCCGCTACACACTGGCCCGCTTCTCCGCAGATTCCAACATCGATGTGGACCTGGACCTGCTGACCAAGCGCAGCAACGAGAACCCTGTGTTCTACGTCCAGTACGCCCATGCCCGCACGCATGCCCTGGCCCGCAACGCCGAGGCCGCCGGCGTGGATGACTCCGCTTTCGACGCCTCGCTGCTGACCCACCCCACCGAAAGCGCACTGCTTGCCGCGCTGGGCCAGTACCCCGGCGTCGTCGCCCAGGCCAGCGCCTTCCGTGAACCGCACCGCGTGGCCCGCCACCTTGAGGTCATCGCCGGCACCTACCACCGCTGGTATGACGCCTGCCGGATCGCACCCCAGGGCGACGAGGAAATCACCGACACCAACCGCACCCGGCTGTGGCTGAACCTCGCCGCACGCCAGGTCCTGGCCAACGGCCTGGACCTGCTGGGAGTTTCCGCACCCGAACGGATGTAAGTAATGACTGCTTCACCCCTGGCCCCCGCCTGGCTGAGCCACCCGGAGGACCCCAATGCCCTGCGCCCGCAGATGTGGGCGCGCGACGTACGGCGGGGGGAGGCCGGGGAGCTGGAAATCTCCGGCATTCCCGTCTCCCGGATTGCGGAGGACTTCGGCACTCCGGTCTTCGTGATGTCCGAAGATGATTTCCGCGCCCGGGCCCGTGACTTCAAGGACTCCTTTGACGCCGCGTTCGCACCGCTGTGCGGGGGAGTGGACGTCTACTACGCGGGCAAGTCCTTCCTCTGCACCGAGGTGGCCCGCTGGGTCGATTCCGAGGGGCTGCGCCTGGACACCTGCTCCGGCGGGGAGCTGGCTGTGGCCCGCCGCGCCGGGTTGCCCGGCAGCCGGCTGGGCCTGCACGGCAACAACAAGTCGGTGGCCGAACTGACCCGTGCCCTGGACATGGAGCTGGGCCGGATTGTGGTGGATAGCCTGGGTGAGCTGGAACTGCTCGGGCAGCTTGCGGCGTCCCGCGGCGAACGCGCCAACGTGATGCTGCGCCTGACCCCGGGCGTGCACGCCTCCACCCACGAATTCATTGCCACCGCGCACGAGGACCAGAAGTTCGGCCTGTCCATGGTCGCCGATCCGGAGCTGGACGGACGTTCCCCGGCTCTGACGGCGGTGGAAACGGCGCTGAAGCACGACGGCGTGAACCTGGTGGGCGTGCACTGCCACATCGGTTCGCAGATCTTCGACGCGGCCGGTTTCGAGGAGGCCGCACGCAGGCTGCTGGGTTTCCTGGCCGAGGTCAAGGCTGCCTACGGCGTCGAACTGGCCGAGCTGGACCTGGGCGGCGGTTACGGCATCGCCTACACCGAAGCCGATACCCCGCGCCCGCCGGCCGAGATCGCCAATGCGATGGCCGCCGTCGTTGGCAGCACCTGCGCTGACCTGGACCTTTCAGTGCCGAGGATTTCCATTGAGCCCGGCCGGGCCATTGTGGGGCCGAGCACCTTCACGCTCTACCGCACCGGAACCATCAAAACGGTGCGGGTGGACACGCCCGACGGCGGCACCTCCCCGCGGCGCTACGTCAGCGTGGACGGCGGCATGAGCGATAACGCCCGTCCGATACTGTACGGCGCGGACTATTCCGCGGTGCTGGCCTCCCGCGTCTCCGAACATGACGCGGTTATTTCGCGGGTGGTTGGCAAACACTGCGAAAGCGGGGACATAGTAGTGCGGGACGTCTACCTGCCCGGTGACGTAGCCGCGTCGGACCTGCTGGCCGTTCCGGGTACCGGAGCCTACTGCTGGGTGCTTTCGAGCAACTACAACTATGTACCCCGTCCGCCCGTTGTCGCAGTGCGGAACGGAACCGCGCGGCTGATTGTGCGCGGCGAGACCGAAGACGACCTGTTGGCACGCGACGTTTCCTAACCGTTAGAGGAGTTGGCACGCACATTGAAGACCCTGAGAGTAGCCCTGCTGGGATGCGGAAACGTGGGATCGCAGGTTGCCCGGATCCTCATTGACGACGCCGCGGACCTCACCGCCCGCCTCGGCGCACGCCTGGAGCTGACCGGCATCGCCGTGCGCAACGTTGATGCTCCCCGCGATGTTGACCTGCCCGCGGAGCTGTTCACCACGGATGCCGAGGCGCTGGTCAAGGACGCGGACATTGTCATTGAGCTGATGGGCGGCATGGAGCCGGCGCGCACCCTGATCCTGCATGCCCTGGGCCACGGCGCCGCCGTGGTCACCGGCAACAAGGCACTGCTGGCCGCCGACGGCGCGGCCCTGTATGAGAAGGCCGACGCCGCCGGCGTCCAGCTTTCCTACGAGGCAGCCGTGGCCGGCGCCATTCCGATCCTGCGGCCCATCCGCGACAGCCTCTCCGGCGACCGGATCACCAAGGTCATGGGCATTGTCAACGGCACCACCAATTACATCCTGGACGCCATGGACACCACCGGTGCCCAGTTTGGCGACGCCCTGGCCGAGGCCCAGCGGCTGGGCTACGCGGAAGCGGATCCCACTGCCGACGTCGAGGGGCATGATGCCGCCGCCAAGGGCGCCATTCTCGCGTCCCTGGCCTTCCATACGGACTTTGACCTTTCCGCCGTGTCCTGCGAGGGCATCAGCTCGGTGACCGCCGAAGACATGAGCGCCGCGAAGGACGCCGGCTTCGTCATTAAGCTGCTCGCCATCGCGGAGAAATTCTCCGACGGGGACAACGGCGAAGGCGTCAGCGTGCGGGTGCACCCCACCCTGCTGCCGCGCCGGCATCCGCTGGCGGCGGTACACGGAGCCTTCAACGCCGTGTTCGTCGAGGCGGAGAATGCCGGCGAACTGATGTTCTACGGGCAGGGCGCCGGCGGTGCACCCACCGCCTCGGCCGTGATGGGCGACGTCGTCACCGCGGCCCGGCGGCTGGTCCTTGGCGGTCCCGTGGCGGCCGGGCAGGCCTCCGGGCACCTGCCGGCCCTGCCTTTGGAGAAGGTCACCACGAGCTACTCGATTGGCCTGGAGGTGGCAGACCAGCCGGGTGTGCTGGCCGCCGTCGCCCGTGTCTTCTCCGAGCACGGCGTCTCCATCGAGACCATGCGCCAGACCATCCACGGTGAAGGAGCCAGCGCCGAGCTGCGCTTCGTCACGCACCGTGCATCCGAGGCCGCACTGGCGGCCACCGTCGAGGCCATCAAAAACCTCGATGTCATCACGAACGTCAAATCCGTACTGCGGGTAGAAGGAGTCTGAGCCGTGGCTCACCAATGGCGCGGCGTTATCCGCGAATACGCCGAACGGCTGCCGGTCACCGACAGCACCGAAGTCATCACCCTGGGGGAGGGCGGTACCCCGCTGGTCCATGCCAAGGCACTCTCCGAGCTGACCGGTTCCACGGTCTACCTCAAGGTCGAGGGCATGAACCCCACCGGGTCCTTCAAGGACCGCGGCATGACCATGGCCATGACCGCTGCCGTGGAATCCGGTGCCAAGGCCGTGGTCTGCGCGTCTACCGGCAACACCAGTGCCTCCGCTGCCGCCTACGCCACGCAGGCGGGCATCACCTGTGCTGTCCTGGTTCCGGACGGCAAGATCTCCATGGGAAAGCTCAGCCAGGCCATCGCGCACGGCGCCCAGCTGCTGCAGGTCCGCGGCAACTTCGACAACTGCCTTGAGGTGGCCCGAAAGCTTGCCGAGGCGTACCCGGTGTTCCTGGTGAACTCCGTGAACCCGGCCCGCATCGAGGGACAGAAGACCGCATCCTTCGAAGTGGTGGACTATCTCGGGGACGCCCCGGACTACCACCTGCTGCCCGTCGGCAACGCGGGCAACATCACCGCGTACTGGAAGGGCTACACGGAGTACGCCGCGCCCTACACCAACGTGGCCGGTGAGGAAATTGCGCCGGTAGCCACCAAAACCCCGCACATGTGGGGCTTCCAGGCAGAAGGCGCCTCGCCGCTGGTGAAGGGCCATCCGGTGACGGACCCGGACACCATTGCCACCGCCATCCGGATCGGCAACCCGGCATCCTGGGATGCCGCCATCGCAGCTCGCGATGAATCCGGCGGACTTATCGAAGCCGTCACGGACACCGAGATCCTGGAGGCGCACCGCTGGCTCTCCTCCCGCGAGGGCGTTTTCGTGGAACCGGCCTCCGCCGCAGGCGTTGCCGGACTGTTGAAGAAGCACGCCGCGGGCGAGGTGCCTGCCGGCAAGACCATTGTCATAACGGTCACCGGGCACGGCCTGAAGGATCCGCAGTGGGCCCTGCGCACCGCCGACGGTTCGGAGGTGGAGCCCACCAAGGTGGACTTCGACGTCGTCAGCGTTGCTGCGGCACTGGGGCTGGAAGCAGCCGCACCTGCCGCCGGTACCAAGTAGGACCGCCATGCAGGTGGATCTGCCCGGACAGCTTCCCGGCGCAACAGTCCTGGCCCCCGGCCGGGAGGTGGCCGTAACGGTCCCGGCCACCAGTGCCAACCTCGGCCCGGGGTTTGATTCCCTGGGCCTTGCGCTCTCGCTGTATGACACAGTCCGGGTACGGACCACCGATGAACCGGGAATCACGGTGCAGGTGGCGGGGGAGGGCGCGGACCAGGTCCCGCTGGATTCCTCGCACCTGGTGGTGCGCACCATCCTCTCCACCCTGGCGGACGCCGGCTACACGGTCCGCGGACTGCACCTGAGTGCGGAGAACGTCATCCCGCACGGCCGCGGGCTTGGATCTTCCGCCGCGGCGATCGTCTCCGGCGTCCTTGCCGCCAATGCGCTCCTGCCGGACGCGGACCGGCTGGACGCCGCACAGGTTTTGCACGCCTGCTCGGCGCTGGAGGGCCACCCTGACAATGTGGCACCGGCACTGGCAGGTGACCTCGCGATTTCATGGGAGACCGACGGCGTCTTCCGCTCGGCCCGCGCCGCGGTCCATCCCGACGTGGTGCCGGTGGTGGCAATACCTGCCACCGAGCTGTCCACGGAACGGGCGCGAGGGCTCCTCCCTGCCACCGTTCCGCACCGTACCGCCGCCGCGAACTCGGGCCGTGCCGCGCTTCTGGTCCATGCACTGACCATGGATCCGGCACTCCTGCCGGAGGGGACACAGGATTTCCTGCACCAGGACTTCCGCGCCCCTGCCATGCCCGCCAGTGCTGCGCTGATCCAGGCACTGCGCTCGGCCGGATTTGCCGCAGCGGTTTCCGGAGCGGGCCCCACCGTCCTGTGCCTTGCCAACGGAGCATCCGCCGCCGCAGCGGCAGAGGAGCTGATGGCCCGCCAGCTGCAGGCAGCCGGTGAAAACTGGCGGGTTCTCCGGCTTGGCGTGGAGCGAGATGGTGCTAGAGTGGAAGTGCACCAGCGGTAATTTTACCGTTCTTGTGCTCCCGCAGGCATGGCCGTCCGTTTCGGGCCGCCCGGGCTTTCGTTGAAGACACTTCGCCGCCCCTGGTGTAACTGCACCCGTTCCGGTGATTTAGTTGACGCAATCGCCTTACCCGCGGAAGTACGGTCTTCGGTGTAGCCTTCATCCGGTACCGCCAAGAAGCGGCGAGTCCCATTGAATGCCGCGTGTTCGGCAGCAAAGCTGACGAAACTCCGTGTGGATTCTTCTAAACAAGGCACCCAGCAGAATCGCCCCTTTTCCGGCCCCGGCCGGATTGTGGCGGACCCGGTCCTATGTCTGATCATCGGTCCGGGGTCAATCACCGCGGCCGGCAATGCGCCGGACCGCCCGACGAGGGGGAAGGATCCTTCGTGACAGATACCACCAGCCTGACTGCAGGCGTGGATTCAGCATCCGCCGGTTCCACCGGCGAGAACACTTCAAAGAGTGCCGGTCTTGCCGGTCTCAAGCTTGCGCAGCTCCAGGCGCTTGCCGGTCAGCTCGGCATCACCGGCGGCTCCCGGATGCGCAAGGGAGACCTGGTCACGGCCATCTCCAACCACCAGCGCGGCGGCGCAGTAGCCGACCGCCCGGTGCGGGGATCCCGTTCCGGCGAAGACGCCGCAGGCAAGGGCGCCGCTGCCGGGTCCGAGTCAGCCCAGGCAGCTCCGGCGAAGTCCGCGGATGCCCCGGCACAGGGCACCGCCACCGAGCGTCCCACGCGGACCCGGAACCGCAACCGCCGCGCGGCCAGTGACGGTGTTGTCACCTCAGCTGCGGCCGAAACCCCCGCTCCGGAAGCTGCACAGCAGGCTCCGCAGGCCGAGACCGCCCCTGAGCGCCCGGCCCGCGAGGACAACGCCCGCGACGAGAACCAGCGTGAGCGCGGCAACCGCCGCAGCCGCAGCCGCCGCAGCGACAGCAGCGAGACCAGCACCTCCGGCGCAGAAGCACAGGACGCCGGCGAGAACCGCGGCAACGCTTCCTCGAACGGCAACGCTTCCTCTAACGCTTCCTCCAACGGCAGCAATGAGGCAGCGTCCTCCAATGGCGCGTCCCAGGGCAACGGTTCGGAGAACCGCTCCAACGACGACGAGCGCAGCGAACGCCGTGAGCGCCGCAACCGCGACCGCGGCAACAACCGCGACGGCGATAACAACCGCGACGGTGGCAACAACCGCGAGAACAACCGCGACCGCGATAACAACCGCGACGGCGGCAACAACCGCGAGAACAACCGCGACCGCGACAACAACCGCGATGACAACGAAGAGAACGGCCGCGGGCGTAACCGCCGCAACCGGAACCGCAACGATCGCAATGACCGCAACGATCGCAACGACCGTTTCCGGGACCGCAACGAGCGCCGCCGCAACCGTAACCAGAACCCCGAGGTTGACGACGTCGAGGTCACTGATGACGACGTCCTGCTGCCCGTAGCCGGAATCCTGGACGTGCTGGAGAACTACGCGTTTGTACGTACCTCCGGTTACCTGCCGGGCCCGAACGACGTTTACGTTTCCCTCGCCCAGGTCAAGAAGTACAACCTGCGCAAGGGCGACGCCGTGGTTGGCGCCATCCGTGCACCGCGCGAGGGCGAAAACCAGGGCGGCAACCAGCGCCAGAAGTTCAATGCACTGGTTCGCCTGACCTCCGTCAACGGCAAGCCCGCCGAGGACAACAAGGACCGCGTGGACTTCTCCAAGCTGGTTCCGCTGTACCCCTCCGAGCGCCTGCGCCTGGAAACCTCCGCCAAGGTGATCGGTCCTCGTGTCATTGACCTCGTGGCCCCGATCGGCAAGGGCCAGCGCGGCCTGATCGTCTCGCCGCCGAAGGCAGGCAAGACGCTCATCCTGCAGTCCATTGCCAACGCGATCACCATTAACAACCCGGAAGTCCATCTGATGATGGTCCTGGTTGATGAGCGTCCCGAAGAAGTCACGGACATGCAGCGCACGGTCAAGGGCGAGGTCATTGCCTCCACCTTCGACCGTCCCGCCGATGACCACACCACCGTGGCCGAGCTCGCCATCGAGCGTGCCAAGCGCCTGGTGGAAATGGGCAATGACGTGGTGGTGCTGCTGGACTCCATGACCCGTCTGGGCCGTGCATACAACCTGGCCGCTCCGGCGTCGGGACGTATCCTCTCCGGCGGCGTTGACTCCTCGGCGCTGTACCCGCCGAAGCGTTTCTTCGGTGCTGCCCGCAACATCGAAAACGGCGGCTCGCTGACCATCCTGGCCACCGCGCTTGTCGAGACCGGCTCCAAGATGGATGAAGTCATCTTCGAAGAGTTCAAGGGCACCGGCAACATGGAACTGCGCCTCTCCCGCAACCTGGCGGACAAGCGCATCTTCCCGGCCGTGGATGTCAACGCTTCGGGCACCCGCCGCGAAGAGAACCTGCTGTCTCCGGATGAAGTCAAGATCATGTGGAAGCTGCGCCGCGTTCTCTCCGGCCTGGATACCCAGCAGGCGCTGGAACTGCTGACCGGCAAGATCAAGGAAACCCAGTCCAACGTGGAGTTCCTGATGCAGGTCCAGAAGACCACCCTGGGCAGCAAGGACGACTAGCTGCCTTACAAGCCGCTCATGCTCCGGCCCCCGGTTAACCCGGGGCCGGAGCCTGGGCGGTTTGTCCGTTAACGCAGGACGGCGGAGCCTCCGCGCGCCCGCACCCCGCCGGGGCCGATAAACTGCCTGTGGGATACACAGTCGAAAGAGGAACCTAAAACATGTTTGAGTCCATTCAGGGTCTGTTGGATGAGCACGCTGAGCTTCAGCTGCGTCTCTCCGATCCGGCAGTACACGCGGACCAGGGTCTGGCCCGCCGGCTGGGCCGCCGCTACGCCGAGCTCAGCCGGATCGTGGATGCCTACAACCAGTGGCACGGACTCGAGGATGACCTCGCCGCCGCAGCCGAAATGGCAGATGAGGATCCGGAATTCGCCGCCGAAGTGCCTGTCCTGAAGGAACAGCTGGCCGACGCCCAGGAGAAACTGCGCCGCCTGCTCATCCCGCGCGACCCGAACGACGGCCGCGACGTCATCATCGAGGTCAAGGGCGGCGAAGGCGGCGACGAAGCCGCCCTGTTCGCCGGGGACCTGCTGCGCATGTACACCCGCTACGCGGAGCACCGCGGCTGGCGCACCGAGATTATCTCCGCCACCGAGTCCGACCTGGGCGGCTACAAGGACGTTTCCATGGCCATCAAGGGTTCCTCCAATGACCCGGCCGAGGGCGTTTACGCCCGCCTGAAGTACGAAGGCGGCGTGCACCGCGTCCAGCGCGTCCCCGTCACTGAATCCCAGGGCCGGATCCACACGTCCGCTGCCGGTGTGCTGGTGCTGCCCGAAGTCGACGAGCCCGAAGAAGTCGAGATCAACCAGAACGATCTCAAGATCGACGTCTACCGCTCCTCCGGCCCGGGCGGCCAGTCGGTGAACACTACCGACTCCGCCGTGCGCATCACCCACCTGCCCACCGGCATTGTGGTGGCCATGCAGAACGAAAAATCCCAGCTGCAGAACCGTGAAGCCGCCATGCGCGTGCTCCGCTCCCGCATCCTGGCGCACGAGCAGGAGAAGATCGACGCCGCGAATTCCGACATTCGGAAGTCGCAGATCCGCACCATGGACCGTTCCGAGCGGATCCGTACGTACAACTACCCGGAAAACCGGATTGTGGACCACCGCACCGGCTACAAGGCCTACAACCTGGATACCGTGCTGAACGGTGAACTGGAAGCCGTGGTCCAGGCTGCCATTGAAATGGATGAGCAGGCCCGGCTGGACGCCATCGGTGACGAAAGCTAACCCGGCCGGAACCGCCGGGGAAACCCTGGACGCAGCACTTCGGAGCGCGGCGGCACGGCTGGCAGAGGCCGGTGTGCCCTCGCCCCGGGTGGATGCCGAACTGCTTGCCGCACACCTGCTGGGTGAAACCGTGGGCAGGGTACGGGCACTGGCCTTTACCGATGCCCCGCCTCCGGAGGGGTTTTCCGATCTGGTGGCGGAACGCGCTGCGCGGGTTCCGCTGCAGCACATCACCGGCAAGGCCCATTTCCGCTATCTGGAACTCGCCGTGGGGCCCGGTGTGTTTGTGCCCCGTCCGGAAACCGAAACCGTGGCCCAGCTGGCCATTGATGCTGCCCGGCGGACCCCATCACCGAAGGTCGTGGACCTCGGCACCGGTTCCGGGGCCATCGCAGCGGCCGTGGCGTCCGAAGTTCCGGACGCCGAGGTGCATGCCGTGGAGCTCAGCCCGCTCGCCTATGCCTGGGCGGAGCGGAACCTGGCACCGCTGGGCGTCCACCTGGTACAGGGGGACCTACGCACCGCACTGGGGGAGCACAACGCCAGTTTCGACGTGGTGGTTTCCAACCCGCCCTACATTCCGGCAGAAGCCGTACCCAACGAACCCGAGGCCGCCGAGCATGACCCGGCGATGGCCCTCTACGGCGGCGGCGCGGACGGGATGGAACTGCCCGCAGCTGCAGCACGCACGGCAGCACGGCTGCTGGTCCCGGGCGGATACTTCGTCATGGAACATGCCGAAGTGCAGGCACCGGCCGTCGCCCGGCTGCTGGCCGCGGACCCGGCATGGACGGACGTCCGTACCCACCTGGACCTCAATGACCGGCCCCGCGCCACATCAGGCATCCGGCGGACCGTCACGGACGAACCCGTGAGAGAAGAACCGATGGCATCCACACGTGAAAGAATGTTGCCGTGAGCACCAGTTATGACTGCACCAACCCCGAAGAACTTAGCGAAGGACTTGCTGCCGCGCAGCAGGCCATTGCCGCAAAGGCATGCATAGTCCTGCCCACTGACACCGTCTACGGAATCGGCGCCGACGCGTTCTCCCCGCAGGCCGTAGCCACCCTGCTTGCCGCCAAGGGCCGTGGGCGGAGCATGCCCCCGCCCGTCCTGATCCCGCGGCTGCAGACCATGGACGGACTCGCCACGGACATCCCCGAGGATGCCCGGCGCCTTGCCGAAGCCTTCTGGCCCGGTGGCCTGACGCTGATCTTCCATGCCCAGCCCTCGCTGAGCTGGGACTTGGGGGACACCCTGGGAACCGTGGCGCTGCGGATGCCCGATGACAGGATAGCGCTGGACCTGCTCGGGGTTACCGGCCCGCTGGCGGTCTCCTCCGCCAACCGCACCGGATCCCCGGCGGCACAGACCGCGGCCGAGGCACAGGGCCAGCTGGCCGAGTCGGTTGAGGTTTACCTGGAGGCCGGCCACCGCCCGGCGGCCAAGGAAGACGGGATCCCGTCCACCATCGTGGACGCCACCAGCGAGCCGATGCGCGTGGTCCGCCGCGGGGCAGTGAGCCTGGAAGCGCTGCGGGCCGTGGTGCCCGGCATCCTGGACCTGGACGAAGAACCGGGGCAGGATCCGGCACCGGAGGCGGCTGCGCCCTCCCTGACCAAGGAATAAAACCGTTCGGAAACAGTCCTCCCGCTAGCTGCGGGAGGACTCGAGAACGTGCTGCACGCGCGGTTCCGGCACGTTGCCGGTGGCTTCAGCCCAGCCCGGTTCCTGGCGCTGCCCAAACCACATCATTTCCACCCGGCGCAGCGGGCCGTGGAAACGTTCCCCGGCGAGTGATGAGACAGCGTACCCGGTACGAAGCACGCCGCGGCAGAACCAGGCGGGGAGCCGGACCGGGCGCCGTCCGCCCGCGGACTCGAGCACGGAGGAGACTGAGGCCTGCTCCCAGGGCTGCAGGACCACCGGCGGCACCGGGCCCATATGCCCGGCGACGGTCAGCACAAAATCCACCAGCGCATGCACGGAACTGACCGGGCTCGGTGCGGTGCCGGGCGCGGCCACAGACGCGAGCGGTGAAGCTGCCAGCCTGGCCAGCTTCGCCGTCGTTGGCCGGCCGGGGCCCTGTACCGAGGTTGCCCGGACGGTAACAACGCTGCATGGCCCGGACTGCCTGACGGCCAGTGCCTGTTCGCCCAGCGCCTTGGCCCGCGAATAGGCGGAGAAGGGTTCAACGTGGCTGCTCTCGTCCAGGAACGGGCGATGCCCCTGGACGGCAGCACTGCTCAGATGGACAAAGCGGCGGACTCCGGCGGCGTCGGCGGCGTCGGCGATCAGCAGGGGCAGCAGGGCGTTTGCGCCACGCAGTTCGGGTGAATCCCCGGCACCGGGAGTAGCGAGTCCGGCGGCGTTGATCACTACGTCAGCATTCGCGAAGGCTTCGGTTAGTGCCTTCCGCTCCGAAACCAGGCCGGCCGCAACGGCTGCCAGAGCCCGCGCATCGGTGGCGTCCGTCCGTAACCGGGGTGCGGCAACCGACCTGACGCGGGCACCCCGTGCGGTGAGTGCGGCATGCACGGAGGAACCGATAAACCCTGAGGCCCCCACCACTACCCAGACGGGTGCGGAGGACGGTACGGAGGCGGAACCGGGGGACTGCGGTGTGGAGGGAGTGCTCAGACCTGCTGCTTTCGTGGTGATGGTTCTTCCAGCGGCGGCATGGGAGTCCAGGCCGGATCCCGCAGGATCCGCCGCGAACCGCGCCACCCGGCCCAAAGCCGTTCCACGCCGTGCAGCGTGTGCTCAACTGCCATCAGGCGCAGCAGTTCCTTGGCCGCGGTCAGGAACGTACCTATCCCGAAGCCCACCGGACTGAACCGGCCGTGCGCCTGCAGATAGCGGGCGGTGTGTCCGCGGTTGCGCATGGAGGTAAAACGGCCCAGATTGCTGGAATCGTTCAGGTGGCGGATGCCGAGGTCGATCTGTTTCTGCGGGCGGACCTTGCGCAGTACAAACTCGTTGACGTACGCCACGGGCCGGTCCAGGGATGCCAGCCAGCCGTACATCAGGTCATCGCCGTTGATGAAATACCGTGCGTCCGGCAGACCGATCCGGCGGACCTGCGCGGCACTGATGAGCATGCCTTCAAAGCAGCCCACATTCGTTTCGAAGACAGGGGAGTCGCGGAAGACGTTGCCGCGCACCGGCAGGTGCACGCCGAGGAACGGCACAAAGCGGTGCTGCCAGAAGAACGGCGCCCCGGCGTCGTCGTACCGGCGGCCGTGGATGCATTCGTAACGGCCGGTCCACTTGCGCAGTGAGGCCACGGCACCGGGGAGGACCTCGACGTCGTCATCCATAAGCCACAGCCACTGCGCCCCGGCGGCCAGTGCGGCCTCGGTGCCGGCCGCAAATCCGCCGGCGCCGCCGGTATTGGTCTCCAGCCGGATGGACTGCAGCGGAACGGGGAAATCCGCCCTGGCTGCCGCCACCACCTCGGGGGTGTCATCGGTGCTGGCATTGTCCACCACCAGCACCGCGGCCGGGGCCGGGTCGAGCGCACGGATGCTCTGCAGCAGGCCGGCCAGGAAACCGGAACGGTTGAACGTGGCGATGACGATGGTCAGTGCGGCCTCTTCGGCCGGCAGGTCCTGCACGGCGGACATGGCTAGAACCCGAAGTCCGACGGAGGTCCGAAGCGGCGGCCGCCCAGGCCCGCTGCGTAGGCGCGCAGCCAGCTGACAAATCCCTTGGGATCCCTCGTCCGGGCAAAGTGGACCGGGTAGCCCACGGTGTCGGCAACCAGTGACCGGACCCGCCGGTACCGGCGGGTCAGGTGGCCCCGGTTGCGGTAGAAATAAAATTGTTTGAACGCGTTTTCCGGAACCAGCACGTGCATCCGGTCACCCAGCACAGGCTGGACCTCGGCCCAGGCGGCAGGATGGGTCAGCGCGACCGTGGTGACCGTGCCGAACTCCACGCCGGCGCGCCGCAGCCGGATCATAAAATCTGTTTCGTCGCCGCGGATGAACAGCCGCAGGTCCGGGAGGCCCACCCGGTAGAACACATCGGCACGGATCAGTGCGCCGTTGAAGAAATGACCCACGTTGGGCAGGAAACCCCGTTCGGCCACCAGCGCGCGGTCGTGGGTGAGCTTGCCGTCGATGCGGAAGTGGAAGGAAAGGGTGTCGGGTGCGCCGGGTGCGACCACCAGCGGCAGGACAACGTCCAATCCTCGTTCCTTTGCCGCTGCCAGAAGAGTGGCGACACATTCGGGATCTTCAGGATGGGCGTCGTCGTCCATGATCCAGATCCATTCGGCCCCTGAAGCCATTGCTGAGAGAATGGCCAGGGAGAATCCGCCGGCACCGCCAAGGTTGGTCTTGGACCGGATGTAGTTGACCGGGGCGGAGGAGTCTTCGGCGATATCCTTAACCGGGCTCTTTCCGGAGTCCACCAGGGCCACGGATGTGATGTTTCCGGTCTGCGCGGCCAGGGCTTCCAAGAGCGTCTTGACGTCGTCGGGGCGGTCGAAGGTGACCGCCGCTACCGCCACTGAGTCCGGCAAGATGTTCCTTTCGAAGCACCCTGGAGCATCGGCCAAAGCCGAAACAGGAGAGGGTGTGCAGTTAGTATGCTGAATAGATTCCAGTCTATTACACCGGATTCTTCCACCAGTTCTATGCACCACCGAGAAGAGAGCCGGGTATCCACCCGTTGAGGACCATGAGGCAAAAACCTACGGACAACAAGAGCCTTCCCCGGGGGGAAAAGCCGGTTCTGTGGCTCTGGTCGCAGTACATGCTGGACTCGCTGGCATGGATCGTGTCCATCGTGCTTGCCCTGGTGCTGCGCTATGAACTGACCGTGGAGCAGATCAGCCCCGGCGGCCTTGCGGTCTTCTGCGGCGTCGCGGTGCTGACCCAGCTCATTGTCGGCTACTCGTTTGCGCTGTACCGCGGACGCTACAGTTTCGGCAGCTTCCATGAGATGCGCCTGCTGGCCGTCGTTACGCTGATTGTCTCCGCCATCCTGGTCCTCGCCAGCGCCCTGTTCGGCCTGGTCATCGATATTCCGCGCAGCACCGGCATGATCGCGTTCCCGTTCGCCTGCCTGTTTATGGCCGCCATCCGGTACGTGAAGCGGATGTATGTGGAAAGCCGTGCCCGGCCGGGCGAGGAAGCACAGCGTGCGCTCGTCTACGGTGCAGGCTTCCTCGGCAACTCCCTGGTCACGCGGATGATGAAGGATCCCGAATCCCCGTATTACCCCGTTGGCCTGGTTGATGATGATCCGGCCAAGAAGCACCTGCGGCTGGCCACCGTTCCCGTTCTGGGCAAGCTGGTTGACCTCCCCGAGCTGGTGCACCGGACCCGTGCCACGGTATTGATCGTGGCGATGGCGGACATCGAGGCCAAGCAGGTGCGCGAAATCTCCGACCGCGCCGAAGGCCTGGACCTGCGGGTGCTGGTGCTTCCCCCGCTCAAGGACATGCTGGCCAAGGGCGACGGCGCCGGGTTGACAGACTTCCGCGACGTCGCCGTGGAGGACCTGATCGGACGGCGTCCCGTGGATATTCACGTGGACGAGGTGGCCGGCTACCTTTCGGGCAAAAAGGTGCTGGTAACCGGTGCCGGCGGCTCGATCGGTTCCGAGCTGTGCCGGCAGATCACGGCCTTCAACCCCGGTGAGCTGATCATGGTGGACCGGGATGAAACCGGCCTGCAGCTCACCCAGCTCTCCATCACCGGCCGCGGCCTGCTGGACGGCCGGGACACGGTCCTTGCGGACATCCGCGACCCCGACGCGCTGGAGAAGATCTTCCGCGAACGCCGTCCCGACGTCGTTTTCCACGCTGCCGCGCTCAAGCATGTGTCCCTGCTCGAGCAGTACCCGCACGAAGCCTGGAAGACCAACGTGCTGGGCACCGCCAACGTCCTGGCAGCGGCCCGCAAGGCGGACGTACGCCACTTCGTGAACATTTCCACGGACAAGGCGGCAAACCCCACCACCGTCCTGGGCCACTCCAAGCGCGTGGCCGAGAAACTCACTGCGTGGATGGCCCGGGCCACGGGGGAGCGGTACGTCTCCGTCCGCTTCGGCAACGTGATTGGCAGCCGCGGCTCCATGCTGCCGCTGTTCAGCGAGCAGATCCGCCAGGGCGGCCCGGTGACGGTGACCGACCCCGAGGTGACGCGCTTCTTTATGACCATCCCCGAGGCCTGCCAGCTGGTGATCCAGGCCGGAGCCATCGGCCGCGGCGGCGAGGTCATGATCCTGGACATGGGCGAGCCCGTGAAAATCCTCGACGTCGCCCGCCGGATGATTGCCATGTCCGGTAAGGACGTGGAGATAGTCTTCACCGGTCTGCGGCAGGGCGAAAAGATGCACGAAATCCTGGTGGGCACCGGTGAGGAGGATTCCCGGCCCTTCCATCCCAAGATCTCCCACGCTTCCGTGGCCGTGCTTGACCCGGAGGAGCTGGACCTTTCCGACTGGCTGCAGCGCTGCGGCCTCGACACCCCGCCCGGCGGTGTGGTCCGTATGCCCGACACCGGTGCGGACGCCGACGCCGACGGTTCCTACCATGAACGGCGGACAGGCTGATGCTTTTGGTGCTGTGCGTAGCCGTCGCGTTCTTCGCGAGCCTGCTGCTGCCGTTCCTTTTTATTCCGCTGCTGCGCCGGCTGGGCGTGCTTGACGTGCCCAATGAACGTTCCTCCCACTCCACCGTGGTGATCCGCGGGGTGGGGGTTACCGTGGCCGCCGGGCTGCTGGCGGGACTGGTGCTGTCCCTGCTCACGGGCGTGGTGGCCGTGGACCGTTCCATCGTTGCCATCCTCATTGCAATCATCGGCCTGGCATCCCTGCTGGGCTGGATCGAAGACTGGCGGGGAGTTTCAGTCCGCGCCCGTGCCGGAAGCCAGGTCCTGATCGGACTGGCGGGAACAGCAGCCCTGGCCTGGACCATGGAACAGAGCTGGTGGTGGGTTCCCGTCGGGGCACTTGCCATTGCCGGCTACATCAACGTGGCCAACTTCATGGACGGCATCAACGGCATTTCGGGGCTGCACGGTGTGGCCGTCGGAGCGCTGTACTCCGTGAGCGGCGTGCTCTCAGACCATATGTGGCTTACCGTGGCCGGCGCCGTAACAGCTGCCGCCTTTGCCGCGTTCCTGCCGTGGAACCTCGGCCGGGGACAGGTGTTCCTGGGTGACGTCGGCAGCTACCTCCTGGGAGCCGCGATCGCCGGAACCGCTGTTGCCGCGTTCCTGGCCGGCGTGTACATCGAGTACCTGCTGTTCCCGATCCTCATTTACCTGGTGGATACCTTCTCCACCCTTCTTCGGCGTGTGCGCCGGGGGGAGCGCTGGTATACCGCGCACCGCCAGCACGTCTACCAGCGCCTCACCGACTGCGGGCTTAGCCACATCCAGGTGTCCCTGTTCGTCACGGCCTGCACCCTCGCCGTTGGCGGAACCGGCCTGCTGACGGCCGGTGCCGGCGCCGGGGCTACGTCCGCAGGGGTGCTCTTCGCCGTAGCCGTGGTGGTGTTCTACCTGAGCTCCCCGCGCCTCTTTGCCCGCCGGTACGTGGCCTAGCTGTACCCGGACGCGACACCGCCTTCCGGAGGGCACACGCCCGGCCGTCACGCTGTCAACGGCTTCTTCTATGTACTGTAGAATTCAAGGGTCGCGGTAGCCCGCGCCTTATCCAAACCCATCACAGCCCAGGCAAGGAAGACTGCCCACACCATGAGATCCGAAGACGGTTCCCGCTCCGGCGGGTACCTGACCCCCTCCGGGCCAACGGCGGCCCCCTGGCTGGGGATCCTCAGGGCGGCGTTTCTCCTGACCGGTGCTGCAGCGGTTCTCGCCGCAGCGGCGGCCGCAGTCCTCACGGGTCCCGGCGCAGCAGCGAGTTCGCTGCTGGGGTGGTTCCTGATTGCGGCTTTCTTCGGCATCAGCCTTTTGGTCGGCCATTTCGTGGGCCGCAGCAATCCGTCAGGTGCCATTGGAATGTTTGTGGTCACCTATGCCATTAAAGTTGTCGGTTTCGCCGTCATTCTTTTCGGCCTGGGCGCTCCGGAATGGCTGCACCGGGAATGGTTTGCCCTCACGGCTGTAGGTGCTGTGGTGCTTTGGCAGGCTGCTGAGGTCCGTGCATATTCGCGGACACGGCACCTGATATACGCAGACATTCCCGACGAGACCACCAAAGGAGCCGGACATGCCTAAGAAACAGCCCGTACCCGTGGCCTTCCAGGCACCGCCGTCCCGCCGCAAGGAAGCACTGCAGTATGTGCTGGCGGGAATCATCGCCTTGGGTTTGATAGGGTGGAGCCTGGATAGTCTCCTGGGAACTCGCTGGATTTTACCGGCCGGTATCGTCTTGGGCGCGGTGAGTGGCTACTATGTGGCCGCCGCGCACAGACGCACCCCGGGTGCGGACCGGCCCACCACGGGCGGAAAACAGCCGGATACGGATAAATCGAATTGACTTCACAAAACCTGAATAGAGGGCGCACCTCGCGCGTGCCCGCCAATGATATGCCCAACGATGGACACAGCAGAGAGGAAACGCGTTGATCGCGCTTGCGCTTCCCGCCTCCAATGACGAGGGATTCGTTTCACCCACCCTCGAAGACATGCACCTCCCTGAGATCCTTCCATGGGGCGCCCCGACCGGTGAGGGTTTCGGTAAGCAGATGCTGCTTATCCTGATCTCCGTCATCATTATCAGCTGGTTCTTTATTGCCGCTGCGCGCAAGCGCCAGCTGGTGCCGGGCCGGCTGCAGTTCCTGGGTGAGTTCGGCTACAACATGGTCCGGAACTCGATCGGCCGGGACATTATCGGTGAAAAGGACTTCCGGGCATTCACCCCGCTGCTGTTCTCGCTCTTCTTCTTCATCCTGATCAACAACCTCTGGGGCAGCATTCCGCTGGCGCAGCTGCCGACCACCTCACACGTGGGAACGGCCTACGCCCTCGCCGGCATCGTCTACTTCACCTGGATCATCCTGGGCATCAAGAAGCACGGTATTTCGTACTTCAAGTTCGCCGTGGTTCCTTCCGGTGTGCCGATGGCGATTCTGCCGCTCGTGGTACTGATCGAAATCATCTCCACCTTCCTGGTCCGCCCGATCACGCACAGTCTGCGACTCTTCGCGACCATGCTGTCGGGCCACCTCATCATCATGCTGGCGGCAAGCGGAACCGAGTTCCTGCTGCTCGAGGCTGAAGGACTGCTGAAGCCGCTGGGTGTCCTCACCCTGGTTGGCGGCGTTGGCATGTTCCTGTTCGAAGTTTTGATCCAGTGCCTGCAGGCCTACGTATTTACCCTGCTGACTGCGATCTACATCCAAGGCTCCCTGGCCGAGGAACACTAAACCTCCCCTTTTCGGGGGAAACCTCTGAACCCACAACCTGCCCTCGGGCATCTTGAAAGGAACAAGCCAAATGATTGGTGAAATCAACGGCAACATCAACCTCGTCGGCTACGGTCTGTCCGCCATCGGCGGCGCCATCGGCGTGGGTCTGGTCTTCGCTGCCTACATCAACGGCGTTGCACGCCAGCCGGAAGCACAGCGCGTTCTGCAGCCCATCGCCTTCCTGGGCCTGGCGCTGACCGAAGCACTGGCTATCCTTGGTCTGGTTTTCGCGTTCGTTCTCTAACTTCAGCGCGTATTTTCCTAACCAAGTAGATAGGACGGATGGTAAATGAACGAGGCACTAATCCTCGCCGCTGAAGAAGGCGCGAATCCTCTGGTCCCAAACATCTGGGAGATCCTCGTAACACTGCTTGGCTTCGCTGCGCTGATGTACATCGTGGTCAAGTTCGTCGTCCCGATGTTCGAGAAGACGTATGCAGAGCGTACCGAGGCCATCGAAGGCGGACTCAAGAAGGCTGAAGCCGCCCAGGCAGAAGCCAGCGCAGCTCTGGATGAATACAAGCAGCAGCTGATCGACGCCCGCACCGAGGCCAACCGGATCCGTGAGGAAGCACGCGCCGAAGGCGCCCAGATCCTTGCCGACCTCAAGGCCAAGGCCGGCGCCGAGTCCGCCCGCATCATGGAACAGTCCCACGTCGCCATTGAGGCGGAACGGCAGGCAGCTGTCGTTGCGCTTCGCAGCGAAGTGGGAACCCTCGCCACGGAACTGGCCAGCAAGATCGTTGGCGAGTCCCTCGCCGACGACGCGCGTGCAGCCCGTGTCGTTGACCGCTTCCTTGACGACCTGGAAACCCAGAACGCAGGTGCGGTCCAGTAATGGCAGGTATATCGAGCGAGTCACTGGCCGCGGCACAGGAAAAGCTGGAAACAATGCTTCCCGGCGCACGCCTGTCCCTGGCTGAGGAACTCTTTGGAATTCTGGGCCTGCTGGACAGCGATGCTGGACTGCTGCGTGCCCTGACGGATCCGGCTCGTGAAGCCTCTGCCAAGGCAGCCCTGGTCTCCAAGCTGGTGGGCGGCAAGGTTTCGACCGACGCCGAGCAGCTTGTTGCTTCTCTGGTGGAGTCCCGGTGGCGCAACCCGCGCGACATGGGCGACGCCCTGGAAACCCTGGGTGCAACGGTTGTTTCCGCAGTGGCGGAAAACAAGGGCCCCGGCCTCTCCGGCCTGGAAGATCTGGAAAGCGATCTGTTCCGGTTCAACCAGGTTGTAGCAGCCAACCACGAGGTCCAGCGGGCCCTGCAGGAACGGCAGGCTTCGGCCGAGGCGCGTTCCGCGCTGGCCATGAAGCTGGTACCCGGCATGGGAGCCGAAGCAAAGGTGCTGGTGAAGCAGGCAGTTACCGCCCCGCGCGGACTGCGTCCTTCGGCACTGGTCACCCGGTTCATGGAACTGGTAGCCGGCCGGCAGCAGCGGTGGATTGCAGAAGTGCAGTCGAGCCGCCCGCTGACGCAGGAGCAGCAGAAGCGTCTGCAGTCCTCTCTCAACGGACTGTATGGCCGTGAGCTGAAGATTAACGTCAACGTAGACCCGACGATTCTGGGCGGCATCCGTGTCACAGTGGGGGATGAAGTAGTTGATTCCACTGTCACGACACGACTGACCGAACTGCGCCGAAAGCTCGCTGTCTAGTCACCTTCAGGGCCGGCAACGGCCAGAGAAACAATTGAGAACCAATCACGGTCATCGGAAGTAAGCGATGATCACAACATAGGAGAGCAGGGACTGCAGATGGCCGAATTGACCATCAACGCCGACGACGTCCGTAATGCGTTGAACGAATTCGCGGCGTCCTACGAACCCGGAAACGCAGAGCGCGTTGAAGTTGGCCGGGTAACCACCGCCAGCGACGGCATCGCCCGTGTGGAGGGCCTGCCCTCCGTTATGGCGAACGAGCTGCTTCGGTTTGAGGACGGCACGCTGGGCCTGGCCCAGAACCTGGACACCCGTGAAATCGGTGTCGTGGTACTTGGCGATTTCGCCGGTATCGAAGAAGGCCAGGAAGTACACCGCACCGGTGAAGTCCTGTCCGTACCCGTAGGCGACGCCTTCCTGGGCCGCGTAGTCGACCCGCTGGGCGAGCCGATGGATGACCTGGGCCCGATCCAGGCTGAAGCACGCCGTGCACTGGAACTCCAGGCCCCCGGCGTTACCCAGCGTAAGTCGGTCCACGAGCCCCTCCAGACCGGCCTCAAGGCAATCGACGCCATGATCCCGATCGGTCGCGGCCAGCGCCAGCTGATCATTGGTGACCGCAAGACGGGTAAGACCGCCATTGCCGTGGACACCATCCTGAACCAGAAGGCCAACTGGGAGTCCGGCGACGTCCAGAAGCAGGTTCGCTGCATCTACGTTGCCATCGGCCAGAAGGCTTCCACGATCGCTGAAATCAAGCGCACGCTGGAAGACCAGGGCGCCATGGAGTACACCACCATCGTGGCCTCCCCGGCATCCGACCCTGCAGGCTTCAAGTACCTGGCACCGTACGCAGGCTCGGCCATCGGCCAGCACTGGATGTACGGCGGCAAGCACGTCCTGATCATCTTTGATGATCTCTCCAAGCAGGCTGAAGCCTACCGCGCCGTGTCGCTGCTGCTGCGCCGCCCGCCGGGACGCGAAGCCTACCCGGGCGACGTCTTCTACTTGCACTCCCGCCTCCTGGAGCGTTGCGCCAAGCTCTCTGACGAGCTCGGTGCAGGCTCGATGACCGGCCTGCCGATCATCGAAACCAAGGCAAATGACGTCTCGGCCTACATCCCGACCAACGTTATCTCCATCACCGACGGCCAGATCTTCCTGCAGTCGGACCTCTTCAACGCCAACCAGCGCCCCGCCGTCGACGTCGGTATTTCCGTGTCCCGCGTCGGTGGTGCAGCGCAGCAGAAGGCCATGAAGAAGGTCTCCGGTACGTTGAAGCTGGAACTGGCCCAGTACCGCGACATGCAGGCATTCGCCATGTTCGCCTCGGACCTGGATGCGGCTTCCCGCCAGCAGCTGACCCGCGGTGCACGCCTGATGGAACTGCTCAAGCAGGGCCAGTACGCTCCGTTCCCGGTGGAAGACCAGGTTGTCTCCATCTGGATGGGCACCAACGGCTACCTGGATGACGTTCCGGTAGAGGACGTCCGCCGCTTCGAGACCGAGTTCCTGGAGCACGTACGCCACTCCTCGTCCGTCATGACCGTCCTGGCCGAGACGAACAAGCTCGAGGATTCCACGGTCGATGAGATGAAGAACCTCATCACCAACTTCAAGCAGGGCTTCTTCGGCGAAGGTGACAACCGCATGGTTGCCGCCGGCAACGAAGAGACCTCCGCCTTGGACGAGGACTCCGTAGACCAGGAAAAGATCGTCAAGCAGAAGCGCTAGCGGTTTGGTGTTCCGCTGCCGGGCCCGGTGCCCGGCAGCGGAACACCTGGCCCTTGCCTTAGCCCCTAGTTCGAACGCTAGGAACTGAAAGGAAAAGTATGGGAGCCCAAATTCGGGTCTACCGTCAGAAGATCGCGTCGACCACGTCGATGCAGAAGATCTTCAAGGCGATGGAGCTGATTGCTGCCTCTCGGATTGGAAAGGCGCGCACCCGTGTGGCTGCGTCACTGCCTTACTCCAATGCGATCACCCGTGCCGTTTCTGCTGTGGCATCCCAGTCGGAGATCGATCATCCGCTGACCACCGAACCGGAGCAGATCCGGCGCGCAGCCGTGGTCATCATGACCTCCGACCGCGGTCTTGCCGGATCATACTCCGCCGGTGTCCTCAAGCAGGGCGAAGCACTTAATGAATTGCTCCGTGAAGAGGGCAAGGAAGTTAAGACCTACCTTGTCGGACGCAAGGCGCAGGCGTACTACGAATTCCGCAACCGTTCCGTGGAACGGGTGTGGACCGGTGGTACCGATGCACCTGAGTTCGAAACAGCCCGAGAAATCGGCAAGGCACTCCTCGATGACTTCAATACGGCCTACGAAGACGGCGGCGTGGATGAAATCCACATTGTCTACACGCGCTTCAAGTCCATGGTTGTTCAGGAACCTGCGGTCATCCGACTGCTGCCGCTGGAGGTAGTGGAGGAAGAAGCCCAGTCAAGCTCTGAGTTCCTGCCCCTCTACGAATACGAGCCCGAGCCCGAAAAGGTCCTGGACGCACTGCTGCCGCGCTACATCGAGTCGCGCATCTTCGCAGCCATGCTCCAGGCAGCCGCTTCCGAGCTTGCCGCCCGCCAGCGTGCCATGAAGGCCGCAGGGGATAACGCCACGGACCTGATCAAGAAGTACACGCGACTTCGCAACAACGCCCGTCAGGCTGAAATCACCCAGGAGCTTTCCGAGATTGTCGCCGGTGCGGACGCGCTCAGCGCCTCCTAGCCGCCTGCAATCGAGCAAGCTCCAACGCAAAACAAAACTTAGTCCACACGCCATCTAACTGAGTGAAGTGAGAGAGATGACTGCCCAAACTGCCGAGCACGGAGCAACCTCCGTAGCACCGGGCGCCACAGGCCGTATCGCCCGTGTCATTGGCCCGGTTGTCGACGTCGAATTCCCGGCTGACGCAATCCCCACCATCTACAACGCACTGACCACCGAGCTGACGCTCGACGGCCAGACCCGCACCATCACCTTCGAGACCTCCCAGCACCTGGGTGACAACCTCGTCCGTGCCATCTCCCTGCAGGCCACCGACGGCCTCGTCCGCGGCGCAGCCGTGGTGGACACCGGTGCTCCCATCTCCGTGCCCGTGGGCGACGGAGTCAAGGGCCACATCTTCAACGTGCTGGGCGAGCCCCTGGACGTTGCCGAGGACCAGCTGGAAATCTCCGAGCGCTGGCCGATCCACCGTTCCGCTCCGAACTTCGCGGACCTTGAGGGTTCCACCGAGATGCTCGAAACGGGCATCAAGGTGATCGACCTCCTGACCCCGTACATCAAGGGCGGCAAGATCGGCCTGTTCGGCGGCGCCGGCGTCGGCAAGACCGTGCTGATCCAGGAAATGATCACCCGTGTTGCCCGCAACTTCGGTGGTACCTCCGTATTCGCCGGTGTCGGCGAGCGTACCCGTGAAGGCAACGACCTCTGGGTTGAAATGGAAGAGGCAGGCGTCCTGAAGGACACGGCCCTTGTCTTCGGCCAGATGGATGAGCCGCCGGGAACGCGTCTTCGCGTGGCCCTGTCCGGCCTGACCATGGCGGAGTACTTCCGCGATGTGCAGAACCAGGACGTGCTGCTCTTCATCGACAACATCTTCCGCTTCACGCAGGCAGGTTCCGAGGTTTCCACCCTTCTCGGCCGTATGCCGTCCGCCGTGGGCTACCAGCCGAACCTGGCTGATGAGATGGGTCTGCTGCAGGAGCGCATCACCTCCACCAAGGGTCACTCGATCACGTCCATGCAGGCCATTTACGTGCCTGCCGATGACTACACCGACCCGGCTCCGGCAACCACGTTCGCCCACCTGGACGCGACCACGGAACTTTCCCGTGAAATCGCTTCGCGTGGCCTGTACCCGGCCGTGGATCCGCTGACCTCGACGTCGCGCATCCTCGACCCGCAGTACGTGGGCCAGGAGCACTATGACACGGCTATCCGCGTCAAGCAGATCCTGCAGAAGAACAAGGAACTCCAGGACATCATCGCCATCCTCGGCATCGACGAACTCGGTGAAGAGGACAAGATTGTTGTTTCGCGTGCACGCCGCATCCAGCAGTTCCTCTCGCAGAACACCTACACCGCCAAGCAGTTCACCGGTGTTGAAGGCTCCACGGTTTCCATCAAGGACACCGTTGAAGGCTTCAAGGCCATCTGCGACGGCGACGTTGACCACATTGCCGAGCAGGCCTTCTTCAACGTTGGCGGCATGGACGATGTTGAGCGTCAGTGGGCGAAGATCCAAGAGCAGACCGGGAAGTGAGCCCCATGGCGGACACTGCTGAACTCGAAGTTGAGATTGTTGCAGCAGACCACTTCGTGTGGTCCGGTGCGGCAAAGATGGTCAAGGCCCGCACCAGCGACGGCGAGATCGGGATCCTTCCCGGCCACTCACCGGTGCTGGCCATCCTGGCAGAGGGCACCATGGCCATCGAGCCTGTGTCCGGCTCGCGCATTGAGGTAAGCGTCGACGGAGGATTCTTCTCCGTGGACAACAACCGCGTGGTCATTGTGGCCGACAATGCCAAGGTGACCAACGAAGCAACCGCCGGGATCCGCTGACCCCCACCGATGGACAGCTCCTACGTGTTCATTGCTGTGGCAGCCCTGTTCGGGCTGCTGGTCCTGGCAGTAGTGCTTTTCTGGGTGCGCCGCAGCACGTTGCGGCGCACCCTGGGGACCTTTGATGCCTCCATCTGCTTCCCGCCTGCCGGGTGGCGGATGGGGGTTTGCCGTTATACGGACACCCATCTGGAGTGGCTGCGCCTTGTATCGCTGAGTCCCCGTCCGCCGTACCGTTTCCTGCGAAGTTCGCTGGAAATCAACGGCTGGCGGGAACCCACCGAAGCGGAGCGTGCCCGCATCCAGCCCGGTGCCGTGGTGGTGAAGCTGTCCTGCGAGGACAGCGAGGTCCTGGTGGCCATGAAGTACGAAACCTACACCGGCCTCTCCTCCTGGCTCGAAGCCGGTCCGGTCATCGGCATCGGCACCTGGCGGTAGATCCGGCAGGGCGTGAAAAAGGCACAGGGAAAATTCCCTGTGCCTTTTTTGCTGCCCGGAAACACCCACCGCCGACCGCCGCCGAACGAAGCGGTGCGCCGGCGTCCGCCTAGGATGGAGTAATGGAAGACGTCATTGTTGTTACCGGCCCCAGCACCCTCCGCGGAGCAGTTACCGTTCCGGGTGCCAAGAACAGCGTCCTGAAGCTGATGGCTGCCACGCTGCTGGCCGAGGGCCGATCCGTCATCACCAATGTGCCCAACATCCAGGATGTGTGGATCATGGCCGAGCTGTTGCGCCGGCTTGGCTGCACGGTGGATTACGACGTCGACGCCGCATCGGTGGCTGTGGACGTTCCGGCGCTCCCGGGGCACCAGGCGGACTATGACCTGGTGCGGGCCATGCGTGCCTCCATCTCGGTCCTGGGCCCGCTGGTTGCCCGCTGCCGCCGCGCCGAGGTGGCGTTGCCCGGCGGGGACGCCATCGGTTCACGTGGCCTGGACATGCACCGGGCGGGGCTTGAACTGATGGGTGCGACCATCGGTATCGACCACGGCTACCTGATGGCCTCAGTCCCGGAAGGGCTGCACGGTGCCGCCCACATCCTGGACTTCCCGTCCGTGGGTGCGACCGAGAACCTGATGATGGCCGCAACGCTGGCGCGGGGGAGGACCATCATCGACAACGCCGCCCGCGAACCGGAAATCACTGACATAGCGCTGATGCTGACCGGCATGGGCGCCAAGATCAGCGGCGTGGGAACCAACACGCTGGTCATTGACGGCGTGCAGGAGCTGCATCCGGTGGAGCACCGTGTGGTGCCGGACCGGATAGTCGCGGGTACGTGGGCCTTCGCTGCGGCCATTACCGGCGGCGAAATTGAAGTCCGCCAGGCGGACGCGTCAGCTCTCGCCGTAGTACTGGACAAGCTGGTCCAGGCCGGCTGCGAGGTTGAAACCGGGCAGGACGGATTCACCGTCAAGGGGCCCGAGCGCCCGGAGCCGATCAACGTTTCGACGCTGCCTTATCCGGGGTTCCCCACTGACCTGCAGCCGTTTGTGGTCACATTGAACGCCGTTTCCACCGGATCCGGCATGGTGACCGAGAATGTCTTCGAGGCACGCTGGGGGTTTACCTCGGAACTGGCACGATTGGGCGCCGTGGTGCGCCTGGACGGCCATCATGCATTGATTCAGGGTGTTCCGCTGCTTTCCGGGGCGCCGGTGGTAGCGAACGATATCCGTGCAGGGGCAGCGCTGGTAATCGCCGGACTTGCGGCGGACGGAACCAGCGAAGTGCGCGGTGTCGATCATATTGACCGCGGCTATGAAAGGTTTATGGAAAACCTTCGCGGCCTCGGCGCGAACGTGGTGCGCCGGAGGGGCTAGGCCCGCGGACACAGGAAAGCCTCCGGCATATGCCGGAGGCTTTCCTGGTTTCCCTTTCGGGATGTACTGCTGGCTAATCCTTAGAGGGCGGTGACGCCGGTGGCCTGGGGGCCCTTGGCGCCCTGGCCGATCTCGAAGGAAACGCGCTGGTTCTCGTCGAGCGTCTTGAATCCGTTGGTCTGGATCTCGGAGTAGTGAACGAAGACGTCGCCGTCGGAATCGTCCGGAGTGATGAAGCCGAAGCCCTTTTCGGCGTTAAACCATTTGACGGTACCCTGAGCCATTGTTTCTCCTCATAAATGGAACTTACCTGCACGCTCCGTGCGGCTTATGTTACTGAAGCAAGAAAGCCCAAGTTCTTGCCGTTCAGCAGTTCCTTGAGGAGCTTCTCGCTCGCAACGGTCTTGCGAGCATGAAAAAACACCTACACAAAGACTGGTAATAGAGTCGCATAAGCCATTTCGCTGGTCAATGCTGAAAACGAAATATTTGTAAGTTTTTCCTACGTGTTTTCCGGGGCCCGCAGCCAGGTCCCGCTCCGCAGCACACAGAGCAGCTCCAGGTCCGCTGAAACCAGCAGGGCATCGGCCCGCAGCCCACGCCTCAGCGTGCCGACTTCGTCCGCAAGCCGGAGCACCTCCGCCGGCACGGCGGTGGCTGCCAGCACGGCATCGGCCAGCGGGACGCCGGCCGCCACCGCGGTTCGGACGCACTGCAGCAGGGTGGCCGTCCCGCCGGCCAGCCCGCCGTCGGTTGCCAGCCTCGCGGTACCGCCGCTGACCACGACGTCGGCGGGACCAAGGCGGTATCTGCCGTTCCCCAGCCCGGTGGCGGCCATGGAATCGCTCACCAGCGCCACGTTTTGGGCACCGGCCAGCTCAAAGACCGTGCGGATCATCGCCGGGTCCAGATGCACGCCGTCGGCAATGAGCTCCACCACCGCATCACCGCGCTGCGCCGCCCGCAGGCAGGCCGCCACGGGGCCGGGGGAGCGGTGGTGCATGGGGGCCATCCCGTTGAACAGGTGCGTCACGGTAGGGCGCGGAGCGTAGCCGTCGAAGCCCGCTTCCTCCATCTCCTCCCGGGCAGACTCCAGTGACTCGGCAGCGGTGGCGTCCGAGGCATCGGAATGGCCCAGTGAGGGTGTCACGCCCCGGGTAATCAGCCGGTCCACCAGCTCATCGGCACCGGCAAGTTCCGGGGCGTAGGTCATGGTGACCAGTTCATCGTCCGAAGCCAGGAGGAATTCATCCACGAAGTCGGGGTCCGGAGGAAGCAGGGAGGCCGGGTCCTGTGCACCGCAGCGGACGGGGGAGAGGAAGGGGCCCTCGGCATGGATGCCGGCAATCAGCCCTTCCCGGGCCAGGGCGCCCAGCCGGCCGGCGGCCGCCAGCAGCACATCCCGGGGCGCGGAAACGGTACTGGCCAGCAGTGTGGTGGTTCCCGCGGCGTGGAGGAAACCCGCGGCCCGGCGCATCCCCTCGGCATCCGCCGTGGTGAAGTCGCTGCCCACCGCCCCGTGGCAGTGCAGGTCCACCAGCCCGGGAATGATGAGGCTGGCGTCGGGGGCGGCGACCGGATCCGGCCAGCCCCCGCCGTCGAAGCCGTCAGCCGGTCCGGCATAGACAATGCGGTCGCCCTCAAAAGCCAGCACACCGTCGCTGACCAGTCCATCCGGGGCGAGCAGGGCGCCGCGGATCCAGCCGCGGTTCTGGTCAGAGGCTGTGGACGTCATGCACCGATTCTAGGCATGCCGGCCGTGCGGGAGAGTCAGAACAGCCGGGAATCCCGGTCATCCACTCCGCGCATGGCGTCATAATCCAGGGTCAGGCAGGTGATCCCGCGGTCTTCGGCCAGGACCCGTGCCTGCGGCTTGATCTGCTGGGCGGCAAAGATCCCCTTGACCGGTGCCAGCAGCGGATCGCGGTTGAGCAGTTCCAGGTAACGGGTGAGCTGCTCCACGCCGTCAATGTCCCCGCGGCGCTTGAGTTCCACCGCCACGGTGGCGCCGGAGGCATCGCGCGCCAGGATGTCCACCGGACCGATGGCGGTCATGTATTCGCGGCGGATCAGCGTATGCCCCTCGCCGAGCCGGTTGATCTGCTCGGCCAGGAGCCGCTGCAGGTCCGCTTCCACGCCGTCCTTGATCAGGCCGGGATCGACTCCCAGGTCATGGGAGACGTCGGAGAAGCGTTCGTGGATGCTGATGATCAGCCGGTCATCGGTTTTGGCACTCTGGACGTTCCACACTTCGGTGACGCCGGCCTCGGCGTCCGTCTCGTCCGGTGCCACGCTGCGCATGGTGGCAGGAGGGCTCATCCAGTTCAGCGGTTTGTAGGATCCGCCGTCGGAATGGATCAGGACGGAACCGTCGGCCTTGACCATCAGGAGCCGTACGGCCAGGGGCAGATGGGCACGGAGGCGGCCGACGTAGTCAACGGAGCATCGGGCTATTACTAAACGCACAGTTGCACTTTACCGGCTCAACTGCGGCAAAATGACTTCTATGCCCCGCTCCAACCGTCCCCGCCGTGCGCCATCGCCCGGCAGCCCCGCCGGGCGCAACGCCCGCCGCAAGTGGGCCTCCGCGCCGCCGGAAGTGGATCTGGAGCGAACCCGCGCCGGACTGCCGCGGCATGAAAGCGGTCCCGACGGCGAATGGTCAGTGCGGCAGATCACGGCGCAGAACGCCGCCAAGGACTACCGGTGCCCCGGCTGCGGTGTGCTGATCCCGCCCGGCACCGCCCACCTGGTGGTCTGGCAGGAAGACTCGCTGCTGGGCAGGCAGGCGGCCGTGGAAGGCCGGCGCCACTGGCACAGCCACTGCTGGCGGACCCGCCGGCGCTACTAGGCCAATAGGCCAATAGGCCAAGGTCCCGGCGGACCGGACAGGCGGATCGGCCTGGCAGTCCGGACAGCGCGTTACCGAAAGGGCGCTAGTGCCGGTCCTGCCGGGCGATAAAGACTTCCTTGAGCAGCAGCAGCGTGGCCGCCGCCGTCGGGATGGCGATGAGTGCGCCCAGGACCCCGAGCAGGGTGCCGCCGGCGATGACGGCGATGACTGCCACAGCGCCGGGCACTGCCACCGCACGCTGCATCACGCGCGGCGAAACGAAGTAGGCCTCAAACTGCAGGTACGCCATGTAAAGGATGGCGAACACCACCGCAGTCTGCCAGCCCACGGTCAGCGCAACGAGGGACACCAGCACCAGGGCGATGGGCGGCCCCACGAGGGGGATAAACGCCAGCAGGGCGACTACGAAGGCCAGGAGTACGGAGAACGGGACACCGGTAATGGTCATCACGATGAACGCGTACGTGGCGTCCAAAAGGGCCACGAAGCCCTGGCCGATCACGTAGTTGCCCACGCTGCCGGTGATCTCCTCGGAGAGCGCCTCCACCCGGCGGCGCCGGCTGCGCGGCGCCAGCCGGTAGGCCCATTTTTTCATCGACGGCAGGGAGGCCAGGAAATACAGGGTGAGCACCAGGATGATCAGCGCACCGAACAGGCCGTTGGCAATCACCGTGCCCACGCTCAGCACCCCGCCGAACACGCCGCCCACCGCGTCGCTGTTGGAGAAGAACTTGGTGACCTCTTCGTCAATGCGGTCACGGATCTGGAACTGCCGGTCGATGTTGACGAAGAAGTCCGAGGCCAGGAAATTATCGATGTAGCCGGGCGTCTTGGAGACAATTTCCGAGGTCTGGCTGACGATGGTGGGAATCAGCGTGGCGAAGAAGGCTGCAACGACGCCGGCCAGTACCAGCACCGTAATGGCGATGCCTGCCGGACGGGGAATCCGCCGCGCAGCGAGCCAGCGGACCACCGGGTCCAGGCCGAGGGCAATGAACAGGGCGGCGCCGATCCACACCAGAAGTTCACCGACGTTCGTGATGACGAAGTACAGCAGCAGGGCAAGTCCCACGCCAACCGTGAGCATAAATCCGAAGTAAATAGGGTGCGCACGCATACTGCCGGCGTCCGAATCCGGTGCGGCCTGCGCTCCACCAATACCCAGCCGCTCATCGGGCAGACGGACCTCGGAGTCCACGGTGACCTCGGGGCCGGAAAGATCGTCGGGCGGGATTTCAAACCGCGGCCGCGGCCGGGCACCAGGGAAGCCCTGCTGCAGGCGTCCCGTCAGCGCGGAGATGAAACCGGGCAGCCGGCGCGGAGCCGGTGCCCCGGCGGCCGGAGCGTCCTTCGGGGACCGGTCTCCGGCGGCAGGCACCTGGTCCGGGCCGGGGAGCGGTGCGTGGACGGGGAGGTCCTCGTTTTCGCTCATGCGGTGCCTCTTCCTCTGCCGTTTGCGGTGCCTGATACGTTGCGAAACCTTATCAGCAGCACCGGCCCCCGGGAGCGTTTTTGCACTGTCGGGCCCCGGAAGGACATCTCTGCCGGACCCCTCGAATGGGCCGTGTCAAGGGATTTCGTTACCATTGGGTTATAAAGTGCCAGGACACCGATGAACCGCTGCGCTTCCGCCGACCACATCCGCAGGCTTTGTTCCTGCCTGCCGGACGGCGCCGACCCGGAGATGTCACTTCACCGAAGATAGGTAAATTGTGCGAAACAAATTTGCAGTTCCGCTGATAGTCCTCGGGGTGCTGCTGATGCTGATCGGCATCGGACAGCGCACCATCTGGGCACCCCCGGAGACCGAGTCGGTGTCCGCGGACACGTCGGGCAGCGAGGGGCCGGGCGCCGTCGTCACCGTCCTGGAATCGGAATTGCTGGACGAGTATCCGGACGGCGTGGATATCACGGTCCGTTCCGATGCCCCGTTCACGCTGGCCGTAGGACGTGCCAATGACGTGCAGGCATGGGTGGGGGATGCATCCGCCACCCGGCTGAGCCCCGGAGACGGCAGCCTTGGCCTGGTGGTTGGCACGGATGACACCGGCATCACCGCCCCGAACCCGGCAGGGTCTGACCTCTGGGTGGCAGAGGAAGCAGCTGAAGGGGAACTCTCCTATTCCTGGGAAGCGCCGGCTGAGGGCGAGTGGGAGATCCTGCTTGCCGCCGACGGCACCGCCCCGGCTCCCACCGACGTCACGCTGAGCTGGGAAAATGATGCAACCCGCCCGTTTGCCGTCCCCCTGATCATTCTGGGCGCACTGCTTGCCGTCCTGGGCCTGGCACTGGGATTCCTGCGAAGCGGGGGCGACGGCCCGCGCAGCGGACGCCGCAGCACCGGACCGGACACCGGTGCCGCCCCCGTGCGAAGCACCGAAACCGTTTCCGGCAGCACCGCGCCCTTCACCGCCGCGTCCCGTGGCCGGCGTCGTCCGGTCCTGGCTGCTGCTGCTGCCGCGGCCCTGGTTCTGGTGGCCGCACCCGCACCGGCACTCGCCGGAGAGGAATCCGCTGAGGCCGGCAACCCCGTCATCCTGGATTCGCAGCTGGACCGGATCCTCGCCTCCGTTGCTGACACCGTGGCGGCCGGCGACACGGCCAAGGACGCCTCGGCGCTGGATCAGCGGGTGACGGGTGCAGCCCTGGACATGCGCAAGGCCAACTACGCAGCCGCAGCAAAGATCCCCGACCACAAGGCGCCCGTGCCCGTGGCCGCCGAGGACCTGCTGACCCAGTCCGTGAGCTCAACCTTCTCCTGGCCGCGCACCGTAGTGGCGGTGACCCAGGGCGAAGGCAACGAGGTGCCCCAGGCCCTGCTGCTGGTCCAGGCATCCGCAAGGGACAACTACAAGCTCGCTTCCGCAGTCGAGATGCTGCCGGCCAGCACCTTCCCCCAGCCTCCCGCTGCCGAGACCGGAACGGACCAGATCCCGGCCGATTCGGACAACGGCCTGGCCATGGCGCCCCAGGCAGCCGTGACCGCCCTGGCAGACTCGCTCTCCAACCCGCAGGGCGGCAACAAGGACACCTTCGAGTCCAACCGCTTCAGCGATGACGTGGTGAAATTCGAGGACGGGGTGAAGAACGATCCCAAGAACGAGTTCGCCAACATCACGTTCAGCCACACCCCGGATCCGAAGGCCACGCATGCACTGCGGACCGAGGACGGGGGCGCGCTGGTGTTCGGTTACCTCTCCAACACCTTCTCCAGCACCCCCAAGGACGCAGGGGATTCCGTGAACCTGGCCGGGACGATCTATGAGGCACTGACCGGGGCACCGGACACGGATGCCGGTATCGATGTGACGCACGGTGAGGCAGTAATGATCTATGTCCCGGCCTCCGGCGGCACCGGCAAGGCGCTGGTGGTGGGTGCTTCGCAGCAGCTGCTTTCGGCAACCCTGAAGTAGCCGGGGACCCCGGAACGGGGACAGGCTTGCCGGTGACCGGGCGCAAGGTAATAAGGTGAAGAAATGAGCACACCGAACCACCGCCCGTCACCGGCGGCCCCGTCCTCCATGAACCTCCGCGGGGCCGTTGACCTCTCCGCGCTGAAGGCCCGTTCCGCGGCCCCGCCCGCCGCCGCGCCGGCCGCCCCGGCTGCCCCGTCGGGAGGAAACGCCCCGGCCGCGCCGTCGCCGTTCGTGGTGGAGGTTTCGGAGCAGACCTTCCCGCAGATCGTTCAGCTTTCGGCAGAGGTGCCGGTGGTTATTGACCTGTATTCGCGGACAAACGCCGAATCCCAGAACGTGTCCGCCGTGCTGGCGGGCATTGCCGCCGAAGAGAACGGCCGGATGCTCCTGGCCCGGGTGGACGTGGATGCCTATCCGCAGATTGCCCAGGCTTTCCAGGCCATTGCCGTGCCCACCGTTGCAGCCGTGCTGAAGGGCCAGCCGGTACCCATGTTTGACCGTGCACTGCCCGAGGAACAGATCCGTGCCGTGGTGGCCGAGCTGCTGCAGGTGGCTGCCGCCAACGGGGTCAACGGTTCCCTGGACGGCGCTGCGCCGGAGGATCCGGCTGCCGAAGCACCCCTGCCGCCGCTGCATCAGGAAGCTTTCGACGCCATTAACGCCGAGGACTACGACGGCGCCGCGGCAGCGTACCGCAAGGCACTGGCCGAACAGCCCGCAGACGCCGAGGCGAAGGCAGGGCTGGCCCAGGTGGAACTGATGATCCGGCTCCGCGGCGCGGACGCCGAGGCGGTGCGCCGGGCCGGTGCCGACGAGCCCGACAACGTGGCGGCGCAGCTGGCCGTAGCCGACCTTGATATTGCCGGGGGCCACGTCGATGATGCCTTCCGGCGCATCATTTCGCTGATCGGGCGGGTCCACGGTGAGGAGCGGGAAACCGCCCGGCTGCGGCTGCTGGATCTGTTCGAAATTGTGGGTGTCAGCGACCCCCGGGTGACCAAGGCCCGCTCGGCGCTGGCCCGGGCCCTCTTCTAGGCGGCGGGCACCCCCATGGAAACAGCGTCACTGTTTGACCCCATGTCCCTGCGCGGCCTGGACCTGGCCCACCGCGGCTGGGTCGCCGCCATGTGCCAGTATTCAGCTGACCCGGTGCTGCCGGAAGTACCCGGCAACGCCCCCGGTGTGCCCAACGACTGGCATCTGATGCACCTTGGCTCCTTCGCCGCCGGCGGCGCGGCCCTGATCATCACCGAGGCAGCAGCGGTCAGCCCCGAAGGCCGGATCAGTCCCCAGGACGCCGGGATCTGGACCGGCGAGCAGGCCGCCGGCTGGCAGCGGATCACGGACTTTGTGCACCGGCACGGCGCCGTGGACGCGCGGATCGGCATCCAGCTGGCACACGCCGGCCGCAAGGCCTCCACCTATGCCCCCTTCGCAGCCGGGCACGGCAGCGTTCCGGCCGACGACGGCGGCTGGCAGACCGTGGGCCCCACCGCCGATGCGTTCGGCAGCTACGACGCACCCCTGCAGCTGGATGAGGACGGCATCCGCGGCGTCATCAGCGACTTCGCCGCAGCCGCCGTGCGTGCGGTGGATGCCGGGTTCGACACCATCGAGATCCACGGCGCGCACGGCTACCTGCTGCACCAGTTCCTCAGCCCGCTGGTCAACACCCGGACCGATGCTTGGGGCGGCGACGAAGCAGGCCGGAACCGGCTGACCCTGGAAGTCATCGACGCCGTGCGGGCGGTCATTCCGGAATCCATGCCGCTGCTGCTCCGGATTTCCGCTACTGACTGGCTGCCCGGGGGAGTGGACGCTGAATCCTCCGTTGTGCTGGCCCGCCAGGCCCGAGAGCACGGCGTGGACCTGGTGGATGTTTCCACGGGCGGTGCCGTACCGGGAGCAACCATCCCTGTCGCCCCCAACTACCAGGTGGAATTCGCCGCGGCCGTCCGGCACGGCGCGGGGATCCCCACCGCCGCCGTCGGGCTGATCGACTCCGGCACGCAGGCGGAGGAAATCCTGCAGGCAGGGTCCGCCGACGCCGCCCTGATCGCCCGGGCAGCCCTGCGCGATCCGCACTGGTGGCTGCGCGCGGCTGCCGAGCTGGACCAGAAGCTGCCCTGGGTGCCGCAGTATGAACGGGGCAGGCGCCCCGGCGGGTTCTAGCAACAACGCGGTAGTCCGCACGGGGGAGGGGCCGGCGCCCGCGGGTGCCGGATCTGGTCCCTGCTGCGGAGGTCAGCGAAAGCAGCGGCCGCTAGTCTGAACCTATGACAGATTCCGCGCCTGTGACAGATCCATCGGCGGCCGCGCCGGCCCTGGCCATACGGGGCCTGGCCAAGCGATTTGGCCCGAAGACGGCCGTCAACGGCATCAGCCTGGATGTTCCTGCCGGGTCCTTCTACGGGCTGGTGGGACCGAACGGTGCCGGTAAAACCACCCTGCTGTCCCTGGCCACCGGCCTGCTGCGGCCGGACCAGGGGCAGGTGTGGGTGCACGGAACCGATGTCTGGGCACAGCCTGTCGAAGCCAAACGGCTGATGGGCATTCTGCCGGACGGCGTGCGTCTTTTTGACCGGCTCACCGGTGAGCAGCTGGTCACCTACGCCGGCCTGCTGCGGGGAATGGACCGCGATACTGTTTCGTCCCGGACCAAGGACCTGCTTGCCGCCATGGACCTCAGCGCGGACGCCGGGAAACTCGTGGTGGACTACTCGGCAGGCATGACGAAAAAGATCGCCCTGGCCTCGGCCCTGATCCATGCCCCGCGCCTGCTTGTCCTCGACGAGCCGTTCGAGGCGGTGGACCCCGTCTCGGCCGCCAACATCCGCGACATCCTCGCCGGCTATGTTTCCTCGGGCGGCACGGTCATTGTTTCCAGCCATGTCATGGACCTGGTCCAGCGTATGTGTGACCACGTGGCGGTGGTGGCCGGTGGCAACCTGCTGGCAGCGGGGACCGTGGACGAGGTCCGCGGCGCGGGAAGCCTGGAAGACCGTTTCGTTTCGCTGGTAGGCGGACGGACCCACTCGGAAGGGCTGGAATGGTTGCGCACCTCCTAAGGCTGAAGCTGGTTCTGCTGCGCAACTCGCTTCGGCGCAGCCCGTGGCAGCTGGTCGGCATTGTGCTTGGCGGCCTTTACGGGGTCGGCATCCTGGCCCTGCTGCTGGGTGCGCTGTTTGTGGCGGGCTCGAATCCTGCCCTTGCCCGGACCGGTGTCATCCTGGGCGGGGCGCTGGCCGTCCTCGGCTGGGCACTGATACCGGTGCTGTTCTCCGGCCTGGACCTGACCCTGGACCCCGCCCGGTTCACCACCTTCGCCATTCCGGTGCCCAAGCTGCTCACGGGGCTGGCTCTGGGCGGCCTGATCGGCATCCCCGGGGCAACCATGCTGCTGGCCGTACTGGTGCAGGCACTGAGCTGGTTCCGTTCGCCGCCCGCCCTGGCCGCCGCGCTGGTGCTGGCCGGCGTCGCTCTGTTCACCTGCCTGATAGCCGCCCGGGTCACCGTGGCGGCAGCGGTTTCCCTCACCGGATCCCGCCGGTTCCGCGACGTGACCGGGCTGCTGCTGATTGTCCCTCTCATCCTGCTGGGCCCGCTGCTGTCCGCAGTGGGTGAAGGCATCAGCATGAACGGGGACTTCCTCGTCCGTTTGGCTGACGGACTCTCCTGGACACCGCTGGGCGCAGTCTGGGCCGTCCCGGGGGATATTGCCCTGGGCCATTTCGGTGCCGCAGCGGCCAAAACCGTCATCAGCGTCGTGTTTCTGGCGGTGCTGGTTCTCCTGTGGAAGGCGCTGCTGCTGCGGGCGCTGGTAAACCCGCCGCAGGTCTCAGCCGGCGGACGCAAGTCCGCAGGGGTCGGGTTCTTTGCCCGTTTCCCGGCCACTCCCACCGGCGCCGTAGCTGCCCGTGCCCTGACCTACTGGTTCCGCGATCCGCGGTACAGCGCCTCGCTGCTGATTATTCCGATCCTGCCGGTGCTGGTGGTGTTTATGGCCAACAATGCGGGGCCGGACGGAAGCGCCGGGGTGCTGGTCACCTTGGTGATGGGACCTCTGGTCGGGTTCCTGCTGGGGTATACCCTCCACGCCGATGTCTCCTACGACAACACCGCCTTCGCACTGCACCTCGCCACCGGTGTCAGCGGCCGGGCGGACCGGGCGGGACGCGTGCTGGCCTGCGCGGTATTCGCGGTTCCGGCCGTGTTGCTGGCCTCACTCCTGCCGGCGTTCCTGAGCGGTTTGACGCAATTGGCTCCCACCGTCCTCGGCGTAAGCGTGGGCGCACTGCTGGTGGGTATGGGGGTTTCCAGTGCCGTGTCCGCCCGCTACACCTACAACGTTCCGGTCCCGGGTGAAAACGCGTTCAAGACGCCGCCCGGATCGGCCGGACGGACCTTCCTTGTGCAAGGCATTTTCGCCATGGCGCTGCTGGTACTGCTCGTGCCGGTGCTGGTCCCGGCAGTGATCGCCGTGGTGACGGAGAACATGGCCTGGGGCTTTGTCACCCTGGCAGCGGGCACCGTGCTGGGCTCTGCGGTGCTGGTGGCCGGTATCCGGCTGGGCGGACGCTGGATGGACGCCCGCGGTCCGGAACTGCTGCAGCAGGTCTCCGTCAACAAGTAGATGGCGGGTACTAAGATGGAAGCCATGAGCCTGCCCCCAGATCCTTTCGAATCCGATCCCCGCCGCCTGGATGACAACGGGACGTCCACGGCCACCATCGAGCGCGAAGAACTGCGCGAAGAGATTGAACCCGGCGACAGCGAACGCTTTGCGCATTACGTGCGCAAGGAAAAAATCATGGAGTCCGCACTGTCGGGGGAACCTGTCATTGCCCTGTGCGGCAAGGTCTGGACGCCCGGACGCGATCCGCAGAAGTTCCCGGTCTGCCCCACGTGCAAGGAAATCTACGAGGGCCTGCGCCCCGGTGGAGACAAGCCCAAGGACAAGAAGTAGTCCGTCCGCCCGGACGTGTTCACCGTTTTCAAGCCCCTGCGAGGGCAGTTAGTCCTGATGCCTGCATGACCTCTGTGTTAACCCCTGCGCGCCTTTGCATGCGCCAACAGCTGTCCCCGTCCGGCACCCGCACGGCAACAACCAATCGAGTACCTGGAAAGGTTGCGTTCCCAGCGTGAGTTCCGAAACGCTTTTCGGCGCCGGTGCGTCCCTGCCTCCCGCCTATCCTGAACGCGCCGCCTGGGGCACCGCCCCGAAGCTGCGCCAATGGCAGGCAGAAGCGCTGGAGAAGTACTTTGCCTCCAACAACAGCGACTTCCTCGCTGTCGCCACCCCCGGTGCCGGCAAAACTACCTTCGCGCTGCGGGTTGCCAATGAACTCGTGGAGCGCGGGATCGTCAACCGCATCACCGTCGTCGCCCCCACCGACCACCTCAAGCGGCAGTGGGCCGACGCCGCAGCGAAGGTGGGACTGGCGATCGACCCCAATTTCAAGAACGCCGACGGCCGGCACGGCCACGGCTTTATCGGCGTGGCCGTCACTTACGCCCAGGTGGCCTCCAAGCCCATGCTGCACCGCGCCAAAACGGAGGCGGCCCGCACGCTGGTCATCCTGGACGAGATCCACCACGGCGGCGACGCGCTGTCCTGGGGTGACGGCATCCGGGAGGCCTTTGAACCGGCGGTCAAGCGGCTTTCCCTGACGGGTACGCCGTTCCGCTCAGATACCGCGGCCATTCCCTTTGTGGAGTATGTCGAGGACCGGGACGGGATCCGCCGGTCCAAGGCCGACTACACCTACGGCTACGGCCAGGCGCTCAAGGACCATGTGGTCCGCCCGGTCATGTTTATGGCCTATTCCGGACAGATGCGCTGGCGCACCAGTGCGGGCGACGAAATGGCTGCCTCGCTGGGCGAAGCGGCCGTCACCAAGGACATCACGGCGCAGGCCTGGCGGACCGCACTGAACCCTACCGGCGAGTGGATCCCGGCCGTTCTGGCGGCCGCGGACAAGCGTCTCACGGAGGTCCGCCGGTCCGTTCCCGACGCCGGCGGCCTGGTGATTGCCACCGACCACGACGACGCACGGGCCTACGCGGGCTGGCTGAAGAAAATCATGGGGGAATCCCCAACGGTCATCCTCTCCGACGATGCGAAGGCCTCGGAGAAGATTGAGGAGTTCTCCGCCGGTACCCAGCGCTGGATGGTGGCAGTGCGGATGGTGTCCGAAGGCGTGGATGTGCCCCGCCTGGCGGTCGGTGTGTATGCCACCTCCACCGCCACGCCGCTGTTCTTCGCCCAGGCCGTGGGCCGCTTTGTCCGTGCCCGCAAGCGCGGCGAGACGGCGTCCGTGTTCCTGCCGTCGGTGCCGAACCTGATGGCGCTGGCTAACCAGATGGAAGTCGAACGCGACCACGCCCTGGACCGGCCGGAGAACCATCTGGAAGAGGAAGGCTTCGGGCTCGAGGACAGCCTCATGGAGGCGGCCAATCGCGAGGACAAAGCCTCCGGTGAGCTGATGAAGCAGAAGTTCGAGGCGCTGGAATCCCAGGCCTCCTTTGACCGGGTCCTGTTTGACGGCGGCGAGTTCGGCACCGGCGGCGCGCTGGGCAGCGAGGAGGAGCAGGACTTCCTGGGTATTCCCGGGCTCCTGGATGCGGAGCAGATGAGCGTGCTGTTGCGCCAGCGCCAGCATGAGCAGCTCTCCCGCCGGGGCAAACGCGCCGGTGCCGAGGCCCAGGTGCCGGCGGAAGCTCCCGAGGTGGTGGACCACCGCCGGCTCACCGAGCTGCGCGGGGAACTGGCGAAGAACGTTTCCGCCTGGTCCGCCCGCTCCGGCATGCCCCACGGCGTGGTGCACAGTGAGCTGCGCCGGATCTGCGGCGGACCGCCGGTGGCCCAGGCCAACGAGGAGCAGCTGAACAAGCGGCTGAAGAAGCTCCAGGACTGGTTCATCGGCCGGAAATAGTGTCAGGTGCTGAAAACGCCCGCCGCGGTGCGGCGGGCGTTTCAGTGCAGTGGTGCTCCCGCAGTGGTGTTCCCGCGGTGGTGTTCCTGCGCCAAGGGGCCGGCTAAAGGTCGATGATCTCCACGCCGGCGTCTTCAACCTCGGCCCAGGCAGCCAGGGCGCCCTGCCGGGTGATGCCGCGGGTCAGCTCGGGGATCACGGCAGTGGTGTAACCGGCTGCCACGGCATCCAGTGCGGTGGCACGGACGCAGTAATCCGCGGCCAGGCCCACCACCACTACTTCATCCACGTCGTTTTCCCGTAGCCAGTCATCCAGGCTCAGGGTTTCCTCGTTTGACTCCGGCTCGGCTTCGGGATCTCCCGTGGGAACTTCTTCCTCCGGGGCCAGGACGCCCTCGAAGCCCGAGTAGGCGGCCTCGTACTGGCCTTTGCGGAACACCGCGTCCACCAGCTCGGTATCCAGATCCGGGTGGAGTTGGGCTCCCGGGGTTCCCGCGACGCAGTGGCGCGGCCAGGAGTCCACGAAGTCCGGTGTTTCGGAGAAGTGTGCTCCCGGATCAATGTGCCAGTCCTGTGTGGCAGCCACCAGATCGTAGCGTCCTGCGGAATTTTCGACGTAGTCGGTGATCTCACCGGCCACATCCGCCCCGCCGGGCACTGCCAGCGAACCGCCTTCACAGAAATCGTTTTGTACGTCGACAATAATCAGGGCGCGGGCCATGCTTACTCCTCGTATTCGGTGGGGATAGCCGGTTCGCCGCGCTGCAGGCGGTTTACCGAGGTCGGAAGTTCGGCCAGGGACAGTGCATGCCGCTCCGCTGCGCGGGTTACGGCTTCCGGCCCGGTCCAGCCGGGCAGGATCTGTCCGTCGGCCACGAACTGGTGCAGCAGGGGCCGGTCGTTGCCGTCGTCGGCCGGCGCGTGGCCGACTCCGATGACTTCAGCGGTAGCCTTGCCGCGTTCGTCGAGCCGCCGCAGCGCATACTTGCGTCCGCCGCGGGAAATCTTGTTCTTGGCCGCCTTGGCCACGGAAACAAACTCATGGTCCTCACCTTCACGGCTGACCAGTTTGTAGACCATGCCGGCGGTGGGTGCGCCGGACCCGGTCACCAGCGAGGTGCCGACGCCGTAGGCGTCCACCGGCGCCGAGGCCAGTGCGGCGATGGCGTACTCGTCCAGGTCAGAGGTCACCATGATGCGGGTGTTGGTGTTGCCCAGGTCATCAAGCAGGTCCCGCACCCAGCGTGCCTGGGCCACCAGGTCGCCGGAATCCAGCCGCACCCCGCCCAGGGCGGGCCCGGCCACTTCCACGGCGTTGCGCACGCCGCGTTCGACGTCGTACGTATCCACCAGCAGCGAGGTGTCCAGGCCCAGGGCACCGGTCTGTGCGGTGAAGGCTTCCTTCTCGGAGTCGTGGAGGAGGGTGAAGGAGTGCGCCGCGGTTCCCACGGTCTTGAGCCCGTACCGGAGCCCGGCTTCGAGGTTGGAGGTGCTGTGGAAGCCGGAAATCACTGCCGCACGGGCTGCCGCGACGGCTGCCTCCTCGTGCGTGCGGCGCGAACCCATCTCGATGCAGGGCCGGCCGTCCGCGGCGGAGGTCATCCTGGACGCGGCAGAGGCAATGGCACTGTCGTGGTTGAGCATGGACAGCACCATGGTCTCGAGAATGCAGGCCTCGGCGAAAGTGGACTCCACAATCAGGAGCGGGGAGTTGGGGAAGTAGGCTTCACCCTCGGCGTAGCCGTAGATGTTCCCGGAGAACCGGAAATCCGCCAGCCAGTCGAGGGTCCGCCGGTCCACAACGTTGTTGCGGGCCAGGAATTCCAGTTGCGGTGCCTCGAAGCGGAAGCTTTCCAGCGCCTCAAGGATGCGGCCGGTACCGGCGGTGATGCCGTAGCGGCGGCCGTCCGGCAGGCGCCGGGCAAAGACTTCGAAGACGGACCGCCGGGAGGCGGTGCCCGAATGGAGGGCAGCCTGGAGCATCGTGAGCTCGTAGTGATCCGTATACAGGGCGGAGTTTGGGGTGTGCCAAGCGGCGGGACTGTTCACAGGCAAAACTCTAACCCGCGCATCCCCGTTGAGTAGAAGAGGGACCCGGGCGGGGTCCGCAAGGATTCCTCACTACAATTGAACCCATGGTTACCAGCACTGCCCCCGGCACGGACACCCTGACATATGAGGAGACGGAGTCCCTGGTGGCTGCGGACGTCCCGTGGGTCGTGATCGTCTGGAATGATCCGGTGAACCTGATGACTTACGTCAGCTACGTCTTCCAGAGCTACTTCGGCTACTCCGAAGCCAAGGCCCACCGGCTCATGATGGAGGTCCACCAGGCCGGCAGGTCGGTGGTGGCTACCGGGTCACGGGAATCAGCGGAGCGCGACACCCTCGCGATGCACTCCTACGGGCTGTGGGCCACCTTCCAGAAGGCGGACGCCGCGTGAGCCGGTGCCGGGCAGCAGGCTTTGAACATCGCGTCAACAGGAACGGACAGTAGTGGCAACCGGATTCAAGCTCACCCGCAAGGGCATTACCGCCAACCTGGAACCGGGGGAGCGGGATCTGCTGCGCAAGCTCTTTGCCGATGTGCAGGAACTGCTGGAACCGGAGACGGCGGCGGACAGCGATCCCCTGGCAGCGATGGTGGGCATTGACATGAGCGCCGCCGTCCCGCAGGACACGGCCCTGCAGCGACTGCTTCCCAACGGGATTGAGGGCAATGACGAGGACGCCCTGGAATTCCGCCGGTTCACTGAACGCTCCCTGCGCGAGTCCAAGCAGGCGGCCCTGCGCGCCGCGGCCCTGCAGCTCGAAACGGCGCCGCTCCGGCTGGACCCGGCCCAGGCGCAGCTTTTTGCCCGCGCGCTGAATGACGTCCGGCTGGTCCTGGGGGACCGGCTGGGCCTGGCCAGCGATGAAGATGCCGAACGCCTGCAGGATATTACGGACCCGGCCCGGGCCCGTGACGTGGACGGATACCTGGCGCTGGTCTACAACTTCGTCACATGGCTGCAGGACACACTGATGCAGGCTTTGCTGAAATCCCTGCCCTGATACCGGTTCCGCCGCGGCACTGCGCGGGCCGGCAGGATCACATGTGATTCCTGCCGGTGTACCTGTGAGCAAGGGCACGCGGCGGTGAATGTGCGCTCGCTGCAGGGAGGACTATTGTCAGTACATTATGATTTCAAACCCGGTCCATCCGTCCGCACCTTCAGGGGAGAGGTCCCCGGGGCAGCCCGTGGGGGCACCCGGATCCGGCTCCCCGGAGACGCCGCAGGGGCAGGTGCCCGCGACGTCCGCTGAGCCTTCAGTCCGCGTCCGGAACCCGGATGCACCCATCGGTATCTTCGATTCCGGCGTTGGCGGACTGACCGTGGCCCGGGCCGTCCTGGACCAGCTGCCGAACGAGGCCGTGATGTACGTGGGGGACACGGCCAAAGGCCCCTACGGCCCCCTCCCGATTGCCGAGGTCCGCGCCAACGCGCTGGGCGTTATGGACGAACTGGTGGACTCCGGAGTCAAGCTCCTGGTCATCGCCTGCAACACCGCCTCGGCCGCCGTGCTGAGGGACGCCCGCGAACGCTACACACACCGGTACGGGATTCCGGTTATCGAGGTCATCCAGCCGGCCGTACGGCGCGCCGTGGCGGCCACCCGCACCGGACGGATCGGCGTCATTGGCACTGCTGCCACCGTGGGCTCGCGGGCCTATGACGACACCTTCGCAGCCGCACCCCACCTGAGGGTGTCCTCGGTTGCCTGCCCTGCCTTCGTGGAATTCGTGGAAGCCGGGGTCACCTCGGGACCGGACGTGCTGGCAACGGCCGAGGAATACCTCGCGCCGCTGCGGGCACAGGATGTCGATACGCTCGTGCTGGGCTGCACCCACTATCCGCTGTTGACCGGCGTGATTTCCTATGTCATGGGGGACGGCGTCACCCTCGTCTCCAGCGCCGAGGAAACCGCCAAGGATGTCTACCGGGCCCTGATCAGCCACGGCATTGAACGGCAGGAGCGGACGGCGCCCCAGCACACCTTTGTCGCCACCGGCGATGCGGCCTCCTTTGAACTTCTGGCCCGGCGTTTCCTGGGACCCGAAGTGCTCAGCGTCCAGCAGGTGGACCACGTATCAGCGCATTACCCCACCGGCAGCATGGCGCGGGTTACTCCGCAGATGATTGCCGCAGCCCGGGCAGACGCCCCCGAACGCATGGGGGCGCCACAGGGTGCCCTCTGGAACGGCACAGCATGAAACTGACCATCGTAGGCTGCAGCGGCTCCTTTCCCGGCCCGGCGTCTCCGGCGTCCTGCTATCTCGTCACCGCCAACGACGGCGAACGTGACTGGCGGATCCTGCTGGACCTCGGTAACGGTTCCCTGGGCGCGCTGCAGCGCTACATGGACCTGCGCGATATTGACGCGGTGCTACTGACGCATCTTCATCCGGACCACTGCATGGACCTGTGCGGGCTGCATGTGGCCGTGCACTGGGATCCCGCGGGCTGGAACCGGGACCGTATCAAGGTATGGGGCCCGGCCGCCACCGCGGACCGGATGGCCACTGCCTACGGCCTGGAACTGGACCCGGGCATGCACGAGGACTTCGAATTCTCCCACTGGACGCCGGGCCAGCCGCAGCAGATCGGCCCGTTCACCGTCACTCCGTACCCGGTGCGGCATCCTGCCGAAGAAGCCTACGCATTGCGGGTGGAAGCCCGCAGCACCGACGCGGACGGTGTGGAAACACTGCGGACCCTGGCCTACTCGGGGGACACCGATTCCTGTCCCGGGCTGGAGGCAGCCGCCCGGGATACCGACGTCTTCCTCTGCGAGGCCGCATTCCACGAGGGCCGCGATGACGGTATCGAGGGTGTGCACCTCACCGGCCTGCGCGCCGGAGCCGCCGCCACAGCCGCCAACGCCCGCCGCCTGCTGCTCACCCACCTTCCGGTGTGGAACGATGCCAGCGTCAGCGTCGCCGAAGCACGCCGGTCCTACAGCGGTGACCTGGCCGTCGCCGTCGCCGGCGTCTCCTACGACGTCGGTTCCCCCTTTACCGCCCCGCTGGCGGTCCAGAAGGCACGCAGCGTCTAGGTCCTGTCCGGGCCCGTACGGCCCCGGCGATAGACTGAACCCATGACTACCGCACCCACCCCTGCATCAAGCCTGCGCGCCGACGGCCGCACCCCGGACCAGCTGCGCAGCATTACCATTACCCGCGGCTGGTCCAAGCAGGCCGAAGGCTCGGCACTGATCGAGTTCGGCAATACGCGCGTGCTGTGCACCGCCTCCCTGACCCCCGGGGTTCCCCGCTGGCTCAAGGGTGAAGGCAAGGGCTGGGTCACTGCCGAATACGCCATGCTGCCGCGTGCCACCAATACCCGGAATGACCGCGAATCGGTCAAGGGAAAGCTGGGCGGGCGCACCCACGAGATCTCCCGGCTGATCGGCCGCTCGCTGCGTTCGATTATCGATACCAAGGCACTGGGCGAGAACACGATTGTGCTGGACTGCGACGTCCTGCAGGCCGACGGCGGCACACGCACCGCAGCCATCACCGGCGCCTACGTGGCGCTGGCAGACGCCGTGGCCTGGGCCAGGGACAACAAGCTGATTGCCCGCAACGCCAACCCGCTGACGGACAGTGTGGCCGCGATCAGCGTTGGCATCATCGACGGCGTCCCGATGCTGGACCTGCCCTACGTGGAGGACGTACGCGCGGAAACCGACATGAACGTGGTGGTGACCGGATCAGGGAAGTTCGTTGAGGTCCAGGGCACCGCGGAAGGCGCACCCTTCGACCGGGCCGAGCTGGATGCGCTGCTGGACCTCGCCCTGCAGGGGACCGCGGAGCTGGCCGAAATCCAGCGCCGGACCCTGGGCGGCGAATAAATGGCGCCGGCACCCCGCCTGGTCCTGGCCACCCGCAACCCGGGCAAGCTGCGTGAGCTGCGCGAACTGCTGCGCGGGCAGGTTCCCGGCCTCGACGTGGACACCCAGGTGATCGACGCCGCCGCGGCGGGAGTTCCCGACGTCCCCGAAACCGGCGTGACCTTCGAGGAAAACGCACTGCTCAAGGCCCACGCCGTCGCGGCTGCCACCGGCCTTCCGGCAGTCGCCGACGATTCCGGCCTCGCGGTGGACGTCCTCGGCGGGGCCCCTGGCATCTTCTCCGCCCGCTGGTCCGGCCGGCACGGCGACGACGCCGCCAACCTGGCCCTGCTGCTGGCCCAGCTTGCGGATATCGCGGCTGAGCACCGCAGTGCGGCGTTTGTCTGTGCTGCGGCCCTGGCACTTCCCGATGGTGGCGAAACCGTGGAACGCGGCGAGCTGCGCGGCACCCTGCTTGAAACCCCGCGCGGCGAAGGCGGTTTCGGCTACGACCCGATCCTGCTTCCGGCCGGTGAGGAGCGCAGCTGCGCCGAACTCAGCGGAGCCGAAAAGAACGCGATCAGCCATCGCGGCCAGGCGTTCCGGGCACTGGTTCCGGCCCTTGTTGCCGCCCTGGCGGAGGAAAAAACCGGCGCCTAGGCGCAGGGCGGGGGATGTGTGATGCGTCCCAAACACGCCGCGGGGACGCGCGGGGATTCTTCCCGGGCCGGGGGCCTAGGGCAGAATTGACCGCGAGATGACTATTACAGCAGCCGTTCCCACAGCCACCTCTTCTACTACTGCCGAGCCGTCGGCCCTCGGCGGTGTGGCCGACTGGGCGGTCGGGGTGATGGAGGCCATCGGTGCCCCGGGCGCCGGTTTGGCCATCGCCCTGGAAAACCTTTTCCCCCCGCTGCCGAGCGAAATCATCCTGCCGCTGGCCGGTTTCACCGCCAGCCAGGGCAATTTCTCCATGGCGGCGGCACTGTTCTGGACCACGCTCGGCTCGGTAGTGGGTGCGCTGGCACTGTACGGCCTGGGGGCCTGGCTGGGCCGGGACCGGATGCGCCGCCTGGTGGAGAAGGTTCCCCTGGTGGACCTTGAGGATGTGGACAAGGTCGAGGCGTGGTTTGAGCGCCACGGGTACAAGGCTGTGTTCTTCGGCCGGATGATCCCGCTGTTCCGCAGCCTGATCTCGATCCCCGCGGGCATTGAACGCATGCACCTGCTGACCTTTACCGCACTGACCACCGCCGGCAGCCTGATCTGGAATGCCATCTTTATCGTCGCCGGCTTCTACCTGGGCGAAAGCTGGCACGTTGTTGAGGCCTACGCCGGCGTGTTCCAGAAGATTGTCATTGCGGCGGTCATCATCGCAGCGGTCTGGTTCATCACCGCCAAGATCCGCAGCAGGCGGCGGAAGCCGGTGTCCGGCACCGATGCCTGAAACCGGGCTTAGTTTCACCGCAATAGATTTCGAAACCGCCAACGGCTTCCGCGGTTCGCCCTGCTCCGTGGGCCTGGTCCGGGTCCGGAACGGGCAGGTTGTCGAGGAAGCCTCGTGGCTGATGCGTCCCCCGGAGGGGCACGACTATTTTGACCGGCGCAATGTGCGCATTCACGGGATCGAACCGGAAATGGTGGCCGGGGCTCCGCGGTTCGGTGAACTCTTTCCGGAAATCGGTGCCTTCATCGGCAGCGACCTGCTCGTGGCGCACAACGCCGCGTTCGACCTGGGCGTGATCCGCTCCGCGCTGGAAGTCTCGGAACTGGCGGGCCCGGCCTATGACTACACCTGCACCGTGGTGCATTCCCGCCGCACCTATCAGCTGCCCTCACATTCGCTGCCGTTCGCTGCCGAGGCAGCGGGCGTTCCGCTCCTGAACCATCACGATGCCACCGAGGATGCCCGCGCCTGCGCGGGCATCATGATTGACATTGCCCGCCGGGCCGGAGCGGTGTCCATGCCGGACTTTTTCCTTCGCCAGGGGCTGCAGGCATCCCACCTGCCCGCGTATGTGCCGGGCACTCATCAGCTGTCCAAGGCCACCCGGGACGCACTGGCCCGGGGTACCGGCACCGCAGCCGCGGTGGCAACTGCCGGAACACCTTGGCAGGGCTGGCCGTCCGAAGGGGAGAACCCGCCGCCCAACCCGCTGGCGGATCCGCGCCATCCGCTGTTCGGCCAGACGATCGTTTTCACCGGCAACCTGGGCATGCCCCGCCAGACCGCGAAGGACCGCGCGGCCGAGGCCGGAGCCCGCACCGCCAGCAACGTCACCCGCGCCACCACGGTGCTGGTGGTGGGGGACGGCTTTGAACCGGCGGACCTGCGCAGCGGACGCCTCACCGGTAAGGCGCGCAGGGTCCTGGACCTGCACGAGCGGGGCCAGCGCATCGAGGTGCTCTCCGAAGCCGAGTTCCTGCAAACCCTGGGCGGTATCTGGCCCCGAGGCTCCCAGTAACCGGTCCGTGAAGTGCGGGCTAGGGCGCGATTGTCGCAGAGACGTAGCTGTCGGCCAGCCGCTCGACCGCTGCGCGTTCACGCAGCGACGCGAGCAGGGGGCCGGGCAGCACACCGTACAGCGCTCCCAGCAGGCTGCCGGCGACGACGGCGGCCGGCGCCCCGCCGGCCGCGGCAGCTTCGCGAAGGGCCGCCGTCACGGTGTCTTCCGGTGAGGCAGGGGCTCCCGCCGCCGCCTGCCGGGCGAGCGCATTCTCTGCCCTGAGTGCCGCCGACAGTCCAAGCGTCAACGCACCTTCCGCAGTCGTCCCGCCGGTTGCCCCGCTGCCGGAAGTCGTCCCGCCGGCCGCCGTCCCGCTGGCCGCCGTGCCGCCGGTCGCGAAGTCCGGTCCGGAGATGACCGAGCGGAGCCGGTCAGCAAGTCCGGGGACGCCGCCGTCGGAATCCGCCGCAGCGTCTGCCGGTGCCAGGGCCTTCTCCGCTGCTGCGGCCAGAGTAGTTCCCGGCGACAGCAGCCCGTGCACGGTCGCAGCGAAAACGGCAGACGCATGACGGGCCGCGGGATGGCCGTGGGTCAGCGAAGCGGCATCCAGTGCGAGCTTGTAGACGGTTTCGGTGGGTACATAGGGCAGCAGGCCGAACGGCGCCGAGCGCACCAGCGCGGCAGGACTGTCCGATTCCGTGTTCACTGGCCGCTGGCGTGTCCCCATTTCACCGCTGGACAGGGCGGATACCACCTCCGGATCCAGGCCGGCGTCCGCCGTGCCCGCGTCCGCTGTGCCGGCCGGCGTCGGGTGCAGCAGTTCCTCAGCATCAATGGGCCGGGGGAGGGGAACCAGTCCGGTCTCGGGGAGGGCTAGGCCGCGGCCCCGGAGCCAGCGAAGGTAGGCGAGCCAGATGCAGGCGGTTTCATCGGCTCCCACTCCCGAATTCGCCCATTCGACGGCTTCGAGCAGCCCGTCCAGTGAATACAGGGCCAGCTGGGTAGCCGAAGAAACCGACAGCGTGTCCTCCAGGCGCTCCGGGCCGGCTGTGCCCAGTGCGTCGCCCAGAGCCCCGCCGAGCAGGCAGGCTCGGATTTTGGCGCCAAGGGCTGTATGGGAAGAGGACAAGGGTGCGGAATACGGTTCGGAGCTCACTGTTCCAGCATAGGTGCCGGGGCTGGGCCGGAAAGACTCGATTCACCTGCCACACAGCGGGCATTCAGCGGGTTAACAGACTGCACTGACACGGTGGGGTAGTTTGTTGTGAGTTCAACAAGAAGACTTATATATCGGCGGCATGCCTGTTCACGCCGCCCACCACACGTTAGGAATGTCTCTCCCATGTCATCTGAGCCCTTATCAACCAGCGGAGCCCGGGCCGTAACGCCCGTCCGCGACGCAGCGTCCGACACCCGCGGCCACGACTACGGGTTCGTGGGACGGACCGTGGCCGAGGGGATTGGATCATTCCTGCTTGTGTTCGCGGGCATCGGAGTGGGCATCTTCACCGCCGGCAGCGGCATCAGCCCGCAGCTGGCCTTCGGGCTTGCGCTGGCCGGTGCCATGGTCGCCTTCGGCTACATCTCGGGCGGGCACTTCAATCCGGCCATCACCCTGGGCAGCGCGGTTGCCGGACGCACCCAGTGGAAGTACGTGCTGCCCTACGTCCTGGCACAGCTGCTTGGCGCAATCCTCGCCGTCGCCATCCTCTGGGTGGCCATTACCGGCCACCAGCAGATCGGCGAGCAGACCCGCCAGTTCCTTACCGGCGTCTCCAACGGCTACGGGGATCACTCGGTGAACCTGTTCCCGCTGCCCAGCGCCCTGCTGCTTGAGGTTATTGCCGGCGCCCTGCTGACCGCCGTCTTCCTCGGCTCCGTGGCACGCCGGTCCGGCGCAGTCGCCGGTGCCTTCGCCGTCGGCGTGACCTACGCCGTACTCCTGACCGTGCTTGCCCCCGTGACCAACGGCGGCATCAACCCGGCACGTTCCACGGCCACTGCCATCTTCGCTGAAGGCTGGGCCCTGCAGCAGCTCTGGCTGTTCTGGGCCGCGCCCCTGCTCGGCGCCGTGATCGCAGGCCTGATTTTCCGCAGTGTGGACATGACGCTGGCAGCACGCAGCTCCGATCCCGCCTTCTATGCTGTGGAGCCGGACACCCACGCAGCGGATGAGACCCCTGCATCCGCTGAGACACCCGAACCCGCCACGGGCAGCACCGGCAAGCCGGCCGCCCGGACCGGGGACACCGAGGCCCCCGTCGTGGATGAGGAAGCCCGCGGCTTCTTCGACAAGCCCGCGGCCGGTTCGCCGGAGAACCCGCAGGACGGGACGCCGGGCACCCGCGGCTAGGGCCGCAAAACCGTAGCAACCTCCGGGGGCAGTGGCGAACGCCGCTGCCCCCGATCCGTTAACTGTCGGAGCCGGCGGGTAGTTTTGAAGGCATGCGGATACTGCACACTTCAGACTGGCACCTGGGCCGATCCTTCCACGGCGTAGGGATGCTCCCCGCGCAGGCGGAGTTCATCGACCGTCTGGTGGAGACGGTACGGGAACGGCGCGTGGACGCCGTGCTGATTGCCGGCGACGTCTATGACCGTGCCCTTCCGGGGGTGGACACCGTCCGCCTGCTGGATTCGGCCCTTGAACGCATCACTGCCGCCGGGGCTGTGGTTGTGCTCTCCAGCGGCAATCACGACTCCGCGGCCCGCCTCGGTTTCGGCAGCGCGCTTTTTGAGCGCGCCGGAGTCCACCTGCGGACCCGCTACGCGGACATTGCCCGGCCGGTGATCCTGCCCGCCGCCGGCATGCCGGTAGCGGTCTATGGCATTCCCTACCTCGAGCCCCGGCTGGCAGCGGCCGAACTGGAGGTTCAGGAACCGAGCCACTTTACGGTCACCGCTGCAGCAGTGGCACGTATCCGTGCGGATCTGCTGGCCCGGGAACAGGCCGGCGCCCCGGTGGCGGCGGTGGTCATGGCGCATACCTTCGCCAGCGGCGGCATCAGCAGCGACAGCGAACGTGACCTCGCCGTCGGGGGCCTTGGAGCTGTTCCGCTGGACCTCTTTGACGGCTTCGCCTACACCGCCCTGGGCCACCTGCACGGGCGGCAGCAGCTCAGGGAGGATGCACGCTACAGCGGATCCCCGCTGCCGTATTCCTTCTCGGAGGCCCGCCAGGACAAAGGCGGCTGGCTCCTGGAGTTCGACGACGGCGTGCCGGTCTCGGTGGAAGCGGTCACCTGGCCTGCCCGGCGCAGGCTTGCCGTGCTGCGCGGGCGGCTGGCCGATCTGCTGGCAGACCCCGCCCTTGCCGATGCCGAAACCGCCTACTGCCAGGTCACCCTGACAGACCGTGAGCGGCCAGCCAAGGCCATGGACCAGGTGCGCACCCGCTTCCCGGATACCCTCGTCTTGGCTTTTGAACCCGAAGGCGGGGCTGCCGGGCCGGCACGCACCTACAGCCAGCGCCTGGCCGGCGCCACCGATGACCTGGATATCTGCTGCGGTTTCCTGGAGCACGTACGGTCCCGCAGCGCCGCTCAGGAAGAGAAGGACCTCTTTGTCGAAGTCCTCGACAGGGTCCGGGAAGCCGAGGCAGCCAAATGAGAATCCACCGCCTGGAAATGCAGGCCTTTGGCCCGTTCGCGGACCGGCAGGTCATCGACTTCGACCAGCTCGGGGAGCACGGGCTGTTCCTGCTGAACGGTCCCACCGGCGCCGGGAAAACCAGTGTCCTGGACGCCATCTGTTTTGCGCTCTACGGCGCCGTGCCGGGGGCCCGGCAGCAGGCACGCAGGCTGCGCAGCGATCACGCGGACCCGCAGACGGCACCGGAGATAGTGTGCGAATTCAGCTCCGGCACCCGGCGGTTCGAAGTGGTCCGCAGCCCGCAGTGGGAACGCCCGGCAAAACGCGCCGGCGGACGAAGCACCGTCACCGAACAGGCAAAAACCCTGCTGCGCGAGTACGTTGACGGTGCCTGGGTGGAGAAGTCCTCCCGCAATGACGAAGCATCGACGGAAATCACGGAACTCCTGGGCATGAACCGGGAGCAGTTCACCCGGGTGGTTATGCTTCCGCAGGGGGATTTCGCCGCATTCCTGCGTGCTGATGCCGCGTCCCGCGAACAGCTGCTGCAGCAGCTCTTCGGTACCTCCCGCTTCGAAGACATTGAGCGGCAGCTGAAGCTCGATCTGGCCGAAGCCACCGAACGCTTCGACGCTGCGCAGGCACGGTCCGAACACGTCCTGCGCCGCGCCGACGATGAAATCCGGCGCTACCGGACGGAACAGGGCGCCGAATCCGGCGACAGCCCCGCACCGGGCTCCGGACAGGACAGTCCCGCAGCGGACCGTCCCGAAGAGGAAATTGCCGTGTTCCGGGCGGAGCTGGACTCCCGCGCAGCCGGTGCCCGGAAAGAGCTCGACGAGCTGGGCACCGAACGCGAACGCGCCGAAAGGAAGCTGCACGAGCTGGAACACCGCCGCGCCCGGGGGCTCGCTCTGCAGCAGCTGATCCGGGATGAAAACGAGCATCGCCGGGCGGAAGCGGAGATTGCCCCCCGGCGCGCTGCACTGCAGGTGCACGCCGCAGCGGCTGCCGTGGAAGGCCCGGTCAGGGCAGCGGACGCGGCAGCGCAGCGCACCGAGACGCGGCGTACGGCCGCTGCCGCTGCCCTAACGGAGCTAACGGAACATGCGCTGGCGGAAGAATACCTTTCAAGCCCCGAACTGCCGGAAGGGCTGGAAGCACTCATCGGCGCTGATCTCGCCGCGGCCACGGCGGCGCTGGAGGATGAGAAACGGATCGGGGAGCTGCGGGTACTGGCCCGGGATGAGGAAACGGCGGCTGCCGGGCTGCGCGAACGGGCGGAAGCTGCCGCAGCCAGGCTGGAAGCCCTGCGGGCCGAGGAAACCTCGCTCGCCGGCGCCGCGGCGGAACTGGAACGGCTGGCAGCAGATCAGGAGCGTGCCGGCAGCGACGTCGCGCGCGCCGAGGAACTGGCGGCTGCCATGGCAGCCTATGCCTCGGCACGGGAACATGCCGAGGCCGCGGATGCCGCAGCCGCCGAGGCCCGGCAGGAATACCAGGACCTCCGTGAAGCCTGGCAGGATCTGCTGCAGGCCAGGCTGGACCAGGCCGCAGCGGAGCTGGCCGCCGGTCTGGCGGAGGATGCACCGTGTCCGGTGTGCGGCGGCGTCGAACATCCGCACCCGGCAACGCTGGGCGACGGCGAGGCAGCGGTGACCCGGGAGGAGGAGCAGGCGGCCAAGGCGGAGGCGGGCCGCGCAGAAGAGGCGTTTGAAGCTGCACGACGCGAGGCAGGTGCGGCTGCCGAAGAGGCCGCCGGGCTGCGTGCCCGCGGCGGCGACGGCGATCCCGGATTAGCGGCAGAGCAGCTGGCCGCCGCGCGTGCGGAACTGGAACGGGCGCGCAGCGCGGCCGGGGCACTGCTGGAAACCCGGCACCGGCTCGAAGGCATCGGCGAGGAACTGGCCGCCACGGAAGCCGGCCGTTCCCAGGCCCTGATCCAGGCCGCCCAGGCGGATTCCCGCGCTGAATCGGCCCGCGCACAGGCTGCGGACCTCGAGGCAAAGGTGGGTGCCGCGCTGCATGGTTTTGCCGGTGCGGGCGAGCGCGTGGAGGCGCTGACGCAGTTCCGCCGGCTGGCCGCTGCTGCCCGCGAGGCACGGGCGGCCGCCGACGCGGCCGGGGAGGAGCTGGACCGGCTGCTTCGCGAACTCGACACGGCACTAGCCGGCACCGGCTTTGCCTCCGCTGCCGACGTCCGTAAAGCACTGCTGGATCCCGAAACCAGGGATGCCTATGACCACAGCGTGCAGGAGTGGGAGGAGACCGGCCGCCGGCTGGCGCTGCGGCGCGAAGGCCAGGATGCATCTGCCCCGGAGGACCAGGACACGGGCTCATCCGCGGTGCCTGATGAGGAAGACATTGCCGAGGCCGCCGAGCAGGCGGCAGCGGCACGGAAGGAACAGGAAGACGCAGCGCTGCTGGTCCGCCTGCTGGACGGTTCGGCCGTCCGCCTGTCGGAATACTCAGCCGAGCTCGCAGCCGCCTTGGAAGAGACGGCTCCGCTGCGGGCCCGCCGGGACCTGCTGCAGTCGGTCACAGACACCGTCCGCGGTGCCGGTGAGAACACGTACAAGATGACACTGAGCACCTACGTCCTGGCGGCACGGCTGGAACAGGTTGCTGCGGCTGCCACGGAACGGCTGGCCGCCATGACCGGCGGCAGATATGCCCTGGTGCACAGCGACTCCAAGTCCGGTAACCGCAAGGCGGGACTGGGGCTGCACGTCACCGACGAGTGGACCGGCCAGCGGCGGGACACCTCCACGCTCTCCGGCGGCGAAAGCTTTATGGCCTCCCTGGCCCTGGCGCTGGGACTGGCCGATGTGGTGCAGCAGGAAGCCGGGGGAGTGAACATCGAGACCCTGTTTGTTGATGAGGGCTTCGGCAGCCTGGATGACCAGTCCCTTGAACAGGTCATGGACGCGCTGGAGGGACTGCGGGACGGCGGCCGGGTGGTCGGCCTGGTCAGCCATGTGGGCGAGATGAAGCAGCGGATACCGGCCCAGCTGCAGATCCTGAAGGGACGGAACGGATCCACCATCCGCTACAGCCTGGGGGAAGCGGTGCTGCGCTGAACCGGGTGAGGACGCTGCGCTGAACCCGGGCCACGCTCATACGGGAGCGGCAGTTAGGCACCGCAGCCGGGCGTGGGTAAAATTGGCGGGTAGCAAGGGTCGGGCGTACCGGGAGGGGGGACGGTGCGCGGTTCAACGTATTCGGATACCGCACCATGACTCCAAACACGCCCTCCCCAACCCCCTCCACGCCCGCTGACGAAGCCGCGGGGGCACCTCCCGCCGGCCGTTACCAGGCCATTTTCGCACTCGCCGGCAGGTCCTTTTTCCCGGTCGCCTTCCTCGCGCGGCTGCCGTTGGCCATGCTGACCGTCGGAGCACTGACCCTGATCACCGAAGTGTCCGGGTCCTACGCACTTGGCGGGTTCGCCGCCGGCGGAGTGGGAATCGGCTCGGCCGTCGGCGCGCCCATGCTCGGCTATCTCGCCGACCGGATTGGACAGCGTCCCGTCCTGCTCTCCACGGCGGTCCTGAATCCTGTGGCCATTGGACTGTTCCTGCTGACCGCCGCGTTGCTGGACCCTGCCGGCTCTCCCGTCTGGATGCTTATCGCCACCTTCGCCATGGGCGCCTCCTGCCCTCAGGTCGGACCGATGGCCAGGGTGCGCTGGATGGCTATGACAGCCCGGCGTCCGCGGGGACGCGAGATGGACACTGCCCTGTCCTACGAAGGTACGGCGGATGAGCTCACCTTCGTGCTGGGACCGGCGCTCGTGGGCCTGCTGGCCGCGGCCGTCGCCCCCTGGCTTCCGCTGGCCCTGGCCGCAGTGCTCACAGCCACCATGGTGGCGGCCTTCGCCGTCCACCCCACGGTGGAATACGTGGTTCCGTCCTCCCGCCGCCCGGGCGGCGGGAGGCGAAAAACCGGGCGCGGAACAAAGCAGCAGGACAGGACTCAGGGCAGTGCCCGTCCGCAGTGGCTGCTCATCATGCTGCCGGTGCTGGGCATGGTTGCCATGGGCACTTTCTTCGGCTCCACCCAGACGAGCCTGACAGCATTCGCCGGCAGCTTCGGTGTCGCATCGTCCGCGGGCCTGCTCTATGCGGTCATGGGCCTGAGCTCGGCCGCAGCGGCCCTCTCCGTGGCCTTCTGGCCCGAACGGTTCGGTTCCGCAGCGCGCTGGCTGCTCTGTGCCGGGGCAATGACGGTCCTTGCCCTGCTGTTGTTCCTGCCCACGGATATTGCCACCATGCTGGTGGTCCTGTTTGTGCTGGGCATCCCCGTGGGGCCGACCATGGTCAGCATCTTCGGCATCGGCGCCATCGTGGCACCGCGGGAACTGATGGGCACCGTTATGACGCTGCTGGCCAGCGGAGTGGTGACGGGCACGGCACTGGGTTCGTCCGTGGCAGGGCGCCTTGCGGATTCAGGCGGCTACCAGCATGCGTTTATTGTTCCGGCCGCTGCCGCCGGAGCGCTGCTGCTGCTGGGGCTGGTGGCGGTTCGCGCAGCCGCCGTGCGGCGGAATGCCTGAGCCCGTACGGGAGCCCGTGCAGGTGTCAGCTGTGCCACAGTTGGCCTAGTATCGAAGGATAGGTCGGGCAGTCAAGCATGAACTATCCGCCGCAGTTACCAGTACCACTAAGGAGACACCATGGGAGAGAAGGAAGCCGGCCAGGATCCGAAGGAGACCGGTTCAAAAGGCCCCGATGGAACCATCCCGCAGAGCGATGACGGTATTGCGGCTGCGAGCACCGAGGAAGCCTCGAACTTTGAACCTGAAGAGGACGAAGCATCCGGCGACGGCAAGTAGGCCGTCCGGCAGTCCGGATGCAGTCAGGAACTGAAACGGGGCCCGCGGATTACCGCGGGTCCCGTTTTGCTGTCCGCGCCTGGCGGGTTTTTCCTAGCCCAGGCTGGGAGAGTGCAGCGGCGGGGCGGGAATGTAGATGTTGCCCGTGGTGATGCCGCCCGTGGAGTCGCCGGTGACCGGTTCGCGGCCTGCCGAGGCGTCGGCAGATCCCGGCACGGACTCGGGTGTGTCCAGAACTGTGCGTTCCGCCGCAAGGGTGCGCAGCGCCACTGCCACCTCATGGGCTTCGGGGCGGGCGTCCACCAGGCGGGCCGTCATGGCGCGCAGGATCTCCGTCCAGTCCGGGCCCACCCACTCGGGGATCTCAGGGTCCCGCAGCAGGCGCGCAACGGCAGCTTCCACAATCGGACCCGGGAAGGCCTTTTCACCGGTCAGGCATTCCAGCAGTACCAGGCCCAGCGAATAAATATCGGTCCGCGGATCCACGGCGGCTCCCTGGGCCTGTTCCGGGCTCAGGTAGTTCGCCGTTCCAATGGTGGCACCGTGGGCGGTGGCAACTGTTGCTTCCACCATCCGCGCAATGCCGAAGTCGGTGAGCCTCGGATACAGGCGGGTGTCCTGCTCTGCCTGCGGAAAGAGCAGGATGTTGGCAGGCTTCACATCGCGGTGGATGACACCGTTGCTGTGGACGTAGTTCAGCGCATCGGCCAGGTCTGCCCCCAGCGCAGCCGTTGCGGGGGAGGAGAGCGGGCCCTCCTTGAGCTTGCCGCGCAGATCCGGTCCGTCCACCAGTTCCATCACCAGGTAGCTGGACGCCCGGCCTTCTTCGTCCACGCTCACGCCTGCATCGTGCAGGGTGACCAGGCCGGGATGGTTCAGTGTGGCCAGCAGCTGCATTTCGGTCTGCTGGCGGCGGGTCTCGTCATCCTCGTGGAAGCCGGCACTGAAAAGCTTGACGGCTACTTCGCGGCCGAGATTCTCATCGACGGCCCGGTACACCGAAGCTGCACCGCCGGAACCTATGAGTTCAGTGGTGCGGTATCGGTGCCCAAGGAGTACATCCACGGGTGTCCTCCCTACGGGGATAAAAGGTGAAGGCCGGTGGGCCCGGAATCAGCCGAAAAACAATCAGTAGGCTGATTAAAACCAACCTAGTCCACTAGCCTCTCCATCGTAGCGTGGCGCGGCGTCGTCCCGGTGCAGATTGCCCCCTACGTGACCAACTCGTAACTTTTCGCCCGCTCAGCCCGCCAGGAAGTCCAGTGCGGCGGTCTTAAACGCCCGGGATGTGACGGCATTGGCATGCGTACGGGCGGGGAGCGTGAGCATGTCTGCCTGTCCGCTCAGCGCTGCCAGCTCGGGCGCCGTGGCGGCCAGATCATCCCGCTCGCCGGCTACCAGCAGCAGCGGCATCCCGGGCACGGCGGCTGCGGGGGAGAAGGGCTCCTCCTTGATGGCCTCGACCATACGGAAAAGCGCGGCGAGGTTGTTCTGCGGGACCAGCTGCGCCATCCGGAGCAGCTCGGCGGTACGCGGATCCGCTACCGGCGCTCCGCCTGCGGCAGCCTCCCGGGCGGCGTCCAGATCGAAATCAGCCAGCGGATCACCGCTGCCGGGCCCGCCCAGCACCATCCGGTGCACCAGCTCGGGCTGCGTGGCCCCGAACTCCCATGCCAGCCGGGAGCCCAGGGAATAGCCAACTACGTCCAGCCCGCTCCCCGGGTCGGCGTCGGCCAGCGGCCGGACACCCGCGTCCTGTACCACCTGCAGCAGGTCCGCGCGGATGCGGCTGGGACGGTAGGCGTCGAGGTCCGCCGGCGCGGCGCTGGCGCCGTGGCCGGGCAGGTCCACCGTGATGACCTGCCTGCCGGCGGTGAGCAGGGCATTCACCCAGCCGGAATTGTGCCAGTTCAACTGCGAGTCGGAGGCAAATCCATGCAGCAGCAGGACCGGACGGCAGGAGTCCGCGCCGTCGTCGTCGCCCGCGAACACCTGGACATCCAATCGAGGATCGGTGCCTTCCACCAGGGAGCCGTAGCCGGACACCGGTCAGTCCTCGTCCAGGACGGCGCTCAGCCGGACCCGGCGCTTCGCCGGGGCCTCCTGCGGAACGGTACCGACAATGCCGGCGGTGTTGTCCGGCACTTCGAACACAATAAGCGGCTCGCCCACATTGATCCTGTCGCCGGGTTCCCCGTAGATGCGGGCTACCTTCCCGGCCTGCGGGGAGGGGAGTTCCACTGCGGATTTGGTGGTTTCCACCTCCACCAGCGGCTGGTTGCGCTCCACCTGGTCGCCTTCGGCCACAAGCCATTCCAGCACGGTGGCCTCGATCAGTCCTTCGCCGAGGTCGGGAAGGGGGAAGGAAATTTCAGCCACGCCGGTACTCCAATACTCGCTGGATCCCGAACAGGATGCGGTCGATGTTCGGGATGTATTCGTCTTCAAGGTCTCCTGACGGATACGGTACGTCGAATCCGGTGACCCGCCCAACCGGGGCGCGCAGGGTGTCGAAGCAGTGCTCGGTGATCAGCGCGGCCACCTCGGCGCCCAGGCCGGAGGTCAGCGGCGCCTCATGGACGACGACGGCGCGCCGGGTCCGGCCGACGGATTCGGCCAGGGCGGCGGCGTCGATCGGCTTCAGCCAGCGCAGGTCCAGGACCTCCACCTCAATGCCGTCTTCGGCGGCCAGTTCGGCCACCTGGAGGCAGCGTGCCACCATGGCGCCCCACGCCACGAGGGTGACGTGCCTGCCCGGACGGACCACCTTGGCGCCCTCCACCGGGCCGGCGTGGCCAAGGTTGACTTCGCCCTTCTGCCAGTAGCGGGACTTCGGTTCCATGAATATCACCGGGTCCGGAACAGCCACCGAATGCCTGAGCAGGTGGTAGGCCTCATGCGGGCTCGAGGGGGAGACGACCTTCAGCCCCGGAACATGGGCGAACAGTGCTTCCAGCGATTCTCCGTGGTGCTCGGGGGCGCGGATTCCGCCGAAGCTGGGTACCCGCAGGGTCACCGGCATGGGCAGGGTGCCGCGGCTGCGGTAGTTCATCCGGGCCAGCTGCGTGATGATCTGGTTGACGGCCGGATAAGCGAACCCGTCAAACTGCACTTCGGGAATGGGGTGGAAGCCTGCCATGGCCAGGCCCACGGACATACCCAGGATGCCGGATTCGGCCAGGGGAGTGTCCATGACCCGGTCGGCACCGAAACGCTTCTGCAGGCCGTCCGTGATGCGGAAAACCCCGCCCAGCCGGCCTACGTCCTCGCCCAGGACGAGGGCCTTGGGATCTTCGGCCAGGATTTCGGCCAGGGCACGGTTGAGGGCCTGCTGCATGGAAAGCTGCTCTACCTGGCCGCGGCCGGACGGCGCGGGCGGCGTGGCGGCAGACTGGCGGGTGGCAGCCGTGTCTTCGGTGTTGCGGGCCGCTTCGGCCAGATCGGAGGAGGGTACTGCCTCGGTAAGCTGCTCAGACATGTTCGGATTCCTCCCGCCAGGCACGCGCCTGGGCCTTGAGTGCTTCGGTGGGTTCGGCATAGACAAAGTCGAACATCTCCGTGCCCGGCCGCGGGCCCAGGGCTTCCACGCCTTCGCGGATGCGTTCGGCGTTGTCCTTTGCTTCTTCGAGGGCGGCATCCAGGAAGTCCCGGTCCGCCAGGCCTTCGGCCAGCAGCCGGTCGGCCAGCAGCTGGACGGGATCCGGGCCGGCGTCGCGGCGTTCCTCATCCAGGCTGCGGTAGCGCCCGGGGTCGTCGCTGGTGGAGTGCGGACCGCGGCGGTAAGTCATGGCCTCGATCAGCACCGGACCATGCCCTGCGCGGGCATGGGCTGCCGCCTCGCGGGTGGCGGAAACGACGGCGGGGGCGTCGTTGCCGTCCACAGTGATGGCACGCATGCCGTACCCGGCAGCGCGGGCTGCAACCGTGCCGCCCGCCACCTGTGCCTCGGTGGGCAGCGAAATGGCCCAGCCGTTGTTCTGGACGAAGAAAATCACCGGGGCCTTCAGTACGCCGGCAAAGTTCATGGCCTCATGGACATCACCCTGCGAGCTGGCGCCGTCACCGAAATAGGTCAGTGCCACGCCGCCCGTGCCGCCGTTCAGGGTCTGGCCGTGGGCCCAACCCACCGCGTGCAGCACGGAACCGCCGACCACTGCCTGGATTGGAGCAAATCCGGTGCGCACCGGATCGTAGAGACCGCCATGCCAGCTGGCCTTGTGGGTGGACATGTACTCGGTCATGTCCACGCCCAGGGCCAGCGCCGCACCCATTTCCCGGTAGGTGGGGAAGATAAAGTCGCGTTTAGGGTCCATGGCGAAGGCGCTGCCCACCTGGGCGGCTTCCTGGCCCAGGGCAGGGGCATAGCCGGGAATAATCCCCTGACGCTGCCAGGCCACGGCGGCGAGATCCAGCTGCCGTGCGGCGGTGATCAGGCGGTACAGCCTGCGCAGTTCCTCCGGCGCCAGGGGCGCCGGATCCATAGAGTTATCCATAGGGGCAATCTAGTGGCTTGCATCACGCTGGGCAATTCGTCCCGGAATTGCTGCACATTCTGTACAAACGTTCCATTCCCTCCCGCCTTTGCCTAGGCAATCTGTTCGCAGCCGGTATGGGGCGGTGCTGACATCAGGTTTCGGAGAAGGGCTGGAATCCCTCCGGTATCCGCGTATGGTTTCCAGACATCCATCCCCTTGAGTCAGGAGCCGGACATGTCAGGTAAATCTCCGCAGGGATCCAGTTCAAAGAAGCACGGCAAGGCACTAAAGGAAAAGCGCGCCGAAAAGCGGGCGAAGAGCGCGGTTGATGCAGAATTCCTGCCCAAGCGGCGCAAGGGCCGGTAGCCGGGACGGCTGCCCGGCTGCCCGGATGGCCGGGCAGCGGCAGGCCGGGGCTATTCTGCCGGGTCCGCCGCTGCTGTCCGGGACCGGCGGGTGGTGCGGCGGTCGAACAGCCAGGCCAGGAGGACCAGCGCGGCCGTCAGACCGGCCGTGGCCACCAGCTGCACGCGGACGGCCGCGTCGAAGAAACCAAGCACCACAATCGCCGCCAGCAGTGCCAGGGCAAAGTAGGAGAGCCAGGGGAACGCCCACATCCGGAACGTCAGTTCCACTCCGGCGGCATCGGCCCGGCGGCGCAGGATTATCTGCGAAACAATCGAGATGCCCCACACCACCAGGCAGGTGGAACCCACCAGGTTCAGCAGGATCATCAGCACGGTGTCCGGGTAGAGGTAGTTCAGCACCACGGCAATGAACCCGAAGGCCACCGAGGCCACAACCGCGCGCCGCGGGACCCCGCCGCGGCCCAGCCTCGCCAGGGCGGCCGGTGCGCGCCCGCGGTCGCCGAGCGAGTAGATCATCCGTGAGGCCCCGTAGAGATTCGCGTTCATGGCCGAGAGCAGGGCGATCACGATCACCACGGCCATCACGGTGTCTGCTCCAGGCACCTGGGCTGCATGCAGCACGGCCACAAAGGGGCCCGTGTTGAGGGCCTCGTTGTCCCAGGGCAGCACCGTGACCATCACCAGGACAGAACCGATGTAGAAGATCAGGATCCGCCAGATCACCGAGGTGATGGCCCCCGCAATGGATTTGGACGGTTCCTCGGTGTCCGCGGCAGCAATGGTGACAATTTCAGTACCCCCGAACGCGAACACCACGAGCAGCAGGCCCGCGGCCACCCCGGTAATGCCGTTGGGCATAAATCCGCCGTTGTTGAAGAGGTTGTCCACCCCGGGGGAGTCAGCGCCCGGAAGCCAGCCGGCAATGAACGCGGCTCCCACCGCCAGGAAAATGATGATGGCTGCCACCTTCAGGATGGCAAACCAGTACTCAAACTCGCCCAGGCTGGCGGCCCCTGCCAGGTTGATGGCTGTGAAGACAACGATGAAGGCCAGGGCCAGGATCCACTGCTCGATGCCGGGGATCAGGGACGTGACAATGGCGGCGGCCGCCGTGGCCTCGGCCGCAATGACAATGACTATCTGGATCCACCAGAGCCAGCCGACGGTCGTCCCGGCAGTGCGGCCAAGCGCCTTTTCCGCATAAACGGAAAACGCGCCGCTGTTGGGATCCGCAGCGGCCATTTCGCCCATCATGCGCATCACCAGGATCACCATCGTTCCGGCAACCAGGAAGGAGATCAGCACAGCCGGGCCGGCTGCCGCAATGCCTGCGCCGGAGCCGACGAAGAGTCCCGTGCCGATGGCGCTGCCCAGGCTCATCAGGACCAGGTGCCGCGGCTGCATCTTTTTCTGTGACCCGGAGTCTTTCCCGGCCGGAGAAGGCGTATCGGTACGGGACGGGAGGGCGGAACCGGGCATAAAAGGAAAAGGCCTTAGAACGTTGGGGCGGCTGCCGGTGCATCTGCTGGACCGGCGTCAGGCGGCTGGCGGGAATGTACACCGGATTCCATCTTAGGACCGGTTTGTGTCCAGTCATGTCCGACTGTGACCCACGTCGGCTCTACAATTTGTACACTGACAATCATTGTTCACGGCTGCAGACTTCTCTAAGTAAAGGACCCCATGCCAACCGACGCGCTGGACGCCCGCATTGTCACACTCTTTACCGACAACCCCCGGATGTCGGTGCTTGAGGCATCCCGGCGGCTGGAGGTGGCCCGGGCCACTGTGCAGGCGAGGCTGGACAGGATGCAGCAGACGGGCGTGATCGCCGGTTGGGGTCCGCGGATTGATGCCGAAGCCCTCGGCTATGACGTGGTGGCGTACTGCTCCCTGACCATCCGCCAGGATACCGGCCACGATGCGGTGGTGCAGGCACTGTCCCGGATTCCGGAGATCCAGGAAGTGCATACCGTGTCCGGTGAAAGTGATCTCCTGGCCAGGGTGGCGGCGCGGTCCAACTCGGACCTGCAGCGGGTCATCGACGCAATTGTGGCCACCAATACCGTGCTGCGGACGTCCTCGGTGATTGTGCTCAACACGCATTTCGAAGGCCGGATGCTGCCGCTGCTGAACGCGGCAGCCGTCTCGGATCCCTGAGTCCGGCCGGCACCGGGCGCACTGTGATGAAGGCCATCTTTTCGGCCCGGATGAGTTACAGTCATTCTGACTTTTACTAGTGCCCCGGAAAGGGGAGCCGTGTATTCCCCCTACGCCAACGTATCCGAGCGTGAACTGGCACCGCCGTCCCTGGCCATCTCCACCGTCATTTTCGCTCTGCGCCGGGACGGGGACACAGGGCGCCCGGAGCTCTGGCTCCCGCTCGTGCGGCGGATACGGGAACCCTACCGGGACCGGTGGGCACTTCCGGGCGGTCCGCTGGCAGCCCGGGAATCCCTGCAGGACGCAGCCGCCCGGAATCTGGCTGACACCACCGGGCTCACTCCGCGCTATCTGGAGCAGCTCTACGCCTTTGGCGGTCCGGAGCGCTCGCCGTCGCCCCGGGTGGTCTCGATTGTCTACTGGGCGCTGGTCCAGCCGGACGAAGCGGCGCTTGCCAGGGAAAGCGACAACGTGCGCTGGTTCCGGGCCGACGCCGTCGGGGAGCTGGCCTTTGACCACAACACCATCGTGGACTACGCCCTGTGGCGGCTGCGGAACAAAACCGAGTACGGGCAGGCGGCCTATGCCTTTCTGGGGGAGCTGTTTACCCTGGCGCAGCTGCGCGAAGTCTACGAGGCGGTTCTGGGACGCGAACTGGACCCTGGAAATTTCCGCCGCCAGCTGCGGGCAACACCACAGATCTCCGCGACCGAGCACTACCTCGCCGGCGGCCGGCACCGCCCGCCGCGTCTCTACCGCTACACCCCGGACCCGGACACGGTGCCCGGTCCTGTTCCCTCAACACCGCAACGGAGCACCGAATGAGCATGGAAGCTACTCCCGGCGCCAGCGTGGCAACAGCCATTCGGCTGATCAGCCGCGACAAGGCAGCAGCCGCGTCCTCGACCTGCGGGCCCGGCCTGGCCTCGCCGCCCTGGGCGTTCGACGGCGCCGCCCTGCCGCAGTACGGACCAGGGGCCTCTGCCGCTGATCCCGCGCCGGCAGCAACACCGCGCCAGGGTGCGCTGCCCTCGGAATACCTCGAGGCCTCGGACGAGGAACTGGAGGCCAGGATCTCGGCGGCCAAAGCCGGGTTGGGGGACCGCGTGGTGATCCTTGGGCACTTCTACCAGCGGGATGAAGTGGTGCGCCATGCGGATTTCGTGGGCGATTCCTTCCAGCTGGCCCAGGCTGCTGCTTCCCGCCCCGAGGCAGAAGCCATCGTGTTCTGCGGCGTGCACTTTATGGCGGAAACCGCGGACCTGTTGTCCGGGCCGGAGCAGGCAGTACTCCTGCCCAACCTGGCAGCGGGCTGCTCCATGGCGGACATGGCGGACATTGACTCAGTGGAAGAGTGCTGGGAGCAGCTGGAGGCCGTTTTCCGCGGCCGGGAGACTGCCGGAGCGGCGCCCGTCATTCCCGTGACCTACATGAACTCTTCGGCGGCCCTGAAGGCATTCTGCGGCCGGCACGGCGGGATTGTCTGCACCTCCTCCAATGCTGCGGCTGTTCTGGCCTGGGCGTTCGAGCGGGGGCAGCGCGTGCTGTTTTTCCCGGACCAGCACCTGGGCCGCAATACCGCCAAGGCCATGGGCATCCCGCTGGAGGCCATGCCCATGTGGAATCCGCGCCTGCCGCTGGGCGGCAACACGGAAGAACAACTGCGGCACTCCCGGGTTCTGCTCTGGAACGGCTTCTGCTCAGTGCACAAGCGCTTCACCACGGACCAGATCACCGCGGCACGGCAGCAGTTCCCCGGGGTCCGGGTGATCGTGCATCCCGAGTGCCCCATGCCGGTAGTGGATGCCGCTGACGAGTCCGGTTCCACCGACTACATCCGCAAGGCGATCGAGGCCGCCGAACCGGGAAGCACCTTTGCCGTGGGCACGGAGATCAACATGGTCCGCCGGCTCGCCGACGCCCACCCGGAGCACACCATCTTCTGCCTGGACCCGGTGATCTGCCCCTGCTCCACTATGTACAGGATCCATCCCGGCTACCTGGCGTGGGTGCTGGAGGGCCTGGTCCGCGGCGAGCAGCATAACCGCATCACCGTGCCGGATGACGTCGCCGCCCCCGCACGCACCGCCTTGGAGCGCATGCTGGCAGTCCGCCCGTGACGCTGCCCCTGACGGTTGTGGGCAGCGGAGTTGCCGGGCTCTACACCGCACTGTGTGCCGCGCGGGCCGGGTTGGACGTCGCTCTGGTGACCAAGGGCGAACTGCTCAGCGGTGCCACTCCGTATGCGCAGGGCGGGATTGCCGCTGTGCTCCGGGGTCCGGATTCCGTCCGCCTCCACATCCAGGACACGCTGAAGGCCGGTGCAGGCACCAACACCCCGGAAGCCGTCGCTGCGCTGTGCACCGAGGCGGCCGAACACATTGCCGAACTCGTCCGGCTCGGGGTGGACTTTGATCCCGAGCCCGGGCTGGAGGGCGGACACAGTGCCCGGCGCGTGCTGCACGTGAACGGAGACGCCACCGGCGCCGGGATTGCGGTGGCGCTGACGGCTGCGGTGCGAGCCGAACCGAAAATCGGCATCCGCGAGCACACCTTTGCCACGGATATTGTGCTGGCACGCGGGCGGGTTGCGGGGCTTCAGGTGCAGGATCCCGACGGCGTACTGAGCATTCTGCCCGTCACTGCCCTGGTGCTGGCGACCGGTGGTGCGGGGGAGCTCTACGCACAGAGCACCAATCCCGCCTCTGCTACCGGCGACGGTGTTGCGCTCGCCGCCGGTGCGGGGGCAGTGCTGGCGGATCTCGAGTTTTTCCAGTTCCATCCCACGGCACTGGACGTCCCCGGCCATCCGCTGGTGTCCGAGGCTGTGCGCGGCGAGGGTGCGGTACTTCGGGACGTTGCCGGAATCCGGTTCCTCGCTGGGGCAGGCGCCGATACAGGCCTGGTCGCAGGGGCAGGCGCCGATACAGGCCTGGTCGCAGGATCCGGCTCCGATACGGACTCGGACATAGGGTCCGGAGCCGGAGCCGGAGCTGGAGCCGAGCTTTCCGGCCGGGATGTGGTGGCCCGCGGCATTGCGCTCCATCTGCAGGAGACAGGAGCGCACAACGTTTTCCTGGACGCCACCGGCCTCGGGCACCGGCACGGTCCGGGATACCTCGCCCGCCGTTTCCCGGGCCTGGACGCGCTTACCTCAGCCCATGGCTTTGACTGGGAACGGGAGCCGGTACCGGTGGTACCGGCGGCGCACTACTGGATGGGCGGAATCCGTACGGACCTTGCCGGGCGTACCTCGGTCCCCGGTCTCTACGCAGTGGGGGAGAACGCCTGTACCGGCGTGCACGGTGCCAACCGGCTGGCCTCCAACTCACTGCTCGAGGCCCTGGTGTTCGGGGCACGTACCGCTGCCGCAGTCCGGGCTGGCGTGCCCTGGCCCGAAGCCGAAGCCGAAGCCGAAGCCGAAGCCGAAGCCGATGCCGAAGCCGAAGCCGATGCCGAAACCGGAGCCCAGCAATCCGGAGCCCCACAGCCCGGAGCCCTGATGCCCGGAACGGTCGGCCGGCAGGCTTTAGTTCCGCAGGCTTCGGTTCCACAGGCATCAGCTCCACAGGCTTCGGTTCCACAGGCTTCGGTTCCACAGGCCCCGGTTCTCCCGGCTTCAGTGCTGCAGAGTTTAGCCGCGCAGGGTCCCGCCGGGCCGGAGGGCGGCGGGTATGCAGTGGTTACCCGGGACCGGCTGCAGGCACTGATGTCCGGCTCCGCCGGAGTGCTGCGCAACGCCGACGGCCTGGCCGCTGCTGCCCGGCAGCTGGCGTCCTGGCTGCCGCCGGCAGGAAGCTCCGTGGCGGAGCGGGAAACCGCGAACCTGCTCACCTGCGCCCGGCTGCTGGTGGGTGCTGCCCTGCAGCGGCACACCTCGCTCGGGGCACATTACCGAACGGACAGCCCGCATATCCCTGCGCGGCGGGAGAGAACGGACGTAAGAGTATGAACACCCAGGAGATCCCGGCAGCGGATCCGGCCGCCGTCGAACGCATTGTTACCGCGGCCCTGGCCGAGGACGCACCATGGGGAGACCTGACCAGCACGGCGCTGATCCCGGCGGAGGCTCACGGAACGGCGCAGCTGACCGCACGGGAGGCAGGAGTCTTCTGCGGCAGCCAGGTGCTTGAAGCAGCCTTCCGGGCCACCTCGGCGGAAACCCGTGTGGCGCTCCGGGTCCGGGACGGTGAAGCGTTCGACGCCGGTGCCGTCCTGGCGGAGATCAGCGGCCCGTCGCGCGCCATCCTCACCGCCGAACGGGTGGCACTGAACCTGGCCCAGCGGCTGAGCGGAATCGCCACGGTGACGGCGGCGTTCGTGGCGGAAACCCGTGGTACATCGGCACGGATTACCGATACCCGCAAGACCACCCCCGGGCTGCGCATCCTGGAACGCCATGCCGTCCGCTGCGGCGGGGGCTTCAACCACCGGTTCTCCCTTTCGGACGCCGTGATGGCCAAGGACAACCATCTGGCACTGCTGGGCAGCGGCGAGGAGCTCTCCCGGGCGCTGCGCCGGGCCCGCGCGCAGCTCCCGCACACCGTCCATTTTGAGGTGGAGGTGGACCGGCTGGACCAGATCGAGGCAGTCCTGGCCGGCGGAGCGGACACCGTCCTGCTGGATAACTTCATTCCTGCGCAGCTGAGCCGCGCCGTGGAGCTGATCGGTGGCCGGGCCCTGACCGAAGCCAGCGGCAATGTCCGGCTCGACACCGTGGCCGCCATAGCCGCCACCGGAGTGGACCTGATCTCCGCCGGGGCCCTCACCCACAGTGTCCGGGCACTGGACCTTGGACTGGACATGGCAGACACCCGGTGATTTACCTCGATGCCGCGGCCACCGCTCCGGTGCGCACCGAAATCCTGGAGCTGATCAAGCCGCTCCTGACCACGGAATTCGGTAATCCCTCCAGCCGGCACCTGCGTGGTACGGGTGCGGCGGCCGCCCTGGACTACGCACGAACCACGGCGGCCACGGCGCTGGGCTGCAGGCCCGGCGACATCGTGTTCACCTCCGGTGGAACCGAAGCCGACAACCTGGCGGTCAAGGGGCTGGCGCTTGCCGCACCCCGGGGACGCCATGTTGTGTCCAGCCAGGTGGAACACCCCGCCGTGCTGGAATCCCTGCGCTACCTGGAACGGTCCCACGGATTCCGCCTGACACTCCTGCCCGTGGACGGCGACGGGCGGGTGGACCCGGCGGCAGCCGCCGCGGCCCTGACGCCGGATACCACGCTGTGCACCATCATGTATGCCAACAACGAGGTGGGAACTCTTCAGCCCGTGACCGAAGTCGCCAGTGCCTGCCGGTCCCTGGGCGTCCCGTTCCACACCGATGCGGTGCAGGCGGCCGGCTGGCTGCCGGTACAGGTGAGGGACCTGGGGGTGGACGCCATGAGCATTTCCGGGCACAAACTTGGCGCCCCCGCCGGCTGCGGCCTGCTGTATGTCCGGGGCGCACTGCCGCTGGAACCGCTGCTGCACGGCGGCGGGCAGGAGCGCGGGAAACGGTCGGGGACGGAAAACGTCGCCGGTGCCGTCGCCGTTGCCGCGGCACTGGCGCTCGCCGTCGCCGAACAGGATGACGCGGCCCGCCGCACCGCCGGGCTGCGCGACCGCTTCATCCGGGAGGTGCTCGGCGGTGTGCCGGGCGCCTTACTGACCGGGCCGGCCGTGCAGCGGCTGCCCGGACATGCATCCTTCTGTTTTCCCGGCACCGCAGGTGAGGCCGTGCTGCTGGAGGTGGAGCGCCGCGGAGTGCTGTGCTCCTCCGGCTCGGCCTGCGCGGTGGGTTCCGATGAGCCCTCTGCCGTACTGACCGCCATGGGACTGGACCGGGAAACTGCACAGACAGCCGTGCGCTTCACCCTCTCCCCGCACACCACGCCGGCGGAAATGGAGCACGCAGCCAGCGCCGTCATCGACGCGGTGGCAGCGGTGACAGGGACAGCAGTGCAGGGACAATAGTGCAGGGGCAGCAGTGCAGGGACAGCAGTCCAGGGGCAGGACGACGCCGGGTGCCCGGCAGGCCGCCGTCGTAATGTAGCTGCAGGTTCGCGCCCCGGGCGTGAGCTGCACCACACCGCCGCTACACTCGGCCCATGCACAGCACCATTGACCCGCGGACCGGTTCCGCCGCGCCTGCGCCTTCCGCACTCCGGACCGGCAGGGACGCGGCACCGAAACTGGCCCGGCTCCTGACCTTCCGCACCGTCTCCTCCCGGATCCCGGAGGAGGTGGAAACAGACCAGTTCGACGCGTTTATCGCCGCCCTGCCCGAACTTTTTCCCCGCGTCGCGGCCGGCTTGGAGCTGGAACGGGTCAACGGGCACGGCCTGCTCTACCGCTGGGCGGGCGGCAACGCGGAAACCGGTGATGCCCGCGGTCCCGCGGTGCTGATGGCCCACTATGACGTGGTCCCGGTGGAGGACCCGGCAGTCTGGGAGCATCCGCCGTTCGCCGGCACCATCACCGACACCTCCATCTGCGGACGAGGGGCCCTGGATGACAAGGGCGCCCTGGCCGCCGTGCTCGAAGCCGCCGAGCAGCTGCTGGCAGAAGGCTTCACCCCGGCACGGGACATCTACTTCTCCTTCGGCAACAACGAGGAAACCGCCGGTGACACGGCCACCGCGGCCGCAGCCCTGCTCGCCGGGCGCGGCATCCGGCCCTGGCTGGTGCTGGATGAAGGCGGCGCCGTGGCCTCCGGCGCCTTTCCCTTCGTCCAGGCACCACTGGCCGTGGTGGGCGTGGCCGAAAAGGGGATCCTCGACGTTGAACTGGCCACCGAAGATCCCGGCGGGCACGCATCCACGCCGAACCGGATGGGAGCCACCGCGCGCCTGGCCCGGGCGATCCTCCGCCTGGAGCGGCGTCCCTTCCCCGCAGCCCTGCCCGAGGTGACCGTGGAAATGGTGGAGCGGCTCTCCGCGGCCGCCCCGCTGCTTCCCCGGCTGGTGCTGGGGAATGTGCGCCGGCTGCGGCGTCCGCTGACCCGGGTTTTCGGACTGCTCGGCGGGGAGCCCAATGCCATGACGCGCACCACCGTGGCCATTACCCAGCTGCGCGGCAGCAAGGGATCCAACGTCCTGGCCACCCGCGCCAGCGCCAATGCGAATATCCGGGTAGCTGTGGGGGAGAGCGTGGCATCCACGCTTACCCGCCTCCGCACGGTCATCCGGGACCCCAAAGTGTCCCTGCATGTGGTGGAAGGCAACGAGCCCTCACCGGTCTCGGCCACCACCAACGCCCAGTTTGCGCTGCTGGAAGAGACCATCAGCGGAACGTTCCCGGATGCCGTCCCGGTGCCGTACATCATGCTCGGCGGGACCGATGCCCGCCGCTTTACCACCATCTGCGATGCGGTCTACCGGTTTGCCCCGTTCCGGATGAGTGCAGCGGACCGGGCAAGCATCCATGCCGACAATGAAAAGCTGGGCATTGAAACCTTCGGCGAGGGCATTCTGTTTTACCGCGCCCTGATGGGTGCACTCTGATGACCGCTCTGCCGGCGGCAGGGCTGCGGATGCTCGGACCCGTAGTGGGATTCCTGGTGCTGGTGGAACTGACCAGCGGCATCCTGCAGGGCTACTACACCCCCATGCTCACCGACATCGCCCGGCACCTGGGGATCGACGACGGCGACGTCAACTGGTTCGAATCCGCCCAGCTGATGCTCAGCGCCCTCGCGGTGCCCCTCCTGGCCAAGCTTGGGGATATCTACGGGCACAAGCGCATCCTGCTCGTGTCCACGGTCCTGACGGCCGCCGCCTCCTGGGGCGTGGCCTTCGCGCCCGGCTTCTGGACGTTCCTGGCGGCCTGGTCCCTGCAGGGGTTCTACGTGGTCTGGCTGCCCATGGAAATAGCTCTGATTTTCAGCCGGCTCCGCCACGCCCCGAACCGGGCCGTGCTGACCCGGAAGGCCGCCGGCCTGCTGGTGGGCGCGCTGGAACTGGGGGTGATCGGCGGGGCACTGCTGGGTGGCGTGCTGGTGGAACGGTTCGCGGGGATGCTCTGGCTGACGCTGTCCTTCCCCGCAATGGCCGTGACCCTGTGTATTTTCGCAGTGCACTTCGGCGTCCCGGAGTCCGACTCGCTGGACGGCGGCACCGTGGACCGCACGGGATTTGTGCTGCTGGCTGTTGGGCTGCTGACCCTGACCTCCGGCCTGACGTTCCTGCGGATCAACGGACCCGGTACCTGGTGGGCCTGGGCCGTGCTGGCCGCCGGCGTTGCGGCGTTCATTCCCTTTGTCCGCTACGAGCTCGGCCGCAGGGATCCGCTGGTGGACTTCGCCATGCTGCGCCGCCCGTCCATGTGGCCGGTCCAGCTGACCGCCGGCCTGTTCGGCATCTCGGTGCTGGGTGCGCAGGCGCCCATGTCCACCTTTGCGCGCACCGACCCGGCACAGCACGGCTACGGGCTGGGGCTGGAAGCATCCCAGGTGTCCATCATCATCGGCAGCTATGTGCTGGCCCTGCTGGTGGGTGCGCTGCTGTTCCCGGTGGCCGCCCGGCGCACCACCCCGCGCAACACCCTGGTGGGGGCGGCACTGCTGGTCGGCGTCGGATACGCCATGTTCCTGCCCTTCCATGACACGCTGCCGCAGGCGCTGGCCAACATGGTGGTGGCCGGACTCGGCTCCGGAGCCCTGGTGGCGGCGCTTCCGTCGGCTGCGGCAGCGGCCGCGCCGATGAACCGCACCGGCATGGCAACCGGGCTCACCAACACCACCAAGACCATTGGCGGGTCCTTCGCCTCGGCAGTGTTCGGCATCGCCCTGGCCAGCACAGCGGCGAATGCGCTTTCCGGCGGAACCGCAGTGACCGCCGCGCCGCTGGAGGGTTACCTGACGGTGTGGACGGTGTGCTCGGTGACGGCGTTCGTGGCCGCGGCCGTGCTGCTGCTGGTTCCCCGGCTGGCGTTCGCCGACCCGCCGATGGGTGCGGAGGAGAAAGCCGTCTAGTCCGGGCCGGCAGTGCCCGGGCGGGACCTAATCGGTGAGGCTGGCCAGTACCTTGTCCGTGAGTTCCTTCAGTGTGGCCAGCTCGTCGCGGTCCAGCGCCGGGGTGAGCAGGTCATGGATGCCGCGCACATGGATCCGGCCCAGGCGTTTCTGCACCTCGCGGCCTTCATCGGTGAGGGACAGCTCCACGCCGCGCTGGTCCTGCTCCGCGGGCCGGCGCTTGACCAGGCCGCGGGCTTCGAGCCGGTCCACCATCCGGCTGAGGCTGGGCTGGCTGATCAGCAGGTGCTCGTTGAGCTCGTTCAGCCGGGTCCAGCCGGACGGGCAGCGGGTCAGGTTGAACAGCACATCGTATTCCCGCATGGTCAGGTCCTTGAACTCCGCGTCCTTTTGCAGCCGGCGCATCACGCCTACCTGTACGCGGAACAGGGATTCCCACGCTTCGGCTGCCTGCTTGGGGGTCGGGTTGTTCGAGGAGTGCATGGTTCCAGCCTACTGAACGGCGGAGGCTGTTGCGGGCACCCCGGCCCCGGCGTGACGGGCGGCGTCGCGTGCGGCAACGCGGCCGGCATGCGTGGGACCGTCCGGAACGTCCTTCGGGCGGCGGGAATCGAATTCCCTGCGCAGTTCCGGGAGCACATACTCGCCGAACAGATCCAGCTGCTCCAGCACCGTCTTAAGCGGCAGGCCGGCATGGTCGATCAGGAAGAGCTGGCGCTGGTAGTCGCCGAAGTACTCCTGGAAACTCAGGGTTTTCTCCAGCACCTCCTGCGGGCTGCCCACGGTCAGCGGGGTCTGCGCGGTGAAGTCCTCCATGCTCGGCCCGTGCCCGTAGACCGGGGCGTTGTCGAAGTAGGGGCGGAATTCGTTCACCGCGTCCTGGGAGTTCTTCCGCATAAAGAACTGTCCGCCAAGGCCCACAATGGCCTGGTCGGCACGGCCGTGGCCGTAGTGCTCGTACCGTTCCCGGTAGAGCCCGATCAGCTGCATGTAGTGCTCCTTGGGCCAGAAGATGTTGTTGGCGAAGAATCCGTCACCGAAGTAGGCGGCAATTTCCGCCACCTGCGGCGTGCGGATGGAGCCGTGCCAGACAAAGGGGGCGACGCCGTCGAGCGGGCGTGGCGTGGCCGTGAAATTGCGCAGCGGGGTGCGGAACTTGCCTTCCCAGTTCACTGTCTCCTTGTCCCAGAGCTGGCGGAGCAGGTTGTAGTTCTCCACCGTCAGTTCCACCGAGTCCTGCGGGTCCTTGCCGAACCAGGGGTAGACCGGGGCGGTGTTGCCGCGGCCCAGGACCAGATCCACGCGGCCGTCGGAAACGTGCTGGAGCATGGCGAAGTCCTCGGCGATCTTCACCGGGTCATTGGTGGTGATCAGCGTGGTGGTCGTGGAGAGGATGATCCGCTCGGTCTGCGCGGCAATGTAACCCAGCAGCGTGGTGGGGGAGCTGGCGTAGAAGGGCGGGTTGTGGTGCTCGCCGGTGGCGTAGACATCCATCCCGATGTCCTCGACCTTTTTGGCGATGGCCACGGCGGCCTTGATTCGCTCGCCCTCGGTGGGGATGCGGCCGGTGACCGGGTCCCGGGTGATGTCGCTGACGCTGAAGACGCCGATCTGCATGCTGGCCTCCGATGTTGGAATGTTCTTAAAGTATATGCATATGCATAGACTTTTGTTCCAACCGTTGCCGGCCCCGGTTCATTCCCGGGACCGGCTAACGCAGCAGGGGCCTAGGCATCGGCCGCAGCAGGGACCTGTTCCTTGCGCTGCGCCCGCTTTTCCCTGGATCCTTCCACCAGCCGGTACAGCACAGGTACCAGGATCAGGGTCAGGGCCGTGGAGGAGATCAGCCCGCCGATCACCACCACTGCCAGCGGCCGGGAAATAAAGCCGCCTTCACCGGTCACGCCGAGCGCCATGGGCGTCAGGGCGAAGATGGTGGCCAGCGCCGTCATCAGGATGGGGCGCAGGCGCTGGCGTGCCCCGCGGAAGATGGCGTCCTCCACGTTCATGCCGGGCTCACTGCCCCGCGGACGGCGGTATTGGTTGATCAGGTCCATCAGCACAATGGCGTTGGTCACCACAATGCCCACCAGCATCAGCATGCCCACCAGGGACGGCAGCCCCAGCGGGATGCCGCTGATCAGCAGCAGCAGGATCGCGCCGGTGGCCGCGAAGGGAATGGACACCAGCAGGATCAGCGGCTGCAGGAGGGACTTGAACGTGGCCACCATAATCACGTACACAATGGCGATGGCGGCCAGCAGGGCCAGGCCCAGCTGGGTGAAGGACTCGTTCTGCTGGGTGGCGGCGCCGCTGAGTTCGGCGGTGACGCTGGCCGGCAGGTCAACATCGGCCAGCCGCGCCTGGACCTCGGTGATGGTGGCGCCCAGGTTGTCGCCGTCCGGGGAGACGGACACAATGGCGGTGCGTTCACCGCCTGAGGAGGAGACCGACGTCGGCACGGAGACCTCCTCCACGGTGGCCAGCTCGCTCAGCGGCACCGAGCCGGCGCCTGCGGGCACCGAGACGGCATTGAGCTGTTCCAGGGACGTGATGGGGGTACCCTCACCGATCAGCACGGGCAGGTCATCAGTGCCCAGCCGGACCGAACCGGCCGGCAGGGGGCTGATGGTGGAGGCAACCAGGCCGGCGATCTGCTGCTCGTTCAGACCCGCCGCCACGGCCTTGGCACGGTCAATGGTCACCTGGACCACCGGCTGCGAGGAGGAGAGGTTACTGCTGGCCTGGGCGACGCCGGGAAGGTCGGACATGGCTTCCACCAGTGCGTCGCTGGCCGGCTGCAGCTCGGCGGGATCCCCGGCGGAGAGGTTGATGTCCACGGTGTTCGAGGTACCGAAACCGCCGCCGGTGCTGCCCAGGGTGACGTCGCCGGCGTCGTCGAGGTCCTCAATGGCCGCCCGGACAGCGTCCCGCAGGGCCACCTGGTCCTCGCCTTCCTCGGTAATTACGGTGAAGTTGGCCACCGAGGACCCGCCGGCGGTGAATGCCGCAATGCCGGAGGTGGAAGTGCCCATGGTGACCTGGACATCCTTGACCCCGTCCACGCCGGACAGTGCTTCCTCGACCTGTTCGGCTGCTTCGGACGTGCGTTCCAGCGAGGTGCCGGCAGGCAGTTCCTGCCGCACGCTGAACGTGTTCTGTCCGGTATCGCCGAGCAGGTTGGTGGGCAGCAGGGGTGTCATGGCGGCGGTGGCGAGGAGGATGATCAGCCCGGCCACCACCGTGTAGACGGGGTGGCGCTGCGTGCCGCGCAGGATGGGGAGGTAGCCGCGCTGCAGGAAGCTGCGGGTCTCCTTTTCCTCGGCTTCGGCCCGGTAGGCCTCCGGATCCGCCACCGGCGGAGAGGACTTCAGGAACCAGTACGCCAGCACCGGAACAATGGTCAGAGACACCAGCAGCGAGGCCAGCAGGGCCAGGGACGTGGTGACGGCGAAGGGTCGGAACAGTTCCCCGGCCAGGCCGCCCACAAAGGCGATGGGTGCAAACACGGCCACCGTGGTGAGGGTGGAGGCGGTGACGGCACCGGCCACCTCGCGCACGGCGGTGAGGATGGCGGTGCGTTTGTCCTCGCCGTAGCCCAGATGCCGCTTGATGTTCTCGATGACGACAATCGAGTCATCCACCACCCGGCCAATGGCGATGGTCAGCGCGCCGAGGGTGAGGATGTTCAGGGAATAGCCGAAGGCCAGCAGCCCGATGAAGGTCACCAGCAGGGACAGCGGGATTGAGACGGCGGTGACCAGGGTGGAACGGACCGAGAGCAGGAAGACCAGGATGACCAGGACGGCGAAGCCCAGTCCCAGCAGCCCCTCGGTGGTGAGGTCGGAAATGGATTTTTCGATGAAGGGCGCCTGGTCGAAGATCACGGTGAATTTCGCACCGTTGCCCAACTCGTCCTGGAGGGAAGGCAACAGGTCCGTGACCTCATGTGAAATGCCCACGGTGTCCCCGGCAGGGGTCTTTGTGATGGAAACGGCCAGGGTGGCCTGTCCGTTGGTGCGCGTGATGGAGGTGGCTTCGTCCTCCGTGATCTCCACGGAGGCGACGTCGCCAATGGTTACCGGCGTGGCGCTGTCGGAGGAGGATTCAATCGGCAGGGCGGAAATTTTCTCCAGGCTGTCCAGCGGTGCTCCCACCTGGATGGACAGCGTCCGGCTTTCCTCATCCACCGTGCCCGCGGGAAGCAGGGCGCCGCTGTTTTCCAGGGCATCCACAATCGACGACGGCGTGGCACCCTGGGCGGCCAGCGCGGCAGGGTCGGGGAGGATAGCCACATGGCGGGTGGATCCGCCGGTGACCTCGGCCGTCCGCACGCCTTCGATCTTCTGCAGGCGGGGAACGGTCAGCCGCTGCAGGTCCGCATTCAGCTCGGCCAGCGGCTCATCGGAGGAGACGGCGAGGTAAACGATGGGGAAGTCGCTGATGCTGCCGGCAAGGGACTGTGGATTCGTATCCTCGGGCAGGAGCTGCCGGGCGTTGGAAATGGCACGGTCCACCTGGCCGCGGGCCCGGTCCAGATCGGTGCCGTAGGCAAAGGTGAGGGCGATGGTCGAAATGCCTGAGCGCGACGTCGCCGAGGAGGACTCGAGTCCCTCCACCGCTGTCAGGGCACCTTCGAGGGGTTCGCTCACCTGCGCGTCCACCACCTCGGGGGAGGCGCCCGGCAGTGCCGTTATGACGCTGATCTGCGGGAACTCCAGCGACGGGATCAGTTCCTGTTTGAGGGAGCTCATGGAGATCACCCCGAAAACAGCTACAAACACGGTGATCAGGGCAATGAGGGCCCTGTTCGAGAGGGACAGCTTGGCCAAACGATCCATGATCCTGCCTTAAGGAAGGGCGGTGCGCAACGGAGCGGCGCCGGAAACCGGCGGTATAACTGGTTCGCGGCGCAGACCTGCCGGAGGAGCAGGTCTGCGCCGCGTAAAACGGTAAGCCGCGTTAAACGGAGACTAGGACAGGCCCAGAACCCGGCTGGTATCGGCTTCAATCTCTTCAGCCAGGCGTTCATTTTCGTTCAGCTTCACGCCGTAGCCCGGGATCATTTCCTTGATCTTCGGCTCCCAGCCGTCAAACTGCCGGGGGAAGGCCCGCTTGAGCAGATTGATCATGATGGGCGGCGCAGTGGAAGCACCCGGTGACGCGCCCAGCAGGGCTCCGATGGAGCCGTCAGCGGCGGTGATGAGTTCGGTGCCGAACTGCAGCACACCGCCCTTCTTCGGGTCCTTCTTGATGACCTGGACGCGCTGACCGGCGGTGATAAGGTCCCAGCCTTCGGTCTGTGCCTGCGGCATGAATTCCTGCAGCGCTGCGGTCTTGCCTTCGCGGGTCTTCAGAACCTCGGTGACCAGGTACTTGACCAGGCTCATGTTGTCCTTCGCCACGGCCAGCATGGGCACGAGGTTGGAGGGGCGGACCGAGAGCGGCAGGTCCAGGAGGGAACCGGTCTTCAGGAACTTCGGCGAGAAGCCGCCGTACGGGCCGAACAGCAGGGAGCGCTTGCCGTTGACGAAGCGCGTATCCAGGTGCGGCACGGACATGGGCGGGGCACCGACGGAAGCCTGGCCGTAGACCTTGGCATTGTGCCGGGAAATGATGGATTCATCCGTGGCACGCAGGAACTGGCCGGAGACGGGGAAGCCGCCAAAGCCCTTGCCCTCGGGGATACCCGAGGCCTGCAGCAGGTGCAGGGCACCGCCGCCGCCGCCGATGAACACGAACTTGGCGGACACGGTGCTGGTAGTTCCGGTTGCCCGGTCCTTGACCTTGACGTCCCAGCCGCCGTTGGAGGAGCGGGTAACGTTGCCGACCTCGTGGCCGAAGTTCAGGTGCACGCCGTTGGCACCCATGTAGTTGGTCAGCTGCCGGGTCAGGTTGCCGAAGTCGACGTCGGTTCCGCCGGCCACGCGGGAGGCGGCCACCCGCTGCCCGGGATCGCGGCCTTCCATGATGAGCGGAGCCCATTCGGCCAGCTTGGCCGGATCCTCGGAGAACTCCATGGTCTTGAACAGCGGCTGGGCGCTCAGGGATTCGTGCCGGCGGCGCAGGTACTCCGAATGTGCATCGCCCCAGACAAAGCTCATGTGCGGCAGCGGGTTGATGAAGTCATTGCCAATATGGCCCTCGGAGACCAGGTGTGACCAGAACTGGCGGGAGACCTGGAACTGCTCGTTGATTCCCACCGCCTTGGCCGGGTCCACGGAGCCGTCGGCCGCGGCCGGGCTGTAGTTCAGTTCGCAGAGGGCGGCATGGCCGGTACCCGCGTTGTTCCAGGGATCGGAGCTTTCCAGCCCCGCGCGATCGAGGCGCTCGTAGAGGGAAATGTCCCAGTCCGGAGCCAGCTGCTTCAGGAACGCCCCAAGGGTAGCGCTCATGATGCCTCCGCCGATCAGCAGTACATCAGTTTTCGTTGCGGAATTCTCCGCCGGGCTATTAGCAGTCAACTTCTTCTCCAGTCGCGTGGGCGCTAGCCATAGAAGCGTATCCCCGAGCGGGTGCCTTCCTAAAATTATCGCAGTACGAATACTGCTTTTGGAGGTCGGGGCCGATAGCTGTTCGGAGCCGGCTCAGCGGTCCGTGAGGCTGACCCGGTTAAAGACCTCGTGCAGAACCGGGCTCGTGGGGTAGGAGGAAACCCGGGGCGAGAGGGCCAGGGCGGAAATCGGGAAGGCCAGCGGCACGGCCGGCACGCGCTGGGAAATGCGGTCGGAGACGGCATGGTAGGCGTCGGTCTGGTCCTGGCCTTCCGGCAGGCGGGCGGCCTTTTCAATGCCGGTGAAGACCTCGGGGTCATTAAAGGAGAACTCTTCGGTGTAGCGGCCGAACAGCGTGCTTAGGAAGTTGTCTCCGCCTTCGTAGCTGCCGGCGAGGCCGAGCAGGTGGAATGCCCGGTCCTCCTTGCCCTGCACCTTTTCCAGGTATCCCTCGGACCAGTCCACGGGCACCGGGCGGATGTTGAATCCGGCGGCGGTGAGTTGTGCGCTGAGCCGGGCGTAGACCTTCTCCGGTGCGGGCAGGTAGCTGCGGGTGACGCGCCGGGGGTAGTAGAAGGGCAGTTCGCGCCCGTCGTAGCCGGCTTCTTCCAGCAGTTCCCGGGCCTTCTCCGGATCGTAGCCGTAGCCGGTGACCGAATCCGAGGTGAGCCCCAGCTTTTCCGGCATGAACTGATTGGCGGGTTTGGTGCCGTTGAGGAACAGTCCGTCCAGGACGGCGGGCTTGTCGATGGCGTGGGCTACTGCCTGGCGCATCAGGACGCTGTCCAGCCCCGGGAAGTTCTGGTTGATGCCCAGATACAGTACGGAATACGGGTCGCGCTGCTGGATCCGCTGCCCGTTGCGGGCCAGGTCGCCCACGTCGTTGACGGTAACCAGGTCATAGCCGTCCACCTCGCCCTTCTTCAGGGCACGCAGCCGGCCCTCGGGGCTGGAAATGGTGCGGAAGACCACCGAACCGATCTGTCCCTTTTCACCCCAGTACCCGGGGTTGGCGGCGAGTTCCACGGTGTCTTCATTCCAGGCCACAAAGCGGAAGGGCCCGGTACCCACAGGGTGGACGCCGTACCCGGAGACCCTGCGGCCGTTGAGTTCCCGGGTCAGGGAATCCGCACCGGCCTCGGCCAGTGCCTTGGGGGAGGAGATGGCGAACGGAGGCGCGGCGAGCGCAGCGATGAAACTTTCCATCGGAGTGTTCAGCTCCACCCGCACGGTGTATTCGTCCTCCACCTCGCAGCTCTTGTAGACGGCGGTGGCCGGCGTGTCCGAGTAGCCCCGGAACACGGACTTGTACATCAGGGAGCCGCCGCTCCGCACCGATTCGGGCAGGTGGTACCAGCGTTCGAAGTTCCGCCGGACCGCTTCCGCGTTGAAGGGTTCACCATCGTGGAACATGACGTCGCGGCGCAATTCGAAGGTGTAGGTCTTGCGGTCCTCGGACTGGGTCCATCCGGTGGCCAGGAGGGGCACCGGTGCGGAGGTCAGGGCGTCTACGCCCACCAGGCCTTCCAGTACCTGGCGGCTGACCCGGAAGGATTCGGTGTCGGAGGCGAGAGCGGGGTCCAAGGTGACCGGGCGGGCCGCCGTCGCAAAGGTGAAGCGGGCCGCGGGTCCGCTTCCGCCGGTGGCGGATGGCCCCGCAGTGGGGTCCTCGCCGGCGGCTTCGGCTGTGCAACCGGCGAGCATCAAGGCTGCAGCTGCCGCGCCTGCGCGGATGAGGGAACGGCGGGAAAGTGCGGGACGGTCCGGGCCGGGGGCGGGGTTTGCTGCGCCGGATTGTGCTGCGCCGGATCGTGTCACCGTGATACTCCTCCGGGACGCTCCATCCCTCTGTTTCGTGGATTTTCCATTCTAAATGATTAAAAACAGGTAAACAGCGCAGAGACACGCGTCACATGGGGCCAGAGTGGGGCAGGATGGGGAAATGACTGATTTGAGCACTGATTCCCCCCTGCTCGAGGTGAGCAACCTCGCGGTGAATTTCCGTACCATGGACGGCGAAGTGGCCGCGGTGCGGAATGCCGGATTCTCGCTTCCCGCCGGGGAGACCCTGGCCATTGTGGGCGAGTCGGGATCCGGAAAATCCACTACGGCCATGGCCGTGATCGGCCTGCTGCCCGGCAACGGCAAGGTGGCCTCCGGCAGTATCCGCTTCGACGGGCAGGAACTCGTAGGGCTGCCGGAAGCAAAGATGCGCGCTATCCGCGGCCGTTCCATCGGCCTGGTACCGCAGGACCCCATGTCCAACCTCAACCCGGTAACCCGGATCGGGACCCAGGTAGCCGAAACGCTGCTGGTGCACGGGATGGCCACATCCAAGGACGTGGACCGGAAAGTGGTGGAGGTCCTGACCGCGGCCGGGCTGCCCAATGCCAAGGAACGTGCCAAGCAGTATCCGCATGAGTTTTCCGGCGGTATGCGCCAGCGCGCCCTGATCGCCATTGGCCTGGCCTGCCGCCCGCGGCTGCTCATTGCCGACGAACCCACCAGCGCCCTGGACGTGACCGTGCAGCGGACCATCCTGGACCAGATCGACCGCATGACCGAAGAGCTGGGGACCTCGGTCCTTTTGATTACCCATGACCTGGGCCTTGCCGCAGAGCGTGCGTCTCAGCTGGTGGTGATGCACCGCGGTGAAGTGGTGGAAACCGGTCCGGCACGGCTGCTGCTGGAGGACCCGCAGCATCCCTACACCCAGTCCCTGGTCCGGGCAGCCCCCAGTGTTGCCGCCGTCCGGCTGCGGCCCGGTGCGTTCGCCGGGGCTCCCGGAACGGCAGACCTGCCCGCCGCCGCGGAAGCGGAGGACAAGGCAACGGACACCGCAGCCGTGGACAACATTGTGGAGTTCCGCGACCTGACCAAGGTCTTCAAGATCCGCGGACGTGCCGATGATTTCTATGCCGCAAAGAACGTCACCCTGGATATCCCGCGTGGCAAGACCGTAGCCATTGTGGGGGAGTCCGGTTCGGGCAAAACCACCACCGCCCGCATGCTGCTCAAGCTGATCGAGCCCACGTCCGGATCCATGACCTTTGACGGAATGGACGTTGCGAAGCTGGACAAGGTCCAGCTTCGGGACTTCCGGCAGCGGGTGCAGCCGATCTTCCAGGACCCGTACTCCTCCCTTGATCCCATGTACACCATTGAGCGGATCCTGGAGGAACCGCTGAAGACGTACAAGCGCGGGGACCGGGCGGAGCGCCGTCGCCGCGTCCTGGAGCTGATGGACCAGGTGGCACTGCCGCATGACATGCTGCACCGCTATCCTGCCGAGCTTTCCGGCGGCCAGCGCCAGCGTGTGGCGATTGCACGTGCCCTGGCCCTGAAGCCGGAGCTGATTGTCTGCGACGAACCGGTCTCGGCGCTGGACGTGCTGGTCCAGGCGCAGATCCTGCAACTGCTCGGGGACCTGCAGCGCGAGTTCGGGCTGAGCTACCTCTTTATCTCCCATGACCTGGCAGTGGTCCGCCTGATTTCGGACTATGTCTGCGTGATGAAGGACGGCGAACTGGTGGAGGCTGCCACATCGGAGGAAGTCTTCTCCAACCCCCGCCACCCGTATACCCGCAAGCTGCTGGCCTCCATCCCCGGTAATGAACTGAACATCCAGGGCGACGCAGAGCTCGACGGCGAGCTGGCCTCCTAGTCATGATGCCGACGTCGGGTCCGGCGGGGGACCGGGCCCCGGAGAAACCGGCCGGGGAGCCAACAGATCGGCCGGCCGGGGCGCCGGCGGAGGACCTGGACGGTGCCCTGGAAGCCGAGCTGGACGGGTTGTTCGCGGCCCGGGACCGGGCGGACATGGCGCCGACCATCACCGCCCTTCTGGGCGTACTGCGGCGGCACCCGGGCAACCCCCGGGTCCTCTATGAGGTCGGCGGGGCGCATGACACCGCCGGGCGGGAGGAGGAAGCCGCCGGGTACTACGAACAGGCCCTGGCGGCAGGCCTCTCGGGGGACGTGTTGCGCAGGTGTTGCCTTCAGTACGGCAGCACCCTGCGGAACCTGGGGCGCACGGAGGAGTCCCTGGCCGTTTTTGCCCGTGCCCGGCAGGACTTTCCCGGCTCGGTGTCGCTGGGGGTCTTCGAGGCCCTGACCCTGCACGCAGCAGGCCGCGCGGACCGTGCCCTGGCCGGCCTGCTGTTCCTGGTAGCCGAGCATGTCGATTCCCCGGAACTGCAGCGGTATGTGCCGGCCATCCGGGGAAACGCCGAGTACCTCGTGTCGCTCGACGAAAAACCGCCCCATTAAGAAGAACCGCCCATTAAAAGGGAAGGTCCCCTCCGGCCGGAGGGGACCTTCCCTTTTAATACCCGGGACCGGCCCGGCGCGTGCTGTTACTTGCGCCGGGTCTTTGGATCCAGAGCTTCGCGCAGTGACTCACCCAGCAGGGTGAAGCCAAGTGCGGTAATGGCGATGCAAATGCCGGGCAGGAACGCCAGCTGCGGGGCTACGGCCAGTTCAGCCTGGGCGTAGGTAAGCATCCGGCCCCACTCGGCGGTCTGCGGCAGTCCGCCGCCGAGGCCGAGGAAGGACAGGGCTGCGGCGTCAATGACGGCCGTTGCCAGCGTCAGCGTGGCCTGCACAATCAGCGGACCCGTGCTGTTGGGCAGCAGGTGGCTCATGGTGATGGTCCGCCGGCTCAGGCCGAGGGTCTGCGCGGAGAGGATGTAGTCCGCGCTGCGCTGGGAAATCATCGACGAACGCAGCAGGCGGGCGAAGATCGGCACCTGGGAAACGCCGATGGCGATCATGATCGCCATGGAGCTTTGGCCCATCAGCGCGGCAATGCTTACTGCGAGCAGCAGGTTCGGCACGGAGAGCAGGATGTCCACAAAACGCATGATGACGCTGTCCACCCAGCCGCCCAGGCCGCCGGCAATGACGCCCAGGAGCATTCCGCCCAGCAGGCCGAGTGCCGTGGAGACCACGCCGATGATCAGCGATGCCCGGGCGCCCCAGATGAGCTTGGAGAGCACGTCTCCGCCGAAGCGGTCCAGGCCCAGCGGATATCCGTCGATATCACCCGGTCCCGGAATGCTGGTAGGCGTGATTTCGGTCCGGCCGGGCAGGTCATTGCCGCCATACGGGGCCAGCAGCGGGGCAAGAATGGCCACCAGGACAAACAGGCCAACAATGACGGCACCGGCAATAGCGGCCGGGTTGCGGCGCAGCCTGCGGAAGGCATCCTCCCACATGCCGCTTCCGGTGGCCGGCTTGGCGGTGGGTGCGCCTTCGGGAAGAACGGACCCGCCCGCGGCGGGAGGCAGAGTAGTACTCACTGGACACGCACCCTAGGATCGATGAAGCCATAGGACACATCAACCAGCAGGTTGATAAGTGAATACGCTATGGCGATAAAGACAATGAAGCCCTGCAGGACGGGATAGTCGAGGGCGAAAATGGCATCCCGCAGGAACCGGCCTATACCGCTGAACGCGAAGACTGTCTCGGTGAGCACCGCCCCCGAGATCAGGAGCCCGGTCTGCAGGCCGATGGTGGTGGTTACCGGCAGCATGGCGTTGCGCAGGACAAACCGGCCGCGGATGGTTTTTTCCATCAGGCCCTTGGCCCGGGCGGTACGGACGTAGTCGGCACCCTGGACTTCCAGGACTGAAGCACGCGTAATACGCACGATGATCGCCAGCGGGATGGTGCCCAGGGCAATGGCCGGAAGCACCAGGTGCATAATGGCGTCCCAGGAGGCGTCCCATTCCCGGGTCAGTAAACCGTCGAGCACATAAAAGTCCGTCACATGGGTGGCGTTGATACGCGGATCCTGGCGTCCGTCGGTGGGGAACCAGCCGAGCTGAATGGCCAGTACCCATTTGAGGATGAAGGCCAGGAAGAACACCGGAACGGTGATTCCGATCAGGGACAGGACCACCGAGCCGTGGTCCCAGAAGCGGCCGTAATGCCGGGCTGCCAGGTAGCCGAGGGGAATGCCGATGCCGATCGCGAAGATCAGGGCCACGACCGCCAGTTCCACGGTGGCCGGGAAGCGTGTGGCGAATTCCTCCAGGACGGGGCGGCCGGTGACGATGGACGTGCCGAAATCGCCCTGCAGGAGCTTCCCCACGTAGGTGAAGTACTGCTCGATCAGGGGTCGGTCGAATCCGTAGGCCTTATTGATGTTGGCGATGGCTTCGGGTGAGGCCTTATCGCCGAGCAGGGCGGTGGCCGGCCCGCCGGGCAGGTTGCGCACCCACAGGAACAGCAGGATGGAGAGGCCTATCAGGGTGGGAATCAGCATAAGCAGGCGTTTGCCGATGACTCGTAGCACGAGCGTCCTTTCCCAGCCGTGGGAGCTGGAGGATCTGGTGGGGAAAAAGACTGGAACACGCATAAAGGCCGGGGACCGCTGGGGTCCCCGGCCTTCGCTGCGCTACTTGTTGAGCTTGATCTGGTTGAACACTTCGTCATTCACGGGGCTGGCCGGGTAGGAATCCACCCGCTCGTTGAACGCGAGCGACGGCGCCGGGTGGGCCAGCGGTACTGCCGGCACAAACTGGGCGATGTCTTCATTGATCTGCTCGTAGAGCGGGGTCTGCTCTTCGAGCTTGGACACCTGGCGTGCTTCTTCCAGTGAGGCGAAGATTTCCGGGTTGTTGAAGCCGAATTCGGGCTTCTCCTGGCCGAAGAACACGCCAACAAAGTTGTCGGTGTCGTTGTAGTCGCCGGTCCAGCCCAGCAGGTGCAGGCCGTGATCGGGTCCGGCCTGGACCCGGTCGAGGTAGTCCGGGGACCACTTGTTCGGCAGCGGGTTGACCTTGATGCCTACCTCGCCCAGCTGGGCGCTGAGGTTGGTGAATACCTGCTCCGGGGTGGGCATGTACGGGCGGGAGACGCCGGTGGGGTAGTTGAAGTCGATGGTGAAACCGTCAGGGTAACCGGCTTCGGCCAGGAGCGACTTGGCCTTCTCGGGATCGTATTCGTAGGTGGTGACGTCCTCGTTGTAGCCGTTGACTACCTCGGGGATGAACTGCGTGGCCACCTTGGTGCCTTCGGGAAGGGTCTGGGAAACCAGGGCGTCCTTGTCGATGGCGTGGGAGATGGCCTGGCGGACCTTTACATCAGCCAGTTCCGGTACCTGCTGGTTCATGCCCAGGTAAAGGATGGTGAAGGGATCCCGGGGGACAACCTTGAAACCGGCAGCGGCCAGGGATTCGGTGTCAGCCGGTGCCACCAGGTCGTAGCCGTCAATGTCGCCGGATTCCAGCGACTGGCGGCGGGCCTGCGGATCATCGATCACGCGGAAGATGATGTCGGTGACCTGGGCTTCTTCCCCGCCCCAGTAATCCTCGTTCAGGGAAAGCGTCAGCTGGCTGCCGACATCCCACTTATCGAACTTGTACGGCCCGGTGCCGGTGGGGTGGTTCTTGGCATATTCGGTCAGTTCGGGTGCCTCAGCGGTGCCCGAGGATTCGTTGGCGCCGAATTCCTCCATGGCAGCAGGGCTCTGCATCGAGAACGCCGGCAGGGACAGGGCGGCGACGAACCCGGCGAACGGCTTGTTCAGGGTAATGACGGCCTCGGTGTCTGAGGGGGCCTCGCAGGACTTGTACGTAGCCGTTTCGGGGGAATCCGAGAAGCCCTTGAAGAGCATGCCGTAGTAGTACGCCTGGCTTTCCGCCTGCTGGATGCCGCTGAAGTTGTACCAGCGCTCGAAGTTGGCGCAAACCGCTTCGGCATTGAAGTCGGTGCCGTCATGGAACGTGACGCCTTCTTCAAGGTCAAAGGTGTAGGTCATGCCGTCTTCGGAGTTTTCCCACGACTTGGCCAGCAGCGGTGCCGGGTCAGCCGTTCCGGGCTCCACGCCCACAAGCCCTTCGAAGATCTGGCGGCTGACGCGGAAGGACTCGCCGTCGGAGGCGAAAGCGGGGTCCAGGGACTTGGGGTCCGAGGACGCGGCGAAAACGAAGGTGCCGTCAACGTCGCCGGAGTTGCCGGCGTCGCCTTCTTCACGGTTGCTTTGGGCACAGCCGGAGAGCACAAGAGCGCTCAGGGCCAGGCCTGCGGTCAGGGCGGACGCGCGTTTCTTCGCGGAACGGCCTTTCCGGACTCTGTCTGCTGGGAACATATTCGGTACTCCTCTAGGGCGGGTAAACGCTAAGGCGAGTGTTGCCTGCGGCCGGCATACCGGCCGAATGTGTCCTCGGACACAAACGTATGGACAGAGCCTAATGGCGAAGTGTTTCTGTTACGTGAAATACGACACCCCCGGCGCGGTCACGATTTGGTCACGCCTTTGCAGTTCGGGTGCGGCAGGGCTGGCGGAGGGCAGCAAAAAAGCCCCGGTCCGAAGACCGGGGCTTTTGCTGGTGCGCGAGGAGGGACTTGAACCCACACGTCCGAAGACACTGGAACCTAAATCCAGCGCGTCTGCCAATTTCGCCACTCGCGCGTGGTCGCCGGCCTGCCGCAGGCGCGGCCGGGAAACCAGCCTCCAGTGTACCCGAGGTTAATCGAGCCCCAGATCACGGCGCAGCTTGGAAACATGTCCGGTGGCTTTGACGTTGTACTGGGCGAGGGAAACCTTTCCCTCGGGATCCACCACCACCGTTGACCTGATCAGGCCCTCGTAGGTGCGGCCATAGTTCTTTTTCTCGCCCCAGGCGCCGTACGCTTCGGCGACGGCGTGGTCCTCGTCGGAGAGCAGCGGGAAGTTCAGCCCCTCGGCGTCGGCGAACTTCGCCAGCTTATCCACCGGGTCGGGCGAGATGCCCAGGACGGTGTAGCCGGCGCTCTTGAGGCTGTTCAGGTTGTCGCGGAAATCGCACGCCTCGGTAGTGCAGCCGGGAGTGGCGGCGGCAGGGTAGAAGTACACAATGGTGTTGCTGCCGCGCATATCGGCCAGCGAGACGGTGCTTCCGTCGGAGGCGGACAGGGTGAAATCCGGTGCGGTTTCGGCCGGGCTGAGGCGGGGCATTGTGTCTCTCCTAAGATCTAGATTTCGTGTTCGGTGCGTCCGAACGCGACATTCCAACGCAGGGTGGCTATCCTAGTCTGTGGATCCGTGCGTTATCAGCAAACTGACTGTTACTGCGAGTCCGAAGCCGAGAGGAAGAGTTTTATTTTATGCCGGATATGGAGCGTTGGCCCACCGGTCGCCTGCTGTCTACAGCAGCACGCCTCGTAGAGCACGCCTGGAATGAACGTCTGGTCAGCATCGGACTGACCCATGCAGGTGTCATCGCGTTGGGTGTTCTGGAGACGCAGGGACCAATGACACAGGCACGCCTGGCGCAGCTGGTGCGTGTTCAGGCGCAGACCATGGGGAAGACCCTGGCCCGTCTTGAAGCCCACGGCCACGTAACGCGCGTGCGCAATGACCTGGACAAGCGCAGTCACATGGTGACCATTACCGCTCAGGGCAAAGAAGCACTGAACGAGGCCCAGAACATTGAGCGGACGCTGCTCGATGACGGTGAGCTTATGTCCGAGGACCTGCGGAGCCAGCTGCGCAAGGTGATCAGAGAGCTGGGCAGCCCGCGCTGGCAGGTTGCGGTGGATGTCCCCGGGCTTCCCCTCCCGCCCGGCGCCGGCCTGGAGATTATTCCCGAGGCCGCGGCCGAGAGCCGCTGACTCCACGGGCACCTATGTTTATAGGAGGCACATCCGCCGGATGTGCCTCCTTTGCTTTAAGCCGTAGCCCTGATCCGGAAGGCGGTTCATGGAACAGAGAATCAGCGAAAAGTACCTGAACTTTGCCAGTGTCATTGACGAGGCAACGCTGGCACAGAACAGGCTGACCGCGCAGATGCCGTTTATCTATCCGCACCTGGCCTCCATGCCGGACGCGCATCTGGGCAAGGGCGCGGCCGTGGGATCCGTTATCCCTGCACTGGGTGCTGTCATTCCGGCCGCCGTCGGCGTCGATATCGGCTGCGGCATGATCGCGGTCCGGACCGGACACCGGGCTTCGGACATAGCGGGCCTGGACCGCCGGAAACTGCGGGAGGCCATTGAACGGGCCGTTCCGCTTTCCGCCGGACATAACAACAAGGTCCTCACCGCATCCGCCGGGACCCGGACAGGGGAACTGGCCGACGACGCCGCCGCGGCCGGGTTTGATCCTGCAGCTTATCTCCGGGACTGGCGCCTGCAGCTGGGCAGCCTCGGCTCCGGCAACCACTTCATCGAGGTATCCCTGGACGAGGAAGAGTCGGTCTGGCTGTTCCTGCACTCGGGATCCCGCGGGGTGGGAAACAAAATCGCACAGCGGCACATCAAGGCTGCACAGACCTACTGCACCGGACGCTCCATTAAGCTGCCCGACCGGGACCTTGCCTACCTGGAGGAAGGCGCCCCGGAGTTTGACCGCTACATAGCGGAACTGATGTGGGCGCAGAAATTCGCCCTCCTGAACCGGGAGGAAATGATGGACCGCGTCCTGGCGTGCTTCGGTGCGTGGACGGGGGAGCGGGTGCTGGAACGGGAGCGGATCAACTGCCACCACAATTACACGGAAGTGGAAGAACACTACGGCAGGAAGGTCTGGCTCTCACGCAAGGGCGCCATTGACGCCTCGCCCGGCCGTGCCGGCCTGATCCCCGGTTCCATGGGCACGGCGTCGTACGTGGTGGAAGGCAAGGGCTATGCTCCGTCCCTGAACTCGGCCCCGCACGGAGCAGGCCGGCAGTTTTCGCGCACCCGGGCGCGCAGGACGTTCAGCCGGGACCAGCTGCGGCAGGCCATGGCCGGCATTGAATACCGTGACACTGCCGCCTTCATTGACGAAATCCCGGCTGCGTACAAGGACATCGACACGGTGATGGCGGATGCGAAGGACCTGGTGTCGGTGCGGCACGTGCTGCGGCAGATCGTGAACGTAAAAGGCGACTAGGGTTCGGCACCCGGCGCCGGCAACAGAAAACCCCGCCTGGCCGGGCACTGGGCCTGGCCGGACGGGGTTTCTCGCTGTGCACCCCCCGGGACTTGAACCCGGAACCCATTGATTAAGAGTCAATTGCTCTGCCAATTGAGCTAGAGGTGCATCTTCACAGAGACGAACTCGCTGCGCCGTGAAGCGCGGTTCGATCTCCGCAACGACATGAAACACTACCACGTCCCGACCCGGAGCGCGAAACCGCCGCAGACCTCGGGACAGCAGTGGCGAAGCACAAAAAACCCCGCCCGTTCAGGCGAATAACCTGATCGGACGGGGCAGTTGGTGCACCCCCCGGGACTTGAACCCGGAACCCATTGATTAAGAGTCAATTGCTCTGCCAATTGAGCTAGAGGTGCGCATTCGATGCCGTGTAAACCGCGGATATTCCTCCGTGGCTGCATCAGCAACGACATGAAACACTACCAGCAGTTTTGCCGAAGAATGAAATCCGGACCCGTTTTGTGGGCTGTTTCACTTGGATTCGTGGCCCCGGGCAGTCCGGTTGCAGGGGAGGATAACCAGTTCGCCGGGATTTCCGTCCCAATCCGAGCCGTTATCCACTACCCAGGTCCGGGCCGGCAGGTTCGAGGCGGGATCCCCGGTGGTCACCGTGGTCGCCTGGGGCGGGTCTCCGTTTGCCGCCGTCGGTTGCGGTGCGGTCCGTTCGGCTTCCGGCCCGGGGTCGGGGCCCGCGGCCATCTGCACCGCGCCGTGTGCCAGCAGCATGCGCAGCCGGCGGGCCGTCCACACGGTGGCGGCTGATCCGAGTCCAAGGGCGGTGAAAAGAACCGATTTCCGAGCCACGGGGCCTCCTTCGGTCGGCGGAAGGCTCAATTCGACGTTACGGCCGGTGGCCGGCCGTGTCCATAGCCGGTGATGAAGGGCATCCGGCTAGGCTGGCACGCATGGCCGACGTCGAATCCCGCCCCGTACGTGTGCTCACCGTTCCCAGCGCTGAACTGCTCTCCGCCCTGCAGCCCCTGCCGGAGGGAATCCGCGCGGTGCTCTGGGATCTGGACGGTGAGCCCGAGGGCGCGGAGTACTCCGAGATTGACGCCGTGGTCTTTCCCTACCTTCCGGGTAACTACGGTGCCGCACTGTCCCGGGTTCCGGACCTTGCCCTGCTCCAGGCACAGTCCACCGGGTATGACGGCCTGCCCGAACTGGTGGAACCGGGCACTGCCATTGCCAGCGCCGCAGGCGTGCACGCCGCTGCCACGGCTGAAATGGCACTCACGCTGATGCTCGCGTCCCAACGGGGAATCGACGAGGCCGTCCGGGCACAGTCAGAGGGACGCTGGGAAGCCATTCGCTGGCCCGGACTGGCGGACCGCCGGGTACTGCTGGTGGGCGTCGGCGGCATCGGGAATGAGATTGCTGCCCGCCTTCGGCCCTTCGAGGTTGAACTGACCCGGGTGGGCCGGAGCGCACGCACTGATGAGGACGGGAAGGTCCACGGCACCGACGAACTGATCGACCTCGCTGCCGGCGCGGACATCCTGGTGGTGATCACGCCCCTGAACGGCCAGACCCGGCACCTCGTGGATGCCCGCGTGCTGGCGGCACTGCCGGACGGCGCCCTCGTAGTGAACGTGGCACGCGGGGCGGTGGTGGACAGTGAAGCACTGACCAAGGAGGTGTCCTCCGGCCGGCTGCGGGCCGCCCTGGATGTTTTTGATCCTGAGCCCATGCCCTCGGACCATCCGCTCCGAAGCGCGCCGGGAGCCATCATCACCCCGCACTGGGGCGGGAACACCGGAGCCTTCCAGCCGCGGATCGAGGCCTTTTTGCGTAAGCAGGTCGCCTTGCTGGCGCAGGGCCGGGAACCAATGAACCTGGTACGGCGCGGTCCGTGGGAATAGCTCCCGAAGATCCGGTCCGCGGGCGGGCAACCCCAGCAGGTCAGGGCCGCGGTGCTACGCGAGGTCCAGGTAGGACTGCACGAAGGAACGGAAATCGGTCCAGTCAGCAGCCTGTTCCAGCAGGGTGGATGAGTCTTCGGCCGGGAGCGCGGCCTGCGGAAGGACGCTGAAGCGGAAGATGCGTCCGGTGTTGGTCCCCACCTCGTACGCATCCGTGCCGAGTTCATCAGTGTGGGACAGATTCGTAGTGTTGATGGCTGTGGGTGCTTCAAGTGCCGCGAGGGAGTCGACGTCGAACGGGGCAAAGACCAGTTCCGCCGGGCGCCAGCGGTAGCCCAGCACATAAAACCCGGTCTCGCCGTCGAGCCCCGGGGTGGCGCAGACCAGGTTGTAGTCACCGTAATTCGGAATCTGGGTTTCGAAGACGCGGCGGAGCACGAGCTTGAGCTGATCGCTGGCTCCCGTATCCGCCTGGGCGTCCGGACTGCTGGATTCTCTATCCGATGTCATTTCCCCAGTCTATGAACACGCTCCCCCTATCCGGGAACCCCGCCCCGGCGGGTGCCGGGAACTTCATCTCCTGTTCACAGGCCGTAACAAGGGGAGCACGCGCCCGTCACAGAGCGAACGCCGCCGGCTTAAGTCCTAGGATTTAGCTATGAGCGTGGAAAATACACCGGATATCAAGCCCCGCAGCCGTGTCGTCACGGACGGGATTCATGCAGCACCCGCCCGCGGTATGTTCCGAGCCGTCGGTATGGGCGACGATGATTTCGCCAAACCGCAGATCGGCATCGCCAGTTCCTGGAACGAAATCACCCCCTGCAACCTGTCCCTGAACCGGCTGGCCCAGGGCGCCAAGGAAGGCGTCCATGCCGGCGGCGGGTTCCCCATGCAGTTCGGAACCATCTCCGTTTCGGACGGCATCTCCATGGGCCATGAAGGCATGCACTTCTCCCTGGTCTCCCGCGAAGTCATTGCCGACTCCGTGGAAACCGTGATGATGGCCGAGCGGCTCGACGGCTCGGTGCTCCTGGCCGGCTGCGACAAGTCCCTGCCGGGCATGCTGATGGCCGCAGCGCGCCTGGATCTCTCCAGCGTTTTCCTCTACGCGGGTTCCATCATGCCCGGCTTCGCCAAGATGGAAGACGGCACCGAGCGTGAAGTCACCCTTATTGACGCCTTCGAAGCCGTCGGCGCCTGCGCCGCGGGAAAGATGAGCCTCAAGGACCTGGACACCATTGAGCGTGCCATCTGCCCGGGTGAAGGTGCCTGCGGCGGCATGTACACGGCGAACACGATGGCCTGCATCGGCGAGGCGCTGGGCATGTCCCTGCCAGGTTCCGCCGCACCGCCCTCGGCCGACCGCCGCCGTGACGAATTCGCCCGCAAATCCGGCGAAGCCGTGGTCAACCTGCTGCGCAAGGGCATCACCGCCCGGGACATCATGACCAAGAAGGCCTTCGAAAACGCCATCGCGGTCACCATGGCCTTCGGCGGCTCCACAAACGCGGTCCTGCATCTGCTCGCCATCGCCCGCGAGGCTGAAGTGGACCTCACGCTGGACGACTTCAACCGCATCGGCGACAAGATCCCGCACCTGGGGGACCTGAAGCCGTTCGGCCGCTACGTGATGTTCGACGTCGACAAGATCGGCGGCGTGCCGGTGATCATGAAGGCACTGCTCGACGCCGGCCTGATTCACGGCGACTGCCTCACCGTCACCGGCAAGACCGTCGCGGAGAACCTCGCATCGATCAACCCGCCGGATCCGGACGGCAAGGTGCTCCGCGCCATGGACAACCCCATCCACAAGACCGGCGGCATCACCGTGCTGAAGGGGTCCATGGCTCCCGAAGGCGCCGTCGTTAAGTCAGCCGGCTTCGACGCGGACGTCTTCGAGGGTACCGCCCGCGTCTTCGAACGAGAACAGGGCGCCCTGGATGCCCTGGACGCCGGACAGATCCACGCCGGCGACGTCGTCGTGATCCGCTACGAAGGGCCCAAGGGCGGCCCGGGCATGCGCGAGATGCTCGCCATCACCGGTGCCATCAAGGGCGCCGGCCTGGGCAAGGATGTCCTGCTGCTCACCGACGGCCGGTTCTCCGGCGGCACCACAGGCCTGTGCATCGGCCACGTGGCCCCGGAAGCGGTCGACGGCGGTCCCATCGCCTTCGTGAAGGACGGCGACCGGATCCGCGTGGACATTGCCGCCCGCAGCTTCGACCTGCTGGTGGAGCCGGAGGAGCTCGAGGCCCGCAAGGTCGGCTGGCAGCCGCTGCCGGCCAAGTTCACCAAGGGTGTCCTGGCCAAGTACGCCAAGATGGTCAACTCGGCCTCCACCGGCGCTTACTGCGGCGGCTGATAGGCCTCCCCGGTGGTCAGGCGCTGGAGCGCCTGACCACCGGGGCCCCTAAGGCCTTGCAGCCTTATTAAGCCCTGCCGCCTCGTGTGGGCGGGAGAACCGGGTGGGGGGAGTACCCTGCCGGCTTGGCAGGGAGGGGAACCGGACAGGCATGTCCAAAAGACAGGCACCACGTCCACATAGTGAGACGGGCGTCTCATTAGATTGACACCCCCGCAGGGGACCGCAAGACTGAACGGTATGCAGATCGTACCCGTCGTCCTTATCAAGCGCGTGGCGTAATAGCCCGACTTGTCTAAGACGTCACGCGCGAACCCCTACGGAGCCAACCGGCACGAGGGGTTTTTTTATTGGCTTCGTCAGTTTTGGCTTCGCTAAGCATAAAAAAGCCCAACCGGGCACAACCCGGGCAGGCCGCCGCACAGACAATGGATCAGTATCCGCAAAGGAAGTTCCAATGAGTAAGGGATCGCCAATCAGCCCTTCGCTGATGGCCTCGAAGGCAAACGCCGCCGCACGCGCGGCAGCAGCCAAGACCAAAGACGTAGCAAGTTCCATGTCCTCCGCCTATGCCGTGGATGACCGGATCCAAGGGCCTAACAACATTGTTCCGCCCATAGAAATGACCGGTTCCCAGGCCCTAGTCCGGTCCCTGGAGGAGCTTGGCGTAGACGAGGTCTTCGGACTGCCCGGCGGCGCCATCCTGCCCACCTATGATCCCCTGATGGATTCGAAGAAGATCCGCCACGTCCTGGTCCGGCATGAGCAGGGCGCCGGACACGCTGCCGAGGGTTATGCCATGGTGACCGGCCGCGCGGGTGTCTGCATCGCGACGTCGGGCCCCGGTGCCACCAACCTGGTCACCGCCATTGCCGACGCGCACATGGACTCAGTGCCCATGGTGGCCATCACCGGGCAGGTCTCCAGTGCGTTTATCGGCTCGGACGCGTTCCAGGAAGCCGACATTGTGGGCATCACGATGCCCATCACCAAGCACTCCTACCTGGTCACCGACGCCGCGGACATCCCGCGCGTGCTGGCCGAGGCCTTCCACATTGCGACCTCGGGCCGGCCGGGTCCGGTGCTGGTGGACGTCTCCAAGGACGCCCAGCAGGCCAAAACCGTTTTCTCCTGGCCGCCCAAGATTGACCTGCAGGGTTACCGCACCGTGGTGCGCGGACATTCCAAGCAGGTTCGCGAAGCGGCACGCCTGATCACGGCGTCGCAGCGGCCGGTGTTCTACGTGGGCGGCGGTGTGCTTAAGGCCAATGCCTCGGCCGAGCTGCTGGAGCTGGCCGAACTGGTGGGTGCCCCGGTGGTCACCACCCTGATGGCCCGTGGCGTGTTCCCCGACTCGCACCCGCAGCACGTGGGCATGCCGGGCATGCACGGTTCGGTCTCCGCCGTGACCGCACTGCAGCAGTCCGATCTGCTGATCACCCTCGGCGCCCGCTTCGATGACCGGGTCACCGGCGTGCTCAGCTCCTTCGCCCCCGGCGCCAAGGTCATCCACGCGGACATTGACCCGGCGGAAATCTCCAAGAACCGTGCCGCGGATGTGCCGATTGTCGGTTCGGTGAAGGAAATCATCCCCGAGCTCACCGACGCCGTGCGGAGCCAGTTTGAAACCGAGAAGCCGGACATCTCGGCCTGGTGGGCCGTGCTGGACCGGCTGCGGGAAACGTACCCCATCGGTTACGCCGAGCCGGAAGACGGCCTGATGGCGCCGCAGAAGGTCATTGAACGCATCGGAGCCCTGACCGGTCCCGAGGGCGTTTACGTGGCCGGCGTCGGGCAGCACCAGATGTGGTCCGCGCAGTTCATCAAGTATGAGCGTCCCCGTGCCTGGCTGAATTCCGGCGGGCTGGGCACCATGGGCTACTCCGTGCCGGCGGCCATGGGGGCCAAGGTGGGCAACCCGGACCGCGTGGTGTGGGCCATTGACGGTGACGGCTGCTTCCAGATGACCAACCAGGAACTGGCCACCTGCCTGATCAACAACATCCCGATCAAGGTTGCCATCATCAACAACTCCTCGCTGGGCATGGTGCGGCAGTGGCAGACCCTCTTCTACGAGTCGCGCTACTCCAACACGGACCTCAACACCGGGCATGACACGGTCCGGGTTCCGGACTTCGTGAAGCTGGCCGACGCCTACGGCTGCGTGGGCCTGCGCTGCGAACGCGACGAGGACATCGATGCCACCATCGCCAAGGCCCTGGAGATCAATGACCGCCCCGTGGTCATCGACTTCGTGGTCAGCCGCGATTCCATGGTGTGGCCGATGGTCCCCACCGGGGTTAGCAATGACCTGATCCAGATTGCCCGCAACATGACCCCCACCTGGGAAGAGGAGGATTAGGACATGGCCCGCCACACCCTTTCCGTGCTGGTAGAAGACGTTCCCGGCGTACTGACCCGCGTAGCGTCACTGTTCGCCCGCCGGGCCTTCAACATCAATTCTTTGGCCGTGGGCCCCTCCGAGGTGCCGGGCATGTCCCGGATCACCGTGGTGGTCGACGCCGAGGGTGACCTGCTGGAGCAGGTCACCAAACAACTGAACAAACTCATCAACGTCATCAAGATTGTTGAGCTTGTTCCCGATTCCTCCGTGCAACGCGACCACATCCTGGTCAAGGTTCGCGCGGATGCCGCAACCCGGCTGCAGGTAACCCAGGCAGCCGAGCTGTTCCGCGCCTCAGTGGTGGACGTGTCCACAGACTCGCTCATCGTCGAGGCAACAGGCACCGCCGAGAAGCTCAACGCGCTGTTGTCAGTGCTTGAGCCCTTTGGCATCCGCGAAATAGTCCAATCCGGAACTCTGGCCGTAGGCCGCGGCTCAAAATCCATGAGCGACCGCGCCCTGCGCAGCGCCTGAGTTCCACCCCAGACCTTCATCCAGGAAACCAGTAGGAGATAACCACAGTGACTGACATGTACTACGACGACGACGCCGATCTGTCCATCATCCAGGGCCGCACGGTCGCCGTCATCGGCTACGGCAGCCAGGGCCACGCCCACGCACTCAGCCTCCGCGACTCCGGCGTCGACGTCCGTGTGGGACTGAAGGAAGGCTCCGCCTCCCGGGCCAAGGCCGAGGCTGAGGGCCTTCGCGTACTCAACGTCGCCGACGCCGTCGCCGAAGCCGACCTGATCATGGTCCTTACCCCGGACCAGGTCCAGCGCTTTGTCTACGCCGAGGAGATCGCCCCGAACCTGCAGTCCGGCGACGCACTGTTCTTCGGCCACGGCTTCAACATCCGCTACGGCTACATCCAGCCGCCGGCCGACGTCGACGTTGCCCTGGTCGCACCCAAGGGTCCGGGCCACATTGTGCGCCGCGAATTCGAAGCCGGCCGCGGCGTCCCTGACCTGATTGCCGTGGAGCAGAACGCATCCGGCAAGGCCAAGGAACTGGCACTGTCCTACGCCAAGGCCATCGGCGGCACCCGTGCCGGCGTCATCGAGACCACCTTCACCGAAGAAACCGAAACGGACCTCTTCGGTGAGCAGGCAGTCCTGTGCGGCGGCGCGTCGCAGCTGATCCAGTACGGCTTCGAAACCCTCACCGAAGCCGGCTACCAGCCGCAGGTGGCGTACTTCGAGGTACTTCACGAGCTGAAGCTGATTGTCGACCTCATGGTGGAAGGCGGCATCGCCAAGCAGCGCTGGAGCGTTTCCGACACGGCAGAGTACGGCGACTACGTCTCCGGCCCGCGCGTCATCGACGAGAGCGTGAAGGAGAACATGAAGGCCGTCCTCGCGGACATCCAGAGCGGCGCCTTTGCCAAGCGTTTCATCGATGACCAGGATGCCGGCGCACCCGAGTTCAAGGAACTGCGCCAGAAGGGTGAGGACCACCCGATCGAGGCCACCGGCCGCGAGCTGCGCAAGCTCTTCTCCTGGATCAAGAATGAGGACGACTACACCGAAGGCTCCGTAGCCCGCTAGTCGCCACCGTAATATCCGCACCGATTCGCCACGCCCCCGGGAGCAGGCGATAGGCTCGAAAGGCAAGCCGAATCGGCAAGGAGGCCGGACCCCTCGGGTCCGGCCTCCTGCGCGAAACCCCACCTGAATCGTCCACAGCTAAAGAGGTCACCGGTGTCTGCCACCAAACCAGTCGTACTCCTCGCGGAGGAACTCTCGCCCGCTACCGTCGAGGCCCTGGGCCCCGACTTTGAGATCCGCTCCACGGACGGTGCGGACCGCTCCCAGCTCCTTTCCGCGATCGCGGACGTGGATGCCATCCTCGTCCGCTCGGCTACGCAGGTGGACGCCGAAGCCATTGCGGCGGCGAAGAACCTGAAGGTCATTGCCCGCGCCGGCGTGGGGCTGGACAACGTGGACATCAAGGCCGCCACGCAGGCCGGCGTGATGGTGGTCAACGCCCCGACGTCGAACATCATTTCCGCCGCGGAGCTCACCGTGGGGCACATCCTGTCCCTGGCCCGGAACATCCCGCAGGCCAGCGCTGCCCTGAAGAACGGCGAATGGAAGCGCTCCAAGTACAGCGGCATCGAGCTGTTCGAAAAGAAGATCGGCATTATCGGCCTCGGCCGCATCGGTGCCCTGGTCGCGGCCCGGCTGCAGGGCTTCGGTACCGAGATCCTGGCCTATGACCCGTACGTGACCTCCGCCCGCGCCGCGCAGCTGAACGTCCGCCTGGTCACCCTGGACGAACTCCTTGAGGAATCGGACTTCATCACCATCCACATGCCCAAGACCCCCGAGACCCTGGGCATGCTCGGCGCCGAAGCCTTCGAAAAGATGAAGGACACCGCCTACGTGGTGAACGTGGCCCGCGGCGGACTCGTGGACGAGGCTGCGCTCTATGAAGCCCTGCAGGCAGGAAAAATTGCCGGTGCCGGCGTGGACGTGTTCGTCAAGGAGCCCAGCACCGACCTGCCGTTCTTCGCGCTGGACAACGTAGTGGTCACCCCGCACCTGGGCGCCTCCACCGCGGAAGCGCAGGAAAAGGCCGGCGTGTCCGTTGCCAAATCCGTCCGGCTGGCCCTGGCCGGGGAACTGGTCCCCGACGCCGTGAACGTTGCCGGCGGCGTCATCGCCGAAGACGTGCGTCCGGGTATCCCGCTGATCGAAAAGCTGGGCCGCATCTTCACTGCCCTCTCCCACGACTCCGTGACCGCCATCGACATCGAAGTGGCCGGCGAGATTGCCGCCCTGGACGTCAAGGCACTGGAGCTGGCGGCACTGAAGGGCATTTTCACCGACATTGTCTCCGAACAGGTCTCCTACGTGAACGCACCGGTGCTGGCGGAACAGCGCGGCATCGAGGTGCGCCTGCTGACCACCCCCGACGTGGATGACTACCGGAACCTGCTTACCATCCGCGGTGCCCTCTCCGACGGGTCCCGGCTGGAGGTTTCCGGCACGCTGACCGGACCGAAGCAGATCCAGAAGCTCGTCGGAGTGAACGGCTACGACCTGGAAATCCCCATCAGCGAACACCTGATTGTGCTCATCTACCAGGACCGTCCCGGCGTGATCGGCGCCCTGGGCCGGGTGCTGGGCGAGAAGGACATCAACATTGCCGGCATGCAGGTGGCCCGGAACACCGAGGGCGGCCAGGCGCTGTCCCTGCTGACCGTGGATTCCTCCGTGCCGCAGGACGTGCTGGAGAAGCTGCGCGAGGAAATCGGCGCCTCCGTGGCCCGCGAAGTGGACCTGCAGGACTAGCAGTACCGCACCGGGACCGGTTCCGCCACCGCGGGACCGGTCCTGTGCGTTTAAGCCTCCCCCCAGGGTAGGAGGCACCGCAGGGGAGATCATGCCCGCCTCCGACGCGCACCGCACCCGTGCCGCGGCAGCATGGAAGGCATGACTTCATCCATGCCGGGCGGACCTCTGCTGGCCGCCGACAACCTGACCAAAACCTACGGAAGCACCGCTGCACTGGCGGGCATCAGCCTGGCCGTATATCCGGGGGAGGCCGTGGCCGTGATGGGCGCTTCCGGTTCGGGAAAAACCACGCTGCTGCACTGCCTGGCCGGCATTATCCGCCCCGATACCGGCAGCGTCCGGCTGTTTCGCAGCGGTGCACCCGTGGAGGTCACGGCGCTGGACGACGACGCACGCTCAGCACTGCGCCGAAGCGACTTCGGTTTCGTTTTCCAGCAGGGCCTGCTGATCCCCGAGCTGACGGCCGGGGAAAATGTGGCGCTGGCCCTGATGCTCAACGGGGCGCCGCGGGCGGAAGCGGAACAGGAAGCCGTGCAGGCCCTGGCCGCTCTCGGACTGGCCGGAATGGAGCAGCGCCGTATAGGGGAGCTGTCCGGCGGACAGGCCCAGCGGGTGGCCATAGCGCGGGCACAGGTCAACGGTGCGCGGGTCCTGTTCGCGGACGAACCCACGGGTGCGCTGGATTCGCACACCTCCGCGGAAGTGATGGGGCTGCTGCTGCGCACCGTCGAGGGGACGGGGCGCTCCCTGATGGTGGTCACCCACGACCCGTCAGTGGCCCGCTGGTGCGGCAGGGTGATCACCGTGGCTGACGGCCGGATTGTCGCCGACACGGCCGGTGCGGGACGGACCCGATGACCGCCCCCGCGCCCCTGCCCGCACGTCTGTCCGCCATTGACCGTCTTCTGGACTCTTCTCCGGTGGCCGTCCGCCTCACCTGGCTGCTGAACCGTCCCGGCACCGCCGGATGGGAGAAGGCGCTGCTGCCTGTCGCAGCGTTTGCCGTGGTCACCACCTTGCTGTTGACCGTCCTGTCCGGCGCCTTGTCCTTCCTGCAGTGGGGCGACGCTGAAGGGGATCTGTATCTGCTGCTGGCCTGCTTCGCGCTGCTGCTACTGGTGTTGCCCCTCATCACCCTTGGTGGTTCCGCGGCGCGCCTTTCCGCCCGCCGGCGGGACGAGCACCTCTCAACGCTGCGCCTTCTCGGAGGCTCCGCCACGACGGTGCGGCAGGTGACAGTGCTGGAGGCCACCGCCCAGGCACTGGCCGGCGCCGTGGCCGGGGTGGCCGGGTATCTGCTGTTCGCTCCACTGGTCCAGCTGATCCACTTCCGCGGCGCAGCCCTTGGCGCTGCCTATTGGCTGCACCCGGCGGCTGGACTCGCCACAGTGCTGGCGGTGGTTCTGCTGGCCGCGGTCAGCTCCGCCGCCGGCCTGCGGAAAGTGGTGGTGTCACCCCTCGGGGTGCGGACCCGGGCCGCGGCCCAAAAGGTCCACTGGAGCCGGGCCGGGATTGCCGTGGCGGTTCTGGTTGCGGGCAGCCTGGCCCTGACGATTCCGGGCGCCGGAGCGGTGCTGGCCATCATGATGATCTTCGGCGTGTTTGCGGCCGGGATGTCCGTCCTCAACCTGGCCGGACCCTGGCTGGTTGCCCGCTCCGCCACCCGGCGCCTGCGCAGGGCACAGACGCCGGAGGACCTGCTTGCCGCCCGGACAGTGCTGGATTCCCCCAAGGCCGCGTGGCGCCAGGTCAGTGCCCTGGCCCTGGTCTGCTTCACTGCCGTAGTTGCCGGTTCGGCCGCTGCGGCCGTGCAGGGAAGCCAGTCGGAGGGGCCGGAAGACTTCCTGCTGCAGGACCTCATGACCGGTGTGCTGATCACGGTTGTTGCGGGATTCCTGATGGTCGCCTGCTCCGCTGGCATCAACCAGGCAGCCACGGTCCTGGACCGCGGTGAGCTCTACCGCAGCCTGGACCGGATGGGCATGCCGAGGGGAGTGATCGAGGGCGCACGCATCAAGGCGGTGATGCAGCCCCTGCTGCTCGTATGCACCGCTTCCGTGACAGTGTCGGCGGTCCTGCTGTTCCCGTTGGTGGGCGCGGCACTGCTTTTCGCTCCGGCGTCGATGGTTATCCTCGCGGCAACCGTTGCCGTGGGAGTGGGGCTGGTGCGGGCAGGGCTTGCCGTCACGGCTCCGGTGCTGACCTCGGTGCTGGAGGACGGGCACTAAGCTGTCCCAATGTCCCAACCTCCGCCCGAGCCGGCACCAACAGCACTGCAGCGGTCCTGGATTCCAGCCGCCTGGCTGCTGGTAGGAATAGCCTCCTATGCAGGCGTCTTCATCAATGCGTTGTTCCCGCAGGGCAGGGAGGACCAATGGGACAGCATGCTGGTGAACGGGCTGGTTCTGGGTGTGGCAGCAATCCTCACCGGGTTGATGGTCTTTGTGCCGGCCAGCCCGCCCGCACGGGCGCTCCGGGTCGCTGTTTATGCCGTTCCGATCGGATTGCTGCTGCTTGTTCAGCTTCCGACGGGGTCGGTGGAGTTCATGGCCGCCCTTCTGCTGCCCTGGGCGCTGCTCACGGCCCTGTACGGGGTGAAGGGAGGGCTACCCGCCGGGTGGGGTTATACGGCCGCTTATCCTGCAGCCGGGGTGGCCGCCTGTTTGCTGATCGCGACCGTGTGGTTCAACGAACTGGTGTGGCTCATGCCTTTGCTGCCGGTTGCCCTGCTTCTGCGCCGCCGGTACCGGGGCAGCAGGCTCAGGATGGGTATGGAGGTCCTCCTCGCGGTGCTGCTGGCGGCGTGTATCGCCGCCGAGTTCGTCATCCTGCCGCAGGGGGAGTCCTGGCTGCCATACCGCAGCATCGTCGGGACGGCCTGCACCATCAGCGTTTTCTACACCGTCATCCTTCTCGGCCTCGCGCGCCTTGCCGGCCCCAAAGCGACAAGCCCTGCCGAAACAGGGTAATTTTCTTATGTGACTTCTTCCGATTCCAAGACTCCGTTCTACATCACCACAGCCATCTCCTACCCCAACGGCGAGCCCCACATCGGGCATGCGTATGAGCACATCGCCACCGACGCCATGGCGCGCTTCAAGCGCCTGGACGGCTACGACGTGTTCTTTATGACGGGTACGGACGAGCACGGGCTGAAGATGCAGCAGTCCGCGGACAAGGAAGGCATTACCGCCAAGGAACTCGCGGACCGCAACTCGGCCGCGTTTAAGCAGATGGAAGCGGACATGGGGAACTCCTATGACCGCTTCATCCGTACCACCGACGCCGACCACTATGCCGCCGCCCAGGCCATCTGGAAGCGGATGGAGGAGAACGGGGACATCTACCTGTCCAAGTACTCCGGCTGGTATTCCGTCCGGGATGAGGCGTATTACAGCGAAGACGAGACCGAAGTCCGCGAGGACGGCGTGCGGTACTCCAAGGAAACCGACACCGAGGTGACCTGGACCGAGGAGGAGAGCTACTTCTTCCGGCTGTCCGCGTACCAGGATCGGCTCCTGGCCCTCTATGAGTCCCAGCCGGACTTCGCCGCCCCGCGCTCGCGGTTCAACGAGGTCATCAGCTTCGTGAAGGGCGGGCTGGAGGACCTCTCCATCTCCCGCACCACGTTCGACTGGGGCGTGCCCGTGCCCGGCAACCCGGACCACGTGATGTACGTGTGGGTGGACGCGCTGACCAACTACCTCACCGGCGTCGGCTTCCCCGATACCGAAAGTGAAGCCTTCCGGAAGTACTGGCCCGCCGACGTCCACGTGATCGGCAAGGACATTTCACGCTTCCACGCCATTTTCTGGCCTGCCTTCCTGATGTCCGCCAAGCTGGAACTGCCGAAGCGGATCATGATCCACGGCTTCCTGCACAACAAGGGCGTCAAGATGTCCAAGTCGCTGGGCAACGTAGTGGCCCCGAAGGACTGGGCTGACCAATACGGCCTGGACTCGGTGCGCTTCTTCCTGCTCCGCGAGGTCCCGTTCGGTGCCGATGGCTCCTACAATCACGACGCCGTCGTTGGCCGGATGAACTCCGACCTTGCCAATAACCTAGGCAACCTGGCCCAGCGCTCCCTGTCCATGGTGGCCAAGAACTGCGGCGCAGCGGTGCCGCAGCCCGGTGATTTCACGCCGGAGGACACCGCCCTGCTGGAAGCTGCAGGCAACCTCCTGCAGATCTCCCGTGAAGCGTACGATGTGCAGGATTTCCACGGCGCGCTGGAAGCTACCTGGAAGGTCCTGGGGGACACCAACGCGTACTTTGCCGAGCAGGCGCCGTGGGTGCTGCGGAAGACCGACGTCGAACGCATGAACACGGTGCTGTATGTGACCCTCGAGGTACTGCGGATTGTCGCCATCCTGATCCAGCCGGTGATGCCGGAGAGTGCGGCCAAGCTGCTGACGGTCCTTGGCCAGGACGACGACGCCGCGCGGCAGTTCAGCGCGATCGGCACACCGCTGGTGCCGGGCACTGCGCTGCCGGCGCCCACGCCCATCTTCCCGAAGTACGAGGAGCCGGCGGAATAGCCGGACGCAAAAGAACACCCCCGACAATTCGTCGGGGGTGTTCTTTTGTTAGCGGGGCCCGGCTTAGTCCGTAGCCAGGAACCGCTCCACGGCTGTTTTCTCCATCACCTCGGCCACGGCCTCCTGCTGTCCGCGGGCCATCTCGATCAGTTCCTGAAGCCGCGCCGTGTTGAACCGGTGGTCGGTGCCGGAAAGCACCAGCAGTGTCCGCCACAGGGATTCCTTCATCCGGACCAGCGACTGCAGGGACTCAAGCTCCAGCTGCCCGGTGGCGCCCCCGCCGGTGCTCAGCGGATTCAGCGGACCCAGTTTCCCGGCTGCCGCGCCCACGGCCGCTGCTGCAGCCTTGGCCTTGCTCCTTGCATAGCCCAGGGCGTGGATCAGGGATTCAAGTTCATCCCGTTCATCGGAAATCTCCTCCATCAGGCGGGCGAAGGTCTCCTCGTACGGTGATCCCTCCCATGTGCGCTGCGCGGCGGTGAACAGGCGGACGCCCGTCTCTGCGCCAATGAGGTGGTCATCCAGGTACGCGGCGAGTGATTCCCGTCCCGGGGTGAAATGTCCGGGGGCGGCATCCTGCTGGGTCATGCTGATCTCCTTACGCCTGCAGCCTGCCGGGCCAACGGTCCGGCATAAGCGTGCTTAGTAATTTGTCCTTCCCAGTATCCTTGCAGATCTGCGGCCCGACCGCGAGGCGCATGCCCCGCGGCCGGGCCGCAGATCAGCCGCAGACCGGTCCCGGCCTGATTCAACGGGTCCGGATCAGTCGGCAGCGAGTCCGGCCACCGGCGAGAGGCGGGCGGCGCGACGGGCCGGGAGGACCGACGCCGCGAGGCCGGCCAGCAGCGCCACGGCCAGGACACCGAGCAGCTGCAGCCACGGAACCGATGGCTCCACCGAGGCGAAGGAGCCCAGCGCCGACTGCGCTCCGAGCCAGCCGTAAACCGAGCCGAGCACGGTGCCCATCAGGGCAGCCACCCCGGCGATCAGCACGGCTTCGAGTGCCAGCATGCCGCGCAGCTGTCCGCGGGTCAGGCCCAGTGCCCGCAACAGGGACGACTCGCGGGTGCGTTCCAATACCGAGAGGGACAGTGTGTTGGCCACACCCACCAGGGCAATCACCACGGCCACTCCCAGCAGGCCGGTGACCACCATCAGCAGGACGTCGATGACCTGGTCAAACGCGGCACGCTCAATCGCGGAACCGTTCACCGTGTACTCCTCCACATCCAGCCGTTCCGCCAGATCGGCGCGCAGGTCTATCAGGGCGGAGGTATTCAGGGTCTCCTCCACGGACAGCCAGAGCTCCGGCAACGGAACGTAGTCAGCGGAAGCGGGCAGCGGTGCAGGGCCACCCAGCTTCGCCGCCGTGTCGGCACTGATGAGCGGGCGCAGCTGTTTGCTGTTCGATTCCAGTACCTTCAGCTCCGCGGTGGAGCGCGCCCCGGTTACCGTCAGCGTTTCGGACTTGATGCCCTGCGGCATCAGGATGGTGTTGTCCGTGAGGACCAGGTCGGAATCCTGCAGGACCTTCGCCGCTTCAGCAGGATCCAGCGCGTACACGTCGTAGGCGCCGTATTCCTCCGTGTCGGTGGTACCGGCCAGGGGCACCAGGACAGCGTCCTGCACACCGTCAACGGCACGTGCGGTGTCCGCGTCGGCGGCGGTGAACGGACGGTCCTGGCCGGCAACGCTCACATCCACCGGGAACTCTCCCGCCAACACGTCGTCCAGGGAGGTCCGCGCCGTGGCGGCCCCGGTCATCATCATGGTGACCAGGGTGACGCCGATCAGCAGGGCGGAGGATGTTGCCGACGTACGCTGGGGGTTCCGGACGGCGTTGACCGCTGCTAGTTTGCCGGGCACTCCCAGCGGAGCAGCGATCCTGCCGACGGCCCGCACCAGACCCGGGACAAACAGCGTGGCGCACATCAGCACGCCCACAAAGCTCAGGATGCCGCCGGGCAGCGCCACCAGGAGGTCCGAGGAGACTGCACCGGCAGCCAGCAGGGCGGCACCGCCGGCCAGGAGCACCAGGCCGATGGCCAGGCGGACCCGCCCGCGCTTTGTTCCGGCCCGAACATCTTCGGCAGGGCGCAGGGCAGCCAGCGGGGCAACCGCGGTGGCGGCCCGGGCCGGAACCAGGGCGGACAGGACGGTCAGCAGGACACCCACCACCAGTCCGGCGACTACCGAGCCGGGGGAGACCGCCAGTGTGGCGAAGCCGCTTTCGGGAATGGTCTGCAGGTAGGCAATGATGCCGCCCACCAGGGCCACGGCGGCCAGGACACCTGCAACGGATGCGACTATGCCCACAATCAGGGCTTCCACGATGACGGAGCGGCGGATCTGCGAACGTTCGGCACCGATGCAGCGCAGCAGGGCAAGTTCGCGGGTGCGCTGGGCCACCAGCACGGAGAAGGTGTTGGAAACCACCAACGCGCAGACCAGCACCGCCACCGCGGCGAAGGCCAGCAGGATGATGGTCAGGGCATCGTCTCCGCCGGTGTACATGGCCACCAGGACATCGGTCTGCTCGGCAGCGGTACGGACAACCACCTCACCCATGCCCGCGGCGGAAAGCTCCTGCTCCACGGCGGCCCGCACCTCGTTCACGTCGGCGCCGTCGGCCAGCGCCAGCTGGATGGTGTCGAAGCCGTCTTCCACGTTGGCGAACAATGCCGCGGTGGCGCCGGTGGCATAGAGCTGGGCATTGCCCATGCTGGTCGGGTCATCGGACGGGGCTACCAGTGCGGTGACTGTCAGCTCCACGGCAGCTGAATCGTCCGTTCCACCGGTGAGGCTGAGCACGGAGCCCTTCGACAGGCCCGCCCGCTCGGCGGTGTCGCTGTCCACGGCCACCTCGCCGTCGGACACCGGCAGCGAACCGTCGGTGACCTTTCCCGGGAAGAGCCCCGTGTACTCGGGAATGCTGTCCAGCTTGCCGTACACCGTGTCCCGGCCCGTGCCGAAGCTGACGTATCCCTGCTGCACCTCGTAGCTTCCCGCCACTCCGGGGAGGTCACGGACAATGGCGGCGGTGTCCTCGTCCAGCACCAGCGGATCGGACCGGAACAGGTTGCCGTTGAGGATCAGATCCGCGTTGCGGTAGCTCTGGCCGACGCTCTGGGTCAGCGAGGCCTTGGAGGAGGAATTAATGATCAGAGTGGCCGTCAGGAAGCCGACGGCGATGAGGACTGCCAGGGAGACCGCTATGAAACGGCGGGCGTTCAGGCGCACCTGCGCCAGCGCTACCTGCAACATGCCTTACGCCCCCAGCTTGGTCAGGGCGGCCAGTACGGTGTCCGGGGTGGGATTCGCCAGTTCGCCCACCAGCGCGCCGTCATTCATGAGCACAACCCGGTCCGCGTAGGAAGCGGCCACGGGATCGTGGGTGACCATGATGATGGTCTGGCCCATCTCCTTGGTGGAACGGCGGAGCAGGGAAAGGACCTCGGCTCCGGACTTGGAATCCAGGTTGCCGGTGGGCTCGTCTCCGAAGAGCACGTCCGGGCGGGTCAGCAGGGCACGGGCTACGGCCACGCGCTGCTGCTGGCCGCCGGAGAGTTCATGCGGCCGGTGCTTCAGCCGGCCGGTGAGGCCCAGGGTTTCGGTGATGCTTTCCAGCCAGGCCCGGTCCACCTTGCCGTTGGCCAGCGCGACGGGGAGGGTGATGTTCTGTTCGGCGGTAAGCGTGGGGACCAGGTTGAAGGACTGGAAAACGAAGCCCACGGAGTCCCGGCGAAGGCGGGTCAGTGCGGCGTCGTTAAGTCCGGTGAGTTCGGTGCCGCCTATCCAGATGCGTCCCGAGTCGGAGGTATCCAGGCCGGCCAGGCAATGCATCAGGGTCGACTTTCCGGAGCCGGACGGACCCATAATGGCCGTGAAGGTGCCGGTTTCAAAGCTCACGTCCACATCCCGAAGGGCGTGGACCCGGGTTTCACCGGTGCCGTACGTCTTGTTCAGCCTCTGCGCGGCTGCGGCCAGGCGGGTTTTCCCCGTGCCGGGGACAGGATTCTGCTCTGCGAGTGTTGTCATGGTTCCCACGCTATGCCCGCGGCATCATGGGCCACATCGAGCCGGGGGACGGTTCCCGGGGAACCGGCCTCATACCGTGGGTGGAAGGGCGCCGGCCAGCCGGTAGGACTCATGCAGCATTTCTGCCAGCTCATCCTGCGGAACACATGCCAGCCGCACCAGGACCAACAGCGGAGAGGACTCGTGATGCGGGGTCCAGAAGTAGATGTCCGGCTGCAGCGCCGCCAGTGCCTCCCGTTCCGCACTTTTGACCGTCAGGGAGTCTTCATCCCACATCCGGGCCATCAGCGTGCGGGCAAACCAGGCGGGCTGCTTCCAGCTGAGCCGTTCCGAGACGCCGGGCAGGGAGAGGCAGACCTGACGGACGTCCTCGACAGTGGCCGTGCGCCGTCCCCGTTCCATGCCCCTAGGGTGCGACTATGCCCGTCTCGTACGCAATAACCACGGCCTGCACCCGGTCCCGGGCGCCCAGCTTGGCCAGGATATGGCCCACGTGGGTTTTGACCGTTGCCTCCGAGAGGAAGAGCTTCGCGGCGATCTCAGGATTGGAGAGGCCCTGGGCTATCAGGGTGAAAACCTCGTGTTCGCGCGGCGTCAGGGTTTCGACGGCGGCGGCATGCGGGCTTCCGGGTGTTCCGGCGGTGCGCAGCATGGGGGCAACGTGGTCCAGCAGGCGGCGGGTGGTGGACGGCGCAATCACCGCATCACCGCGGTGCACGGTGCGGATGGCTTCCAAGAGCTCCTCGGGCGGGGCATCCTTGAGCAGAAAGCCGCTGGCGCCGGCCTGGATGGCGGAAAGCGCGTACTCATCCAGGTCGAAGGTGGTCAGCACCACCACCTTCACGTCTTCGTTCCGCTCCCCGCCGTTTCCGGCGTCGAGGATCCGGGAGGTGGCCTCGATGCCGTCCATTCCCGGCATCCGGACGTCCATCAGCACAACGTCGGCCCGTACGGCGGCCAGTGCGGCCAGGGCCTCGTGTCCGTTGCCGGCTTCGGCAACCACCTCGAGATCCGGCTGTGAATTGATCAGCATGCGGAAACCGCCGCGCACCAGCTGCTGGTCATCCACCAGGACCACCCGGATGGGATCGGCGGAAGGGAGCGGTGTTTCGGACGCTGCGGTCCAGGGGGAATCCGGCACTATGCCTAGGCCTCCGTGTAGGGGATGAATGCTTCAACGCGGAATCCTCCGCCGGCCGCCGGAGCAGCCTTTAGGGTTCCATCGTAAAGCGCCAGCCGCTCGCCCATCCCCTTGATGCCCTGTCCGGCGCCGTCGCTGTCGATGGCTGCAGCGGCACCTATCCCGTTGTCGGTGACAGTGAGGGCCAGCCCCCGCGGTGACCACTGGAGGTCAACAGCCGCCCGGGCGCTGGGACCGGCATGCTTCAGCACGTTGGTCAGGGATTCCTGGATGACTCTGTACGCGCTGAGCTCAGCGCCCGGCGGCAGGGGCCGGCGGGGCGCGCCGTCCACCTGCACGGAAACATCCACCCCGCCGTGCCGGACAGAGTCCACCAACGCATCAACATCTGCCAGTGAGGGCAGGGGGCGGGTGGAGGCTGCCTCGTCGCCGCGGAGCACGCCGAGCAGCCGGCGCATTTCGCGCAGGGAACTCCGCCCGGTTTCGGCGATCACGCCCAGGGTTCGCGGGGCGACGTCCGGATCGTCGGCGCTCGCATACCGCGCGCCGTCGGCCTGCGTAATGATCACCGAGAGCGAGTGCGCCACAATGTCATGCATCTCCCGGGCAATGTGGCTGCGTTCGTCCGCGGCGGCCAGGTCCCGCTCCTGCTGGCGTTCAATCTCCAGGCGGTGGGCGCGGTCCTGGAGCGCCTGCATCGCCAGGCGCCGGGTGCGGGCCAGGTCCCCGAAGGTCCAGAAGACCAGGACCACCGCATCAACGGCGATGACCAATATGAGCATCGGGATGAACCCGGTAGTCCCGGGAAGGCTGCCTCCCATGGCCGGCACAATGAAATACACCAGCACAAAGGCCATGCCGCCAGCCAGCGCCAGCCCCAGCCCGGCCAGGCTTGCCCACCGTGGAGCGAAGGCCGCCAGCGAGTAGACCATGCCCAGGACAAGAATGTCAGCCGGCAACCCCGTCTCCGGGACCAGGAACAGGGAGAGGATGCAGGCGGTGGCCTGGACCGCCGCTGCCGGTACGGGCCTGGTGCGGCGCCAGGCCATGCTCATGCAGATGGCTGTCGACAACAGGAATTCGACCGGCTGCCAGCGGCCGATGAGCAGGACCGGCACCGCGAGGAACAGGGTGAAGCCCAGGGCGGAGCACAGGTCCACCTTGGCGGGGTTTGCCTGCATCCAGGCATAGATACGTCGGTGCAGGAGCATGGACAACAACTTTAGGCCCCCCGTTCCTCCGGCGCGTCATGCCAGGGGTGGAATTCTCGCCGCAGTGTTCAGCATGTGAGATGGGTTGTCCGGCATCCGGACCGTCTTTCTATGATGGGCGTTATGAGCGAAGAACAGTCCAAAGTCATTTCCCTGGCCGTGATCCCGGGCGACGGAATCGGCCCGGAGGTTACGGCCGAAGCAGTGAAGGTGCTGAACAAGGTCACCGCGGGCGGACCAGCCCGGTTTGACCTGACCGAGTATGAGCTCGGGGCTGAGCACTGGCTGGCAACGGGGGAGACCCTGCCGGATAAGACACTGGACGCACTCAAGGGCCATGACGCGATTCTTTTCGGAGCCGTGGGTGCGGCGCCCGGGGACACGAGCATGCCCTCGGGGCTGATTGAACGCGAGCTGCTGCTCAAGCTGCGCTTCAGCCTGGACCACTACGTAAACCTCCGCCCGTCCAAGCTGTACACGGGAGTTGACAGCCCGCTGGCCAATCCCGGAGACGTCGATTTCATCGTGGTTCGCGAAGGAACCGAAGGGCCATATGCCGGCAACGGGGGAGTGCTCCGTGAGGGAACCCCGCAGGAGATCGCCACCGAAGTTTCGCTCAACACCGCCTACGGCGTCGAGCGCGTGGTTCGTGATGCCTTCCGCCGGGCCTCGCAGCGGCCGCGCCGGAAGCTGACGCTGGTGCATAAGCACAACGTGCTGGTCAACGCCGGGCGCCTGTGGAAGCGAACCGTGGAAAAGGTGGCCGCGGAATTCCCCGAGGTCACCCACGACTACCTGCACGTGGACGCCGCCACCATCTTTATGGTGAGTGATCCCTCACGGTTCGACGTCATCGTCACGGACAACCTCTTCGGCGACATCATCACCGACCTGGCTGCCGCGATCACCGGCGGCATTGGTTTGGCGGCCTCCGGCAACATCAACATGGACCGCACCTACCCGTCCATGTTCGAACCCGTACACGGCTCTGCCCCGGACATCGCCGGGCAGCAGAAAGCTGATCCCACCGCAGCCATCCTCTCGGCTGCCCTGCTGCTGGAGCACCTGGGATTCGATGATGAAGCCGCGCGGATACAGCAGGCCGTCGCCGCGGATCTCGCCAACCGGGGCGGAAAACGCCGTACCACCGCCGAAGTGGGCGATGCCATCGCCGCCGCGGTGTCATAAGCTCAGTCATAGCCAATAAGTAGTCGTCGAACGGGTTTTTGCCGTTCACCGTGGAGGAATCATGACCGTCAGCGCACTGGAATTCACCCAGGAGCTTTCCACCAACCCGAAGTCCGCCTCCGAGCGGGCCACCATCCTGGCGAACCCCGGATTCGGCGACTACTTCACCGACCACACCGCCGTCATTGACTGGAAGGCAGCCGAAGGCGGAGACGCCCAGTGGCAGAACGCCCGCATTGAGCCCTACGGACCCATCTCGATCGATCCGGCAGCCGGCGTCCTGCACTACGGGCAGGAGATCTTCGAAGGCCTCAAGGTATACCGGCACGCAGACGGTTCCGTGGTGAGTTTCCGCCCCGAAGCCAATGCTGCACGCCTGAACCTCTCCGCCCGCCGGCTGGCGCTGCCCGAGCTTCCCGAGGAACTGTTCCTGGAGTCCATCCGCCGGCTGGTGGCCCTGGACCAGGACTGGATCCCGGACGGCGACGGCGCCGCGCTCTACCTGCGCCCGTTCATGATCGCCACAGAGGCGTTCCTGGGTGTCCGTCCGGCCCGCGAGGTGTCCTACCGCGTGATTGCCTCGCCGGCGGGGAACTACTTCGGCGGGGAACTGAAGCCGGTCTCCATCTGGCTTTCCTCCAAGTACGCCCGCGCCGGCCGCGGCGGCACCGGTGAAGCAAAGTGCGGCGGCAACTACGCTGCCTCACTCATCGCCCAGATGGAAGGCGAAGCCAACGGCTGCAAGCAGGTGCTGTTCCTGGATGAATTCAACGACAACGCCGTGGAAGAGCTTGGCGGCATGAATGTCTTCTTCGTCTTCAAGGACGGACGCCTGGTCACCCCCGCACTCTCCGGCACCATCCTGCACGGAATCACGCGCTCTTCCGTTCTGCAGCTGGGCCGGGACCGCGGCATGGACGTTCAGGAACGCAAGATCACCCTGGATGAATGGCGCGACGGCGTTGCCTCCGGTGAAATCACCGAAGTCTTCGCGTGCGGCACGGCAGCGGTCATCACTCCCGTGGGCCAGCTGAAGTCCGAAACTGAGGTCATCGGATCCGCGGACGCGAAGCCGGGAGAAGTCACCATGTCCATCCGCGAGCAGCTGCTCGGCATCCAGACCGGCACCGTGGAGGATACCCACGGCTGGCTGACCCGCCTGGCCTAGGAACCCATGTCAACCACCGAACAGCTTCCGGATTCCGGGCTGGTCCGCAGCAGCGAGCTCAGCCGTGTCCGGCTTGCCCCGAACCCGGGGCCCATGTCCCTGGACGGCACCAACAGCTACGTTTTGGCTGCCCCGGGATCCGGAAGCACGGTGGTGGTGGATCCGGGTCCGCTGGACGAGGAGCATCTGCAGGCCCTGGCCGGCGCCGGAACCGTGGAACTGGTGCTGATTACCCACCGGCACCCTGACCACACCGAGGCGAGCCGGCGGTTCGCGGAGCTGACGGGCGCACCGGTGCGCGCACTTGATCCGAAGTACTGCGTCGGAGCGGATCCGCTCGGCGCCGATGAAAGCATTAAGGCCGCCGGACTCCAGATCAGGGTCCTGGCGACGCCCGGACACACCTCGGACTCGGTGTGTTTCTGGCTTCCCGACGACGGCGGCAACGGCTCCGTGCTTACCGGAGACACCATCCTGGGGCGGGGGACCACGGTGCTGGACTATCCGGACGGGACCCTGGGGGACTACCTGCAGACACTGGAGATGCTGGCTGACCTCGGTGCCGCCACGGTTCTTCCCGGACACGGGCCCGTTCAACCGGATCTGAGCTCACTGGTCCTGACCTACCGGGACCACCGGGAAGAGCGGCTGGAACAGATTCGTACCGCCCTGGACCACATCGGTTCGAACGCCGGCGCCGGGGACATCGCGGACCTGGTGTACGCGGATGTGCCGGCCAACGTGCGTGCCGCCGCCGAGCTGTCGGTGGCCGCACAGCTGGCGTACCTCCGCGGCAACGGATAGGCGCCCGCGCTGCCCGGCAGAGATGGGGCCCGCCCCGGCAGGGAATGGGACCCGGTAGGGAACGGGACCCGACAGGCAGGTGTCCTGATTTGCCGTCCGATGGCCGGCCCCTCTGTTCATGTGACGGGTGTTTATGTGACGAGGCTGACCGGGAACCGGCTTGCGCAGAGGGCAGCCTGAGGCTTTACCATGGATGTATCGGCCGAAACGCTGGCCCGCACAGCCGGATCTGCGGTGTTGCGGACAGCGTGCGGCAGGTCACTTCGATCCGGTTTGCAAGGACCGGTCGGGGTGTGTAAAGTAATTGAAGTCGCCGCGGCAGGGACGCTGAAAAAGCGCCCGAGCATGGCGGCCAAACCCCTTCGAAAATCAGAGTCCAACTCCCGTGCCCTTCACCGGGCCGGCGGAAAAGACTCCGGTTCACGCTGGG